>JBFWWV010000021.1:0-128832 GCA_050245995.1 Planctomycetota bacterium | reverse complement strand
CTTTCGATCTCGTGCAGTTGTCTTCGACTCATGGTTGTCTCCGGCGACTCCATGGAGGACTTGCACCTCCTACCTGATGAACATGCCAGGCACACCCCGCATGCGCGGGGGCAGCGAAGCTGACTACCAGGAGGCGCACATCGCGAGGACAGCGCATCCGCCCAGCTCCTCGGGGTCGCGGATCACTGCGAGGTGGCGCCGCCGCCGTGAATGGCCAGCGGTCGCGCGTGCGCCGTGGGAATCCGCCGGTCGATGGTCGCGCTGCCACCGAGTTCCACCGAGGTTCTCGCGGATGCCGCGGCGCGCGGAGGCGCGAAGCGCCGGAGCCGAAGCCGCGAGCCAGGCGGTTGCGTTCCCTGGCGTCACCCTTCTTGGTGTTCAGCCTTGCGGCCCCCGTCTCGCGGGCCGCAAGGCGCGACCCGGCCCGAGTGTCGTGGCCGCAGCAGCGGCCAGGGGCCGGCCCGCACGCGCCGTGACGCGCCCGTTGCTTCGCCTCGCGGATGCTGCGTCGCGGCGCTGCGCGTGCCAGCCGGCCCGGCCGCTGCGTCCCCGGAGCGGATGCTCTCCGAGTCTCGCGGATGGGTGAGATGCGGGTGTTGCATCCCCTCGCCCGTGTCGTCGGTCGCCTCCGGCGCGCGGACCGCGTCCGCGCGCGCGGCGCGTTCGGGCGCGGAGCGCCCGAACCTGCGCCGCAGCAAACCTGCCTTCCCCGGACCCCCGTTGACGCCGGGGAAACGGACGCGACAATGCTTCGCCTTTTGTTGGAGCCGGCCACCCCCTCCGGCCGAATCCGACCACGATCCCCATGGCCAACGACATCCGCAACGTCGCGATCATCGCCCACGTCGACCACGGCAAGACCACGCTGGTCGACGGGCTGCTGCGCCAGACCGGCACCTTCCGCGACAACCAGGACGTCGCCGAGTGCGTGATGGACAGCAACGAGCTCGAGAAGGAGCGCGGCATCACCATCCTGGCCAAGAACACGGTGGTCAGCTACCAGGGCACCCGCATCAACATCATCGACACGCCGGGCCACGCCGACTTCGGCGGCGAGGTCGAGCGCGTGCTGTCGATGGCGGACGGCGTGCTGCTGCTGGTCGACGCGGCCGAGGGGCCGATGCCGCAGACGCGCTTCGTGCTGCAGAAGGCGTTCGCGCACCACCTCAAGCCGATCGTCGTGGTCAACAAGGTCGACAAGCCGGACGCGCGGCCGGAGGAGGTCGTGAACGAGATCTTCGACCTGTTCATCGACCTCGACGCCGACGAGGCGGCGCTGGAGTTCCCGGTGTTCTACGGCAGCGGCCGCCAGGGCTGGGCCTGCACCGACCTGGCCGCGGCGCGACAGGGCGGCGAGGGCAAGAACCTGCAGCCGCTGTTCGACGCGATCGTCGGCCAGATCCCGGCGCCGACCGACGACCCGAACGGACCGCTGCAGTTCCGCGTCACCACGCTGGACTGGAGCGACTACGTCGGCCGCATCGCCATCGGCCGCGTGCATCGCGGCCGCATGAAGGCCAACGCCCGCGTCATGCACCTGTCGCGCACCGGCAGGAAGAAGGAGACCACCGTGCGCGGCGTCTACCGCTTCGTCGGTCTGTCGCGCGAGGAGACCCAGACCGTCGATGCCGGCGACCTGTGCGGCATCTACGGCATCGAGGACCTCGAGATCGGCGACACGCTGGCGGCGATCGAGCAGCCGGACGCGATGCCCGTCATCGCCATCGACGAGCCGACGATGTCGATCATGATGCGCGTCAACGACTCGCCGTTCGCCGGCAAGGACGGCGGCAAGTTCCTGACTTCGCGCCACCTGCGCGAGCGCCTCGAGAAGGAGCTGCGCGTCAACGTGGCGCTGCGGGTGGAGCCCGGCGACACCGCCGACAGCTTCATGCTGTCGGGCCGCGGCGTCATGCACCTGGGCTTCCTGCTCGAGACCATGCGGCGCGAGGGCTTCGAGTTCTCGGTCGCCAAGCCGCACGTGCTCTACCGCGAGGAGAACGGCGAGAGGCTCGAGCCGATCGAGTACCTGACCGTCGACGCGCCCGCCGACAACGTCGGCAAGGTGATCGAGATCCTCGGCACCCGCAAGGCCGAGCTGCTGAAGATGGACCGCAAGGGCACCTTCACGCGGCTCGAGTTCACCGTGCCGGCGCGCGGCCTGATCGGCGTGCGCAGCCGCCTGCTCAACGCCACCGGCGGCCAGGCGACGATGCACCACGTGTTCCACGGCTACGGCGCCTACCGCGGCGTGATCGAGGAGCGCAACAACGGCGTGCTGATCTCGATGGCGCCCGGCTCGGCGACGTTCTACGCGCTCGACAACCTGCGCGACCGCGGCCAGTTCTTCGTGCCCGAGGGCACCCAGGTCTACGAGGGCATGGTGGTCGGCGAGCACTGCAAGGACAACGACCTGGTCGTCAACCTGTCGCGCGAGAAGAAGACGACCAACATGCGCAGCTCGAACAAGGAGGCGTTCGTCAAGCTGCCGCCGCCGCGCGTGTTCGGCGTCGAGGACGCGCTCGAGTACGTCGCCGAGGACGAGTACGTCGAGATCACGCCGAAGAGCGTTCGCATGCGCAAGACGTTCCTGAAGGAGAACGACCGCAAGCGCAACGAGCGGCAGCGCGAGACGGTCTGAGCAGACCACCGCGCGCCGCGCCTCGACGATCCCGCGCGTCAGCGCGGCGGCCGCACCCGCCGCACCCGCCGCGCGAGACCCGCGACCGCGACCGCGACCGCCAGCAGCGCAACCGCGCACTGGCCCGGCGGCAGGTCGAACCCTTCGCCCGCGGCGAAGCCTCCGGCGGCCGCGGCGGCGCCGGCCAGCGGCGCCAGCCACAGCGCGGTGGCGACGACGCGGCACACCTCGCGCGCCAGCAGCACCGGCAGCGCGCACAGGCCGAACGTCATGGTCAGGCCGGTGGCGTGGATGGCGAAGCCGATGGTGACGCCGACGAACGCGCCGATGCCGAGGTCCCAGCGTCGGACGCGAACGCCATAGGCGGCCGCGATCGACGGATCGATCGCCCACAGCAGCAGCTGCCGACGGGCACGCCAGACGGCGAGTCCGACCCCGACGGCCAGGCCGATGGCGATGCCGACGTCGGTCGGCGACGCGCCCAGCACCGACGACAGGAACAGACGCTGCACCTCCTGCAGGCCGTGCGGCGCGTCGGCCAGCAGCAACATCGTCAGTGCCCCCCCGGCCAGGAATCCCCACGCAGCCCGCGCCTCGAACGCGCCGCCCCCGGTCGACAGCGCCCGCAACGCCGCCGCTGCCGTCGCCGCGGCGGCGACCAGCCCGGCGGCCAGCAGCGTCGCGTGGGCCGCCGCCGACGCCGCGTGTCCGGTCTCGACGCCGGCCCACAGCGCCACCGCCATCCCCAGATTGGCGGCCTGTCCGACCGCCGCGGTCAGGAACACCTGCCGGCGCAGAGCGAGCAGCAGGCCGAGCAGCGGCAGGATCGCGCCGAGCAGCACGGCGGTCGTGACGGCATCGCCGAACAGCTGCCACCAGGTCGACACCGGGGCCGCCGTCACGACACCACCGGCTCCAGCGCCGACGCCAGGATCGGATCGTCCCAGGACGGCGCGGCCGCGCGCGCGGCGACCGCGCCGCCGTGCACGAACGCGATGTGCGTGGCGTAGCGCCGGGCGACCGCCAGATCGTGCGACACCTGCACCACGCACAGGTCGCGCTCGCGGCGCAGGCGGTCGAGGTCGGCCGCCAGCGCCGCGGTGGCCACGGCGTCGAGGTTGGCGGCCGGCTCGTCGAGCACGATCAGTCCCGGGCGCCGCGCCAACGCCTGCGCCACCATGACCCGGCGGCGCTGGCCCGTGGACAGCGCCGACAGCCGCCGCCAGCGCAGGTCGCACACGCCCAGCTGCGTCAGCGCCTCGTCGACGGCGGCGGCGCGCACGTCCCTTCGCCAGGCCGCCGGCTGCGCCAGGCCGACGAACTCGGCGACCGCGATCGGCATCGGCGGCTCGAACTGCAGCTCCTGCGGCACGTAGCCCAGCCGCTGCGCGAGATCGGGACACTCCGCCCGTTCGCCGGCGAGCGGCGGCAGCAGCCCGAGCATCGTGGCGACCAGACTCGACTTGCCGCTGCCATTGCGTCCGACCACGAACCACGCCTGGCCGGCGTGCAGCTCCCAGTCGACGTCGCGCAACAGCGGCGCGCGCCGACCGACCACGAGGCCGCGCGCCGCGATCAGCGTCGGGGCCCCCGTCATCGATCGCGCTCGCCGCCCCCCGACAAGGCCCGCGCCACGGCGCGGACGTTCTGGTCGATCCAGTCGATGTAGTCGACGTCGTCGCCGCCGCGGGCACCCGGCTGATGCGCCATCTCGGCGATGACCGCCCCGGTCGCGCGCGCGACCATCCTGGCGTGCTGCGGCGCGAAGTACGGCGCCGACAGGATCGCCCGCGCATCGGCGCGTCGCATGTTCTCGACGAGTTCCTGCAGATGGCTCGTGGTCGGCGCGACCCCGGGCTTGGGCTCGAAGAAGCCCACCATCACGAGGCCGAACCGTTCGGTGAAGTACGGCCAGATGTCGTGGTCGGCGACCACGGACCGACCCCGCAGCGGCAGCATCAGCGCGAACCAACCACCGAGACGGTCGCGATCACCCTGCTCGTGCAGCACGTCGGCGAGGCGCCCGGCCCCGAACGCCAGCGCCAGCTTCTCGGCGTCATGGCCGTAGGCCGCGGCCACGTGCTCGCCGACCATCGCCACGGCGAGGCGCCGCCGGAACGCATCGAACCGCGCCGCGAAGTCCGCGCGCCGGTCCGGCCACAGCGCGCCGAAGCGGTCGCGCAGCAGCGCTGCCACCCGCAGCCCGCAGAGCGGATCGACCAGGTAGTGCGGGTTGCCAGCTGCGTGCACGTCGCCGGACCCGCGGTCGATGCCGGCCGTCGGCACCTGGAGCGCCCGCACGGCCGTGCTGGCGTCGATGCTGCCCGGCTGCCCCGCGACGATCGCGCCGTTGCGGCTGTTGCCGACCAGCACGGGCAGCCAGCCGATCTCGAGGTCCCGGCCGGTCCGGACCAGCGCCTCCGCCCGGCTGCAGCTGCGCAGCATGCTCGGGCGGGCGTCGACGAAGTGAGGGTCCGCTGCGGGACTCGTCAGCAGCCGGACGTCGACGGCATCCCCGCCGATGGCCCGGCTGACGGCGGCCACGTCCGCGGTGGTGGCGACGACCACGTGCGGCGCCTGCCCGACCACGACGCCACAGACGAGAGCGAAGGCAGCCGACGACTCGCCGAGAACGGTCGTCACGCGCGCAACCTGGCGGATCGTTCGCGACACTTCAGTACGTGTGTGGGGGGTGGGTGCCGATCAGGACCTCGAAGCCCAGCCACACGGAGTGGACCGGATCGTCGAGGTGGTCGCTGTCGTCGTAGTTGTACTGCAGGCGGATGCGCGAGAACTCGGACGGCGAGTACGTCAGCATCGGCGACACCCGCATGCGATCGGCGCGGAACGGATCCCCCATGCGGGACAGCAGCGCCTGGGTGTCGACGTCGTAGTTGTCGCCCGAGCCGCCGACCCAGTCGACCCGCGCGCCGGCGGCCCACCCCTCGGCGAAGCCGTGGGCGACCTGCAGGTAGCCGCCGAGGTCGTCCAACGTGGCACCCGGGACCGTCACCGGATTGAGCGGATCGGCCTCGTCGACCTGCTCGGCGGCGTCGAAGCTCCGCGCCAGGAACTCGCCCTGCACCTTCCAGAACGGGTACCCTCGGCGGTTCGACTCGGGGCGCCACCGCCAGGCGAAGTCGACGCCCCAGATCGCGGTGTCGGCGTCGCCGCCGGTCGCGTTCGGACCGAACAGCGCCGACGCGCCGAGCCCCAGCGTGCTCTCGTCGCCGAGGTCGAACGACGTGGCGGCCCGCAGCGAGTAGACCAGGTCGTTGCCGCTTCGCACCTCGCGCTCGGCGAAGGCGCGCCCGCCGACCGGACGCTCCTCGTAGACCTCGTCGTTGGCGAGGAAGCTCGGCATCGTCTCGCCGTTCGCGTTCTGCACGCCGAGGAACAGCTCGGCGTAGGTCTCGGTCGGCGCGAGCCAGGCCACGCGCGCGCCGGGTCCGCGCATGCCGTCGCCGCCGAACAGCCGCGTGTGGATCACCGGCTGGTCCTGCCAGTCCCACTGGTGCGGGTGCTGCGCGTTGATGCGGCCGAACTCGGTCAGGAACGTGCCGGCCTTGATCTGCAGGTCGTACGGCAGCTGCTGGGTCGTGATGTAGGCCTCCTCGAGCTCGAAGACCGTCTCCCCCTCCGTCGGGTCGAGGAACGCCACCATGTGCGCCTTCCCCATGAGCCACGGGTCGATGGCGCCCGCCAGCGTCAGCTCGGCCTGCTGCAGCGTGAACCCACGCTTCCTGGGATCGTGCCCGCCGCCCTGCAGCTCGGCCAGCACCGCGTCCCGCTCGGTCGAGACGCCGGCCGCGGCCATCAGGTCGAGACTGACGTCGAGCAGCCGCAGCGGCCCGTTCTGCGCGCCGAGCGGCGCGGCGCCGGCGCCCCCGAGGTCCCGCGTGGCGCGATCGAGCGCAGAGAGGCGCTGGGCGTCGGCACCCTGGTCGCGCGCCTGACCGCTCTCCTGACCGCTCACCTGATTGGGCAGGGCGAAGACCAGCACCGACGTCGCGAGGACGGGACGCAGACACACGGGAGCTCGGACGAACACGGCGGAGGAGTGCCGGTGACCGGGCGCGAGTTCCGCGATTCCGGTCGACGCCCCGGCCGCCTTGTCGGGCGCCCCACGGCGCCGTAGTGTCCGCGCCGTGCGTCGCACGCGTCTCCCCCTCGCGGCCTGGCTCTGCCTCCTGGCGCTCGCGATCCGGCTGCTGCTGCCGGTGATGCACACGCACGCCCACTGCGCGGCCGCGACGAGTGCCGCGACCACCGCGTGCACCTGCGGCGCACACCACGGCGACGGCATGCAGCCGGCCCCGCCGACGCGCGCGCAGTCGACCGACGACCTCGCCGGGCTCGCCTGCGCCTGCTTCGCCTGCGAGCTCGAGCACGGCGTCCCCGGCGCGCCGCCGCCGCGACACCCGTCGCTCCGGATCGCGAACGCGGCGGTCGCGAGCCTGCGCGCGCCGCCCATGCGCGCGGCCTCCGCCGTCGAACGAGCCGATCGCCACAGCCGCGCGCCGCCGACCGGACGCCGCAGGTTCGTCGCCAGCGCCTGATCGCGTCCCGCGGGCTCCGACCACCGCGGCCGCGACGTGCGCGGCTCGTTCGGCAAGGCGTCGTGGTCGGAGGTTCACGTTCCCGATGTGTGACCATTCCCGCCGCACCGACGGCTCGCCCGAGCCCGAGGCCCTCCCCGCCCACCTCGACCCAGCACGGCTCGAGCCGCCGCTGGTGCGCGCGCGCGCCGAGGCGCGGCGCCTGCTCGGCTGCGATCACCTCGCCGACGACGCCGTGCAGGAGGCGCTGCTCGCCCTGCTCCGCGTCCCGGCGCCGCCGCCGGACGTCGCCGGCTGGCTGGTGCTCGCGGTGCGCCACCGCGCGCGCCACATGCGCCGCACGCTGGAACGCCGGCTCCGTCACGAGCACCATGCCGGCGCCGCGCGGTGCGCGGACCATCCGGCCTGCGAGAACCCGCTGCACCACGCGCACTCCCACGAGATCGACGCGCTGCTCGCCGGCGCGATCGAGCGCCTGCCCGCCGAACAGCGCCGCGTGTTCCTGCTCTACTCGCGTACGGGTCTCGACTACGACGGCGTCGCCCGCGAGCTCGCCCTGCCGGTCGGCACGGTGCGATCGCGGCTGCATCGCGCGCGTCGCGCGCTGCAGACGGCGCTGCACGGACACGGCCCGGACTGAGGGCGAGGCGACCTCAACGTCCCCCGCGGCGACGCAGCAGCGCCGCGACCGCGTCGTGTCCCGCGGCGACCGCCAACGCGAGCGGCGTCGCCCCCTGGCGATCCGCGACGCTCGGAGCGGCGCCCGCGTCCAGAAGCCGCCGTACGACCTCGAGGTGGCCGCGGCGCGCGGCGTCGTGCAGGGCGGTGCGACCGTCGTGTGCCGCGCGGTCGAGGTCGAGGTCGCCCCGCCGCAGCAGCCGCTCGACGACCCGCTCGCAGCCGTTGAACGCGGCCCAGATCAGGGCGTCCTCGCCGTTCTTGTCGACGGCCCTGGCGCTGGCGCCGCGTTCGAGCAACAGCAGCGCGGTGTCCTGCTGGCCCGCGTCGAGCGCCGCGAGCAGCGGCGTCATGCCGCGCTGCGCGGTGCGTTCGAGCCGCGCGCCGTGCGCCAGCAGCAGCTCGACGAGTTCCGTTCTCCCCGAGACCGCCGCCGCGGCCAGCGGCGTCTGCCGGTCCTCGTCGCGCGCGTCGACGTCGACGCCCGGCACCAGCAGTCGCGCGACCGCCGCGGCGTCGGCCGCCGCCAATGCGGCGACCAGCTCCCCGACAGGCGGCGTCGCGGCGGTGGGTTCCGCACCGCCGCGCGCGACACCGGCCTGCTCCAGGGCGCGCAGGCGACGCTCGAGGTCCTCGAGGTCCTCGGGGACCGCGACCGCGGGCACGTCCGCGGCAGCCCCCTGGGACGGTGTCGCGGCGGCGACGCCGCGACCTTCGAGCGCGGCCAACCGCGCTTCGAGGGTGCGCAGCCGCGCCTCCGCATCGGTCGCCGCGCCGCGGCCGGCGCCGACATCCGCGCCGACGCCGCGGCCGCCGAGGAGACTCCACAGCGCCAACGCCGCGACGCCGGCCAGCGCCGCGCCCGCCAGGCGCCGCGCCTGGCGGACACCGGAGTCCGTGGCAGATCCCATCCGACGGATCGAACCGCGCACCCTCGCCTCCGTCAGGCGCGGACCGCACAATGGCGCGCGAACCCATCCTTCGAGGACCGCAATGCTCCGATCCACCTTCGCCTGCCTGCTGCTGCTGGCGCCGCTCGCGGCGCAGGAGCAGACGCCGAAGCCTGCGCCCGATGCGCAGCCGGCGACACCGCCGATGCCCGCGGCGGGCCAGCCCGCGCCGGCGTTCCGCCTCAACGACCACACCGGCAAGCTGGTGACGATCGGCGGCCCGGCCGACCGCGACGACGCGCCGTGGACGGTGGTCGCGTTCTACCCCAAGGCCGCGACGCCCGGTTGAACGAAGGAGATGTGTTCGCTGCGGGACGCAGCGAAAGACTTCGAGGCGGTCGGCGCGCGCGTCTACGGGATCTCGCTGGACGACGTGCAATCGGTGGCGGCGTTCGTGAAGGCGCAGGAGCTGTCGTTCCCGCTGCTGAGCGACCCCGACGGCAGCGTCGCGCGCAAGTTCGGCGTGCTGATGGAGGGCCGCCCGTTCGCGCGCCGCGTGACCTTCGTGATCGACGGCCAGGGCACCGTGCGGCTCGTCGACGAGGACGTCGACGTCACCAACCACGGCAGCCAGCTGGTCGAACGGATCCGCGCGCTGCGGCAGTAGCCCGCGGCGCCGGCCGGCGCGCGCCGCGTCACGGCGCGCGCTGCGCGAGATCGGCGATCTGCAGCTCGATCCGCTTGAGCTCGCGCAGCACGGCGTTGCGGTTCAGCATCATCCAGTGGAAGTTCCACAGGATGCCGACGCCGACCGCGCTGAACAGCGCGGCGAGGCCCCACAGCAGCCGGCTGCGGTCGTCCTCGGCCAGGATGGTGAACACCGCCGCGACCACCGCGAACGCCCAGAACGCGGCGATCTTGACCACCGACGACACGGCGATCAGGCTGCTTCGGAACCGGAAGATCTCGGTCACCAGGCTGCGCACCGAGTCGATCTCGCCCTCGATCTCCAGCTTGTGACCGGCGCGCAGCGCGCGCTTGACGTCGTCGTCGAACTCGCTCATCACGGACTCCTCGGCCGCTCGGCGGCCGCGTCGCGGCCGAAGCCGCGCTGCTGCAGCCACGCGCGCATGCGCGCGCGGGCGTGGAACAGCCGGGACTTGACGGTCCCGGCGGGAATGCCGAGCACCTCGCCGACTTCGTGCACGGCGAGATTCTCGAGATAGCACAGCTCGACCACGACGCGGTGGTCGCGGTCGAGCGCGGCGACGGCGGCACGCAGGGCCGCCGCCTCGTCGACCGGCACCGCCGCAGCGGGTTCGACGTCGACGCCGGCGGCGCCCGCCGCCGCGGCCTCCGAACGGGCGATGCGACCCCGGCGCCGCAGAACGTCGACCGCCGCGGCCGCGGCGATGCGCAGGCTCCAGGCCGGGAACCGCGCCGGGTCGTCGAGCCGCCGCAGGCCGCGGACGATGGCGCACCAGGCGTCCTGCACGGCGTCGCGCGCGAGTTCTGGGTCGACGAGCTGCCGCGCCACCTGGCGCCGCAGCGCCCCGTGCCACCGCCGGACCAGCAGGTCCAGGGCGACGCGCTCGCCGGCCTGCGCCCGCAGCACCACCAGCTCCAGCTCGGCACGAGACGGCGACACGACCCGAGCATGTCGCCCGGGCAGCCGGTCCGGTTCACCGTTCTTTCGGCGCCGGCCGCACCGACCGGTGGCCAGTCCGGGGGCCGCCCGGTACGGTCCGCATCGGACCGATGCCCGAACGCGCCACCACCCCCCGCGACACCCGACGCCGCCTGCTGCGCGCGCTGCAGAAGGACCTCGGGCACGAGTTCGAGGACCTCGACGTCCTCGACCGGGCGCTGACGCACGCGTCGACCGGCAACGAGGGCAAGCGCAACTACGAGCGCCTCGAGTTCCTCGGCGACGCGTTCCTGAACTTCGCCGTCGCCGACGCGCTGTTCCAGCAGGCGCCGGAGATCCCCGAGGGCCAGCTCACCGAGACCCGCAGCCAGCTGGTCAGCCGCAAGCCGCTGGCGGCGATCGCGCGCCGGCTCGACCTCGCGAACCACCTGGAGGTCGGCAAGGGCCTGCGCGCCAGCGAGCGCGACAGCGAACGCATCCTGGCCGACCTGGTCGAGGCCGTGCTCGGCGCGATCCTGCTCGACGGCGGCGTGCGCGCCGCGCGCGCGTTCGTGCGGCGGCACGTGCTCAGCGGCCAGGACCTGCAGGCGCCGGTCGACACCGCCGCCGTCGACAGCAAGACCGCGCTGCTGCACTTCTGCCAGCGGCACAAGCTCGGGCAGCCGCGCTACGACCTCGTCGGCACCACCGGGCTGCAGCACGAGCAGCAGTTCCGCGTGCGCGCCAACCTGCCGGACGGACGTGCCGCCGAGGGCTCCGGCCCGAACAAGCGCTCCGCCGAGAAGGTCGCCGCCGCGCGCCTGCTCCACAAGCTGCGCGACGAAGGGCGCCCGACCGAGGCGTGAGCGGACGGTCCGGCAGCCGCACCGCCGCGTCCACGCCGGTCGCGGCGCTGATCGACGAGTTCGCCGCCCTGCCGCAGTGCCGGCGGGTGCGCGAGGCGGTCCGCCAGCAGAGCCACCGCAAGGTCGGCGGCCTGTGGGGCGGCAGCGCGGCGCTGCTGCTCGCTGGCCTGCGCCGCGCCCACGCGGGCAACGTGCTGATCGTCACCGCCGACGACGTCGACAGCCTGCAGCTGCAGGCCGACCTCGGCTGCTTCGACACCGCCGCGGTCGTGCTGCCGCGCCAGGAGACCGACGACGACGGCGGCCCCGATCCGCAGACGCGCAGCGAACGCCACCGCGCGCTCGGCGCGATCGCGGGCCGGCCGTTCGTGCTGCTGGCCGGCATCGAGGCGCTGCTGCAGCCGGCGCCGTCGACCAAGGCGCTGCGCCGCGGCAAGGTCGCGCTGCGCGCCGGCCAGGACCTGCAGCGCGACGACCTGCTGCGCAAGGCCGAGGCGCAGGGGCTGCGCAACGTGCCGCTGGTGCTGGCGCCCGGCGAGGTCAGCGCGCGCGGCGACGTGCTCGACGTGTTCCCGCTCGGCGCCGAGGCCGCGGTGCGGCTCGAGTTCTTCGACGGCACGCTCGAGTCGATCCGCACGTTCGACCCGGCCAGCCAGCGCACCACCGCGGTGCACGAGCAGCTCGATCTCGCGTTCGGCGCCGGCCACGACGAGGACGACGCGGCGATGGTGCTGTCGCACCTGTCGATCCGCGACCTGCTGGTGGTGTTCTACGAGCCGCTGCGCATCGAGCAGCGCACCACGCTGCTCGGCAGCTTCGGCGGCGACTTCGCGCGCTCGCTGCACGACCTGCACGACACGCTGCGGCACACGGCGCAGCTGCAGGTGTCGGCGCTGCCGAGCCACGACCTCGACCTGAAGATCCTGTCGGCCGGCAGCGCCACCGGCTCCGGCGAGGCCGATCCGGTCGGCCGGCTGCGCGCGGTGCGCGGCCTGAAGGGGCGCGTGCTGCTCCTGTGCCGCAGCGACGACGAGCGCCAGCGCCTGCTGGAGGTGTTCCAGCACAAGCAGGTCGACCTCGGCCGCGAGGACGTCGAGCTGGCGCTGGGCGCGATCTCGCGCGGCTTCCGCGTGCCCGACCTCGGCGTGACCGTGCTGTCGAACGTCGAGTTCGCCGGCGTGCAGCAGGCGCGGCAGACGCGCGAGCGCGCCGTCGTGCCGAGCCGCGCGATCCAGAGCTTCTTCGAGCTGGGCCCGGGCGACCTGGTCGTGCACGCGGTGCACGGCATCGCCAGGTTCGCGTCGATGGAGCTGGTCGAGCGCGGCGAGGGCGCCGAGGACCACCTGCGCCTGCTGTTCCAGGACGAGGTCGCGCTGCTGGTGCCGGCCAGCAAGATCCACCTGGTCCAGAAGTACGTCGGCGCCGGCGGCAGCGTCGGCCTCGACAAGCTCGGCGGCAGGGGCTTCCAGCGCCGCAAGGAGCAGGTGCAGGAGTCGCTGTTCGACCTCGCCGCCGACCTGCTCGAGGTGCAGGCGGCGCGCGCGCGGGTGCAGCGACCGCCGCACACGCCGGACGCCACCGAGCGCGACTTCCTCGACGCGTTCCCGTTCCGCGACACCGAGGACCAGGCGACCGCCTGGGCCGAGATCCAGAAGGACCTCGAGAAGCCGTCGCCGATGGACCGGCTGGTGTGCGGCGACGTCGGCTTCGGCAAGACCGAGGTGGCGCTGCGCGCGGTGTTCCGGGTCGCCCTGCACGGCCGGCAGGTGGCGGTGCTGGTGCCGACGACCATGCTCGCCGAGCAGCACTGGCGCACGTTCCAGGCGCGCTGCGCGCCGTTCGGACTCACGGTCGAACTGCTGTCGCGCTACCGCCCGGCGAAGGAGCGCCGCGCCGTGCTCGACGGCCTGCTGCGCGGCACCGTCGACGTCGTCGTCGGCACCCACCAGCTGCTGGGCGGCGCCGTCGAGTTCAAGGACCTCGGACTGATCGTCGTCGACGAGGAGCAGCGCTTCGGCGTGCGGCAGAAGGAGAAGCTCAAGCAGCTGCGCACCGACGCCGACGTGCTGACGCTGTCGGCGACGCCGATCCCCCGCACGCTGCACGGCTCGCTGCTCGGCATCCGCGCGATCAGCACGCTGTCGACGCCGCCGCCCGGGCGACAGGAGGTCGAGACCCGCGTCGCGTTCCGCGACGACGTGCTGCTGCAGCAGGCGCTGCAGCGCGAGCTCGGCCGCCAGGGCCAGGTGTTCTACCTGCACAACATCATCGCCGAGCTCGAGCCGATCGCGATGCGGCTGCGCAAGCTCGCGCCCGGCGCGCGCGTCGCGATCGGCCACGGCCAGATGGCCGAGAAGGACGTCGAGAAGACCGTGCGCGCGTTCGTGCGCGGCGAGTTCGACGTGCTGGTGTGCACGACGATCGTCGAGAACGGCCTCGACCTGCCGCGCGCCAACACGATCCTGATCGACCGCGCCGACCAGTTCGGCCTGGCCGAGCTGCACCAGCTGCGCGGCCGCGTCGGCCGCAGCGACCAGAAGGCGTTCTGCTGGCTGATGCTCGACCGCGACCGGCCGCCCACCGAGGACGCCAAGAAGCGGCTGAAGGCGCTCGAGGAGTTCTCGCAGCTCGGCGCCGGCTTCGCGATCGCGATGAAGGACCTCGAGATCCGCGGCGCCGGCAATCTGCTCGGCCCGCAGCAGAGCGGCCACATCGCCGCGGTCGGCTACGACATGTACTGCCAGCTGCTGCGCCAGGCGGTCGACGCCCAGCAGCAGCAGCGGCCGGCGGCGCAGCACGTGCCCGAGGTCGACGTCGACCTCCGTCTGCGCGCATTCCTGCCGGAGTCGTTCCTGCAGGAGCCGCGCCAGCGCCTCGAGCTGCTGCGCGAGATGGACGAGGCCACCGACGACCAGCACCTGCAGGCGCTCCAGCAGGAGCTGCGCGACCGCTACGGCAAGCTGCCGGCGCCGGTCCAGAACCTGCTCGCCACGTTCCGGCTCAAGCACGCCCTGCAGGGCCTCGGCCTGCTGTCGGTGCAGTGGGTCGACGACGACCGGCTGGTCGTCCGCCACCCGCCCGGCGTGCCGCTCGGCGGCAGCTGGATCGACTGCTTCGCCGACGTGCGGCCGGTCGAGGCCGGCAAGACCCACCTGATGCTGCCGCCGCAGCAGCGGCGCGGGAAGACGCGCCGGGGCGAGGACGTGCTCGAGTTCCTGCTCGACGCCTTGAGCGGACGCGCGCCGCCGTCGAAGATGCGCCGCCGATGATCCAGACGCCCACGCTGCTGGCGCTGCTGGCCGCGGCCGGCCTGGCCGGCGCCGCCGCCCGCGCCCAGGACAACCTGCCCGACCCGCGGTCGCTGATCCCCCTGGACCGCGTCGTCGCCACCGTGAACGACGCGGTGATCCTCGAGAGCGAGGTCAAGACTCTGACCCTCGGCGAGATCCGCTCGCGCGAACGGGAACTGGGCCGGCAGCTGACCCCGGAGGAGCGCGGCCTCCTGTTCCTGCAGCGGCTCGGCGTCCAGATCGACCAGCACGCGCTGGCGCAGGCGGCCAAGACCCTGGGCATCATCCCGCCCGACCGGGTCGAGCAGATCTACCAGGACCAGCTGCTGCAGGAGGAGCGCGAGCTCGAACGCGAGCTCGGCGGCATGCAGCGCGTCGCCGACGAACGCGCCCGGCAGGGCCGGACCTGGCAGACCTTCGAACGCGAGCAGCGCGTCAACAAGATGGCGCAGCTGACCCGCGAGATGGCGGTCAGCCTGCGGCTGCAGAACCAGCGCAACCTGTTCATCACGCCGCGCATGATGCGCGAGTTCTACCGCCGCAACCGCGACCAGTTCGTGCACGGCGGACTGGCGCTGCTGGGGTGCGTGGCGTTCCTGGGCAAGGACGCCCCCGCCGTCGCCACCCGGGCCGCCGAGGTCTGGCGCACCGAGGGCCTGTCGCCCGAGGAGCTCGCCCGCCGGTTCGAGGACCAGGGGGCGTTCGCCCCGGAGCTGCTGCGCATCGACGAGGCCGCCCGCAAGACCCGGCGCGCCGACCAGGTCGACTTCGCGCTCGCCGGCCCGGAGGGCCGCGTGTCCGAGCCCCTGATCGAGACCGACTCGACCGGCGGCACCACCCGGGTGCGGCTGTGGAAGGTCATCGACCACGTGGCCGAGCGCGCCGACGCGTTCGACGACCCCGAGGTGCAGTCGGTGATCCGCGAGCACATGGAGCAGCAGGTGCTGAACCAGTTGCTGGACCAGGTCCTGCGCCGCTGCCGCGAGCGGACCAAGGTCTGGCGTCCGCCGGACTTGCGGTAGGATTGCCCGGACGACCGCGCCCGAGCGGATTCCCCGGCCCTGCGCGTGACCCCTGCGCCCGCCCCCCGCGTCTGGCCGCGCGGGGATTCGCCCGCGCCGCCGCCGGCACCGCTCCGGGTTCGCGGCCGTCTCGCAGTCGCCACGCCCGGGCCGCGCCATCGGGTCGTTCCCGTGGGCCGTCCTTGCCGGCCCCCGACGCCGCTGCTCTACTTCCTGGCCCGCTGAACCCCCTCTCCCCCCGCGCCGTTCCAACGCGGGTGAGGCCGGCCGCCGGAGCACTCGTCCACTCCGGCTCTCGCCCCCGGCCCAGACAAGCGACAGTCCCATGGCTCAACTCGACCCAACCAAGATCCACGTCGACTCGAAGGCTGTTCCGATCTGGGAGCAGGAGCCGGCGTCGTTCCAGGACATCATGGCGGAGCAGATCCGCCACGCGCCCTGGCTGATGCTGTCGGCCGCGATCCACGCGATCGTGCTCGTCCTTCTCTACATCCTGATCCCCGCCGAGCAGCGCAAGCCGGAGGAGGTGCGGGTCGAGATGCAGATCCAGGACCAGAAGCAGATCGAGGAGCCGCCTCCTCCCCCGCCGCCGGAGCCCGAGAAGGAGGTGACCAAGGACGAGCCGATCCTGCAGGACTCGGAGATCCAGGAGACCGAGACCCCGACCTTCGACCCGGTGAGCGACTCGCCGATGAAGGAGTCGGCGTTCGACAGCAACCAGTGGAACGCGGCGGTCGGCCTCGGCGGCGGCGCCGGCGGCAAGTACGGCGGTCGTGGCGGCGGTCGCGGCGGCCTCGGCGGCGGCGGCAAGGCCACCGCGGAGGCGATCGAGGCCGGCCTCGAGTGGCTCAAGAACCACCAGGACGAGGACGGCAAGTGGGACTGCGACCAGTTCATGAAGCACGACGTCTCCGGCGAGCCGTGTGACGGCGCCGGCAACGGCGTGCACGACGTCGGCGTCACCGGCCTCGCGCTGCTGGCGTTCCTCGGCGACGGCAGCACCATGCGCGCCGGTCCCTACAAGGAGACCATCAAGAGCGGCGTGAAGTGGCTGCGCGACCAGCAGCAGGAGAACGGCCTGTTCGGCACCAACGCGTCGAACGACTTCGTCTACGGCCACGCGATCGCCACCTATGCGATGTGCGAGGCCTACGGCCTGTCGAACTACACGCTGCTCAAGAAGAACGCCCAGAACGGCATCAACTACCTCGAGTCGCACCGCAACCCGTACGCCGTGTGGCGCTACCAGCCGCGCGACAACGACAACGACACCTCGGTGACCGGCTGGTGCATCATGGCCTACGAGTCGGCCAAGTACTTCGAGCTGCAGGTCAACGACAACGCGCTGAAGCTCTCGGAGACCTGGCTCGATCAGGTGACCGACGCCAACGGCCGCGCCGGCTACACCAAGGCCGGCGAGCCCAGCTCGCGTCACCTCGGCGACCACATGACCCGGTTCCCGCCGGAGAAGGGCGAGGCGATGACCGCCGTGTCGCTGTTCTGCCGCTTCTTCATGGGGCAGGACCCCAAGGAGAAGAAGACCATGACCCAGGCCGCCGACCTCATCAAGATGAAGCCGCCGGTGTGGGACACCAAGAGCGGCGCGATCGACCACTACTACTGGTACTACGCGACCTACGCGATGTATCAGATGGGCGGCAAGTACTGGAAGGACTGGTCGGCCAAGCTGAACGACGCGGTCGTCAAGCCGCAGCGCAAGGACGGCAACTTCCGCGGCTCGTGGGACCCGATCGGCGTGTGGGGCGAGGACGGCGGCCGCGTCTACTCGACCGCGACCCTGGTCCTGACCCTCGAGGCCTACTACCGCTACACCAAGCTGGTCCGGTAGGTCACGCCGCTGGCACGCCCGGGCCGCACGCTGGCGGCGTCGGGCGTGCCCAGCGTGGCCAAGGCCACGCTTCCGCGCGGCCCTCCTTGCCAGCGCACGGTCCGGACGCACCAGCGACGCGACCTACGCAGCGGAGGTGAGAGCGCCCCTGACGCTCGCGCTCGCCGCGCTGATGGCGGCCCCGCGCTGACCGCGCAGTCAGTCGTCGGCGGCGAAGGCGACCTTGCCGTCGACGATCGTCAGCAGCACCCGCGCCTGCAGCAGCTCGTCCTCGGGGCAGCTGCGCAGGTCGCGGTCGAACACCGTCAGGTCGGCGCGCTTGCCGGGCTCGATGGTGCCGAGCTGGTCCTCGGCGAACATCGCGTAGGCGGCGTCGAGCGTGAACCCGCGCAGGGCGCGCTCGACCGGCAGCCGCTGGTCGGGACGCATGGCCTCGTCGCCGCCCGGCGCGCGCGTGGTGACGGCGGCGAAGATGCCGAGCCGCGGGTCGACGCCTTCGACCGGGAAGTCCGAGCCGAACGCCACCGGGAGCCCCAGCGCGTGGAACGCGCGCCAGGCGTAGGCGCCCTTGGTCCGATCGGCGCCGAGGCGCTGCTCGGCCCACGGCATGTCCGAGGTCAGGTGCGTCGGCTGCATCGACGGCACGACGTGCAGGTCGCGGAAGCGGACGAAGTCCTCGGGCGCGATCACCTGGCAGTGCTCGATGCGGAAACGCGCCGCCGCGCGGCCGGCGTCGCCGTCCGCGAAGCGCGTGGCGGCGTAGGCGTCGAGCACCTTGCGGTTGGCGGCATCACCGATCGCGTGCACGCACAGCTGCATGCCGGCGTCGGCGCAGCGCTGCGCCAGCCGTTCGAGGCCGGCCGTCATCGGCAGGCCCTTGGTGTTGGGTCGGTCGCTGTAGGGCGCCAGCAACAGGGCGCCGCGCGAGCCGAGCGCGCCGTCGGCGTAGCCCTTCACCGCGCGCACCTGCACCAGATCGTCCTCGGTCCCCCACGGCCCGCGCAGGATCGCCGCGGTCTCCGACGCCGCCAGCATCAGGTAGCTGCGCAGCCGCCATTGCCCCGCGGCGTGCCGCGCCGCGACCTCGCGCGCCAGCGCGTCGGCGACGCCGGCGTCGTGCACGCACGTGAGCCCGTGCCGCAGGCACTCCTGCTGCGCGCGCAGCAGACGGCGGCGGATCGCCTCGGGCTCCGGGTCGGGCAGCGAAACCAGCGCCATCGCCCGGTCGACCAGGACGCCCGACGGCGCGCCGGCGCCGTCGCGCAGGATCTCGCCGCCGCTCGGCGTCGCGCTGTCGGCGTCGACGCCGCCGCGCTCGAGCGCCCGCGCGTTCGCCAGGGCGGCGTGGCCGTCGACGCGCACCAGCCAGACCGGATGGTCCGGCACCGCCGACGACAGCGCCGCGTGGTGCGGCATCGCCTGGTCCGGCCAGTCGTTCTGGTCCCAGCCGCGGCCGATCACCCACTCCCCCTTCGGCGTCGTCTTCGCCGCCGCGACGACGCGCGCGATCACCTCGTCGAAGCTCGCCGTGCCGACCAGGTCGACCTCCTCCAGCGCGGCGCCGAGCCCCAGCAGGTGCCCGTGCGCGTCCTGCAGCCCGGGCATCACGAACGCGCCGCCGAGGTCGCGCACCGGCGCGCCATCCGGCGCGGCGCTGCCGGCCGGCTGGATGCGGCCGTCCCGGACGACGAGGTCGCCGCTCCACGCGGCGTCGGTGCCGGTCCAGACCGTGGCGTTCTTCAGGACCAGGTCCTGCGGGGCCGCGAGCGCGGCGAGGAGAGCGAACGACATCAGCATGCGAGAGGCCTCCGTCGACCACCGTCCCCACCGGTGCCGGTCGCTGTCAACCGCGGTCGGCGGCAATCCGGCACGATGCCGGACGCGCGGCGAACGCGAGCCGATCCGCCGGACACCGCGCGTCGGGGGCGCCCAGCATCACAGCCCCAGGCGCTCGTACAGCGCCGGCGTGAGGTGGTAGCGGCCGGCGCCGCCGCTGAGGATCGCCTGCACGCCGAACTGGAACCCCACCAGCGTCGGCGTGCTCGGGATCGCCAGCGTGAACTCGCCGCGTCCCCCTGCCATCGCGGTCGGCCCGAGCGGCAGGGCGGACGACGGATCCAGGCCGATCGTGCCGAACGGCGGCAGCGGGAAGCGCGCGTGCACCCCAACGAACGGGAACGCTGCGCCGACCGGGTACACCGTGCTGTCGAGTCGCACGTCGTAGTCGCGGCCGGTTGCCGCGACCAGGGGCGCGCTGGCGTGCCACGCGCGGTTCATCCAGGTCTCGTCGGCGACGATCAGATCGGGATCCAGGTCGCCGTCGAGGTCCGCCAGCACCACCGGGTCGCGGTCGTGGAACTCCGAGGTCGCGGCGCCGACGTCGAGCATCCGGCCGGTGCCGTCGTTGCGCCAGTCGCGCAAACCGAGCTCCGTGGAGACCACGAGGTCGATGTCGCCGTCCCCGTCGAGGTCCCCGCTGGCCGCGAACCCGACCGCGAACTGGGCAGGCAGCAGGCCGCTGGTCGCGACCAGCGTGCCGTTGCCGAGGTTCTGCAGCAGGTGCAGCGGAACGGACGCGCCGCGCGCCGCGAGCTGACTGACGAAGGCGTCGAGGTCGCCGTCGCCGTCCGCGTCGAACGGCAGCACGCTGAGCGGCGCGATCAGCCCGGCGATCGGCCCCAGCCGCGCCGGCGTCCACGCCAGCGAGCCGGTCCCGTCGTTCACGAACATGTGCAGCCGGTCGTCCGCGGCCAGCACGTCGAGGTCGCCGTCGCCGTCGAAGTCCGCAGCGGCCAGGCCGGTGATGCCGGCGAACGCGGGCGAAGTCGGCGCCGGCGTGAAGGTCCCCGACCCGTCGTTGCGCATCACCTCCATTCCAGCCAGCAGCACGTCCACGTCGCCGTCGACGTCGACGTCGAGCGGCAACATCGGCCCCGCCGCCGAGCCCAGCGAGGCCCCTGCCTGGAAGGTCCCGGAGCGGTTCTGCAGCACGCGGAGCTGCGTCACTCCGGCGATCCGTTCGAGCGCGATCACGTCCCGATCGCCGTCCCCGTCGACGTCGACGAGCTCGGCCTGCTGCACCGACGCAGCCGGGCTCCAGGACATCGAGGTGCCCGACATCCAGCCGCTGCCGTCGTTGCGGTAGATCAGGCCGCCGGGCCGCAGCACGTCCACGTCGCCGTCGCCTTCGAGATCCCCGACGGCGATGCCAGCGCTGCCGTTCACCAGCGGCACGCCGCCGTCACGCGTGGTGTCGACGAACCCCGCCGGCAGCAGGTTGAGCAGCAGGCGCATGCGCGCCGCCGACGGCATCCAGCCCACCAGTTCGGGACGCCCGTCGCCGTCGACGTCGCCCACGGCGAGCACGTCCCACGCACCGGTCGGCATCGCGCCGCGGAAGGTGAACCCGCCGGCGCCGTCGTTGCGCTGCCAGTTGCTCGGGCTGACCAGGTCGAGGTCGCCGTCGCCGTCCAGGTCGGCGATCGCGGCGCCGGCGCCCAGGAGGCCCTGCCACTGGTGCAGGACGCCGGCGCCGTCGTTGCGCCGCAGGGACCAGCGCCCGTCCTGATTGGCGACCGCGCAGTCGACGTCGCCGTCACCGTCGAGATCGCCGACGACGACCCGCAGGCTCACGTCTTCGGCTCCGCCGGGCCACCACTGCGCGGTGACGTCGACGAACCCGCTCGCGCCGTCGTTTCGCCAGACCTGCTCGACGCCCGACAGCGCCGGGCCGAACGGCCCCTGCGGCACCGGGAAGCGCGCCAGCACCAGGTCGAGGTCGCCGTCGCCGTCCAGGTCGCCGGCGGCGACGTCGTTCAGGTTCACCGGCAGCAGCGGAGTCGGGTAGGTCGCGAACGTCCCGACCGGCACCGACCGGCGCACGCCGTTGCGAGCGAACACATCGGCGCGGCCGTCACCGCTGAGGTCCGCGCACAGGAACGTCTCACCGAGGGCGAACGGCTCGCGGCGGAAGGCGCCGCCGCCGAGGTTGCGCAGAACCCCGCCGCTCGCCACCACGTCGAGGTCGCCGTCGGCGTCGAGGTCGCCCGTCGCCACGCCGAGGCCGTCGAGCTGGTACGTGGCCGTGAGGGTCGGCACGAACTGCCCGCGTTCGTTCACGAACAGGCGGGTGCTGAATGCGCCCTGCTCGACGACGAGGTCGAGGTCCCCGTCGCCGTCGAGGTCGAACAACGCGGCCGATCGCGCCGGCTGCAGGTCCAACGGCGCCACCCCTTTCGCCAGGCGCAGCCACTGCGTCGACTGCTGTGCGGCGAGCGTCGGGAACGGCGCGACGACCAACAACCACGCGGCGGCGACCCGGCGCCGCAGCGCCGCGTCAGGGCAGGACGACTTCGTAGACGACATTGGTGAACCCCGGTGTGCCGGTGAAGGGGAGGACCGCGCCCTGGAACCACACGTCGCGCCCGAGCAGCTGCGCGTCGGCGGGCACCGCCACGAGCATCCCGGAGACGCCGATCGAGGACGTCGAAGCGGCGGAGAGGAGCTGCAGCCCCGCGGGATCCAGCAGCAGACTGCCGACCGCCCCGGGCAGCGCCAGCGGCGCAGGGGCGCGCCCCGGCGCGACTCCCAACGCGGCCAGACCGTCGGGACCGAACCCCGGGCCGCTGTGGACCAGCAGCGACATCACCCGACCCAGCCGCGGCGCGGACTCGGCGCGACATTGGCGCAGGTGGTTCACGAGCAGATCCTGTCGGTTGGTGGAACCGACGATCAGATCGACGTCGCCGTCGTCGTCGATGTCGGCCGCGCGGACGTTCCACACCGACCCGCCGTTCGGCAGCACGAGCGGGGCGCCGGCACGACTGGACGAGCGGTCGACGAACGCGCCGGCGCCGTCGTTGAGCAGCACCATCGTCGTCGGCGCCTGGATCCGGACGGCCGTCAGGTCCAGGTCGCCGTCGCCGTCCAGGTCCGCGAGTTCCACGTTGCCCTGCGGTGTCCCCGCGCCCGGCGGCACCAGGGACAGCGTGTGGTCCGTGAACACACCGGCGCCGTCGCCGCGGTACAGCCGCACCCGCCCGCTGGTGCCGGTGCCCGGCGCCAGCTCGGCAACGGCGAGGTCCAGGTCGCCGTCGCCGTCGAGATCACCGGCGCGCACCGAGGTCGGCCAGCTGCCCAGGTTGACGTAGCAGGCGGCGCCCGGCGCGAAGGTGCCAGCGCCGTCGTTGGTGGCGATCACGTGCGTCAGACCCGAGGCGGCGACGATGTCGGTGATCAGGTCGTAATCCAGGTCGCCGTCCACGTCGACCAGCTCGACACAGCGCGCCGGGACGACGGACGGGACCACGATCACCGGCGCGGCGAAGGACAGGCCGCCGAGGTTGCGGAGAATGGCGACGCCGCGGTCCTCGGCGTAGACCACGTCCTGGTCCCCGTCCCCGTCCACATCGCCAATGCGCAGGTCGTCGATGCCGGTCCCGGTGACGAAGCGCTGCGTCGCCCAAGCGAAGGCGCCGGCGCCGTCGTTCCGGGCGATCGACACCCGGTCGCTGGTGCGCAGCACCAGGTCCGCGTCCCCGTCGCCGTCCAGGTCGACCAACTCGGTGCGCCACGGCTGCCCGGGGCTCGCGACGGGCAGGCTCCGTCGGCTGCGCTCGAACGCCCCGCCGCCGAGGCCCCGATCCACCACGACCTCGATCCAGGACGGCGTGACGAGATCGGTGATCCCGTCGCCGTCGACGTCGCGGGCCGCGCACAGCCCGCCGTCGTTCGGCAACTGCTGCAGCGCGAACTGCACGACGTCCTCGAAGCGCGCACGCCACAGACAGCGGGTGCGGATCGGCTGCAGCCGCGTGCCGAACAGGGCGTCGTCGGCGCCATCGGCGTCCACGTCGACTGCGCCGAAGAACCCGATGGCCTCGCGCACCAGCGGCTCGCGCGCGAACTGGCGGCCACCGAGGCTCCACAGGACGTCGAGGCCGCCGGCCACCTCGGCGAGCAGGTCGAGATCGCCATCGGCGTCGAAGTCGCCGGGCTCGAGCCAGGTCACAGGCGCGCCGGTGACGACCCCGCTGGCCAGCGACAGGCCGGAGCCATTGCCCCACAGCACGTCGACGTCGCCGTTCGCGCGCGCGACGGCGCAGTCGTCCCGTCCATCGCCGTCGAGATCGGCGCCCGCGTGGATCTGCAAGCCACCGGAGATCGGCGGCAGGCTCGCGCTGGCATCGACGAACGTCCCGCCGACGTTCTCCAGCAGCCGCAGCCCGAAGCCGGAGTTGCCCGCCAGCACGTCCAGGTCGCCGTCGCCGTCCGCATCGAGCAGCACCGGCCACAGCGCGAACGGCAGCAGTGTCGGCATCGAGGTCATGTCCAGGGTCATCGCCGAGGTCGGCCCACCGCGCAGCAGCACCAGCGGCGGCGTGACCGAGCCGATCCGCGTCGCGACGACCAGGTCGGCGAAGCCGTCCCCGTCCAGATCCCCCACTGCGGCGCCCTGCACCGGCGCGCCGACGACCGACACCGGCAACGACTGCGGCGGCCCGAACCCGATCGAGGTCACGCCGTGGATCTGCAGCGGCCGCGGCGCCGTCGGCCGCGCCGGGACGAACACGACCTCACGACGCCCGTCGCCGTCGATGTCGCCGAACTGCGGTCGCAGCCCCGTGACGCTGAGGAAGGGCGACAGCGGCATCGTCCACCCGCCGGGCGACTGCACGAACAGCACCCCGGTGTTGCCGCCGGTGACGACCAGTTCGTCGAGCCCGTCGCCGTCCAGGTCGCCCGCGACCGCGAACCCCTCTCCCGAGATCGGAGGGATCTCGAGGCTGGCCGGACGCGTTGCCGCCGGCATGAACTGGAACTGCTGCGCCGTTGCGGCACAGCACGTCAGGACGGAGACGGTGAGGGCGATGCGCACGAGCTCTCCTGGGACCGGCCGCGATCGTAGCGCCGGAGCGGACCGGCTGCATGGCGCGCCTCTCGCGGCCGGCCGCGCGGGGTCGATGCTGCGCGACGAAGTCCCATCTAGCGGAGCGCGATTCGCCCTTCGAGGGCGTTGCTGAGCGCTGCTCCGAGGCCGCCCAAGACGCTGGTGCCGAGCGACGCGGCCTGGACCTGGAACGTCTGGGCGATCAGCACCGCGGCGGCAGGGACCGCCCCGCTCCAGGCAGGCGGGCTCGGCGGCAGGATCTCCAACGACTGGGCGGGGTCGTCGAAACCCCTGCATCATCGATCAGGGCAGCTCTTCCCGGAAAGGGGAGTCGCACCGACTGGACGAACTCGGGTGCGCTGGCCCCGATCGATCGGAAGTTGGCGCGCGCCTCGGCGAGGCTCAGCGTTCCGTTGGGTCCGCCGCGAGCGACTTCGGCGTCCGCGTCCCCCTGCCCGTCGTCCTCCCACCAGCAGACCGGGCACATCTCGAATCCACCGGGATCCTCCAGGGTCAGGAACCCGCAACACGGACATGCGACCCCCGCGGCTCCCATGGCGCGATCCTGCCTACCGCTCGACCTCGAACACCGAACCGCCGCCCTCGCCGCCCTCGATCACGAACTCCGAGTCCGAG
Source organism: Planctomycetota bacterium (assembly GCA_050245995.1). Classification (GTDB taxonomy): domain Bacteria; phylum Planctomycetota; class UBA1135; order UBA1135; family UBA2386; genus JBFWWV01. The sequence goes on along the minus strand of JBFWWV010000021.1, from coordinate 103,885 downwards.
AGCCATCGAACGCCGGTCGGATACCGGGCACTGTCATCGAAGTCGTTGTAGGTGGCGTAGTGATGCTCGAGGCTCCACTCGGTGACGCCGCGCGGCGTGCCTCGCCACCGCGCCGTCAGGACCTTGCAGCGGATGCGCGCCGCGGGCCGGACCCGGACGTGGTAGTGGCTCCATCCGTAGATCGGTCCCCATCGGTAGAGGTCGCGGCTCTCCGCGACGCGGCGCCCGTCCGGAGACGGCGCCGAGGCGTGCGCACACCACACGCCGTAGAACAGCGACCACCCGCCCCACAGCAACAGCGCGAGCGACAGCGCCGCTGCCACCGCGCAGCCGACGCGGAATCGCCGCCTCCGGGGCGCGACGCCGTCACCACGGACATCTTCGATCATGCATCACCGCTGGATCGCCGGGGCACTGCACCACACCTCTGGACGAGACCCGCCGGATTCTCTTCCAATCGCCCCGGCGAGGGCTGGTCCGGGCCGGGCCGGAACGCGGCACACTCGAACGTGCCGACCGTGTGGGCGAGCCCGGTAACGCCTCGCCTACCCCGGCGCCCCGTCGCACCGGATCTCCGCGTCCTGCGTGAAGATCGTGCGACGCGCCACCTTGCCCGACGGTACGCGCGCGCCGGGGAACAGCATGCACTCGGTCAGCGCGGCGCCGTCCTGGACCTCGGCGCCGTCCATGACGACCGAGCGCTCGAGCAGGGTCCCGGGCGCGACCTGCACGCTGGTGCCGAACCAGTTGGGCTCGCCGTGCTGGTCCAGCATGCGCAGGTTGAGGTCGAGCAGGTCCGCCGGGAAGCTGACGTTGACGTCGTCGATGACGACCTCGGCGGCCTCGACGCGGTAGCCGTCGTCGAGGAACATCTGGATCGAGTCGGTGATCTCGTATTCGTTGCGCATCGCGGTGCGCGGGGTGCGGCGCACGGCGTCGAAGAACGACAGGTCGAACAGGTAGATGCCGCAGCCCTTGAGGTCGGTGCGCGGGTGGCGCGGCTTCTCGACGACGCGCTGCACGGCGCCGTCGGGGCCGGTCAGCACCACGAAGTTGCGGCGGATCTTCTCGAGGTTGGGCTCGCGCTTGCACGCCAGAACGCCCTGCGCGCGGCCGGACGCGAGCGGCTCGACCATCGCCGCGAGGTTCTCGGTGGCGAAGAAGATGTCGCCGAGGAACAGGAAGAACGGCCGGTCGACGTGCGGTTCGAGCCGCGACACGGCGTGGGCGATGCCGAGCGTCTCCTCCTGCTCGACGTAGCGCAGCCGCAGGCCGTACCTGCCGCCGTCGCCGAGCGCGCGCACGACCTCGTGACCGAGGTGGCCGATCACGACGACGACGTCGCGCACGCCCTGCGCGGCCATCATCTCGAGCTGGTGCGCCATCAGCGGTTTGCCGAGCACCGGCAGGATCGGCTTGGGCCAGTGCTCCGAGAACGGGCGCATGCGGGTCCCCTTGCCGGCGGCGAGGATCACGCCCTGGTAGTCGCTTACGGTGCTCATGGAGAGCCGCAACGATGGCACAGCCGGGTGCGCAGCGCCAGCAGGCACGACGCACCCGCCGGGATCACTGCGGCTGCTGCGCCCGCAGCTGGGCCTGCAGGCTGTTCACCACCGACACGCGGTTGGTGATGGTGCTGGCGATGATCAGGTCGAGGTCGCCGTCGACGTCGAGGTCCCCGACCGCGACGCCCGATGCGCCGAGCGTGCCCGGGAACGTGAACGACTCCGCGAACCCGCCGATGCCGTCGTTGACCAGCACGCGGAAGTCCTCGCCGAGCCGCGACGCCACCAGGATGTCGGCGCTGCCGTCCCCGGTCAGGTCCTGCGTCAGCAGCGACGACGGGAAGAAGCCGGCGTCGTAGGCATCGTTGCGGAAGCCCTGGGCGCCGGCGAACAGCACGCTGACGCTGTCGCCGTCGCCGTTGGCCACCGCGAGGTCGCTGCGGCCGTCGCCGTCGAAGTCGGCGGTCAGCAGGAAGTTCGGCGCCTGGCCGACCGGCAGGTTGATCAGCGGGGTCAGGTTGCCCGCGCCGTCGTTCTGCAGGATCAGGATGTCCGACTGGCCGCTGCGCGACACCGCGAGATCGAAGATGCCGTCGCCGGTGAAGTCGGCCGCGGCCACGTCGACCGGGCCGCCGCCGACCGCGATCGCGATCGGCGCCGCCGAGAAGTCGAACGGGTCGTTGCCGCCCGGGACGATCTGCACGTTGCCGGCGGCGAAGTCGGCGATCGCCAGGTCGACGCGACCGTCGCGGTCGATGTCGACCGCGGTGGCGCCGTAGGGGCCGATGCCGGTGCCGAAGGTCGTCGTCGTGTTCGGCTGGACCAGCAGGTCGATGGTGCCCGGTGTCGACACGTTGCGGGCGACCTTGACGCCCATCGGCACGCCGATGATCAGGTCGTCGCGGCCGTCGAGGTCGATGTCGAACTTGCGGATGTGGTTGACCGACGCGCCGACGTCGATGAACTGTCCGAAGGTCAGCGTCATGTCCGGCGCCGCGTGCAGGATCGCCAGCCGCGTCGCCATCGGATCGGCGACGACGAAGTCGAGGGTCCCGTCGCCGTCGAGGTCGGTCGCGACCACGTGCGACGCGTCCGGCAGGCCGCTGTCGTAGTTGCGCGCGCCGGCCAGCCGGCCGTCGTCCGCCGACAGCCAGAGGTTCACGGTGTCGCCGAGGCCCGACAGCACGACGATGTCGTTACGGCCGTTGCGGTCGACGTCGACCACGGTCGGACGCAGCGACAGGCCGGTCGAGTCGAGCTGGAACGGCGCGCCGAGCCGGCCGCCCGGGACCGCGGGGATCACCACCACGCTGGCGCGGTCGATGACGCACGCGACCAGGTCGGGCAGCCCGTCGCCGGTGACGTCGCCGATCGTCGACAGCGCGGCGCGGCCTTCGACCGGCACGCTGATCGACGTGTAGTTCAGCCCGCCGGACGGATCGTACGAGGTGATCACCACGAACTGGTTGGCCGTGTAGGCCGACACGGCGATGTCGTCGAGGCCGTCGCCGGTGAGGTCGCCGACCGAGCACGCGGCCGGCGCGCCCGGGATGTCGAGGATCGTCGGCAGGCCGGCGAAGCGCGACGTCAGCGCGTTGCCCGGGTAGATCAGCACGCGTTCGAGCGACGGGTCGCTGATGACCAGGTCCGGCACGCCGTCGTGGCTCGGGTCGCCGACCGACATCGTGTAGGACTGGCCGCCGCCCGGGATCACCAGCGACTGGCCCGCCGTGAACTCGCCGGGCACCGTGTCGCTGCCCTCGAACACCAGGATCTGCGGCGACAGCGGCCGCGCGACCAGCAGGTCGAGCCGCTCGTCCTGGTTGACGTCGGCCACCAGCACCTGCAGCGAGTCGATGCCGATCGAGTAGCTCGGCCCCGCCGAGAACTGCCCGCTGCCGTCGTTCACCAGGATGTCCAGCACGCCGACGTCCTTGCGCAGCACGACCAGGTCGACGTCGCCGTCGCGGTCGAAGTCGCCCTGGTCGATCCAGATGATCAGGCCGCCGAGGGTCATGGGCGGCGCCGCCGTGAACACCGAACCGCTGCCGATCAGCACCTGCAGGTCGCCGGTGAAGCCGACGACGGCGAGGTCGACCAGGTTGTCGCCGTTGAAGTCGGCGACCACCTGGTCGCTGTGCAGCGACGTGTCGGTCGGGATCTCGATGCGCGTCTCGAACGCCGGATCGAAGTTGCCGGAGATGAGGACGTCTTGAGCGGCCTTGTGCCGCGCACAGCCCGCCAGCACGGCGAGTGCGGAGCACCAGAGTACGGACGAACGGATCATTGCAGACTACTCCCGGTGGTGAGGTATCCGAGTGTAGCACCGGATCCCGGTCCGAGACGGGATCGAGGTCGGTCCGGCCTCACCGCGCGACGGCGGCTAGGCTCCGCAGCAGGGTTCGCCCGGCTGCCGGGCCCTGCCGACGGGCCCCGCCGACGGGCGCCGCGCACGGGCGCCGTCAGGCCGGCCGCAGGTAGCTGCGGGCCCGGGCGACGTAGTGCTCGGCGCGCCAGCGCTGGCTGGCCATCTCCTCCTCGGTGACCTGGCGCACGACCCGGCCGGGCACGCCCACCACCAGCGACCGCGGCGGGATCACGGCGTTCTCCTTCACCAGGGCGCCGGCGCCGATGATCGAGTACTCGCCGATCCGCGCCCCGCCGAGCACGATGCAGCCCATTCCGATCAGGGCGAAGTCGCCGACCTCGACGCCGTGCAGGATCACGCCGTGGCCGATCGTCACGCCCTTGCCGATCACGAGCGGCGCGCCGACGTCGACGTGCACGCAGGTGTTGTCCTGCACGTTGGTGTCGTCGCCGATGGTGATCGACGCGTCGTCGCCGCGGATCGTGACCCCGAACCACACGCCGACGTCGTTGCCGAGCCGCACGTCGCCGACCACCACCGCGTTGTCGGCGATCATGGCGCCGCCGCGGCGGACGAGCCGGCCGGGCATGTCGGGGAACACCTGGAAGTCGCGGGACGGTGCGGTCATGGCGATCGAAGGGAATGGCGGCGGGAAGGGCGCTGGGGACTCGGGGTCAACGCGGATAGAGCAGGTCGAGCGCGCCCGGCCACACCATCACGGTGCCGAGCACCAGGCCATTGTGCAGCGCGTGCGCCAGCATGGAAGGCAGCAGCGACCCGTAGCGGTGCCGCAGCCAGCCGAAGCACAGCCCCACCAGCGCCAGCGGCAACGCGTACGGGAGCCCGTGCACGGCGCCGAAGGCCGCGGCGGTCAGCAGGTGCGCCGGCACCGGCGGCAGCGCCAGCAGCAGCACGCCCAGCAGGTAGCCGCGGAACACCAGCTCCTCGGTGAGCGGCGCCAGCACCACGATGCCCAGCACCGCCGGCAACGTCGCGGTCGACATGCCGTCGCGCGCCAGTTGCTCGAGCATCGGCTGCGGCGCGACCGGATGACCGGCCGTGCGCATGACCCACAGGTAACCGACCATCAGCGGCACCCAGAGCAGCGCGAACAGCAGGTAGCGCGCGACGACGCCGCCGGCGTGCAGCGGTCGCCACGGCACCGGCGGCCACACGACGCCCAGCACCAGCACGGCGACCCCGCTGGCCGCCGCGACCAGCATCGGATCGAGGCCCGTCGACGGCGCCAGCGCCACCGGCACGACCGCGACCAGGAACGCGACCACGGCGCGCGTCAGCACCTGGTCGGCACCGGCCGCGCGCGGCGGCCCCTGCGCCGGGTCGCCGGTCATTCGCCGGCGATCACGCCCGCGGTCGGCGAGCTCGCCGTCGCGTACAGCTTCTTCGCGATGCGCCCGGCCAGGAACGCGTCGCGCCCGGCCTCGGCCGCCGCCTTCATCGCCCGCGCCATGCGCACCGGGTCGCGGGCGCCGGCGACGCCGGTGTTCAGCAGCACGCCGTGTGCGCCGAGCTCGAACGCCACCGCCACGTCGCTGGCGGTGCCGACGCCGGCGTCGACGATCACCGGCACCTTCGCCCGCTCGAGGATGATGCGGATGTTGTTCGGGTTCAGGATCCCCTGGCCGCTGCCGATCGGCGCGCCGGCCGGCATGACCGCGGCGACGCCGGCGTCCTCGAGCCGCTGCGCCAGCACCGGGTCGTCGCTGGTGTAGCACAGCACCGTGAAGCCTTCCTTGACCAGGGTCCTGGCCGCCTCGAGCGTGCCGATCGGGTCGGGCAGCAGCGTGTCCTTGTCCCCCAGCACCTCCAGCTTCACGAGCTCGCTGATGCCGAGCTCGCGGCCGAGCATCGCGGTGCGCACGGCGTGGTCGGCGTCGAAGCAGCCGGCCGTGTTGGGCAGCAGCACGTAGCGGTCGCGCGGCAGGTAGTCGAGCAGCGACCTGCCCTGCGGCACGCCCAGCTCGAGCCGGCGCACCGCCACGGTCACGCACTGCGTGCCCGACACCTCGAGCGCGCGCGCCATGGTGTCGAGGTCGGCGTACTTGCCGGTGCCCAGGAACAGCCGCGAGGTGAACGAGTGCGCGCCGACCACCAGCGGGGCGTCGGCCAGCGCGGAAACGACGTTGGGTGCGCTCACACCGGCGATCGTGCGGCGCCGCACCGGACCGCACAAGGCGCAACCCGGAACGGGACCGGCGGCCGCCCGAGCCTACCGGCCGATCCGGTCGCGGTCAGAAGGTCACGGAGGCGACGTTGGTGATCGAGCAGTCGGCGGGGTCGACGACCTGGAAGTGCCAGGTCAGCCCCTGCAGCCCGGCCGGCACGCGGAAGTCGTGGGTCGACTCGCGGTCGGTGATCTTCAGGGTCGCCAGTTCGAACGGGCTGCCGAGCCCGGTCCCGATCGCGCAGCGACCGCCGCGGAACGGCGTGGCGCCGAGATCGGGGCTGCCGAGCAGGTGCGCCTTCACGCCCAGGGTCGCGTTCTCGACGCGGAAGCGCAGGCGGTTGCTGGAGTTGACCTCCGCGCCCAGCGCCGGCGCCGGGTCGCCGACGGTGATCATGTCGACGATCGTGTGGGTGTCGCTGCCGCCCGGGCCGGTGACGGTCAGGCTCACCGTGTAGACGCCGTCCTGGACGTACACGTGCGCCGGGTTGCCGGCGCTCGACGAGCCGCCGTCGCCGAAGTCCCAGCGGAACGACCCGATCGCGCCGGTGGCCTGGCTCTGGAACGCGACCGGCAGCGGCGCGGGCCCGCTGGTCCGCGACGCCGTGAACGCGGCGGCCGGCGCGGCCTGCCGCAGCTGACCTACGATCGCGAACAGATCGGTCTCGATCGAGTTCACGCCGGCGCCGCCCACCGACGGCCCCTCGATGCGGAACAGGTTGTTGCCGGTCGGGCTGCCGGTGACGCGGTGCAGCACGTTCGGGTCGCCGACGTACTCGTTGCCCTGCGCGTCGACCAGCGGCAGATCGCCGTCCCAGCGCAGGAACGGGAACACGTGGCTCGCCGTCGTCGCCACCGAGAAGTCGGTCGGCAGCAGGCCCACGTCGAACGTGTAGTTGATGCCGCGCCGGCCGGCGCGCTCGGCCATCAGGTCGATCGCGCCGTACGGATGCGTGATGTGGTAGATCGCGCCGGGCACCAGGTTGTCGACGCGCAGCCGCAGCCGCGCGAAGGTGGTGCGGTCGTCGGCCGAGACGACGCCGTTCGTGAACGTCGCCGACAGCGCCATCACCAGCAGCGCCTCGCCGCCGCCGTTGGTCTCCATCGTCGCCTCGCCGAGCCAGTACAGACACTCGTCCGGCCAGGTGCCGCTGTAGTTGGCCGGGAACGGCACGCCGTCGAGCGGCGCCGCGACGCTCGCCAGCAGCCCGCACAGGTCGGGGTTCGACAGGCACAGCGACAGCGCCGTGCCCTGGCCGTCGTCGTAGTGCTGCGGAAAGCCGTTGGGCGGCATCAGCGGGCCGTAGGTCGGCGTCTGCGCCGCGGCGGTCGATCCGATCGCGATCATTGCCGCGGCAATGGCCGCATTGCCCGCGGCGCGCAACGTTCGCGCACTCCGGGCGCGGACCGGATGATCAAGGTCGTGCATGGGGATCCCCGAGTCGGTGAGGTGAGTCTACCTGCAGCCTAGGCACGCGGCCGGATCGCGCAACTCCCGCGACGCGTCGCCCTCAGCCGCCGCCGAAGAACGTGACGACCTCGAGCCGGTCGCCGTCGGCAAGCGCGGTGGTCGCGTGCGCGGCGCGGCGCACGAGCTGCTTGTTGCGCTCGACGGCGACCTGCTCGGGGCGCAGGCCGAGCAGCGCGACGAGGTCCGCGACCGTGCTGCCCGCTGGCACCGCGCGTTCGGCGCCGTTGACCTCGATGCGCAGTTCGGCCACGTCCCCCATCGCTCAGTCCATGCGCCGCAGCAGCAGCACCTTCAGGTATTCGGACTCGGGCAACTGCAGCCACGCCGGGTGATCGGCCCCGGCACCGAGCCGCTGCTCCAGCGCGACCTTGAACGGCAGCCCGGCCGCGGCCTGCCGCACCGTCTCCTCGAACAGCGGCGGCGTCGCGTGGTGACTGCACGAGCAGGTCAGCAGATGGCCACCGGGCGCCAGCAGCCGCAGCGCCTGCCGGTTGAGGTCGCGGTAGCCGCGCAGCGCCGCGCGCACCTCGCGGCGCGACTTGGCGAACGCCGGCGGATCGAGCACGATCAGTTCGAACTGCCGGCCGTCCTGGCGCAGCGCGCGCAGGAAGTCGAACGCGTTGGCGCGCTGCACCTCGAGGCCCGCGAGCCCGTTGGCCGCCGCGTCCTGCTGCGCCAGTTCGAGCGCCGGTGCCGACTGGTCGACGGCGAGCGCCGCGGTGGCGCCGCCGCGCAGCGCCGCCAGCGCGAAGCCGCCCTGGTACGAGAACAGGTCCAGCACCGTGCGGCCGCGCGCCAGCTGCTGCACCAGCGCGCGCGCCGGGCGCTGGTCGAGGTAGAAGCCGGTCTTGTGCCCGACGAACGGCTGCACCGTGAAGCGGACGCCGTTCTCGGTGATCGCGACCTGCTCGACGCGGCGGCCGTGCAGCAGCCGCACCTCGCGCGGCAGCTCCTCGAGCCGTCGCACCGACACGTCGTTGCGCGCCACCACCGCCTCGACGCCGGGCAGCGCCGCCAGCACCGGCACGACCGCGTCGAGCGCCTGCTCGACGAAGCCGGCGGTGACCTGGATGACCACCACCGGGCCGTAGCGATCGACGACCAGCCCCGGCAGATCGTCGCTCTCGCCGTGCACCAGCCGCACGCCGGCGTCGACCGCGAACGCCGCGCGTCGCGCGACGGCCGCGCCGATGCGGGCGGCGAAGAACGCGCCGCGATCGGGCACCACGGCCCCGTCCCAGTCGCCGCAGGCGCGCAACGCGAGCTTGCCGCGCGGCGAGGCGAACGCGAGCCCGAGCGCGCGGCCGTCGTGGTCCTGAACGCGCACCAGCGACGGCTCGGCCGGTGGCGCCCCCACCAGGTCGTCGCGGTAGAACCACGGGTGCCCCTTGCGCCACAGGGCGCTGGCGCGGGCCGTCAGCTGCGCCGCGGCGCCGTTCGGCGACGGCGGCGGCGGCGGCGACTCCCGATGGGCCGCAGCGGGCGCAGGGTCGGCGGCGTCGTTGGAAGGAACCACGGGGCCGCCTACTGTGCGCGGGCACGGCATGCGTCTCAAGGCGGCTCTCAAGGACTGGCGGCGACGGCGCCTGCTGCGGCGCGCCGGCATCGCCGTCGAAGTCGACCTGCCGCAATTCACCGCCGGCGCCCGCAGCGGCGTCTGGGTGGTCGACCCGACCCACCTGGGCCCCGACAGCGTCGTCTACTCGGTCGGCGTCGGCGACAACATCGCCTGGGACCTGGCGATGATCGCGCGCTTCGGCTGCCTGGTGCACGCCTTCGACCCGACCCCGCGGGCGCGGGCGTGGATCGAACGGCAGCCGCTGCCGCCGCAGTTCGCGTTCTGGCCGCTGGCGCTCGCCGGCAGCGACCGCGAGGTGTCGTTCGCCGAGCCGCGCCGCGACCGCGACGTGAACTACCGGCCGCTGCCGCCCGGCAGCCCGCCGGTGCACGGGCGGTTCTCGGCGCCGGCCGAGCGGCTGGCGACGATCGCCGGCCGGCTCGGCCACCGCCGCATCGACGTGCTCAAGCTCGACGTCGAGGGCGGCGAGTACGAGGTGCTCGACGACCTGTTGGCCGGCGACCCGGCGACACCGGAGATCGACCAGCTGCTGGTCGAGTTCCACCACGGCGAGCGCGGGATCCCGTTCGCGGCGACGGCGGCGGCCGTAGGTGCGCTGCGGCGGGCCGGTTTCCGGCTGTTCCACAGCAGCCGGCGCGGGCTGGAGCTGTCGTTCGCCCAGCGCCGGTGACGCGGCGCCGACCGCAGAGCCGCTCAGCCCTCGATCTCGAGGACCTTCCGGTCGGCCTCGTGGATCCAGCGCACGAACGTGCGCGCCGCCCCGACACCGCTGGCCTCCTCGAAGCCGTTCTCGGCGAAGAACGCCAGCGCCGCGTGGTTGGCGGGGTCGACGATCGCCTGCACGCGGCGGACCCGGAGCCGCTGCCCGCGCTCCAGCACCAGGCGCAGGACGCGGGCGCCGATGCCGTGCCGGCGCAGCGCCGGCGCGATCGCGATGGTCAGCTCGGCGACCCGATCCGGGCCCACGTCGAGCCGGCCGAAGCCGACCGGCTGGTCGCCGCGGCGGGCCACCCAGGCGTGCACGCGCGGGTCGGTGACCAGTTGCTCGGCCCAGCGCGTGGCGACGTTGCCCGGCGGCAGCCCGATGCCTGGACCGTCGAGCCACGCGACCACGTGCGGGGCATCGGCGGGCCCGAACGGGCTCAGTTGGATCGCGGCAGCGGCCATCGGGCCCATTCGAGTACCCGCCGGCGCGCCGGACGCAAGACCTTCCCGCTCGCCGGGCCGTCGATCGCCCCGCGGGGACGCCGCCGGGACTGGCCCCGGAAACCTTTGACGCCTTGCCCGGCGCCGCTAGCATTCTCCGCCTGAACCATCCGAGCCCAGGCTCGGGCGGGTCGGCAGCTGCCAGGATCACAGAGGTCCAATCCCCGTCCGCTCAAGCGGGTCGGGGAGCGGGCGGCTTGTCGCCTGCCCGAACCCTCGGTTGACCCTGCGTACCGAAAACAGGCGCATGCCGAACTTCGCCGACATCCTTCGCTACATCGACTCGATCGCCCGGGACAAGGAGATCGACAAGGAGTCCCTGACCCAGGGGATCGAACAGGCGATGGCGCAGGCCCTGGCGCGCAAGTACGGGGTCGACGACGTCGAGCTGGTGATCGACCGGCAGACCGGCGAGATCGACTGCAACTACGACGTGTCGATGGAGGAGCAGGGCCGCATCTTCGCGATGTCGGTCAAGCAGGCGATCGTCTCGCGCGTGCGCGAGGCCGAGCGCGACGTCATCTACAACGAGTTCGAGCAGAAGCTCGGCGAGATCCAGAGCGGCACCGTGCAGCGGTTCGAGGGCGACACCGTGATCGTCAACCTAGGCCGCAACAGCGAGGGCATCCTGCCGCGCGCCGAGAAGGTGCGCAGCGAGTCCTACAACGTCGGCGAGCGCATTCGCGCGATGATCCTCGAGGTCAAGAAGGTCGGCCCGCGCGTCAAGGTGATCCTGAGCCGCGCCCACCGCGACCTGGTCCGCGCCCTGTTCGAGCTGGAGGTGCCCGAGATCGCCGACGGCACGATCCAGATCCGCCGGATCGAGCGCGAGCCCGGCTACCGCACCAAGCTGGCCGTCGACAGCACCGACTCCAAGGTCGACTGCGTCGGCGCGTGCGTCGGCGTGCGCGGCACCCGCATCAAGTCGATCATCGACGAGCTGAACGGCGAGCGCATCGACATCATCCGCTGGAACGACGATCCGACCGCGCTGATCGCCAACGCGCTCAAGCCGGCCGAGGTCGCGCACATCGAGCTCGACCCGCAGACGCGCAAGGCGCTGGTGCTGGTCAACGAGGACCAGCAGTCGCTGGCGATCGGCCGCAAGGGGCAGAACGTGCGCCTGGCCAGCAAGCTCACCGGCTGGGACATCGACATCATGACCCAGGCCGAGCTGGCCCGGACCGTGGAAGCCGAGGACCAGGCCGAGGCGGCGAAGGACGGCGACGCCCCGGCGCCTGCGGACGGCGCGGACGGCGCCGCCGCGCCCCCTACCACTCCCGCCACCGGGGAGACCGACGACCAGACCAAGGTCGGGACCGACGCCGGCGCCGCCGGCGAGCCCACGGACGCGCCGCCTTCGGCTGACGCGACCAACGACGACGACGAAGCGCAGTCCCAGACCAGCGCCAACTGAGCCAACCGCAAGAAGGCACCGCTTGAAGAAAGTACGGGTATTCGAACTCGCCAAGACGTTCGGGATGAAGGGTCCCGAGCTGGCGAAGCTCTTGCGCGACATGGGCTTCGAGAACATCAAGACCCACATGACGGTCTTGGACGAGGCCGACGAGATGATGGTTCTCGCGCGCCTCGAGGCCCACGGTCTCAAGCGGCAGACGGAGGACGAGGCCAAGGCCGCCCCGGGCCGCGGCAAGAAGAAGCTGCCGTCGGCCGGCGGGCTCGAGCCGGAGGCGGAGCCCCAGGGCGACGCCCTTCCGCGCAAGCTGACCCGCGCCGAACGCGACCTGAAGGAGCTGCCGAAGAAGCAGCTGCCGAAGTCGACCGCGCGCCGGGCCCGCAAGCTCGAGACCGAGGAGGCGGCGAGCGAGCCCGCGGCGTTGTCCCCCGAGCCCGCGGCGCCGACCGCGGCGCCGGCGGCGAAGTCCGCGCCCGAGCCTCGGGTCACCGCGCCCCAGGGCAGCGGGTCCGAGGCGACCGAGCCCGAGGCCGACGCGCCCGCCGTCGAGGTGGCCCCGGCCGCCGAGCAGGCGGCCCCCGCCGCGGCGGCGCCGACCCCGGAGCCGGAGTTCACCGCGCCGGCGGCGACCGCCGCCAGCGACGCGCCGGCCGCCGCCGAGCCGGTCCAGCGACCGTCGGACGCGACCCCGGTCGAGTCCGCGCGCGCCGAGGCCGAGTCGGCGCCCGCCGCCGCCGCGGCGGCCGGCATGCCGCCGGCCAGCGCCGGCGGTGAGGCTGCCGAGCTGGAGCCCGCGACCGGGGAGCCGGTCCGCAAGCTGCTGGTGCCGCAGAAGAAGGCCACCGTCGTCGGCCGCATCGAGCTGCCGCAGGAGACCATCCGCGACGCGCGCAGCCGCTCGGCCCCCGCGGCCGACCGCGATCTGCGCCGCGCCGCGCTGCAGAAGACGCAGCAGCGCTCGGCGACGCGTTCGCCGATGGGCGGCCATCGCCGCGGGCCGGGCGGCCCGATGCAGCGCGGCGGCCGCGACCAGGGTCGCGGCGGCGCGCGCAAGGGACGCCCCGTCACCACCGTCGATCCGAGCAAGGAGGTCGAGATCACGCCGCCGGTCTCGATCAAGAGCTTCTCCGAGGCGCTCGGCATCAAGGTGCCGGACCTGCTGGCGACGCTGCTGTTCAAGCTGAAGATCCCCGGCAAGAACATCAACTCCTACCTCACGCAGGACGAGGTCGAGCTCGTCGCGCTCGAGCTCGAGCGCAACGTCAAGATCGTCGAGCAGAAGCACGCCGAGGAGGAGATGATCGAGAAGCTGGTCGAGGACGCGGCCGGCCAGGAGGAGAACACGCGTGCGCCGGTGGTGACCTTCATGGGTCACGTCGACCACGGCAAGACGTCGCTGATGGACGCGCTGCGCAACACCGACATCAGGAAGGGCGAGGCCGGCGGCATCACGCAGCACATCGGCGCCTACAAGGTCACCCACGAGAAGGGCGAGTTCGTCATCCTCGACACGCCGGGCCACGCCGCGTTCACGGCGATGCGCGCCCGCGGCGCCGACCTGACCGACCTGGTCGTGATCGTCGTCGCCGGCGACGACGGCGTGATGCCGCAGACCGAGGAGGCGATCAACCACGCCAAGGCCGCCGAGGTGCCGGTGATCGTCGCGATCACCAAGAGCGACCTGCCGGCCAGCAACGCCATGCAGGTCAAGCAGCAGCTCATGGTGAAGGGCCTGCAGCCCGAGGAGTGGGGCGGCAGCACCGGCGTCGTCGAGGTGTCGGCCGTGACCCGCAAGGGCCTCGGCGACCTGGTCGAGCGCATCATGCTCGACGCCGAACTGCTCGAGCTCAAGGCGCGCCCGGACGCGCCGGGCCGCGGCATCGTCGTCGAGAGCAAGCAGTCGCCCGAGCAGGGCGTCGTCGTCAACGTGCTGATCACCGACGGCACCCTGCGCGTGAAGGACCAGATCGTCTGCGGCGAGAGCTTCTCGCGCGTGCGCGCGATGATCGACGACCACGGCCGGCAGGTCAGCGAGGCGGGCCCGTCGACCCCGGTCACGGTGTTCGGCCTCGACCGCCTGCCGACCCCCGGCGACAAGCTGTTCGCCGTGGAGGACGCCAAGAAGGCGCGCGAGGTCGTCGAGGACCGCCAGCGCCGCATCCGCGAGCAGTCGCTCGCCGACCGCAGCGCCGTCACCCTCGAGACCCTGTCGGCGAAGCTGGCCGAGAAGAACGTCGAGGAGATCAAGGTCATCCTCAAGGCCGACGCGATGGGTTCGCTCGAACCGCTGCGCAAGTGCCTGGACGAGCTCGCCACCTCCGAGGTGCGCGTCAACCTGGTGCACAGCGGCCTCGGCGGCATCAACGAGACCGACGTCAGCCTGGCCGAGGCGTCGGGCGCCGTCATCCTCGGCTTCCACACCATCGCCGACAGCAGCGCGCGCCAGGCGGCCGAGCGCGCCGGCGTCGAGATCCGCTACTACGACGTGATCTACGAGCTCCTCGACCAGGTCAGGGCGGCCATGGAGGGCATGCTGAAGCCGGAGGAGGTCGAGTCGGTGCTCGGCCACGCCGAGATCCGCGCGGTGTTCAAGTCGAGCAAGTTCGGCACCATCGCCGGCTGCTACATCACCGACGGCGTCTGCAAGCGCAACGCCAAGGTCCGGCTGTCCCGCGACGGCAAGGTCGTCTACACCGGCAAGGTCTCGAGCCTGCGCCGCGAGAAGGACGACGCCAAGGAGGTCCGCGCCGGCTTCGAGTGCGGCATGACGCTCCAGGACTACCAGGACATCAAGGCCGGCGACATCCTCGAGTTCGCGCAGGTCGACCTGGTGCGGCGCACCCTGTAGCCAGGGTGCCGACCCGGCCGAAAGGAACCGTGAGGAACCGTGCTGCACATCGGCGTCTTGCAGTTCAGCCTGGAGATTCCCTACGCGGAGTCGCTCAAGGACAAGCGGAGCGCGATCAAGGCCCTCAAGGACCGGCTGCGCCGCTCGTTCAACGTGTCGATCTCCGAGATCGACGACCTGGACCAGTGCACCGTGGCGACGCTGGGCGCCGTCGTCGCCGGCAGCGACGTGCCACACCTGAACAGCACGATGGACCACCTGCTCAACGCGCTGCAGGACTGGCGCGACGGCACGCTGTCGGACCACCAGCTCGAGATCTTCACGCCGCACTAGGAGGCTGCGCCACGAGAATGCAAACCGCCGGTCACGCGTCCTTCGCCCCGGCTCGCGCCGCGAGAGCCTCGATGCATCCACCGATTCGCCTGCGTTTCCGCGGCGCGACCCGGAACGAAACCCACGCACCCGGGCGGCTCGCCTCCCGTGACGCAGCCTCCTAGCCCGCGCCGGCGACGCACCGGCGGCAGCCCCACCGCATGAACGAGCGCCGCATCCACCGCCTCGAGTCGCAGATCAAGGCCCGGGTCGCCGAGCTGCTGCTGCGCGACCTGCGCGATCCCAAGATCGGCATGGTCACGATCTCCCGCGTCGAACTCGACAAGGAGTTCACGCAGTGCCGCGTCTACTGGTCGGTGCTCGGCGGCCCGCACCAGAAGGCGGCGACCGACCGGGCCCTGCAGCGCGCGCGCGGCTACGTGCAGCGCGAGGTCGGCGCGACCCTGCACACGCGCACGGTGCCGCACCTCGAGTTCCGCTTCGACGAGAGCATCGCCGGCGCGGTCAAGATGCAGCAGACCCTCGAGGAGCTGCGCCGCGAACGGGAGGAGCGCACCGGCGAGGTCGAGCCGCCGCTCGGCGCCGACGCGCCGCCGCCCGACCGGGACGCGGATCCCGAGGCCGGCACCGACGCGGGCCCCGATCCCGACGGCCCGCGGCGCGACTGACCGCCACCGCGGCAGCGCGCGCGGGTATCGGCGCCGCGGATCGGGAACAATGCGGCGCACGCCGGCTGCGCACCGGGAAGGAAACGACCGGTTCGCCCGTCGCAGGCCGATCCCCCACTCGAGGTCTCCATGTCCCGATTCGCCCGCCTCGGCACGCTGCCGGGCCTGATGTTCCTGCTCTCCGCCCCGCTCGCCACGGCCCAGGAGGCCACCGCCCCCGCCGGAGCACCCGCGCAGCTCGACCCGGCCGCGGCCGCGGCCCTGCTGGACCGCGCCTGCGAGGTGATGCTGGCGCTGCCCGCCGGCGCCTTCACCAGCGACCTCGAGCTCGACTCGGCGATCGGCCGCGGCAGCGGCATGCCGGGGATGGCCGGCGACGGCACCCGCGTGCGCGGCGGCTGGAAGGGCGACCTGCGTTGGGGCGACACCGACGACGACACGTTCGTCGTGCAGAACGGCCGCATGGTGACCAAGGGCCGCGACGGCTGGAAGCTGCGCAGCAAGAAGCTCACCTCCGGCGGCGAGGCGCCGTACCTCGCGGCGCCGCGGCTGCTGTTCCGGCAGCTGCAGAGCCTGCCGGCGGCGGCCCGCACGGTCGCCCACGTCGAGGCCGACGACATGCGCGGCACGCCGGTGCAGATCGTGTCGCTGCAGCTGCAGGCCGCGGCGGCCGAGGACCTGGCGCTCAGCGGCGCCCTGCCGCAGCCGGGCAGCGGCATGTTCTTCCCGATGGGCGGTATGTTCGGCGGCGGCCCGCCGCAGATGACCTACACCGTCGACCTGGCGCTGTCGATCGACCCGGCGACCGGCCGGGTGCTGCGCGTCCGCAGCAAGAGCTACGAGGACAACCCGGTGCTCGCCAACGTCCGCATCCAGTTCGGGCAGGGCGGCGGCGACGACGAGCCCGAGGACGCCAGCGCCGACCGCGACGACGACGCGCCCGCGGGCGCCATCGAGTGGAAGAAGGGATTGCCGGTGCGCAAGCCCTCGCGCACCGAGTCGGTCGCCTACTTCAAGCTGGACTTCCAGGACCACGGAGAAGCGACCCCGCCCGAGGTCGACGAGGCCGGCTCGCGCTGGCTCGAGGACCGATGACGGCCCGGCGCGCGGCCCGGCGGCTCGCCGGCCTGCTGACCCTGCTGACCGGCGCGGCCCTCGCGGCCCAATCGCGGGACTCGGCGCCGGCGCCGCAGCCGCAGCGCCCCGCCGAACCGCTGGCCCGCGCCACCGAACGGCTGCACCGCAGCCTCGCGACCAGCGCCGCGCTGCAGCAGGCGGCGTTCACGGCCCGCTGGGGCAACGCGCCGAAGGAGCCGCCGCCCGCCGGCGTCCCCGACGGCGACGCGGCGGGGACGGACGAGGTGGTGCCCGCGGCACCGCCCGCCGCCCGGGTGGTGCGGCTCGGCCTCGACGGCCGCCAGCCGGCCGCCGGCGTCGCCAAGGGCGTGTGGGTCGGCGACGCCCTGCACCTCGAGATCGACGACGACGAGCTGCTGCTGGTCGGCCGCGACCTGCTGGCGCGCGACGACACCTCCGACTGGGTGCCCCGCCACGGGCGCTTCGCCGACGGCAACGAGGTGACGTTCCTGCCCGATGCTCCGCGGCTGCTGCGGGCGCTGCAGCGCCTCGACCTGCAGGTGGCGCACGCCACCGTGGCCACCCTGAACGACCGGCCGGTCGAGGTGCTGGCCGTCGCGCTCACACCGGAGCAGGTCACCGAGCTGCACTGGCTCGGCCTGCTGCCGATCGCCGACGAGAACCGCCAGCTGCTGGTGCAGCTGCTGAACGGCAGGATCCGCGGCGCCGGCGGCGCTGGCGCCGGCGCCCGCACCCCGGCGGTCGGTCCCGAGGCGACCGTCGACCTCGCGCTGTCCATCGACCCGGCCACCCTGCTGGTGCACCGCGTGCAGCTGCGCTGCTCCAAGCGCGCGCAACAGTTCGCCGCCGGCGGCAACCAGGTCCTGGTCGTGGGCGGCCAGTTCGGCGCGGGGGTCGACGACACCGACGCCGAGGAGGACGACGCCGACGCACCGCTCGAGTACCGCGACGGCCTGCCGCGGCGCTCGCGCAAGGGCCGCGCGGTCGTCGACCTGACGATCGACCTCGACCGCCACGGCGCGGCGGCGCTGCCGAAGGTCGGCGGCGCCGCGGCCCGGCTGCTCGAGGGTCGCTGACGCCTGTCTGCCGGTCGGCCGGTCAGCGCACCTGCACGAACGCCTCGTCGCCGCTGCGCGCCCGGAACCGCCCCACCAGCTGGTGGCACGGCGTGCCGGCGTCGCGCAGCCGCCGCAGCGCCGTTTCGGCCTCGGCCTCGGACAGCGCCAGCAGCAGCCCGCCGCTGGTCTCGGCGTCGAACATCAGGTCGCGCAGCGCCTCGTCGACCGCCTCGGCGACCTGCACGCGATCGGCGAGCCACGCCTTGCCGCGGGTGCAGCCGCCCGACAGGACGCCGGACGCGACCAGGTCGCGCGCGCCGGGGAACACCGGCACGTCGGCGGCGCGGAGTTCGAGCACCAGCCCGGCGCCCTCGGCCATCTCGCAGCCGTGGCCCATCAGGCCGAAGCCGGTGACGTCGGTGGCGCCGTGCACCTTGAGGCCCTGCATCGCCGCGGCGGCGTCGCGGTTGAGCGTCGCCATCTGCCGCATCGCGCCCTCGACCATCTGCGCGGTGGCCTTCTGGCGCTTGATCGCGGTCGACACCGGCCCCATGCCCAGCGGCTTGGTCAGCAGCAACACGTCGCCCTCGCGCGCGCCGACGTTCGGCCACCAGCGGTTGGGGTGCACGATGCCGGTGACCGACAGGCCGAACTTGATCTCGGCGTCGGTGACCGAGTGGCCGCCGCACAGCACCGCACCGGCCTCCTGCACCTTCTCGAGGCCGCCCTGCAGGATCTCGCCGAGCACCTGCACGTCGAGGTCCTTCGGCCAGCCGACGATGTTCATCGCCGTCAGCGGCGCGCCGCCCATCGCGTAGACGTCGGACAGCGAGTTGGCGGCGGCGATGCGGCCGAACCAGCGCGGGTCGTCGACGATCGGTGGGAAGAAGTCGAGCGTCTGCACCAGCGCGCGCTCGCCGTCGATACGGAAGATCCCCGCATCCTCGAAGCCCTGATGGCCGGCGAGGAGGTCGGGGTGCTCGATCCGTCCGAGTTTCTGGAGAACCTGCCCGAGGCTCCCCGGTGGCAGCTTCGCTGCTCAACCCGATCCGGCGGCGTACTCGGTCAGTCGCTTCTTCGATTCGGTCATGATGTCTGCATCGCGGCCGTCACGGCGGCCGCCACCGCGGCGAGATCCTCGCCGAGCAAGGTGCGCGCGTCGAGCAGCACGCGTCCGTCGTGGACGCGCGCGAACACGGCGACCGGTCGGACCGCGCGCAGCCGCTCGCACAGCGCGTCGCCGCCGCGCAGCGCGACCGCGAAGCTCGGCAGCGGCCGCGCCGGGTTGGCGCCGGAGCCGGCGAACGACTCGCTGGCCGTGACCTCGGCCGCCGGCGCGCCGAGCCGCGCGGCGAGCTCGTCGCTGCGCTGGCGCAGCTCGTCGGCGCCGGCCGCCAGCATCCGCAGGGCCGGGACGTCCTGCAGCGGGTCGCCGTCGCGGTAGAGCCGCAGCGTGGCCTCGAGGGCCGCCAGCGTCAGCTTGTCGCAGCGCAGCGCCCGGTAGAGCGGGTTGCGCCGGATCCGGGCGATCGTGTCGGCCGCGCCCAGCAGGATGCCGCACTGCGGCCCCCCCAGCAGCTTGTCGCCCGAGAAGCACACGACGTCGGCGCCGGCGCGCAGGCTCTGCCGCACGCGCGGCTCGTCGGCGAGCCCGGGGATCGGCTGCTCCAGCAGCAGGCCCGAGCCGAGGTCGTCGAGCACCAGCAGGCCGCGCGCCGTCGCCAGCGGCCGCAGCTCGGCGACGGTCGGCACCGACGCGAAGCCCTCGATGCGGAAGTTGCTCGGGTGGACCTTGAGGAACGCGCGCGTGCGCTCGGTGACGGCGTCCTCGAAGTCGCGCAGGTGCGTCTTGTTGGTGGCGCCGACCTCGACCATGTGGCAGCCGGCGCGGCGCATCACGTCGGGCACGCGGAAGCCGCCGCCGATCTCGACCAGCTCGCCGCGCGACACCACCACCTCGCGGTCGGCGCACAGCGCCGCCAGCATCAGGGTCGTGGCCGCGGCGTTGTTGTTGACCACCAGCGCGCCCGGCGCGCCGGTCACGTCGCGCAGCAGCGCGGCGATGCCCAGCTCGCGCTCGTCGCGCTCGCCGGTGCGCGGGTCGACCTCGACGATCGCGTAGCCGGCCGCCGCCGTCAGCGCCGCCGCCGCGGCCGCGCACATCGGCGCGCGGCCGATGCCGGTGTGCAGCACGATGCCGGTGGCGTTGAACACGCGCCGGTGCCGCGGCTCGCTGGCGGCGCTGCAGCGCGCGAGGATCGCGCCCGCGAACGCGCCGTCGGCGAACAACGCCGCGGTCGCGGCGGCGTCGAGCGCGCCGGCCTCGATGCGCGCGCGCACGTCGTCGACGAACGCGCGGGCCTCGCGGACGAGCAGCGCGCGCGGCGCCGCGGCCAGCGCTTCGTGCTGCAGCAGGCGATCGACGGCGGGCAGGTTGCGCAGTGCTGTGGCGCGTTCGGCGTCGGGGATCGGCATACGGCTACGGGGGGATCCTACCGCCCGAAGGCCCGGCTGCGCACCACCCGACAACAATGGCTGGAGTCGACGCGGGACGCAGGCCGATGGCTCTCCGTGGCGGACGCCGATCCGGGTCGCCGGAGAGACGCCTGCCCGCTGCGTGGCCCAACAGCCGACGCTGGCAGCGGGCCCTGCAGCGGACATCTCGACCGCGAGGTGGACGTGATGCAGCTCTCTCGATCGCTCAGGTCCGTTCGCGCCGGCTCGACCCGGCGCCCCACGACTCCGTCCCGCACCGCGATGCGGGCCGCCGCGGCGTTGGCGCTGATCGCCTCGCTGCCGGGGCAGACCGCGGTGCGGAGCTGGGGCGCGCAGGTGGGCAGCGGCGTGTCGGGCGAGTCGATGTACCTGGCGGCGATCGACGGCGGCGGCGCGCACTCGCTGGCGCTGCGCGCCGACGGCTCGCTGTGCGCGTGGGGCAGCAACGACGCCGGCCAGTGCCGCGTGCCGACCGGCACCGACTGGCGCGCGATCGCCGCCGGCGGCAGCCACGGGCTGGCGCTGCGCGCCGACGGCACGGCCCTCGCCTGGGGACTCAACGCCCACGGCCAGTGCAACCTGCCGCCGCTGCCGCCCGGCGCGCGCTACACGGCGATCGCCGCCGGCCCGCTGCACTCGATGCTGCTGCGGTCGGACGGCATCGTCGTCGTCACCGGCGCGCAGACGTTCGCCCTCAACACCGTGCCGACCCTGCTGGCCGGCACCAGCTACACCGCCATCGCCGCCGGCTCGTGGCACATGCTCGCGCTGCGCACCGACGGCGAGGTGATCGGCTGGGGCAACAACAACGCCGGGCAGTGCACCCCGCCCAGGCTCGGCGGCGACCGGTTCGCCGCGCTGGCCGCCGGCGCGCACCACTCGATGGGCCTCGACTCGAGCGGCCGGGTGTTCACCTGGGGCGACCTGTCGTTCGGGCAGGGCGCGATCCCGCCTCTGCCCCCGACCCTCACCTACGTCGAGATCGCGTCGGGCGAGAGCCACTGCCTGGCCCGGCGCAGCGACGGCGCGGTGTTCGGCTGGGGACGCAACCACCACGGCCAGACGACGGTGCCGGCGCTGCCCGCGGGCACGACGTACACGGCGATCGCCGCCGGCGCCGACCACAGCATGGCGCTGCGGTCCGACGGCGCGCTGCTGCGCTGGGGCGCCGACCGGTCGGGGCAGTCGGCGCTGCCGGACGCCGACGACCACGGCCTGTGCCGTCACGTCGCCGCCGGCGAAGGCTTCGCGGTGGCCTGCTTCCACGACGGCCACGCGGCGGCGTGGGGCCGCAACGAGTACGGCCAGGCCCGGGTGCCGCCGCTGCCCGCGGGCCTGCGCTGGGTCGAGGCCGCGGCCGGCGCGACGCACGCGCTGCTGCGGCGGTCGGACGGCGTGATCGCGGCGTTCGGCGACAACGCCGCCGGCCAGTGCGACGTGACGCCGCCGCCGGCGACGCTGCGCTACACGGCCGTGGCCGCCGGTGGTCGGCACACGCTGGCCTGCCGCAGCGACGGTCGCGTGCTGGCGTGGGGCGACGACTCGGCGGGGCAGGCCACGCCGCCGCGCTGGCCGGCGGGCCCGTTCGTGGCGGTGGCCGCCGGGCGCCGCCACAGCCTGGCGCTCGACGCCATGGGCCGGGTGCACGCCTGGGGCGACGACCAGTACGGCCAGCTGCAGGTGCCGCCGCTGCCGGCGGGCGTGACCTACCTGGCGATCGCGGCCGGCGGCGACCACTCGGCGGCGCGGCGCTCGGACGGCGCGCTGCTGTGCTGGGGCGACGACCGCCACGGCCAGTGCGCGGTGCCGCCGCTGCCACCGCACACCAGCTGGGTCGAGGTCAGCGCCGGGGCGCGGCACACGATCGCGCGCCGCAGCGACGGCGCGGTCGTCGGCTGGGGCGACGACGGCTGGCACCAGGCGGAGCCGCCGCCGCCGCCGCCGCCGTGGAGCGCCTACGTCCAGATCGCGGCCGGCACCGACCACAACGTCGCCCGCGTGGGCTTCGTCAGCGCGTTCGTGCGCCAGCCGAGCGCGTGCGCCGGCACCGCCGCGGCGCAGCTGGTGCCGAGCGAGACGCCGCGCATCGGCGCGCCGTTCGCCGTGACGCTGTTCGGTCTGCCGGTGCACTGCGCGGTCGTGCTGCTGCGCATCGAGCGCTGGGACCCGCCGCCGTCGGTGCCGATCGATGGCCTCGGGCTGGGCCTGCCCGCCTGCGCCCTGCTCGGCGACGCCCACGACCTGCGGTTCGTCGCCGGCGAAGGGCACCGCGCGGTGTGGCGGTCGGACGTCCCCGACGATCTGGCCTACGTCGGGCTGGAGTTCGCGATGCAGGCCGTGGCGCTCGATCCCGCGGCCGGCAACGCCATCGGCGGCACGCTGTCGGAGCTGGCGGTGGGGAAAGTGGGCCTCTGATCTGGCGGACGGTGCGCAGCACCGCCGAGCCAGGCGCCGCGCAGCGGCGCGGCCGCGCCAGGGCATGCGCGCAATGCATGCCCGCGGCGGCGCGAAGCGCCGCCTGGCTCGGCCGCGCGCTGCGCGCGGCCCTGGCGGGATTGGCCGGTGGTCGGGGCGAAGGTGCGCTGGTGCGCAGCGCATGCTCGCGCCCCATCTCCGCGCCAGCTGGACCAATCTCACCCGTCCCTGGGCATCGCGGCCGGCGCCGCTACCATGGCCCGGCCCATGCAACGCGCCGGCGCCAGTATGCCCGTCCCGGACCCGCGCGAGCGCGCGCTGGCCCGCACGCTGGGGCTGCCGGACCTGGTCGTGCGGGTGCTGATGGCCCGCGGCGTCGACGACCCCGACAAGGTGCGCCGGTTCCTGCGCCCCGACCTCGGCGCGCTGCACGACCCGTTCGCCTTCCGCGACATGCACAAGGCCGTCGACCGCATCCGCCACGCGCTGCGGCACCAGCAGACGATCGTCGTGCACGGCGACTACGACGTCGACGGGATCAGCGGCACCGTGCTGCTGACGCGCTTCTTCCAGCTGCTGCACGCCGAGGTGCGCCCGCACATCCCGGCCCGCGCCGACGGCTACTCGTTCTCGGCGACCAGCGAGCGCGCGATCCAGGACGCCGGCGGCCAGCTGGTGATCTCGGTCGACAACGGCACCAACGCCTGCGAGTCGATCGCGCGGATCCAGGCCACCGGCTGCGACGTGATCGTCACCGACCACCACGGCACCACCGACAACGTCGCCGACGCGTTCGCGGTGCTGAACCCGCGCCTGCCGGACGCCGGCTACCCCGACCGCGACCTGGCCGGGGTCGGCGTGGCGTTCCGGCTGGCCGCGGCGATCGCCGACACCTGCACCCGCGGCATGCTGCAGACGCCGGAGTTCGGCGAGTTCCTGGTCGAGGCGATGACCTACATCGCGCTCGGCACGGTCGCCGACGTGGCGCCGCTGCGCGGCGAGAACCGCACGCTGGTGTGGCACGGCATGCGCGCCCTGGCGCAGAGCCGGAGCCCCGGCATCCGCGCGCTGCTGGACTCGGCCGGGCTCAGCAACCGCTCGCCCGACGTCGAGGACATCGCCTTCCGCATCGCGCCGCTGATCAACGCCGCCGGGCGCATGGGCAACGCGATCGACGCCGCCAACCTGCTGTGCGCGAAGGACTACGTCGAGGCGCAGACCGCGGCCAAGGTGCTCGAGCGCCACAACGACGAGCGCCGCAAGGTCGAGCGCCGCCTGCAGGAGGACGTGCTGGCGCAGGCCATGGCCGAGCCGGGTCCCGCGGTCGTGCTCGGCGGCGACGACTGGCACCCCGGCGTGCTCGGCATCGTCGCGGCGCGCGTCGCCGAGCACACCGGCAAGCCGACGATCCTGGTCGCGTTCCAGGACGACGTCGGCCGCGGCAGCGGGCGCTGCCAGTTCGGGCTGCACCTGCGCAACGCGCTCGGCGAGTGCAGCCGGCACCTGCAGGCGCACGGCGGTCACGCGGCGGCCGTCGGGCTCGAGGTCCGGCGCGCCGACTTCGACGCGTTCCGCAGCGCCTTCCAGGACGTGTGCCGCCGCACCATGGCGACCGACGTGCAGCTGCCGTGCGACGGACCGGCGCGGTTCGGCGAGCTCGACCCCATCGCCGTCCGCAAGCTCGAGATGCTGGGCCCGTTCGGCCCCGGCCATCGGCGCGCGCGGTTCTGGACCGAGGGCGTGCGCCTGGTCGGCTCGCCGCAGAGCGACGTCCGCGGCGTGGACCTGCGCCTGCGCATGGTCGACGACGGCCACATGCTGCCGGCGCGGCTGGTGCGCTCGGCCGGCCGCTTCGAGGAGCTGCGCCAGAACCCGGGCCCGTGGACCGCGGTGTGGTCGCCGCGCATCAACCCGCGCGGCGAGGAGGGCCCGGTCACGCTCGAAGTGCATCAACTGTTCGCCGGTCCGATGACGATGCAGCCCGAGGCCCGTTCCAGCTGACTTCCCGTGACGACGACGACCCCCACCGACCTCGAACGCCCCCGCCGCCGCGGCCCGCTGCGCCGGCTCTACGACTGGGTGCTGCACTGGGCCGAGACGCCCTACGGCACGCCGGCCCTGACCGGGCTCAGCTTCGCCGAGAGCAGCTTCTTCCCGATCCCGCCCGACGTGCTGCTGATCGCGCTGTGCCTCGGCGACCGGCTGCGCGCCTTCCGGTTCGCGCTCTGGTGCTCGATCGGCTCGGTGCTCGGCGGCATCGCCGGCTACGCGATCGGCGCGTTCCTGTGGGAGAGCGCCGGGCTGCAGCAGTTCTTCTACGACTACGTCCCGGGCTTCACCCCCGAGGTCTACGACCGGGTGCGCGGCCACTACGACGAGTGGAACTTCTGGATCGTGTTCGTCGCGGCGTTCACGCCGATCCCGTTCAAGGTCATCACGATCACCGCCGGTGCCTGCGGCATCAGCTTCCCGATGTTCGTGGTCGCGTCGACGGTCGGGCGCGCGGCGCGGTTCTACCTGGTCGCGGGGCTGCTGTACCGCTTCGGCGCGCCGGTGCAGCGGATCCTCGACAAGCACCTGGGCTGGATCACCATGGCCGTCGCGGCCGTCGGAATCGGCGGCTTCGTCGCGCTCAAGTACGTCTTCTGAGCCGGGCGGACCCGCACAGTGGAATCCAGCGGCTTCCGTCTGCACAATTGCCGCCGAGGAAACCCATGAAGCACATTCGTACCGCGATCGTCACCACCGCCCTGTTCCTGTTCGCCGGCTGCGCCAGCACCGACTCGGCCGCGACCGGCGCCGCCGCGATGAACGCCAAGTGCCCGGTGTCGGGCGAGCAGCTCGACGGCGACTGCCCGACCACCATGGTCGACGGCAAGAACATCGGCTTCTGCTGCAACAAGTGCATGACCAAGTTCGAGGGCATGACCCCCGCCGACCAGAAGGCGAAGGTCATGGGCTCGATGCCGATGAAGTGAGCCGTGCCGTGCCGCGGCGGCAGCGAGCCTGCCGCCGGCACGACCGACCACGAACGCCGTCGCGGCCCGCCGCGGCGGCGTTTGTCGTTTCGGGGGCGTAGCACCATCGCTCGCACTGACCGCGGTGCGCCGCCGCGCGCGCGCCGGCATGCCGGTTGCCCATGCCGGCCATGCTGCGCCCGCTGTCCCTCGGACTCCTGATGCTCGCCGCGGCCCCCGCGCAGGACGACCCCGCCCCGCCGCCGTGGTGCCGCGCCGCCAACGACCCGGCGGACCTGCCTGCGCGCCTCGCCAGCGACGATCCGCGCGAGTTGGCCTGGGCCGCCTGGGCGGTGCGCGAGCGCCGCTGGCGGGAGCTGGTGCCGAACGTCCGCGCGGCCCTGCAGAGGCTCCCGCCGCCGCCGGACCGCGCGCCGCCGCCGCGCGGCAGCCGCGTCCTCGACGAGGTCGAGCTGGCGGCGCTGCTGCTGCTCGACGTGCTGGTCGCGTTCGAGACCGCGGTGCCCGCCGAGGAGCTGGCACCCCACGACTACCGGTCGCTGCGCGTGCCGGTGCTGATCCTCGCCGGCCGCAGTCCGCACCAGAACCAGGCGTTCCTGCGCGCCCGCTTCGACGCCGGCGACGTCTCGCCCGACCTCGACTGGCACGTGTGCGGCAACCTGCTGGCGCACCTCGCCGCGCCGGGCTTCGCCGCCGAGTGCCTCGACCGTTGCGAGCTGCGGCTCGAGTTCGAGGTGCACGACGACCACCCCGCCCCGCCGTTCTACGGCGTCGGCTGCCGGCTGGAGCCGCCGCCGCAGCCGGCCCCCGAGCCCGCGGGCTTCCCGCCGCTGCCGCACTACGCGCTGTCGCCCGGGAACATGGCGGCGCCGGGCCGCGTGCCGCAGCGGATCGCGTTCACGCGCATCGAGCGCGCCGAGGTGCCGCCGCAGCGCATCGCGTGGGCCGGCGAGGCCCGGGACGCCTGGGCGAGCTGGCTCCGGCACCTCGCCGGCGACGACGGCGCCCTGCTGCTGGCGACCGCGCACGCGGCGCGCATCCGCTGGACCGGGGCCGACTCGATGCGCCGACGCCTGCGCCCGCTGGTGCGCGCCGTCGACCGCGCGTTCGCGCGCTGCGCCGCCGGGTTGCACGCGCGCGGGCTGCTGACGGACGCCGAGCTCCGCGCCGCCGCGCCGCGGCTGGCGGTGACGCTGCAGGATCACCGCAGCCAGCGCATCCCGCCGTTGCCGGCCGCCGCGACGCTGATGCCGCCGCTGCGGCAGTGGCGCCGGCGCTGATGCGCTACTGCGGCGGCGGCGCCGGCGCCGGCGCGCTGTCGCCGGTGATCCGCAGCGCCGACAGGCCCACCGCGTAGATCACCACCGACACCAGCAGCACGTTGGTGAAGCCGATCGCCATGCTCAGCACGATGCAGAAGATCGACGCGAACACGCTGAAGAACGCGTTCACGGCCCAGCCCCACGGCAAGAGGTGCGGGCACTGCTTCTCGAGCACGCGCATGCCGGTCGGGAACGGGACGCCGAGCACCAGACCGGTCGGCAGCAGCAGCACCACCACGACGACGATGCGCATCTCCAGGCTCAGGCCCAGCAGCAGCGGCAGCAGCCAGTTGACGGCCATGAGGTCGAACAGCACCACCGCCGCGATCGCGATCACGATCCAGCGCACGTGCTTCTGCTGCACCTCGCGGATCCGACCGGCAAGCAGCGAGCCGGTGCCGGCCGCCGCCAGCAGGCTCGCCAGCACCACCGACAGCGCGTACGTCGGGTGGCCGAGGAAGATCACCATCTTCTGCATCAGGGTGATCTCGACGAACATGAAGCCGAGGCCCAGCGCGGCGAAGTAGCCGAAGTAGCGCCACACGCCCTCCGTGCGCAGCCCCTCGACGCTGAGCTTGCGCAGCGGCAGGAAGATCATCGCCGCGGCCAGCAGCAGGATCTGCACGACCGACGCCAGCAGCACCATGTGCCCGACCGGGAAGTCGGTGTGGTAGCGGAACAGGCTCGGGTCCGCCTCGCGCGCGGCGCCCGACCACAGGTTGGAGTACTTGTAGTAGTTGAAGAAGAACGGCTTGTCGTCGGTGGACGGCGAGATGTTGTACTCGTAGTCGGCGACGAACGCCGCGCGCGCCGCGTCGTCGTCCTGCATCACGCTGGCGAAGTCGTTCAGCGTGCGCATCACGTAGACCGACTGCGCCGCGATCTCGGCCTTGCGGTCGCGCAGCAGCTGCAGCGCCACCGCGGCCTTGTCGGTGCCGCGCAGCGACGGCGGCGCGATCGCGTCGTCGATCTTGGCGCCGTCGGCGATCTGCGCCGCCGCCTGCATCAGCTCGCGCAGCAGGGTGTGCGCCGGCAGGCCGCTGGCCAGCTGGTGCCGGGCGATCGCGCCCAGCAGCTCCTCGCGCATCGTCGAGAAGTGCTGCGGCTCCGGCGTGAACGGCGCGTCCTTCGGCCGCAGCGGGTCGTAGATCAGGCCGACGAAGCCCTGGATCCGCGCGAACTCGCGCAGCGCCTCGATCTCCGTCGCGGTGAACGGCGACCGCTTGATCATCGTCGACGCCCAGGTGATGCCCTGGAACACCGCCACGTGCCGGCCAGGGTCGGCGACGCCGAGCTCCCGCAGCGCGGTGCCGGCGATGTTGGTCAGCCGCAGGGTCTCGCGCGGCTTCATCGGCCGGTTGGCGACGAACCGCGAGTAGCACACGATGCCGTCGTCGGTCAGGTGCTCGTAGAAGTCCTGCACCGCCTGCGTCGTGTACAGGTAGCTCTCGGACAGCGTGTAGGCGCCGGTGCTGAGCGCCGTGTACGAGTCGACGCCGCTCATCTGGATGACGTCGTACTTGTCGGGCCGCGTGCGCAGCCACGCGCGGCCCTCGCTGTTGACCAGCTCGATGCGGTCGGCGAGCGGGTGCGCGCCGGGCGTGAACAGGTGGCCCAGGTACTCGGCGTGCCGCTCGCGCACCATCTCGATCATGCCGGTGTTCAGCTCGACCGCGGTGACGTGGCCGGCGCCGTTGGCCAGCGCCACCATCACGTCGACGCCGCCGCCGACGCCGATCACCATCACCTTGTGGTCGGTGCGCTCCGACGCCTTGTGCGTAACGTAGGCCGACGCCGCCTGGGTGTCGTCGAGGAACGGGAACTGCGCGAGGTTCGAGGCATCCGCGTACAGCATCGTCGGCGCCGTGCCGTCCTGCGCCGCGGTGCGGGTGCGGATGTTCTTGCTGTCGAGCAGCCCGTTGTCGCCGCCGAACGCCGGCGACGCCTGCACGTCGGGGCCGACCTCGACCTCGGCGGTGGCGCTGAAGATGCGCTCGATCTGGAAACCAAGCGACTCGGCCAGCGCCCCCTCCTTGCCCGGCGCGAACGGCACGCGCCAGCGCGCCGCCGGCACGCCGAGCGCGTCGCTGCCGCCGCCGAACGCGATCGCGACGACCGCCCCCAGCAGCAGGCCCGGCACGGTCACGACGAGGTAGCGCCGCGGCGCCCCCAGCCCGAAGCAGAACGCCGCCAGCAGGCCGAAGCCGCCGGCCATCATCACCGTCGCCGAGCTGCCGAAGCCGCGCAGCAGGACCGCCGCCAGCCCGGCGCCGAGCGCCGAGCCGAGCAGGTCGCTGAAGTACAGCCGGTTGACGTCCTTGACGTGCCGCGTCAGCGCGAGCCCGATGCCGAGCCCGCCGAGCAGGAACGGCACGCCGACGATCAGGTAGATGAAGAACAGCGCGACGAAGTTCTCCTTCTCCTTCCAGATCGCCAGGCTGTCGAGCCGCACCAGCGTCGCGAAGCAGAACGCGAACATCACGCTGACGCCGTAGGCGCCGCTGATCCAGGTCAGCGCGCGCGCCGGGTTGCCGCCCTTCAGCCCCACCCGCGTCGCCGTCATCAGGCTGCCGGCCGCGCCGAACCCGAGCAGCCCGATCGAGATCACCATGTAGGTGAAGTGGTGCCACATCATGATCGCGAACACGCGGGTCAGCGCGATCTCGAACAGGATGACGGACAGCGCGAGGAAGAAGATGCCCGCGAGGGCCGACTTCGGACTGGGTTGCATCAGGTTGCTGGCGAGGCGCAACCTGCGCCCGGCTCGGTCGGTCGATTCCGTGGGGATTCTCGGCAGCCGCAGGGGCGGATCCAAACCCAAAACGCGACGCGCCGCCGGTCGCCGCCGCCGCGTTCCGCTCGACCAGAGCACGGTGTTCGCTACAACGGACACATGGCCAAGCGGCTCTTCCTGATCGACGGCACGGCGCTGGCCTACCGCAGCTACTTCGCGTTCGCCAACAGCCCGCGGACGACGCTGACGACGCGCAGCGGCCACCCCACCGGCGCCACCTACGGCTTCCTGCAGACCCTGCGGGCGCTGCTGCAGCGCGAGCAGCCGGACGCCCTGGCGATCGCCTTCGACGGGCCGCGCAAGGACCTGCACCGGACCGCGATCTACCCGGAGTACAAGTCGACGCGGCAGAAGATGCCCGACGAGATGGCGGTCCAGCTCGACGACATCCGCGCCGTCGTCGACGCGTTCGGCATCACCGTGGTCGAGGCCGACCGCGACGAGGCCGACGACGTGATCGGCACGCTGGCGGTGGCCGGCCGCGACGCCGACATGGAGGTCTACGTCGTCACCGGCGACAAGGACTTCCTGCAGCTCGTCGACGGGCGCGTCCGGCTCTGGAACCTGCGCAGCTCGACGAGCAAGCCCGAGATCCTCGGGCCGGCCGAGGCCGAGCAGAAGTGGGGCGTGCCGCCGGCGCGGATGGTCGACCTGCTGGCGCTGATGGGCGACAGCTCCGACAACGTACCGGGCGTGCCCAAGGTCGGCGAGAAGACCGCCGTGTCGCTGCTGCAGGAGTTCGGCACGCTGGATCAGATCCTGGCCCGCGCGGCCGAGGTCAAGCGACCGGCGATCCGCGCCTCACTGCAGGAGCACACCGAGCAGGCGCTGCTGTCGCGCCAGCTGGTGACGATCAAGACCGACGTCGCGCTGCCGATCGCGGTGACCGAGCTCGGCCCGGCGCGGCCCGATCCCGACAAGCTGCGTGCGCTGTACCAGCGGCTCGAGTTCGACTCGCTGCTCGCCAGCGTCGCCGAGACGGTGGCGCGGGACGAGGTGACCACCGACTACCGCGTGGTGCGCGACGGCGCCGAGCTCGAGGCGCTGCTGGCGGCCCTGCGGCACGCGGGCGCCTTCGGCATCGCCACCGAGTCGACCGGCGCCGGCCTGCACGAAGGCCGGCTGATCGGGCTGGCGGTCTCGACCGGGCCCGGGCACGCGCGCTACGTGGCGCTCGACCAGCACCCGCCGCTGCTCCCGGGCGGCCGCGACGCCGTGCTCGCGGCGCTGCGGCCGGTGCTCGAGGACGCGGCGGTCACCAAGGTCGCCGCCGACACCAAGCGCGAGCTCGGCGTGCTGCGCCGCGCCGGCGTCGACGGCCGCGGCTTCCTGTTCGACACGACGCTCGCCAGCTACTGCCTCGAACCCGGCGTCACCGCGCACGACCTCGGCACGCTCGCGCTGCGCGAGTTCGGCGTCAAGAAGACCGCGCGCCGTGACCTGCTCGGCAGCGGCAAGAAGCAGAAGACCTTCGACGAGATCGACCCGGACGCGGTCGCGGCGTTCGCCGGTGAGGACGCCGACCTGGCGCTGCGCACGCGCGAGCGGCTGGCGCCGCGGCTCGTCGAGCACGAGGTCGAGCCGTTGTTCCGCGAGCTCGAGCTGCCGCTGGTGCCGGTGCTGCTCGACATGGAGTGGGAAGGCATCACCATTGACACCGACCACCTGCAGGCGCTGAGCAAGGACCTCGACCGCCGCATCCGCCAGCTCGAGGAGCGCGTGCACCAGCGCGCCGGCCGCGAGTTCAACCTCGGCTCGCCGCAGCAGGTCGGCCTGGTCCTGTTCGACGAACTCGAGGTGCACCGCGCCGCCGACGTGGCGCGGCCGCGCCGCACGGCGACCGGCCAGTACAAGACCGACCACGACGTGCTCGAGAAGATGGCGCCGCACCACGAGGTGCCCGCGCTGCTGCTCGAGTGGCGCATGCTGACCAAGCTGAAGGGCACCTACGTCGACAGCCTGCCGCAGATGGTCAGCGCCGCGACCGGCCGCGTGCACACGACGTTCAACCAGGCCGTCGCCGCCACCGGCCGCCTCAGCTCCGACAACCCGAACCTGCAGAACATCCCGATCCGCACCGAGGAGGGCCGCAAGGTGCGGGCCGCGTTCGTCGCGCGCGCCCGCGACTGGGTGCTGCTGTCGGCCGACTACAGCCAGATCGAGCTGCGCATCCTCGCGCACATGTCGAAGGACAAGGCGCTGGTCGAGTCGTTCCAGAAGGGCGAGGACATCCACGCCCGCACCGCCGCGCTGGTGCACGGCCTGCTGCCCGACATGGTCACGCCCGAGCTGCGGAACCAGGCGAAGGTCATCAACTACGGCCTGATGTACGGCATGGGACCGAGCCGCCTCGGCAACGAGACCGGCATGCGCCCGCCCGAGGCGCGCAAGTTCATCGACAGCTACTTCCGCGCGCTGCCCGGCGTGAAGCGCTACCTCGACCAGAGCCTCGAGCTGGCGCGCACGCAGAAGTTCGCCCGCACCCTGTTCGGCCGCCGCCGGCCGCTGCCGGAGATCGACTCCACCAACGCCGGCCAGCGCATCGCCGCCGAGAACATGGCCGTCAACACGCCGATCCAGGGCACCGCCGCCGACATCGTCAAGCGCGCGATGCTGGCGGTGCACGCCGAACTCGGGCGCCGCGGGTTGAGGGCGCGCCTGCTGCTGCAGGTTCACGACGAGCTGGTGCTCGACGTGCCGCAGGGCGAGCTGGCCGAGGTGCAGGAGCTGGTGCGCACCTGCATGCGCGGCGCCGCCGATCTCGCCGTGCCGCTGGACGTGTCGATCGGCACCGGCAGCAACTGGCTCGCGGCGCACTGATGGGCTGCCGTGCAGGCAGGCGCGCAGAGCGCGCCTGCGCACGGCGCGCGCGGACGCGGTCCGCGCGCCGGAGGCGACCGACGACACGGGCACGGGGACGCAACTCCCGCGACGAGCGCATCCGCGGGACTCGGAGCGCAGCTGCTCCGGGGACGCAGCGGCCGGGCCGGCTGGCACGTGCCGCGCCGCGAAGGCACATCCGCGAAGGAACGCCGCAGGCGCGTCACGGCGCGTGCGGGCCTGCCCTTGCCCGCTGCTGCGGCCACGACGCTCGGGCTGGGTCGCGCTTCGCGCCCCGCGAAGGCGGGGGGCGCAAAGCTGAATACCGAGGACGGGGACGCAAGGGAACCCAACCGCCTGGCGCGCGGCTTCGGCTCACGCGCGCCCTCGGCAAGCAGGCGTGCGCACAGCGCGTCTGCGCCGGCGTGGTCACCGGCCTGCAGGCGATCGAACAGCGCGCGCGTACTCGTTCTCGGGGGCTTTGACGCTGCGCGGCAGCACGACCGGCCGGCGTGACGCAAGGGCGCCCATGCGCGCTGACGGGAGCACGGCCGGTCGGTATGGTGTCGCGGAGATGACGGGGCGGAGCTCGGCAATGCGCGGAGTGGAGAACGGCGGGCACCTCGCGGCCCGAGCAGGACGGTTGGCGCGCGCGGTCGCGGCGCTCGCCGCGTGCCTCGCGCTGCAAGGCTGCTACCTGAGCAAGCTCCTGTGGCGCGGTTACGGCGCCCCGACCGGCGAGGCCGAGCGGCTGAAAGCGGACTACGAGGTGGACCGCCTCGGCGTGGTCGGCGACGGCGACGCGCTGGCGCTGCACGCAATCCAACGCGGTGGCGCAGTAGCGGCGCGGCTGCAGGCGATGTGCGGGACGGACGTCTGGCTGCTGCTGGAGGCGGCGATCGACGACGACGCAGACCCCGCGGCGACCGCCGCCCTCGCGCGCTGGCGCGCAGGCGAGGCGCCGGCGCAGGTCACCTTGGAGGTGCTGGCGCGGAGCGTGCAGCCCGGGGAGACCTGGGACCTCCAGCTGGTCCTGACCCCGGTCGACGCGGCCGCCGGACTGGAGACCTGTGCGCTCGTGTCCAGCTGGCGCGCGACGCCGGTCCCCGCGTTCGTGCAGGCGGGCCTCGAACTGTTGCCGCCGGCCCCCAGGATGCGGCTGCTGGTGTGCAGCGACGAGCTGCACGTCCACGACGGGCACACCTTCGCGGAGACGGCCATCCGGGTGTTCGCCACCCCGTTCGCCGTCACGGTGGACCTGATGTGCCTGATCTTCATCGGGGTGATCGACGCCGCCCTCGAGGACGACGAGGACGACGCACGCCCCGGCCAGCGCCCCAGCCGCTGAGCCCGCCACGGCGCCCGCGCGCATCGCGCATACGGCCGGTCGTTCGGCCGCCGCGAAACGGCGCGCGACGCGCGCCCGTCGGCTACGCTGCGCGGCCGCATGACGGAGCTGTGTGCGGAGAGTCCCGTTCGGCGGTGGGCGCGCGGCGCGGGCCTGCTGCTGGTGTTCCCCTGGCTCGGCGGCTGCTACCTGACCCAGATCGTCTGGCAGGACTTCGGCGCCGAGACGCGGGTCGAGGAACCGCGGGTCGCCAACTACCGCGTCGACCGCGTCGCAACCGGCGTCGACGACCTGGGCGCCCCCACGTTGCTGCTGCACGCGGTGCAGCAGGACGGCGCCGTGGCCGAGCACCTGCGCGCGCAGTGCGGGCCGGACGCCTGGATCCGGCTCTGCGCCGTGGCGGACGCCGACGTGGCGCTGGCGTTGTGGCGCCACCCGGCGTTCGCGGTCGAGGTCGCGGACTTCGTCGTCGAGGTGCACGGCGACGGGCTCGGCGAGACGTGGACCGGCAGCCTGCTGCTGTCGGTGCGCTGCCGCGACGACGCGCTCGGCGTGGTGCTGGCGCCCCCCGGCACGCTGCAGCCCGACGAGCCTTCGCCGGAGGACCCGCTGCTGGTGGACTCGCTGCAGCGCTGCGGCCGCGATCTCGCCGCGGCCGACTGGTCCCGGGTCACCGGGCGCGCCCTCGATCGCGACCGCGGCGCCGAGGTGGTCGCGTGGCAGCGCGCCGCCGACGCGCCGTTCCGCCATCCGGCGCCCGCGGCGAACGGCGCGATCGATGCCGCAGCCAGCCTGCGGCGCTGGCCCGATCGGCTGCAGGACCTCGAAGGGGCCGTGGTGACGCTGCGCTGCACGGACACCGCAGGCCGCCCCGTCCTGCTGCAGCTCGACGCCACCGCGGCCTGGCTGCTCGCGCGCAGCGGCGGCGCACCGGGGACGATGCTGCACCGGTCCTCCTGGCGCGCCGCTCCCGCCGCGGCCGCCGCCGACGACGCGGGTGCACAGCGGCTC
The DNA here is from genome assembly GCA_050245995.1 of Planctomycetota bacterium. Lineage (GTDB taxonomy): Bacteria > Planctomycetota > UBA1135 > UBA1135 > UBA2386 > JBFWWV01. The sequence continues at coordinate 68,965 of JBFWWV010000021.1, read as the reverse complement.
GAGGCGCCGGCGCGCCTCGTGCTGCACACGGTCGACTACCGCCTCGAACGCGGCGAGACCGTCGGCACGTTCCTGCTGCGCGTGCTGGCGACGCCGTTCGCCATGGCCGGCGACATCGCTTCGGCGTGGCTGGTCGGTGCGCTCAGCGACGACGACGACGACGATGCGCAGCCGGCGGCCCAACGGCGACAGCGCTGACCGCCGCGCCACGGCCCGGCGCCATGGGGCCAAGGGCCCTCCGAGCAGCACGGGCGGGCCGACAGCCGATGACACGGCATGAGTCCGCGCACGCTCGCATCGATCGTCGTCCTGGTCGTCCTCGGAATCGGTGCCGCGGTCGGGCTGGTGGGATTCGGGTCGGACGCGCCGACGCCGACCGCGCCGGCCAAGCTGACGCCGTTCCGCCACAGCTGGCCGCCGGAGGAAGGCGCGCCCTACCCCGCGCTGGAGATGCGCACCGTGCAGGGGCAGCCGTTCGACTTCGCCTCGCTGCGCGGCAAGGTCGTGTTGATCGAGACCGTGGCGCTCGGGTCGCCGGGCTCGGTGGGCTTCGCCGGAATCGACCGGTTCGGGACCGTACAGGCGCAGACGGGTCTGGCTTCGCTGGACCAGCTGCTGAAGCAGCACGGCATCGATCGCGACGATCCGAACCTGCGCACGGTGCACCTGCTGCTGTACGACTCGATGTCGAGGCAGCCGTCGCCGGAGAATGCGAAGCGCTGGGTGGAGCAGACCGGGCTCGACCGGCACGCCAACGCGATCGCGTTGCTTGCCGACAGCCGCTACAAGCGCCACGACACGTTGCAGATGGTGCCGGGCTTCCAGCTGCTCGACCGCGAACTGACCCTGCGCATCGACGGCGCCGGCGCGAACGCGCCGCACAACCTCTACGACCACCTGTTCCCCGGGTTGGCGATGCTGCTCCATGGCCGCACGGGAGCGGCGCCGTTGGCGACCAACGCCATCGCCCTGCCCGTGCGGCCGGACCACGACGACGCAAGCGAGCTGTTCGAGCGCCTGGCCGCCGGCGACTTCGCCGGCGCCGACGACGTGTGCGCACGGTTGCGGCAGGCCGGACGCGCCGAGGGCACCTTCGAAGAGCGCTTCGACCGCGCCATCGACGGTGTCGCGGTGTTCCCGCCAGCACAGGCCGCGATCGACGCCTGGTGCGCGGAACGGCCGAAGTCCGCCGCGGCGTGGATCGCCAGCGGGCAACGCCACATCCAACAGGCATGGGAGGCGCGCGGCGGCGGCCCGGGCACCCTGGTGACCGAGGCCGGCCAGGCGCGGTTCACCGAGCACCTGCAGCAGGCCGAACGGGACCTCGGCACCGCCCAGCGCATCGATCCCACCCAGCCGTTCGCGGCCGCGCGGGCGATCCGCGCCGGCCTGGGCCTGGCCCGCGACCTCGATGCGCTGCGGGCGCGGTATCGCGCCGCGGTGACCGCGTCGCCGAACTACGTTGCCGCACGCGAGGCCCTCCTGTTCTGCCTGATGCCGCGTTGGGGCGGCTCGTTCGAGCAGATGTCCGAGCTGGTCGAGGAAGCGATGGCGTCGTCCGAGTCCGAGCCCGCGTTCTGCCTGCTGCTCGCGCGCTTCCACCGCGACGTGGCCGAGAGCACCAAGCTCGGTCCCGCGCACCTGCGCGACGGCATCACGGCCGACGAACTGCGCATGCTCCTGCGCCGCGTCGAGCTCACCTATCCGCGCAGCCCTGCACCGTGGATCGAGCGCTTCCACATCGCCAGGATCCTGGGCAACGACGACGACCGCCTGGCGGCGATCGAGAAGGCGGCCGAGCTCGGTGACGCGACGCGGACCATGTACCTCGGCGTCGAGAACCGCCGGGTACGCCGCGATGCCGAGGGACTGCGCCTGATCGTGCAGGCGGCGGCCCGCGGCTCCGTCGAGTCGTTCGGACGCGCCGGCTTCGCGATCCTGCGCGGCGAGGGCGCGGACCAGGACTACGCGCTGGCGCGGGCCTGGTTCGAGGCCGGCAGCCGCTGTGGCGACACCAATTCGATGCGCGGCCTCGGCGTGCTCTACGAGGACGGACTCGGGGTCGACGTCGACCTGCGCGCAGCGCGCGACTGGTACGCACGCGCCGCCATGTCGAACCCGAAGGGCGCCGAGGCGTTCGCGCGCCTGCTCGAGACGCATCCGGACCTCCGGCGCTGAGCGCCGCCGCGAGGCTGCCGCACTCGCTCGAGCAGCGACGCGCCGCCGTTCAGCGCCGCTCCGGCACCTCGCCGCGCGAGCGCAGGAACGCCAGCAAGTCGAGCAGCTCGGACTCGGACAGCCGGTCGACGAGGCCTTCGGGCATCGGCGACAGCTTCGCCGGCTCGACGGACCGGACCTCGGCGGCCGGCACGCGCACGACGGCGCCGTCGGCGGACGCGGTGACGACCTCGTAGACGCGCGCGTCGCCGTCGCCGCGCGCGCTGACGCGGCCGAACAGGGTGCTGCCGTCGGTGCGCGTGAGCACCGCGCCCTGGAACTGATCGCTGACGACCTTGCCGGGCTCGAGGATCGCCTCGAGCACGTCGGCGGCGGTGAACTTGTTGCCGAGGCTGGTGAGGTCCGGGCCGGCGCCGCCGCCCTCGCCGGCGAACCGGTGGCAGGCGACGCAGCCGGTGGCCAGAAAGAGATTGTGGCCCGACGCGAGGTCGGGTTCGCGGCCGGCACGGGCGCGCACGACCGCCACGGCGTCGGCGAGCTGCCAGTCGCGGCCGGGACCCTGCGGTGGCGTGCTGCGGAACGCGGCGGGCGCGGCCACCGCCGCGCCGTCGCCATGGCCATCGTCCTTGCCGGCGACCTCGCGCAGCGCGCGGCGCTCGGCGTCGGTGCAGCCGTCCCAGACCTGATCGAGCATCGCCTGCAGGTAGCCCTGGTAGCTGGCGCCGCCCTTCTGCGCCTTCGCGGCGCGCAGGAACGCGAAGAACGCGCGCCGCTGCTCGAGCGTCCAGCCGTGCTCCACGGTGCGCAGCGCGTTGGCGATCGCCAGCTGCCGGGTCGGCGGCATGGCGTCGAGCATCGCGGTGATCGCCCTGCCGTAGCTGTCGTTGCGCGCGGCGACCTCGGCCCACGGCGGCGCCGGGTCCGGCTGCATCGGCGACAGCAGCGGCAACGCGCGCTCGAGCAGCAGCGGCGCGTCGAGGTGCGCGAGCAAGGCGCACAGCTCGGCGTCGACGCGCAGGTCGCCGCTCGGCAGCAGCGGCTGCAGGCGCGACACCAGCGCGGGCCCCACGTCGACGGGCGCCGGTCCGAGCCGCAACAACGCCAGACCGTGCACGCGCAACCACGCGACCCGCCGGGCCCCGTCCAGGGCCGCGCGATCGACCCGGCCGAGCGCGCGCAGCAGCGGCTCCAGATCCTCGGCCCCACCCTGCCGCGCCAGGGCCAGCAGCGCCTCCAGCGCGCTCCACGGCGACCCGGTCTCGGTCAACGCTCGGTCGCGCCACAGGGCCAACGGCTGGGACTCGACGGCGATCCGCGCGGCGTGCCGCAGCACGGGGTCGTCATCGCCCAGGAACGGCCAGGCCACAGCCAGGGCCCGCGCGTCGCGGCGGCCGTGGTATGCCTCGAGCAGCAGCCGTTCGTCGCGCCGATCGGCGTCGCCGGCGATCCTCGGGGTTCCGACCCGTTGCGGCACGAACCGGTACAGCGCCGACCGGACGCCGCGGCCGCCGGTGAGGAGATACACCGAGTGGCCGTCCGCAGCCGCGGTCGGCGGCGCAACCACGGCGTCGGTCACCGGGAACGGGACGCCGCTGGTGAAGCGCCGGGCGGTCGCTGTGAGCCCGCCGCCAGCCGGCGACGCGAGGATCCGATGCACGAGCCCGAAGGTCCAGTCGAGCGCCAGCGCTCCGTACTGGCCGCTCACGACACCGGTCGGCGACCCCGGCCCGATGTCGAGCATGCCGGGCAGTGTGTCCGGATAGTCCACCGCCCACTTCGTCGACCCCGTGCGCCAGCCGTAGTCGACGCCGCTGAGCACCTGCAGCACGCGCGTCGGCCGGTACCACGGCATGCCCATGTCCCACTCCATGTCGGCGTCGTAGGTGACCACGTCGCCGTTCGGCAGCACCGCGAGGTCGTAGGCGTTGCGGAATCCGCAGCACAAGAGCTCCCACTCGCGGCCGTCGCGGTCGACCTGGCAGACGAAGCCGCCCGGCGCGCGGATGCCGACCGCGTGGCCGTTGGGGTCGTCGATGCGCGGCAGCAGCGCGTCCTCCTGCCAGTTGTGCGGCACGCGGCTGCGCGCCAGCTCGGGCACGGCCGTGTGGTTGCCGCACAGCACCAGCAGGTGCTCGCCGTCGGGCGCCACGACCACGGCGTGCGCGCCGTGCTCGCCGCGGCCGTCGAGCGCGCGCAGCACCTCCACGTGATCGAGCACGTCGTCGCCGTCGCGGTCGGTCAGGCGGTACAGCCCGCTGTGGGCGCCGTTGGCGACGGCGTAGAGCGCGCCGAACGCCCAGCACAGGCCCTGGCAGCCGTCGAGGTCGACGTCGACCGGCTCGATCGCGGTGTCGACGCGGCCGTTCACGCCGGCGGGCAGCACCCGGTAGAGGCCGCGCGACTGGTCGCTGGCGTAGAGCCGGCCCTGCGGGTCACGGCACATCGCGACCCACGAGCCGAACGTGCGCGGCACCGTGAGCAGCCGTTCGTGGCGCCACCCGGTGGCGATGCCCAGCTCCGGCGCCGACCGCGGCGGCTGCGGCCCGAGGTCCTCCGGGCCCAGCTCCGCGAACGCGTCCGCGCGCAGGGCACCCGCCCACGGCCCGCCGCCGAGCGGCGCCAGCACGGTGGCGGGCGCGAAGCCGTCGCCGGCGAAGCCCGCGGTGTCCCAGCCGTCGGGGTCGTCTCCCCCACACGTCCAGCTGCCGTCGGTGCAGACGACGCCACGCGCGTCGTCGCCGCGCCAGCTCAGCTGCGCACACAGGCCGGCCGGCCCGCCGTCGTTCCAGGCGTGCACGGCGATCGCGTTGCCGCCGGCGCGCAGGTGCGCGCGCACGTCGAGCGCGCGCGGCGCCTCCCACTGGTCGCCGTTGCCGACGCGTACGCCGTTCACGTAGACGCGGAAGTGGTTGTCGCAGGTGATCGCCAGCGTCGCCTGCGCCGGCGCGGCCGGCAGCTCGAACTCGCGGCGCAGGAACAGCTCCTCGCCATCCTCGGCGCTGCGGTCCCAGATCCACTGCGGCGTCGGCGGCGCGTCGCCGGGCACCGAATCCGGCGACGCCGCCGCGATCTCCTCGGTCGGCAGCCGGCGCAGCACCAGGTCCTGGAACCACACCTGCATCGGCGCGCCGGCGTGCACCTGCAGCCCGAGCCCGCCGCGGCGGGCCGCGCGCGGATCGTCGTCGATGACCTCCACCGCCAGCGCGCCGTCGACGTAGTGCCGGACGACGTTGCCGCGCGCCTCGATGCGCATCGCGTGCCACGCGCCGAGGTCGACCGCGCCGGCGTCCGCACCGGCCGAGAGCACGCGCGTGCCGCCGTCGCGCCCGCAGTGCACGCGCTGGCCGTGCGTCGCCACCACGCCGCGGCCGCGCTCCTCGTAGAGCATCCCGAAGTAGCGCGGATCGCCGTGCACGTCGAACTGGTAGCCGGCCAGCGCGAACGGCGCGCCGGCGACCGGCTGCGCGCGGTACTGCACGCCCGAGTTGTTGTCGCCTTCGAGCCGCACGGAGAACGAGAGCTCGAAGTCGACGAGCTCAGGACCCTGCCAGACCAGGAAGGTGTTGGCCGCCACCGGCCGGTCCATCGTCGAGCCGACGAGACAGCCGTCCTGCACCGACCACACGGCCGGGTCACCGGACCAGCCGTCCAGCGTGCGGCCGTCGAACAGGACCTCCGGCGGGGCGCCGGTTCGGGTCGCGGGCGGCCCGTCGTTCCGGGCCTCCTGCGCCGACAGACCGAGGGGCAGGGAGGCCAGGACGACGAGGCGGACCGAACGCATGGGGCCAGAGTGTCGCCGCGCTGTCTGCCGCGGTCACCTGCCCTGGCGTTCCGGGCGGCGGATTCGCCGGTGCGGAACAGACCCCCCGCGCGCCCGCGCGCCATCGCCCCATCGCCCTTCGGCGCGGTCGCGTCGGGTGCGGTGCGCGTGGGATACTCTTCTCCATGCTGAGTTCCACGCTGTTGCTGCTCGCGTCGCTGTGGGCGTCTCCCCACGGCGAGTCGTCCTGGTCCCGGCCCGACAAGTTCTGGTTCGAGGCGCCCGAGGCGGCCCAGGTCGAAGGCAGCGCCCCGGCCTTCGTCGAGGGCGTGCTGCTCGACGAGACCGACGACGCCTACCACGTCCGGGTCGTCGGCGGCGAGGTCTGGCTGCCGAAGGCGCAGGTCGTCAAAGTCGAGAAGGACCGGCTGACCACCCAGCGCATCGAGCGGGCCGAGCAGAAGGCGGCCGAGGACGCGCAGAAGGCCGCGGCCGAGAGCGCCCCGCCCGCTGGCGAGGGCGAGGTCGACGAGGTCGCAACCGAGGTCGCCGAGCCGCCGTGCTGCGACCCGCACGAGGAGCTCGCGGTCGTCGAGGAGTTCGTCGCGACCGCGCCGGTGGTCCCGCCGCACTACGACCCGGTCCTGCACGTGCTGCGCGTCGACCCGGCCTGCAGCGACTGGACGCTGATCCGCGACCTGGAGCTGGCCTACGAGGTCACGCGCGACCGCACCTACATCAAGCTGCTGCGCGTGATGCGCCGCCTTCGCTGAGCGGCGCCTCGACCCCGGCAGGTCGGTAGTACTGCATCGGTGCGGTGCTTCGTCCCCGAGGCGTGGAACGCTGGTTCGACCCCGCCCCTCGCCGTTGCGCTGCGGCGCGCAGCGCCGTCGGTAGGTGGCGGGCCAGGCCGCCACCTCGGCCGTTCCTCAGTAGATCTTGCCCGCGGCGCGCTGCAGCAGTTCGTCGAGCAGCACCGCGCCGCCGACCACCATCCCGCCGAGGCCCAGGTTGCTGCGCGACCGCAGGCGCACGCCGTCGGCGTCGACCGTGACGCTCAGCGTGATCTCGCCGGCCGCGCGCACGATGGCCTCCTGGTCCGGCAGCGCGTCGCGGCCGAAGCCGATCTGCTCTGCGAACCGGTCGAGCTGCGGGAGCGCGAAGGTCTCGAGCATGCGCCAGTTGTTCTCGACGCCGCGCGACGGGCGCAGGTGCAGGAACGCGGCGGCGCCGGTGTTCTGCGAGGCGGCTGCGGCGAAGTCGCGGCAGCGCGCCAACGACGTGTCGGCGTCGTCGCGCTGCTTCAGCGCGTCCGTCAGCACGCCAGTGGTCGTGCTGGCGAGCAGGTAGCCGTTGGTCAGCACGAAGCTCGGCGACAGCGGCACGCCCTCGTGGAGCCGGCAGTAGTGGATGGTCGTGCCGTCGGCGTCGCGGCTGCGCCACTCGACGCCACCCTTCGCGACCGCGAGCTGCTGCACACGCTCGATCCAGCGCTGCACCACGGCCTCGTCGCGCACCGGCACGATCAGCAACGCCTCGGGGATCGGCACGGCGCCCTTGCCCATCGTCATCGCGACCGACACCGAGCCCCCGAGCGCCGCCAGCAGCTGCTGGACCTCCTGCGGGGTCGCTCCGAGCTGACGGAACGCGCCCTTCATCTCGCGGCCGAGGTCGCGTTGGACCTCGTCGCGGGCCTCCTCGGGCAGCATTGCCAGCAGCCGGTCCACGGCCTTCACGGTCGCCAGCGGATCGAGGTGCAGCGAGCCGAACGCCAGCGTCTCGTCGCTGCAGAACGCCGCCGCGCCGAGGTCGGCGCCGCCGGACAGCGCGGCCTTCAGCAGGCCGCTGGGGTCGCCGCGCAGCATGAGGTCGAGGGTCTCGACCGTGCCGCCGCCGGACGGCGCCATCGCCGCGTAGATTCCGTCGAGCGAGCTCACGCCGAGCGCGCGGCCCAGCTCGGCGGCCTCGTAGGGCAGCAGCGGGTCGAGCATCGACACCACCGGCTGCGTGTGGACGAAGACCTCGACCAGCGGCGCCGCGCCGAGCCGGTCGCGCGACGCGGCCAGCGCGGAGCTCTTCGCCAGGCCCGGCTGCCGGCCCGCGGCCGTGCTCAGGATCTCGCGCAGGTAGCCCTCGCTGTTGGTCAGCACCGCGAGGCCCCGGCCGTGCGCCAGCATCACCGTCGGCAGCTGGCCGCCGCGCAGCATCCGGACCGCGGCGCCCTCGAGCTGCAGCGGCTCCTCGCGCAGCTCCGGCTCCTCGTGCCGCAGCACCTGCGCCAGCAGGTCGAACAGGGCGTCGATGTCGGCGCCGGCCTCGCCTTCGTCGATCACCAGCGCCAGCGACGGCCCCATCCCGCGCAGGGTCGGCCGGCCGACGCCGAGCGCCATCGGCCGCTGCAGCAGCGCGCGCACCGAGGTCGGCGACACGCCGCCGCGCTCCAGGCCGCGGCGCAGCTGCGTCGAGATGCGCGTCAGCCAGGTGCCGACGTGCCGCTGGTAGGTCTCGTCCGGCAGCCGCTGCAGGAACTGCCGCACCATCGCCGCCGCGTCGTGGGCGTCGACGCTGCCGGTGCAGCGCTCCAGGCCGCAGAACGCGGCGGCGGCGTAGCTGCTGGCCGGCAGGACATCCTGCGGGCCGGAACGACCGGTCTGCGCCGGCGCGACGGCGGCCAGCAGACCCAGCGGGAGCAGGAGGGACGGAACGAGGCGGCGAGTCGGCTGCATGGGGTCCTCCGTGGACGAACGACGGGCGACTTTGTCGCCGCGGGCGGTCCCGTGGCCGGGGAAACCGCCGCGAACGGCGACGAGAGCACCCGGCTACGGCATCGCGCCCGGACTATTGGCGACCCGGCCGGCGCCCGGCCGCCCCGGGCCGCACCGCCGTCAGCCCCTCACAGCCCCCACTGCTTGACCTCGGGCTCGAGCGCCACGCCGAACCGGTCCTGCACGCGGCCGCGCACCTCGTCCATCAGCGCCACGAAGTCGGCGCAGGTGCCGTCGCCCAGGTTGACGAAGTAGTTGGCGTGCACGCCGCTGACCTCGACGCCGCCGCTGCGCAGCGTCTTGCAGCCGGCCGCCTCGATCAGGCGCCCGGCGGCGTCGCCCGGCGGGTTCTTGAACACGCAGCCGACGCTCTTCTGCGACACCGGCTGGGTCTGGTTGCGGCGGCGCAGCGACTCCGAGAACCGCGCGTAGATCGCGTTCGGGTCGTCCGCGCGCAGCTCCCACGTCGCGTGCAGGACGATGCGGCCGTCGAAGCCGCCGTCGCGGTATTGCGGCCGCAGCTGGTCGCGCGGCAGCACGGCGATCTCGCCGTCGGGCTCGATCACGGTCACCGACACCAGGTGATCGAAGGTCTCGCCGTCGCGGGTGCCGGCGTTCATCGCCACGGCGCCACCGACGTGCGCGGGGATCCCGGTCAGCGTCTCGAGGCCGGCGAGTCCGACCTCCTTGGTCGACCGCAGCAGGCTGGCCAGCGTGACGCCGGCGCCGGCGGTGATGCGGTTGCCGTCGCGCACCATGCGGTTCAACCCGGCGAGGTGCAGCACCGCGCCGCGCACGCCGTCGTCGGCGACCAGCACGTTGCTGCCGCCGGCCAGCACGCGCAGCGGCACGTCGAGGTCGCGGCACGCGCGCACGCACATCGCCGCGTCCTCCTCCGCGAACGGCTCGAGGAACCACTCGGCCGGCCCGCCGATGCGCAGGTGCATCAGCGGCGCCAGCCGGACGTTCCGCCGGACGGCGCCGCGCATCTGCTGCAGCGCCACGTTCAGGTCAAAGGCTGGCAAGGATCGCCTCCATCGCCCGGTCGATGTCGCCGGCGCCGAGCATCAGGACCAGGTCGTCGGGACGCGCCCGCGCGGCGATCCGGTCCGGCAGGTCGCCGACGCTGCCGCCGCCGCTGCTCTGACCGCCGCGGCGCAGGATCGCCTCGACCAGGTCGCCGGCGCTCACCTTCGCCTTGATCTCGTCGCTCTCCCGCGCGCCGTAGATGTCGGCGATGATCGCCTCGTCGGCGCGCGCCAGCGCTTCGGCGAACTGCGGCAGCAGCACCAGCGTGCGCTGGTGCTGGTGCGGCTGGAACGCCACCACCAGGCGCCGGCCGGGGAACCGGCGCCGCGCGGTCTCCAGCACCACCCGGATCTCGGCCGGGTGGTGCGCGTAGTCGTTGATCAGCACGCCGCCGCGCGCGCCGTGGTGCACCTCGAAGCGGCGGCGCACGCCGGCGAACGCGGCGATGCCCTGACCGGCGCGCGCGGGGTCGGCGCCGGCCACGTGGGCCAGCCCGAGCGCGAACAGCGCGTTGTGCATGTTGTGGCGCCCCGACAGCGACAGCTCGATGCGCGGCAGGCGCTCCCCGCACAGCATCGGCGCGAACGACCAGCAGCCGCCGCGCTCCCGCACGTCCACGGCGCGGATGTCGGTCCACAGCCCGCTGCCGACGGTCAGCACCCGCACGTCGCCGCGCAGATCGCTGATCACCGACCGCGGCACCGACTCCTCGACCAGGGCCACGCCGTCGGGGCGGATGCGCGCGAGGTAGCCGGCGAACGCCAGCGCCAGGTCCTCCGACGACGGGTAGCAGTCGAAGTGGTCGGGGTCGACGTTCAGGATCGCCGCGCCGAACGGCCGCAGGTGATGGAAGCTGCGGTTGAACTCGCAGGCCTCGACCACGAACTCGGGGCTGGTGCCGCCGTGGCCGTTGGCGCCGAACTGCGGCACCTCGCCGCCGATCAGGTGCGACGGATCGAAGCCGGCGGCGCGCAGCGCGGCGACGGTCAGCGCCGTGGTCGTGGTCTTGCCGTGGGTGCCGCCGACCGCCAGCGTCCGCCGGCCCTCGCTGAGCCGCCCGACCGCCTCGGCGTACAGCAGCGAGGTGAAGCCGCGCCGGACGCACTCCTGCACCTCGGCGTCGCTGGTCGGCACCGCCGCCGACCGGATCACGTAGCCGTCGGTGCCGACGATGCGCTCGGGCTGGCAGCCGACCCAGGCCTCGATGCCGAGCTGGCCCAGCGCCGCGAGCGCCTCGCCGCCCGTGGTGTCGCTGCCCGACACCTGCTTGCCCGCGCCGCCGAGCAGGCGGGCGAGGCCGCTCATGCCGGCGCCGCCGACGCCGACGAGGTGGAACCGGTCGCTGGCGAAGCTCACGACGCCGCGCTCCGCTGCCGGGGAACGGCGTTCGCGGCCGCGGCGCCGGACGACCCGGGGGCCGGGCTCGTGGCCGAGTCGGTGGCCTTGTCCGGGAGGTGCGCGTGCATGTCCGCGAGGATCGTCGCCACCGGGTCGACCGAGCACAACCGCCGCGCCGCCCCGGCCATCGCCGCCAGCAGCCGCGGATCGCCGAGCACGTCGCCGACCACGGCCGCCAGCCGCCGGGCGTCGAGGTCGCGCTCCTCGACCACCATCACCGCGCCGGCCGCCGCCAGCACCTCGGCGTTGCGCAGCTGCTGCCGGTCCTTGTGGTGCGGGTACGGCACGACGACCGCCGGACGCCCGACCGCGCACAGCTCGGCCATCGTCGTGCCGCCGCCGCGGCACAGCACCAGGTCGGCCGCCGCCAGCAGGCGCGCCATGGCGCCGCTGAGCGGCTGCACGATCGCGCGGGTCACGTGCGGCATCTGCGCGTAGCGCCGGCGCAGCGCCTCGTCGCGCGCCGGCAGCGCCACCGGTCCCCGGCCGCAAAGGTGCACGACCTGCAGCGGGCCGGGCAGCAGCGCGACGGCGTCCGGCGCCAGCTCGTTCAGGCGTTGGGCGCCCTGGCTGCCGCCGGTGATCAGCAGCACCGGCACTTCGGGCGCCAGGTCCAGCTCGCGGCGCGCCGCCTCGCGGTCGGTCGCGTACAGCTCGGCGCGGAGCGGCGTCCCCGTGCGCAGGGCGCGCGCGGACTCCGGCAGCGGCCCCGGCAGGCCCAGCCAGGTCCGGGTCGCGAACGGCGCCAGCAGGCGATTCACGCGGCCGGTGACCGCGTTCTGCTCCAGAAGGAACAGCGGCAGGCGCAGGCTGCGCGCCGCCAGCCCCACCGGCAGCGAGGCGCGGCCGCCGGTGCTGACCACGCAGTCCACGCGGTGCTGGCGCAGCAGCCGGCGCGCCGCGACCGTCGCGCGCCACAGCCACAGCGGCAGTCCCAGGCGCGAAGGCGTGCCGGCCGGCAGCGACGCGACCTCGATGGCGTCGCCGGCCCGGCCGGGGTCACCGTCGCCGGCGGTCATCGCGTCGGCCTCGCATTGGGCCAGCAGGTCGCGCTCGACGGCGCGCCCCTCGGTGACCAGCAGCGACGCGTCCCCCCGCGCGCGCAGCGCGCGCGCGAGGACCAGCGCCGGCATCAGGTGGCCACCCGTGCCGCCGCTCACGAGACAGACGCGAGCGACCATCGAGGTTTCGTCCGGGGTGCGGGGCGGTGCCGTGGCTCAGTCGTTCGGCAGCCGGATGTGCTGACCGATGCGCAGGCGCCTCGGGTCGATGCCCGGGTTGAGGCGCTTGATGTCCTCGACGCGCGTCTTCGAGCCCAGCTCGCTGAGCGCCACGCCTTCGAGCGTGTCGCCGCGCTCGATCGTGTAGGTCCGCGTGGTCGCGACGCTGGTCGGCGCCTCGCCGCCCGCGCGCACCGCGCGCGCCGCGCCGACCTCGGCCTCGGACGGCAGCACGATCTCCTGGCCGACGCGCAGGCGCTCGGGCCTGAGACCCGGGTTGAGCTGCTCGATCAGCGCCTGGAACCGCATGCTGCCGAGCTGATCCATCGCGATCGCCGACAGCGTGTCGCCGGCGGCGACCTTGTAGGAGCGGCGGCCGGTGGACGGGTTGGGCGGGGTCGCGTCGCGGGCCGGCTGGGTCTCGACCACGGGGTCGGCCGCGGGCGGCACCTGCACCGCCGGCTCGCTCCGTTGTGGCGTGGTCGGCAGGCTCGCCGGCACCCGAACTGGCGCATTGGCCGGCGTCGACGGGCGGCGCGCACCCATCAGGTCGGCGAACTCGTTGAGGTCGAACTGCGCGTTCGCGGGCGGGGCCTTGGCCTGCATCTGCTGGCCGCGCGAGGCCTCGTCACGACGGCGCTCGCCGGCAGCGGCCGGGTCACCCCACAGCGCCACGCCGAGGATGAGGAAGATCACCAGACACAGAACGTAGAGGCCGTACTTCTCGAGTTGGCCCATCACACCCTCCCAGGTTGGTTGGAACGCGGAGATCCGGCGCGCTGCAGGTCGGTCCGCGCGGCATTGCCGATCAGACCCACCGCTGCGAGACAGAAGAACAAGCTGGTCCCGCCCGTGCTGACGAACGGCAGGTCGATGCCCTTGGCCGGTGCCCACCCGCTGACCACGAGGAGGTTGACCGATGCCTGCATGAGCAGCATCAACGCGAAGCCGCAGACGACGAAGCGAAGGAACGGGTCCTTGATCCTACACACCAGGCGGTAGCTCATCACGCCCAAGACCGAGTACAGGACCAGGACCAGCAGCGACCCGACGTAGCCGAGCTCCTCGGCGACGACGGCGAAGATGAAGTCGTTCTCGGCTTCGGGCACGAAGCCCATCTTCATCCACCCCTGGCCGAGGCCGCGGCCGAGCGTGCCACCCGACGCGATCGCCACCAGCGACTGCCCGACCTGGGTGCGCGGCGCGACGTTGAGGAAGCCGAGCAGACGGTCGTTCACGTAGTCGTGGCGCAGCGCCAGCGCCGCCATCCCGGCGAGGCCGGCGAGGCACCACGGCACGAAGTGTCGGATGCGCACGCCGGCGACCAGCGCCATGCAGGCCACCAGGGTCGCCGCCAGCAGCGCGCTGCCGTGGTCGGGCTGCAGCAGGAGGGCGCCCACCAGGAACGCGACCGCCAGCATCGGCGGCAGGAACCCGCGGCGGAACGTCGAGATGTCGCGGCCGGCCGCGGCGAGCAGGTGCGCGGCCAGGATCACCAGGCAGAAGCGCGCGGCCTCGACCGGCTGGAACTGGAACCGCCCGAGCTGGATCCAGCGGTAGGCGCCGTTCCAGGGTTCGGCCACGAACCGCGCCGCGTAGCACAGCCCGGCGCAGACCACGAAGCCCGGCAGCGCGAGGCGCCGCACCAGCGCCATCGGCACCAGCGCCGCGACGAAGAACCCGACCATCGCCGTCAGCAGCTCGATGCCCTGCTTCTTGACCGCCGGCACCGGCCCGAGGCGCGGGTCGGTGCCGAGCACCGAGACCGCCATCACCAGCCCCAGGCAGCACAGACCGACGACCGCCAGCATCAGCCAGTCGAGCTCGCGCACGTGCGCCGTCGCCGGCGCGTCGGTCCGGGTCGTCCGCGCCATCACCGCACCTTGAACAGGGCCAGGCTGGTCATCGCCAGCAGCGCCGACACCACCCAGGTGCGCACCACCAGCCGGGTCTCCGGCATGCCGCCGAACTGGAAATGGTGATGCAGCGGCGCGCAGCGGAACACGCGCTTGCCGCGCAGCTTGAACGACGCGACCTGGATCACCACCGACAGCGCCTCGACGACGAACACGCCGCCGACCACCAGCAGCACCAGCTCGGTGCGCGTGACGACGGCCGCGTAGCCGAGCGCGCCGCCGAGCCCGAGGCTGCCGACGTCGCCCATGAACACCAGCGCCGGCGCGGTGTTGAACCACAGGAAACCGAGCGCGCCGCCGAGCAGCGCCCCCATCATCACCGCGATCTCGCCGGCGCCCTGCACGTGCTCGACCAGCAGGTACTGCGACAGCTCGAAGTGGCCGACGAAGTAGGTGATGCCGGCGTAGGCCAGCGCCGCCGTGGCGATGCAGCCGGTCGCCAGCCCGTCGAGCCCGTCGGTCAGGTTGACCGCGTTGGCCGAGCCGGTCAGCACGACGATCGCCAGCAGCAGGAACGGCAGCCCGAACCAGCCGCTGAGCGGCAGCGCGATGTCCTTGAAGAACGGCACGTACAGATGCGGGCCGCCGACGCCTTCCTGCAGGCCCGACGGCCCGTACAGCCACAGCGCCACCAGCAGCGCCAGCACGGTCAGCGCGCCCTGCTTCTCGCGCTTGCCGATGCCGCGCTTCTGCGGGTTGTGCAGCTTGACCCAGTCGTCCCAGAACCCGACCGCCGCGAAGCCCGCGACCAGGACGATGCCCGGCCACGAGAACCGGTTCGGACCGTCGAACCGCATCCACAGCAGACACGCGACCAGGATGCCGCCGACCACGAACAGGCCGCCCATCGTCGGCGTGCCGCGTTTGTGCGCGTGCAGCTGCTCGAGGCGCTCCGACCCGGTGCCGTCGATGCGCTCGCCGATGCCCTGCCGCCCGAGCCAGGCGATGACCCGCGGACCGAGCAGCACCGCGACCAGGAACGCCGTCACCGCCGCACCGGCCGTGCGCGTGGAGATGTAGCCGAGCAGACGACCGACGTCCGCCGACAGCACCCACGGAGCCAGCCAGTGCAGCATCGCCTACCGCGTGCCCTTGTCCCGGACTGCGTCCGGACCAACTGCAGCCGCACCGGTGGCCAGCCCGACCGCGGCCGGCATCCCGGTGCACGGCTGCTGCCCGCCGAGCGCCTGCAGCAGGCCGTCGACCAGCCGCTCGAGGCCGACGCGGCGCGACGCCTTGCACAGCACGCGGTCGCCGGGCCGCAGCTCGTCGAGCAGCAGCGACTGCGCCTCGCCGACGGTCTCGACGCAGTCGACGTGGTCGCGCGGCATGCCCGCCGCGCGGGCGCCGTCGGCGATCGGCCGGGCGCCGGCGCCGACCACGACCAGCCGGTCGATGCCGGCGCGCCAGGTCGCCGTGCCGAGCTGATGGTGCAGCTCGACGCTGCGCTCCCCGAGCTCCAGCATCTCGCCGAACACCACCAGCCGGCGCCCGGCGCCCGGCGTGCCGGCGATCGCCTGCAGGCCGGCGCGCGCCGACTCCGGGTTCATGTTGTAGGTGTCGTCGAAGACGGTGACGCCGGCGGCGCACTTCGGCTCGAGCCGCCGCGCCGCGACCGGCACCTCGCTGAGCCACTGCAGCGCCTGCTCCTCGGGCACGCCGAGCTCGGTGGCGGCCGCCAGCACGAACAGGGCGTTGTAGACGTTGTGGGTGCCGAGCCGTGGCACCGTCACCGGCCGGCTGCCCTGCAGCAGGAACGAGGTGCCGAACGCGTGGAACTGCACGTCGGTCGCGAACCAGTCGGCCTCCTTGTCGATGGCCACGAACTGCACGCGCGCGCGCGTGACCTCGGCCATCGCCCGGCAGGCGACGTCGTCGCCGTTCAGGATGCACAGGCCGTCGTCGCCGAGGCCCTGCGGCAGCAGCGACTTCTCGCGGGCGACCCCTTCGACCGAGCCGAGGCCCTGCAGGTGCGCCGCGGCCACGCAGGTCACGATCGCCACGTCGGGCCGCGCCACCGCGGTCAGCGTGCCGATCTCGCCCGGGCTGCTGGTGCCGATCTCGACCACCGCGGCCCGCGTCTCCGGATCGAGCCGGAACAGCGTCAGCGGCACGCCGATGCGGTTGTTGTACGAGCCCGGCGAGCGCACCGTCGGCATCGCCTGCGCCAGCACCGAGCCGAGCCACTCCTTGGTCGTCGTCTTGCCGCACGAGCCGGTGATGCCGACCACGCGCGCGCGGTGCCGGCGGCGGTGCTCGCCGCTCAGGCGCAGCAGCGCCTCGGCGGTGCAGCCGACGCGCACGACGAACGCCGAGTGTTTGTCGTCGAGCCCCGGCACGGCGGCCGGGTCGCGGTCGACGAGCACGCCGCGCGCGCCGGCGGCGATCGCCGCGGCCACGTGGTCGTGACCGTCGTGGTTCGGGCCGTGCAGGGCCACGAACAGCTGGCCCTTGCAGTCCTGGCGCGAGTCGGTCGTGACGCCGTCGGCGCTGCGGCCGCGGTGCAGCAGCTCGCCGCCGACGGCCTTGGCGACCGCGCTCGGCGTGAGCCAGGTGCCCAGCGTCGCGCGGCTCCGCTGCGCGGCGGCGGCGCCGCCGGCATTGCTGGCGGCGGCTCCGCCGGTCCGGCCGGCGCCGCGGCCGCCGGCGCTGTCGCGCGCCGCCTCGGGCGCGGGTCTCAGTGGTGCAACCATCCGGCCTCCTTCGCGGCGAGCGCGCGCGACGCCTCCAGCCGGTCGTCGAACGGCACGACGCTGTCCTTCAGGATCTGGTAGGTCTCGTGGCCCTTGCCGGCGATCAGCACGGTGTCGCCCGGCTCGGCCTCGGCCACCGCGCGGCGGATCGCCTCGGCGCGGTCGACGACGCGGAAGCACCGCGCCTGCGTGCCGGCGAGGCCCTGCTCCATGTCGTCGAGGATCGCGTCCGGGTCCTCGCTGCGCGGGTTGTCGCTGGTCAGGAACGCGGTGTGCGCGTGCCGCGCCACCGACGCCGTCATCGGCGCGCGCTTGCTGCGGTCGCGGTCGCCGCCGCAGCCGAACACCACCAGCAGGCGGCCCTCGCCGAGGTGGCGCAGGGTGCCGCAGACCTTGTCGAGCGCGTCCGGCGTGTGCGCGTAGTCGACGAACACGCGCACCCGCGACGGGCGCGGCAGCGGCGCGTCGACCATCTCGAGGCGCCCCGGCACCGGCCGGCTGTCCTCGAGCGCCGACGCCACCGTCAGCTCGCTGACACCCATCGCCAGCGCCGAGGCCGCCGCCGCCAGCGCGTTGTGCACGTTGTGCAGCCCGCACAGGCGCAGGAACAGCTCGACGCGGCCGTGCGGCATCACCATCAGGAGGCGCGTGCCGTCCGGACCCGGCTCGACCATCTCGGCGCGCACGTCGGCGTCCGGCGAGAAGCCGTAGGTCAGCCGTTCGACGCCGAAGTCCAGCGCGTCGCCCATCAGCTCCGAGGCCGGGTCGTCGCGGTTCAGCACCGCGACCGCGCCGCGCTCCAGCTGCGCGAACAGGCGCGCCTTGGCAGCCGCGTAGCTGCGCATGTCGCCGTGGTAGTCGAGGTGGTCCTGGCTCAGGTTGGTGAACACGCCGGCGGCGAACCGCACGCCGCGCACGCGGTCCTGGTCCAGGCTGTGGCTCGACACCTCCATCACGCAGTTGCTGGCGAAGCGGTCCGCCATCTCGCGCAGGTAGCCCTGGATCCGCACCGGGTCCGGGGTGGTGTTCGCCGCCGGGATGCGCCGACCGCCGAACTCGTAGGCGATCGTGCCCAGGAGTCCGACCTGCCGGCGATCCGCCTGCAGGCACGCGCGCAGCAGGTGCGCCGTGGTGGTCTTGCCGTTGGTGCCGGTGACGCCGATCACCGAGACCGCGCGCGACGGGTCCCGGTAGTAGTAGCGCGCCGCGTCCGCCAGCGCCTGGCGGGCGTTGGCGACGACCAGCGTCGGCACGCGGACCGGCAGGGCCTCCTCCGCCACGAGCGCGGCCGCGCCGCGCGCGACCGCCTGCTCCGCGTAGGCCGACCCGTCGTTGCGGGCGCCGCGGATGGCGAAGAACAGGTTGCCCGGCCGGACCTCGGCGGAATGGAACGCCAGCCCGTCGACCGCGAGGTCGCGGTAGCGCAGCACCTCACGCGGCCGCAGGCAGTCCCGCAGCTCGCGCAAACGCACGAAGCCCTGTCCGGACGGCAGTCCGGACGGATACGCCAACTCACTCATCTCCGCCCTGTCTGACTTGTCTCCGGAGCCTCCCAGCTCCGGCCTGATGATCCAGGAGACGCACTGACCTGCGGTCCGGGATCCGGCCGCCGACGCTGTTCGAGGCGCAACGCCTCGAGCAGCAGCCTGGCCGCCGGCGGCGCAGCATAGCTGCCGCCGTAGAACCGCGCACTATCGTCCTTCTGCAGGACACAAACGGCGAGGTATCGCGGCGCCGCCGCCGGCACGAAGCCGACGAAGCTGGCGTTGCGCACCTCGACCGAACCTCTTCCGGGGACCGTGCTCAGGCTCTTCGCCGTGCCGGTCTTGCCCGCCAGCAGACCGGGCAGCTCGATCCCCTCCTTGCGGAAGGCGGCGACCACGTGTCGCCCGGTCGCCCCCTCGCCGTCGGTGACGACGCCGCCCAGCGCCGCGGTGACCGCCTCGACCACGGCCGGGTCGAACTCGCGCGGCCCAGGCACCACCGGCACCTCGTGCCGCTGGCCGTCGTACTCGATCGCCCGGATCAGCCGCAGCGGCTGCTGGCGGCCGGTCAGCAGCACCAGGTAGGCGCGCGCCATCTGCAGCGCGTTCACCTGCAGCTCGTAGCCGATCGAGTACGAGCTGCCGGTCCACTTCTTGAACGCGGCGGCCGTGACGTCCTTGCGCCAGCCCAGCGGCGACGGTCCGCCGACCCGCTCGTGCGGCAGCTCCAGCCCGAGCGACGCGCCGAAGCCGAACACGTCGAGGTAGCGCCGCCACTCGTCGCGCGACAGCAGCGAGCCGACCTTCACGGCGCCGATGTTGGAGCTGAACACCAGGATCTCGTGCGGCGTCAGCACCCCGCACGGGTGGTCGTCCCGGACCAGCCGGCCGTTCACCTCGGGCACCAGCGCGCGGTGGTCGTGCCCCGACGAGTGGCAGTCGAACGACTGGTGCCAGTCGAGCCCGCCGTGCTGCAGCGCGTAGGCGAACACCAGCGGCTTCACGATCGAGCCCGGCTCGTAGAGCTGCTGGTACGGCGCGAACGCCGCCCCGCGCGGGTGCTCCACGTCGCGGTGCCACGACGCCGCCGCCAACACGTCGCCGGTGTCGACCTCGACCAGCACCAGCGCACCCCACTGCGGCCGGCCGCCCTCGTCGGTGCCCGCCGCCAGCGCGTGCTGCTCGAGCTGCCGCGCCGCCGCCTTCTGCAGCTCGAGGTCGATCGTGCTCTCGACCCGCGCCGCCGCCGCCGCCGGTTCGCCGGTGCCGGCGTAGAACCGACGGTGCTGCGAGTCGACCAGGAACGGCCGCCGCCCCGGCGCGCCCGGTGCCAGCTCCGGCAGCGCCTCGAGCCCCATCGGCGCGCGCGCCTCGAAGCCCAGCAGCCGGCCGTCGTCGGCGCGCAACGGCGCGTCCTCGACGTAGCCGATCAGGCCGTAGGTCAGCTCGCGGGCCGGGTAGACCCGCGTGTGGTCGTGCTGCAGGTGCAGCAGCAGCGACGACTTCTCGGCGTCGAGCGCCAGCAGCTGCTCGATCACCGGCAGCACCGCCACGTCGGTGGCGACCAGGATCTCGCCGCTGCGGCGGGCGCCGTCGGGCAGCGGGCCACGGGCCGGCAGCGCGCGCAGGCCGAACGCGCGGTCCAGGCGCTGCAGCAGCCGCACGCAGTGCTCGCGGTGCGCCGCGCCGCGGTCGGCCAGCCCCGGGTCGCAGCTCAGCGCGTCCGCCAGCCGGCACACCAGGTCGGCGCAGTAGTCGCGCAGCCCTTCGCAGGTCGACCGCGCCGCGCGCGGCAGCCGGATCTCGGCCCGGACCTCGAACGACTCGCAGTCCATCGCCAGCGCCGCGCCGTGCCGATCGACGATCGTGCCGCGCGGCCCCGGCAGCGCCTCGCCGCGATCGCGCTGCGTGTCGGCCGCACGCGCCGACAGCGCCATCCCCGTGCGGCCTCGCCCCTGCAACTCGCCGGCCTGCAGCACCTGCACCCAGCCCAGCCAGCCCGCCAGGAACACCGGCACGCAGCCCAGCGCCCCGAACAGGAAGCGCACCCGCAGCCGCTCGCCCGAGGTCATTGCCACGACACCGCCTCCTGGCCGCCGGTGGCGGCGGCCGCCGCCGCGGATGCGTCCTGGCCCGCGGCCGGGCGCAGCAGGGCGCGCAGCTCGCCGGCCAGCCGTTCGGGCGTCACCTGGTCGATCGCCAGCACCTGCAGCCGGCGCAGCTCGATCGCCCGCGCCTCGATGCGGCGGTAGTCGCGCTCGAGCTGCTGGCGGAGCCGGATGTTGCCGGCGCGGATCGCCGCGGTGGCGACCGCCAGCCCCACCGCCAGCGCGAACGTCAGCCCGCACAGCAGCCACTTCATGCGGCGTCCTCCTGCGCGCGGACGATGCCGCAGCGCAGCTTGGCGCTGCGCGCGCGCGGGTTGTGCCGCACCTCGGCCTCGGTCGCGACCACCGGCTTCTTGGTGACCACCTGGCAGTGGCCGCGCAGGAACCACTTCACGATCCGGTCCTCCACCGAGTGGAACGAGATCGCGCAGATCCGGCCGCCCGGTCGCACGCACTCGAGCGCCGCGCGCAGCGCCGCCTCGAGCTCGCCGAGCTCGTCGTTGACCGCCATCCGGATCGCCTGGAACGACCGCGTCGCCGGATGGATGCGCCCGTGGCGCGCCGGCCCCGGCATCGCGCGGACGATCAGCTCGGCGAGCTGGCCGGTGCGCACGATCGGCGCCTGCTTGCGCGCGGCGACCAGGGCCCGGGCGATGCGCCGGCTGTGCCGTTCGTCGCCGTACTCGAACAGCACGCGGGCGAGTTCGACCTCGTCCACGTCGCGCAGCCACTCGGCGGCCGACGGCCCCGTCGCTGCGTCCATGCGCATGTCGAGCGGGCCGTCCGCCAGGAACGAGAAGCCTCTGTCCGCCTTGTCCAGTTGCAGGGAGCTCACGCCGAGATCGAGCAACAGGCGGTCGCACGCGGATTGACCAGCCGCGGCGACCGCCTCTTGCACGCGAGAAAACGACAGGTGGTGCAGCGAGACCCCGGCCTGCTCGGGAGCGCCCTTGGCTGCCTCTGCCAAGGCCGCTCGCGCGCAGGCCAGGATCTCGCCATCGCGGTCGAGTCCGATCAGGAGTCCCGTGGGCCCCAGCGCCCGCGCGATCGCTGTCGCGTGGCCGCCGGCTCCCACCGTTGCGTCGACGACCGCGAGGCCCGGGCGCAGGTCCAGGAGTGCGAGCGTCTCGGCCAACAACACCGGCACGTGGACGGGCTGCCTTGGCCCGTCGCCGCCGTTGTCGTGCCCTGTCGCCGATGGACTCATCCGTCGCTCCCCGGGACCGCCCGGCAACGACTCGAGTCGAGGTGTCCTGACCGACACCCCCGGCGCGCGCTGCCTAAGGCGCGCGCCGCATCAGCGACCGCGGGCGAACCCGCGGACACCGCACCCATGGCCCCTGAGCCAGCACCGACGGCGGCACCGACGCCTCCCGCGCCGGAGCGACCGCCTGATTCGTGCATGGACTCGCGTCACGCCCCCACGGGCGCCGACGGGGTTCTGGGATCGACCAGACTGGCAAAGAGCGCTTCTTCTTCGGGACTCGCGACCTCCATGACCTTGCCCAGGCGGTCCGGCGACCACAGCTCCAGCACCCGACCCATGCCGAGCAACACCATCGGTTTGCTCGCGCCCAGGCCGGCGTACTGCAGCAGCGGTTCGGGGATCCGGATGCGCCTCTGGCCATCGGGCACGACCTCTTCGGAGTTGCCGAGGAACCGGCGGCAGAGGTTTCGGTGGGCGGGGCTGCCAGGCACGCCCTTGCCGATCCTCGCCACCAGGTCCTCCCAACCCTGCTGGTCGTGCAGCAGGAGGCACGGATCGAGGCTCGCGGTGAGGTAGAATCGCCACTGTGCCTTGGCGACCTGGTCCAGGATGCGGGCCGGGAGCGTCAGACGTCCCTTGTCATCCAGTCCGTGTTCCGAGGTGCCTGAGTACGTGACGACCATCACCGTTCGCCTGCGGACCGTGTCTCCCGCCAGGCGTTGCGGACAGTAGCGAGTCGGAACCCACAGTCAACCACACACCACCCCGCCCCACCCCTCTCCACCCCGGCTCACCCTCGCTGACCACCACTGCCCGTTGGGGCTGGCTCGGTGGGGAGGCGTGGGAACCCCAACCTGCGGGGCGCGCGGCGGCCGTGGAGCCGGGCAAAACGCCCCACTCGTTCCGCGCACCGACCCACGGGCAGACTGATGCCTTGAGTGTGGTGGCCCTCGGATCGGGCTCGCAATCGGCTCCGCACCGACAGGGCACCCGCCGGACCCCGTGCGAACCCGACGCCCGACGGTCGGCCGCGCCCGCGGCAAGCGCGTCACCCGTCGTGCAACACCCAATGGATCAGTGTGGACTGATGCAGGCGCGCTGCCACAATCCGGTCGGAGGCATACGATGCTGCAGCGGTTACGGACTCTCGCCCTTCCCCTGATCCTGGCTCTCGTCCCCCTGGCGAGCTGCTCCGACACCGAGCTGGTGGGCATCCACATCGCCCTGACCAAGGACGGGTCGGGCACCCTGACGGCGCGGGCCCTGCAGGCATCCAGCGCGCCGGGCCCGGCCGAGGCGCGGCTGCAGGGCGTCCAGTGGCAGGCCCGCGCGAACCTGACCTCGTCGCAGGGGGCGTTCCGCAACCTCGCCGACGTGGTCCTCGGCGCCGCGGACGACCGCGAGGTGCGGTTCCTGCTGACGGACGACGAGATGCCGCACCTGCGCGTGGTCCTGAAGCGCGCGCCCAACCTCGCCTGGGTGCAGTCGCTGGTGCCCGACGAGGCGACGCGCAAGCAGCTCGCGGCGGTGCACGACCCGAACAACAAGACCCGCGAGATCGCCACGACGATCCGGCTCGAGGTGCAGCTGCCGGAGACCGTGGTGGCGTCGGGCGTGGAACCGGCCGGCCGCGGCATCGAGGCCACGCACGAGCGCAACCGCGCCTACCTGATCCTGCCGGTGCGCTCGCTGCTGCAGCCCGGGGACGACCTCATCTGGGCCGTCAGCTGGAAGTAGCGTCGGCGCGCTCGGCGGCATTGCCGGCGGCGCCCTGGGCTCCTGCGCCTTCGTCGCCGTCGCCGTCGCCCTCCCCCAGCGCGGCCAGCAGCTCGTCCTTGAGCCCGGCCAGGTCGTCGAGGTCGATCGCCGGCGCGAACACGCTGACGGGCTCGAGCTCCTTCTGCTTGGGGTCGACCAGCACGAGGTCGGCGCGGGCCTGCTCGGCGGTGCGCGCGGGCACCATCTTCAGCACGCGCTTGCGCAGCAGCAGCAGCGCACAGAAGTAGCGCAGCGCCTTGGCGCGGTCGCCGTCGACGGTGGCCAGCTTGTCGAACAGCAGCCGCAGGGACACGAGGTCGAGCACCAGCTCCTTCTTGCCCGACGCCTTGCGCATGGCGCGCCAGAACACGGGCGGGGCCTCGGCGCGGCGCTCGATCTCGCAGAAGCACGCGTCGCACACGTCGCGGCGCACGCAGTCCGGGAACTCGAGCACGGCGTAGTACTGCTGCGCGGTCGGCAGCGGGCAGCCGGTGCGCTCACAGGCCTTGCGGTCGCGGGTGATCTTCCAGTCTTCCATGGATGCGGTGCAGGTGTGCGCTCGGCGACGGCGCGGTGCCGCGCGCGCGAACCCGCAGCGTAGCGCCGCGGCGCGACATGGCAACGGCGCCGATCGCGTCGCCTCCGCCGCGCGTCGCGCGCCCCGCGCCCCGTGCGCGACCTCAGCCGCCCTGCGGCGCGTAGAGGCTGGCCCACTGGCGCCAGGCGGTGGCGCTGCGCAGGCCGTGCGTGCCGCTGAGCTCCTGCAGGGCGTCCTGCGCGGCGTCGGCGCCGTCGGCGTCGCGTTCGCGCTGGCAGCGCTGCAGGTAGGCGACCAACGCGTGCGCGCTGTCGGCGCGCCGGTGGTTCGCCAGCGCGCGGGCGGCGGCGCGGCGCGCGAACGGGTCGGGATCGGTCTCCAGCGCGCGGCGCAGCGCGGCGGCGGCCTCCGCGCCGGGGACCTTGCCGAGGCCGGACCAGGCGCCGGCGCGCACGGCGTAGTGCGGGTCTTGGCCGAACGCGTACAGCTGCGCGGCGGTGCGCTCGCTGGCCGGCATGGCGCCTGTGGCGAGCGCGGCGGTGCGTCGCCGCGCGGGCTCCGGATCGCGGCCGAGCTGATCGACCACGAGCGGCAGCGCCGGCTCGCCGAGGCGACCGATGAGGTCGATGCCGATCTGCCGCACGAAGGTCTGCGGGTGGCTGGCGAGATCCATGACCAGGCACGGCAGCGCGGCGGTGCCGAGGCGCTCGATCTCGGCGGTGGCGCGCTGCTCGAGCGGATTGCCGATGCCGACGGTCGCGCGCAGCAGGGCGTCGCTGTCGGCCGGCTCCTCGCGGCCCTCCTGCACGCGCTGGCGGATCTCGTCGCCGCTGAACCGGGTCGGGGCGCGGGCCGAGGTGGTCTCGGCGCTGCCGCTGGTGCCCTCGCGCGCGACCACGACGTCGCGCACGACCATGCGCGTGAACCACCAGGCGGTGACGCGGTCGGCTGTGATCTGCGCACGCAGCGCGTCGAACGGCTCGCCGGCGCGGTAGTGGCGCTCGGCCTCGACCAGCAGCGCCTTCTGCGCGGGGTCGGGGGCGCCCGGGTCGGCCAGCTCCCACTTGGGCGCGCTGGCGCAGGCGCCGGCGACGACGGCGCCGGCAACCCACGCCGCCCACGGCGCGCTGCGCGCACGGCGCGGGCGGACGGCGAGGGCGCGCGGACGGAACGACACGGGCTGGACGGACGGTTCGGCGAGCACGGGCAGCGGTCGACGGGATCGGGGTCGGCGGGGTGGAATCGGCTGGTCGGCCGGCCGCGGGCCGGCGGGCGACGCAGTCGGGCGCCAGGAACGTTGCAGCGGCGCCGGGTTCGGCGAGGATAGCGCGCACCCCGGATGACCGCCTTCCTGGAACCCGATCCCGCAGCCGCCCCGGCCCACGCGCCGGTCACCATCGGCACGATCCACCACCCCGCGCGGTTCCTGGATCTGCAGCGGCAGTTCTACCGCGACGACCCGCACTTCGTGCCGGTGCTGACCAGCGCCGAGGCGTGGCAGTTCGACCCGCGCAAGAACCCGTTCTTCCAGCACGCCGAGGCGACGTTCTGCGCGGCGTGGCGCGGCGACGAGCTGGTCGGCCGCATCAGCGCCACGCGCGACCGGCTGCACGACGAGTTCCACGGCGACCGGGTCGGCTTCTTCGGGCACTTCGAGGCCAAGGACCCGGCCGCGGCGCAGGCGCTGCTGCAGCACGCGGCGATCTGGTGCCGGCACCGCTCGGCGACCGAGCTGCGCGGCCCGGTCGACCTGTCGACCAACTACCGCTGCGGCCTGCTGGTCGACGGCGAGCCCGGCATGCCGGTGATGATGATGCCGCACAACCCGCCGCACTACGCCGACTGGATCACGGCGTTCGGCATGCGGAAGGCCAAGGACCTGCTGGCGCTGAAGGTCACCAGCGACAGCATCGACCTCAACCGGCTCGACCGCATCGTCGCGCGCCTGCAGCAGAAGAGCCGCGCGCAGCTGCGGCGCGTCGATCTGCGGCGCTACGACCAGGAGGTGCGCGTGCTGTGGGACCTCTACCACCGCATCTGGGAGCGCAACTGGGGCTTCGTGCCGATGACCGAGCCCGAGTTCCTGGCGCAGGCCAAGGACCTCAAGAAGCTGGCGCGGCCCGAGCTGATGCACATCGCCGAGATCGACGGCGCGCCGGTCGGCTTCGCGATCGCGCTGCCCGACGTGAACCCTGCGGTGAAGGCCTGCGACGGCAAGCTGCTGCCGTTCGGCTGGTGGCACTTCTTGCGCCGGCTCAAGCAGGAGACGCTGGTGCGCACGATCACGCTCGGCGTGGTGCCCGAGCACCGCAAGGTCGGCATCGAGCTGCAGCTGCTGCACGCGGTGACGCGCCAGGGCATCGCCGCCGGCTTCCGCGCCTGCGAGGCGAGCTGGATCCTCGAGGACAACCGCGACATGCTCGGCCCGCTCGAGACGCTGGGTCACGTGCCCTACCGTCGCTACCGCATCTACGAGAAGGCGCTCGTCTGACGGGCGCCGAGCTTCCGAACCCCCACCGAAGGGCGACGACCACCGATGGAGTTCCAGTTGAAGGGCGGCATGGGCGGCATGCCGCAGCTGCCGCCGAACGCGGTCTACCTGCTGCTCGTGCCGGGCTTCGTCCTGCTCGGCTTGGGCATCCTGCTGTTCTTCAACGAGTGGCTGCTGCGCTACCTGGTGGCCGGCGTGTTCGTGGTGCTCGGCGGCCTGCTGACGATGATGGGTCTGCGCATGAAGCGGCTGATGGGCTGAGCTCGCTCGCGCGGCGGGCGCGCGGCGCGTAGCAGCCGCATGACGATCCCGTTGCGCACCCGCGATCCCGACCGGCGCACCGTCGACCGGCGCGCGTTCCTGGCCGGCGCCCTGGCGCTGCCGCTGCTGCCGCAGGGGCCGGGCGCGGCGACCGGGTCGACCGGGGCGCGCCGCCCGGGCAAGCTCGGGCTGCAGGACGTGCTCGACCGCGCGCACGCGCTCGTCCGCGAGCACGTCGACGGCCGGCCCCAGGGCGACGAAGCCTGGGTGCACGCGGCGACCGCAGTGCTCGCGCGCCTCGACGCGGTGCCGGCCGACCCGTTCGCGGCGATGAGCGAGCGCGAGCGCGCGTTCCTGGCCGAGCACACGTGGACCTTCCGCCGCATCGCCAGCGCCGGCGGCGAGCGCCCGATCGACGCCGACGTCGACGCCGACCCGGACGCGGCGCGCGCCGTCGTGCTCACCCACCAGATCCACATCGCCCCCGGCGGCGCGATCCCGCTGCACGACCACCGCGACTTCTTCGGCGCGATCGTCTGCGCGGACGGCGAGGTCGAGATCCGCAGCTTCGATCTGGCCCAGGGCTCGCGCGACACCGACGAGGTCACCGTGCGCGAGACCTCGCGTGTCTGGCTGCGCCCCGGTCGCTTCTCGCTGCTGACCCGCACCCGCGACAACGTGCACGAGTTCCGCGCCGGCCCGAACGGCGCGCGCGTGCTCGACCTGTTCGTCTGGCTCGACCGCGCGGCGCACTCGCGCACGCTCGACTGGATCGACGATCCCGCCAGCCGACCGGACGACCGGTGCTACCGCGCGCGCTGGGATTGAGCGTGACGAACGGGGCGTCGCACTGGGGCGGACCGCCGCGAAGCCTCAGTCGCCGACGCGCACCAGGTGCTGGCGCGTGGCGAGCGTCACTTCCCGCCGCCAGACGCTGCGGTCGCCGACCAGCCCTTCGACCACCACGTCGCCCAGTTCCACGACCGCCGACGCCACCCAGGCTGGACGCCGCGCACCCACCCCGACGACGAGTTTGCGCTCCATCGGGCACACGACGGCACTGCCTGCTTGCGCAACACCCATCCGCGCATCGCCCTTCGAAGTGATTGCCAGCACTGGCGGCGCTGCGGACGTCAGTGCGTCGCCGACCCAGTGCACCTCGAGCCTGCAGGCGGGAGCCAGATCCACGTCGACCGCCGGGCCGACCAACCGCACCGGTCGACTGACGAAGTTCCGCTGCCGGCCGATGCCGACCACGACCACTGGCGTCTCCTGCGACGGCACCTCGCCTTCGAACGAGTGCCAGTGGAAGCCACCGACGAAGAAGATCGCCGGGTCGTTCCCACGCATGCCCGATGCGCTGGCGAGAGAGACCCGCAATGGCAGGTCGGGCAGGTCCACACCGCGTAACCGCACCGTGGTGCGCTGCTCGGCCGGCAGCAACGAGACGCTGGCGCCAATCGGTTCGTCGCGCGCCGGGACCTCGATCCAATTCTCGCCGCCGACGCGAAACTCGCCCTGCGGGAGCACCCCGATCTCGTAGGTCCCCGCCGGAACGGCGAACGCCAGCTTCTGCAGCCCCGGCTGCAGGGTTCCGGCCTGCGGATGCAGCGGTTCGGGTGCAGCGTCGAGCCGCCGCAGGAACAACTTCGGGCGCACCCGACCCAGCGTGGGCGACGCGACAAGGACATCCAGCGTCACCTGCTGCGTCGGCGCCGGCTCGACCAGCAAGGCCCGCAGATCGCCCTGACCCGGTTGGATCACCATGGGACACGCATGCGGCGGTCCCTCCTCCGGTCGCGCCCCGGAGGCGACCAGCACGGCGCGCCCGGCGGCCAGTCCCTCGACCTGCGCGTAGCCACTCGCGTCGCACGTCCACGTGCCGATCTCGCGTATCGAACCCTCGTCGAGCCGGCTGCAGAGCACGCGCACCTGCGCCCCCGCGACCGGGGTGCGCCAATCCGCGCGCACGACCTGGACGTGGACGATCGGGCCCCGCGACAGATCGATGCGGTGCTGCCGCCGGCCGGAGAACGGCGCCAGCCGGTCGAAAGCCAGCTTGCCCGTCCCGCTGCCCACGCGCAGCCACGTCCAGCATGCGGCCTGCAGTTCGATTCGGGCGGTGCCGTCCACCAACCCGGTGTGCTGGGCAGATGGATCGTCGCGCGACCCCAGCAATACAGTCTCGGCGAGGCCGTCGATCAGGCCCCGCGCGTCCGGCATCTGCACCCAGGACACCGCACCTACAGCCGGATGGCCGTCCTCGACGACCGTGAGTTGCAGTTCGCCGGCCACAACGTCTGCCAACTCACGCGCTACCTCGTCGACTGCAGGGGGCAGGGTCGGCCCCGCACTGCTGCGCACCTCGCCTGCCGCGTCCGTTGCGGACGCGGCGTCCACGCCCCTGCTCAACCGCAACGCGGCCGCCACGGCCACCGCCAGCAGGGCCGCTGCAGCGAGCAACCGAACGCGCAGAGACGACATGGCCCGGTCTCAGCGCATCACGTAGACATCGACCGGACCCGACACCAGACCGAGCTGCGCGTTCGCCGCCACCGACACCGCGACGGCGGCGAACTGCGTCCCGACCAGGGCCGGGTGCCGCGGTATGGACAGCGTCGTGCTGCCGACGCCCTGTGGATCGAGGAAGCCGCGGAGTCCTGTGCCGAGGCTCGCCAACAGCAGGTCGTCGACACCGAGCGGCAGCACGCGGTACGGATCGGGCTGCATGCCGGCCAGCGGGATCCCGGGGTACCGGACCTGCGACATCAGCAGGAGCCACGGCTGGCCCGCGTGTGCGGGACTGTGCACCGCGCACTGCAGCACGTCGCCGGGTCGTGGCTCGGTCGGCGTGATCTGCAACTGCATCGGCTGCAGGTCCCAGAAGTTCTCGAACATGACCGCGGAGCGCTGGATCAGGAACCGCATCCGGTTGCGGCTGCGGTCGTAGGCCATTTGCATAAGATCCGTTCCGCCCACCAATGACGGCAGCGATCGTGACGGTTGCAACTGGGTCCACTGGGTACCGTCCCAGCTCCAGATTCCAGAGAAGGGTGTCGTCGTCAACAGGCAGCCGATCCCCGGCATGTACCCGAGCTCGAAGCCGTACGCGGTCGTCGGGCACGCCGTCGTCGTCCATGTTGAACCATCCCACTCGTGCATGACGGCGCCGCCACCTGGCCGCAGCCCGACGACAGCGACCACACCTCGATCCGTATCCACCGCTACCTCTGGATACTGCACACCACCACCGGGAACCTGGCTGCCAGGAATCAGGCTGACGAGAGTGACCGTGCTGCCGTCCCACTCGAACAGCCCCTGCCCCGTAGGGGCCCCATCGACGAACGGGAACCGGCCGGTCGTCGGGTTGAAGCTCCCGAGCCTGCCCGCGCCAGCAGGCAGGTTGTGCTGGGCCTGCGGGATGCTGATCCAGCTCGCGCCAACGAGTTCGTACAACCAGCCAAGCTGCGTGTAGTAGGCGTAGATCCGGCGGCGCAGCGGATCGACAAATGGAACCACCGGCAGGTTGTTTCCCAGATACTGCGGCCCATGACCGAGGTACTCGAAGCCGGCGTCGGTCTGCCACCAGAAGTCGAAGTTGTAGTCCTCGTATAGGAACGCATCGCGCCACGGAACTTGCGCGAAGATGGGGTGCCAGCCCAGCCCTGGACCGCCGTACTTGAGAGCCTCATTCCAGGATCCTGATGGGAACGCGCTCCTAAACGTGTCGCGCCGCTGCGGGTCGGCCAGGTCCGCACCGCCGTACAGGATCATCTCGGCGCGCTGCCGGTCGAAGATCAGGCTGTCGTGCATCGTCCGCAACGGTGGCCGCGCGCCGAAGGGCAACACCTGCAGCGTCGCGCCATCCCAGTACCACTCGCCGTACTCCGGCGACCGCTGCGCCACGGGATGCCAGTACTTGACGCCGTAGACCTTCACGCCGCCGCCCTGCGCGTCCGGCACCGCGGCCGCGTCGGCGAAGCCGAACGGCGATCCGCCGACGATCGAGCCCGGGATCCGGATCCAGTCCAGGCCGTCCCACTCCTCGGCCGGCAGCAAGTTGATCCAGCCGCTGGGCCAGGAGCGACCGCCGAGCATCGCCACGCGGCCAGTCACGCTGTTCCACGCCATCGCCTGGCTGTGCCGCGCGGTTGGCCGACGCGTCGCCGGCTGCCGCTGCAGCCACTGGCTGCCGTCCCATTCCCAGGTCTCGTCGCTGGCGCCGGCGTTGGTGATGCCGCCGAACAGCACGATCCGATGCCGCACCGGATCGGCGGCCATCTGCGGCACCTGCCGCGGCGACGGCCCCGCGACCAGCCGCTGGTGCCAATCGCGCCCGTCCCACAGCCAGGTGTCGCCCAGCAGCACCGTGCCGGTCGTCCCGCCGAACATCAGCACGCACTTGGTGTGCGGGTCCCAGACCATGCACGACGACGATCGAGCCGGCGGTGTCACCGTGGGGAACCGCTGCCGCCAGCCGCGCCCGTCCCAAGACCAGGTCTCGTCGAACGAGGTCGGCGACGAGTGGCTGATGCCGCCGAACAGCAGCCCTTCGCCGCGCGACTCGTCGTAGCCGAGCGTCAGACCGCTGATCGCGCTGGGGAAGTGCTGCGGCCGCACGAAGGTCACGTCCACCTGCGCCTCGGCATTGGCCGCGAGCGCGAAGCCCGCGGCCAACACAACTGCGCACCGATCGACACCGGGAATCACTGTTGTTGGTGAGAAGAGAGAGCGCACCATGGGACCTCCTTCCCAGGGGGCCCTAGAGTAGCCATCGCCTTCGCAGCGGCAACGGCCCCGAGTCAGAGTCCAAGCCCTGCCGGGCACTGTTCCTGGTTGCCAGAGGGGAGCTGCCATCGCGCACCCGATCAGAGTCTACCCCGGGCGCAGAGAGGAACGGCTGAGGCGCCGACCACTGTCACCAAGGGCCTCGCGAGAATCTCAACGCAACGGCCGCCCCGGCGCCGGCGGCGGCTGGTCTGGCCGCCAGCCCTCCTTCGGCGCGCGCGGCGCCGGCTGCTCGGCGCCGAGGTTGTCGCCGCGCACGTCGGCCAGCAGGAAGTTCTCGGGCGGCACCGGCGCGCCGCACAGCCGCCGCAGCATCGCCAGCTGGCCCGCGTGCGTCATCGCGTCGGCGAACGGCCCCTGCAGCAGCTGCGCGAAGGTGAACCCGGCGGGCGGCTGGCCCTTGTCGAGATGCCGCGCGGTGTCTTCGAGCACCTCGTGGAACCGCTCCACCTCGGCGTCGAAGGTCGGCTCGAGATCCGGCCGCCACACGCCGCCGGTGAACTGCGTGCGGGCGTAGCCGATCACGCCGGTCATGTGCCACACCAGCTCGCGCGGCGTGCGCACGTTCGGCGCAGCGCGGAAGTCGGCGAACTCCGGTGGCGCATCGCGCAGCGCCTTCTGCGTGCGGTACGCCAGCGCCGCCAGGAAGTGGCGCAGCAGTGCTGCACCGGCGCGGTCGGGTGCTTCGCTCATCGGATCCAGCTTGCCGCCGCGGGCGGGGTTCTGCCAGAGTGCCCGCCCCATGCGCACCCTCCACAACGCGCTGCATTCCCTGCACAGCGGCCGCCACGAGATGTACCGCGGCCGGCTGGTGCCCTGCCACGAGGTGCCCGCGCGGCTCGAGAACGTGCTGACCGAACTGCGGCGCCGGCCGCAGGGACCCATCGAGGTCCCCGACGAACCCGCCGATCTCGACGCCGTGCTCGCACGCGTCCATGCAGAGGACTACCTCGAGTTCCTCGCCGGCGCCTGGGACGAGTGGGTCGCGCTCGGACAGGACAACGCCGGGTTCGACGCGCTGCCGGCGGTCTGGCCGGGTCGCGGCCTGCGCAGCGACGTCGTGCCGAAGAGCTTCGCCGCGCGCCTGGGGCGCTACGCGTTCGACGCCGGCACGCCGCTCACCGCCGGGACCTGGCGCGCCGTCCGCGCCGGTGCCGCCTGCGCCATCGCCGGCGCGCGCGCCCTGGTGGCGGACATGCAGCAGCCGGTGTTCGTGCTCACGCGCCCGCCCGGCCACCACGCCGGCGCCGATTTCCTCGGCGGCTACTGCTTCCTGAACAACGCGGCACTCGCAGCCCAGGTGCTGCGCGACGCCGGCTGCGAACGCGTGGGCGTGCTCGACGTCGACTTCCACCACGGCAACGGCACGCAGAGCATCTTCTACGAACGCGCCGACGTGTTCACGGCCTCGATCCACGGCGACCCCGCCACCGAGTACCCGTTCTACCTGGGCTACGCCGACGAGCGCGGCGAAGGTGCCGGCGCGGGCTTCAACCTCAACCTGCCGCTGCCGTCGGGCACCGGCTTCGCGATCTGGCGCGGCGCGCTCGAGCAGGCGCTCGAAGCCCTGCGCGGCTTCGACGCCCGCGCCCTCGTCGTGCCGCTGGGCGTCGACACGTTCGCGGGCGACCCGATCAGCGGCTTCCGGCTGGCGTCCGACGACTACGTCGAGGTCGGCCGCGCGATCGCCAGCCTGAGGCTGCCGACGATCTTCGTGTTCGAAGGCGGCTACGCGGTCGCCGAGGTCGGCGTGAACGTGGTCAACGTGCTCGAGGGCTTCCAGGCGACCTCGCGCTAGTCCGCTCGGCTCGTTGGCTCAACGCGGCGGATACACGACGGTGCGTTCGCCCGACGGCAGCTCGGTGCGGACGACGCGTTCGCCGTCCTCGACGGTGATCGCGGCGTCGTCGAGCACGCGCACGAGGGTGCCGGGGGCGACCGGCATGCGTTCGACGCGCAGCGCCGAGGGGTCGACGCGCAGGAGCAGGTCGCGCGAACCGCTGCGGCGCACGTCGCGGCCGACCATCAACCACGGCCGGCCCTGCGGGTCGTGCGCCATGTCGCGGACGCTGGCGATCGGTTCGCGATCCGGATCGAGGTCGTGCTCGACCCTGCGCAGCCTTCCGTCGCGTGCACACGCGACGAGGCGCAGCGGCCGCACTCCCGAGGGCCCGAGCAAGAACAGCAGGTGGTCGTCGTCGAGCAGGCCGAGGCACGAAGCGCCGCGCAGCCCCTCGACCTCGGTGCGGGTGCCGTCGTCGAAGTCCTGGCGGAACCAGGCGCCGTTCGGGCGCCCCTTGCCGCGCTCGCGGACGAACCACTGGTCCCGCAGCAGCATCGCCTCCTGATCGCCCCGCTGCAGGTGGCCGAGGGACCGCAGCCGACCGAGGTCGAACCAGTGCCGGGGGAAGCCCCAGCCGTGACCGCACGCGCGGCCGAAGTAGTCCTGCCGCGGCAGTCCGATCCGCGCAACCTCGCCGTCCGGTCGCTCGACGTGCAGCGCGCCCCCGAACACCCAGGCGCGCTGTCCGGTCGGCGTGCGGAACGGCGCCCCTGCCCGCGCCGCCTCGGCGAGGGTGCGACGCAGATCGTCCTCGTCGGACGGCAACCGCACCGCGCCGGTCGCGAGGTCGAGCACCGAAGCTTCGCCACACCACCACCGCGCCGGCGTGGGCTGCCAGATCCCGTGCATGCCCGCGGGCCGCCAGTAGTCGTGCACCGATCCCAACTGCTCGGTCGCCCCCGTCTCCAGATCGATGCGGAACGGCGGGCCGACCCACTCCGGGTGACCGGCGCCGCGCACCAGGAGCCAACGCCCATCGGGCGTCGTGCCTTGCGGGACCAGGTTCTGCAGCGCGAGGGGATCCGGGTGGTGATAGCGCCACGCCGCGGCGCCGAGCGCGGTGGCCGGCGGCAGCAGCAACACCGAGAGCGTCGCCAGCCCGACGCGCGCCGAGCGCAGAGCGCCGCCGCCGCGTCGGCCGCGCACCCACGACACCGCGGCGAGCGCCACGCCGGCCGGCGACAGCGCCAGGAGCCACGGCAGCCAGGTGATCGTCTTCTCCAGACCGGGACACGCGCGCAGCACCCCCGCCACGCCGAACCCGAGCACCAGCAGCAACAGCCCGGCGCCGCCGACCGCCATGCGGCCACCGGGCATCCAGGTGCCGACCGCCCACACCCACGGGCCCAGCAGCAGCGCCGCCGCGGCCAGGACCCCGGCCTGCGGCCAGCGCATCACGACTTCGAGGTCGTAGTGCCGCACGTCGAACAGGCCGTTCCAGTCGCGGCCGATCGCCGTCACGAACCACTCGCCGACCAGCAGCCCGAGCAGCGGCACCAGCAGCGTCGCCAGCACCAGGAACAGCAGCTTGCCGCCGAACGACGGCCGCAGCGCGCCGGGCAGCCGCCGCACGAACTGGTCGTCTTTCTGGGCGAACTCGGCGCGCACGAGCTGCGGCGCCGCGAAGCCGACGACGCCGAGCACGCTGACGGCGACGAACCACGACAGCACCTGGGTGCCGGCGTCCTCCTGCTTCCAGTAGTATGCCGGCAGGAGCGCCGTCACGAGCGCCGTGCTCGCCAGCGTCAGCACCACCCACGCGCCGAGCAGCGCGCGCTGTGCGCGCCACTCCTTCCACATCCACACCAGGGACAGGTTCACGCGGACACCTCCGCGGCGCACGCCGCCAGCACCTCGTGCAGCCCCTTCGGCGCCGCCGCCGGTTCCTCCTGGCCGAGCACCGCGGCGAGGTCGCCGTGGCGCGCGATGCGGCCCCGGTGCAGGACAGCGACGCGATCGGCGATCCGCGCGGCGATGTCGAGCTCGTGGGTCGCGCACAGCACCGTGCGCTCGCCGTCCCGCAGGGCACCGATCACGCCCTGCAGCACCTCCTCGCGCACCAGCGGGTCCAGGCCCGCGAACGGCTCGTCGAGCAGCAGCAGCTCGGGCTCGGGCGCGAGCGCGGCGACGAGCATGGTCTTCATGCCCTGACCGCGCGACATCGCCTTCAGGCGCGTGCGCAACGGCACGTCGAGCCGTTCGACGAGCTCCGCGCACCGCGCGTCGTTCCACGTCGGGTAGTGCGGCCGCAGCAGCTTGAAGAGATCGCGCGGCGTCATCCACGGATACGCGTCGGGGACGTCCGGCACGTAGCCGACGCGCTGCAGTACCGTGTGCTGCCGCAGCGGGTCCGAGCCGAGCACGGAGACCCTGCCACGCTGGGGCGCGAGCACGCCGAGCAGCACGCGCAGCAACGTGCTCTTGCCCGCGCCGTTGCCGCCGAGCAGCACCGTCACCTTGCCCGGCTCGACCTGCAGGTCGAGGCCGTCGAGCACGCGCTTCTTGCCGAAGCCCGCCGTCAGTTCCCGTACATCCACCGCGAAGCTCATCGCGTCCCCCTCGTCGTCACCGGTTCTCCCTGCGCCGCTGCCGCCACCTCGTCGAACAGCGCTCGCAGCACCCCTTCGTCGTGACCCGCGCGCAGCGCCTGCGACAGCGCCACGCGCAGCTGGTCCAGCGTCTCCGCCAGCCGCAACGCGCGCGCGACCTCGGGCCCCTGCGCGGTCACGAACACGCCCTGGCCGTTGCGCCCCTCGGTCACCCGCAGGTGCTCGAGCTCGCGCCAGGCTTTGCCGACCGTGTTCGGGTTGACCAGGACCTGCGCCGCAAGCGCCCGCACCGCCGGCAGCTTGTCGCCGGGCCGCAGCTCGCCGCGGGCGATCGCGTCCAGCACCGCGGCCACGAGCTGCTGGCTCGGCGGCACGACGCTGTGCGGATCGACCTGGAACTGCATGACCGTCCTATCGGCCTAGGACGGTGGCTCCTTGAGCGGGACCCACGCGCCGTCGGCCGCAGCTCCCCCGCCGACACGGCGAACGGCCCATGGCATCGCCGCCGCAGCCCGGCATGCTGCGCCGATGGACTGGAAACTGCTCGCGACCGTGTTCGGGTCGGTGTTCATCGCCGAGCTCGGCGACAAGACCCAGCTGGCCACCATGCTGTTCGCGTCGCGCAGCGACGCGGCCCGGTGGCAGGTGTTCGTGGCGGCGGCGGGTGCGCTGGTGCTGTCGACCGCGCTCGGCGTGCTGGCGGGCAGCGCCCTCACGCAGTGGATCGGCGAACGGACGCTGCGCTGGATCGCCGGCTGCGCGTTCCTGGTGATCGGCGGCGTGACGCTCTGGCGCGCCTGACCGCGAACGGCCGGGCTCGACGCGTGCGCTACTCGACGTGCACCCACAACGCCTCGCCCGGCACGCCCTGGTTCGTCACCGCGAACAGCATGTACCACCCGCGCGGCGCCTCGGCGCTGTCCTTCGGCCCCTGGAACCGCAGGCGGCAGCGCGCCGGGTCGACGTCGTCGTCCTTCAGCACCGGCAGGCGCAGGTAGCGCATGTCCATGTCGCTGTGGTGCGTCAGCGAGCCGGGGCGCAGCAGCACGACCTTGTCGACGACGACGCCGGGCGGCAGGCCTTCGTCCCAGTGCAGCGTGTGCACGTCGTCGGGCGCGTCGGCGCGATAGCGGAGTCCGCCGGGCACGGGGCCGGTGCTGCAGCCGATGCCGGTCGGGCGCGGCAGGCCGTTGGTGAGGTACGGCGGGCTGTAGATCTGGTAGTCGAACGACCGCGTGTCGGCACCGCCGACGAACACGCGGCCGTCGGGCAACAGCACCGCGCAGCTGTGGTAGCCGCGCGCGCCGGTGTGCGGCGGCACGTCGACCCAGCCCTGCGGCGCCAGCAGCTCGGGTGTCAGCGTCGGATGGCCGGGGTTCTGGCCGTCGTCGAAGCCGCCGACGACGAACACCTTCGCGTCCGGCAGGATCACCGCGTTCTGCATCCAGCGCACGTGGTTCAGCCGGAACGGCGCGCCGTAGCTCTGCCACGGGCCGGGCACCGAGGCCTGCACGTGGTCGACGTCGTAGCGCGAGATGCCGAACGAGCTGCCGCCGATGCGCAGGATGCGGTCATCGCCGCCGCCCTGGCGCGGGTCGAGGATCGAGCTGGCGTAGCTGACGGTCGGCGAGGTGGAGCCGTCGCCGGCGGAGAAGTCGTAGACCGGCTGCTGATCCGGCGTGTGCCGCCACTTCACGCCGCGGCGGAACCAGCCCGAGCAGAACAGCTCACCCGACGACAGGAGATGGAGCCGCGGGTAGTCGCCGAAGCCGCTCGGCGCCGGCGGCCCGGCGTAGACGCGCGGGTTGCCGCCGCCCTGCGTGCGCTGGTCGAAGACCATCGGCGGCGGCGGCGACTGGCCCCAGCTCGCGCCGACGCCGCTGCGGCGGTACTGCTCGTAGTCGCCGTGGTACGCGCCGTTGTCGCTGCCGCCGGCGATGGTCACCGAGTCGTCGGCGTTGACCGTCACGGTGGGATACCAGCGCGTCGTCGCCAGGTCGGGCTCGCGGTACCAACTGCCATGGTCGCCGTTCGCCGGGTCGTAGACGTCGGGCGCGAACTGGTAGCACAGCGCCGCGCCGAAGTAGCCCTGCGGCCCGAGCGGATACAGCGCGGTGCCGCCGGCGACGAACAGCCGGCCATCGCGCAGCCACGCGTGGCCGGCGCAGAACAGGTCGCCGGTCTGCGCCGCCTGCGGCATGCTGAGGAAGAAGTTGCGGAAGCGCGGCCGGCCGCAGCCCGGCGCCCAGGTGGGATCGACGATCGACCAGCGCTGGTACGGCCGCAGCGCGACCTCGGCCTTGTCCCACACCAGCACTCGGCCGCGGTGCGGACCGACCGGCACCAGCGCCATGTGGATCGCGTTGAAGCGCGGCGGCCACAGGTGCGTGATCGGGATCGCGAGCTGGTTGGTGTTGGCGGTGTTGACCTCGTGATCGAACGGCGCCGCCCAGGATCCGAGCGGCGCCGCCTGCGCGACCGCGGCGCCGGACAGGCACACGGCGACCAGCGTCGACCACGCGACGCGACGCGGCGGCACGGCTGCTCGGTCGGCGGATGAGTCCATCGGGGAAGACCCTGGTCGGCGCGCAACCCGTTGCGAGGCATTGAGGTCGACCGAATCGTGTCGGCACCCGGGAGCTCCGGCCGACCCAGAAGGGTACCGCGGCTGCGCGCCCGGGGCGGTCCGACCGCTGCAGCACAGGAACCGCAACCTCCGAAACGCCGGTGCCTTCGACGGTACCATCGCTCGTTCCGTGTGTGCGAGCCCTTGGCAGGACGCGCTCCGACCCGGTATCCATGCGGATCGAGGACGGTGATCGCCCTCCACATGAGTTCCCACCCGGACGATCCCGGCGACCCACCACTCGGCGTACTGCGCGACGTGTTCGCCGCAGCGCCGTCGGCCATGGTGCTCGTCGCGGCCGACGGCCGCATCCGCCTCGCCAACCAGGCGGCTGCATCGCTGTTCGGCTACGCGCCCGGCGAGCTGCACGGCCTCGGGATCGAGGTGCTGGTGCCGCCGCACTACCGCGACCTGCATCCGCTGTGGCGCCGCAAGTACGGCGAACGCCCGACGTCCCGGGCGATGGGCGCCGGCCGCGACCTGTTCGGCGTTCGCAAGGACGGCCGCGAGGTGCCGATCGAGATCGGGCTGAACCCGATCGACGCCGACGGCGAGCCGCTGGTGCTGGCGGCGGTCATCGACATCAGCCACCGCGTGCGCTCCGAGGCCGCGCTGCGCACGGCACTGCACGAGAAGGAGACGCTGCTGCGCGAGATCCACCACCGGGTGAAGAACAACATGCAGGTCGTCTCGAGCATGCTCGGGCTGCAGACCCGCTACGTCGACGACGCGGCGTTCCGCGCGTCGCTGGACGAGTGTCGCGGGCGCGTGCGATCGATGGCGCTGATCCACGAGAAGCTCTACCGCAGCGACAGTCTGGCGACGATCGACTTCGGCGCCTACGCGGGGGAGCTGGCCCGGATGCTGGTGCAGGCGATGGCGCCCGACGGCAACGTGCGCCTGCGCGCCGCCTGCGCGCCGCTGGCGCTGCCGATCGACCTCGCGGTGCCGGCGGGCCTGATCCTGAACGAGCTGCTGACCAACGCGCTGAAGCACGGCTTCGCCGACGGCCGCCCGGGCGATCTCCATGTGACCGTCCGCGACGACGGCCCGCACGGCGCGGCCCTGATCGTCGCCGACGACGGCCGCGGCCTGCCGCCGGCGTTCGACCCGGCCTCGGACCACACCCTGGGCCTGCGCATCGTGCGCAGCCTGCTGCGCCAGCTCGACGGCGCGCTGCACGTCGCCGACGACGGGCGCGCCGCGTTCACCGTGACGTTCCCACTCGCCACCGCCGCCACGACCAGCCTCACTCCATGACCGCGAACCGCGCCCGCATCCTGATCGCCGAGGACGAAGCCCTGATCGCCGAAGACCTGCGCGCCCAGCTCGAGGAGCTCGGCCACGACGTGGTCGCGATCGTCGACCGGGCAGAGGACGTTCTCGCCACGGCCCTGGACACGACGCCCGACCTCGTGCTGCTCGACATCAAGCTGAAGGGCCGCATGGACGGGATCACCGCCGGCGAACGCCTCGGCGCCCTGCGCGCGCTGCCGTTCGTGTTCGTGACGTCGTACGCCGACGCCGCGACCATCGAACGCGCCTGCAACACCAGCCCGTTCGGCTACCTGGTCAAGCCGTTCGACGAGCGCAGCCTGCAGGCGACCGTGCAGGCCGCGCTGAGCCGGCACCGCGCCGAGGGCACGCTGCGGTCGACCAAGGACTGGTTCGGCTCGATCCTGCACAGCATCGGCGACGCGGTCGTCGTCACCGACGCCGACGAACGCATCACCTACCTCAACCCGGTCGGCGAGCGCATGTCGCGCTGGCCGCTGCAGGCCGCGGTCGGCCAGCGTTTCGCCGACGTGTTCCGGCTGGTCGAGGGCGACGCCAATCAGCCGCTGCCGAGCGTGGTCGGAACCGCGATGCGCGAACAGCGCATCGTGCAGGTGCGCCGCGGCACCGGCCTGCTGGCGCGCGACGGCTCGATGACCCAGATCGAGGATTCGGTGGCGCCGATGCGGAGCGGCATCGGCGACGACATCGCCGGCGCCGTCGTCGTGCTGCGCGACTGCTCGGAGGAGGTGCGGCTCTCGCGCGACAACGAGCGCCTGCAGCAGCAGATCGCCGAGGTGCAGCGCCTGCAGCAGATGGGCAAGGTCGTGCAGGGGCTCGCGCACGACTTCAACAACGCGCTGACGACGGCGCTCGGCGGCCTCGAGCTGTGCCGGCTCGACGCGGCGCCCGGCTCCCAGATGGCCTCGACGCTCGAGACCGTCGAACGCACACTGCAGCAGGTCGCCGGCCTGTGCCGGCGGATGCAGCAGAGCGCGGCGCCCGATCGCCTCCGGCTCGAGGCGGTCGATCTCGCCGCGCTGGTGCGCGACGGCGTCGAGGCCGTGCAGATCCAGGCCGGCGAGCGCGTCGCGTTCGACCTGGACCTCCAGGACGTGCCGGCGGTGCGCGCGGACCGCCTGCAGCTGCATCGGGTGCTGACCAACGTGCTGCTGAACGCGGTGGACGCGTTCGGGCCGGGCGACGGCCGCGTGGCGATCCGCCTGCACCCGTGCGAGGCGCCGTCGCCGGACGCCGACGACGTCGTGCTGTCGCCCGCCGCGACGACGGTGCCGCACGCGTGCCTCGAGATCGGCGACGACGGCTGCGGCATGGACCCCGCCGTGCGCCAGCGCATGTTCGAGCCGCTGTTCTCGACCAAGGGCAACGGCCGCGGCCTCGGGCTGGCCGGCGCGATGGCGATCCTGCGCGCTCACGGCGCCGGCCTGCGGGTCCGGTCGCGACCGGGCGCGGGATCGGTGTTCACGATGGTGCTGCCGCTCGCCTGAACGCGACCGCTACCGGATCGGCAGGACCGCATCGCCGGGCGCGTAGCCGCTGCGCTCGCCGGCGTCCACGCGCACCCACTCGCCGGTGACCTGGCTGCGCAGCGTGAGCTCGACGCCGGGCGCCACCCGGGCGACCGGCTCGAGGCCCGCGCGCGGCTCGGCCACCAGCTCGAGTGGGCGCGCGGCGATCGCGTGCTGCGGCCGCGCCGGCCGCAGCCACAGCAGCTCGAGCGCCAGCAGGACGCCGGGCACCAGGGCGATCGCGCCGATCCAGCGCGGCACCGCGTGGCGGCGGAACACGCCGAGGCCGAGCGCCGCGATCGTCATGCACAGACCGCACAGCCAGACCAGCTCCGGCGCCGTGAACCATCGGGCCAGCTGGCCCAGCGCCCGCGCGAAGCCTTCGCCCTCGGCGTCGAGTTCGAGCCGCCGCCGCGCCAGCCGCAGGTTGGCGGCCAGCTCCGGGTCGCGCGGCAGCCCGAGCCGCGCGCACTCCCATGCCCACACCGCCCTCGGCAGGTCGCCGAGCCGGTAGTAGCAGTTGCCGCGCGCGAACCACAGCCGGCGGTCGTCCTGGCGCTCGGTCGCGCGTTCGAACGCGGCGGCGGCGGTCGCGTAGTCGCCGTCGCGGTAGGCGGCGTAGCCGGCGTCGGCCTGCGCAGGGGCCGGCGCCGCCAAGGCACCCGCCAGGACCAGCAGCAGGAGCGCCGCCGGGCCGGCGCCGAGCCGCCGCAGCGGCACGCCCTCGAGCTCCTGCACCAGCGAGCGCACCTGCGCGGGATCGAGGCC
Source organism: Planctomycetota bacterium (assembly GCA_050245995.1). Lineage (GTDB taxonomy): Bacteria > Planctomycetota > UBA1135 > UBA1135 > UBA2386 > JBFWWV01. The sequence goes on along the minus strand of JBFWWV010000021.1, from coordinate 26,781 downwards.
GCCGCCGCCGCCGTAGCGCGCCGCGGTGCCCTGCTCGACCGCCCGCTGCGCGCCGACCGCGCGCCCCGGGTCGAGACCGGCCTGCTGCAGGCGCTGCGCCAGGTCGGGCCCGATCACGGCCGCGGCCGGCAGGTCGAGGCGGTCGGCCAGGTAGCCGCACAGCGCCTCGAGCGGCGCCGCGCCGGCGTCGAGCGCGCGCAGGCAGCGCCGGGCCGCGCCGCGGCTGCGCGCGCGCCCGGGGTCGGCGGCGGCGCGCCGCCGCAGCAGGCGCACGACACCGAAGCCGAGCACCAGCGCCCACGGCGCCAGCGCCGCGAGCCACGCCCCGAGCGGCCACGGCCGCGGCCGCGGCACCGGCGCGCCCGACAGGTCCGGCAGGTCGAAGATGTCGTCGACGCCGGGCGTCACCGCCTTGGTCGCGGCTTCGGGCAGCGCCAGCAGTTCCTCGCCGTCGGCCAGCGGCTGCACGTGCAGCGGCAGCGGCCGCGTCGCCACCTCGGCGAACGCCTCGACGCCGGGCGTGGTGTCGAAGTAGTTCCAGGCGACCGGCGGCACCTCGGTGACGTCGGCGCGCAGCGGCGTCAGGTCGTAGGTCACGGTCACCGCGTCGCTCTTGCGCTCCTCGGTCTGGCCGAGCAGGTGCAGCCCCATCGGCTCCAGCGTCGACAGGTCGGGCACCCGCAGGAACTCGAAGTTGCCGCTGCCCGAGATGCGCAGCACCAGCTTGACCGAGCCGCCGACCTTGACCGTGTCGGTGTTCAGCGTGGCGTCGAGCGCGAAGCGCCCGACCGCGCCGAAGTACGGCGTCGGCCGTCCGGCCTCGGGGATCGGCAGCACCTCGAGCGCGATCGGCTCGCCGTAGACGTAGTAGTTCTCGGTCTGCGCGCCGACGCGTTCGCCGAACAGGCCGACCCGGCCCTGGGTCAGCTGCACGTGGTAGCGCAGCAGCGGCGCGTCGAGCTGCAGCGTCCCCGGCCGCGTCGGCAGGAACGCCTTGTGGAACACGAAGCTGTTGTAGACCTTGCCCCCGCGCTCGTGCGCGCTGTCGTACTCGGCGCGCTGCAGCGCGCGGTTCAGGACCACCGGCACCGACTCACCGGTCGGGTCGGGCTGCTCCAGGGGCTCGGTGCCCTGCATGTCGCTGAGCCAGCCGGCCTGCACCTCGAAGTCGACGTAGCGCGTGCGGTTGCTGGCGACGTCCTGCACCGCCCGCAGGCCCTTGTCGACGCCGAACTCGACGCGCACGCGCACCGGCTCGTGCACGTAGACCCGGCGCGGCTCGACGCGCACGTCGAGGTAGCCGAACTCGGCGCCGCGCAGCTCCTTGACCGCGGTCAGCTGCAGCGCCGGCACGGTCTGCTCGCGGCTGCCGGTGTGCATCGCGAACGCCGGGATCGTGAAGGTGCCCTCGCGCTGCGGCGTGAGGATCAGCTGGTAGCGCGCGGTGACCTGCTCGACCATGCCCGAGCGCGTCAGCGACGTGTAGACCTGCCGCTGCGGTCCGACGACGCGACAGTCGAGGCCGTCCACCGCGGGCACGCGCGGCGGCCGCGGGTCGGCGCTGCGCCCCTCGACGACGAGGTCGACGCGCGCGTTGCTGCCGAGCACGACCGTCGCCGGCTCGGGCCCCTGCACGCGCAGCGTCTCCTGCGCCGGCGCCGCGGCGGCGACCAGCGCGATCCAGCAGACGAGCCGGAACCTCACCAGTCGCGCTCCACCGGCCGCTTGCCGCCGCGCGCCCGGGCGCGGATCCTGCGCAGCTCGCCGTCGAGCTGCTTCAGCTGCTCGAGCAGGCGCTGCTGCTGCTCGGGCGACAGCTCCTTGCCCTCGCCCACCTCGCCGGGCGCGTCGGTGCGCGGGGCCTGTTCGGCCGGGGACTTCTCGTCGGGCTCCTGCGGCTGCGGCTCCGGCGCTTGCTCGTCCTCGGCTTCGCCCTCGGGCTCGCCGGCACCCTCCGGGTGCTGCTCCTCGGCCGACGGCTCGGGCCGCTCGGCGTCGTCACCGTCCTGCGGCTCTGCGTCGGGCTGTTGGCCGTCCTCCGCCGACTGCTGGTCCTGGTCCCGGTCGCCGTCCTTGCCGTCCTGCGGGTCGTCCTTGCCGTCCTCGCCCGGCTGCTGGTCGTCGTCCTGCGGGTCGCCGTTCTCGTCGCTCTTCTCGTCGCCCTTCTCTCCCTTCTCGTCGTTCGGCTCGTCGCCCTCACCGCCCTGCTGGTCGCTCTTCTGCTCCTGCTGCTGCTTCTTCGCCTCCTCCAGCAGCTTCTCCAGCCACTCGAGCTGCCGCAGCGCGCGTTCGGCGTTGCGCAGCACGGACGGCGCCGCGTCGGGCACGCTGGCGGCGCGCACGAACTCGTCGCGGGCCTTCATCGCCTGCTCGATCGCGTTCCGGAAAAGCGTCGTCGGATCCTCGGCCTGCTCGGCGCCGGTCAGGGCGCTGCCGATCGCGCCGCCGAGCGCCGCCACGCCGCGCTGTCCGAGCTGTTTGGCGCGCTCGAACCGGATGTTGCCGCGCAGCCCGTGGTACAGGTCCGCCCGCCCGCCGCCCGGCGCGGCCGCGTAGCGCCCGGCCGCGTCCTCGGCGGCGTCGAGCTCGCCGGCGTGCCAGCGCGCCACCGCCAGGTTGTAGAGCAGCTCGGGCGACTGCGGCTGCTGCTCGACCGCGGCCTCGAACGTCTTCGCCGCCGCGGCGTAGTCGCCGTCGCGGAACTGCTGCAGGCCCGCGCCCGGGTCCTGCATCAGCAGCGCGCACATCGCAGTGAGGATCATCATCGTCGTTCGCGACCTCCGGTCGTCGCCAGTTCGTACAGCAGCAGGGCCAGCAACGGCAACAGCACCCACTGGTAGCGCGGCTTCTTGGCGATCTCCGTCGCCTGCTCGAACGTCCGCTTCTGCAGCGGCGCGATGCGCTTCTTGTAGAGCTGCCGCACCGGCAACGCCATCGCGTCGGCGCGCACGAACTCGCCGCCGGTGGCCTCGGCCAGCGCCGACAGCCCGTCGACGTCGAGGCGGCTCACCACCTCGTCGCCGCTGCGGTCGCGCAGGAAGCGCTCGGTGCCGTCCTGATCCAACGTGATCTTGCTGCCGAGCATGCTGCCGTAGCCGACCGCGTAGACCCGCAGGCCGCCCTCGCGCAGCTCGTGCGCCGCCTGCCGGCCGGCGCCTTCGAGGTCCTCGCCGTCGGTCAGCAGCACCACCACCGTGGTCTGCGCCTCGTCGGGCTGCGCCAGCTCGGCCGCGCGCCGCAGCGCCGCCGCGAGGTCGGTGCCGCCGACCGGCACCACGGTCGTGTCGACCTCGTCGAGCAGGCCGCGGAACGACGCGGTGTCGTGGGTCAGCGGGATCCAGGTGCGGGCCTGGCCGGCGAACACCACCAGCCCGGCGCGATCGCCGCCCTGCAGCTCGGGCAGCACGGCGGCGATGTCGGCCCGCGCCCGCGACAGGCGGTCCGGTTCGAGGTCCGCTGCCAGCATCGAGCGCGAGGTGTCGAGGCAGAAGATCACGTCCAGGCCGCGGCGCTCGAGCGGGATCTCCTCGTCGCCGTAGCGCGGGTCGCACCAGCACAGGAGCCCGAGCCCGGCGATCAGCCACAGCCGCACCGCGCGGCCGAGCGGCGTCGGCACGCGGTCGGTCGACGGCGCGCCGTAGCGGAGCACCGCGGCGCGCCGCGAGGCCAGCACCGCGTAGAGCGCCGCCAGCAGCAGCGGCAGCGCCAGCGCCAGCGGCCACAGGTGGCCGCGCCCGAACTCGAGCCCGTTCACGGCACCCCCCGGATCCACAGCGCGTCGAGCAGCAGCGCCAGCAGCAGCGTCAGCAGGCCGATGCCGAGCGGCCACTCGAAGCCGTCGACGATGCGGTAGCGCGGGTCCTCGAGCTCGGTCTTCTCGAGCTGGTCGATCGCGGCGTAGACCGCCGCCAGGTCCTCGTCGCTGCGCGCCTCGAAGAACCGGCCGCCGGTCTTCTCCGACAGCAGCTTGAGCGCGTCGAACGTCAGCGGCAGGAGCTGGATCGAGGACTGGCCGAACGACCTGCCCACCTGCACCTGCTGCCCGCGCCCGAGACCGATCGTGTGGATGCGGACGCCCGAGTCCGCCGCCAGCTTGGCGGCGTCGCCCACGCTGATCGCATCTTCGTACCCCATGTCCTCGCCGTCCGACAGGAACACCACCACCTTCGAGCGCGCGTCGCTGGTCTGCAGCACCTGCGCCGCCTTGGCCGCCGCGGTGCCGATCGCGGTGCCGTCGAGCTCCGTGCCCTCGGGCACGATGTCGGTCGACGACAGGAACGCGACCAGCGCGTCCTCGTCGAGCGTCGGCGGGCAGCGCAGCTCCGCGTAGTGCGCGAACGCCACGAACGCGACCCGGTCGCGGGTGCGGGCCTTGGCGAACTCGATCGCGCGCTCGCGCGCGGCGTCGACGCGGCGCAGCCGGCCGTCGTCGTCCATGTCGCGCAGCTTCATCGACGAGCTGGTGTCGAGCACCAGCACGATGTCGACGCCCTCCTCGCGCTGCGGCACCAGCTCGCGCCGCACCGGCCGCGCCAGCGCCACCGCCAGGACGCACGCCGACAGGCACAGCAGCAGCAGCGGCAGCCGCACGCAGCGCGCGCGCAGCGTGCGCGGCAGCCCTTCGAACAGGCCGGTCTGCGCCGCCGGCAGGGCCGCGCGCGGCCACAGCCAGCGCAGCACCGTGACCAGCACGAACACCGGCAGCGCCACCAGGAACCACGGGTCGAGCAGCGACCACTCGCCGACCGTGAACCAGCCGGCGATCTCGCCGGACTGCGGCAGCGGCGCGGCGATCACGCCCCCACCCCCGCGGACACGGCGGCGGCGCGGTCCGCGCGCGTGGCCTCGACCAGTTGCTCGGCGATCGCCAGCGTCTCCAGGTGCACGACGTCCGTCGGCACCACGGCGGCGAACTTGACGAGGTCGCACTGCTGCAGGAAGCGGCGCACCTCGAGGCACTGCGCCGCCGACAGCGGGCCGCCGGCCTCGATCTCCTGCAGGAACTCCTCGGTGGTGCGCTCCGGCGCCCGCAGCCCGAACCGCTCCTCGAGGTACACGCGCAGCACCTGCGCCGTCGCCACGTAGAACGCCTCGACCTCGGCCGCGGTCTTGCGCGGGACGCCGCGCAGCCGCGCCAGCTCGCGCAGCGCCCTGGTGTGCGGCGGCACCTCGATCGCCAGCGCCGCCGGCCGCTCGGGCTTCGGCCGCCGCGACCACCACCACGCGAGCAGCAGGAGCAGCAGCGCGCCGCCGCCGCCGGCGACCCAGGGCCAGATCGGCCGCGGCGGCAGCAGCAACGGGCCGGGCGCCTCCAGCTCGGCGTCCTGCGGATCGGGCAGCACCGACGTGACGTCGAGCCGCAGCTCGTCGGAGCTGGCGGTGGCGGTGCCGTCCGCGGCGCGCGCTTCGAACGGCGCGATCCGGAGCTCGCCGGTCCGCGTCGCCCGCAGGTGCAGCACGGCGCGGCGCCACGTGCCGCCGTCGAACTCGCGCTCCGGCTGCAGCTCGACCTGTCCGGTGGTCCCGGCCGGAACCTGCGGGTCGAAGTCGACCGGCAGGTCGGCGCGGTGGAACAGGTCCAGCGTCAGGTCGAACGGCTGCAGCAGCGGCACGCTGGCCTGCGACAGCTCGGCGCGCAGCAGGATCGCGACCGGCGGCGCCTCGGGCCACGGCGCCTGCGGCCCGCAGCCGGTCAGCAGCAGCGCCGCGGCGACGGCCCCGGCGATGGCTCCCGCTGCGCGGCGCCGGCTCACGCGCGCCCTCCGCGCCGCTCGCGCATCCTGAAGAACCTCACGATCGGGTCGGCGACGCTGCCGCGCGTCGGCACCTCCAGCAGGTCGACGCCGGCGCGGCGGCACAGGTCCTCGAGCGCCAGGCGATCGTGCCGGACCCGCTCCGCCAGCGCCGCGCGCACGCGGCGGCTCGACGAGTCGACCGCCACCAGCCGCCCGCTCTCGGGGTCGCGCAGGTGCAGCAACCCCGCGCGCGGCAGCGTCTCCGAGTGCGCGTCGCGGATCCGCACGGCGATCACGTCGTGCCGCCGCGCCAGCACCTTCAGCTGCTTCTCGGGCAGCCCGCCGCCCCTGCCGGTGCCGCGACCCGCGCCGAAGAAGTCGCTGACGACGATCACCACCGCGCGGCGGCGCTGGATGCGGCCGGCGTAGTCGAGCGCCTGGCCGAGGTCGGTGCCGCGGCCGGCGCGCTCCTGGGCCCACGCCTCGCGGATCAGCCGCAGCACGTGGCGGCGGCCCTTCTTGGCCGGCACGTAGCGCTCGACGCGGTCGGTGAACGTGACCATGCCGGCCTTGTCGTTGTTGCGCGCCGCGGCGAACGCGAAGCAGCCGCACACGATCGCGGCGGTCTCGCGCACCGAGCGCGCGCGCTCGCCGCCGGCCGGCGCGCCGCCCGCGGGCTCGGTTCCGAAGTCGGTCGACGCCGACACGTCGAGCACCAGCATCACGGTGAGCTCGCGCTCCTCCATGAACTTCTTGATGTGCGGCCGGCCGGTGCGCGCGGTCACGTTCCAGTCGACCGAGCGCAGGTCGTCGCCCTCGGTGAACTCGCGCACCTCGTCGAACTCGATGCCCGCGCCGCGGAACACCGAGGTGTAGCCGCCGGCCATCACGTCGGTGACCATCCGGTCGGTGCGCACCTGGATGCGCCGCACCTGGCGCAGCAGCTCGCGCTTGTCGTCGTCGCTGAGGACCGCCATCGCCGCCGCGCCGCCCTACGGGACCGGCACCGAGTCGAACACCTGCTTGAGCACGTCCTCGCTGCCGATGCCCTCGGCCTCGGCCTCGTAGGTCGTGAGCACGCGGTGCCGCAGCACCGGGTAGCCGATGCCCTTGACGTCCTGCGGCGTGACGAAGCCGCGGCCCTGCAGGAACGCCCGCGCCCGCGCCGCACGCACCAGGCTGATCGACGCGCGCGGCGACGCGCCGTACAGGATCAGCGGCTTGAGCTTCTGCAGGCCGTAGTCCTCCGGCTGCCGCGTCGCGAACACCAGGTCGACCACGTAGCTCTTGACCTTGTCGTCCAGGTAGATCGTGTCGAGCAGCTTGCGCGCCTGCAGGATCGCCTGCGGCGACGTCGCCGCGGTGACCTCGGGCCGGCTGCCGAGGCCGGCCATGCGGTCGATGATGCGCTGCTCGTCCTGCTTGTTCGGGTAGCCGACGACGATCTTCAGCAGGAAGCGGTCGACCTGCGCCTCGGGCAGCGCGTAGGTGCCCTCCTGCTCGACCGGGTTCTGCGTCGCCAGCACCAGGAACGGGTCCGGCAGCCGGCGCGTGTCGCCGCCGAGCGAGACCTGGCGCTCCTGCATCGCCTCGAGCAGCGCCGACTGCACCTTGGCCGGCGCGCGGTTGATCTCGTCGGCGAGCACGAAGTTGGCGAAGACCGGACCTTCCTTGACGCTCCACTCGCCGCTCTTCGGGTTGTAGACGTGCGTGCCGACCAGGTCGGCCGGCAGCAGGTCCGGCGTGAACTGGATGCGGCGGAAGTGGCCGCCGACCGCCTGCGCCAGCGACGACACCGCCAGCGACTTGGCGAGGCCCGGCAGGCCCTCGAGCAGCACGTGGCCGTCGGCCAGCAGCGCCACCAGCAGCCCCTCGATCAGGTCCTCCTGACCGACGATGACCTGCTGCAGCGCGTGCCGCACCGCGTCGAAGGACTTGCTCTCCTGCTGGACCTGTCGGGCGATGGCGGCGGTGTCGGTCATCGTGTGCTGGCGGGGTTCCGGTCGATCGGGCGCGGGGAAAATGGCAGGCAACGATAGCAGCCGGCCAAGACTCCTCAATGCGGCGTTGCGCGGCGGCGTGCGGACGGCCGACGCGTCACCGCGTCCGACCCGATCGCCGCGCGGCGAAACGCTGCTGCAGCAGCTCGAACTCGACGCCCGCGATGGCCTCGGGTCGGGCGCGCAGCCGCGGCCACGCCGCGGCCGGGTCGACCGACGGGTCGGCAGTGGCCAGCAGCGCCCGGGCCGCCGGTTCGCCGGCGGCCAGCGCCACCGCCGCCAGCGGTTCGCCGAGCTCCGGCGACCACGCCGCGAACCGGCGCAGCCGCGCGGTGAAGGCGTCCGCGTCGAGGTCGATCGCCTGCGCGCGCAGCGCCAGCGCGCTCGCCAGCGCCACGCCGTGGGCCGCGGCCTGCGGCGCCAGCGCGGCGGCCTCGGCCTCGGCGCGCGCGAACGGCGCCCGCGCCCGCAGCGCGAAGAACCCGAGCAGGAACAGCGCGGCGAAGGCGGCCAGCGCCGGCCAGGCGCCGCGCCGGGCCGGCGACAGCGGCGGCGCGGTCAAGCGCGTCAGCGCCCCTGCGCCGCGCGTGCGCCCTCGTAGAGCTCGCGGTAGCGCGCCGCGATCGTGCGGCGCACCTCGATCGGCGTGCCGGGCGTGACCTGGCCGAAGTCCTCGCCGGTCTGGCCGCGCAGCACCGCCGCCGCCAGCACGCGCAGCCGGCCGGCCTCGGCCTCGACCATCAGCCGCGCCAGCTCCGGCACCGCCGCCAGCGTGCTCACGCCGGCCGCGAACTGCGCGCGGTCCAGCGAGGTCGGGATCGACTCGCGTTCGAGCGCCTGCAGCAGCCACAGCCACTGCGGCTCCATGCGGTGGTCGCGGTGCCAGTTCTGCAGCGCCAGCACCGGATCGGCGACCGAGTCGATGTCGAGGCCGGTGGTGCTCGCCAGCATCGCCTTGACCAGCAACGGCTCGCGCCGCTGCTGCAGCAGGCCGATCAGGTCGGGGACCACGGTCGGGTCCTGCCACGCCGCCAGCATCAGCACCACCTCGCCGTGCACGCCGGCGTGCTCGACGCGCAGCTGCTCGCGCAGCGCCGGCACCGCCAGCGGCCCGCCCATCCGCTGCAGGTAGGTGCGCGCCAGCTCGCCGATCGGCGTGCCCAGGCTCGCCACCAGGACCTGCGCCAGCTGCGCGGCCGCGCGCGGATCGCGCAGCTCGCCGAGCCCGCGCAGCGCCGCTTCGCGGTCGCCGGGCTGGACCGCGCCCAGCGCGCGCTGCAGCGCCGCGAACACGCCCTCGCCGCCGATGCGGCCGAGGGCGATCAGCGCGTCGCGGCGCAGCATCGGGTCGGTGTCGTCGGCGTCGATGCGCGCGACCAGCTCCTGCCGCGCAGCCGGCAGCCGCAGCTGGCCGGCGGCGTAGATCGCCGCGCGCCGCACCGGCAGCTCCGGGTCGCCGAACATCATCGCCAAGAGGCGCTCCTCGGCGCGCAGGTCGCGGACCTCCACCACCTCGTCGATCGCCGCGCGCCGGACCGTCGGCCGCGGGTCGGACAGCGCCTGCAGCACGCGGTCGGCGCCGAGCACGCGGAACAGCCGGTCGACGGCCGCGCGGCCGCCGCCGTCGGCGCGCGCCGCCAGATCGACACCGTCGCGCCAGACCTCGTCGCCGGGCGCCGACACCGCCAGCTCGAGCAGCACCTGCAGATCCTCGGTCAACGCGCCGCGTTCGACGCCGTCGCGGACGATCGCCAGCAGCGCGGCCCCGTCCTCGGTGCGCAGCAGCTCCGCGCGGCCCGGCAGCTCGAGCATCCAGGCCAGCACCATGCGGCGCTGCACCGGCGACGCCACCGGCCAGACCTTGATCGCGCGCTGCAGCGACCGCCGCTGCAGCTCGCGCGGGTCGGCCTGCGCCGCGCGGTAGCGGCGCTCGGCGCGCCAGAACGCGCCGCGTTCGGGCTCGTCGGTCGGGTGCCGCAGCAGCTGCCACAGCTGCCCGCGGGTGTGCTGCTCGATGACTTCGGCCAGCTGGTCGAACGGCGCGAACGGCGGCGTCGGCGCCGCCACCTGCGTGCGCGCGTCGCCGACCACCAGTTCGAGCGCGCGCTGCGACGGCAGGCCGCTGGGCACCTCGATGGCGCCGGGCTGCATGAAGCCGCGGCCGCGCAGGTCCTCGACCAGCCGCAGCAGCTGCTCGCGTTCGAGCACGTACTCCAGGGCGCCGGCGACCGGCGGCAGGTCGGCCAGGTCCTCGCCGAGCACACGCACGTGGCGCCGCTCCTCGCGCAGGCTGACGACCGCGAGGCCGGCGGCCTTGGCGTCGAGCTCGATGCGCGCGCGCAGGCCGGCGAACTCGCCGCGCGCGTCGCGCCACCAGTCGCGCCAACTCACCAGCTCGGCGCCGTTGCGGCCGGTGAGCCGACGCAGCGCGCCTTCGGCCGGCCGCCGCATCAGCTCGAAGTTGGGCACGAACGCGGTCGGCGCCACCACCTCGAGCAGCGCGTCGACGACCTCGGCGTCGCGGACGCCGTCGGCGTGGCCGTGGAAGCACATCGCGCCGAGCCCGACGGCGGCCAGCGAACGCGCCAGCGGGTCGGAGCCACCGAGCGCGCGCTCCAGCGCCGGCACCGCCGCCGCCGGCGGCAGCTGCGAGCCGTCGCGGTCGAGCACCGCCAGCGCGAACGCCGAGTAGGCGTACGACCGGTCGATCGCCGGTCCGGCCACCACCTCCTGCAGGAACGGCACGGCCGCGTCGCCGAGGCCCAGCAGCGCCTGGCACGCCGCGCCGGCGACCGTCGGGTCCTTGGCCAGCAGCCGGCACAGGCGCTGGCGCGCCGCGGGCGCCGGCGCCGGCAGCGCCGCCAGCAGCTCGATGCCGCTGAGCTTGAGGTCGAGCGCCTGCTCGTCGACGAGCAGCAGCGCGAACTCGAGGTCGTCGGCGTCGGCGAGCCGCGCCAGGATCTCGGTGGCGATCCGGCGCACCCCGGCGATGCGGCCGAGGATGCAGTCGCGCAGCGCCTGCTTGGCGCCGCCGCTGCCCTTCAGGTGCACCAGCCGCTCGAGCATCGCCCGCGTGCTGTCGCCGACCGGCCGCGCCAGCAGCTGGAACAGGATCTCGTCGGCGACGCGCGGGGAGCCGAACCGCTCGGCCACCATCATCAGGTCGAGCAGCTCGCGCGCCATCGCCGAGCCGAGCCGCTGCACGATCAGGCCTTCGACGTCCGGGAACTCGTCGGCGATCTCGCGCAGGGCGCGCTCGACGTCGGCCGGCGAGCCGCGCAGCTCGGCCAGCTTGCGGCGGAAACGCTCGATCTCCGACGTCGGGCGCTGCACCGGCGCCGCGGTGCCGGGCCGCTCGTCGGACGGCGGCAACTTCAGGTTCTGCGGCGCCGGCGCGAGCGCCAGGACCAGGGTGGCAGCGAGGATCATGGGCAGTGTCGGGGCGCTGGGGTGCCGGGGGGTCCCCAGCGGATGCTGGGCCGGGACGCGCGTCGGGCGGGGGATGATAGCCGCGGCGCCCGCCGCCCGGCACACCCGACCGCGAACGTCGGGCGATTCGGGCGACGTTGCGGCCGGGCGCCAAGCCAGGGGACCGCGGCGATCAGCCGCCGCTGCGCTCGCCGGCGTCGAGGAAGCGGGCGCGCAGCTCCGGCGTCGGCACCAGGCAGGACGCCGGCCGGCCGAACCAGCGGTGACGCCGCCGGGCGACGAAGTCGTAGACCAGGTCGCGCAGCGGCCGCGGCACCAGCAGGAAGACCGCCGCGAGGCTCCACGGCAGGCCGAGCCCGCGGGCGATGCGCAGCGCCGCCCCGGAGCGCAGGTGGATCGCGTCGCCCTGCACCAGCACCATCGAGTCGGGCAGCGGGTCCCCTGCGACGCGCCCGGCCAGCAGCGCGCGGGCGGCGCCCGACTGCAACGCCGCGAACCGGAAGCGCCCCCGGGGGTCGCGCCGCAGCACGAACTGCACGGCGCCGTTGCACAGGGTGCAGTCGCCGTCGAACAGCACGACCGCGCCGGGTGGTTCCGGGCGGGGCGCCGGCGCGGCGGCGGCGGGCTGCGGGACTGCGTTCACCCGCGCATCGTCGACCCGCCGGGCGCCGGCCACAAGTGCGCCGCTTGCAACCGCACCCGCGATCGAAACGATGCCGCGCTTGGCCCCCTCTCCCCGGCTGGTCCACCTGGTGCTGCTGACGGTGTCGCTGCTGTTCGGCGCCAACTACGTGTTCACCAAGCAGGTGGTCGCGGTGATCCCGCCGCAGGCCTGGGTCGGGTTCCGGATCTTCGCGGCGACCGCGATCCTGGTCCCGCTGGCGCTGCGCTTCGGCCGCGGCGGCGTGCCGCGCCGGCTGCTGCCCGGCCTGCTGCTCGCGTCGCTGCTCGGCGTGGTGCTCAACCAGGTGCTGTTCACCGAGGGCATCCGCCGCACGACCCCGGCGCACTCGGCGGTCATCAACTCGTGCATCCCGGTCTGGACCCTGCTGCTGGCGGTGCTGTTCCGCCAGGAGAAGCTCACGGCCGCCAAGATCCTCGCGGTCGTGGTCGCGTTCCTCGGCGTCAGCACGCTGCTGCGCGTCGACGAGCTGCTGGCCGGCGGCGACGGCCTGTCGCGCGAGCAGCTGGTCGGCGACCTGCTGACGTGGGCCAACGGCGTGTCGTTCTCGGCGCACCTGATCCTGATGCGGCGGCTCGGCCCGCACGTCGATCCGTGGCTCGCGACCGGCACGCTGTTCGCCGCCGCGGCGCTGATGGTGCCGCTCTACTCCGGCCCGGAGCTCACCGGCGCGAACCTCGACGCGGTGGCCACGCCGCCGGTGCTGTGGTTCGCGCTCTACGCGGTGCTGTTCGCGACCGTCACGACCTACCTGCTGAACACCTGGGCGCTGCGCCACACGCGCAGCTCGCACGTGGCGCTCTACATCAACGTGCAGCCGCTGGTCGCCGCGGTGCTCAACACGTGCTTCGGCGAGCCGTTCCCCGACTGGCGCTTCTACGTCGCGTTCGCCGCGGTCACGTGCGGCCTGTGGCTGCAGGCGCGCCGCGGCTGACGGCGGGGCTCAGCGCCCGCGCAGCCGCTGCGCCCACCGCTGCACCCGCGTGAACAGGTGCGGATCGCCGACCTCGGCGGCGGCGCGCAGCACGCCGTCCTGGTCGAGCATCAGCACCCACGGCCGGCCGGTCAGCGGCGCGCCGACGCGGTGGCGCACCACCGGCAGCGGCGCCGAACGGTGCGTGCGCAGCAGGTCCTGGATCCGCGCCACGTCGGCGGCCGTCGCGTCCGCGGGCACCGCCAGCGCCCACAGCTGCGGGTGCTGGACCGGATCGCCCAGCAGCGACGCCATCACCGGCAGCGCGCGCGGCACCAGGTGGTCGACCGGGACGCCCTCGCGCACCGGCGGCAACCACAGCACCAGCGTGCCGTCGGCGCCGAGCGGCAGGCCGCGCGTCGCCAGCCCGACCAGCGCGTCGGCGGTGTCGAACTCCGGTGCGACCGCGGCGCCGATGTCGATGCCGATGGCGCCGCCCGGCTGGTCCCTGCGCTGCACGGTCGGCTGCTGCACGCGGTAGGCGCCGGTCGCGACCGCGAAGCCCAGGTGGCCTTCGATCGGCATGCCGTCGTGCCTCGCGTAGCGCAGCTGCTCCTGGCCGTCGACCAGCACGCGCACCTGCGGGCCGCGCACGCGCAGCTCCAGCTCGAACGACGGCTTCGGCCGGTCGAAGTCGACGGTCACCGACCGCGGCGACCCCGGCATGTGCCGGTCGCGCTCGAACACGCCGGACACGGAGACGTGGACGTTGGTCAGCTCGGCCTGCTGCTCGTCGCGGCCGATGGCGTAGTCGTGGTCGCCGGCGCGGAAGCCGATGCGCACGCCGCGGTCGCGCCGCCAGTGCCCGAGCACCACCGCGCCCTCGACGAACGCGGTCGTGAAGTGCACCTGCATGCGCACGACGTAGTCGCCGGGCGCCTGCCACTCGGCGGTGCGCACGAACGCCGGGTTCCGGCGCGACAGCCGGTCGGCGGCGCCGGTGGCGGTGCGGTCGCGGTCGCGGCCGACGTGCAGGTCGCCGTCCTCGTTGGCGTACCACAGCCCCTCGACGCGGTCGTCGTCGTAGTCGGTCAGGTCGTCGTCGACGAAGCCCAGCGCGCCGACCGCGCGCGGCGGCGGCAGCGGCGCGGCGCGCAGCTCCGGGTCGGCGGCGATCGGGCCGCACAGCTCGAGCAGTCGCGCGCGCTCGGCGCGCCACATGAGCGCCGCCGCCCCGGCGTCGGCCGGCAACCCCGCCGCCGCGGCCTCGAGCGCCTCGGCGTACGCCCGCACCTTGGGCACCGCATCCAGCAGCGACGCCGACGTCGCCGCGTCGCCGCCGGCCGCCAGCAGCGCCGGCGCCCGCGGGCGCAGCAGCAACCGCACCGCCGCCGCCGGCGCGTCGCGGCCCAGCCGGTCGAGCGTGTCCGCGAGCGCCACCGCGACGCGGCCGTCCCAGCCCTCGATCTCGAGCGACCACAGCCAGGCCGCGACCGCCGCGTCGCCCATCCCCGCGGCCGCCAGCACGAAGCCGGCGCGCCCGGCGTGGCCCTGGCCGAAGAACGGCTCGGCGCGCGCGCGCGCCCAGCTCCAGGTCGGCGCGTCGTCCACCACCGGCCCCTCGGCCTCGCCGCCGCGGCGGCCGTAGGCGTCGACCCACGCCGTGTCGGGCCCGCGCGTGCGCTCGTCGAGGTGGCGGTAGATGCCGTCGAGGAACTCGCGCCAGCCGGCGACGAAGCCGGCGAGGTCGCCGGGTCGGCCGTCCTTGCCGTCGCAGAACGTCTTCGTGAACAGACCCACCGGATCGCGGCGGCCGCCGCGCGCGGCCTTCTCGAACTGCTCGAGCCGCTCGCGGAACCGCGGCGGCTGCTTGGGCGGCCAGCCGCGCAGGTAGGCGTAGAGCGTGTAGCCGGCGAAGTAATTGTGGCGGTAGTCCTCGGGCTCGCCGCGCAGCAGCGCGCGCAGCGTGTCCTCGTCGGCGTAGCCCTCGACGTAGGTCGTCACGCACGCGCCGAGGTCGAGGTGGTCGTCGACGAAGTCCGGGTCCTGCATCGACGCGTAGTGCTCGGCGGTCCAGTCGGCGTGCCCTTCGACGTACCACGCCGGCAGGAACGGCCGCAGCACCCCGTCGAAGCGGTGCGTCAGCTCGTGCGTCAGCGTGCGCCCCAGTCCCGAGATCCGATCGAACGCGAACCGCACCACGGTCTCGTCGCCGCCCTGGAAGCCGCCGGCCCACCAGTAGGGCGCGCCGTCGGACTCGAGGTCGGCCACGTCGGGAACGATGCGCACGCGGCCCTGGCGCCCGCCGAACGGATCGGCGCCCATGTGGCGCGCGATCCGGTCGTGGTGCAGCTCGATGGTCTGCGCCGCGCCCAGCAGCGTCTCGTGGCCGCAGACGGTCTCGATGCGGTACTTGCCGGTGGCGCTGACGGCGACCGCCGGGTGCGCCCAGGTTGCGTGCGCGCGCGTGAACGCGTCGCGCGCGGAGGCGTCGAGGTCCTGCAGTTCGGCGATGGTCCACACCCGCGGCGCGCCGAGGTCGCTGCTGGCCGCGGCGATCGCGCCGTCAGCGGCCTCGGCGTAGCGCGCGATGTCGACCGTCGGACCGCGGTGCAGGTCGTCGACGTAGCCGGCCTGCTGCGCCAGCCCGCGCAGGATGCGCGCCGCGTCGAGCGCCAGCGCCGCGCGCCGTCGACGCTCGGCCGCGGCCGCGTCGTCGTCGCCCGCCGCCGCGTCGGCCGGCCCCGGCGCGGCCGTCGCGCCGGTGCGCCCCTGCGCCACCTGCAGCAGCGCCTTGCAGACCGCGTCGTGGTCGGCGCGGTGCGCCGCCAGCGCGCGCGCGAACGCGTCGCCGTGCGCGCGCAGCAGCTCCGGCGCGTCGGTCGCGAGCTCGTGGAACACCTCCGCGTGCCAGCGGCACAGCGCGCCGTTGCCGAGCGCCGAGCGGCCGCCGGGCTTCACGCGCGCGAGCGCGCGGGCCAGCTCGGCCGCGGCCTGCGCGCGCGCCGCCGCCAGCGCCGCGCCGACGGTCAGGTCGAGGTCCGCGGCGCGCTTCTTCGCGTCCTTGTCGAGGCCGCTGCGTCCCGGCTCGGCGCGGCCGCGCGCGTCGCCGAGCGCACGCGCCAGCCGCTCGGTCCAGCGCGCGCGCTCACCCGGCGCGGTCGCGGCCAGCGCCAGGTCGAGCAGCAGCGACGGCGAGGCCGGGTGGAACTCGAGGGCGGCGAGGAGGTGCGCCGTCGCGGCCGCGGGGTCTCCCTTCGCCGCCGCGTCGCGGCCGAGCTGCCAGCGCACCATCGCCGGACTGCCCTCGGCCGGCCGCGCGTCGAGCACGGTGACCTCGGTCGGCGGCGTGCGTCCGGGCGGCGCCTGCGCCGCGGCGGGGATCGACGCGCCGACCCAGGCGGCGAACGCGGCCATCGCCGGGGCGCTGGCGCGCGCCGCGGGCCGCCACCGCCGATGCGCGGGTGCACCGGGAACGACCGTCGGGCTCGCCGACACCGAGGCTCCCGTTCGACCAGCGCTTCGCACCATGGCGGCAGAGCAGAGCCGTCGGCGGGCCGGCGCGCAATCGCCTCGCAGCGACGGTGCCGGGGCACCGCCCGCTCCCGGACGAAGGCGGCGGTGCTGGAGGACCTGCCGGGCATCCCGCCGGGTCGTGTACCGGTGTCGCCGACCCGGTCGTCCGCCGGATCGCCCGCGGAACGGTCCTATCCGCCGTCCGCGCTCGGACTGCCCACGGGTCGCTCGGTGCGCCAGCGCTGGATCGCGTCGCCCAGGTCCTTCCGCAGGATCGGCTTGGTCAGGTAGTCGTCCATGCCCGCGGCGAGACACTTCTCGCGGTCGCCGACCATGACGTGCGCGGTGAGCGCGATCACCGGCGTGCGCCGCGCGCGGCCCGCTGCGCCGCGTTCCTGCTCGTGCCGGCGCAGCTCGCCGGTCGCCTCGTAGCCGTCGAGCTCGGGCATCTGACAATCCATGAACACCAGGTCGAAGTCGTGCTGGGCGAACAGCCGCACCGCCTCGCGCCCGTCGCCGGCGACGTCGACGCGGCAGCCGAGCGACTCCAGCAGCCGCACCGCCAGCCGCTGGTTGACCGGGTTGTCCTCGGCCAGCAGGACCCGCAGTCCCAGGCCCGGCCGCGGCCGCTCGACGCCCGCCGGCGCGCCACCCGGCTCGACCGGTTGCAGCGCCTGCGCCAACGCGCGCAGCAGCGCCGCGCGCCGGATCGGCTTCGCCACGCAGCACGCCGCCGCGGCCTGCGCGCGGCCGTTGCGGCTCTTCTGGTCGAAACGCGTGATCAGCAACGCCGGGACCGGCCGCGGCTGCTGCCGGAGTTCGCGCAGGAGCTCCTGCCCATCGGCCAGCCCCGCGTCCACCAGCACCGCCGCGAACGACTGCCCCGCCGCGGCGGCGGCCTGCAGCGCCTGCAGCGCCTGGGCCCGGTCGATCGCCGGCTCCACGGTGACCGCGGCCGGGGCGTCGCCGCCCGCGAGCTGCAGCGCGAGCGCGCGCGCCGTGACCGGGTGCGGATCGACGCACAGGATGCGACCGCCGCGGAGCTCCGCAGGCAGCGGCGCCAAGGCCTCCTGCTCCGGCGCCAGCGCCAGCTCGACCACGAACCAGAACGTGCTGCCGCGCCCCGGCGCGCTGTCGAGGCCGATCGTGCCGCCCATCAGTTCGATGAGCTGGCGGCTGATCGCCAGCCCCAGCCCCGTGCCGCCGTGGCGCCGTGTGGTCGAGCCGTCGGCCTGGCTGAACGACACGAACAGTTTGGACTGATCCGCGGCCTCGATGCCGATGCCCGTGTCGCGCACCTCGAAGCGCAGCGTCGTCGCCGACTCGGTGCGCGCCGTGACCGCGACCTCGACGACCACCTCGCCGCGGTCGGTGAACTTGATCGCGTTGCCGACCAGGTTGGTCAGCACCTGGCCGAGACGGCCGGCGTCGCCGACGTAGACCGCGGCGGCCGACGCGTGCGTGAGCGTCGCCAGCTCGAGCCCCTTGCGATGCGCCGGTTCCGCCAGCAGCTCGGCCACCTCCTCGACCAGCTGCATCAGGTCGAACGGCGCCTGCTCGAACCGCAGCTTGCCGGCCTCGATCTTCGAGAAGTCGAGGATGTCGTTCACGATCGCCAGCAGGTGGTTGCCCGACCGGCGCACCGTCTCCGCGAACTCGCGCTGCTCGGTCGACAACGGCGTCTCGAGCAGCAGCGTCGTCACGCCGATCACGCCGTTCATCGGCGTGCGGATCTCGTGGCTGACGTTGGCGAGGAACTGCGACTTCAGGCGGTTGGCCGCCTGCGCCTCCTCCTTGGCCGACACCAGCTCCTTCTGGTGGCGGCGCCGCTCGGCCTCGGTCGCGCGCAGCCGGCGGTGCAGGCTGGCGCCGTAGAAGGCGGCCGCCCCGATCATCAGCACCAGGAACGCGGCGATCGGGACCTCGTACGACTGCAGCGTCGCCGCCTCGGCGAACTGCCGGTGGTGCACCACCGTCTCCAGCGCCGCGATCGCGTCGTAGACCCGCGCGCTGCGCCGATCCATCGCCGCCATGCGCGCCGTCGCCGCCGTCGTGTCGCCGCGACCGATCGCGGCCAGCACCAGCTCCGCCTCGGCGACCTGGGCCGCCATCGCGCGCCGGATCGCCTCGACCTCGACGACGTCGCCGGGCACCATCCTGGCGACCGCCGTCAGGGCGTCGGCGAACGCGGTCGACGCGTGGTGCAGGTCCGCTTCGGCGGCATCGACGTCGCCGTTGTCGAAGACGTTGTTGCCCGGGGCGTTGGCCGCGACCGCCAGCTGCCGCAGCTGCGACAGTTCCCCCTGCAGGTCCAGGGAGCGGGTGTGGATCTCGACCAGCGTGTGGCTCAGCAGCAGGCTGGCGCACACGGTGGCGATGTCGAAGCCCGCCAGCAGGAGGTACAGCTTGAGCCAGCGCGCCATGCCGGCGGCCCGCCCCGATCCCCCTTTGTCGCCCCCCGGCGAGTTGGCCATGCCGGGTCATCGGCCGGCAGCGCCCCCGGGCTGTTGGCGCCCACCCCCAAGACCACACACCCCACGGATGCCCCGAGGATTGCTCGGCACAAGAGATTGATAAAAAACATCTTACGGCACATCCCGGCCCGATCACCGTCGCGGCGGTCGCTCGCTCCGCAGCCAGCGCAGCAGTTCCTGCATGTCGTCGGGCAGCGGCGCCTCCAGTTCGAGCGGACCGCCGGTGCCCGGATGCTCGAGCACCAGGCGCAGGGCATGCAGGCACTGCCGCTGCGGATGTGGCGCGTCGGCCGGCAGATCCTTGTGCTGCGCCCGACGGCTGCGATAGACGCGGTCCCCGACCAGCGAATGCCCGATCGAGGTCATGTGCACGCGGATCTGGTGGGTCCGGCCGGTGCGGGGTTGGCAACGGAAGTGGGTGAACCCGGCGAACCGTTCGACGACCTCGTAGTAGGTCGCGGCCTCCCGCCCCCCCTCCTGCACGACCGTCATGCGGTCGCCGTGCGCGGGGTCCGTGGCGATCGCCCGCTCGATCCAGTCGGAGTCGAACCGGCTCTCGCCGAAGGCGATGCAGCGGTACTCCTTGTGGACGGTGCGGGCCTGCCACTGCGCGCGCAGGTGCTGGAACGCGGCCTCGGTGCGGGCCAGCAGCATCACGCCGGACGTGTCGCGGTCGAGCCGATGCACGATGCCCGGGCGGTCCTCGCCGCCGATCAACGGCAGCGCACCGAACTGCTGCCGCGCGGCGCCGGCGACCGAGTGGCCGGCGAACTCGCGCCCCTCGGGCGGATGGCTCAACAAACCCGGCGGTTTGTCGATGGCGAGGATCCACTCGTCGGCGTGGAGCACCCGCAGCTCGGGCGGCGGGTCGTCGACCGCGCCGAGCAGGCGGTCCCCGGTCCGGGGCGGCGGTTCGAACTCCACCCGCTGCCCGGCTTCCAGCAGCAGCGCCGGACGGACTTCGGCACCGCCGACGCGGACCTTTCCCGCGTCGATCAACTCCCGTGCCCGGGCGCGGCTGCCGACCTCGGGGAGCCGCGCCAGGAACTGGTCGAGCCGCAGGCCCGTGTCCGACGTAGGGACGGTTCGATGCTCGGTGGTCATGGTGCCGGGATCGGTCGGCGGCCGGCCGGGGAGCCGGCCGCGAGCGACAGTCTGGCGGCCGCGCCGCCATGCACCAGTGCCTGCGCGCAGAAGTCAATACGCGCTCTGGAAGTTCCGCCGACTCGGGGATTCACCGGAGGTGGAACCCGTGGAAAGTGCTGGCCCGCAACGCGGGCCTTCGGTCTCGTTCGCCCCGTCGTCCCGAACCCGCTCCACCATGCACACAGCCACTTCCTCGAACGGCACCGGCGCGACCGCGTCCGGCGCCGCGAACTCCCCTGCGGGGGAGCCCGTCGCGGACAACTGTAGTTCGAGCGGTGCGCGCTACCAGCGCGTGCTGCTGGTCGAAGACGAGGACCACGTGCTGACGCTGCTGGCGCGCATCCTCGAGCGCGCCGGCTTCGTCGTCCACGCGACCCGGACGCTCGCGGACGCCCTGCAGCAGCTGCACCGCGACGACTTCCACCTGGTCGTCAGCGACCTCTACCTCGGCGCCGAGGTGGCCCATCGGCTGGCCCACGCCGCGGACCAGTTGCAGCCGCGGGTGCCGGTCGTCCTGATGACCGGGCGCCCGACCTTCGACGGCGCCGCGACGGCGCTGAAGCACCGGGTCGCCGAGATCGTCACCAAGCCGATCGACCCCGACGCGCTGGTGCAGACGTGCCGGCGCGCGATCCGCGACCACCACCTGCGCGCCCGCAACGAGGAGCTCGAGGCCCAGAACCAGGTGCTGGCCGGCGTGCTGCCGCGCGCGATCGAGGCCAAGGACCCGACGACCTGCGGCCACGCCGAACGCGTCGTGCAGTACGCCGACGTGCTGGCGCGGCGCTGCGGCGTCGGCGAGGCCGACCGGCGCGAGCTGCGCATGGCGGCGCTCCTGCACGACGTCGGCAAGATCGGCATCCCCGACCGCATCCTGTGCAAACCGGGCTCGCTGACCCCGGACGAGCGCGAGGTGATCCAACGCCACCCGCAGATGGGCTACGACATCCTCGCGCCGCTGCGCGAGTACGAGCAGGTGCGCCGCTGGGTCTACCAACACCACGAGCGCTGGGACGGCAAGGGCTACCCCGACGGTCTGGCCGGCGAGGACGTGGCGCTGCCCGGGCGCATCCTGATCCTGGCCGAGGTCTACGACGCGCTGGCCGAGGAGCGCTCCTACAAGAAGGCGTGGGAGACCGCGCGCATCGTGTCGCTGTTCCGCGAGCAGGCCGGGCGCCACTTCGACCCGGATCTCGCCCACCTGGTGGCCGACGGCCTCGAGGGCCACGACAAGCGGTTCTTCGAGACGCTGCAGCCGCGCGGCGACGACGGCGGCGCGACGGCCCAGGCGATGACCTGAGCGAACGCGGCCACGGCGCGGACCGACGGAGTCGCGGATCGAGGCCGGCAAGACGTGCGGGCCCGCTCGCGGCCGCGAGGATCGGCGGGGCGACCTGCGATCGGCGCCTTGGGTCTGGCGCGCGCCGTGGACTACACTCGCGCCCATGAACGTCACGATCGACTACTGCGTCGTCTGAAACTACCAACCGCGAGCGGCCGGTCTGGCCGCGGCGATCCGCGCGAAGTTCCCGCAGGCCCACGTCGAGATCCGGCCCGGCGGCCGCGGCGACTTCACCGTGAAGGCAGACGACAGGCTGCTGTGGGACAAGCACCGGCGCGGCGACTTCCCGGCGGACCGGGACATCCTCGAGCAGTTGGGCCGGTGACCGCGGGCGGCGGTGGCGCGGCGCCCGGCGCGACCGACGGGCCGCGAGCGGGGCCGCAGCGGCCAGCCGCCGACGCGGCGCCCGATCGCGGCGCCGTGATCGCCATCGTGACCCCCGCCGCGCGCGGCGCGCGCAGCGGCAACCGGGTCACCGCGCTGCGCTGGGCGTTGCTGCTGCGGCAGCTCGGGCACCGGCCGTTCGTCGCCGAGCGCTGGGACGGTCGCCCCGCCGCGGCGCTGCTGGCGCTGCACGCGCGCAAGTCGGCGCCGTCGGTGCGCGCCTGGGTCGAGCGACACGGCAGCCGCGCCACGGCCGTGCTGCTGGCGGGCACCGACATCTACCCGCGCTTCGACCTCGACGCCGACCTGCTCGCGTGCCTTTGCGCGGCGCACGTGCTCGTCGCGCTCCAGCCCGAGGCGCTCGACCTGCTGCCGCCCGAGCTGCGCGCGAAGACGCGCGTCGTGCTGCAGTCCGCGCGCGCGACGTGGGCCGAACGCCCGAAGGACACCCTGCAGGCCTGCGTCCTCGCCAACCTGCGCGCGGTCAAGGACCCGTTGCTGCCGTTCCGCGCCGCCGCGCTGGTGCCGCCCGCCCTGTCGCTGCAGGTGAAGCTGGCGGGGCAGCCGCTGGATCCCGACCTCGAGGCCGCCGCCGCGGCCACCGACGCCCGTGACCGGCGGTGCCGCTGGCTCGGTCCGCTGTCGCGGCGGCGGGCGCTGGCGCTGCTGGCGCAGAGCCACGTCTGCATCGTGCCGTCGCTCGGCGAGGGCGGCGCCAACGTCGTCAGCGAGGCGATCGCCGCCGGCAGCCCCGTGCTCGCGTCGGCCATCCCGGGCAACACCGGCATCCTCGGCCAGGACTGGCCGGGACTGTTCCCGCCCGGCGACGCCGCCGCGCTGGCCGCCCTGCTGACCCGCCTCTGCGCCGAACCCGCGTTCCTCGCCGACCTGCGCCGGCGCACGCAGCGCCTGCTGCCCCTCGTCGAACCCCGCGCCGAACGCGCCGCCCTGCAGGCGCTGCTGGCCGACCTCGGCGTCGCCGCCGCGAGACCCGCCGGCGACGACCTCGACGGCGCGTGATCCCGGCCGCCGTCGCGCGATCCGGGCCGGCGTCGCGTGATCCGGGCCGGCGTCGCGTGATCCCGGCCGCCGTCGCGCGATCCGGGCCGGCGTCGCGTGATCCGGGCCGGCGTCGCGTGATCCGGGCCGGCGTCGCGCGATCCCGGCCGCCGCCGCGCGATCCCGGCCGGCGTCGCGCGATCCGGGCCGTCGTCGCGAGATCCGGGCCGCCGCCGCGCGATCCCGGCCGCCGTCGCGCGATCCCGGCCGGCGTCGCGCGATCCCGGCCCCGGTCTTCCCCCGCCGCGCGTCGTTCTCCAGCGCGGCCCGCCCGCGCCACCGCCCGCGATCACCGGCGCGCGCACTGGGCGCGCGGCCGCGATCGCCCCTGCACGCTGGAGGATCTCCGTGGACAAGCCAGGCTTCGACTACTCCGCACCGCTCGAACCCACCGCCGCGCTGCGCAGCCTTTGCGCCGAGCCCGCAGCCACCTTCGGCGCCCGCCTGCTCGCCCGCACGACCGGCCCCGCCATCCCGTTCCGCACCTTCGTCCAGGTCGCGCGCGACATGGTCACCGGACAGCCGGATGCCGCGGCGACGTGGCTCGCCGCCATGGTTGCACTCGACATGTTCCGCGACCGCTGCGCCCCGCCGCCCGAAGAGCCGTCACCGAACTGACGACGACGTCCCCCGTTGCGGGACCCGCCGTCGTTCCCCACTGCTGGCCCATTGCGGCTCATTGCGGCTCATTGCCGGCACATGGCGCCCGCCTTGCTCTGGCCCTTGCTGGCCCACGGTGCCCCCTTGCTCGCCCCTTGCTGGCCCCGTGCTCCGCGGCGTCCCAGGCGCCTGCCGGTGCCCGCCGCCCGGCCCGACGTGGCGGCACGCACAGCCCTGGTCCGGGCGAGGCCCGCCGCTCAAGCCGGCGCACCGCACCGGCCGATGCCATGGAGCAGTGCTCCCCCGACGAATCCCGTATCTCGTCCCCGTGGCCACGGGAGCCGTGCTCCTCGCCCTGGGTTCCGCCCTGTACCAGCGTGACCTCGCCGAGGCGCGCGAGCGGTGGGCGCTCGGCGTCGATCCCGAGACCCGCGGCGTCGCCAACGCGATGACCGACGTGTTCCGCACCATGTACGAGGGTCTGCGGACGATCGCCCGCCTGCCCGGTGTCCGCGGCATCGACCGCTATGCCCGGGACTTCGACTCCAACGCCCGCCAGACCGTCCAGGAGATCTACAACAACCTCGCGACGCACGTCGAGATGTCCGAGGTCTACATCGTCCCGCTCGACCTCGACCCCGACGCCATCGACCCCAACACCGGCGAGCTGCAGGAGCCGATCGTCACCTTCGACGAACTGATCGTCGGCCGCACGGCGCCGCAGGCCGCCGCACGCGGCGCCGACGGCGAGCCCGCCGCGGACGACCACGACGAGCTCGAGGAGGTCGAGATCCACGAGTACCGTCTCATGCGCCGGCAGCTCGCCCGCTTCGCCGAGCTGTGCCCCACCGAGGACAGCATCCGCGGGCTCGACTACCCCGCGCTCGCCGGCCCCGAGGTCGTCACCTGCGACAATCGCTTCGTGTCGCCGGCCAACCCCGACGACGCGGCGCGCTCGGGCATCGTCTACTCGGTGCCGCTGTTCGGCGCCGACGGCATGCTCCGCGGCTGCGTCAGCGGCGTCATCCTGACGCGCGCCCTGCGCATCGCCATGCCCGGCGGCAACCACGCGCTGCGCCACGCCCGGCACGGCCTGCTGTGCGGTGCGTTCGAGGGCGGCGTATGGGATGAGCACCTCGACAGCATCGCCGCCGGCGTGCCCGCCCCCGACCTCGTGTACTCACGCGTCACCCCCCTGCCCATCGTCGACGCCGAGCCGGGCTGGCTGCTCTGGAGCGGCCGCGCGAACGCCGAGTTCGAGAGCTCGCCCGAGTCGCTGCAGGCGCACGCCACCTTCGCCGCGCTCGCCATCACCAGCGTCGTCCTCGCCCTCGGCCTCGGCCTGCGCGAGCGCACCCTCGGCCGCCGCCGCGCCGAGAACCAACGCCGCACCCGCGAGCTCGAGGCCGCCTGCAGCGCCGCCGAGAATCTCGGCCGCGCCCGCACCAACCTCGTCGCCGTCACCAGCCAGGAGATCCGCACGCCCATCACCGGACTCCTGCGGATGACCGACACCCTGCTGCAGTCCGAGCTCCAGCCCGAACAGCGCACGCTCATCGAGAGCGCACGTCAGTCGACCCGCACCCTCGTCGACCTGCTCGACGGCATCCTGCAGTACTCCGAGATCGACACCGGCCAGCTGCGCGTCCAGTCCGCCGAGTTCGACGTCCACGCGCTGCTCGAGAACGTCCTCGAGCTGATGGCGCCCGTCGCCGCCGAGAAGCCCATCGAGTTCACCCTGCTGCTCGGCGACGGCCTGCCCACCCGCCTCGTCGGCGACGCCACCCGCCTGCGCCAGATCGTCGCCAGCCTCGTCAACAACGCGCTGAAGTTCACCAACCAGGGCGCCGTCGGCATCCGCGCCGATTGGTTCGTCACCCAGGATCGCCCCTTGCTGTGCATCCGGGTGAGCGACACCGGCGTCGGCCTCGATCAGGAGCTCCTCGGCCGCCTGTTCGAGCCCTTCACCCTGGGGCAGGGCTCGCTCGAGACCTTCGGCGGCATGGGCCTCGGCCTCGCCATCTGCCGCGGCCTGGCAGAGGCCATGGGCGGCTCCGTCGACCACCTGCCCACGCCGCACGGCGGCACCACGTTCGTGGTCACGCTGCCCGTCGACCTCCCCACCATCCGCTCCGTTCCGCCGCGTCCCCTGCAGCGACGCCGTGTCCTCGTCGTCACCGGACGCGCCAGGTATCGCTCCATGCTGCGGCTGGACCTCAGCGAGTTGGGCGCCGACGTCACCTGCGTGCCCACGTCCGCGGATGCGCTCGTCGCCCTGGCTGCAGCCGCCACACCCTACTCCGTCGCCATCGTCGACGGCGCGCTCGCCGACGACGGCGCCCTGCCGTTCGCCCGCACCGTCGCCGCACAGTTTCCCGAGCTGCCCGTCGTGCTCACCAACGCGTGGGCCTCGCCGGCCATCGACGCCGGCCGATTGCCGCCGAGCGTCGTCGAGACCATCCACCTGCCGCTCGGTCGCAGCAGCCTGCATCGAGCCGTTCTGCGGTCCCTGCAGCCGGTGCAGCCCGGACATGCGCCCCTGTCGACCGCATCGACTTCCGCGCCAGCGCCGGTCGAGGACGGGCCCGCGGTCGCCTTCGAACCGTCTCTCGTCGACGCCCGGCGCCTGCGCGACGAAGCCCCCTCGGCCCCGTCGACATCGCAGGACAGCGACCAGGTCTCTCCCGAGTCGCCGCTCGCCACGACGCGCTCCGGCGGCCGGGCGAACCACCGGGCAAGACCCGGCGAGTCGACGCCGTCGACCGACGCTGCCATCGGCGAGCCGCAGCCGCCAGGCAAGGCTCCAAGGGCCGCGCGCCCGCGTCGCGTCCTGGTCGTCGACGAGAGCGAAGCCGACCTCCTGATCACCTGCGCGCAGATCCGCCGGTTCGGCCACGAGACCTTGCAGGCGCGATCGGAGGCCGAGGCCAGCCGCATGTGCGCCGGCGACGTCTTCGACGCGATCCTTGTCGGCCGCAAAGCCACCGGATTGAACGCCGTCGCGACCGCCCGTGCGCTCCGTGCGCTCGAACTCGAAGCCGCGCGCGATGCGGCGCCGATCGTCGGCGTGCTGGATGCGGCGGTCGCGGAGGAGCGGGAGGAGTGTCTGGCGGCGGGGATGAACGAAGTCCTGCTGCGCCCGCTCGCGGCCGCCTCCCTTGGCGAGCTACTCGCCAAGCTGATGTCTTGAGTGTTGCACCTCCGCGGTTCACGCGGTGAGCTGACGCACGGTCTGCTGGGCGTCCGGGCTGAGCGGGTGAATACTCGAACTGCGCCAGTCCTGACGCCAGGACAGCAGGTCCCGGAACGACATGGCGCGCGGCAGCAGCCCGAGGGCGACGCCGGGAGTGACGCCCGAGGAGTCCGCATTGGTACGCGGCCGCACCCAGTTTCGGTAGGCCTGGTAGGCGGCGAGTTGCAGCGCCAGGTAGCGCGCCCGCTTGCTGGCCAGCCAGCTTCGCGAGTGCAGCCGCCCATTGCCGTCACGGAGCATCGACTCGG
>JBFWWV010000020.1:0-129367 GCA_050245995.1 Planctomycetota bacterium | reverse complement strand
TCGCCGCAGTCGACCAGGCAGCGCTGGTACAGCGCCGTCAGCGGCCCGGACGCCACCTGCCGGCGCAGCGCCGGCAGGCCGGCGCGTTCGATCGCCGCCGCGAAGCGCGCGTCGGCGTGCGCCTGCAGCGCGAACGACAGCGCGGCGTAGACCGTGGACAGACCGAGCCCGGTCCACGCGACGACGCGGCGCCTGCGCGACTCCCGGTGCACGAGCATCGCGGTCAGCGTCGCCAGCAGCATCGGCAGCGTGAACGCCGGGTCGACGATGAACAGGTTGCCGAACGCGCAGCGCCATCGCGAGAACGGCTCGAGCACCTGCGTGCCGTAGACGTTGAAGCAGTCGATCAGCACGTGGGTCACGAGGTTCAGCGTTACGAACGCCCACACCGCGCCGCGCGCCGAGGCCAGGCGCTCCCGGTGCACGCGGCGCAGCAGCCAGACCAGCAGCGGCGCAGCGACGGCGATGCCGAGCACCGAGTGCGACAGGCCGCGGTGCCACGACAGCCGCTGCACGCTGTCGAGCCACGGGAACACCAGCACGTCGAGGTCCGGCAGCGTGCCGATCACCGCACCCCAGGCCGCGGCGCGGTTGCCGAGGCGCCGCGCCAGCAGACATTCGCCGAGGACGGCGCCGAGCGTCGCCTGCGTGACCGAGTCCATCGCCCGGTCAGCGGCGTCCGGAGGTCGCTCGCTCCAGGGCCGCGCGCAGCGACGCCATGGTGAACGGCTTGGCCAGGAACGGGCAGTCCACCGGCAGCTGCGCGCGCACCGCGCCTTCGTCGTGGCCGCTGCTGACCACGATCGGCGTGTCGGGCGCCAGCGCCGCGAGCTCCTGGAGCAGGCGCCCGCCGTCGACGTCGGGGATCGAGAAGTCGAGCAGGATGCAGTCGAACGCGGCGCCGGCCCGGAGCGCGTCGAGCGCCGCCGCGGCGCTGCGCGCGGTCGTCACCTGCCAGCCCTGCCGCCGCAGCATGCGCTCGCCGATGTCGAGGATCGCCTGCTCGTCGTCGATCACGAGCACGCGGCCGGCGGGGGCCGGAGGGCGCCCGGCGGCGGGGTCATCGGTCGACGACGTCGCCGCGGTCTCGGCGATCGGCAACCACACGGCGAACGTCGTGCCCTGGCCCGGCTGGCTGTGCACCTCGAACAGGCCGTCGTGTCGGCGGACGATGCCGAACGCCGCCGCGAGGCCGAGGCCGCGCCCCGGGAAGCGGGTCGAGAAGAACGGGTCGAACATGCGGCCGATGGTCTCGGCGCTCATGCCCTCGCCGTCGTCGGTGAAGCGGGTGACGGCGTAGTCGCGCGGCGCCGTGGGGACGTGGCCGAACCAGTGGCCGGTGCCCGCGCGGTCCCCGGGTCGCGCCCGGGTGACCTCGACCCGCAGGCTGCCGCGGCCCGCCAGCGCGTCGCGCGCGTTCAGGGCCAGGTTCAGGAACACCTGCTCGACGCGGGCGCGATCGATCCGCACCGGCAGCGGCGCATCGTGGTTGTGGAACCGCAGCTCGAGCTCCGGACCGGTGCCGGCGCGCAGCATCGGCTGCAGCGCCGCGGCCAGGGCGGTGAGATCGACGACCTCGGGGTCCTCGTCGTCGCGGTCGGTGTAGGCGAGCACGTCCCGGCACAGCGCGCCGGCGCGTTCCCCCGCGTGCTGGATCGCGGCGAGGCGCTGGCGTGCCGGTGTGTCCGGCGGGGTCTCCGCCAGCAGCAGCTCGACGTTGCCGGTGATCTCCGCCAGCAGGGTGCGGAAGTCGTGGGCGAAGCCCGCCGCCAGCAGGCCGAGGCTGTCGAGGCGCTCGAGCTGGCGGACGCCCGACTCGAGCGCCTGGCGGTCGGCCTCGATGCGCGTCGACGCCGCGCGCTGCACCTGCAGGTCGCGGTGGATGCGGCGGCGCGCCGACGGGCGCGGAACAGCATCGCGCCGCCGCCGAGGGCGAGCAACGCGACCGCGGCGATCGCCAGGTACCGCGTCTGGCGCTCGCGCGCGCCGAGCACCGCCAGCTCGCGCTCGTGGTCGACCCGCAGGTCGAACGCCTCGCGGCGCAGGCGCGCGTACTCGGTCAGGTAGCGCTCGTTGTCGGCCGCGGTGACGCGGCGGTCGGCGGCGTCGGCGAGCGCGGCGCGCCGCCGCGCCAGCGCCTCGACGCGCGGGTGGTCGTCGGCGGCGGCGGCCAGCCGCAGCGCCGACTCGAGCACGCCGTGCTCGCGCGCGGCCATGCCCATGCCGTCGATCGCCTCGATCGCCAGGTCGGCGGAGTGCCGCGCCTCGGCCACCTTGCCGGCGCCGGCCTGGCACTCGGCGAGCGCGCGCCGCGCCAGCGCCAGCATCTCGCGGTCGCGCAGTGCGGTCGCGGCCTGCTCGGCGCGTTCGGCCAGCACCAGTGCGCGCGCGACCGCACCGTCCTCGAGGGCGATCAGCGCCAGCACGTGCGCGAGGTACGACTCCGACATGCGGTCGCCGAGCTCCGCCGCGCGCAGCATGCAGGCGTGCAGTTCGGTCACGGTGTCCTCGCCGGCGCCCGTCGCGCGGCGCGCGTGCACCCGCAGCACCCGCGTCGCGAACAGGTCGGCTTCGCTGCCGGCTGTGCGGAACAGCTCCTCGATGCGGTCGACGTCGCGCAGCGGGTCGGCCTCGAAGCCGATCGCCGCCAGCCGCAGGCGCATGCATGCCGCCTGCAGCCGCGGGTCGCCGCTGCGGCCGGCGAGCTGGGTCGCGCTCCGCAGGGCCTGGGCGCAGTCGGCCATGTCGTCGAAGGTCCAGAACACGATCGCCGTCGCCAGCTCGACCTGGCCCGACACCGCCGGCGGCGCACCGGCCGGCAGCGCCTCGATGGCCTCGGCCAGCGCCGCCATGGTCGCGTCGCGGCCGGCGTACTTGGCGAGGCCGCGCGCCCGCAGCGCCAGGGCCAGCGCGCGCTGCGCGTCGTCGCCGAGCGCGGCGGCGAGGCGCACTGCGTCGGCGGCGGCGGCGACGCCGGCGATCACGTCGTAGCGCAGCAGCGCCTCGGCCTCGGCGCGCAGTGCGGCGCAGCGCGGGCGGCCGTCCGCGGCCTGCGCGGTCGCCGCGCGCGCGGCGAGCACCAGCTGCTGGGCGGGGGTCACGGACGCGAGCAGCAGCAGCAGCGGCAGCAGCGCCGGCAGCAGCGCCGGCCGCGGCCGGCGGCGGCTACGACCGGACACCGGCACGGCGGGCGGCGTACTCGACGGCCGCGCCGATGAAGCTCCGGAACAACGGCTGCGGCTGCAGGGGCTTGGTCTTGTACTCGGGGTGGTACTGCACGCCGACGAACCACGGGTGGTCGCGGACCTCGACGATCTCGACCAGGTCGAGCTTCGGATTCCTGCCCGCCATCACCATGCCGGCCTCCTGCAGCCGCGAGCGGTAGGCGTTGTTGAGCTCGAAGCGGTGCCGGTGTCGTTCGCTGATCAGCGAGCTGCCGTAGGCCTGCTGCGCGAACGAGCCCGGCTTCAGCTCGCAGTCGAACGCGCCGAGCCGCATCGTGCCGCCCTTGTCGAGCACCCGCTTCTGCTCCTCCATCAGGTTGATGACCGGATTGGCGGCCTGCGGGTCGTACTCGGTGGTGGTCGCGTCGGTGATCCCCAGGACGTTGCGGGCGTACTCGACGACCGCGGCCTGCATGCCGTAGCAGATGCCGAGGAACGGGATCCGCTGCTCGCGCGCCCAGCGGATGCTGGCGATCTTGCCCTCGAAGCCGCGCTCGCCGAAGCCGCCGGGCACCAGGATGCCGTGCACGCCGGCGAGGTGCTTCTCGGGGCCGTCGTTGGCGACCATCTCGGCCGACACCTTGCGCAGCTTGACCCTGGCGGCGTGGGCGATGCCGGCGTGGTTGAGCGACTCGTAGATCGACTTGTAGGCGTCGTGCAGCTCGATGTACTTGCCGCTGACCGCGATCTCGATCTCGTGCTCCGGGTGCTGGACCACCCGCAGCATGCGCTCCCAGTCGTCGGTGTCCGGCGCGTGCTTCGGCTCCAGCCGCAGCTGGCCGAAGATCCGCTTCGGCAGGTCGCTGCGCATCAGCATCAGCGGCACCTCGTAGATCGAGAAGTCGACGTCGCGCTCCTCGATCACCGCCTCGGCGCGCACGTTGCAGAACAGCGAGATCTTGCGCGCCATGTCGGGCTCCATGGCCCGCTCGGTGCGGCAGATCAGCACGTGCGGCTGGATGCCGATCTCGCGCAGCTTGCCGACCGACTGCTGCGTCGGCTTGGTCTTCAGCTCGCCGGACGCGCGCAGGAACGGCAGCAGCGTCAGGTGGATGAACATGCAGTCGGAAGCACCCTGCTCGAGCGCGAACTGCCGGATCGCCTCGAGGAACGGCAGGCTCTCGATGTCGCCGACGGTGCCGCCGATCTCGGTGATGGCGACGTCGGGCGGCGCCTCGCCCGGGCTCGGCGCGGCGCCCTTCCGGATCGCCTCCTTGATCTCGTCGGTGATGTGCGGGATCACCTGGACGGTGTGGCCGAGGTAGTCGCCGCGCCGCTCCTTCTGGATCACCGACTTGTAGATCTTGCCGGTGGTGTAGTTGCTGTCCTTGTTGATGCGCGCGTGCGTGAAGCGCTCGTAGTGACCGAGGTCCAGGTCGGCCTCGGTGCCGTCGTCGGTGACGTAGACCTCACCGTGCTGGAACGGCGACATCGTGCCCGGGTCGACGTTGATGTACGGATCGAGCTTCTGCATCGACACCGTGAACCCGTGGCGCTCGAGGATCCAGCCGATCGCGGCCGAGGTGAGCCCCTTGCCCAGGGACGACACCACGCCGCCAGTCACGAAGATGTACTTGGTCATGGTTGCAGGCGCCGCAGGAACGAATCGTAGTCGGCTCGGGTCTCGATGCCCCAGGGGTCGCCGCCGGCCAGCGACACGTGCATCGGGATGCCGTTCTCGAGGAAGCGCAGCTGTTCGAGGCTCTCGGCCTCCGCGAGGCCGCTGCTCGGCAGGTCCGGGATCCGCAGCAGCGTGGCGCGGGTGAAGCCGTAGACGCCGATGTGCCGCAGCCGCGGGTGCTCGCCGTCGCGGACGAACGGGATCGCGGCGCGGCTGAAGTACAGCGCGCGGCCGTCGAGGCCGCGCACGACCTTGACCACGTTGGGGTCCTGCAGCTTCGCCGGGTCGGTGAGCGGCACCGCCAGCGTGTTGCACACCGCGGCGCCGGACAGCAGCTGGTCGCACAGCGCGTCGAGGTCCGCCGGGCGCACCTCGGGCCAGTCGCCCTGGATGTCGACGACCGCGTCGCAGTCGAGCTCGCGCGCCGCCTCGGCGCAGCGCTCGCTGCCGGTGCGCGGGGTCGGCGACGTGCGCACCACCTCGACGCCGTCCCGCCGCGCCGCCGCCTCGACGTCGTCGTCGTCGGTCGCGACCAGCACGCGGTCGAAGCGCGTGGCCTCGCGCGCGCGGTCGCAGGTGTGCAGGAACAGCTCCTTGCCGCTGTCGCGCAGCAGCGCCTTGCCGGGGAGGCGTTGGCTCCCGACCCGCACCGGGACGATCGCGACGGCGCGGGTTCCGGGCGCCCGGCTCACCGCCGTGGCCCCTGGTCGCCGTCGCCCTGCTGCTGGGCCTCGAGCTTCGCCTTCGCCGCGGCCTTGACCTGCTCGATGTTGGCCCGGTCGACGGGGCGGAACACCTCCGAACCCTCGTGGTAGAGGTCCTGCACCGAGCCGCGGTGGTAGGCGGTCTCGGAGTTGTAGACCGCGAGCACGTAGCCGCGACCCGCCTCGAACGCCTGGATCTGCTCCAGGGTGGCCGCCGACGGCGTCGGGCGCGACCACACGTAGCGCCGCTCGGGCAGCTCGACGGTCAGCACCGCGCGCGCGCCGGGCGCCGGCGTCGAGGTCGCCTGGGCGAACATCCCCTGCGCCGCGAGCACGTCGAGCAGCTGCTGCAGCGACTCGTCCGGCACGACCTTGACCAGGTCCGAGCTGCCGTCGTCGCCGTAGATGTCGCCGCGCGAGCCGGACGACAGGTTCTGCAGCACCAGCGTGTGCCCGGAGCGCAGGTCCGCCAGCGACACCAACGTGCGGCGGCCGGGCTCGATCTGCACCTCGCGCGGCAGCGACGACGCCGCACATGCTGCCAACGGCAGCAACCACCACGTCGGTGCGGAGCGCGTGCGGCGAAGACCCATCGACGTGGCGCGAGTCTAGCGACCGCTCCCGGAGGGACAAGAGACTGGAAAGCACGCGTTTCTGCCCCTAGCATCCTCGGCGCGCAGTATGTCGGTCGGGCGGCCGGCGTGCGCGCCCGCGTCGCGCGCGACTCTCGCGCCGGCCGCGGCACAGTGACGCTTGCGCCGCGGCCGGTCAGGGTCGGGCGCGGGAGGGACCGATGAAGCAAAACGAGAAGATCCTGGTCTACGCAGTGACCGGTTTCCTGGTGGTGATCCTGGCGATCGCCATCCTGTTCGGAAAGGAAGCGCCTGGTCGGGTCCCCGGCGACTTGCAGCGCAGCCGGACGGCGACCGCGCCGCGCAGCCTCGAGGACATCATGAACGAGCGCGCCGGGCTGCCGCCGATCGCGGTCGACGATGCGACCCAGGATCCGGCCGGCACGCCGCTCGGCGGCGACGACGCACCGGCCCAGGAGCCCGCCGGCCTGGATGGGGCCAGCCTGGATGGGACCGGCCGGGATCGGGCCAACCAGGATCCGGCAGGCGCGAGCGAGTCCGGCAGCGACGGCGCCGAGACCCGCCCGACCACCGGCCAGCCGCTGGTCGCCAACGTCCAGCTGCTGCCGCCGACCCCGGCCGCCCTGGTGACCGAGAAGCTCGGCCTCAACCGCACCGAGCGCGGCTTCCGCATCGTCCGCGCCCGCCCGGGCGACACGCTGGGCACCCTGGTCCAGAAGTGGTGCGGCAGCCTCGATCACCTCGAGGAGGCCCAGGGGCTCAACGAGACCCTGACGACGCTGCGCGTCGGCCAGGACGTCGTGCTGCCGTGGATCGAGGACGAGGTGCTGCTGGCGGCGCTTGCGGATCGCGAGGCCGACCGCGCGGCGGGTCGCAGCGCGCAACCGCTCGACGCGGCCGTCCAGCCGGGTCGCATGCAGGCGACTCCGGCGGCGACGACCCCGATGGCGACGACTCCTGCCGCGACGCCCGCGTCGGCGGCCGTCCGCACCTACACGATCAAGGCCGGCGACTCGCTGTGGAAGATCGGCGAGCGCGAGGTCGGCAGCAAGCAGGTGCCGAGCTACCTGCAGCGCGTGCGCGAGCTGAACCCGGGCCTGGACACCGATCGCATCCGCGAGGGCCAGGAGATCCGCCTGCCGGCGAAGAGCTGATCGTCGGCGCCGGCGCGGGCGTCAGGCCCGCCCGGCGACCCGGCTCAGGAACGCCGCCAGCCGACCGGCCAGGTGCGCGCGTTCGTACTCGGCCAGCCGCGGCATCGTCTGCGCCGCGGCGAACTCGCCCTGCCGCCAGCGCGCGTGCAGCCGTTCGAGCGCCTGCGCCAGGTCCCCGGCGTCGGTCGGGTCGGCGCAGAAGCCGCGGCCCGACGCGTCGACCAGCTCGCGCGCGTCGCCCGCCGGCAGCGCGCCGAGGATCGGGCGACCGGTCGCCAGGTACTCGTAGGTCTTGCCCGGCACGATGCGCGACCGGTGTCCCGGCGGCAGGCCGTGCAGCGTCAGGAACAGCGCGTCGGCCGTGCGCATCGCCGCGACGGTCGCGGCGTGCGGCTGGTACCCGGTCAGCTCGACGCGGTCCTGCACGCCCGACTCCGCCACGCACCGCTCGAGCCACGGGTCGGTCTGGCCGACGCTGACGAACCGGACCGCGGCCGCGGCCGCGCTGCCGCGTTCGCGCAGCAGCCGCAGCGCCTGCAGCAGGTGCACGGGGGTGCGGCCGCTGGCGACGATCGGCTCGGCGCGGTGGCGCAGCGCGCGGCGCAGCCGGCCCGGCAGCGAGTCGCGCTCGTACAGCGGCGCACACAGGAAGCTGCCGGTGAACACGAGCCGCAGCTGGTCGCCCGGCTCGACGCGCGGCGCCGGCGGCGCGAAGTCCTCGGCGTCCCAGCCGTTGGGGATCACCGCGATGCGGTCCGCGGCCCGCCGCGGCGCCGCCTCGAGGAACAGGCGGCGGCACTCGGGCGTGTTCGCCACGACGCCGTCGGCGCGACGCAGCATGGCACGCATGCGGGCGAACTCCGCGCGCCAGTGCCACCACGTGCGGAACGTCAGCACGCCGTCGAGCGCCCACGGGTCGCGCAGGTCGGCGACCACCGGGAGGCCGTGGGCGCTGGCCAGCGCCTCGACCACGGGCCACAGCCGGAACGGCGACATCGTCACCAGCAGCACGTCGGGCCGGTGCCCGCGGATCGCCCGGTCGCCGGTCGCGTGCACCTCGCGCAGCCAGCCGTCGAAGTCGTCGCCCGAACTCGCGGTGCGCACGATCCGGCTGCGATCGCGCAGCTGGGTCAGCAGGCCTTCGTCCGGCGGTTCGAAGAAGTTGCGCTGCGGCGGCGGCGTGCGCGTGACCACCGTGCAGTCGACGCCGTGCGCCGGAAGGTGCCGCGCGAACGAGGCGGGTCGCTGCGTGCCGGCGCCGCCGTCCGGCGGGAAGTAGTAGGCGAACAGCAGGACGCGCATCGCTGGCGGAGCCGTCGCC
The DNA here is from genome assembly GCA_050245995.1 of Planctomycetota bacterium. Taxonomy (GTDB): domain Bacteria; phylum Planctomycetota; class UBA1135; order UBA1135; family UBA2386; genus JBFWWV01. Next base: position 120,750 of record JBFWWV010000020.1, on the reverse strand, counting down.
GGCTACGGCTTGACCCAGGCGGCCTGCTCGGGGTCGTAGCGCCGCACCACGCGCGCCGGGATGCCGGCGGCGATCGAGTAGGGCGGGATGTCGCCCTTGACCACGCTGTTGGCGCCGATGATCGCGCCGCGGCCGATGCGGGTGCCGCGCAGGATCACCGCGCGCTCGCCGATGAACGCGTCGTCCTCGATCACGATCGGGCTGGCGACCAGCCACTGGTGGGTCAGGAACGGGTTCTCGGGGTCGCGCAGGTCGTGCTCGTGGTCGGTCAGGAACACGCCCGCGCCGATGCCGACGCGGTCGCCGATGGTGATCTCCGACACGGCGCCGACGTGCGCGTACGGCCGCAGCACCGAATCGGCGCCGATCCGCACGGTCGGTCGATCGGGGAACAGCCGCAGGATCTCGATGGTGGCGTGGTGCCAGACCTGCGCGTTGCGACCGAGCGCCAGCCCCTTGCCGCCGGTGATCCAGCGCGGCCGCTGGATGCCGGCGCCGGGTGCGATCGCACCCAGCTGTCGGGTCAGCCACAGCCGGTCGAGCCGCCGCCACACGGCACCCAGCACCCGGCCGGGGGTGCGGCGCCGGTCCCAGGTCGCCTCGACGCGCTCGTCTCCCGGTGCCACGGGCGGATTCTCGGTCAGGACCATGACTTCTGGCAGCCTTCGGCAGACGCCGCCGCGGAAGTGTAGCCCGGCGCCGGTCTACTTCAGACCGTACTTCTCGAGCTTCTTGTACAGGTTGCTGCGCTGCAGCTCGATGCGCTCGGCGGTCCGCTTGATGTTGCCGCCGTTCTCCACCAGCTTGCGGCGGATGAACTCCTTCTCGGTCGCCTCCCGGAACTGCTCGAGCGTCTGGAACGCGAACCAGTCGGTGCCGCCGCCGGGCACCGACCCGGGCACCTGGGGGCTGGCCAGGTCGAGGTCGCGCGGGCCGATCTCGGGCCCCTCGCTGAGGATGCAGGCGCCCTCGAGCACGTTGCGCAGCTGCCGCACGTTGCCGGGCCAGCGTTGCTGACGGAGCCACTCGAGCGCCGCCTTGCCGAGCCGGCGGCGGCCGGTGCCGTTGCGGCGCTGCGCGTGCATCAGGAAGTGCGGCGCGAGGTCGTCGATGTCCTCGGCGCGCTCGCGCAGCGGCGGCAGGTGCACGCGCACGACGTGCAGCCGGTAGTAGAGGTCCTCGCGGAACTCCTTCTGTTCGACCATCGCCGCCAGGTCCTGGTTGGTGGCGGCCAGCACCCGCACGTCGACCGGGATCTCCTTCTGGCCGCCGACGCGCTGGATCACGCGCTCCTGCAGGGCGCGCAGCAGCTTGCTCTGCATCGGCAGCGGCATGTCGCCGATCTCGTCGAGGAACAGCGTGCCGCCGTGCGCCTGCTCGAAGCAGCCGGCGCGGCTCTGCACGGCGCCGGTGAACGCGCCCTTCTCGTGGCCGAACAGCTCGCTCTCGACCAGCTCGGCCGGGATCGCGGCGCAGTTGACGGCGACGAACGGCCGCTGCGACCGCTTGCTCTGCGTGTGCACGCGGCGGGCGGCGAGTTCCTTGCCGGTGCCGTTCTCGCCGGTGATCAACACCTGCGCGTCGGTGGGGGCGACCTTGTCGATCAGCTGGCGCACCGCGGCCATCTGCTGGCTGCGGCCGATCAGCTGGCTGTCGCGATCCAGTTCGGCCTTGAGCTCCCGGTTCTCGCGCACCAGCCGCGACTGCGCCAGCGCGTTGTGGATCGACACCAGCACCCGGTCGGTGCCGAACGGCTTCTGCAGGAAGTCGTAGGCGCCGCGCTTCACCGCCAGCACCGCGGTGTCGATGTCGCCGTGGCCGGAGATCATCACCACCGGCAGGTCGGGGCGGAGTTCCTTGAGCTTGGGCAGGACCTCGAGGCCGTCGAGGCCCGGCATCTTGACGTCGAGCAGCACGGCGGTGACCGCCGGGTCGGCGGCGGCCCGCAGGCCGGCCTCGCCGTCGGCGGCCTCGATGGTCGCAAAGCCCTCGTAGCCCAGGGCGAACGCCAGTTCTTCGCGCACGGCGCGCTGGTCGTCGACGATCAGGATGGTGGCGGCTGCGGCGTCGGCCATGGCCGCGGATGCTACCGGGCGACCGGGCCCACCTCCCGCACGGGACCCGCGCGAACGGCCGGCGCAGTGAATTCCGCGGATCGCCGGCGATTGTCCGCGGCGCCCGGGTCCGCGTGGCGGCGCGCCGCCACCGGCGACCGCCGCGGAGCAAACCCCGACGCCAACGGCCTGTGCCATCGGCCCCTCGGCGCGGTCCCCGGCGGCGCGCGGGAGGGCCCATGGCTGCGTCCGGCACCCGCGCGGGGTCGGGGTATGCTGTCCTGTCGCCTTCCCTTGGCGGCGTGCCCTTGACGGCCACCGAACCGAACTTAGCATCACCCGGCCCCCCTAAGCCTCGGGGGCGCAGCAGTTCCGGCGCGGGCTCGTCCTGGCATGCCCTCCAGGCCGCGACGTGACTCCTCTACCTCCCAGAGATCTCAAGACCCCTCTTCTTCGCCTGCATCGCAAGGAGCCAATGTTCATGGCCAGCTCGTTCACGAAGTCCCTCCTGGCGTCCGTCGTCGCCCTCGTGGTCGGTGGAGTCGCCTCGGCGCAGGACTCGAAGTTCCAGGAAGCCGTCAAGCTCTACCGACTCGGTGACAACGCCGCGTCGCTCGCGGCCTTCCAGGAGGTGCTGAAGGCCGACCCCTCCAACGAGGAGGCGCTCGACTACTACCGCCAGATCAGCCAGGACGAGTGGTTCATGCTGCTGAGCTCGCAGGGCGAGATCCAGAAGATCGCGCAGTCGATCCTGGAGCGCGCCAAGCTGCAGCGCCGCGAGCAGTCGCGCGACGAGGCCGCGATCGCGCCGCTGGTCGAGGTCGCCTGCGCGCCCGACAGCTCCTACGAGGCGCGCCGCGACGCGGTGCTGAAGCTGATGGCCGACCACGGCGAGTTCGCCGTGCCGGCGCTGGCCGAGTACCTCGGCAACCCGGACGCCGGCGAGGGTCAGGTGCTGGCGATCGCCGCGCTGAGCCAGATGGGCAGCCGCGCGGTGCTGCCGCTGATCGAACTGCTCGACAGCAGCAACGCCGACACGCGCCTCAACGCCGCGGCCGCCCTGCTGCACATCGGCGACCTGCGCGCCGCGCCGGCGATGGCCGCGCTGGCCCAGACCGACGACCAGGAGAGCGTGCGCAACGTCGCCCGCAAGTTCCTGAAGAAGAACGGGATCACCGGCCGCGCGGTCGACCTCTATCTGGCGCAGGCGCGCGGCTACCTGAAGGGCGGCATCGCCCCGGGCGCGTTCAGCGACGTGGTCTGGACCCTGGTCGACGACAAGCTCGAGGCGCGCGACGTGCCGGCGCTGGTCTATGCGGCCGAACTGGCCAAGGGCGCGGCGCTCGACGGCGTCCGCGTCGATCCGGTCAGCGCCGAGGCGCGCAGCGTGCTGGCGCAGGCCAACCTGGCCGAGGCCAACCTGATCGAGACCTCGATCGCCCAGGGCGACGAGTCGGCCAAGGAGCTCGAGGGCCTGGTGCCCGAGTTCAAGATGGCGGCGCTGGCGACCGGTCCGGACGTGCTGCGCGCGGCGCTGTCCGAGGGGCTGGCGACCGGCCAGCCGAACGTCTCGATCGGCGCGATCGAGGCGCTGGCGCAGGTCGAGGAGCCGGGCCAGCTCGGCAGCAGCTCGCTGCTGGCGGCGCTCGACAGCACCGACAAGCGCGTGCGCTACGCCGCGGCGACGGCGCTGGTCCAGGCCTCGAACGGCGTCGGTGTCCCGGCGGCCGACAAGGTCGTCGACGCGCTGGCGCAGGCGGTGACCGAGGAGTCGGTCCGCATGATCCAGATCATCGGCAACTCGCCGCAGCTGGCCGAGGCGGCGCGCGAGGCCTCGGCCGTGCGCGGCAACGCCGCGGTCGCCGAGTCGACCGCGATCGGCGGCATGCAGAGCCTGCTGGTCAACCCCGACACCGACGTGGTGGTGATCCAGGAGATCCTGCCCGACGGCCTGCCGGAGGACGTCATCAACAACATCCGCAAGGACCCGCGGATGGCGAACACCAAGGTCGTGATCGTCGCCAAGGACGTCGAGGCCGCGCAGGAGCGCTTCGGCGACACGGTCGCCGGCGTCGTCGCCGCGCCGCTGACGGGTGACTCGCTGATCGAGGCGGTCAACACCGCCCTCGACGGCGTCGACGTCGAGCCGCGCAACGCGCGCGCCGAGAGCTACGCCCAGCACGCCAGCTCGGCGCTGCTGTCGATGGCCGCCGGCAAGAGCGGCATCGCGATGGCGCTGCAGAGCCTTGCCGCGCAGCTGAACCGCGCCGACGCGGTGGCCGTCCCGGCCGCCAAGGCGCTGGGCCTCAGCGGCACGATGGCCCAGGTCGACGCGCTGCTGGGCGCCCTGCAGGGCTCGGGCAGCGCCGACCTGAAGGTCGCCGCCGCCAACGCGATCGGCATGATCCTGGGCCGCTCCGGGCCGTGCCCGGACATGGTCGCCGACGGCCTGGCCGCGGTGCTCGGCGGCGACGCCGAGGTGTCGGTGCGGACGGCCGTGGCCGCCGCGCTCGGCAAGGCGAAGCTCGACGACGCCCGCAAGGCCAACCTGCTGGGCTCGCTGCGCAAGATCGGCAGCCCTGCGAACTGAGAGCGGCTGCAGGAGAACCGGGACTCGCGGGGCCGATCGGCCCCGCTTCCTTGTACGGCGTCCGGAACGGGCCCGCGCCGCCGCGCGGTCGGCCGGCCGCCGAGAATCGGGTTGCCGCTGGAAGCCGGTCGCGCGCGCCGCTAACGTCCCTCGCCCTGTCCGGCCGGTGTAGCTCAGTGGTAGAGCAACGCTTTCGTAAAGCGTAGGTCGTCGGTTCGAGTCCGACCACCGGCTCCAGCTTCGCCACCCGCGTGCGACCGCTACCTACGATGGCCTCGCGCGCCCGCGCCTCCGCGGGCCTCGCGCTGCTCGCCCTGGCGACGGTTCCGTCCTGCAGGTCGGCGCGCACCGCCGTGCCGCTGCACTACGCGGCGCAGCCGACCGAGGACTTCACCGACCTCGCCGGCGGGCGGCTGCAGGCGCGCGTCGGCGGCCTCGACGTGCGCGTCGTGCTGGCGCCCACCGCGCCCCACATCGAGCTGACCGTCGCCAACCCGGACCGCCGGACGGTGCGCGTGCGGCTGGGGCCGCAGGCGGTGCGCGACCGGACCGCCGCGATCGGCGAGGTGCAGCATCGGCCGCTGGGCCGCCCGCCCGGCAGTCCGCTCGGCGAGGGGCGCTCGGACTTCCTGCCGTTCCTGTCGATGCAGGACATGGCGGTGGAGCCCCAGACCGAGGCGGTGTTCTACGTCGATCATCCGCTGGGGACCGAGCCCGCGGTCGGGCAGTACCTGGTGCTGGTGCTGGAGGTCGACGGCGCCGCCGGGCGCGACCGCCGGCTGCTGCCGCTGGTGGTGACCAACGTCGGCGACCCGCGGCGCTGACGCGCGTCGCGCGCGCGGTTACCGTTGCGGCATGAGCCGTCTTTCTCCTCTGGGTCTCCTGGCCGCGTCGGCGCTGGGGATCGCCGCCGCGTGCACCGGTCCGCAGTTCCAGGCCGAACGGCAGCGCGAGCTGCGGGAGTCGGCGGCCGGCGTGTCGACCCTGGTGTGCACGACGCACAACGGCGCGATCGAGGTGCTCGGCACCGACGCCTTGGACATCGCCGTGCGCGTGCGGATGACCGCGTGGGGGCACACCCAGGACGAGGCCGAGGCGGCGGCCAACCAGCTCGAGGTCGCGGTCGAGCGCGGCCAGGACGGCGCGCTGCGGCTGTCGGGCATCGAGCCGGCCGACCTGGGCTTCGATCGCAGCGCGTCGTTCGACTTCACGGTCGAGCTGCCGGCGGCGCTGGCCCTGCAACTGCGCACGCACAACGGCGCGATCCGGGTCCAGGGCGGGCGGGGTGCGCTCCACGCCGTGTCGCACAACGGCCGGCTCGAGGTGCGCACCGCGGCACCGACGCTCGAGCTCGAGAGCCACAACGGTCGCATCGAGGTGACCCTCGATGGCGCGGGCCCGGTCGACGGCAGCGTTCGCTCGCACAACGGTCGCGTCGAGGTCGCGATGGGCGATCGCTCGGCGCGCGTGGCCGCCAGCACCCACAACGGCCGGATCTCGATCGACCGCGGTCCGGCCGACGCCGAGGTGACGTCCGACCCCGACCAGTCGTACGGCGATCCCACCGGGAACGCGGTGGCGGTCACGATCGGCGACGCCGGCGGCCGGCTCGACATCGGCACTCACAACGGCCGCGTGACCGTGCGCTGACCGCGCAGGTGCGCTCAGGCGTCGCCGCGGCGGCGCGCGCGCCAGGCGCGCCACTTCGCCAGCAGGTCGTCGTGCCGGGCGGCCAGGCGCCGGTACCAGGCCCAGCGCATCAGCCGCGCGTGGGCGCGGTGCTTGATCGGCAGGTCGATCAGCGCGAGGCCGCCGACGATCATGATCACGCCCTGCAGGATCGGCAGGAACAGGCCGGCGATGCCGGCGAGCAGCAGCAGCACGCCGGCGCCGTTGCGCAGGACGCGCGTGCTCAGCGACGGCGGCGGCGGCGCCGGTTGCTCGTCGGCCGGGCGCGGCGGGTCCCGGTCCTGCGTCGCGGTGCGTTCGCTCGGTCGTGCCATCGGGGTGCAGTATCGTTGCGGCGGCACCCGCGCACCATTTCGACTCCGCCATGCTGTCCCTGATCCTGCAGACGGCCGCCGACGCGCCGACCACTCCGTGGCACTGGGTGGCGGTGGCCGTGGCACTGCTGGGCGAGCTGCTGGCGATCGTGTTCGTCGCGGCGGTCATCGCCCGCGGCGGCGCGCCCGCCAGCACGCTGCTGTGGGCCGGCGTCATCCTGCTGGCGCCGTGGATCGGCCTGCTGCTGTACTACCTGTTCCCGCGGCGGCTGCAGCTCCGGCGCCTGCGGCGGCTGCGCAGCAGTCAGGAGCGCTGGCGCGGCGAGCTGCGCGCCGGTCGCGGCGGCGACGACGGCGAGGCCGTGGAGAGCGACACGCCGGTGTGCCGGCTGCTGCAGGGGATCGGCGGCGCGGCGCTGTCGGGCGGCAACCGCGCCCGCTGGCTGCCGTCGGGGGAGGAGTTCTTCAGCGCCGTCGGAATGGCGATCGCCGACGCCCGCGCCTTCGTGCACCTGGAGATCTACATCTTCCGGCCCGACGCGACCGGTCGGCGGCTGCTCGAGCTGCTCGCCGCGGCGGCGCGCCGCGGCGTGGAGGTGCGGCTGCTGTACGACTCGTTCGGCAGCTGGGGGCTGGGTGCCGCGCACCTGCAGGAGCTGCTGGCCGCCGGCGGCAAGGCGGTGCCGTTCCTGCCGCTGCTGTGGCGGCCGCGGCCGTTCACGGTCAACCTGCGCAACCACCGCAAGGTGGTGGTCGTCGACGGCCGCGTCGCGTTCACCGGCGGCCGCAACGTCGGCGACGAGTACGCGCGGGACGAGTTCGCGAACGGGCGGGCCTGGCACGACGCGATGGTGCAGGTCGAGGGGCCGGTGGTGACGGCGCTGCACGAGGTGTTCGCCGAGGACTGGTACCACGCCACCGACGAGGAGCTCAACGACGAGCGCTGGTTCCCGCCGCAGGAGCGCCGCGGCCACGACACCCTCGGCGTCGTCGCCAGCGGCCCGGACCGCGACCGGCAGGAGCTGTGGATGACGGTGTTCCAGGCGCTGGCGCAGGCCCGCGAACGAATCGAGCTGAGCTCGCCGTACCTGGTGCCGCCGCCGACGCTGCTGTTCGCGCTGAAGGTCGCCGCCGCGCGCGGCGTCCGGGTGCGCGTGCACACCAACGGGCCGAGCAGCGAGGCGGTGGTGCTGTACCACGCGCAGCGCAGCTACTACCAGGAGCTCGTCGACGCCGGCGTCGAGATCCTCGAGACCGGCCAGGACTACAACCACGCCAAGGTGCTGGTCGTCGACGACCGCACGGTCATGATCGGCACCGCCAACCTGGACATGCGCAGCGCGCACCTGAACTTCGAGGTCGCGATCGCGGCGCCGGACTCGCCGGACCTCGCGCGCGCGGTGCTGGCGACCCTCGACCGGCGCGCGCGGACCAGCACGCCGGTCGGCGACGACGTCGCGCGGCGGCCGGTGGTGCGGCGGATCGTCGACGGCGTCTGCCGGCTGCTGTCGCCGTTGCTGTGAGGCGCGCGGGCGGTCCGCGCCCGCGGGCTCAGCGCGACAGGCTCACCTCGACAGGGTCATGATCCCGGCGAGGTCGACGGTGATGCCGGCCAGCCAGTCGCGGCCGGCGATGCCGCCGTAGACCACCGCCGGCGCGCGCGCATCGGCGCGTAGCGCGGGGCGGGGAACCGACGGCGGGGCCAGTTCGGCGATCGCGCGGGTCATCTGCGCGAAGTCGAGTGCCTCGATGACGATCGGCCCGGCGTCCTTCAGGCGCGCGAGCGCCGGGGCCAGGATCCCCGGCGGGGCGGCGGTCGCGGGCTCGCCGAGCGACGCGGTGGCCTCGCGGTACGCCGCGTCGCCGCCGATCCGCATCGCCACGCCGTCGGGCAGCGCGACCATCCGCGTGCGCATCACGTCGCCGCCCAGCAGCCGCTCGAAGGCCGCGGCGGCGGTGCTCATCTGCGCCTTGGCGCCGGGATGGCTCATGGTGTTCAACAGCCGGTCCCAGTCCAGCCGCGTGCCCAGATCCTGGATCAGGTGTCCACCCGACTCCGACTGCTGCTGCTCGACGATCTCGACGCCCATGCGCTGGATCGGCATCTCCTGCAGCGCCGCCACGGACTCGCGGACCATCGCGCGTGGGTCTTCGCACCGCGACCAGGTGTCGACGCGGGCGCCGTCGCCGAACCGGATGTTGATGGCCGACCCGCCCGCCAGGTGGCGGTAGAGCTTGTCGTAGCTCGGCAGCATGTCCCGCATCAGCACGCGGGCTTCCTCGGGGTAGATCGTCAGGAGCTCCTCGAGCATCGGTTCGATGCGGGGGCGCAGCGTCGCGTAGTCCATCGCCATCAGCAGGCTGACGTCGGCGTCCGGATCCAGGCGCCGCGCCAGCTCCGTCAGGTCGGCGCCATGCGGGTGCGACCAGCCGTCCATGTCGCTGTCGGGCGCCACCGAGACGCGGGTGGCGACGTCGAGGACGCCGGCGCGGCTGTCGCAGCTCAACTCGAGGGTCGTCGCGCACTCCAGTACCGTCTGCACGCCGGACAGATACAGCTGGGCGATCGCGTCCAGGTTGACGTCCTCCTGTTCGCTGGTCAGCGCGGCCTCGCGCTTCATCAGGCGCTCCATCTGGTTGAGGCCGGCCTGGATCGGTCCGCGGAAGACCTTCGCCAGCTGCGCCACGTCGGCACGGACCACCAGCGGTGCGTCGGGGAGCGACTGCGCCAGTGCCGGCGCGGACTCGGGCTTGCGGTAGCCGGGGCCCATCGGCACCGCGACGTAGTCGCCGGCGACCACGGCGCTGTCCCGGGTCTCGGGCGGCAGCGTCGCCACGTAGGCCGCGGGGTCGTCGCACGGGACGATCGCCACCGGCGCCGGGGCGATGCCGCCGACGACGCGCAGCGCCACGCCGATCGGGTGCCGCCGGCTGACCAGGTCGATGTCGCCGACGCCGGGCAGCTTGCGCAGCGTCCGGTCGAGGTCGTCGCGGCGGTAGTCGAGGTCGCCGGCCTCGGCGTAGTGCCGCAGCTCGTCGTGCACGCGGTCGAGCGCCGGCAGCCGCGCGATGACCAGGGCATCCGCGGGCATCAGCGCCTCGAGCTGGCGCCAGGCGGCGGTCTGGTCGACCGGCTCGGAGCCGCAGGCGGTGGCGAACGCCGCGGCGGCGGCAAGGGCGAGGACGGAGCGCGTGCGTAGCATCATGGGGCGGACTCTGCGGACCATTGTGCGGCGGTCAGGTGCTGGCCGCCAGCCAGCGTTCGCGCTCGACGCGCGCGAACCCCTCCTCGCGCAGCTTCTCGAGGCCGGCCAGCAGCGAGCGCGCGGCGAAGCGGTAGAGCTTCGGGTCCGCGTCCCAGTAGACCTTCGGCAGCAGCTCCTCGACGGTGCCGCCGCCGTCCTGCAGCGCGGTGCGCAGCGTGGTCTCGCGCTGGCGCCGGTGGCGCAGGTACTGCTTCACCAGCCGCTCGCCCTGCCGCACGGCCGGGCCGTGCGCGGGGTACAGCGTCGCCAGCGGCTCCTGCAGCAGCCGTTCCAGGCTCTGCAGGTAGGTCGCCAGGTGCCCCTCGGGCGGGTCGACGATGATCGTCGACATCGTCGACAGCATGTCGCCGACGATCGCCGCGTCGTAGCGGTCCTCGACGAAGCACAGGTGGCCGCGGTCGTGGCCGGGCGTGTGGATCGCGCGCAGCGTCCAGCCGTCGCGGCCGTCGGGTGCGCGGCCCATCGCGATCGTGTCGCCGTCCTCGAGCGGCGCGCCGAGCGTGCAGCCGGCGGGCAGGCGTTCGAGCGTCCGGGGATGGCCGCGCACCGCGAGGCCGCGCGCCCGGCACAGCGCGGCGATGCCGCCGGTGTGGTCCGGGTGGTGGTGGGTCGACAGGATGCCGCCGAGCCGCGCGCCGTCCCGCTGCAGCTCGTCGAGCAGGCGCAGCAGCCGCTCCTGCTCGCCGGGCTCCGGGCTGCCCGGGTCGATCACCCACAGCTCGTCGCGGCCGACGACGTAGCAGTTGGTCGTCGTCGCCGGCGGCAGCGTCGGCGTCCGCAGCGGCGCCAGCACGACGCCGGGCGAGAACCGCACCTGATGCAGGCGGCCCCGGCGGTAGTCGTCGGTGGTGGCGGCGATCGCGCGCGCGAAGTCCTCGAAATCGGCGGCCGCCGCCAGGTGCTCGCACAGGATCGTCACCGGCGGGACCAGCAGGATCTCGCCGCGCCGCCACGCCGAGATCGCGTCGGCCGGCCGCCAGAACCGGCCGCCGACCAGCTCGCCGGGCCACACGTCCGGCTGCGGGCCGTCGCCGCCGGTGGCGGTCCCGTGCGTGCACTCCGCCAGCGGCGCGTGCAGGAACACGGTGTCGAACCGCACCGGCGCGAACGGCGGCGTCTCGACCCGGCACAGGAGCCGCATCGGCGGCGGCGCCGCCGCGCCGTCGGTCAGCGCCGCGAACGGCGCCAGCTCACCTGGGCCCTGGCCGGCGGCGCTCTCGCCGCCGCGCTCGCGCTCGAGCAGCGCGCGCCGCGCCGCGGCCAGCGCGTCGGCGGTCGCGCGTTCGGGCGGCAGGGCGTGCCGCAGCAGCCCGGTCTCCTCGAACAGCTCGCGCAGGGCGCAGCGCTGCAGCGCCGCCGCCTCGTCCCGGTCGTCGCCGTCCTCGGGCGCCAGCGTGCCGCCGGGCAGCGCGGTGTAGCCGCCGAAGAAGCGCAGCTCCGGCGAACGGTCGCACAGCAGGACCTCGAGGTCGCGGCCGTGACCGCGGGTCACGAGCAGGGCGGCGGCGATGCGGCGCATGGGGGCGGCGGAGTGTAGCGGGCTGGCCGCCGAGTGCACGCCCGCGCCGCGCTCAGCCGTCGTCGTCGTCGCGCGCGCCGCTGCGCCACCGCTGCAGCGCGTCGCTGCGGCACAGCGCCAGCACGCGCCAGCCTTCCTGCAGCACCAGCTCCTGCGTCGCCGCGACGCGCTGGGTGGCGCCGTCCTCGCCGGGGCGCTGCACGGTCACCGGCGCCATCCACGCGCCGACCGCCGCCGGCAGCGCGTCCAGCGCCAGCCCGTGCCACTCCGATGGCACCTCCAGCTCGGCGAGTTCCCAGCCCAGCGGCAGGTCGAACTGCTCCTTCTTGCGGCGGTCGCCGCTGCGGAACCGCGCGCGGCGCTGCTGGCCCAGCACCTCGCTGCGGATCCCGGCCAGCACGTCCTGCTGGCACACCCGGCCGATCAGCTGCCGCGGGTTGGTGGTCGTCACCGCCAGCTCGGTCACGTTCGGGTCGTCGAACTGCGGCAGGATCGCCGCCAGCGAGTCGTCGGGCGAGGCCGTGACCGCCGGCCGCGTCAGGTCGAGCGCGATCACCACGGAGCTGAGCGTGGGGTCGTTGATGAAGTTCTTCACGTCGTGCAGCTCGATGTGCCCGACCAGCGCGCCGCGCTCGTCGAGCACGTACAGCGTGTCGGTGCGCTCGCCGCCGATCCGGTCCATCACCTCGTCGAAGCTCGCCGTGTCGCGGACCGTCGCCAGGTCGCGGCGCATCACGTCGCGCACGTAGGTCGTCTTGATCGCCAGCTCCTCGAGGCCGGTCGGCAGCTCCTCGCCGCGCCGCCGCAGCGACTCCGTGTAGTAGCTGTCCTCGTCGAGCATGCGCGCGACCAGGCTGGCGGTGATGCTGCACAGCATGATCGGCAGCACCAGCTCGTAGTGACCCGTGAGCTCGAACACCAGCACGACCGCCGTCACCGGCGCGTGCGTCATCGCCGCGCACAGGCCGGCCATGCCGACGAACGCGAACGTGATCTGCTCGTGGCGTTCGGCCACCGCGTTGCTGCCGGGTGACAGCCACTCGAGCGCGTAGGCGAAGAACGCGCCGAACGCGGCACCGACGACCAGGTTGGGCGTGAAGATGCCGCCGAGGCCGCCGCTGCCGACGGTCGCCACCGTCGCGGCGACCTTCCAGACGAACAACGACAGCACCAGGCCGACCGGCGCGGCCGCGCTGCCCGAGGTGATGTTGGTGATCACCTCGAAGCCGTTGCCCCAGACCTCGGGGACCCACAGGCCGATGGCGCCGACGCACAGGCCGCCGAGGCCCAGCGCCGCCGGCGCAGGCAGCCGCAGCCCCTGGAACGCGCGCTTGCCCAGCCGCAACGAGCCGCGGAACAGCAGGCCGCCGAAGCCGCAGATCACGCCGAGCAGCAGCGCCGCGAGCACCAGGTTCCACGACAGCACGCCGAGGTGCGCGGGCAGGTCGCCGGAGTAGAGGGCGCGGTCGTCGAGCAGCCCGCGGCGCAGGATCGTCGCCAGCACCGAGGACACGACGATCGGCGCGAACACGTCCATCGCGAAGTTGCCGAGCACGGCCTCCATCACGAAGATCGCGCCCGCGATCGGCGCGTTGTAGGACGTCGCCATGCCGGCCGCGACGCCGCAGCCGAGCAGCACCGAGCGCGTGCGCGAGTTCACGCGGAACATGCGGCCGAGCCCCGACGCCACGGTGGCGGCCAGCTGCGAGTTCGCGCCCTCCTTGCCGATGCTGCCGCCGGTGCCGATCGTGCACGCCGAGGACACGATCTGCAGCAGGCTGTCGCGGATCCGGATCGCGCCCTTGCGCAGCGCCACGATGCCGATGATCTCGGCGATCCCGAACGGCGCCGGCCGCCGCCGCACCAGCAGCAGCACCAGGCCCGCGAGCACGCCGCCGGCCGTCGGCACCAGCACCGTCTGCACCGGCGACAGGTGTTCGGACACCGCCTCCGACAATCGGTCGCCCGGGCCCACCAGCACGTGCTGCAACCACAACAGCAGGTGCTGGAAGCCCGCGCCGAGCAGACCGCCGGCGACGCCGATCACCGCGGCGAGCGCGAAGACCGCGACCGCGCGGCCCGGGATGCCTTTCGCCCCGCCCATGGAGGAAGCGCGGGAGGTTACAGTCATGCTGCGGTGCAAGCAAAGCAGACATGCTGCGGTGCAAGCTCGCTCGCTTCGCTCGCTCGCGCACCGCGCGCGCGGACGCGGTCCGCGCGCCGGAGGCGACCGACGACAGCGGCGCGGGGGCACAACTCCCGCATCCAACGCATCCGCGAGACCCGGAGAGCATCCGCTCCGGGGGCGCAGCGGCCGGGCCGGCTGGCACGCGCCGCGCCGCGATACGCATCCGCGAGGCGAAGCAACGGGCGCGTCACGGCGCGTGCGGGCCGGCCCTTTGGCCGCTGTTGCGGCCCCGACGCGCGGGCCGGGTCGCGCCTTGCGGCCCGCGAAGCGGGGGCCGCAAGGCTGAATACCAAGGGCGGGGACGCGAGGGAACGCAGCCGCCTGGCGCGCGGCTGAAGCTGCGGCGCTTCGCGCCTCCGCGCGCCGCGGCATCCGCGAGGAACCTCGGCGGAGCCCGGCGGCCGCGCGGCCAACGACCGGAGGTCATCGACCGGAGGATTCCCCCGGCGCACGCGCGGCCGCGGGTCAGCGACCATTGTCGGCGACGGCGACGGCGCCTTTGCCACCTCGCAGCGATCCGAGGTTCTTCGCGGATGCCGCGGCGCGCGATGCGAGCGCAGCGAGCGAGCCGAAGCCGCGCGACCGGCGGCTGCGCTCCCGTCGCGGCTGCCCCTGGTATTCAGCTTCGGGGCCCCCGCTCGCGTGGGCCTCGAAGCGCGACCCCGCCCGAACGGCGTGGCCGCAGCAGCGGCCAAGGGGCCGGCCCGCACGCGCCGTGACGCGCCTTCGGCTCTCCTTCGCGGATGCGCAACGCGGCGCGGCGTGTGCCAGCCGGCCCGGCCGCTGCGTCCCCGGAGCGGATGCGTTCCTCTCTCGCGGATGCTCTCGATGCGGGTGTTGCGTCCCCGCGCCCTTGTCGTCGGTCGCCTCCGGCGCGCGGACCGCGTCCGCGCGCGCGGTGCGCAAAGCGCGCAGCGCTTTGCTTGCACCGCAGCATGTCTGCTGCTCAGTCGTGCCGCAGGCAGGCGCCGTGCGCCGTCTGCGTCAGGAACTCCAGCGCCTCGAAGCCCTCGGGCGGCACCGGCACCGAGCGGTCGTGCGTGTAGACGGTGTAGATGCGGCGGACCTGGCCGTCGACCTTCTGGCCGATGGCGATCTCGTCGGGCGCGCCGGCCGGCAGCACGGTGCTGGCGGGGCCGGTGAGCAGGCGGACGACGGGCTCGGCGGGGGTGCGGCCCTGGCGCACGACGACGGCCATCGAGCCGTCGTCGAGGCGGACGCGCGAGCCCTGCGGGAAGATGCCGAGGGTGCGCACGAACAGGCGGAACCAGCGCTGGTCGAAGTCGCCCTCGTGGCGGCGCATGACGGCGTAGGCCTCGAGCGGCGTCAGCGCCCGCTTGTAGGGCCGCACCGACGTGAGCGCCTCGAACACGTCGCAGACGCGCACCAGCCGGCTGGTGCCGCTGGGCTGCAGCGGCACCAGCGCGCGCGGGTAGCCGCCGCCGTCGGGGCGCAGGTGGTGGCAGAAGGCGGCGCCGACGGCGCTGGGCATCAGGTCGGGCTGCTCGAGCAGGATGTCGGCGCCGAGGCGCGGGTGCTGCGCCATCCAGACCCACTCGCCCTCGTCGAGCTTGCCCTGCTTGAACAGGATCTCCTGCGGCACCTTGGACTTGCCGATGTCGTGCAGCAGCGCGGCGGTGCCGACCTCGACCAGGCGCTCCCGGTCGGCGCCGGCGGCGCGCGCGACCTGCAACGCCAGCAGCGCCACGCGCACCGAGTGCCCGACGGTGAAGCGGTCGACGTTGTCCTGCGCGGCCAGCGACAGCAGGCCGCTCGGCTCCTGGTCGAGCCGCATCAGCGTGCGCTCGATCGCGGTGGCGGTCGCCGACACGCCGAGGGCGCGGTCCCGCGCGGCCTCGACGGTGTTCTGCTGCAGCGCGGCGGCGAGCTCCTGGTAGTGGTGCAGGTCCGACGGCTGACCGTGCTCGAGCTGCGCGTACCGATCGGACGGATCGCCCGGCCGTCGGGACGTCACGTGGATGTGCCGGATGCCGAACGCGCGCAGCGCCTGGTCGCGGTGCTGACGCAGCAGCGCGTCGCGGTTCTGTTCGACCAGCAGCAGATCGAACAGGCGGTTGCCCTCTTCGACATCCAGCTCCGGCGCGAACGCCATCGCGGCGACCTCGCGCGCGGCCAACGCCGCCAGCAGCGGCCGCGCCTGCAGGCTCGGCGAGACCAGCGGCTGGCCGTCGTGGTAGATCGCGTCGTCGGCGAACTGCAGCTGCAGCGGCATGTCGACGCCGGCGGTGGAGGCTGCGCGGAGCGCCAGCACCATCGACACCAGGCCGTGCACGACGTTGGCGTCGTCGCGGCCGTGCAGCTGCCGGTTCTGCGCGGCCGTCACCAGCGCGTGCGCGAACTCCAGCACCGCGTCGGTGCGGACCTGCGGCGCAGTCCGGGTCCTCGCGCCGCTCATGCCGGCTCGTCTCCCAGTTCGGCCGTGCAGCGCAGCGCGGTCGCGGCGATCCGGCGGCAGGTGTCGGCGACGGCGCGCGCGTCGGCGTCGGCCGCCGAGGCGTCGCCGAGCAGCAGGTGCAGCTCCCCGGTCAGCGCGTCGAGCTCGACCGGGCCGATCGGGTGGTCGCCGCGCAGCAGTTCGGCGGCGCGTTCCTGGGCCTGGCCGTGCGAGCGCGCGCAGGTCTCGGCGAGCAGCACCGGCAGCTCGGTGTCGAGGAACTCGGCCAGGTCGGGCGGCTCCTGGTCGGCGAACTCGCCGCGCACCGCGGCGACCAGCAGCTCGGCGACCTCCGGGCGCGACACCGGCTCGAGCCGCTGCTCGCCAGCCTCGCCGGTCGACTGCGGTTGATCGTGCTCCAGCAGGCAGCGGAAGATCTCTTCGGTCGCCGCGCACAGCCGCGCCTCCAGCATCGGATCGCTGGCGTCGAACATGGCGCTCGGCAGCGAGGTCGAGCGCTTCAGTTCGGTCTGCAGGTGGAGCTGGTGCCTGGCGATGGCCGCCTGGAAGTGCTCCCCTTGGTTGTCGCTGGCTGGACGGTCCACGGGATTCGACGTCAGTCCGCGTTATCGGCCCGGTTCGCGGCGCGCGTGAACGGCAGTCGCAGGGTGCGACCGGCGGGCCGGGCGGTCGCGGACGCGCGCGTTCGGGCGTTGGCATGGGCGCGTCGGCGGGAGCCGCGAGCTCACGGGGCCGCGCGCCGCAGCGGCGCCATGGCCGCCATCGCATCGGCGGGTCCGCCGACGTATCGTGTTCGACCCGACTCGCCGTCCTCCGCCCGGATTCCGAACGCAGATCATGGAACGCATCGCCATCGTCGCCGCCGCCCGCACGCCCATCGGCAAGTTCCAGGGCGCCCTGTCGCCGCTGTCCGCCGTCCAGCTCGGCACCCACGCCGTGCAGGCCGCGCTGGCGCGCGCCGGCGTGGCGCCGACCGAGGTCGAGGAGGTCCTGTTCGGTCAGGCGCGGCAGCTCGGCAGCGGGCCCAACCCGGCGCGGCAGGTCGCGATCGCGGCCGGCTGCGGCGACGGCTGCGTGGCGATGACCGTCAACAAGGCCTGCGGCAGCAGCCTCAAGGCGATCGATCTCGGCCGCGCCGCGATCCTGCTCGACGGTCGCAAGACCGTCGTCGTCGGCGGCATGGAGAGCATGACCAACATCCCGTTCCTGCTGCCCGGCGTGCGTCAGGGCTGGCGGCTCGGGCACCAGCCGGCGCTCGACGGCAACTTCCAGGACGGCTTCACCTGCGGGATCCTCAACGAGCCGATGGGCATGACCGCCGAGTACCTGGCGGACGACTACGGCATCGGCAGGCCCGAGCAGGACGAGTACGCGCTGGAGAGCCATCGCCGCGGCGAGCAGGCGCAGAAGGACGGCCGCTTCGCCGAGGAGATCGCCAAGGTCGTGATCCGCGGTCGGAAGGGCGAGGTCACCGTCGACACCGACGAACACGTGCGGCCCGGGGTCACGCTGCAGGATCTGCAGAAGCTGCCGCCCGTGTTCCGGCCCAAGGTCGGCTCGGTGCACGCCGGCAACAGCTCGGGGATCACCGACGGTGCGGCGGCGCTGGTGCTGATGGCCGAGTCCGAGGTGAAGCGCCGCGGCCTCCGGCCGATGGCGTGGGTCGGCGCCTCGGCGACCGCCGGCGTGCCACCGCGCATCATGGGCATCGGCCCGGTGCCGGCCGTGAAGGCGCTGTGCGAACGCACCGGCCGGCGGCTCGGCGACTTCGACCTGGTCGAGCTCAACGAGGCGTTCGCGGCGCAGATGCTGGCGTGCCTGAAGGACCTGCCGATCGCGCGCGATCGCCTCAACGTGAACGGCGGCGCGATCGCGCTCGGCCACCCGATCGGCGCCACTGGCGCGCGCATCGTGGTGACGCTGCTGCACGAGATGCAGCGGCGCCAGAGCGCGCGCGGCCTCGCCGCCCTGTGCATGAGCGGCGGGATGGGGATGGCGATCGAGTTCGAGCGCGGTTGATCGCCGGGCCGTTCAACGGGGCCTCACGCGGATGGTCCAGGGCCCGCGTTCGAGCGTGCCGACGACGTCGGCCCGGCCGCCCCGCGCGCGTTCCCGGTCCGCCAGTTCGCGCGTGAACGACGCGGTGCGCGCGGCCTCCTGGCGGCTCTTGCGGTACAGCTGCTCGTGGCCGCGCATGGTGAACTGCAGCGCCGCGAAGGTCGCGACCGCCACGGTCAGCGCCGTGCGCGGCCTGGTTGCGAGCGCGTGTCGGCCGATCTCGAACCACATCGCCAACATCACCAGGCGCGAATCCACACATAGCGGTGGTTCCTGATGTCGTCCGGCGCGTTCGCGAAGGTGCGCAGCAGCGCGGACGCCGTCACCAGCACGGCGGCGCAAACGGCAAGCACGACGAGCCGGCGGGCCTGCGGATCGCCGCCGCGCGCCCGCCTGCCCAGCACGGCGATTGGCACCAGCGTCACGGCGAGGCCCAGCAGCACGGGCCCGGCGCCGCGGTCATCGCGGCGTCCCAAGCGTGCAGGCTGACGGCGCGCGCGCGCCGCCACAGGCCAGGGCCGCGATGCCGAGCGCGCTCAGCGACCAGCGCGAACGCCGAAGGGATCCGCTGCATGGGCAGCCGGCAGAGCAGCGCGGCGAGCCGGTGCGGACCCGGCGACACGTAGCCCGCGTACGGCCGCAGCCACGCGTCCGGCGCGATGCCCTGGTAGTAGCGGGCGAACAGCACGCCGCCGTCGTCGCGAACAGTTGCGGGTGGCGCAGCAGCGGCAGCGCCCAGACCAAGCTGGCGACCAGGCTGGCGACCAGGGTCAGCAGCGCACCGCGACGCGCGGTCGCGTCGGGCCAGACCGGCGCGAGCTCAGTCACCCGTCGTGAACTCGATGCGCGCGCGCTCGCGGCGGTCGACGTGCACCTCGAACGCGTACTTCGCCTTCGGCAGCAGCGGCTGCTGGGGGATCAGTCCGAAGGTCCGCCCCAGATGCTCGAGCCCGGGCAGCGGCCGGTCCGGATCGAACCGGTAGCACTCGACGAGCTGGCCGTCCGGATCGAGCAGCCGCAGGCCGACCTCCGGCGGCGAGCGCGTCTCGCGCAGGCCGAACTCGATCGTCAGCGGGTAGCCGAGCTCGGCGGAGTCGAGGCCGGGCTCGGGCACCGGCAGGCCCGGGCCGTAGCGCCGCGGGATCCCGGTGGCGCGCAGCGGCGGCCAGAACCACGTGCAGTCGGTCATCACCGCGTGCCGCACCGAACCGGTGTCGAGGCACACCTCGCCGTTCCGGAACGCGGCGCCGGCGTCGAGCGCGCCTATGTGGCACACGGCGCGCCGGCCGTCGATCGACGCGAGCAGCGCGCGCACCGCCTCGGCCGGCGTGGTGCCCTTGGCCGTCACGCCGAA
Source organism: Planctomycetota bacterium (assembly GCA_050245995.1). Classification (GTDB taxonomy): domain Bacteria; phylum Planctomycetota; class UBA1135; order UBA1135; family UBA2386; genus JBFWWV01. The sequence goes on along the minus strand of JBFWWV010000020.1, from coordinate 101,302 downwards.
GCACGCGGCCTCGGCGCCGGCGGCGGTGGCGGGGCCGCCGTCGCGCTCGGCCAGCAGCCGGGCGCAGCCGCGGTCGAGCGCCGGGTCCCAGCGCAGCGTCGAGTGCAGGCGCATCGACGCGGTCTCGAGCGCGTCGTGGCGCGCCTGCTCGACGGCGCGGCGCACGGCGGCGAGCTCGTCGTCGGGCGGCGCCAGCTGCTGCGCCAGGCCGCTGCGCGCATCGCCCATCCACTCCATCAGCTCGGCGTCGATCGTCGCGATCGGAACACCCGCGTGCTCGGCGGCGAACTCGGCCGGCTGCTTGACCTGCGGGGTGCGCGAGAGCGCCTGCAGCAGCGGCTGCAGGCGACCGGTCTCGAGCAGGAACGCCGCGGTCACGTTCGCCTGCAGGCGCGGGCGTCCGGCCAGCTTGTTGGTGGGCGTCCGCAGCATCCGCGCGACGTCCGGCCACGCGTCGGGGCCGAGGTGCCGCAGGTAACGCCGCGCGCCCAGCGTGCCGGCGAAGGCGTAGTAGGTGTCCTCGTCGGCGCCATGGCCGGTGTAGTAGTCGAGGACCCACCAGGTGCCGGGGTCGACGTTCTGCGGCTGCAGCTTGATCGGCCACTCGAGCACCAGCTGCGCGCACAGGTCGAGCGCGCCCCAGTCGAGCGCGCAGGTGGGGTCGCCCGTGAGCTGCTGCAGCACCTCGCACGACACCATCTCCTCGCGCACGAAGCCGAGCAGGTTCTTCGACGCGCCTTGGCCGGCCTCGGCCTCGGGCGTGTCGTCCTGGCGCGCGGCCTCGAACGTCTCCTCCCAGCCGGTGATCAGCGCGTTCGTCCGCTGGCGCGGGCGGAACTCGAATTCGCCCGTGCGCAGCCACTGCAGCAGCGCGCGGGCGCGCAGCGCCTGGCGCAGCAGCGCCGCCGTGCGGGTCGGGCTCTCGAAGGTGTTCAGCTCGACGCCGCGCCAGCGCGCGACGCCGCCGCGGTCGCGCACGCGGCGGGTGACGACGAGGTGCTCGCTCGGACCCTGCTCGATGTCGAACGGCAGCGCGCGCGCGGCGATCACGGCCGTCGCGAACGCGCGCCGCCGCTCGGCCGCCGCCGCGCCCGCCGTCGTGACCCAGCCGTCGTCGGTGCGACTGCGGCCGAGCGCCTGGTGCGCCGCCTCGCTGTCGCCGTCGAGCCACAGCACCGCGTGCGCCACGGCCGCGCGCGCCGCGTCGTCGGTCTGGCGCGGCAGGTCGCGCGCCAGCGTGTCGGCGGCCTTCTGCGCGCGCTTGCCGGCGGCGGCGTCGCGGCGCGCGTCGGGGGAGCCGCGCTTCTCCTTCTGGATCCGCTCGCGCAGCCGGCCGAGGTCGCCGGCGTCGTAACCGAGCCGCTCGGCCCGCTGCACGAGCTCCGTCACCTCGGCGATGCGGCCCGCGCGCACCAGTTCGCGCGCCAGGTCCTCGATCGCGCGCTTGCTGGTCGACGCGAGCTGCGGCGCCGGCTGCGTCGGCTGCTGGGCCGGCAGCCGCGCCGGCAGGGCGGCCGCGCCGAGCAGGGCCGCCAGCAACCACACAGCCCGGCGCGGGCCATCCCGAGTCGGGACGTGCGCCACCTTGAACCCCGGACTTCCGCGCTTCGGACTCCACATCGCCCGCAGCATACGCGACGCGATGTTGAGCGTCCCGGAACCGGAAGTTAGAACAGCGGGCTTCCGTCCCGACCCAGCCATGATCCGACCCAGTCTTGCCCTGTTCCTGTTCGCCTGCTCCCTGCCGTTCGCGGCGGCGCAGGACATTCCCGGTGTCCGCACGACGCTGACGGCCGAGTCCTCGCTGGTGCGCGGCGGCCAGGACGTGTCGCTGCGCCTGGTGGTCGACGTCGACCAGGCCGCCGAGATCCCGGCCGGCCTGCTGACCGGCGTGATGCTCGACGTCAAGGTCGACGACGCCGCCGGGCCGCAGATCCGCGACGGCGCCGGCGACGGCAAGGTCGCGGTGGCGGCCGGCACGCACATCGAGCGGTCGATCAAGATCCCGGTCGGGCGGCTGCTGCCGTCGGGCGACGCGGGCGGCACGGTGCACCTGGCTCTGCAGTGGCCGGGCCTGACCGGCGCCAACTGCGTGGTCAAGGTCGCGCCCGACCTCGGCGGCATCGCGCTCGACGACCTCGACCTGGCCAAGACCAAGGTCGTGCTCGTCACCAACTACGGTGAGATGACGGTGGCCTTCTACCCCGACAAGGCCCCGAACACGGTCAAGAACTTCATCAAGCTGGCCAAGGACGGCTTCTACGACGGCACCAAGTTCCACCGCGTGATCCGCAACTTCATGATCCAGGGCGGCGACCCGCTGACCAAGGACGACAACATGGCCGCGCGCTGGGGCACCGGCGATCCGGGCTACAAGATCAACGCCGAGTTCAACGACACCAAGCACACGCGCGGCGTGCTGTCGATGGCCCGCAGCTCCGACCCCAACAGCGCCGGCTCGCAGTTCTTCATCGTGCACGCCGACAGCTCGCACCTCGACAACCAGTACACCGCGTTCGGCGCGCTCGAGGCCGGCCTCGACACGCTCGACAAGATCGCCAGCGTGCCGTGCGGCGGCCCGCAGCGCAGCGCGCCGATCCAGCCCGTGATCCTCGAGCAGGCGGTCGTGCTGCCGGTGACCAAGTGATGATCGACCTCGACCAGACCGATCCGGCGACCCTCGAAGCCGCGCTGGTGACCAGCAAGGGCGAGATGGTGGTCACGTTCTTCCCCGACAAGGCACCGGGGCACGTGCACAACTTCCTCGAGCTGGCGCTCGACGGCTTCTACGACGGGCTCGCGTTCCACCGCGTGATCCGCAACTTCATGGTGCAGGGCGGTTGCCCGAACACGCGTGCCGGCGCCACCGGCCGGCCCGGCACCGGCCGCCCCGACGGGCATCCGGGCCTGCGCGCCGAGTTCAACGACACGGAGCACACGCGCGGCGTGCTGTCGATGGCGCGCAGCCAGGACCCGAACAGCGCCGGTTCGCAGTTCTTCATCGTGCACGCCGAGCACGCCACGCACCTCGACAACCAGTACACCGCGTTCGGCGTGGTCGAGGACGGCCTCGACGTGCTGGACGAGATCGCGGCCGTCGAGTGCGACTTCGGTCCGGGCGGCGAGCGGTCGACGCCCAAGCAGCGCATCGAGCTGGAGCGCGTGATCGTGCGCGAGCGCCAGCAGCGCGGCGACGCGGGCGCCGGCGAGGCCGGCGCGGGCGAGGAGTCGTCGTGACCGCGGCGGCAGGCGACGCGCTGCAGAACGTGCTGCTCGAGCGCGACGGGCACCTGGCGATCGTCACCGTCAATCGGCCGCAGAAGCTCAACGCGCTCGACGACCGCACGATCCAGGAGCTGGACGCCTGCATCCAGGAGCTGGGCGGGCGCGACGACGTCGGCGTGATCGTGATCACCGGCGCCGGCGAGAAGGCGTTCGTCGCCGGCGCGGACATCGCGGTGCTCAGCAAGCAGGGCGTGCTCGACGGGCGCGAGAACGCCCTGCGCGGGCAGGCGCTGACGCTGCACATCGAGCAGTGCCCCAAGCCGGTGATCGCCGCGATCAACGGCTTCGCGCTCGGCGGCGGCCTCGAGCTGGCGCTGGCCTGTGACCTGCGGTTCGCGTCGTCCAACGCGCAACTCGGCCTGCCCGAGGTGTCGCTCGGCATCATCCCGGGCTACGGCGGCACGCAGCGCCTGCCGCGGCTGATCGGCAGCGGCCTGGCGCTGCAGATGATCCTGACCGGCGACCGCATCCCGGCCGACGAGGCGCTGCGCATCGGCCTCGTGAACGGCGTGTTCGCGCCGCCGGAGCTGATGGCCGGCGTCAAGAAGGTCGCCGCTGCGATCGTCGCGCGCGGCCCCAACGCGGTGGCGCTGGCCAAGCAGGCGGTGCGCCGCGGCACGCAGCTGCCGCTGATCGACGGGCTGCAGCTCGAGGCCGACCTGTTCGGCGTCATCAGCAGCACGGACGAGATGAAGGAGGGCATGGCCGCCTTCCTCGAGAAGCGCAAGCCGAGCTGGCTGCGCGGCTCCTGACCGGGTCTGCTCTCGGTCCTGTTGGGGCCCGGCCGGCGCGTCCGGCCGCGGTCCGCGCGCCATGTCGCACCCGCACCCGGTCGAACTGCTGCAGGAGCTGCCGCGCAGCGGCCCGGTGGCGCTGTTCTCCGGGGCCGGCTGGGGGCGCACGCTGCTGTGTCGCGATCCGGTCGCGACGCTGACGATCGCGCCCGGCGATCACGACGGCGCGTTCCGGCGCCTCGGCGAGTTCCTGGGCCGGCACGCGGACCGGCTGTGCTCGGGCTGGCTCGGCCACGACCTGGGCCTCGACGTCGAGGCCTGGCCGCTGCGGCTGCCGTTCGTCGGGCCGGACGAGCTGCCGGCGCCGGTGCTGCACCTGGTCGCCTGGGGTCGGATCGACGCGACCGCGCCGTCGCCGCCGCCGCCGGCCCCGCCGGTGCCGGCCGCGACCGCGCTGCGCGCGCACACCGACCGCGCCGACTACGAGCGGCGCGTCGCCGCGGTGGTGGAGCACATCCGCGCCGGCGACCTGTTCCAGGCCAACCTGACGCAGCCGTTCACGGCGGCCTGGTCGGGCGACCCGCGCCGGCTTTTCTGGCGGCTGTGCCGCGAGAGCGAGGCGCCATTCGCGGCCTACCTCGAGGACGGCGCCGGCACCGCGGTCCTCGGCAGCTCGCCCGAGGAGCTGCTGTGGCGCGACGGCGACCAGCTGCGCACGCGGCCGATCAAGGGCACGCGGCCGCGCGCCGTCGCCGCCGCCGCCGACCGCGCGCTGCTGGACGAGCTGCTGCACAGCGACAAGGACCTCGCCGAGCTGGCGATGATCGTCGACCTGCTGCGCAACGACTTCGGCAAGGTGGCGGCGACCGGCTCGGTCGCGGTCGGCCCGTTCCCCGAGCACGCGAGCTTCGCGCAGGTGCACCACCTGTTCGCGACGGTCACCGCGCGGCTGCGGCGCGACGTCGACACCGTCGATCTCCTGCGCGCCGTGCTGCCGTTCGGGTCGGTGACCGGCTGCCCCAAGCTGCGCTGCCTCGAGGTGCTCGAACAGCTCGAGCTGGTGCGGCGCGGGGTCTACACCGGCGCGGTCGGGACCTTCGGGCCGGGGCCGCGCTGCCACCTGAACGTCGCGATCCGGACGATGGTGGCGCACGGCGACCGCGTGCGCGCCAACGCCGGCGGCGGCATCACCGCGCTCAGCGATCCGGCCGCCGAGTACGACGAGACCCTGCACAAGCTGGCCGGCATCGAACGCGCGCTGCAGTGCCGCGCCGCGGCGCCGGAGGCGCGATGACGCGCGCCGTCTGGATCGACGGCGCGTTCGTCGACGGCGGCCGGGGCGCGACCCGCGGCGGCGCCGACGACGGCGTGGCGCTGTTCGAGACGATGGGGGTGTGGCGCGGCGATCTGCCGCTGTGGGAGCGGCACGTGGCGCGGCTGCGGGGCGGCCTGCTGCGGCTCGGGGTGGCGCACGTCGGCGACGACGACGCGTCGCTGCGCCGGGCCGCCGACGAACTGCTCCGGCACAACGCCGGCGACGACGTCGTGCGCCTGTGCTGTCGGCCGCGGCCGCGCGGTCACAGCCGCGAGCTCACCACGCGGCGCCGCGCGGACTCGCCGTGGGCCGCCGGTGAAGGCGGCGACGGCGTCGTGCGCCTCCTGCCGACCGTGGCGCGGCGCGCGCCCGGGGAACCGCCGGCCGATCTCAAGGCCGAGCCGCGCGGCTTCTACGACGCGGTGCTGCGCGAGGCGCGCGCCGGCACCGCCGCCGACGGCGTGGTCCTGGGCGACGACGGCGCGGTGCTCGAGACTGCTCTCGGCACCCTCTGGCTGCACCTCGACGCGGTCTGGACCACGCCCGCGCTCGACGGCCGCGTGCTGCCCGGCGTCGCGCGCGGGCTGCTGCTCGAACGGGCGCGCGCGGCCGGCGTGCCGGTGGCGGAGCGTCGGTGTGACCTCGGCGACCTGCACCGCGCCGACGCGCTGTGCGTCAGCAACGCCGTGTTCGGGGTCCGCCCGGCGGCGCTGGTCGGCGCGCCCGTCGAACTGCACAGCGCCTTGCGCCGCCTGTGGCCGTTCGCGGGCGGCGGCTGAGTTGCTGCGCGCGGAGTCCCGCCTGGGGCGAAGGGCCCATCGCGCCGGTGGCCGGGTGCGGAGGGGTGGAGCCCGCCGACTGTCGCGGAATCCGACGGTCCCGAGCCGCCGCCGTCGCGTTTCCCGAAGGCTGCACTGAAGTCCGCGCGGACGACCGGTCGATGGGATCGGCATGACCAAGTCGGCTCACCCCTCGGTGTCCGCCGGCCCCGCGCTCACGCGCGAGCCGCGGGCGTTCTCGTACTTGAAGCCCCGCCTCGTCACCACCGAGCCGCCCGCCATCGACATCGGCGGCAAGGCCGTGCTCGGGGCCAAGGCGAACGACTACGTGCCCGCGCTCGCGCGCGCGCTGGTGGACCACACCATCGCGATGCACAACAAGCGCGCGCTCGACAGCGGCAACCGCCAGCCGATCCAGCTGTCGGTGCTCAACCGCCGCCGCCGCGCCGCGCGCGCGTGGATCCAGGCCGTGCTGTCGGGTGGCGTCGACCTGCCGACCCAGCACGCCGTCGCCACCCAGTGGCTGCCCACGCTCGCCGGCCATGGCCGCGAGCCCGAGCTCGTGCTGCGCACCATGCGCTCGTGCATCGAGTTCCTGCGCGGCGCGATCGTCGGCGTCCTGTTCGACGAGCCCGCCGACAACCTGCTCGGCCACGCCCGCGCGCTGCACGTCCTCGAGACCGTGCTGGCCGTGCACCTCGCTGCGGCGCAGGAAGCCTTGCAGTAGGCCGGCAGTCCCGGTCGCCGGGACTCGCCGCCGCGACCCGCCGCCGGGTCGCCTCCGTGCCGTTCCTGCCACCGGCCGCGTCCGCCCCGACCGGGTTCTGCGGACGCCGAGGGAGCGCGGGAAAGCGCTTGCATGTCGGGCGGGCGTTCCCTAGCTTCCCCGCCCCAAACACGCGCCCGTAGCTCAATTGGATAGAGCACCTGACTACGGATCAGGAGGTTGGACGTTCAAGTCGTCCCGGGCGTGCCAGTTCGCGAAGCGAACTGGCAATGCCCGGGCGCCGGGTCTTCCCGCTGGGCCACCCCGACCCGCGGCTGCGCCCGCGGCTCGGGCCTCGCAAGTCGGCGGGCCCAGACGCAACAGCGGAGGCAGCCGGCCCGCGCAGGCATCCGCCGCGAAGCGAACTGGCAAGGCCCGGGCGCCGGGTCTTCCCGATGGGCCACCCCGACCCGCGGCTGCGCCGCGGCTCGGGCCTCGCAAGTCGGTTGGCCAAGCGGCGAGATCGAAAGCAGCCGCCCAGCTGGCAGGGCGCGGCGACCCCGTTGCCTCGGCCCTCGGACCGCGATGCAGGACATCGTCGACACGCTGATCCGGCACGGCCACCTGATCGTGTTCGTCTGGGTGTTCGTCGCCCAGGCCGGGTTGCCGCTGCCGGCGGAGCCGCTGCTGCTCGCAGCGGGTGCGCTGGCCGCGGGCGGCAGCCTGCACCTCGGCGTGCTGGTGCTGCTGTCGGTGGTGGCGTCGCTGCTCGGCGACGGGCTGTGGTTCTGGCTCGGTCGCCATCGCGGGCAGCGGGTGCTCGGGCTGCTGTGCCGGCTGTCGCTCGAACCGGAGTCGTGCGTGCGCCGGACCGAGGCGATGTTCGGCCGCCGTCGCGCGATGCTGCTGGTGTTCGGCAAGTTCGTACCGGGGATCAGCACGGTGGCGCCGCCGTTGGCCGGCATGTTCGGCGTGTCGACGACGCGGTTCGTGCTGCTGGACTCACTGGGGTCCCTGATCTGGGCGCTGGCGTTCCTGGTGCCGGGCTACCTGCTGGGCGACGAACTCGAACGGCTGCTGGCGAACGCCGCCGCGGCCGGGACGTGGCTCGCTGCGTTCGCCGCGCTCGTGGTCCTCGTGCTGGTCGCGCGGATCGTGCGCTACCGGCTGTTCGTGCGCAGTCTGCGCACGGCGCGGATCGAGCCGGCCGAGCTGCGCGCGCTGCTCGCAGGCGACGCGGCGCCGTTCCTGGTCGACCTGCGCCACCGCGAGGGGATCGCAGCCGACCCGCACCTGATCCCGGGCGCGCTGCACATCGCGGCCGAAGAGCTCGAAGACGGCCACGCCGCCATCCCGCGCGATCGCGACATCGTGCTCTACTGCACTTGACCCAACGAGGCCAGCAGCGCCCGGGTGGCGCTGCAACTGCGGCGGCGGGGCATCACGCGCATCCGGCCGCTGCGCGGCGGGCTCGAGGGCTGGCGCGAGCTGGGCCTGCCGCTCGAGCCGTGGGCCGCGGCGACGCGCGACTCGGCGGATCTGTCCGGGTAGGCAGCGCGGCGCGCATGAGCGCGCCGCCGCCCGCTCCTCAGTTGCTCTGCAGCTCCCAGCTCAGGCAGTTGCTGAGCGAGATGCCCGACGCGCCGGTCGGGTCGGTGCAGAACGCGACGCACTGCGAGCTGAGCACGGTGCCGCACAGCACCGGGTCCATCGGCAGCGGCAGGCCCCAGGTGGCGTTGGCACCGCAGCCGAGGCCGACCGGGGTGAGCACCGGCCCGAGGGTCAGGATCGGCGCGCCGCCGAGCAGCACCGGGCCGCACAGCGGCGGCACGATCGGGCCGATCGGGTTGCACGCGCCGAGGCTGATCGCGCACCACGCCAGCGACGTGAACGCCATGTTGTCGAGACCGAGCGCGAAGCTGCCGTTGCCGAGGTTGGAGCTGTTGCGCAGCACGTGCTGCATCGGACACGGCGGGCACGCGCCGTTGGCGCACGGGGCGCCGACCGAGGTGGCGCGGCTGCTGCGCACGGCGAGGCCGACCCACGGATCGACCGCCGGCACGATCGAGGGCACGCAGCAGGTCGGCGGGCCGAAGCCGAGGCCGATCGCGGTGACGGTGTAGGGCCAGCCCATCGTCTGCACGCCGTCGGTCAGGTAGAGGATCTGCCGGCAGGCGTCGACGCCGAGGCCGGTGATGCCGCGGAAGCCGACCGTGATCGGGCACGGCGCGGGCGTCACGACCTGCAGCACCTGGCACGGGTTGTTCATGCGCGCGATGTGCACCGTGTTCGCGCCGGTCGTCCAGTTGGTGTAGCTGTAGAACACGAAGCGGTTCTTCTCGTCGACCGCGAGGCCGCCGGTGGCGTTGGTCGCGGTCAGCGGCAGGCCGGTGTTGCAGCTCGCGATCGGCGTCGGCGGGCAGCCGTGCTGCAGCTGGTAGAGGTTGCCGAACGAGTCGAGCATCCACACCTGGTTCAGGGACTCGACGACCTCGAGGCCGGTGACGACCGCGTTGGGCGACAGCAGCGGCGCCGGCAGCGGCGGGCAGATGTAGGCGCAGGTGTCGGGGTCGACCTCGGCGAGCAGGAAGCCGTCGCTGATCACCGCGCCGTTGCGCATCGGGTCCCAGCCGGTGCCGCCGGCGTAGGGCTGCGCGGCGGCGGGCGGGAAGCCCGGCGGCGTGCACGGCGGCAGGTTCACGCAGTTGACGTGGTCGCGCTGCTCGAGCCGCGGCACGTTGCGCGTCAGGCCGATCAGGTTGTTCGGGGTCTGGGCGGCGACGGTCCCGCAGAGGGCGGCCACGGCCAGGGGGAGAGCGAGCGCGGATGGGATTCGCATCGGGTTCCTCGGCGCCCGGATGGGGTGGACGCCTGTCCCGAGAGAGCGGGAACTCCGCCGGCGCACGCGGCACGCGCGGAATCCTCCGCAGAAATGCGACCGGCGGCCGGCGCCCATGCGCGCCGACCGCCGGTCTTCTCGTCTCTCCGCGCGCGGCGGACGCCTCAGTTGCTCTGCAGTTCCCAGCTCAGGCAGTTGCTGAGCGAGGTGCCCGTCGCGCCGAAGGTGCTGCTGCAGAACGCCGCGCACTGCGAGCTGAGGACGATGCCGCAGAACGCCGGGTCCATCGGCAGCGGCAGGCCCCAGGTGGCGCTGGCGCCGCAGCCGAAGCCCGGCGGCGTGAAGGTCGGGCCGAGCGACAGCAGCAGCGGGCCGCCCAGCAGGATCGGGCCGCAGAACGGGAGCACCACCGGGCCGGCCGCCATGCACGGGCCGGCGCTGATGCCGCAGATCACGAACGAGTTCAGCGGCGCGCCGTCGAGGCCGAGCGCGAAGTTGCCGTTGCCGAGGTTCGGGCTGTTGCGCAGCACGTGCTGCATCGGGCACGTCGGGCACGCGCCGTTGGCGCACGGGCTGCCGTGCCGGGTGGCGCGGCCGCTGCGCACGCCGAGGCCGATCATCTGGTCGCCGGGCGCCGGCGCGGGCAGCGTGCAGCAGGTCGGCGCGGCGAAGAACACCGTGGCGCCGCCGACCGTGTAGGGCCAGCCGATCGTCTGCACGCCGTCGGTCAGGTACAGCACCTGCCGGCACGCGTCGACCGCGAGGCCGGTGATCCCGCGCAGCGGCGCGCCGCCGATGCAGAGCGGCGGGGTCACCGTCTGGAAGATCTGGCACGGGTTGGCCATCGGCGCGATGTGCACCGTCGACGTGCTCGTCGCCCAGTCGGTGTAGCTGTAGAACGCCAGCCGGTTCTTCTCGTCGACGGCCAGCCCGCCGGTGGCGTTGCTGCCGACCAGCCCGAGGCCGGTGTTGCAGACGGCGACCACCGGCCACGGGCAGCCGTGCTGCAGCTGGTACAGGTTGCCGAACGAGTCGAGCATCCAGATCTGGGTGAGCGACTCGACGACCTCGAGACCGGTGACCATCGCGTTCGGCGACAACGTCGGCGCCGGGAACGGCGGACAGATGTAGGTGCAGGCGTCGGGGTCGACCTCGGCCAGGTTGAAGCCGTCGCTGATCACCGCGCCGTTGCGCATCGGGTCCCAGCCGGTGCCACCGGCGTACGGCACCGCCGGCGCCGGCGGGAAGCCCGGCACGTTGCAGGACGGCAGCTGCGTGCAGGTGTTGTGGTCGCGCTGGTTGATCAGCGGCGAGGTGCGGGTCAGGCCGATCAGGTTGTTGGGGGTCTGCGCGCCGAGCGCGGCGGTCAACAGGACGGTGGAGAGCAGGGGGACGGTGGCTCGCATCGGGGTTCCTCTCGCGCGCCCGGATGGCGGGCGCACCCGTGCAAGGCCCGGCGCTGGCCGAGCGCACGCGAAAACCCGCAATGCCGCGCGACTACGGCGGCGCCGGTTCCCAGCGCACCGCGTCCCACTCGCTGAGCCGGTCGATCCAGCCGTCGTCGGGCCGCTGCCGGCCCTGCCGCACGCGGCGCTGGATCGTCTCGGCGCGCTCGCGCAGGGCGGCGTCGCCGCGCGCGATCGCGGCGATGCGCGCGATCTCGACGGCGCCGAGCGCCCACTCGTTGAAGCCGGTGCCGTAGCTCCACAGCGCCTGGGTGGGGTCCTGCTCCTGCGCCGGCGACAGCGGCGCGCCGTCGTGCCACGCCAGCGCGGTGGCGACGATGCACTCGCTGTCGGTGACGCGGAAGCCGTGGCGCACGACGGTGATCGCGAGCTCCTCGGCCAGCTCGCGCGCGTGCGCATTGCCGGTCAGCCGGTGCGCGGCGGCGAAGCCGGTCGCGGCGAGCGCGTCCTGCCACGGCGTCCAGTAGGTCGTTCTGCCCATCAGCATGCGCGCGTCGGGGCCCTGCACGGCCATGGTCCGGACCTGGTCCGGGCCGAGTTCGCGACCGGCCCACTGCGCCCAGTGGATCCGGTCGATGCGCTCGTTCATGCGCTGCAGCAGCGCCGGGTCGCCGGTCGCCAGGTACATCCAGCACGCCGCCAGCATCGAGCGGCCGGCGCCGCGCGGCGCGCCCGACCCCGACGTCGTGTGGCGCGGGTCCGTCGTCTGGCCCGACAGGTACAGCTGCACCTCGTGCTCGAGCTCGCGCCGCGCCCAAGCGGCGCCGGTGAGCTGCGCGAAGGCGCCGAGGTGGTTGTTGCTCCAGTGCTGGCGGTCGCGGCCGGTCCAGCCGTGGGTCTCGAACGGCGGCTCCGGGCACGGCTTGCCGAGGCGGTCCCTGGACACCTCGCAGTGCCAGTGCGTGCGGCCGGACCAGACGATCCACTCGGGGTGGTCGGCGGCGCGGACCATGGCGCCGTCCGGTTCGAACACGTGCACCGGCCGACACGCCTCCTGCAGCACCGACGGCTCCACCTCGAGCAGGTGGCTCGGCACGCCGCTGCGCGCGACCACCGACAGCTTGACGACGCCGAAGTCGTACTGGTCGCCGGTCTGGCCGGCGTTCTTCGCCTGGCCGAAGCCGAACACCGCGAACGGATCGCCGGCCGCGCGCGCCGCCTGGCGCTCGCCGGCGACGAACGCGGCGTGGCGCCGGGCCAGCGCCTGGCGCAGCGCGGGGCCCTGGAGCCACGGCGGCAGCGGCGCCGGCTCGCCGAACGGGCCGAACGCGCCGGTGCCGCTCCAGTCGGTGGCGCCGAGCACCGGTCCGAGCACCGCCGCGCGCGCCGACGAGTCGGCGAGCGCGGCCGCGGCGCGGTCCGCGTCGTCCAGCTGCGCGAGCGCTGCGGCGTCCGGGTGCGGCGGCACCAGCGCGCCGCAGCGCCGGATGCCCTGTCCGTCGCCGAGCACCTGCTCCCGCAGCAGCACCACGCGGCTGCCGTTGCGGCGCGTCGCCTGCGTCACCGCCAGCAGGCCGGGGTGCCGCAGCAGCAGCGCCATGCCGGCGGTCTCGATCGACAGCTCGTGCACGGTCAGCTGCATCGCCTCGACGCCCGGGTCGGAGTGGAACGCGGCGACGTCGACGTACGCGAAGCGGTCGCCGCGGCCCTGCGCGAGCTGCAGCTCGACCACCAGGCCGGTCGCGCCCAGGCGCCCGGCGCGCCGGTCGACGCGTCGCATGGTGTTGTCCTCGAGTCGCGCCGGCGCCGGCAGCTCGCCGCGGAACTCGCCGCGGTCGGTGCGCGCGACCACCGTGAGCGCCGCCGCCAGCGGCGCGAACGCCGCGGCGTCGTCCGGGGGCGCGGGGCCCGGGCCCGGCACCAGCGGCACCGCCACTTCGCCCAGCGCCGGCACGGTGCATGCGAACAGGCACAGCGCCTGCCGGACCGAGCCGTCGGGCCAGCGCGCGCCGAACGGCTGCCAGCCGGTCGCGACGCCGTCGACGTGCAGGTCCGGGGTCTCCGGCACGGCGCCGCGGGCGAACGGCACGGCCACCGCGACGACCTCGCGGCGAGCCAGCGGCGCCAGGTTCTGCACCGTCAGCACCCGCGCGGGGGGCTGCGCTTCCGCCTGGGCGCGCGCCGGTTGCGCGGCACCGGCGATCGCACCGGCGAGCGCGATCGCCAGCCCTCGCGACCCGCGGCACGGGCGCACGATCGGTGCGATCGCCGGCCAAACCGCGCGACCGCGGCGCCGTCGGTCGCTAGGGTAGGGCCCTGCCTCGGCGCGGCCCGCCCCGGCCCGCCCTGAGGCGCCCGAACATGCCCGCAGCCCTGCACTCTCCCGGACGTTCTCCCGCTGCCGCACCCCGACGCCTCCCGGCCGCCACCCGCACCGAGGGTGGGGCGTGCAGGCGTCCGTTCCTGGCGGCGTTGGTCGCGTGTCTCGCATCGGTGGCGCTGATCTTGGCGCCGGCGCCGGCCCAGCAACAGCCCGACCCGGCGCCGGAGGCGATCGAGCTGCCGTTCCTGGAGGAGGCGGCCAAGGCGCTCGACGTCTACGCCACGCTGTCGTTCAAGAACGGCTTCCCCCGGCGCGCGCGCGAGCTGTGGATCGAGGTGATCTCGCAGTACGACCGCGACGACGCGGTGGCGCGCGAGCAGCTCGGGTTCGTGGCGGTCGGGACCGCCTGGCAGCCCAAGCCGGGATTCGAGTACCCCGACGAGGACGAGCCGAACACCAAGAACGCCAAGATGCTCGAGGGCCGCTGGCGCGCCGTGTGCAAGCGGCTGGGCGACGGTCACCGCGAACTCGCGCAGAAGCTGCTCGAGGCCGGCAACACCGAGCGCGCGGAGTACCACTACAAGCGCGCCCTGCGGTTCCAACCCGACGACGGCAAGGCCCAGCAGAGCCTGGGGGTCAAGACCGTCGAGGGCATCACCGGCACCGACCTCGAGCTCGAGCTGCTGCGCCGCTCGCGGATGCTGGAGCGGCTGGTGACCCAGCTGACCGACACGACCTACGACGTCAGCGATTCCGAGGCCCGGGAGCCGCGCCTCGACAAGGCCGACGTGGCCTACACCGCCGTGCAGTCCGAGCACTTCACGGTCTTCGGCGACTGGGACCCGGAGCTGCTCAAGGAGGCCGCGCAGTGGGCCGAGCGCTCGTACGCGTTCTGCACCGAGGCGTTCGCCGGCTACGACAGCTGGCAGAATGCGCCGGTGCTGACGCCGAAGTTCGCGTTCTTCCAGGAGCGCGAGACCTGGGCCAAGGTGGTGCGCGCCAACGCCGGCGCCGTCGGCGAGATCGAGTTCATCCTCGCCAACACTTCGGCGTGCGCCGCCGGCGGCCAGGGCCCGCAGGCGATGTGGCTGGCGGGGCAGCGGTCGATCGACGTCGTGTTCGACTACTCGGCGCGCAAGGTCGCGGAGCAGTTCTCGCGGCTCGGGCGCGACGCGCTGGTCGAGGGTGTCGGCCACGCGGTCGTCGGGCTGTTCTTCGGCCGCAACCTGATCATGAGCGTCGGCCTGGAGAAGGAGGAGGGCACCGCCGTGGCTCGCGACCGCAGCCGGTTCCAGCTGCCGGACCTGGAGACCTGGAAGGACCTGGCGCGCGAGATCGCGTTCGAGCGGGCGACCGCGCCGGCGGCGCACCTGCCGCTGATCACCTCCGCCGAGTTCACGAGCGAGGAGCGCATCAAGGCGTGGTCGTTCTGCGACTACCTGCTGCGCCGCGACCCGTCGCTGATGACCTCGCTCGACCGCGCGGCGGCCTCCGCCCGCAACGACTTCGACGTCATGGCGGCGTTCCAGGAGCTGACGCGGCTGTCGCTGCGCACCGTCGAGGACGACTGGCGCTGGTTCTACACCGGCGACTCGGCCGCGCTGCAGGCGATCCGCGACAAGGTCACGCCGATGCAGGCCGTCAGCAAGGACGCGCCGCGCTGGCTCGACGAGCTCAACCGGCTGCGACGCGAGCACCAGCAGAAGGACATCGGCTGGTCGGCGGACTTCTCGGGCGCGTGCAAGGACCACGCCGAGTACCTGAAGCAGAACCGCGGCGAGCGCGGCTACGGCCGCGAGGACACGCAGGACCCGAACCTGCGCGGGTTCTCCAACGTGGGGCGCCTGTTCGCGCAGTCGGCCGTGGTGTCGACGGAGGAGAAGGACCCGAAGAAGGCGATCGCCGCGTGGATGTACCTGCCCGGCTACCGCGATGTCGTCATGAACACCACCCTCGAGACCGTCGGCGCGTACGCCGACGGCCCGATCCTGGTCATGGACGTGATGCGCGGCCGCAAGCTCACGGAGCGGATGACGTCGCGGCACTTCCCGTACTCGAACGACGGCAACCGCAAGAACCACTTCCGCGGCACGGTCCCGAGCTCGGTCGAGCTGAAGCTGCTCGGCCCCGACATCGAGCGCCTGTTCGAGCGCAACGGCCAGGGCAACAAGAAAGAGGTCGGCTTCCCGCTCACCGCGCACTACTTCGGCGGCGATCCGGGCAAGGTGACGTGCACGGTGACCTGCGCCGGCGAGGAGGTGCCCGGCGTGCTGGTGCAGAGCAACACCGGCTCGCGGCGGGTGGCCGCGCCGGGCATGTGGACCTTCTATCCGTTCGATCCGCTGCCGAAGGGCAAGGAGATCACCATCCACTGGGAGACCAAGCGGGACCCGGTGACGGTGATCTTCCAGACCACGTGATGCGTGCCATCGCGACCACGGCGCTGGTGTGGCTGCTCGCCGCGGCCGGCGCGGCGCAGGAGCCGGCGGTCGACGCCGCGGCGCGGCAGCAGGCCGAGCAGGCCGCCGAGGCCGTGCGCCAGGAGGTGGTGGCGGCGCTGCACGCGCGCGCCTCTGCCCTGCAGGCGGAGAAGCAGTACGCGCGCGCGCTGCAGCTGCGCCAGGAGCTGATCCAGGACTGGGCGCCCGGCGACGAGCGCGCCCTGGCGGCGCTCGGCTTCGTCCAGATCGGCTCGATCTGGCGGCGCGACATGAACAAGACGGTGTTCGATCGCGACCTGAGCGGCGACAAGCAGGCCCTGAAGAAGCTCGACCGCGACTGGGCCCGCGCGCACAAGGACCTCGCGCGCGACGTCGAGCGCGCCGCCGCGGCGCTCGCGGCCGCCGGCGCCGCCGACGCCGCGGCGGTGTTCTGGCGCCGCCTGCTGCTGCTGCGGCCGGGCGACCCGCGCGCGATCGAGCAGCTGCGGCTGCCGAGCTTCGACGGCCACGACGGCACGCCGGCGGAGCTGGCGATGCTGCGGCGCGGCCGCGCGTTCGCGCAGGGCGTGGCGTTCCTGAAGGAGCATGTGCCCGCCGTCACCGAGCTCGACGGCACGCACCCGCTGCTGCAGCGCGCCGGCCTCGCGCACCACGGCGCGCGCAGCGAGCACTTCCAGGTCTGGGGCAACCTGTCGATGCCGCAGCTCCAGCTCGCCGCGCAGTGGGCCGAGCGCGCGCTGGCGCTGAGCCGGCTCTTGTTCTCGGTGCCCGACGGCCGTCCGTTCGAGCCGCACCGGGTGCTGAACATCCTCTGGACCGCCGACAAGCCGAGCTACCAGGCGGTGCTCGACGCCTGCGCCGACCAGTTCGACCGCGAGCGCCTGCGCTTCCTGCGCGACGACGTCGAGCTGGCGTTCGTCGAGTCGGAGGGCGCGCCGTGGCGGGTCTACGCGCTGAGCGTCGGCGGCGACGAGGTGCTGCTGGACGTGACGACGCGCGGCGTCGTGCAGGACGCGGCCAACCTCAAGGCGCACGCGCTGTGGGAGGGCATCGGTCACGCCACCTGCGGCATCCTGTTCGACCGCACGCTGTCGTTCTTCGTCGAGCAGCAGACGGGGAACACCGTGACGTCCTGGAAGCCGCGGCCGCTGCTGCCCGACATGGCGACCTGGCGCCAGATCGCCGCCGAGAGTGCCTGGGCCGGCAACGACACGCCGACGTCGCGGCTGATGCTGCTCGAGGGGCACAAGTTCACCAGCGAGGAGCGCGTCAAGGCGTGGGCGATGGTGGACTTCCTGCTGCGCTCGCGACCGGAGCTGCTGCTGCACCTCGAAGGCAGCAAGGCGCCGGGCGTCAACGACCCGCTCGAGGTCGAAGCCGCGTTCCGGCGGCGCACCGGCCTCGACCTCGGGGCCCTCGACGACGAGTGGCGGCGCTACTGGGGCACCGGGGACGCGCTGCGCGCGGCGATGGCCGCGCCGGCGCGTGGCGCCGACGCCGCGGTCCAGGGCGCGCGGGATCTGGTTTGGGCGATCGATCGCGCGCGGTTCGCGGCCGGCGTGCCGGTGGCCGGCCACCTGCTGGCCGAGGGCCCGGACACCGACGCCGCGCACGCGTGGGTCGCGCGGCTGCTGCGTCACGAGAAGGACGTCCGCAAGGACCCGAAGAAAGCCGACCTGCCGCCGCCGTCGCCGCCGGCCGTGGTCGGCTCGACCGTGCTCGTGCACCGCGGCCAGGACGCCTCGGAGGCCGTCGAGCAGTGGCTGCGGCGGCCGACGGTGCGCGACTACCTGCTCGCTCCCGGCCGGCTGTTCTTCGCCGCCCACCGCGGCCGGGACGCGCTGGTGCTCGACCTCTCGCAGCCCGCCGCGCCGGTGACCGCGGGGCTGCCGGCGCCGTGGCCGCGCGACGGGCAGATGGGCATCGCCGGCGACGTCGCGGTCGCCGATCTCGGCCCCGAGTTCACGGAGGCGCTGGCCGCGGCCGGCCGCACCGCCGCGGCGCGCGTGGGCACGCCGGTGAGCCTGCACTTCCACCGCCCGATCCCGGCCGAGGAGCGCATCCACGTCGCGTGCCGGCTGCACACCGGCAACCTGATACGGGACGGCGTGCTGCTGTTCGCGGCCGACCTCGACGGCCTCGCGGCGCCGGGTTGCGTCGTGTTCGTGCCGCTGGAGCCGTTGCCATCGGGCGCCGAGGTGCGCGTCGTGTGGAGCGTGGCGACCGCGGTCGTCGACCCCGAGCAGCGCCTCGGCGGACCGGTGCCGCTGCGCGAGGTCGTCTTCACGACGCGCTGAACGGGCGGCCGCCGTTCGGCTACCATGCGCGCGGCCGGCGCCGGAGCGGCGCCCGGCCGCGTTCCCCCGGAGGATCACCATGCGCACTCTCCTTCTGCTCTCTCCGCTGCTGCTCGTCGCCGCCGCGTCCGCCCAGGGCCTCGTCGACGAGGGGCCCGAGCCCAACGACTTCCTCGGCACGCCGACGTTCGTCGGCTGCGGCGACCGCGTCGACGGCGTGCTCGCGCCCGGCGACCTGGACTACTACGCGATCGCGATCGGCGCGCCGACGCTGGTGCGCGCCTACACGAGCCTCGGGCGGCTCCACACCGCGACCTTCGACACCTACCTCGAGATCCGCGACGCCAACGACGTGCTCCTGGCCGACGACGACGACGGCGCGCACGGCACGTGGTCGTACGCCGGCTGCCACGTCACCGTGCCGGGGATCTACCACATCGTCGTGCGCGGCTTCGGGCCGACCGACGCCGGCGCCTACTCGCTCGACATCCTGTGCGACACCGCGGTCGTGGCCGAGGGGCCCGAGCCGAACGGCAGCCCGCTCTCCGGCGGCACGCCGACGCCGGTCGCGTGCGGCTCGCAGCACCACGGCTTCCTCGGCGCCGGCGACGAGGACTGGTGGGTCGTGACCCATCCCGGCGGCAACCTGGTGGTGACCACCGGACCCGGCGGCCCCGACGTCCCGGCCGGCTCGGCGATCGTCGACACCGTCGTCGAGGTCCTGAGCGCCACCGTGGTGACGCTGGCGATCGACGACGACGGCGGCGAGGCGCGCTACAGCCGCGTCAACCTGATCGTGCCGCCGCCCGGCACCTACTACGTGAAGGTCGCCGCGTTCGACCCGAACGACTCGGGCAACTACAGCCTGCGCGTCGGCTGCAACGAGCTGCCGGCCGTCCACGGCACGATCGCGCCGCGCGTCACCGCGCCGCCCGGCTGCAACGGCTGCGCCGGCGTGCCGACGCTGCGGCCCCGCTCGACCAACGCCTCGGGCACCGGCGTGCGCGTGTTCCCGCGGCTCGGCGCGACGTTCGCCATGGACGTCAGCAACCTGCCGCCCGGCAGCCTCGCGATCAACGTCCTCGGCTTCACCGTGCCGCCGCCGCTCGATCTCGGGCCGCTCGGCGCGCCCGGCTGCTTCGCCAGCGTGTCGATCGACATGACCTCGATCGACTTCGCCGACGCCGCCGGCACGGCGCGCGTGCAGCTGTTCATCCCGAGCGTGCCGCTGTTCAGCGGCGCGGCGCTGCACTGGCAGACCGCCTCGCTGGCGGCGTGCCACAACCAGTTCGGCATCGCCACGACCAACGTGGTGTCCGGCACGATCGGCAGCCTGGCGTTCACGTTCTGATCCTCGGATGCGGCGCGCCGTCGCCGCAGCAGCCGGGCCTCGCGCCGATGGACGGCCGCGCCTCCCCGTCGGCCGGTTGCGCCTCAGAAGACCGCGAACGCCGTCGCGTCCGAGGCGCTGGCGCCGAACGGACCCAGCGGGTCGCCGACCAGCCACTGCGCGAACAGCGGCAGGCCCGGCAGCGCCGGGTCGAACGGGATCGGCAGGCTCAGCGACGTGACGCCGCCGCGCGGCGCGTTGCCCGCGGTCACCGCGGCGCCGACCGCGGTCAGCGCGCCGGTCAGCCCGAGGTGCACATCGAGCCCGAGCACCTGTTGCGGCTGCACCAGGCCGACCGTGTCGAAGCACAGGAAGGCCGGCTGGCCCGGCACCGCGTCTGCGAGGCCCAGGGTCCAGGCGGGGTTGCCGCGGTACGGCGGCGTGAGCGCGATCATCGCCGGGGCACCGCCCGCCGTGCCCGGCGTGCCGGCGCCGAACACGGTGGGCACCCGCGCGCCCTCGGACCACAGCCGCGGCCGATCGAACGGCGGCAGCCCCTGGACCACGCGCGGGTCCGTGAGCGCGTCGAGGAACGCGGCCAGGCTCTGCCGGTCCTGGGTCGAGATCTGCCCCGGCATGCTGGCCACCAGCACGTCCTGGTTGACGTGGAAGTCGCCGCCGCGCGCGTAGAACGCGAGGACGTCCTGCAGCGTCGCCGCCGAGCCGTCGTGGAAGTACGGCGCGCGCAGGGCGACGTTGCGCAGGCCGGGCACCTTGAACTTGCCGCTGTCCAGGATCTGGCCCGTCACGCGGAAGCGGCCCGGATCCTCCGGGAACGGCCGGACGCCGATGTTGCGGAAGTCGTGCAGCACCGGGCCGGAGGCGAGCACCGACGGCGACAGGTCGGTGTGGCACGTGGCGCACAGCCCCTGGAACTCGAACTGACCGGCGGCGGCGGCGGGCGATAGGCTGCCCTGGCCGACCAGCGCCAGGTCCAGCGGCGACTGGTCGCTGATGAGGGTGCGCTCGTAGCTGGCGATCGCGAACACGATCCGCACCGGCGTGACGCCCGGTGAGCCGAACACCTGCTGGAACAGCGCCGCGTAGGTCTGGCCCTGCACGAACGCCTGCAGCGCCGGCGGCAGCTGGTCGGCGAGCGCCAGCGGTCGCAGCGGCGCGATGTCGGCGGCGATGTCGGTCCAGCTGCGGCCGAGGTGGCCCATCTCCACGTCGCTGATCGGCGGCTCGGCGATCTGGCTCTCGAGCGCGCCGCCGGTCGGCAGCACCACGGCGCCGGTCACCGGGTCGTGGAACACGTCGCTGGCGCGGCCGTCCCAGAACAGCTCGACCCCGTAGGCGGCGTTGATCGGCGACTGCGCCTTGCGGCGGGTGACCTGCGGGCGGATCCCGAACGCCGCATCGGCGACGAACGCACCCGCGGCGTCGTGACGGACCACCCCGGGCGAGCCGTGCACGTCGTCCGCCGTGCCGAACAGCCCGTCCGCGCCCGGATGCACCGCCTCGATGCTGCGCGGGTCGCTGCCGCCCTCGGCGAAGCGGTGGCAGGTGCCGCAGGCGACGGTCCGCTGCGACGACAGCTGCTCGTCCCAGAACAGCGCCTTGCCGAGCAGCGCCTTGGCGACCGTCAGCGGATTGCCCGGCGGCACCGGCGGCGGCGGCAGGATGCCCTGCGCCGTTGCCGTAGAGGTCAGGTGGGCGGCCGCCAAGAGCGCGCCGGCCAGGGCGACGGCGGCGCGGCGGTGGGTGTTCGGGGTACGGTGGGGCATCGCGCGGACGGGTGGACCGGGTGGTGGGCGGTCGGGAGAGTGTACGACTTGGGTTGCCGCGGGGGCAGTCACCAGGGAACCGCCGTCCGCGGGGGTCTGCCCGGCGCGCCCGTGCCCGTCTAGGATCGGTGGCATGGAGTCCTGTCGGAGAAGCGTTGCTGCGCGTTGGGTCGCGATCATGGCCATGGCGAGCGTGTCCGCCCAACAGGAATGGGTGAACGTGACCGGGCCGGGCGACGGCAGCTGGTCCGGCGCCTACGACGTCCGCCGCGGCCGGTTTGTTCGCTTCCCCTTCGGCGCCGAGAGCGTGGTCTGGGAGCACGACGGCTCGTCGTGGGTGGCGCTGTCCGGCGGCGTGCCGCCGTTCGGAGCGCCGGCGCCGCGCTCCGACTTCGGGTCGACGTTCGACGTGGCCTCCGGCAAGGTGCTGCTGTTCGGCGGCCGCGCGCAGTCGACCTTCGGCGACATGTGGAGCTGGGACGGTCGGGCCTGGGAGCAGGTGGCGACCGCCGTGGGGCCCGCGCGGCGGCGGGCGCCGGCGATGGCGTTCGACTCCGGAACCGGGCGGGTGATGCTGTTCGGCGGCGTGGACGGCACGACCGTCCTCGGCGACACCTGGGACTTCGACGGCACGCAGTGGACCCAGCTCTCGTCGACCGGGCCGGGCTCCACCAGCCCGCAGATGGTCTACGACGAGCAGGCCAACCGGATGGTGCTGGTCAGCAGCAGCACGCAGGTGTGGAACGGCTCGAGCTGGGTGTCGCTCGCCGCCCTGACGACGACCGACAGCACGCGGCTGTGCTACGACCGGTCGCTGCAGCGCGTCCTGTGCTACGCCACCGTCGGCGCCAACGGCGTCCTGCGCGAGCTGGTGGGCAACATCTGGGTGCAGGCGTTCGCCGGCGCGGAGCCGTCGTTCCGCGCGACGATGTGGTTCGATCCGCGCCGCGGCCGGACGGTGCTGGCCAGCCAGGTCACGCTCGCCGAGCGGTGGACCTGGGACGGCGCCCAGATGGTGCGCGAGGCGGTGACCGAGCCGCCGCCGCGGGCGGGCCACGCCTGGTTCGACGACCCGGTGCGGAACCGGCTGGTGCTGTTCGGCGGCACGGTGCAGGGCGCCGTCGACGACACCTGGACGTGGGACGGCATCGACTGGACCCTCGAGTCGCCGGCCGCGTCGCCGCCCCCGTGCATCAGCATGGCGTTCACGTCGGTGCCGAGCACCGGCCAGGGTCTGATGTTCGGCGGCTCGACCTCGAGCGGCTTCCTCGGCGAGCTCTGGGGCTACGACGGCACCACCTGGACCCAGCTCTCGACCACGGGGCCATCGGCGCGCGTGCTCGCCAGCCTGAGCCACGACAGCGTCCGCAACCGCACGGTCCTGTTCGGCGGCGTCGGCCTCGGTCTGCAGCGCGACACCTGGGAGTGGGACGGTGCCGTGTGGCTCCAGCGCACGCCGGCGACGGCGCCGCCAGCGGCGATCGCGTCGGGCATGGCGTTCGATCCTCTGCGCGGTCGGACCGTGCTGTACCTCGGCCAGCTGAGCCCGGCCGAGACCTGGGAGTGGGACGGCACCAGCTGGCAGCAGAACCCGACCGCCGGCGGCGCGCCGCTGACCATGGCAACGTCGCTCGCGTGGGACGCCAGCGTCGGTCGCATCGCGATGGTGGGCTCGGTGCGCAACGCCGGCACCTGGGACTACGACGGCGTGAGCTGGACCCAGCGGCCGGTGACCAACGACTTCTACAACGAGTACGCGCCGCGGCTGGCGTTCGACTCGACGCGACAGCGCCTGGTCGTCGCCGACGGACACGCGGTGCACCAGCTGCACGGCGTGCCGCCCGCGGTCCTGTCGTACGGCGCCGGCTGCGGCCTGCCGCTGTCGATCCTGATGCCGCGCGGCCGCGCCGTCGTGGGACACCCGCGCTTCGGCCTCGACGCCGCGTTCGAACCGGCGCAGCTCGCCGTGCTCGGCCTCGCCGGCAGCGCCGCCAACGCGCCGCTCGGCAACGGCTGCGCGCTGCTGGTCGGCACGCTGTTCGAGGCGCGGATCGCGGTCACCGACGCCGACGGGCTGGCGCGCTGGGACCTGCCGGTGCCGGCGTCGCCGGCGCTGGTCGGCGGCGTGCTGTGGGCGCAGGCCGGGGCGGTGGCGCCGCTGGCGCCCGGCGGCATCCGGACCACGCAGGGCCTGCAGATCACGCTCGGCGAGTGACGCCCTGGGACCCGGAACGCCACGGCCCGCGGCGGGTGGTCGGCCCGGGCTTCCACGACCGCGTGTTCGCGCTCGTGCGCCGCGTCCCGGCGGGCCGCGTCGTGACCTACGGCGACCTCGCGCACGCGCTGGGTCGGCGCGGCGTGGCGCGGCAGGTGGGCTGGGCGCTGGCGTCGCTGCCGGCCGGCAGCGACGTGCCGTGGTGGCGCGTCGTCGCCGCGGCCGGCCGCGTGCCGCGCGCCGGCACCGCGTGCGCGCGGCGCCACGCCGTGGCGCTGCGCGCCGAGGGCGTCCGGGTCGTGCGCGACCGCGTCGTCGACTTCGCCGCGCGGCAGTGGCAGCCCTGACGGCGCCCGCGCCCTGCGCGTGCGCCGCCGTGTCGTCACCCGGCGCCGTCGCCGCGCAGCGCCTGCATCGCCTGCCGCACGTCGGCCAGCCGTTGGCGCGGCGGCACCGTGCAGCCGTGCGGGTAGCCGAAGTGCTCGCGTGCCGGCACCGCCCGCAACCGGTCGTCGAGGATCTCGAAGTGGTCGAGCGTGACCTCGCACGGGTGGTCGGCGCCGGCGGCGTGGCACAGCCACAGCATCTCCTTCCGCAGCACCGTCAGGTAGTTGGCGAGCCGCGCCGACTTGTGCGTCGGGTCGAGCCCGCGCATCAGCCAGCGGTTCTGGGTGGCGACGCCGGTCGGACAGTGGCCGGTGTGGCAGCGCTGCGCCTGGATGCAGCCGATCGCCAGCATCGCCTCGCGCGCGACGCCGACCATGTCGCAGCCGAGCGCCACTGCCAGCATCGCCTGCTCCGGGAAGCCCAGCTTGCCGGACCCCAGGAACACCACGCGTTCGTGCAGCCCGTGCTCGAAGAACACCGGGAACACGCGCGCCATGCCGAGCTTGAACGGCAGCGCGACGTGGTCGCTGAACACCAGCGGCGCCGCACCCGTGCCGCCCTCGCCGCCGTCGATGCTGACGAAGTCGACGCCGCGGCCGCCATCGGCCATCCGCGCGCAGAGGTCGCGCCAGAACGCGAGCTCGCCGACCGCCGACTTGATGCCGACCGGCAGGCCCGACGCCTCGGCGAGGCGCTCGACGAAGTCGAGCAGCGAGTCGGCGTCGTGGAACTCGCGGTGCACCGCCGGGCTGATGCAGTCGACGCCCGGCTCGACGCCGCGCAGCCGGGCGATGAACGGCGTGACCTTCGGCCCCGGCAGCACGCCGCCGTGCCCGGGCTTGGCGCCCTGGCTCAGCTTGACCTCGATGGCGCGCACGTCGTGCTCGTTCAGCGTCGCCAGGAAGCGCGGCAGGTCGAACCGGCCGTCCTTGCCGCGCGCGCCGAAGTAGCCGGTGCCCAGCTGCCAGATCAGCGGGCCGCCGTGGTCGTGGTGCGGCGAGATGCCGCCCTCGCCGGTGTTCTGCAGCGCGCCGGCGAGCGCGCAGCCGCGGTTGATCGCCTCGACCGCCGCGGCGCTCAGCGAGCCGAAGCTCATCGCCGACGCGTAGAGCATCGACTCCGGGCGGAACGCGCGGGCGCGGCCGCGGGCGCCGCCGAGCACCTTGCTGCACGGCAGCGGGAACCGCGGGTCGAAGCCCGGATCGCCGGGCCGCGGGTCGTCCTTGCCGAACGCGGCGTGCTTGAAGATCAGGTAGTTCGGGGTCTGCTCGAGGTCGTTGTCGGTGCCGAAGCCGAAGTAGTTGTTCTGCCGCTTGGCGCTGGCGTAGACCCAGCGGCGCTGGTCGCGGGTGAACGGCCGCTCCTCGTCGTTGTCGGTGACGATGTACTGCCGCAGCTCCGGCCCCACGGCCTCGAGGAGGTAGCGGAAGTGGCCGACGATCGGGAAGTTCCGCAGGATCGCGTGGCGCGTCTGCAGCAGGTCGTACGCGGCCACCGCGAGCAGCAGGACCAGCAGGAGGATCCAGAGCATCACCGGCATCATCGCCCCGGTGGCGCCCGCGCGCACGCGGACGCCCGCGCGTCCTCGCCGCGGCGGCTGTCGCGCGCTAGCGTCTGGGCTCCTTTTTCCGACGGAGAATCCGAGTGCATTTCCTCACCGCCCGAGCCCTGTTCGCGTGTTCCGTGATCCTGTCCGCCGCGCTGGCGCTGGCGCCGTCCGCCGCGGCCCAGGAGCGCCAGAAGCGCACCGAGGCACCCACCTTCACCGAGGCCCTCGACCAGGCCCGCGCGGCCGTCGCCGAATCGCGGCTCGGCGGCGCGATCAGCGCCCTGCAGGCCGCGATCCGCGACCTGCAGAAGCAGCAGCGGACGGCCATCCTGGCGGCGCTGCCGACGCCGGAGGGCTTCGCGTTCAAGGACCCGGCGGTGAAGGAGATCGACGAGCAGCTCGCCGCCGGCGTCGCCGCCGTCGGCCTGAACGTCAGGCGGCGCTACCGGCACGAGGACGGCCGCACCTTCGAGGTGGAGGTCACCGCCAACTCGCCGGTGCTCAAGATGATGTCGATGGTGTTCAGCAACCCTGCCATGGTGCAGGCCCAGGGCGGCGAGCTGGTCAAGTACGGCGACCACAAGGCGATCCTGAAGGAGCAGGGCGAGCGCGTCGAGCTGCAGCTGATGATGCACGAGGAGCACCTGCTGAAGGTCGAGGCGCAGGGTCTCACCGGCGACCAGCTGCTGGCGATCTTCGACCAGGCGTTCGTCGACCGCCTGGAGAAGCCGCTGGGCAGGTAGCCCCGCGCGCGGCCGACGCTCGCGTTTCCGCGCGGGCGTCCTATGCTGCTCGGCCGCCGATGTCGGACCCGATCCTCGACGACCTGAACGAGCAGCAGCGGGCCGCCGTGCTGCACGAGCGCGGGCCGCTGATGGTGCTGGCGGGGGCCGGCTCCGGCAAGACGCGCGTGGTGACGCGCCGCATCGCCCACCTGCTGCGCACCGGCGTGCGCGGCGCCGAGATCCTGGCGATGACCTTCACCAACAAGGCCGCCGGCGAGATGGCGCGCCGGGTGCAGCAGCTCGGCGGGCCGTTCGTGCGGATCGCGACGTTCCACTCGATCTGCGCGCGGTTCCTCCGCGCCGACGCCGAGCTGCTCGACTACCCGTCGAACTTCTCGATCTACGACGTCTACGACCGCGACGCGGCGATCAAGTCGCTGATGGAGGAGCTCGGGCTGACGCGCGCCGGCGTCAAGCCCAACGCGGTGGGCTCGATGATCTCGCGGCTCAAGAACACCGGCATGGCGCCGGCCGACATGGTGCTGGGCACCAGCGACCTGGCGCGCGTCGTCGAGCGCATCTACGAGCCGTACCAGCAGCGGATGCAGAAGCTGGCGGCGATGGACTTCGACGACCTGCTGCTGAACTTCCTGCGGCTCCTGCGCGAGCACCCGGACACGGCCGAGCGCTACCGCATGCGGTTCCCGTGGGTGCTGGTCGACGAGTTCCAGGACACCAACCGCGTGCAGTACGACCTGCTGCGGCAGCTGGCGCCGCCCGACGGCGACGTCTGCATCGTCGGCGACCCGGACCAGTCGATCTACGGCTTCCGCGGCGCCGAGGTGCGCAACATCCTGGCGTTCGAGGACGACTACCCCGGCACCGTGGTCGTGCGCCTCGAGCAGAACTACCGCAGCACGGCGACGATCCTGCGCGCCGCCGAGCACGTGATCGCCAACAACCGCCTGCGCAAGGACAAGCGCCTCTACACCGACAACCCGGACGGCGACCCGATCCACAAGTTCAGGGCGGCCGGTCCGTCGGAGGAGGCGGCGACGATCGTCGACCGCATCCAGACGCTCGTCGGCGACGACGTGCCGCTCGACCAGATCGCGGTGTTCTACCGCGCGCACTGGCTGTCGCGCGCCGTCGAGCAGGCGATGAAGGACAAGGGCGTGCCGTACGAGATCGTCGGCGGCCTGTCGTTCTTCGAGCGGCGCGAGATCAAGGACTTGCTGGCGTACCTGCGGGTGCTGGTGAACCCGCTCGACGACGTCAGCATGGAGCGGATCGTCAACGTGCCGACGCGCGGCGTCGGCCGCCAGTCGCTCGACAAGCTGAAGCGCCACGGCTACGACGCCGGCATGTCGCTGCGCGAGAGCATCGCCGAGCCGCAGCTGCACGCGTCGCTGTCGGCCAAGGCCAGGAAGGGGCTGCAGCAGCTGGCGTTCGTCCTCGACACCGCGCAGCAGGCGGCGGCGCACAAGGGCGCGTTCGGCGCGCTGCAGGCGATCCTCGACGGCACCGGGTACCTGAACTACGCCACCGGGCTGGGCGACCCCGAGGACATCGCCCGCGAGGAGAACATCCAGGAGCTGGTCAGCGACGTCGTCGCGTTCGACGAGACGCACGGCGAGGGGCTCGCGGGCTACCTGCAGCACGTGAGCCTGCTGACGTCGCAGGACCGCGGCGCCGACGACGGCCCGCGCGTGCAGATGATGACGGTGCACGCCGCCAAGGGGCTCGAGTTCGACCACGTGTTCGTGACCGGCCTCGAGGAGGGCGTGTTCCCGAGCATGCGCGCCGCCGACACCGAGGACGGTATGGAGGAGGAGCGCCGGCTGATGTACGTGGCGCTGACCCGCGGCCGCCGCTCGGTGTTCCTCAGCTGCGCGCGCGAGCGCATGGTCGCCGGCAGCATGGAGCGCATGCAGCCGTCGCGGTTCTGGAAGGAGGTGCCGCGCGACTGCTGCGAGGACTGGCAGGCGGCGTGGCACAGCTTCGAGGTCGACGGCAGCGACGAGGTGGCATGGAGCGTCGACCCGGATCCCGAGGCCGGCGCGCAGGTCGGCCCAGGCGTGCGCGTCCGCCACGATCTCTACGGCGACGGCGTCGTGCGGCGGCTCTCCGGCCGCACCGCCAGCACCCGGCGGGCGGTGGTGCGCTTCGACGACGGCGTCGAGCGCGAACTGGTGCTCGAGTACGCCGGTCTCGTGGTGCTGTCGACGGAGGCCGACTGGTGAGCGATCACGACGACCTGATGCGGAAGTTCGACGAGCTGCTGGAGCGCGCCCGCGTGCTGGGCGACCTCACGCTGTTCGACGAGTTCCGCCGCCGCATGGACCAGCTGGCGCCCACCGCGGCGTCGGCTGCCGCGGCCAGCGCCGCCGCCGAGGCGGCCGAGGCGCGCGCCAACGATCCGGACGCGTGGTACGGTCTGGTCGGCACCTGCCAGGCGATGCTCGATCTGCGCCGGCTGATCGAGAAGTTCGCGCCGGCCCAGGCGCCGGTGCTGATCACCGGCGAGAGCGGCACCGGCAAGGAGCGCGTCGCCCACGCGCTGCACGCCCTGAGCCGCCGCGCCGACAAGCCGCTGGTCGCCGAGAACTGCGCCGCGATCCCCGACTCCCTGCTCGAGTCGGTGCTGTTCGGCCACGTCAAGGGAGCGTTCACCGGCGCGGTCAAGGACCACCCCGGGCACTTCGTCGCCGCGCACGGCGGCACCCTGTTCCTCGATGAGATCGGCGACATGAAGCTGCCGATGCAGGTCAAGCTGCTGCGCGTCCTGCAGGAGGGCGAGGTGCGACCGGTCGGCGGCAGCAAGGTGCGCAAGGTCGACGTGCGCGTGATCGCCGCGACCAACAGCGACCTCGAGAACGCGGTCCGGCAGGGTCGCTTCCGCGAGGACCTCTACTTCCGCCTCAACGTGCTGCGCCTGTCGCTGCCGCCGCTGCGCGATCGCGGCGAGGACAAGGTGCTGCTGGCGCGCCGCTTCCTCGCCGGCGCCGCCGAGCGCGCCGGGCGGGCGATCGTGCTGTCGGCCGCCGCCGAGGAGGCGATCCGGCAGGCGGCGTGGCCCGGCAACGTGCGGCAGCTGCAGAACGAGATGCAGCGCATCGCCGCGCTCGGCGACGGCCCCGAGGCCCGGCCCGAGGACCTGTCGGCCGAGCTGCGCGCCTGAGAGCTTCTGCCGGGGGGGAAACCCATCGCGCCCGGGCGCCGGTCCAGGGCGTCCTGCGCTACCGGGATCGGGCCACCGGGATCGGGCGTCCGGGATCGGGCGTCCGGGATCGGGCCTCCGGGATCGGGCCTCCGGGACTGGGCCTCCGGGACTGGGCCACGAGACCCGGGACACGGGGCGGACCGCTGGCTAGGATGTCGCGGCCTCCTCTCCTTCCGGTCGCCCCGCCGGGTCCGCCGAAGGCCGCGGCCCCCTCGCCGCGGTCGACCCTCACCGATGCAGACCCTTCAGATCCTCGACGGCGCCGACTCGTTCCTGCGGCCCCTCGAAGGACGTACCGTCGTGCTGGGCGCGGGCCCCGACGTGGACGTCCGGCTGCAGTCGGACGACGTCGCCGGTCGGCACGCGCAGGTCGAGTTCCGGGACGGCACGCCGTGGCTCCACGTGCTGGAGGGCACCGCACGCGTCAACGGCCGGCCGGTGCAGCGCTGCGCGCTGGCGCTGGGCGACCGCATCGAGCTGGGCGCCGCCGTGGTCGTCCTCGGGCGTTCGGTGGCGCGCGCCGCCGAGCCGGACGACGTGCTGGCCGCGTCGCGCGCGACGCGGACGCGACGCCGCGGCAGCCGCCATGCGGGCGGCGCCAACCCGTTGCCGTGGGTGCTCGGGGGCCTCGCCGCGCTGGCGGTGGTTGCGTTCCTGTTCCTGACCGGCGGGCCGACCCTGCCCTCCGGCTTCCTCGAGCTCGATCGGCTGCGTCGCGCCGGCAGCTTCGAGCTCGCCCAGGCGCAGATCGACCGGTTGCGCGACGAGTGGGCCGTCGACGCCGAGCGCCGGGAGCTGCTGCAGCGCGAGGTCGACCGGCTGGAGCACCTGCGCGCGCTGGTCCGGCAGCGCCGCGACCGGATCCTGGCCCAGGCCAGCACCCGGACCTACGCCGACTTCAGCGACGAGCTGCAGCGCGACGAGCGCCGCGCCGAGGACGACGACCTGGCGGCGGCCGCGCGCATCGTGCGCGCGTCGCTGTCGGACCTGCTGCGCGGCAGCGGCTCGCCGCCGCCGCCGCCGGCCCCGGAGACGCCCGTCCCCACGCAGCGCGCGCCGGTGGCGGCAGCGCCGCCGCCGCGGCGGTCCGAGCGCCGCGAGGCGCCGCCGCGCGCGCCGGAGCCGACCGTCACGGCGCGCCCGGACCCGATCGACGTGGAGCCCGCGCCGACGGCCTCGATCCCGGCGACGCCGTGGACGCCGGTGTCCCGCGGAGTCGGCCAGGGGCAGGGGCAGGCGAAGGGGCCGGAGCAGGGCCAGGGTCAGGGTCAGGACCCGCCGGCCGGCACGATCACCGTGAGCTCCGTCGACGTCGACCGGGCGCTCGACGCCGCCGCCGGCATGGCCGCCGAAGGGGACTTCCGCGGGGCGCTCGGTCAGATCGAGTTCGCGCTGGCCGGGGCCGCGTCGGCCGACGTGCCGCGTCTGCGCGAGCACCAGGAGGCGCTGCGCCGAACCGCGCGGCTGCGCGTGTCCGAGCTGCTGGCCCGGGCGCGCAGCGAGGCCGAAGCCGGTCGCGGCGGCGACATGATCGCCGAGCTGCAGGCCGCGCTGGGCAAGTTCCCCGGCGGGCTCGAGTTCGCCGGCCTGCCGACGATGATCGAGGAGCTGCAGCGTGCGGGCGCCGGCGCCGCCGGCGACCTGGCCGCGATCGGCGGCGCCGACGCCGCGCGACGCCGCGAGACCCTGGCGCAGCTGGCGCCGCTGCTCGAGCGCGTGCGCGCGGAGGAGCAGGCCGGCGCGTTCGCGGCCGCCGGAGCGCTGCTGGAGCAGGCGGCCGGCGTGGCGCGCGAGCGCGACCCGGGCTACGCCGACTCCCTGCTGGCGTGGCACGCCGACATGCAGATCCTGGCGGACCTGCACCAGCGCGTCCGCGCGCTCGTCGAAGGCGGCACGACGCCGACCGTGCGCCTCGCCGGCGGCGACGACGCGGTGCTGCGCGCCGTCGACGAGGCGGCGCTGGTGGTCCGGGTCGGCGGCAGCGACCGTCGGATCCGCTGGTTCGACCTCGCGCCGGCCGGCGTGCAGACGCTGGCGGAGCGGGCCGACCTCGACGCCACCGCGCGCCTCGGCGCCGCGGCGCTGCTGTACCAGCTGGGGGCGCCCAAGGACGCCGAGCGGCTCCTGGCCGCGGTGCTCGGTCGGGCCCCGGATCGCAAGGCGGAGGTCGACCGCATCGTCGCGCGCGGCCGCGGCGAGCCGATCGACCCGCGCGGCTACGAGCTGCGCCGCGGCGAGTTCGTGTCGGCGGCGCTCGCGCAGGCCGAGCAGGCGGCCCGCAAGGTCCTGACCCGCATGGATCGCGCGCTGCGCAGCAAGGACGCGGCCCTGCGCGCGGCCCTGTTCGAGGACGCGCTCGCCCTGGGCCCCAACGCTCTGGAGGCCGTCGTCATCGCGTTCCGCCGCGCGCTCGAGCGCGAGGTCGCGGCGCTGGAGACGTCGCCGTTGCGCAAGCAGCTCGACCGCATCGCCGCGCAGCGCCGTCAGCTCGACGAGGCGCGCGCGACCGCGAAGGAGCTGATCTTCGACGAGGAACGCTACTTCTATCCCTACAGCCCGCCGCAGGTCTCGCCGGACCGGTACGCCGAGTACTCGCGCGTGCAGCAGGAGGTCAACCGGCGGGTCGACGCGATCCGCAGCCTCTGGGACGACGACCGCTATCGCGTGCGGGTGCCGGCCACGGTGACGGACGGGCTCGACCGCATCGACTGGGTGGCCCAGGTGCTGAGCGATCTGGGCGAACTCGACGCCCTGGCGCTGGTGCCGGTCGAGTGGGCGCGCGCGCTGGTGCCGGGCCAGACCATCGGCATCCGCACCTACTGCCTGACGGTGCAGGAGCGCCTGGCGCTCGAGGAGTGGGACCAGGTGATGGCCTACAACGAGCAGCTCGACGGACTCGATGTCGGTCAGCGCACCCAGCTGCGCGTCACCAACGAGTACCGCATGATGTTCCACCACCGTCCGGTGGCGGCCGACCTGCAGCTGTGCGAGGCGGCGACCGGCCACGCCGAGGAGATGTCGAAGCTCGGCTACTTCTCGCACTTTTCGCCGACCGAGGGGCGGCGGACGCCCGGGGACCGCATGAAGCTCGCCGGCTACGAGCACGGCGCCGGCGAGAACATCGCCATCAGCGATTCGGCCACCTCCGCGCACCTGGCCTGGTGCCAGTCGTCGGGCCACCATCGCAACCTGCTGATGCCGACGCACACCGAGCTCGGAGTCGGCGGCGTCGGCCGCTACTGGGTGCAGAACTTCGGCCGCGGTACCGGCTACCAGAAGCAGCTGCCGAGCACCGGCAAGAGCCGTCGCTGAGGCGCGCGGCGGCGGTTGCGGTCGCCGGCACCCTCGTCGTGCGCCGCGACCCGCTGCATAATGGCCGCGCACGATGCCCGGCCGTCTCGAGATCGTCGACAAGGAGTCCGGCGCGGGCAGGGTCGTGGCGTTGCCGCCGTCGACCGTGCACCTCGCGCTGTCGGCCGACGGCGGGGTGCGTGTGCAACGCACCGTCGAGGGCGCGACGCTGCGGCTCACGGCCACCGCCAACGGTCACCGCCTCGAGTCGGTGACGCCCGGCGTGCCCGTCACCGTCGGCGGGCAGGAACTGTTCTGCAAGGACCTCGAGGTCGGCGATCAGTTCGAGCTCGGCGCGTTCCGGGTCCGGCTGCGGGCCGCCGCCGCCGCGCCTGCCGGCGGGAGCGTGGAGCGGGATGCCGACCGGGATGCCGAACGGGACGTCGGCCGGGACGTCGGCCGGGACGTCGGCCGGGACGCGGATCGGGGCGGGGCGGGCGCGGCCGCCGCGTCGGCCCGGCCCGCCGCGCCCCGGCGCGCCGGCGGCCGGCCCGTCGCGACCGACGCCGCGCCGGCGCGGGCCCGACGGCCGGGCTCGGGCGGTTCGCGCTGGCCGGTCGTGACCGCGATCAGCGTCGGCGTCGCGGTGGTGGCGCTGTCGCTGCGCATGTGCGCGCGCGCCGACTGGCCGCGCACGCCGCAGTACTACGTCGACCTCGCGCGGTCGCAGCACGCCGGCGGCCGGCACGAGGACGCGCTGCAGTCGCTGGAGTTCTGCCTGCGCTCGGCCAGCGGCGACACGCGGCGCGAGGCCGAGGACCTGCAGCGCGAGATCCGCTCGACGCTGGTCCGGGCCGCCGACGTCGTCACCGTCCGCGCCGCGCGCGACGACCTCGACCTGCTGCTCGCCTTCCGCGACCGCTACCTGCGCGGTGACGCCAGCCGGCCGGCCGCGCGTGAGCTGATCCGGCAGTGCGACGCGTGGTCGGCGCGGCACGGCGAGCGCCTGCGCACGGCCGACGGCGGCGACGGCGTCCTCGCCGAGGTGGCGGCGTTGCGGCAGGCGTTCGCGGGCGCCGCCGATCTCGGCGCGCCGGAGACCGCCGCCGACGTGCTGTTCGCCGCCGAGGCGCACCTGCGGTTCCAGATCCGCGAGTACCGCGCGGCGGCGGCGCGCCTGGACGCCTGGCTGCAGCAGCGCGACGACCCGGCCGTGCGCGCGCGGCGCGCCGCGCTGCTGGTGGAGGGCGAGGAGTGGCTGCGCGACAAGCTGGCGATGGTCGAACGCCTGCACGGCCGCGGCGACGCCGCCGGCGCCGACGCGATGCTGCGGCAGATCGAGCGCTACGCGCTGCTGCCGCCGTGGGCGCCGCTGGTCGCCGAGGTGCGCGCGCGGCTGCGCTGAGCCGCGCCCGCCGCGCCGCGCCGCGTCTCAGCCGCGGTGCAGGGCCAGCAGCGCGCGTGCGGCGGCGCCGGGCAGCATGCGGCCGGCGGCGACCTCGGCGCGCAGGCGCGGCAGCTCGGCGCCGACGCGAGCGTCTGCGAAGAACGCGCCGAGCAGCAGCTCGCGCACGGTGCCGTCGAGCCAGTGCTCGGCCTGCTGCGCGCGCCGCCGGGCGACCTCGCCGCTCGCGCGCTGCTGCGCCAGCTCGTCCTCGATCGCCGTCCAGAGCTCGCCGATGCCGCGGCCGGTGAGCGACGAGCCGGTGCGGACCGGTGTGCGGTCGTGGCCGCGCAGCACGCGCAGCGCCAGCGCGCACTGCTGCGCCGCGCGCTCGGCCGCGGCCTGCAGGTCGCCGTCGGCCTTGTGCACCAGCACCGCGGAGCACAGCTCCATCACGCCGCGCTTGATCCCCTGCAGCTCGTCGCCGGCCGCCGGCGACAGCAGCAGCAGGAACGCGTCGACCATCGCCGCCACCGCGGTCTCCGACTGCCCGGTGCCGATCGTCTCGACCAGCACCACGTCGAAGCCGGCGGCCTCGCACAGCAGCAGCGCCTCGCGCGTGCGCGCCGCCACGCCGCCCGGCGTGTCGCCGCCCGGCGACGGCCGCACGAACGCGTTCGGATGGCGCGACAGCTCGGCCATGCGGGTCTTGTCGCCGAGGATGCTGCCGCCGGTGACGGCGCTGCTCGGGTCGACCGCGAGCACCGCCACGCGGCGCCCTGCCGCGCACAGCCGCACGCCGAGCGCCTCGAGGAACGTGCTCTTGCCGACGCCGGGCGCGCCGGTCACGCCGATCCGGGCGGCGCCGCCGGTGTGGGGCAGGAGCCCGGTCAGCAGCGCTTCGGCCGCGGTCTGGTCCTGTGGCCGGCGGCTCTCGACCAGGGTGATCGCGCGCGCGAGGGCGGCGCGGTCGCCGGCGCGGAGCGCGGCCGCCAGGGAATCGGTCGAGGTCACCGCGGCAGGCTAGCCCGGGCCGCGCGCAACCTCCACGCGGAGACCGCCGACCCCCGCCGGCGGGGGCGACGGGCGGCGACGGGCGGCGCTCGCTCCCGCCGGCGGCGCCGCGCCCGCCTGCCGCCCCGCGCCGGGTCGGGCGGCGCCGGCTTGCACCGCGCCGGGTCCGGCATAGACTTGGCCCGATCATGCACTTTGCATTGCAAACAACATGCGGCGTGGGGCCCTGGGCGGTCGCCCTCGCGCTGGCCGCCGCGCCGGCGTCCGGCCAGGCCCGCGCGGTGCCGGAGGATCGTCGCGCCGAGCTGCAGCGCCTGTTCGACCAGGCGCGCCAGGACGGGCCGGACTCGCCGGTCGGCCGCGACCTGCGGCGCCACCAGGCCGTCGCGGTGGCCTTCCTGGACGAGGTGCTCCGGCAGGCCGCCGACGACGTCGTGCGCTGCGCCGCCCTGCAGCACCTGATGCGGATGGGTGCGGTCACGGCGCCGGCGGTGCCGACCGTGGTGGAGCTGCTCCGCAGCGAGGGCGGCGCGCTCGACCCGGCGATCCTCACCCTCGGCGAGGTCGGCCCGTTCCTGGCCTCGGCGCCGCTGCGCGCCGGCGCCAGGGTCGCGCTCGAGGACTGCGCCCGGCGGCTCGGCGGCGCGGTGCCGGGGCGCGTCGACCGGCTGGCACGGGCCTGGTCGCGCCTGCAGGTGACGCACACGCGCGACGTCGCCGAGCTGGTGCAGCTGCTGCGCAGCGGCAATCCGTTCCGCATCGAGCTCGGCTGCCAGATGCTGACCGTCGCCGGACCCGCCGCCGCCGGCGCGCTCCCGACCGTTCACGAGCTGCTGCGGCAGGAGGCGTTCGCGCTGCCGCAGGACCAACGCGGCGACCTGCAGCTGCTGCACATGAACTGCCGGCTGCAGTGGACCGGCGAGGTGCGCGAGGCGCTGTTCCGGCTGCTGGTGGCGATCGCCCCCGACGATCCGGCCGGCGTGCCGATCTACCTGCAGCGGCTCGACCGCACCGACGGCGGCGCGCGCGCGACGCTGGTGCAGCGCCTGGGACGCATCGGTCCGGCCGCCGCCGCCGCGGTGCCGGTGCTGACGGAGCTGGCGTGTGCGGCCGACGTCGCCACCCGTCGCGAGGCGGTCACGGCGCTCGGCATGATCGGCGCCGCCGCGGCGCCGGCGCGGACCGTGCTCGACGAGCTGGCCGGCGGCGACGACGCGCAGCTGGCGGCGCGGGCGCGGGCGGCGCTGCGGCAGATCGAGGCGGCCCGCGCGGCCGCGGACGGCCGGTAGCTCAGTTCCCCAGCCGGATCCGCACGCCGTTGCTGGCGACGACCTGCGCTGCGTTGGCCGCGGTCGGGTCGTGCGCGAAGTGCTGCGCGTGCAGCGCGGCGCCGAGGAACTCGGGCTGGCCCGGGATCGGCAGGGTCAGCTGCGCGGTGCCGAAGCCGGTCGACAGGGCGTAGCTCAGCAGCGGCTCGACCCGCAGCGCGCAGCCGTCCATCGCCAGCGGCGCCAGGTCCAGCGGCAGCGGCGTGCCGTTCCAGTCGGTGTCGCTGGTGCCGAGCAGCAGCAGGCCGAAGCGGTCACCGCCCGGTTCGAGGCCGCTGACCGTCAGCGTCACCGCCGAGCCCAGGTCCGGCGTCCCGCCCGGCAGCAGCTGCGGCGTTCCGGCGGCGCCGCCGCAGCCGGTGCCGAACGTCCCGAACGTGCCGGCGACGGTGCTCCGCTGCAGCCCCTGCAGCGCCAGCTGGAACGCGCCGAGCCCGAGGCCGGTGCCGTAGTTGCTGCCCGACGTGGCGCCGCAGCCGGCGTGCGTGACCACGCCGTGCACGTCGGTGCCGTTGCTGCCGATCACCGGCGAGCCCGAGTTGCAGCCGGTCACGGTGATGAAGAACTGCAGCAGCGCGCTGCTCTGGGTCTGGCGCGGGCCGGTCAGCGACTTCTGCGCCAGGCTCCAGGTCGGGTTCACCGCGGTGGTGCCGTAGCCGGTCACGGTCCACTGCATCGGCGCCGGTCCCGGCGGCACCGGCGTCGGCGCGAACCAGCTGCCCTGCGCCTCGCCGGGGTAGCGACCGGTGTTCGAGTTGCGCACCGTGGCGACCACCGCGTAGTCGTTGCCGAGGCCGCCGTTCACCGACGTGAGGCTGCCGGCGAGCAGCGCGTACTGGTCGTCGGGCGGCGGGTACTGCGCCGCGCCGCCGGCGTCCGACAGCGGCACGTTGAAGTGGACGATCGCGCCGCCGGTGCCGCCGAGGCAGTGCCCGGCCGTGACCAGGTTGCGCTCGTCGACCAGGAACGTCGTGCAGCAGCTGCCGATGCGGCCTACGCGCGGGTCGCTGCTGAGCACGCGGGTGTCGCTGGCGCCGCAGATGCCCTCGGTCGTGGCAGCCGCCTCGCCGATGCGGACCTTGGTCACCACGACGCGGTTGGAGGCCGTGCCGGCCGCCGGCAGCAGCTCGACGCGCACGCGGTCGCCGTTGAAGAACGCCGACACCTGCTGGTAGTCGCGCAGGCTGCGCGCGGAGAACCACTGCACCGCGCCGTCGCGCACGCCGGTCAGGCGCAGGCGCGAGCCACCGGGCAGCGCGAACGCGCCGATCCACAGCTGCAGCGAACTGGTCCCCGGCACGTGCACGTCCCCGACCGGCACGACGGCCGCGCCGCCGGGCACGTGGTCGACGGGGCCGGAGTCTAGGGTGTACGGTTGGAACACCGGCGTCGGCGGCTCCTGGGCCCGGACCGCGGCGGTCGGCGGGACGAGCGCGGCGACGAGGGGGACGACGACCGGGGCAACGACGGCGGCGATGCAGGGGCGCATCCGCGCATCGTAGCGCCGGGCCGGTCAGGCGCGCTCGAGCAGGTCGAGCAGCCGCCCGGCGGCGTCCGGGATGACGGTCCCCGGCCCGAACACCTCGGCCACGCCGGCCGCGCGCAGTGCGTCGCGGTCCTGCTCGGGGATCACGCCGCCGGCGACCACCAGCACCGAGCCCTTGTCCTGTTCCTTCAGCAGCCGCACCAGTTCCGGCACCAGCGTGCGGTGCGCGCCGGCCAGCGTGCTGATGCCGCAGATGTGCACGTCGTTCTCGACCACCTGGCGCGCGACCTCCTCCGGGGTCTGGAACAGCGGGCCGATGTCGACATCGAAGCCGAGGTCGGCGAACGCGCTGGCGATGACCCGCGCGCCGCGGTCGTGGCCGTCCTGGCCCATCTTCGCGACCAGGATGCGCGGCCGGCGGCCGTGGCCGTCGAGGAACGCGCGCGTGCGCTGCTGGACTGCGGCGACCTGATCCATCGTCGAGGCCTCGGCAGCATACACGCCGGTGACCGTCGGCACGTTGGCCCGATAGCGCCCGAACACCTGCTCGAGCGCCGTGCTGACCTCGCCGACGGTGGCGCCGGCGCGCACCGCCGGGATCGTCAGCGCCAGCAGGTTGCCGTCGCCTTCGGCGCCCTGCCGCAGCGCCGCCAGCGCCGCCTGGACCGCGGCCTGGTCGCGCGTGCGCCGCAGCTCCACGAGCCGCTGCTCCTGCGCCTGCCGGACGGCGCTGTTGTCGATCGACAGGATGTCGAGCGGCTCCTCCTGCTCGGGGCGGTACCTGTTGACGCCGACGATGGTCTCCTTGCCGCTGTCGATGCGCGCCTGCCGCCGCGCGGCGGCCTCGTCGATGCGCAGCTTGGGCAGGCCCTGCTCGATCGCCGCGGTCATCCCGCCGAGCAGCTCGACCTCCTGGATCAGCGCCCACGCCTTCCGCGCCAGCTGGTCGGTGAGCCACTCGACGTAGTGCGAGCCCGCCAGCGGGTCGGCCGTGTGCACGACGTGGGTCTCCTCCTGCAGGATCAGCTGCGTGTTGCGGGCGATGCGCGCCGAGAACGGCGTCGGCAGCGCCACCGCCTCGTCGAGCGAGTTGGTGTGCAGCGACTGCGTGCCGCCGAGCACCGCCGCCAGCGCCTCGACGCAGGTGCGCACCACGTTGTTGTACGGGTCCTGCGCCGCCAGCGACCAGCCCGAGGTCTGGCAGTGCGTGCGCAGCGCCATCGACTTCGCGTGCCTCGCGCCGAACGCCTTCACGATCTTGGCCCACAGCAGGCGTGCCGCGCGCAGCTTGCACACCTCGGTGAAGAAGTTCATGCCGATGCCGAAGAAGAACGACATTCGGCCAGCCAGCACGTCGACGTCGAGTCCCTGCTGCACGCCGGCCCGCAGGTACTCGAGGCCGTCGGCCAGCGTGTACGCGAGCTCCAGGTCGGCCGACGCGCCGGCCTCGTGCATGTGGTAGCCGCTGACCGAGATCGAGTTGAACTTCGGCATGCGCTCGCTGCAGAACGCGAAGATGTCGCGCACGATGCGCATGCTCGGTCCGGGCGGGTAGATGTAGGTGTTCCGGACCATGAACTCCTTGAGGATGTCGTTCTGGATCGTGCCGCTCAGCCGTTCGGGCGGCACGCCCTGCTCCTCGCCCGCCACCACGAACAGCGCCAGCACCGGCAGCACCGCGCCGTTCATGGTCATCGACACCGAGACGTCGGCCAGCGGGATGCCCGCGAACAGCTCGCGCATGTCGACGATCGAGTCGATCGCCACGCCCGCCATGCCGACGTCGCCGCGCACGCGCGGGTGATCGCTGTCGTAGCCGCGGTGCGTGGCCAGGTCGAACGCGACGCTGAGGCCCTGCTGCCCCTGTTCGAGCGCGCGGCGGTAGAACGCGTTGGTCTCCGCCGCCGTCGAGAAGCCGGCGTACTGGCGCACCGTCCACGGGCGCTGGCTGTACATCGACGCGTACGGCCCGCCCAGGAACGGCGGCAGCCCCGGCAGCGAGCCGAGGTGGGGGAGCGCCTCGGTATCGGCCGCCGTGTGCAGCACGCGATGGGCGATGCCCTCGGGCGACTGCCAGGGTGCGGGGTCCTTGGCGGCGCGGCGCCAGGCGTCGACGCTGGCGACCTCGAACTCGGCGAAGTCGTACGGGAGCTTGGTGAAGTCGGGAGTCATCGGCCGGGCCGAATCTACCCGGTGGTGCGCGGCGGATCGCCGCCGAGGATCGCCAGCGCGACGATTCGAGGCGCGGTTCGGCCCGGGACCGCGCGGCCGCGGTCTTCCAATCGGTTTGGCGGCGCGGTTCGATCACGTGCACCTCGAGGAGTCGCCAATGGGTTCACGCGTGCTCGGCACCATCGCCGCGGTCGCGGCCGTCTACTACCTGGGCTGGGATCCGGTGTTCCTGCGCGCACCGCTGCGCCCCATCGCGATCACGGCCGGCGCGATCACCTTCGCGACCGACCTGCTGGCCCGCGAGCAGCCGGTCGTGCTCGCCCGGCTGGAGTGCGCGGACGACCTGACCCTGTTCAGCGATCGGCGCCTCGTCATCGAGGACGGGTGGATCTGGGACACCACGCTCTCCACCGCGGACGTCCGCGAGTTCCAGGCGACCGAGTCGTTGTTCGGAGCCAGCATCGCCATCGTGCTGTCGGATGGATCGACCGAGAGTGTCGGATTTCGCGCAGGCGATGGGTTCGAGTCGCGGTTCGCCGACTTCGCGCGTTCGTTGCATTCCCTCGAGCGCCACTTCGGACGCGGCGTCGTCGCGGGCTATCGGGCCTTCGATTGGCAGTACTTCATCACCAATCTGACGTTCGTGTCCCTGCTGTGCGTCGGGCTGTCGATCGGCTTCTTCGGCGTGCGAGACGCCGTCCTGGCCGCGCGGCACCTGCCGGTCGCGCCCGAGACCCGCTACGTGTGTCGCGAGGACCAGTCTGACTCCGACCCGATGACCTTGGCGCAGATCCGTCGCCTCATCCAGCTCGGTGTGATGGACCCGAAGGCCTGCCGGGTCCGCACCGTCGGGCACCACCATTGGTTCCCGGTGCGCAAACTCCTGGACACCGCGAGTGCCGGCGGTCGGGCCCGGAACTCGGCATGAGGTCCTGTTCGTTCGGCGCGGAGCCGCGCGACCCCATCACCGGATCGCGATCCGCACCGCCTCGGGGAACACGGTCCGCAGCGTCGGGAACGCCGGCGGGTCGAGTGTCGCCGCCGTCGCGAACACCGTGAGGCCGCTCAGCGTCGGCAGCGGCGGCACCGCCAGCGTCAGCACGGCGTAGCCCAGCGGGTCGAGCGCGCCGACGCCGCCGAACCACACGCCGTTGCCCGGGGTCAGCGAGAACAGCGTGAGCTGGTCCGGCTGCAGCGGCAGCACGCGGCCGTCGCCGAGCGGGATGCCGGGGCTGCTGGCGAACGCGAGGCCCGCGAGGTACGGCAGGCCCTGGTCGCCGGGGACGCTGAGCAGCAGGTTCGACACGGCGCCGACGCGCGGCGGCGTGAGCAGCGCGAACGTGGGTTCGACGACGTCGAGCACGCGGTTGGGCGCGACGGCCGTGAGGAACTGCACCTGCCCGGATGGCCAGCGCACCTCGATGCGGTCGATCTGCGTCGCGGTGCCGATGCCGAAGTGCAGCCGCAGGTCCGAGCCGGACAGGTAGCCGGTGCCGGATCGCAGCCACTGGCGCTGCCGCAGCGCGCCGGTGATCACGTCGACGCGCGCGCCGATGCCGTCGCGGTTGCTCTCGAGGCCGATCAGATCGAGCTCGATCCAGTTGCCGCGCGGAACGCCGTTGTGCAGCAGCGCCACGCTCGCCGGCGCAAGCAGCGGCGGCGAGGCGAGCTCGAACCGGTACAGCAGGTCGACGCCGCCGTCGGCGTCGAAGTCGGCGCGCAGCGCGGCGTACTGACGGAACGCCGCCCCGGCGCCGGTCGCCGCCGCCACGTTCGGCCAGGGCGCCAGCGCCGCCGCGGGCTGGCCCGGATTCCGGAACAGCGCGTTCGCGGCGTACTCGTGCACGACGTGCAGGTCCTGCCAGCCGTCGTTGTCGAAGTCGAGGAAGTTGACGGCCCAGCCGTCGTGGCCGCCCTGCATGCCGTAGGTCGCGGTGGCGTCGAGGTAGCGCCCGGTGCCGGGGTCCCACGGCTGGAACAGGTGGTCGGGGGCGGAGTCGCTGCAGAAGAAGTCGACGCCACCGTCGTTGAACGCGTCGGTGAAGTCGACGCCCATGCCGTCGATGGCGCGGTCGGCGCCGAGCGCGGCCGCGACCGAGCGGAACGTGCCGTCGCGCCGGTTCTGGAACAGGTTGTTGGGCAGCAGCTGCACGCCCTTGTCGTTGGCGACGACGAGGTCCGGCCAGCCGTCCTCGTCGTGGTCGATCCAGCCCGCGGCGAAGGTCATGCCGCGGTCGTCGCACCCGGAGCTGGCCGACACGTCGACGAACGTGCCGTCGCCGCGGTTGTGCCACAGGGCGTTCGGCAGCAGCAGGCCGCGGTTGCCGAGGTAGAGGTCGAGCCAACCGTCGCGGTCGTAGTCGCCGAACGCGGCGCTGTAGTTGGCGACCGTCATGGTGATGCCGGCGGCGACCGTGACGTCGACGAACGCGCCCTGGCCGTTGTTCTGCAGCAGCCGACCGGGCGTGCCTTCACCGCAGACGTAGAGGTCGAGGTCGCCGTCGTTGTCGACGTCGCCGGGCGTGATCGAACGCACCAGCCCGGCGTTGCCGAGACCCGCCTGCGCGGTGCGGTCGGTGAACGTCAGGCTGCCGTCGTTGCGGTAGTAGCGCAGCGGCTGACCGAAGCTGGCGCCGATCACCAGATCGGGATCGCCGTCGCGGTCGAAGTCGCCGCAGCACACCCCGGTGCCGAACGTGGCGCTGGAGAACGGCACCCCGCCGAGACCGGCGGTCGCCGTGATGTCGGAGAACCCCTGGGCTCCCAGGCCGGCCGTGAGGCCGGTCAGGCAGACCAGGTAACGGTGGGCAGGAGAGGGCATGGAACCGCTCCGGTCGCGACCTGTGACTGCTGGGTGAGGTCGCCGATGCTATCACCGGGAGCGTGTGCCGATGCGGTGGCCGCACGCGCGCGGCCGAGGCGTGGTGGCGCCGGGCGCCATGCGCCGGCCGGGGCTGGGGGTAAGTGCCGACGGGGTCAGGTCCTGCGGGGTCAGATCCTGCGCACCTCTCCGTGCCGGGATCAGCGGCGGTGATGCACGCGCGGCCGCTGCGCCATGCGGTGCCGCAGGTCGCGGACCAGGCTCGCGTCCTGCGCCACGGGCCGGGGCGCGTGGACGCGCACGAAGCGGGCGCCGACGTGACGCATGGCGGTGGCGTGGCGGACCGTGACGACGGTCTGGGCCGTGGACCAGACGCCGTCCTGCTGCGCGGCGGCATGGCCCGTGAACAGCGAGAGACCGAGAGCGAGGGTGAGCCAGGTTCGAGCGGTGCGCATGGGTGTTCCTCCGGGCAAGGCTACCTTCGGCCGGGCGCATCTGCCGCGACCGGCGGCGCGCAATCCAGTCGCGACCGGTGAACCGCCGATAGCACCGATCATGCGCGCAGCGTCTCTCGTCGGGTTGTTCCTCTCGCCTGCTCTGCTGGTGGCGCAAGAAGCGCCGGACACGGCGTCGGGAGAGCCGGTCACCGCGGCGGGCTCGTGGGGCGTCGACTTCGCGTCGCAGTACTTCTTCCGCGGCATCCAGCAGGAGAACCAGGGCGTCATCGCCCAGCCGTGGCTCGAGCTGGGCTACGGGCTCTACACCGACGACGGCGCGCTGCGCAGCCTCGACCTGACGTTCGGGCTCTGGAACAGCCTGCACGACGGCCCGACCGGCTCGGCCAACGGCGCCATGTGGTACGAGAGCGACTTCTACGTCGGGCTGACGGGTGCGATCGGCGATCGCGTCACCTGCGGCGCGACCTACACCGCCTACCACAGCCCCAACGGGCGCTTCGGCACCGTCGAGGAGCTGGCGCTGTCGGTGGGCTTCGACGACGACGGGCTCCTGGGCGAGACGTTCGGCGGCCTGCAGCCGTCGCTGGTCGTCGCGTTCGAGCTGAGCGGGCAGGCCGACGGCG
Source organism: Planctomycetota bacterium (assembly GCA_050245995.1). Classification (GTDB taxonomy): domain Bacteria; phylum Planctomycetota; class UBA1135; order UBA1135; family UBA2386; genus JBFWWV01. The sequence goes on along the minus strand of JBFWWV010000020.1, from coordinate 57,384 downwards.
GCGCCGACCTCGGCACCTACGCGCAGCTGGGCATCGAGCCGGGCTTCGACGCCGGCAAGGTGGGTGACCTCGAGCTCACGGTCTCGGTGCCGGTCACCCTCGGCTTCTCGCTGGGCGACTACTACGAGTTCGCCACCGGCAGCGAAGACTCGCTCGGCTTCGTCGACGTGGGCGTCGCGGTGTCGTCGCCGCTGGACTTCATGCCGAGCCGCGCGGGCGCGTGGGACGGCACGCTCGCGCTGCACTTCCTGATGCTCGGCGACAACAACGAAGCCCTCAACTCCGGCGAGGACAGCGAGCTGATCGTGTCGTTCGGCCTGAGCACGAGCTTCTGAGGCGGCGCACTCGCCCGGGGTCGCGAACGCGACCCTGCGGCGTCGCCGCGCGACGAGTCGGGCGCCGTGCCCGACCGCGGCGGGAGTTGCGAAAAACCCGCCTCCGGCCGGATCCGGGGTAGAAACCGGCGCGCGCACCGCGTCTTTGTGAGCGTCCTACCCCGGAGGAACTCGCGATGACCGCCCCTGCAGCCGGCCCCTGGCCGGGCCGTTTCGTCTGGCACGACCTCATGACCACCGACGCCGCGAAGTCGCAGGCGTTCTACTGCGGCCTGTTCGACTGGCGCATCGACGAGCGGCCGATGCAGGGCTTCACGTACCGGATGATCCAGGCCGGACCGGGCCCGATCGGCGGCATCGTCCACGAGCCGAGCATCCCGAAGTCGCACTGGATGCCGTACCTCGCGGTCGACGACGTCGATCGCGCCGCGGCCCGCATCCAGGAGCTCGGCGGCTCGGTCTGCGTGCCGCCGACCGACATCCCGCAGACCGGTCGGTTCGCGGTCGTGGGGGACCCGCAGGGCGGGTTCTTCTCGATCTACCGCGGCAACGCCGAGTCGCCGGGCGCCGACCCCGACCAGCCGGTGCCGGGTCGCGTGTGCTGGAACGAGCTGTGGACCGGCGACGATGCCGGCGCGCTGAAGTTCTACGCGGCGATGTTCGGCTGGCAGGACGAGTCGAAGGACATCGGCGAGATGGGCACCTACCACGTGCAGAAGCTCGGCGGCAAGGAGGCCGGCGGCATCATGAGGAACCCGCAACCCGGCACGCCGACGTGCTGGTGCCCGTACTTCCTCGCGCCGGACCTCGACGGCAGCACCGCCAGGGTCAAGGAGCTGGGCGGCACCGTGCTGATGGGCCGCACCGAGATCCCGGACGTCGGCTGGTTCTCGCTGGCGATGGACCCGGTCGGCGCCGTGTTCTGCCTGTTCGCGCCGAAGGCGTGAGCGACTCCGGTCCAGCGCCGAGGCAGCGGCTGGTCGCCATCGACTGGCTGCGCGGCATCGTCATGGTGCTGATGGTGCTGGACCACGCGCGCGACTTCTTCGGCGACTTCCGCGTCGACCCGTTGGCGCTCGGGAGGACGACGCCGGCGCTGTTCGCGACGCGTTGGGTCACGCACTTCTGCGCGCCGACGTTCGTGCTGCTGGCGGGCGTCGGCGCGTTCCTGTACGGCGCCCGCCGCAGCCGCGCGCAGCTGGCGCGGTTCCTGCTGACGCGCGGGCTGTGGCTGGTGGTGCTCGAGTTCACGGTCGTGCAGCTCGGCTGGACCACCCGCATCGGGTTCCCGTTCTGGTTCCTGCAGGTGATCGCGGCCATCGGCTTCGCGATGGTGCTGCTGGCGCCGCTGGTGTTCCTGCCGCGCGGCGCGGTGCTGGCGCTCGGGCTGCTGGTGGTGTGCGGCCACAACGCCTTCGACGACGTCGCGGTGCGCGACGTCGTCGCCGAGTGGGGGCGCGCGGCCGGGGGCGCGTGGACGCTGCTGAAGGAGGGCAGCATCGACAACGGCGCGCTGCTGCGGCTGTCGCTGCGCCAGCAGGTGCTGGTCGCCTACCCGCTGCTGCCGTGGTTCGGCGTGCTGGCGCTCGGCTACGCGCTCGGCCCGGTGTTCCGGATGGAGCCGGCCGCGCGGCGCCGCGTGCTGCTGCGGCTCGGCGTCGGCGCGCTGACCCTGTTCGCGGCGTTGCGCGCGACCGGCGTCTACGGCGACCCGCAGCCGTGGGCCGAGCAGGGCACGGCGCTGCACTCCGTGCTGTCGTTCGTCCACTGCGACAAGTACCCGCCGTCGCTGCAGTACCTGCTGATGACGCTCGGGCCGGCGCTGCTGGCGCTGGCGCTGCTCGATCGCGAGCCGGGCCGGCTCGGGCGCCGCATGGTGGTGTTCGGCCGGGTGCCGTTGTTCTTCTACGTGCTGCACCTCTACCTGGTGAACGGCGGCTCGCAGCTGTTCCACTGGGCGGTGTACGGCGAGGCCTTCTCGGCGTTCGGCGACGGGATGCCGCTGCTGTTCACCGGGCGCGCGCTGCCGCCGTGGTACGGCCATCCGCTGTGGGTCGTGTACGCCGCCTGGCTGGCCGTGCTGCTGCTGATGTATCCCGCGTGCGCGTGGTACGAGCGCGTGAAGCGGACGCACCCGTCGCCGTGGCTCAGCTACCTGTGACCCGCCGGCCTGCCGGCGTCGGCGCGGCAGCGCGTCGGGCCCACAGCCACGGCATGGCGGCGAAGGCCAGCAGGCCGAGGGCGTAGGCGGCGCCGGCGATCGGGTCGCGGTCGACGAGCGTCGCGACCGGGTCGCGGGCTCGCAGCAGCCACGCCATCGTGAGCTCCGCCCCCAGCATCATGGCGAGCGCGATGGCGCCGAGCGCGACGTGCCAGCGCGGCGGTCGGTCGCGATGACGCCGGGCGATCCAGCGGCCGGCCAGCGCGATCGCCGTCAGCATGAACGGCAGTTCGATCAGCTCGGCGGCCCGCTCGCCGAGCCGCGGCAGCAGCAGGAGCTGGCGGACGGTGCCGAGCGCGAACCCGCAGCCGAACACCAGGCCGAAGTAGGCGGCGGCGGCGCGGGGCCCGGTCATGCGAGGCCGATGGGCCGTCGCCTGTGCCGCGCCAACGGGGCCGATCGGCGCAGGAACCGGGCGAACGGGGCCTGGCCGGGGCCGCCCCGCCGGTGCGGACTCGATCCGCACCGACCCCGCGCAAGGGCCCAGCAAGCAGCCCGCCGCCGCCATCGTTCTCGCGTCGTGGCCGCTCCCGTGAGCCTCGGACCCAAGGATGCCATGCCGCGATCCCCCGACCGACCGCACCGCCCTCCGCATCCGGTCGACCAGCTGGCCGCCGAGCACCGGGTCCTCGCCGCGGTGCTGGGGGCGATGTCCGATGAGGACCGCAGGCTGCAGTCGTTCGACGTGCGCCTGGACTTCTGGGTGGCCGTGCTCGAATGGCTGGAGCTGTTCGCGGACCAGGACCACCACGAGCGCGAGGAGCTGGTGCTGTTCCCGGAGCTGGCCCGCGCCGGGCTCGGTGCAGAGCACGGGCCGATGCAGCAGGTCCGCGTCGAGCACGAACGCGCCCGCGCGGTGCGCGGCACCATGGTGCAGGCGCTGGCGACCCAGGACGCGCCCGGCCTGCGGCGCGCGGCCGCCGACTACGCCCGCCAGCTGCGCGAGCACATCGAGCACGAGGAGCGCGTGCTGTGGCCGTTGGCGCTGGAGGTGCTCGACGACGCGGCGGTGGCGCGGGTGCACGAGGGCTTCGCCGCGCACGCCGCGGCGCTGGGCGACGAGCGCCGCCGCCGCGCGGCCGCCCTGCAGCGCCTGCTGGTGCCGGCGGTGGGGCAGGCCGGCGGATGAGGGCCCGGGCGCGAGGTCGCCGTCTCGGCGGCTGCGCCGCGTGGTCGGCGCCGTCGGTGGAACGAAGCTGGCAAGCCCGGGCCCCGGGCCGTATCGAAGCGGGGCGGCGCGCACCGGACGAGCCGCCGGACCCGCTCCTCTCTCACCGAGGTGTTGTCATGACGATCCGATTCCTGCGCCGCTGCGGCGGCGCCCTGGCCCTCGTCGCCGCGGCGACAGTGCTGCCGGCGCAGACCGGCTGGCAGCTGCTGGACTCCCTGCGCCCCGGCGCGCTCGGTGCCGAGGCCCTGGTCGAAGACGCCGCGCGCGGCACGGTGGTGCTGTTCGGCGGCGAGACCACGTCCGGCGCGACGCCGTACCACCTGGCCGAATGGGACGGCGCGCAATGGACGGCGCCGGCGGCCGGCGGCGCGGTGCCGCCGGGACGCGTGGGGCACGCGATGGCGTTCGACACGGCGCGCGGCGCCGTGGTGGTGTTCGGCGGTCGCTGCGTCGGCGCCTGCCCCGGCGGGCCCGGGCCCGAGCTGCTCGGCGCGACCTGGGAGTATGCCGGCGGCGTCTGGGCCGAACGCGCGACCGCGACGGCGCCCGCGCCGCGGTGGCGCGCGAGCATGGCCTACGACCCGCAGCAGCAGCGCACGCTGCTGTTCGGCGGCCGCGACGCCGCGTTCGCGCTCCTGGCCGAGACCTGGGAGTACGACGGCGTCGACTGGATCCAGCGGACGCCGGCGCACACGCCGCCCGAGGGCCGGCTCGGCTGGGACCCGATCGCGCGGCGCGTGCTGCTCGTCGGCGGCGGCCAGACCTGGGCGTGGGACGGCGACGACTGGCAGGACCTCGGCGCGCCGGCGCCCGTCGCCGACGCGCTGGCCACCGACGCGCTGCGCGAACGGCTGGTGGCGTACTCGCCGTCCAACCGCGCGCCCTGGGAATGGGGCGGCGCCGGCTGGCAGGAGCGCGCCCTGGCGACCTCGCCGCTGCCCGAGATCTCGTTCGCGATGGCGTGGGACCCCGTCGGCTCGCGCCTGCTGTGGATCACCACCCAGGATCTCGGCACGCCGACGTTCCGCAGCACCTGGGCCTACGGCGCGACCGACGCCGCCACCTTCGCGCCGTTCGGCACCGGGTGCGCGGGACCCGGCAGCGACCCGCAGCTCGATCGGTCCGCGGGCAGCCTGCCGTGGCTCGGCGGCACCTTCGCCGTGTCCATCACCGGCCTGCCGCCGGGCGCCGCCGACCTGTTCGTGGTGTTCGGCCTCGAACAGGTGCCGCCGGTGGAACTCGGCTTCCTGGGCCTGCCGGGCTGCTACCAGTACGTGATGCCGCTGACGTCGGATCGGCTGGTGGGCCTGGGCGGCAGCGCCGAGTGGTCGCAGCCGGTGCCGAACGCGCCGGTGCTGGTCGGCATGCCGTTCTACTGCCAGGCGGTGGTCGCCGACGCGACGGCGACCGGCGGCGCGGTGCTCAGCAATCCTGGCGTCGGCGTGGTCGGCGTGCGCTGACAGCTCGGCGTCACTGCCCGGCGCCACTGCCCGGCGCCACAGCCCGGCGCCACAGCCCGGCGTCACAGCCCGGCGTCACAGCCCGCCGCCTACATGTTGCGCCGGTACTGACCGCCGACGTCGTACAGCGCGCCCGACATCTGCCCGAGCGAGCAGACCTTGGCGGCATCCATCAGCGCCGCGAACACGTTGCCGCCGGCCAGCGCGGTGCGCTGCAGCTCCTGCAGCGCCGTCGGCGACTCGGCCGCGTGGCGCTGCTGGAACGCGGCGAGGTCGTCGATCTGCGCCTGCTTCTCGTCCTCGGTCGAACGCATGACCTCGTGCACGACCTGGATCGGCGAGCCGTCGCTGCCGAGGAACGTGTTGACGCCGATGACCGGCAGCTCGCCGCTCTGCTTCTTGCTCTCGTAGAGCAGCGACTCCTCCTGGATGCGCGCGCGCTGGTACATCGTCTCCATCGCGCCGAGCACGCCGCCGCGCTCCGACAGCCGCAGGAACTCGGCGTAGACCGCCTCCTCGACCAGGTCGGTGAGCTCCTCGACGACGAAGCTGCCCTGCAGCGGGTTCTCGTTCTTCGCCAGGCCCAGCTCCTTGTTGATGATCAGCTGGATCGCCATCGCGCGGCGCACCGACGCCTCGGTCGGCGTCGTGATCGCCTCGTCGTAGGCGTTCGTGTGCAGCGAGTTGCAGTTGTCGTAGATCGCGTACAGCGCCTGCAGCGTGGTGCGGATGTCGTTGAAGTCGATCTCCTGCGCGTGCAGCGACCGGCCCGACGTCTGGATGTGGTACTTCAGCATCTGGCTGCGCTCGTTGCCGCCGTACTTGCGCTTGATCGCCGTGGCCCAGATGCGGCGGGCGACGCGGCCGATGACCGAGTACTCGGGGTCGATGCCGTTGCTGAAGAAGTAGCTGAGGTTCGGCGCGAAGTCGTCGATCGACAGGCCGCGCGACAGGTAGTACTCGACGTAGGTGAAGCCGTTCGCCAGCGTGAACGCCAGCTGCGTGATCGGGTTGGCCCCGGCCTCGGCGATGTGGTAGCCGCTGATCGACACCGAGTAGAAGTTGCGCACGCCGTTGCCGGTGAAGAACTGCTGCACGTCGCCCATCATCCGCAGGGCGAACTCGGTGCCGAAGATGCAGGTGTTCTGCGCCTGATCCTCCTTGAGGATGTCGGCCTGCACCGTGCCGCGCACGACCTGCAGGGTCTCCTTGCGGATGCGGTCGTAGACCTCGCGCGGCAGCACCTGGTCGCCGGTCACGCCGAGCAGCATGGTGCCGAGCCCGTCGTTGCCCGGCGGCAGCTCGCCGCGGTAGCGCGGCCGCGGCACGCCGAGCGCGCGGTAGCGCGCCTCGATCGCGCGGTCCACCTCCTGCTCCTTGTGCTCGGCGCGGATCCACTGCTCGCAGCGCTGGTCGATCGCCGCGTTCAGGAAGAACGCGAGCAGCATCGGCGCCGGGCCGTTGATCGTCATCGACACCGACGTCGCGGCGGCGCACAGGTCGAAGCCCGAGTAGAGCCGCTTGGCGTCGTCGAGCGTGCAGATCGACACGCCGGCGTTGCCGATCTTGCCGCGGATGTCCGGGCGTTGGGCCGGGTCCTCGCCGTACAGCGTGACCGAGTCGAACGCGGTCGACAGCCGCTTGTAGGGCTGTCCCTGCGACAGGTAGTGGAAACGGCGGTTGGTGCGCTCGGGGCCGCCCTCGCCGGCGAACATGCGGGTGGGGTCCTCGCCCTGGCGCTTGAACGGGTAGACGCCGGCCGTGTAGGGGAAGTGGCCCGGCAGGTTCTCGCACAGGAGCCAGCGCAGGCGGTCGCCCTGCGAGCGGTAGCGCGGCAGCGCGACCTTGGGGATGCGCAGGCCGGACAGCGACACGGTGTGGTTCTCGACCCGCACCTCCTTGCCGCGCACCGAGAACGCGGTCTCGTCGCCGGCGTAGTTGGCGACCATCCGGTCCCAGCCGTCGAGCGCCTTGCGGCAGCTCGGGTCGAGCTGGTCCTCGTGCTGCTGCAGCGCCCGGTCGATCGCCGGCCGGCCGGGGGAGTCCGCCGGCAGCAGCTCGCGCGCGGCGCGCAGCTGCCCGCAGCGCTCGGCGGTGTCGGCCTGGGTCTCGGCCCAGGTGCGGTAGGCGCGGTTGTGCTCGACGATGTCGGCCAGGTAGCGCACGCGCTCGCCGGGCACGACGTTGGTCAGCGTCGGCTCGCCGGTCTGCATCGCGGTCGTGCTCCGGAACCGGCCGGGCCGCAGCCGGTCGAGCTCGCGCGCGATGGCCAGGTACAGCGTGTTGGTGCCGGGGTCGGCGAACGTCGCCGCCATGGTCCCGTACACCGGCATCTGCTCCGGCGCCCGGTCGAACGCCTGCTTGTTGCGCTGGTAGGTCTTGCGCACCTCGCGCAGCGCGTCCTTGCTGCCGCGGCGGTCGAACTTGTTGATCGCCACCAGGTCGGCGAAGTCGAGCATGTCGATCTTCTCGAGCTGGCTCTGCGCGCCGAACTCCGGCGTCATCACGTACAGCGACAGATCGGCGTGCTCGGTGATCTCGCTGTCCGACTGGCCGATGCCGGAGCTCTCCAGCACGATCAGGTCGAAACCGGCGCAACGCAGCACGTTCAGCCCGTCCTGCACCGCCTCGCCGAGCGCCACGTTGGCGCGGCGGGTGGCCATCGACCGCAGGAACACGCGCTCGCTGCGCACCGCGTTCATGCGGATGCGGTCGCCGAGCAGCGCGCCGCCGCTGCGGCGACGCGTCGGATCGACGCACAGCACCGCGATGCGCAGATCGGTGAAGTCGAGCAGGATGCGGCGCAGCAGCTCGTCGATCAGCGAGCTCTTGCCGGCGCCGCCGGTGCCGGTGATGCCGAGCACCGGCGCGGGCGCGGTCAGCGCGGCGGTGCGCGCGCGCAGCTCGTCGCGGAACCGCTCGGGCTCGCTCTCGACCAGCGTGATCGCGCGCGCGATCTCGCGGGGCTGGGCGCCGGCCAGCGCCGGCAGCGGCTCCTGCGGCTTGCTGGTGGCGAAGTCGCAGCGGGCCAGCATGTCGTCGATCATGCCCTGCAGGCCCATGCGGCGGCCGTCGTCGGGCGAGTAGATCCTGGCGATGCCGTAGTCCTGCAGCGCTTCGATCTCGCTCGGCAGGATCACGCCGCCGCCGCCGCCGAAGATGCGCACGTGCCCTGCCCCGCGGTCGCGGAGCATGTCGTGCATGTAGCGGAAGAACTCGTTGTGGCCGCCCTGGTAGGACGTGACCGCGATGCCCTGCGCGTCCTCCTCGATCGCCGCGTCGACGATCTCCTGCACCGAGCGGTTGTGACCCAGGTGGATGACCTCGGCACCCGTCTGCTGCGCGATCCGGCGGAAGATGTGGATCGAGGCGTCGTGACCGTCGAACAGCGCCGTGGCCGTGACCAGACGGATCTTGTTCTTGGTTCGGTAGGGACTTGGAGCCGGTCCTCCCGGTTCCGGCCCAGCCGTCGGCGCGGCGTCGGCCGGTGTCTCGGTGCGGGTCGCCATCGTTTGGGTGATCGGCAGTTATACCGGTCGGGCCGATCGTCCGGGACACCGACCCCGCCGGTCGGACGCCGAAATCGATCGCTGCGGCCTACTCGGCCGCGGCCTCTTCGGCGGACAACGGCGAGAAGTGCTGGCTCACGATCTTCCAGTCGTTGCCCATGCGGCAGACCGAGAACGTGCATCGCCCGCCCTGCTCGTGGCCGCGACCTTCGGGGTCGATCTGCAGCAGCTTCCAGCCGCCGGCCACCGTTGCGAACTGGTCCTCGAAGACCTGGATGTCCAGGTCCTTCAGCTCGAGCTTCACCGAGTCCAGGTAGCGGAACTCCTGGTCGAGCACCTCCTCGAAGGCGCCCCAGCCGCGGTCGTGGCGGCCGCTGGCGTCCAGGTTCTGGAACCGCTTGTCGGTCCAGAAGTGGGAGCGGAAGGTCTTCAGATCGCGGCTGTTGAATGCCTGCCGCATGCTCCGGAAGAAGTCCTCCAGTTCCTTCAGGCTCTCGACGCTCATGGGGACCATTCGTCCTGTCTCTCTGCTAGGGGTCCGGGACCGTACGGTCGGTCTACCTGACCGCCATGGCAGGCCGGGGGCAGGCCGTGCCAACCGCGGGGCACGCTAACGGGTCAACGCTGTATGTGGCTGTAGAAGGGCTCCTTGCTCTTCTCGTAGGCGATCTTGCCGTTGACGATCGCCACGGTCACGAACGTTCTATAGTGCAGCGGATCGCCGTCGAGAATCAAGATGTCGGCGTCCTTGCCGGCCTCCAGCGAGCCGATCCGATCGTCCACGCCGAGGATCCGCGCCGCGTCCAGGGTCAGGGTCCGCAGCGCCCGGCGGTTGTCCAGGCCGCCCCGCACCGCGTAGGCCGCGTCGACGGTGGGGGTGTTCAGGTCCTGGCCGAGGATGCCGCCCAGGCCGACTCCGGCTCCACCGAAAAAGCCCGTGGGGCAGGTCACCGCCAGCGGGATGCCGGCCGCGTCGAGCAGCGCCGCCGAGGCCAGGTTGCTGCCGGTGTGGTCCGGATCGGCGGGGTCGGCCGGGCTGCGCTCGCGCGGACACAGGATCGCCATCGAGTCGGTGGCCGCGATCTCGGCCGGACACAGCCAGGCCGAGGTCGGCTTGACCAGCACGACGCCGGTGCCGAGCTCGCGCGCCAGGTCGAGGGCGTCGCGGATCGAGTCGAGGTCCGAGGAGGAGCCGCCGCCGCCGCCGAACGGGTTGCGGAAGCTGCCGCCGAGCTGCAGCCACAGCCGGGCCTTGCCGTCCAGGACCTGCAGGATCGTGTCGGTGCCCGGCGGCGCCTTGGGCTCCTTCTCCTTGCCGTCGGCCGGCTTGGAGCGGAACTCGGCCAGCGCCTTCTGGTGCGCCTTGGCCTTCTCGACCAGCTCGTCGAACGTGTGGCGGTCGGTGGGCTTGAGCTGGGCGCTCATGCCGAGCACCGAGCCCTCGCGCAGCACCATGCCCTCGACGTCGCCCCAGGCCAGCTTGATCACCGCGGTGTCGCCGGCCGGCGTCGAACCACCGCGCGGTGAGTTGGCCAGGAAGGCGGTGATCCCGGCCGCCAGTCCCTGCTTGATCTGCGGCGCGAACGGATTGACCGAGTCGACGAACGGCGAGCCCGAGCCCTCGCCCATGCCGCCGCCCATGACGCAGACGAAGCCGGGGCAGACGGTGCGGCCCTTGGCGTCGACGATCTCGGTGCCGTCGGGCAGCTCCAGGTCGTGGCCGACCGCCAGGATCTTGTCGTCGCCACACAGCACCGTCGCGCCGGTGATGCGCTGGCCGGTGCCGAGGTAGACGTCGCCGCCGACGATCGCGAGGTGGCGCTCGGGCTTCTTGTCGGCGTCCTCGGCCTTCGCCTCCTCCTTGGGTTCGGCGGCCGGCGGCGGCGCGCCGTCGCGGCGGAAGCGTCCGCGCCGCTGCGCGAACAGGTCGGCGGACACGGTCAGCACGGCCAGCAGGCCGATCCACATCGTGCAGTGCGCGCGCATGTCTGTGCTCCTCGAGGTCACCGGGTGGGGGAATCGGCCTCGACGCGGCGGCCCTCGACAAAGACCGAGCGCAGCGCGCTGCTCGGATCGAGCGGGTCGCCGGTGAACAGCAGCAGGTCCGCCTTCTTGCCGACCGCCAGCGCACCGACGTCGCCGTCGATGCCGAGGGCCTTGGCCGGCACCAGCGTCACGCCGCGCAGCGCCGCGTCGGCCGGCAGGCCGGTGCGCACCAGCTGCATCAGCCGGAAGAACAGCATCCGCACCGTGTCCGGGTCGTCGCCGAGCACGAAGCCGACCTCGATGCCGGCCCGGTGCAGCGCGCGCACCGGGTGGGTCGGCAGCGTCGTGCGCGCGACCGTGCCCAGGTCGGGCGGCAGCAGCACCGGCGCCTTCAGCGCCTTCAGCTGGTCGAGCACCTGGTCGAGCGTGCCGGCGTTGTCGTCGATCGTCGTCGCGGCGACGGCGCGCGGGAACTCGGCGAGCTCCTTGCCCGTGGCGTGACACCAGTGCAGCAGGTCGGCCGCCGAGTCGATCTGCAGCACCGCGCGGCGCTTGCCCTCGAGCAGGTCGGCGAGCACCTCGAGGTTGGGATCGGGCTCCGGCTCCTTGGCCGCAGGCTTGCCGTCGCCGGCCGGAGCCTTGGCCGGCTCCTCCTTCGGCTGGTCCGGCTTGGGCTGGTCCGGCTTGGGTTGGTCCGGCTTGGGTTGGTCCGGCTTGGGTTGATCGGGTTGGGGCTGGTCCGGCTTCGGTTGGGGCGCGTCGCCCTTCGGCGCCGGCGCCTCGCCCTTCGCGCCGTCGGCCGGCTTGCCCTCGGCGGACGGTGCGGGCGGCGTCGGCTCCTTGGGCTTGTTGCGCTCCTCGAGCCGCTTCTTCGCCGCCGCGAAGCCTTCCTTCAGGACCTTCTTCGTGCTGGCGTTGCGGGCCGTGCCGACGAACACGAACGCCGAGGCGTCGAGCACCAGGTCGTCGATCGTGCTGCCGTCCGGGCGCAGCAGCGCGCCGAGGCCGGGGAAACCGTCGCCGGGCGGCGTCAGCGCCAGCGTCGTGATGCCGACCTCGAGCAGCTCGTGGAACACGTCCTGCTTGGGGTCGAGGCTGTCGGCGATGCGGGTCGCCGCGGTGTTCTGCGCGTTGCCGCCGCCGCCGCCCGGGCTCGGCGCGCTGCGGCGGCCGCGGCGACCGCCGCGCTGCGGCTCGGCGCGGTGGGCGTGCTGCTGGACCAGGCCGGCGCGCGCGAACGCGCTGACCAGCCCCGGCATCAGCGTGCCGCCCTCGCAGTCGACCACGCGGGCGCCGGCGGGCGCGGCGACGTCGGCGCCGAGCGCCTCGATGCGGCCGTTGCGCGCGACCAGCGTGCCGCGCTCGATCGGCGCGCCGTCCATCGTCAGGATGCGCGCGTTGGTGAAGGCGATCGGGCGCGGGTCGGGGGCGCGGTCCGCCTGCGCGGCGAGCGCGGCGGACAGCAGCAGCGCCGCGAGGGCGCCGACGCCGGCCGCGGGTGTCCGGACCATCGAGCCGAATGGGTGGTTCATGGCGGGTTCCTGTTCCTCGTCCGGTTCCGCTACCACGCGGGCCGGTTGGGGTCGCGGCGGTAGCAGATCGTGCCGTTCACGACGAACGTGCGCACGTGGCTGCGGGGGTCGAGCGGGTCGCCGCTCCAGACGCCGAGGTCGGCGTCCTTGCCGACCTCCAGCGAGCCCACGCGGTGGTCGATGCCGAAGAAGCGCGCGTTGTTGATCGTCAGCGCGCGCAGGCCGACCTCGTGCGGCAGGCCGAGGCGCACGGCCATCGCCGCCTGCAGGGTCAGCTGCTCCTGCGGCACGACCGGCGAGTCGGTGTTGATGCCGATGCCGTCCTTGCCGAGCCCGCGCACCGGCGTGCGCCAGCCGTGCGCGCCGCCGCGGTACCAGTTGGCGGCGAGGCCCTCGAGGCAGCCGGTGTCGCGGTCGAAGTAGTACTGCCGCGGGCCGTTGGCGACCGGCATGCCGGCGCGCCACGCGTCCTCGCAGATGCGGTAGCCGTCGAACGTGCCGTGCACGATCACCGTCCACAGGCCGAGCTCGAGCCGCAGCTCGGTGAGCGTCTGCAGCACGACCTGGTAGATCTGCGTGTGCACGGACAGCGGGAACTCGTGGCGGAACAGACCGCGCAGCAGCTCCAGCGTCGGGTCGAACTTCGGCTTCTCGCCGCGGCCCTGCTCGAAGGCGACGTGGGCGTCGTGGTAGCGCTTGCCGTCGAGCAGCGTCTGCCGGATGCCGTCGCTCATGCCCATCATGCCGGAGCCGAGGTCGCCGGCGCCGCGCTCGGGGTTGCCGGCCTGGGCGATCTTCAGGCTGCCCGGGAATCGCACCAGCGCCTCCTCGGGACTGCGACCCCAGGTCTTGGTGATGGTGCCGAAGCCGCCCATGTTGGAGCCGGACCCGGGGATGTACAGCGCCGTCGACACGCCGCCGGCGCGCGCCATCTCGATCTGGTCGTGGTCGAGCGTGATCAGGTCGAGCGTGCGGAACTCGGGGTTGGTGGGGTGGACGGTGTCGTTGAGGTCGAAGCTCTTGCTGGCGATGTGGCAGTGCGCCTCGACCAGACCCGGCACGATCCACGCGTCGCCGCAGTCGACGAGCTCGTAGCCGTCGGGCACCGGCACGTCGGCGGCGCGGCCGATCGCCTCGATGGTGCCGTTGCGCGTCACGACGACGCCGTCCTGGATCGGCGGTCCGGTCACCGGCAGCACCTTGTCGGCGCGGAACACGTAGCCGGGGCTCGGCAGCCCGCGCGGGCCCCACCTGGCGACCTGGTAGTCGGCCTCGGTGGCCGGTCGGTTCGGGTGCCAGACCTCGAGCGACAGGCCGCCGTCGTCGGCGGCGGGGGGCGCCGTCGGGGTCTGGGTCAGGGCGGCCGCCGCGAGCAGCAGCGGCGCGAACGAGCGGGCGATGGCCTTCACTTGGTCACCTCACGGTTGTCGACGGCGACGGCGCCGTTGCAGCCGACCAGCAGCACGCGACTGGTGGGCTCGAACGGGTCGCCCGAGAACACCACGAAGTCCGCGTCGCGCCCGCGCTGCAGGGTGCCGATGCGGTGCTCGAGGCGGAACGCGCGGGCGGCGTTGGCGGACAGCGCCAGCAGCGCCCGGTCGGGCGCCAGGCCGTAGCGGACGGCGTAGGCCGCGTGCAGCGGCAGGAAGCGCGCGCCGGCGCAGTCGCCGGTGCCGAACAGCAGCGGCAGGTCCTGGTCGGCCAGCTGCGCCGCGTCGTTCTCGACGCGCGGGCCGTCCTCGCGCACGACGTCGGGCTCCAGCAGCACCGGCGGCCGCACGCCGTCCGGCAGCAACTCGCCGTCGAGCAGTCCGTCGGGGTCGTGCAGCACGAACGGCACCTTCTCGGCCGTCAGCAGCTCGACGACCGCGCGGATCGCGGCGAAGCGCTGCACGCGCACGACCAGCGCCGCGCGCTGCTCGAGCGCCTGGCGCAGCGGCTCGAGGGCCTCGTCGACGTCGGGCTTCTTCGGCGAGCCGTCGGCGGACTCCTTGCCGCGCGACCGGGTCTTGCTGCCGCCGGAGGTCTTCGCGGTCCGGCGCGCCTTGAACGCCTGCTCGCCCATCGGCCCCATCTGCACCGTGCCTTCGAACACGTCGTCGGCGATCGCGCCCTCGATCACGGCCGTCCCGCCCATGACGCTGAACTCGAGCCGCGCGCGCCCGTTGGCGAACGAGCCGCTGGTGATGTCCACCGGCGGCAGGTCGCGGCCGCGCACCGACATCTGTACGGTGCCGGTGACCGCAGTGCCCTCGAGCCTCAGGTCGACCACGACCTTGACCTGGAACTGGCCCTGGATGTCGAGCTCGGCCTCCCAGGTGCCGGTCACCGGGTCCGCCGCTGCGGCGTCGGCAGGCGGGGCGGTCGTCACCGCGGGCGCCGGCTTCTTGCCGGCCTTCCACTCGGCGAGCGCCTTGTCGTAGTCGGTCCACGCCTTCGCGTACTTCTTGCCGCGCTCCAGCAGCTGCTGCAGCGGCTTCTGGCTGTCGGGGCCGATCGCGTCGAACACCAGGCGCTGGCCGCACACCGGCGCCAGCACCATGCCGTCGTGATCGCGCGCGCCGGTCTTGACGGCGGCCACGCGGCCCGACACCAGGCCGCCGTCCCTGCCGGACACCAGCAGCGTGGTGATGCCGGCCTCGAGCGCCGGCCGGAACATCGGGTCGTCGTGCGCGATCGCCAGGTCGAGCCGCTGGTCGGCGGCGCCGTTCGGCACGCCGGTGCCGTCGCCGGCCAGGCCGAGGTGGCTGAACGAGTCGACGAAGCCCGGCGTCATCACCGCGTCGGGCAGGTCGATCACGCGCGCGCCGTACGGCACCGACAGGTCTTCGCCGACCGCCTTGACCTTGCCGTCCTGCACGAGCAGCACGCCGTGCCGCACGACGTTGCCGGCGCCGTCGTGGATCGCGCCCACGCGCACCGCCAGCAGCTGCCCTTCGGTGCGGCGCTGGAACGCGCGGCGCCCGTCGATCCAGGTGCTCTCGACCATGGTGCCGATCGCCAGGGGATCGCCGCTGAGCACCACGAAGTCGGCGTCCTTGCCGGGCGCCAGCGTGCCGACGCGGGCGTCGACGCCGAGGATCGCCGCGGCGTCGCCGCCGACCGCGCGCAGCGCCTGCGCGCGCGGCAGGCCGTGGCGCACGGCGAGCGCGACCGCCACCAGGTAGTCGCGCAGCGGCATGCCCTGCCACGGCGCGACCGCCACCTTCATGCCGGCCGCGGCGGCGCGGGCCGGCGCGTCGAAGTGCGGCTCGAGCGCGTCCTGGGCCCGGTCCTCGCCGCCGGGGTTGCCGCGGCCGAGCAGCACCGGCATGCGGAACACGGCCGTCAGGCCCTGCGCCGCGGCGGCCTCTGCCAGCGGCGCGATCTCCTGCGGGTTCTCGAGCACCGTGCGTGCGCCCAGCTCGCGCTGCAGCTGCAGCGCGCGGCGGATGTCGGCGGCGCGCCAGGCGGCGGCGCGCAGCGGCAGCCGGCCGCTGGTGACCGCGCGCAGCGCGCTCGGGTCGAAGCGGTTCTCGCTCGACCCGGTGCCGCGCAGTCCGGCGTCCAGCGGCGCCGCGCCGTCGGGGTCGTTCGCCGGATCGCTCGTCGGATCGCTCGACAGGGCCCGGCCGGCCGCGTCGGCGAACAGCGCCCGCAGCTCGGCGAGCACCGAGATCCGCGCGGTCGGCGTCTGCACGCGCGCCGGCTCGAGCGGATCCTCGTCGGTCGGGTGGACCGTCGGCTCGAACACGCGCGGCGCCTGCACGCCGCCGTCGCCGAAGTTCACGCGCAGGCAGGCGTTCTCGGTCAACACGCGCGCGACCAGGTCGCGGCCGGCGGTCTTGACCACCGCGCCCTGACCCGAGACCAGGCGCTCGCGCCCCGGCGACAGGTAGGCGGACGTGATGCCGCCCTCGAGCGCGTCCCACAGCCGCGCCTCGAAGTCGAAGCCGTCGATCGCCAGCACGTCGGGCGTCACCGTGTAGTCGCCGTCGTCGGCGGCCACCAGGTCGGTGTCCACCGCGACCAGGCCCGGCATCACCACCCGGTCGCCGGCGTCGACCACCGGCAGCTCGGGCGGCGGCGCGTCGGCACCGACCGCGGCCACCTTGCCGTCGCGCACCACCAGCCAGGCGTCGCGCAGCGCGGTCTCGCCGTCGCCGAGCAGCAGGGTGCCGCAGCGCACCGCGAACGAGTCCTGCGGCGGCGCCTCGTCCGGCGCCTGCGCCCGCTGCGCGGGCAGCGCGGGGGTCAGCGGCAGCGCGAGCAGGGACAGCAGCAGCGGCAGCAGGCGCATCAGTTGCCCTCGCCGGCCGGCAGCGCGCCGTCGAACAGGTGTAGCAGGCGCGGGTCGTTCGCGCGCTCGTAGACCACCTGGCCCTCGAGCACGACGGTGTCGACCCACGTCGTCGCCTGCAGCGGGTCGCCGGTCAGCACCTGCACGTTGCCGAGCTTGCCGACCTCGAGCGTGCCGAGCTGGTCGGCGAGGCCGAGCATCCGCGCCGGAACGACCGTCAGCGCCTCGAGCGCCGTGCGCCGATCGACGCCCTGGCGCACGCAGGTGGCGAGCTGCCACCACGGGCTGGCGCCGGGGCCGCCGCCGGCGAGGCTGAGCGCGAACGGCACGCCGGCCTGCGCCAGCGCGCCGGCGATCTCGACCTTGCGCTCCTCCTGCGTCTCGCGGTCGGTGTCGAAGTACTCGAGCGTGTCGTCGAGCACGACCGGGGCGCCGAGCTGCTTGAGGTCGTCGATCGCGTCGTGGATGCGCGGGCCGAGCACCAGCACCAGGTCGAGCTCCTGGTTCAGCCGCAGCGCCTCGGGCACCTCGGCGGCGCCTGGCACGTAGAGCCAGCCGCGCGCCTTCTTCTGCAGCAGGTCGAGCACCGGCTTCCTGGTGCGGTCGATCTCCTCGGTCCACTCCTTGTCGGCGGCGATCGCGCCGGCGGCCTTCTCCTTCTCGAACTCGGCCTTGCGGCGCTCGAAGTCGGCCAGGTACTCCTTGGCCTCCTCGAGCGCGCGGCGCAGCTTGCGGATCTGCAGCAGGCGGCCGCCGCCCTGCGACTGCAGCGACAGCTTCTGGCCGGTCTCGGTCTTGACGGCCATGTCCTGCACCGTGCGGCCGAACGGGCGCACGACGATGCCGGCGCCGCCGAGCAGCGTGTTGTTGCCCGGGATCGCGTGCACCGTGCCGACGCCGTTGCGGCGGCAGTGCTCGAACCAGTCGCTGCTCGGGTCGAGCGCGTCGGCGATCTGCACGAACGGCACGTTCTCCATGCGCTCGTTGGCGCCGCGCACGCCGCCCTGGCTGTGCGCCAGCACCCACGTCGGCAGCACCCACTTGCCGGCGGCGTCGACGACCTTGGCCTCCCACGGCACCTCGACCTCGGCGCTCGGGCCGACGGCGGCGATGCGGCCGTTCTGGATCAGCACCGTGCCGTCCTCGACGACCGGTCCCTGCAGCGTGACGAGGCGGCCGCCCTTGATGGCGACGAGGTCCTGGGCGGTGGCGGCGGCGAGCAGCGCGCAGGCCGCCACGGACTTGGCGAGGAGGTGGTTCATTGCTCGAGCGACGGGTCGTGGCCGCCGACGACGACGCGCAGCGGACGGGAGGTGGGGTCGAACGGATCGGCGGACCAGACGACGAAGTCGGCGTCCTTGCCGGGGGCCAGCGTGCCGACGCGGTCGGCGATCTGCAGCAGCTGCGCCGGCAGCGACGTCACGGCGGCCAGCGCGCGCTCGCGCGACAGGCCGAAGCGGCACGCGAACGTGGCCTCGCGCACCAGCTCGAGCGCCAGGCCGTTGGTGCCGGTGGTGATCACGAACGGCACGTTGGCCTGCGCCAGCTTGTGCAGCGTCGAGAACCGCGGCTCGGCGCCGTCGACCGACGCCATGCCGGCGACCGAGTCGGCGCTCGGCGCGCCGACCATCACCCAGACGCCGGCGCGCTGCAGCTCGTCGACGACGAAGTGCGCGTCCTGCGCCTCGTCGAGGATCGGCGTGTAGCCGAACTCCTCGGCCAGTCGCAGCGCCGTGCGCAGGTCCTGCTGGCTGCGCGCCGTGGTCACCAGCGGCAGGGTGCCCTGCAGCACGCGCGCCAGCACCTCGAGGCCGCGGTCGCCGCTCTCGCCGGCGCCGCCGCCGTCGGCGGTGCGCTGCATGTACTCCTGGGCGTCGTAGAAGCTGCGCCGGATCTCCCAGATCACGCCCATGCGCGTGGTGGGGCGGCGGTAGTACATCGACTCGACGCGGCCGCCGCGGATCGCGCGGTTCTGCATCGACGGTTCGGCGCCGAGCGTCGCGCGCAGCACGGCCTCCTCGCGGACGACCATCGCCGCCGGGTCCGGGGCCCAGGTCTTGAGCACCGCCGACAGGCCGCCGATCACGTTGCGGGTGCCGGGCATCACGTGCACCGTGGTGACGCCGGCGCGGCGGGCGCGCTGGAACGTCGGGTGCTCGGGGTCGAGCCCGTCGAGCACGCGCACCGCCGGCGTGACCTCAGAGCCCTGCTCGTTCTGTTCGTTCGGGCCTAGGCCGCCGTCCCAGGCGGCGTCGATCAGGCCCGGCGTGATCGTCGTGCCGGGCACGTCGACGACGCGCGCGCCGGCGGGGATCGCCGCGCCGGCCGGGCCGATGCTCTGCACGCGGCCCCGGGCCACCACCAGCACGGCGTCGTCGACGGGGTCGCCGCCGGTGCCGAGCACGCGGGCGCCGCGGTAGACGGTGACCGCGTCCTGCGCGGTCAGCGCGCCGGACGGCAGCGCGCCGGACAGCAGCGCGAAGGACAGCAGCGCCAGGGCACGCGCCGTTCGTGCGGCGAAGGCGCTCACAGGTCACCTCCGCGGGCGGCGAGCTCGCGCGGATCGACGCGCGCCGGCGGCGCGTCGCCGAACAGCCGCTCGCCGCCGACGTAGGTCGCCAGCAGGCGCGCGCCGAGGTCGAGCGGATCGCCGGTGAACACCGCGAAGTCGGCGTCACAGCCGCGCCGCAGCGCGCCGTGGATCGCGGCGCTGCCGCACAGCTCGGCCGGCGTGCGCGTGAGCGCCGCCAGCGCCACCTTGCGGCTGCAGCCGTGGCGCACGGCCAGCGCCGCGGCCGGGCGCAGCTGGTCGGCCGGGCCGACGAACGCGAACGGCACGCCGCGGCGCTCCAGTTCGGCCGGCAGCCGCAGCTCTTCGTCGCGCATCTCCGGCCGCAGCGGCCGCAGCAGCAGCGGCGCGCGCGCGGCCGCCAGGCGGTCGAGCAGGTCGGGCGCCGCCGCGGCGCCGAGCAGCACCGGCGTGAAGCCCAGCTCGCGCGCGAGGCCGAGCGCCGCCAGCAGCTCGGCGCGGCTGTCGGCCTGCAGCACCGCGGGGCGTTCGCCGCGCAGCACGGCGGCGAGCTCCGGGAGGTCGGACGGTTGCACCGTGGACACCGCCGCGTCGACGGGGCCGCCGCCGCGGCCGGCGGCCAGGAACGCCTGCCGCAGCAGGTCGACCGCGCCCATCAGCGAGGTCGGCGCGGACTGTTCGACCGCGGCCGGGCGGCCGAGCGCGAACTTGGCGTAGCCCTGGTCGACGCGCACCGTGCCCATCGCCATGTCGCCCGCGCGGCCCGGCTTGACCAGCGCGGCGAGGCCGCCGGCGACGTTGTCGGACGACGGCGACAGCCAGCAGCTGGTGACGCCCGCGCGCGGCAGCGCGGCCAGCTCGTCGGCGAACGGGTCGAACGCCTCCGCCGCGCGCAGGCCCGGAGTCATCGGCGCGGCGCGCTCGGCGAGGTCGCGCTCCTGCCCGAGCGTCGCGTGCGCCAGCACGAAGCCGGGCACGATGGTCGCGCCGTCGAAGGCGACGACCCTGGTGCGGGCGCGGGTCTCGATCGGGATCTCGCCGCCGACGTGCATGACCTTGCCGTCGCGCACCAGCAGCTCGCCCGGCGACACCACCGTGTCGGGCGCGACGACGAGGTTCTCGCAGCGGTAGATGAGGTCCTGCGCCGCGAGGTCGCGCGCCGGCGCCGTGGCCAGCAGCGCCACGAACAGCAGGGGCGACGGCCAGATCGGGACCGGAACGCGGGGGAAATGCAGCTTCATCGGCCCTCTCCGGTCGGGGTCGCGTCGGGGTTCTGGTCGTCCTGGCGCCGGCCGGCGGACCACACCGCCAGCACGCGGCTGTCGCTCGAGAACAGCGGGCCCGAGCACACCAGCAGGTCGGCGAGCTTGCCGCGCTGCAGCGAGCCGGTCTCGGCCTGCACGCCCAGGATCTCGGCGGGCGTCAGCGTGATCGCGCGCAGCGCCGCGTCCTCGTCGAGGCCGCCGCCGACCGCCAGCGCGGCCAGCATCGGCAGCGCGTCCGCGCGGCGGCCGTCGCCGCTGGCGATCGCGAACGCCACGCCGGCGTCCTGCAGGGCGCGCGGCAGCGTCGCCGGATCGTAGTCGGCGAACGCCTCGGGCCGCGGCTGCGGCCACAGGTCGCCGAGCACGCACGGCACCGCGGCCTGCACCAGTTCGTGTGCGAGCTCGGCGCCGCCGAGCACGTCCTCGAGCACCAGGACCGGCACCTCGTGCTGGCGCGCGAGCTGCAGGACCCGGCGGATCTCGTCGGGGCGCCGCACCTCGGCGCGCAGCGGCAGCTTGCCGTCCAGCACCGCCAGCAGCGCGTCCTTCTCCGGGTCGCGGTCGGGGGGTTTGGGGTAGGTGGGGCGCTTGGGGCCCTTGTCCTTGTTCCCTTCGGCGCCCTTGGTCTCGTCGGCCTTGGCCGGCGCGCCGCCGGGCCCCTTCGGGTCCTGTCCCTGGGCGTCTGGCTTCGCCGGCTGCGGGTCCTGCTGTGCGAGCGCGCCGTCCTTCTCGGGGGGCGCGGGGCGTCGGCCGCGGCGGCCGCGGCGCGGCTCGCCGCCGCCCTCGCCGGCGCCGTCCGACGGCGCGCCGCCCTCCGGCGCGTCCTTGCCGTCGGCAGGCTTGCCGTCGGCCGGCTTGGCGTCGCCGGGCTTGTCCTTCTTCTGCTTCTCGTGGAACTCGAGGTACTCCGCGAACTCCTTCTCGTACTTCTCGACCGCCTCCTCGTGCTCCTCGAGCGCTTTGCGGTAGGCGTCGATGGCGTCGAACGCCTTGAACGCCGCGTCGATCGTCTTCTGCCGGTCGAGCGCGTGCGAGCGCTGCCCGTCGGCGGCGAGTGCCACCTCGAGCGCAGCGCGGTCGTGTTCGGGGAACACCGTGAACCCGGTGCGCTTCGGCCGGACCACGGCGCCGATGCCGTTCCAGCCCGTGCCGCCGCCGGCGCGCACGTAGGCCGTCGTGATGCCCGCGCGCACCAACTGGTCCTCGCGGTCGTGCCGCCGCAGCAGCGCGCGGGCCAGCTCCGCGCCGGCATCGAGGCCGCCGCCGCCGCGCGCCGCGTCGTCGAGGTAGGCGGTGGTCGAGGCGTCGACCAGGCCCGGGTAGACGTGCGCGTCGGGGAAGTGCACGACCTCCGCGCCGTCCGGGATCGCCGCGTCGGCGAACGCGGCGACCGCGGTGATGCGCTGGCCCTCGAACACGACGACGCCGTCGGTGAGCGCCGGACCGGCGACCGGGTGGACGTGTCCGGCGCGGACCGCGATCGCCGGCGCGCGGCGGCGGCCGCGGCGGCGCGGCTCGGGCTCGGGCTCGGCTGTGCCTTCGGCGGACCGCTCGGGGTCGGCGGGCGCGGCGTTGTCCGGCGCGGGGTCGGCGGCGGGCGCGTCGGGAGCCGGAGGCGGCGACGGCTCCTGGGTCGCGGCTGCGCCGGCCCACAGGGTCAGCGACAGCAAGGCGAGGGGGACGTTCAGCTGGGAGTCGAGCCGCATGCGGGGAGGGGCGCGCGGGGCCGGCGCTCGGGCGAGGAGGGGGAAGGGTCCATACGGCCCGCGCTGCTCCGTGCGCGAGGCGAATTTTCTGCCGGGCCGAGGCGCGGCCCGCCCTGCCTACGCGACCTGCCGTGCCATGGCAAGGGGACCCCGCGGATGCGACGTCCGTGGGACCGCGCGCATGCGCCGCACCGCGCTCCTTCGTGCTGGGTGTGCCACCCGGCCGCGCCTATGCTGCCGCCCCGTGTCGCCGATCCCGTCGCTGGTCGAGGTGCAGTTCGAGCCGTCGGGCGTGGCCGTGATGGTCCAGCCGGGAACGACCCTGCTCGAGGCCAGCCGGCAGGCCGGACTCGACCTCGCGTTCGGCTGCACGCGCGGCATGTGCGGCACCGACGCCGTGCGCGCCGGCCCCGACGACGGCCTCGAACCGGCGGCCGACCCCGAGCGGTCGACGCTCGAGCGCATGGGGCTCGAACCCGGCTTCCGCCTGTCGTGCTCGGCGCGCGTCCGCAGCGGCGTCGTGCGCGTCGAACTCGACCGCTTCTGACCATGTCCACCTCCAGACCCCGCGCGAGCGATGCCGTGAGCAAGCGACCCATCCGCGACGGCCTCGGCTTCTTCGGCACGTTCCTCGGCAAGCCGGGCTCGGTCGGCGCGGTGCTGCCGAGCACGCGCTACCTGGCGCGCGCGCTGGTCGGTCGCCTCGAGCTGCAGCCCGGCGAGCTGATCGTCGAGTTCGGCCCCGGCACCGGGCCGATGACCGCGGTGATCCGCGAGCACCTGCCGGCGGGCGTGCACTACCTCGGCATCGAGCTCGAACCGCGGTTCCACAAGCTGCTGGTCGAGCGCTTCCCGACGATGGCGTTCCACCAGGGCAGCGCCGGCGACCTGCCGGCGATCCTCGCCGAGCGCTCGCTGCCGAAGGCGATGCGCATCGTCTCGGGCCTGCCGTTCGCGAGCCTGCCGGCCAAGGTGCAGGACGACGTCATCGGCGGCGTCGTGCAGTGCCTGCAGCCCGGCGGCGACTTCCGCACGTTCCAGTACGTGCACGCCTACGGCATGCGGCAGGCCAAGCGGTTCCGCCGGCTGATGGACGAGCGGTTCGGGAGCTTCGAACGCATCGGGCCGGTGATCCGGAACGTGCCGCCGGCGTTCGTGCTGCGCTACTGGGGGCCGCGGTAGCCTCGGTGCGCTACCGCTGGATCCTGTTCGACGCCGACGGGACGCTGTTCGACTTCGAGCGGTCGTCGGCCGTCGCGCTGCGGAGCGCGGTCGAGCAGCACGGCGGCGAGTTCGACGAGCAGCGCCACCTGACGGACTACCGCGCGATCAACGCGCGCTACTGGCACGCGCTCGAGCGCGGCGAGATCGACCAGCAGGTGCTGCGCGTGGCGCGTTTCCGCGACTTCCTCACCGGCGCCGCGATGCCGCACGTCGACGCCGCCGCGTTCAGCGCGGCCTACGAAGGGCACCTCGCCGAAGGGCGTCACCTGATCGACGGCGCCGCCGCGCTGCTCGCGCGGCTGCACGGCCGCGCGTCGATGCGGATCGTCACCAACGGCCTCCGCGCCGTGCAGCGTCCGCGCCTCGGCGGCTCGTCGGTCGCGCACCACTTCTGTGACCTGCTGATCTCCGAGGAGCTCGGCGTGTCGAAGCCCGACCCGCGCGTGTTCGAGATCGCGTTCGAACGCATGGGCGCGCCGCCGCGCGACCAGGTGCTGATGGTCGGCGACAGTCTCGCCGCCGACATCCGCGGCGGCGCCGCGTTCGGCATCGAAACCTGCTGGTTCAACCCGCGCGGCGCGGGGCGCGATCCGGCGGTGGCGCCGACGCACGAGATCCGGTCGCTGGGCGAGCTCCTGGCGATCTGCCTCGGCGAAGCGGCGAGCTGACGCGGCGGTCCGGCGCGCGTCACCGGTCCGCGCGGATGCAGAGGCGCCCGCCGTCCCAGGTCCGCAGCTCGCCGCGGCCGAGGACGCGCCCCTTCGCGTCGACGACCAGCAGCGCGCGGGTCGCCGGATCGCCGAACGCCACCTCGAACGCGCCCGCGCCGTCGACCGGCACGTTGCCCCACGGCAGGTCGGCGTCCTCGCCGCGCGCGACGACGCGCACCCCGTCGCGCCGGTCGTCCAGCACGTCGCCGCGGACCTCGGTCAGCGGCGACACGGCGATGTCCACGACGTCCTTCGGTGTCTCGTCGACGCGGTGCCAGCGGGCGACACCGCACCAGAGCCGGCCACGCACCGCGACGTCGCATACGGCGCCGCGCGGCAGGTAGGCCACGCGCAGGCCGTCTTGCTCGCGGGTCTTGGAGGCCACCGCGGTCCACGCGCCGCTGCCTTCGAGGCGATACCAGATCCTGGTCTCCGCGCTCGAGATCACCGCGTCGCCGAACTGCTCCAGGCCAGACAGACGGGCGTTCAGGTACGCGTGCTGTGCGATCTGCACCGTGACGGTCTGGTCCCGGCCGACGTCGGCGAACGCGTAGCCGACGCGGTCGTCCGCGGTCTTGACGCGCAGGACGTAGCGCGAGGTCCACAGGCCGTCGATGCGGGTGTGTCCCTGCGCGTCCGTCGCCGGCGCCTGGCCGCGGTGCGCCTCGCTCATCTCGGTCTCCAGACTCACGAACGCGACCTGCGCGTCGCGGACCGGCGCGTCGACCTCGTCGACGACGGTCACCGCGACCGCGCCGGGACCGGGCAGCGTCCGGTCCAGCTCGAGCACGACGTCGCAGTCCCCTTCGCCCGGCGGCACCTCGAAGAAGGAGAACGCCAGCGGGCGCGACGCGCCGGTCGCCGGCGGGTCCGTCGGCGGCGCGCGGTCGACCTCGGACACGGCGTAGTAGCGCCCCGGCGGCAGCCACGCGAGCAGGGTCGCGTCGTCGCCGACGCGGAACGGCTTGTATCGCGCGAGGTAGCTGTCGGTGCTGTTGATGTTGACGACGGCGCCGAGGGCCTCGGCGCCCGCGTGCAGCCGGACCCGCCGGGCGCGGAGGTCGAGGACCGTGCCGGCCAGCGCCGCGACCGAGTCCACGGCGCGATGCGCGAGGACCCGGCGGCCTCGCTGGCCGCGCGCGGCGTCGTCGGCCGGATCGCCCTCCGGGTCGTCCCGCACCTCGGTCTGCCGGACGACCAGGGTCATCGGGCGCCCGATGTGTCGCGACGAGCCCGAGCTCCAGTGGAACGTCACGCGGTCCTCGACGCCGACGCCCGGCGTCGACATCGCGACCATGGTCGCGGTGTCGCCTTCTTCGTAGGCGACGAGGGTGGCGTACCACGACGACCTCGGGTGCGCGTGCGGCATGCGCAGGCACACGGCGTCGGCCGCCAGGGCGGCCTGCAGGTCGACCGGGATCTCCAGCCCTTCCTGCACCGGCGCCGACATCGTCGCGACGACCATGTCCGCCGAGTAGATCTGCAGCTGCACGAACGGCGCCGCGGACGGCGGCACCGCCTGCCGGAATGTCGAGTCGTGCCGGACCTCGACCCGTTCGACGTGCTCTCCGTCCGCGTCGCGCAGCACCATGCGGACGAACGGGGATCGCAGCGTCCCGCCGACGGGGTGGAGCGATCCGCTGATCCAGCGCACATCGTGCGCGACCTCCGCGAGGGCGAGGTCGAGACCCGGCGCGACATCGCGCCCGGACGGCGGCGACTCCGCGGGCGCGGGGTCCGCGGCGCTCGTCGCCGCGCGTCGCGCGAGCGTGCCGTCGGCGGGGTCGGCGGCGCCGTCCTCACCGACGGTCGGCCCCGACGGTCCACGGCTCAACAGACACACGGCGCCGAGCAGGGAGAGCGCCAGGAGAACGCCGGCATGCGCGCGCAGCGCCATGGTCCGTTCCTCAGGGTCGTGGCGAGCGCGGGTCAGACCCGTCGCGCATGTCGGCGCCGCCCGCGCAGGGCCGCATCCACGCACCGAGGGCCAGCAACGCAAACGAGACGGACCCGGTCATATGAGCCTCCTTCTTTGACCCAGCGACGACGCGGAATGCGCTCGTCGCGGAGGCACGCATATCTCTGGGCGTGGTGCCTGTCTATCTCCGAGCGCGTACCGAGGGCGCCGCGCACGCGTTCAGAGGTCCTAACCTGAGATGGTGTGGGTCTTCCGACATGGCACGAAAGGCCGCGTCGCGTCACACGAACCTCAATAGCCGCCGTGTCGGCGCGCCGCTCAGCGCACGTCGACGCGCCGGAGCTGCCCCGCGACGATCTCCACTTCGGCGATCACGCGACCCTCTTCGGGGCGGTACTGATCCTCGGAGCGCCGACGCAACTGGGCGCGGCCGACGGGCAGCGACGGCGATCGGTGCGCGCCGTTGGCATCGGGATCGAAGGAGTAGTGGCAGTCGGTGTCGGTCCAGACCAGCGCGTAGCCCTCGCTGGGACCGTCCTCGTTGGCCGCTGCGGACGGTTCGAGACCGGCCAGTTCGAGCGCGCCGGTGTGGACCGTGACGTCGACGGGGTTGACCCCGGCGATCAGCGTCGTGGTGTGGCCGATCCTCAGGCGATTGCCGTCCGGCAGGTCCTTGGAGAAGTGCAGCGTGTGGTCGCCCGGCGCGGTGCGGTGGGCGAAGCTGCCGTCGGCGAGCGTCGGCACGATCTCCCACGCGCCCGCGCAGAACACGCTGACGCGCCAGCCGCCGGCGTCGATGCCGTCGACCGCGAGGCGGCCCAGGATCTCGGCGGCGTGTCGCTGCCGCAGGTCGACGTCGAACGCGACGGTCGCGCCCGGCGCCAGCCGGACGTCGAACGGCACCGGCTCGTCCTCGTACTCCGGCCACGTGCGCGCCATGCGCAGCCACTGCTGGTCGTCGGGCTGGGCCGGGCGCACCTGCCAGTCGCCGGCCGCGAGGCCCTCGAACCGGAACCGTCCCTCGGCGTCGGCGACGCACACCTCGACGTGGCCGTCGCCGGCGGTCGCCGCCACGATCTGCCCTTCGGCGCTGCGGCCCGCGGCGACCAGCACGCGGCCCTCGAGCGTGCCCGTGCGGCCGAGCGCGATCTCCAGCGCGGGCGGCGCGATGCCGGGGTCGTAGGCGATCTGCGGCGCTGTGCCGCGCGCGTGCCCTTCGGCCTCGGCGTGGACCACGTAGGATCCGGCCGTCGCCAGGTGCAGCTCGAAGCGACCGTCGGCGTCGGTGCGGGCGCGCTGTGGCGCGGCGCGCGGCAGGCGCGAATAGAGCTCGTGCGCGAAGTAGTGGCGCGGTTGCCGCCGGTCGACGACGTGGGCGTGTACCTCGGCGCCTCGGACCGGAACGCCGTCGGCGAGCACCCTGCCGGTCACGGCCGCCGCCCGTTCGAGGCGGACCTCGATCGCTTCGCCGACGTCGCGCGGGTCGAGCGGTCCGCAGCGGGCCGGCCGGAACCCCGGGGCGCCGATGTGCACCGTGAACGGCTGCTCGGGCACGGTCACGCGGCCGGTGTCATCGCGCCCCCACGACAGATCCAGATGGCCGCCGTCCTCGTCGCTGGCCCATACGTACTGCGGCGTCACCGCTGCGCCGTCGGGCCCGCGCACGTCGAGTGCGACCGTGCGTGCCGGCGCGAACTGCACGACCAGGTCGGGCGTTCCCGCGGCGACGTCGTGCACGACCTTCTCGCGGCGGCGGCCGTGCTGGGTGTCGACCACCAGCGTGTAGCTGCGATCCGGCAGGACGGGGATCGCGAACGCGCCGTCCCGTCCGGTGCCGCTGCTGGAGATCGAGTTCACGTTGCGCGGCCCGCGGTTCTCGAACACCTCGATGCGCGCGCCGGGCAGCGGCCGGCCCTTGCCGTCGAGCACCCGGCCGGCGATGCGGTTGGCGAGCGGCAACGCCTCGAAGGTGAGCGTCGGCGCCGCGGTCATGCGACCGGGAACGACGTCGAACGGCCGCGTGTAGGCGGCCATCGCGCCCGGCGTGCGCGCGACGATCGACACCGACGTCGCCGGCAGGCCGTCGAGTCGGTAGCGCCCGTGGTCGTCGGTCCGGGTCCACGCGCTGATGCCGCCCGCCAGCCGCGGGAACCCGTGCGACAGCACCCGGCGCTGCAGCTCGGCGATGCCCGTGGCCGGTTCGATGCCGCCGCTGGCCCAGACCATGGCGTTGGCGGCCGGGCGGCCGTCGACCCCGAGGACGGTGCCCGCGACGTCGCCGCCCGGCTCCAGCACGACGTCGCCGAGGGTGACCACGAGGTCGGCGTCGCCCTGCACGGCGGTCTGCTGCACGAGGCGCATCAGCCCGTCGCCCGTCACGGTCGTCATGATCCAGTGCTCGTTGCCGGCGGTCAGCTTCGCCGGCCACCGCAGATCGATGCGGGCGCGGCCGTCGGCGTCGGTCGCGACGGCCGGCTGGCCCTCGACCTCGTGCGCGATCAGCCGCGCGCCGGCGATCGGCGCGCCGTCCGCGGTGACGCAGCGGACGACGACGGTCAGCTGGAACTGCGGTCGAGCCGGGCGCGCGGGCGGTGCGGGCCGTGCCACCTCGATGCGCTCGCGCGCGGCCGCTGGCGCGTCCTGGTCGTCGTCGGCGGCGGAGTCGGTCGCTGCGCCCGGGTCACCGGTCGCGACGGCCTGCGCCAGGCGGTCGCCGGACGCGGCGTCCGCCGGCGGCGTGTCGGCCTGGCCGAATGTCAGCAGGGTCAGGGTGGTACCGAGGCCGAGGCCGAGCAGCGCGAGCAGCGCCTTGGACTTCGCGTTCATGAGCAGCAAGGTGATGGGCAGCAGACCGGCGGCGGGGGGCGCGCCGCGAGGGAGCAGCGGGAGCAACGCCAGCGCGAGCGCGCGGCGGTCGCCGTGCGCCGGCACCAGGCGCAGGCGCAGCGTCGCCAGCGCGCGCGACAGCCGCGTGCGCACCGCGTCACTGGTGGTGCCGAGGCGCTGGGCGATCCGGCGCGGCGGCAGGTCGTCGAAGAAGCGCAGCACGACGACCTCGCGGTCGCGTGCGGGCAGCGTCGCCAGCGCGTCGAGCAGCCGCCGCTGGGCCGCGATCGCGTCGTCGGCCGTCCCGGTGGCCGGCGCGGGGTCGATCCGGTCGGCGCGCGCGACGTGGTGTTCGCGCGCGGTGCGGCGCACGTCGGCGCGCCGCCGCATGCCGGCGCGGGTCCGCAGCACGCTCGCCAGCCAGCCGCGCAGGCGCCCGTCGGTGGCGGCGTCGGCCGGTGGCCGTTCGAGGGCGGTGACCAGCGTGTCCTGCACCAGGTCGTCGGCTGCGCCGTGGTCGTCGACGAGACGCGCTGCCAGCCGCCGCAGCCAGGCGGACTGGGCGAGCAGGCGGTCGGGGTCGAGGTGCGTGCTGGACACGCCCCTGAGAATGCCACGGAGCCCCGATCGTGTCGGGAAAAGAGCGCAGGTCAGCGCGCGCGCAGCGCCTTCGGCAGGTCCTCGAGCTCGACGTCGGCGAGGTCCCCGGCCGGCGGGCCGAACGCGTGTTCGCCCTCGGTCAGCTCGATCGGCGCGCCGAGCCAGCGCTCCCAGCGCTCGCGCGCGAAGGTCCGGGCCCTGGTCCACTGGCTCGGCTTGCCGGTCAACGCGCGGACCATGCGCGCCTCGTGGTCGCAGTACTGCTTCAGCGTGCCGGCCAGTCGCAGCGGCGCCGCGTCGTCGTACTCGGTCAGCGACAGGAACGGCACCGCGCCAGCGGCACACGGGCGGCCCCGCGCCAGGCCCTTCGCCTCGTGCTCGATCGGCACGATCGAGACGTTGACCTGCTCGTGGTTGGGCCACGGCGCCTGGCACCGCGTCGACTCGATCGGGTACCAGCCGTGGTCGGGCACCCACGCCTCGACGATGTAGTGCGTCTGCAGCGGGCCGCTCCACAGCGGGTAGCCCGACAGGATCCGGGTCGGCACGCCGGCGCCGCGCAGCAGCGCCGCCAGCAGGTTGGCGCAGCTGGTGCACGAGCCCTGGTGGTCGAGCGCCTGCACTGCGGTCAGTTCGGTGACGCGGCCCTCGGCGTCGCGGAAGATCTTGCCCGCGCGGTCGAGGGCGCGGTCGATCACGCGCAGGACATCGGTCTCGTCACCGCGCACCTCGGCGGCGACGGCGGCCACGCGGTCGTCCTCGTGCTCGCAGCACCAGGTCGACGCGAGCCACGGCTCTGCCTCGGCGGGCCACGCCTTCGGGAACGGCGCACGCCGCGGCACGTCGGCGAAGTCGCTCGGCTGCACCAGCACGGTCGACTGCCACGCGATCGCGAACTTCGTCAACGCGGGCAGGTCGCGCAGCTCGAGCGCCAGCACGCGATTCGGGCCGGGGCCGATCTCGATCCGGGCGCTCGCGTCGACCGGCGGGTCGAGCTGCAGCCGGAACGTCAGCGGCGTCTGGTCGCGGTAGGCCAGCGGCAACGGGAACCGCAGCGTGGTGGCGTCCGCGGCGCGCACCGCGGTCACGTCGGCCGCCATGCGCACCTCGACCAGGCCCGGCGCGGCGGCGTCGCGCGCCGCCTCCGCCGTCGTCGGCACGTCGTCGCCGACGATCTCGAGCGACGCGTCGTCGATCCACACCGTGCCGCTGCCCATCATCAACAGGCCGACGACCACGCGCACCGCGTCGTCGGCGACGTCGGCGGTGATCTCGTAGTGCTGCCAGGTGTCCTCGCGGATCGGCCGGTCGGCCATGTTGTCGAACGCGCCCATCCGGTCCCCGGGCCGGTCGACGCGCAGCCACAGCTGGCCGCGGCCGTCCGGGCCGTCGACCTCGGCGCGCACCGCGGCGCGGAAGCGGATGCGCTTGCCGCGCAGCGGCGCGGGGTCGAGCTCCTGCATGCAGTTGCCGAAGCTGCCCTTGGCGGCGTCGGCGGCCGCGCGGCGCAGCAGCGCGCAGCGCTTGCCCTCGCCGGCGCCCTCGCGCGCGACGTGCAGCTCGAAGCCCGCGTCGGCGCAGCCCACGGGCAGGAACCAGCCGGGTGGCGGGCCCTTGGTGCCGCCGTCCTCGAAGTCGCCGTTGCGGAGGTGCTGCGCCGGTGCGCACAGCGCCAACAGCACCGCCATGCCGACGCGCCGCAGGGCGCGCGCCGGGAAACGCCGCATCGGGCCCGATTCGCTCATGCCGGCATCCTACGCGGCCGGCGCGTCCGCCGGGTCACTCGACCCGGATCGAGCTCGAGAACAGCCACGGCGAACCGGCCGGGGTGCGCACCTCGACGCGCCACACTCCGGGCTCGGGTCGGTCGCGCACCAGCTCCTGGGCGTCGTGCGCGCGCTGCACGATCGCGCCGTCGCGCCACAGTTCGATCGTGCCGGGGCTCGGCGTGCGGACGCGCAGCTGCAGGCCCGCGGCGCCGGCGATCGTCGCGCCGGGCAGGTGCACCGCGCCGCTGCCGTCGACGGCGCGGAAGTCGAAGCCGCCGCCTTCGCCGAACACGTCGAACGACACGTAGGTGCGGCCCTGCACGATGGCGTCGACGAGCGCGCGCTCGTCGAGGGTCTCGGCCAACACGTGCGTGCTGACCGTCAGGAACACCTCGCGGTAGTTGGCGATCGTGCCGCCGAGCGGGCCGAACACGCGCAGGCTGTTGTGCGCGTCGCCGCCGCCGAGCGGCGCCATCGGGTGCCGCTGCTGCAGCGCCGCGTCCCATTGCCGGAACACCCGGTCGTCGCGCAGCGCCACGGTCTGCATCAAGAGGCGCACCGGCAGCAGCAGCGCGGTCAGGATCACGTCGACCGGGTTGGCGGTCATCGCGCCGGCGTGCAGGTTGACGATCTCGGCGCCGCGGAGCCCCGGCACGTCCCAGTCCGGCCAGCGCTCGGCGTGGCAGATCACGCCGATCGCGCCCTGCTCCTTGGCCTCGGCCAGCAGCGCGCCGGCGCTCATCCAGCGCCGCAGCGGGCGCTCGAGCGGGAACGCGATCACCGTCCCCTGCGGCGTGCGGATCTCGGCGCCGACCACGAACAGCACGTCGCCGACCCTGCCGCGCTGGCCCTCGGCGATCGACTGGTCGGTCTGGTGGTCGGTCATCACCACGAAGTCGAAGTGCGCGAACGCGGCCGCGTCGTGGATCTGCTCGACGGTGCCGTCGCTGTCGTGCGACAGGTAGCCGTGGCAGTGCACCATGCCCTTCCAGTCGAACAGGTCGGTGCCGGCCACCGGCAGCGGCCGCGGTTCGGGGAACGCGCCGACCGGTCCGGTCATCGTCGTCACCGCCGAGCACGAGCCGAGCGCCGCGGCGAGCAGCGGCAGCAGACGGGCGGCGCGGGCGCGGGGGACCATGGTCCTGCGTCGGCTCGGCGGCGCCGCTCGCCGTAGCCCGGGCGGCGGAATCTCGGCGCATCGGCGGCGTGGGCGCTTGTCGCCGCCGCGGCCCGTGCCGAACATGCCGCCGCTGTCGTGCGCCGCTTCCGTGTCCAGTTCCTGCTGCCGATCGCGGGGCTCGTCGCCTGCTCGGTGCCGACGGTCGTCGGTCCTGGCGACGGGCGCGACATGGCGCGGCCGCAGCCCGGCGAGCGCGAGTGGCAGGCGCGCGTGTTCTACGGCGTGCCGCTGCTGCAGAAGTCGTTCTTCTGGGACGGCAACGGCGAGGTCGACACCGCCGGCCTGAAGCTGCGCCACCTGTGGCAGGTGACCGACCGGTTCGCGCTCGGGCCCGGCCTGACCCTGCAGAACTGGTTCGCCGGCGGTCCCGACATGCAGTCCGCCGAGGTCGAGGCGGTCGGCCGCTTCCTCGGTCAGGTCGGCGACCTCGACGTGTTCGCCGAGTTCACCGGCGGCTTCCTGCAGGCGACCCGTGCCGTGCCGATCGGCGGCACCGACTGGAACTTCACGTTCTCGTTCGGCCCCGGCCTGCGCATCCCGCTCGACGCCGACCACGCGCTCGACCTCGGCGCCACCTGGCATCACGTCTCCAACGCGCTCGGCCGCGACAACCCGCGCAACCCGAGCCAGAACGAGGTGCAGATGTGGGTCGGCATGGCGTTCCGCTGGTGACCGGGGTCCGCGCCGGCGGCCCGGCGCTCACCGCAGCGGCAGGCCGCGCCGGTGCCGCGCGTCGTCTTCGAGCGTGTCGGTGCGCTGCATCGTGCGGTCGAGCCGGTCCTCGAGCACGGCGATCCGCTGGTGCAGGTTGCGGATCCGATGGCCGGCGAACAGCGCCAGCCAGCACATGCCGAGCGTGAACGTCAGCAGCCCGATCTGCGGCAGGCTCCAGCCCGGCAGCCAGCGCGGCCCCAGCTGCTCGACGAACAGCGCGGCCAGGACCAGGGACGCCATCAGCAGGTGGAACTGCGGTTCGGCCAGCGTGCGCATGGCCGCAGTGTACGCGGGCCGCGCGCGTCCGGTGTAGCGCCGAGTCGGCCGATGGGGGCGGCGTGTTGCCGCCCCCGGGGGGGGGGACGATCTGGCGACCCGAGGAAATGGAGCCGCACCGCGTGATGACCGGAACCCCGCGCCTGCACCTGCTGCTGACCGCCGTCGCGCTGGTGGCCGCGATCGCCTTCGCCGTGAGCTGGCGCGGGGGCGGCCCGGCGGCCGCACCGGCGGCGGCGCCGTCGAGTGACGTGGCGGCCGCGGCGGGCGGCCCGATGCCGGCGGTCGCCTCCCCGGCGAGCGGGGACCGCGTGCCCGAGCCCCCGCGCTCGTCGTCGCCGACGCCTGCCGCGGCGGCGCCGGCCGCACCGCCGGCATGGCAGACGGCGCTGGCGACCTGCGCGCGCGACCCGCGGTTCGGGTATCCGCTCGACGAGGTCCTGCAGCTGCACGAGATGGTGTCGCGCCATCACCACGATGTCTCGGTCTACGACCTCGAGGTCAGGGTGCTGTTGCTGTCAGAGCGGGTGAACCCGCAGAAGACGCAGCTCACGGCGGAGCAGCGGGCGGAGCTCGAGGCAGGACTCGCGATCTTCGGCAGCCAGATCCGCGAGCTCGCCGAGCCGCTGTTCGCCGGCCTCGGCGACGAGTTCCACGCCGCCGTCGACGGCGCGCGCTACGAGGTCGTCCCGGCCGGCGATCGGGACGCGACCCGCCGGGTCATGGAGCGCCTCGACCAGCAGTTCGGTCGGCAGGGCCAGGACTACCTGGTCCTGTCCTCCACGCTGCGGCTGGCAGATCAGGTCCACGGGGCGCTGATCCGCGTCACCCGGGAGTCGTCGCCGTGGGTCTTCGACAAGCTGGCGCGCATCCGCGAGCTGCGCGAGCAGGGCAAGGTCGAGGCCGCCCGCATCGTGGCGCAGATGTAGTCGCGGCGGTTGCTCGCCGCGGCGGCCGTCGCGCGGTAGAACGACGGCCGATGCCGGACGACGCCATCGCCCGCGAGTGCGCCAGCTACCTTGCCGCGGCGTTCCAGGAGTACAACGCCGAATACCGCACCGTCACGCGCCGCGCGCGCGGGCGGTTCGAGCGCCGCGACTGGCACGGCGGCGACCGCGACGCCGCCGAGCGGATCGGGCTCTACGACGAGCACACCAAGGCCTCGACCGCGCACGTGCGGGCGCTGCTCGGCGCGCGCGCACAGGACCACGCGCTGTGGCGGCGCATCAAGGCGGTGTTCGCCGAGCTGGTCGCGCAGTACCCCGACGTCGAGTTCACCAAGACCTACTTCAGCTCGGTGTCGCGGCGCGTGTGCGGCACCGCCGGCGCCGACCCCGAGATCCAGTTCACCGGCGAGGAGGCGATCCCGCTGCGCAACATCGACGGGCCGCTGATCGGGCGCAACTACCACAACACCGGCGACCTGCAGCAGCTGTTCCGGGCGATGCTCGACGACTTCGCCTGGAGCACGCCGTACGCCGACCCGGAGCGCTGCTCCGGCTTCCTGGCGCTCCGCCTCACGGAGCACTACCGGCGCCACCTCGCCGGCGACCAGGTCGTCTGCATCGACGTGCTGTCGTCGGTGTTCTACCGCGACACGCGCGCCTACGTGATCGGCAAGGTGTCGGGCTGGACGCAGTCGTCGCCGCTGGTGATCGCGTTCGCCAACACCGAGGACGGCATCGCCGTCGACGCGGTGATCCAGACCGACGACGGCGTGTCGGTGATGTTCGGCTTCGCGCGCAGCTACTTCCACGTCGACGTCGAGCCGGTCGGCGCGGCGATCGTGTTCCTGCGCAAGGTCGTGCCGCGCGAGACGGTGCACGAGCTGTTCACGATCCTGGGCCGCGCCAAGCAGGGCAAGACCGAGCGCTACCGCGGCTTCGCGCGCCACCTGCGGTTCTCGCGCGACCGCTTCGTCACCGCGCCCGGCAAGAAGGGCATGGTGATGGCGGTGTTCACGCTGCCGTCGTACGACGTCGTGTTCAAGGTGATCCGCGACTCGTTCCCGCAGCCGAAGGACACGTCGCGCCAGGAGATCGAGCAGCGCTACTCGATGGTCGCGCGCCACGACAAGGTCGGCCGCCTGGTCGACGCGCAGGAGTTCCGCATGCTGCGGCTGCCGCGCGACCGCTTCGACCCCGAGCTGCTCGACGAGCTGCTGACGTCGACGGCGAAGACCACGCACGTCGACGGCGACTCGGTGGTCGTGGCGCACGCCTACATCGAGCGGCGGCTGCGGCCGCTGGATCTCTACCTGCGCGAGGCCAGCTACGAGCAGGCGGTGCGCGCGGTGGTGGAGTACGGGCACGCGCTGCGCGACCTCGCCTGCACCAACATCTTCCCCGGCGACATCCTGCTGAAGAACTGGGGCGTCGCGAAGAACGGCCGCGTCGTGTTCTACGACTACGACGAGCTGTGCCTGCTGACCGACTGCACGTTCCGCGACATCCCGAAGGCGCGGCACCACGACGACGAGATGTCGGCCGAGCCGTGGTTCTCGGTCGGGCCCACCGACGTGTTCCCCGAGGAGTGGCCGGCGTTCCTGGGCTTCACGCGCGATCTGCTCGAGGTGTTCACCGTGGCGCACGGCGAGCTGTTGACCGCGGCGTGGTGGACCGACAAGAAGGAGCGGCTGCTGGCGGGCGAGGTGTTCGACCTGCTGCCGTACTGAGCGCCGCCCCGTCTCGGGCCGCGGTGCGCCGGGCGGGTCGCCGCCGCCGCGGATTTCGCCGAAGATGGGCGCGGCTCCGGTTTCGTGCCTCGCGGACCCCACGAGGCGACCGACATGACGATCCGACGCAGCGAGTTCGAACAGTGGGTGCGGCAGCACCACGACGCGGTATTCCGCACCGCCCGGCGGCTCTGCGGCGGCGACGCCGACGCCGCCGATGTGACGCAGCAGGTGTTCCTGCAGGTGTGGCGCCGCGGGCTGGGCCGCGGCGCGCAGGTCGACGACCCCGAGGACCGCGAGCGGCGGCTGCGCTGGCTGGCGGCGCGGCTCGGCTACAACGCGCTGCGCCGCGATCGCCGTCGTCTGCGACACGAACAGGAGACCGCTGCAATGGCCGACACCGGCACCCGCGCTTTCGTCCCCGTCCACGAGACCGCGTCCGAGGCCGAGGCCGTGCGCGCGGCGATCGACGGCCTGCAGGAGCCGTGGCGCACCGCGGTGAAGCTGCGCTACTGGGAAGGGCTGTCGCTGGCGGCGATCGGCAGCGCGATCGGCTGCGCCGAGTCGACGGTGCACGGTCGGCTCGGCGAGGCGCTCGAGCGACTGCGCCGGCGCCTGCTCGCCGGCGGGCTGGCCGCCGCGGCCGCGCGCCTCGAGCCGGCGCTCGCCGCGTCGGCGCCGGCAGTGGCGACGGCGCCGGCCGGGCTGGTCGCGACGCTGCTGGCGATCCCGATGGCGAGCGCGGGGTTCTCGGCGCTGAAGCTGGCGGCGGCCGCGGCGCTGGCGCTCGGCGGCGGCGCCGTGCTGTGGGCGGCGAGCGTCGGCGAAGAGCCGGCGAGCGCCGAGGCGGGCACGGTCGCCGCGGCCGCGATCCCGATCGGACTCGATGGAGACGAGTTCGCGCCGAGCGGCGGGATCGCCGCGTCGCCCTTCGACGCCACGGGCGCGACGCGCGAGGCGGAACGGCGCCCGGATGCCGCCGCCCGCGCCGCCGGCGCGCCGCCGCGGGACCAGGAGCCTGCCGCGGACTTGCCGACGTCGTTCCTGGCCGGCACCGTGGTGGCCGACGATGGCGCGCCGCTGGCCGAGGTCACGGTGTGGGCGCACTGCCGCGAACAGAGCCGCAAGGCCGCGCCGTTCCGCGTGCCCGCGGTCACCGACGCGCGGGGGGCGTTCGAGCTCGCGTTGCCCAACCGCCACCCGGACGGTCACGCATGGGACCTGTCGCTCGCGTTTGCGGACTGGGTCGGCGCGTTCGCACCGGCGCGGTGGACGCTGCGACCCGGGGATCGGGTGCACGGTGCGGCCGGCACGATGCGGCGGTTGGCCAGCGATCGGCCCGGCGACTGGCGCGGCCGCGCGGTCGTGGTCGACGCCGCCGGGCGGCCGATCGCCGACGTCGGTGTCATGGTGCTGCGCGTGGTGCGCGAGGCCTCTGGCGGCGAGCGGCTGGTGCGCGAGGGCGGCGCGCGCAGCGACGCCCGCGGCGTCGTCGAGCTCGCCGGCGACCACTTCGGCGAGAAGGTCGTGCGCGCGGCGCCGTTCGGCAAGCCGTTCGTCGGCTGCGAGCGGCGCCTCGCGGTGGACGGGCCGGCGCTCGGGCCGGTCGAGCTGGTGCTGCCACCCGACGTGCCGCTGTCGGTGCGCGTGGTGGAGGCGCGGACCGGGGCGCCGCTGGCGCGGATGCACGTCACCGCCGAACGCTCCGGGCAGGGCCTCGCCGTCGCGTTCACCGACCGCGACGGACGTGCGGTGCTGCGCGGGCTCGACGGTGCGCCGGTGACGCTGGTCGGCGGCGCCGACGCGTTCTGGTCGGCGATGCGGCGCGACGACGCGGTGCCCGGCGCCGGCGAGGTCGAGCTGCGGCGCAAGCGCATGGCGGACCCCGAGTCGATCGGCCTGCACGGCACCGAGCTGCACGGCCGCGTCGTCGACGCGGCGACCGGCGCGGGGATCGCCGTCGAGTACGGCGCGATCTCCACGCGCTGGATCGCCGACGGCGAGACCCTCGACCGGGTGCTCGCCGAGGCGATCACGCCGTGGCCGTTCCAGACCTGCGCGATGGGCGAGGTGCCGCCGCCGGCGGCCGACTTCCACCTGTCGTTCGGCGAGGGCGGTCGCGTCGTGCTGCTGCTGAAGCTGCCCGGACGGGCGCTGGCTGCGGCCGGGCCATTCGACCTCGTCGCGGGCGCGGTCACGCGCGGCGCGGAGCTGCGCGTGGACACGGGTCGGCGCGTCGCCGTGTCGGTGCGCGACGCAGCGGGTGCGCCGGTGCCGGGCGCCGAGGTGTGGTTCTCCGCGCCGGGACCGGGCGGCGACGCCGACCGCGGCGAACGCGCGGCGCAGCTGCGGCGCGACGAGCAGTCGGAGTCGCGATCGCGGCCCGGGCGCGGCCTGCGCGCCGGCGCGGCCGGTCGCGCGGAGTTCGAGCACGTCCCGAACGGGCTGCCGCTGCGCGTGCACGCCGCGGTGGCCGGTGCGCACGGCGCGTGCGACCTGGTGCCGGGCGCCGGCGCCGCAGTGCTCGAGGTGGTCGTGCGCTGATCGTCGAGCTCAGGCCCGTTCGTAGGCCTGCTGCAGCCAGCGCTTGACCTCGGCGTCGACGTCCTGCTCGGCGCCGAGGCGCACGCGGTGCGACACCATCGCGCTGAAGCTGCCCGACGGCTCGAGCCGCCC
Source organism: Planctomycetota bacterium (assembly GCA_050245995.1). GTDB lineage: Bacteria > Planctomycetota > UBA1135 > UBA1135 > UBA2386 > JBFWWV01. The sequence continues at coordinate 18,823 of JBFWWV010000020.1, read as the reverse complement.
GTGCGGCTCGACGCCCTTGAGCGCGAGGCCGAGGTCGACGCGCGTCGCCGTCGACGGCTGCACGATCGCGAACTGCTTGTTGCGCCGCAGCGAGACGTAGGCCTTCTTCGGCAGCAGCTCGACGTCGCGGCCGAGCTTGCGGACGATCGCCAGGACGGCGTCGTGGATCGGCCGCAGCGCCGCCTTCTTGCCGGCGTACAGCTGGTCCACGAGCACGTCCTCGCCGCCGGCGGTGACCGCCGCGCCGCGCAGCGTCTCGTGCGCGATCAGGTTGGCGTAGCCGTGGGTGAGGCCGTGCTCGGACTTCAGCCAGCGCACCAGCTGGCCGTGCTTGTCCTGGCCGCTGCCGGCCGCGAGCGCGGTCCATTCGGCGAGCGTGCGGCCGGTCTTGTCGGCGAGGTTGGCGATCATGGTCGCCAGCGCCTGTTCGGGTGTGGCCATCGTGGGGTGTCCTCCGGGCCCGAGTCTAGCGGGTGTGCAGCCAGTGCGAGGTGCGTCCCTCCCTCCGTGCCCGTGCCCAGGCGCTCGCCCGGCGCAGGCTCCGCCATTGCGCCGCGCCACCGCCCCGGCTCCGATCGTCCCGCCATGGTGCGCAGCCCGCGCTGGTCGGTCTACCTGGTGCGCCGCGCCGACGGCGCGCTCTACACCGGCGTCGCCACCGACGTGACGGCGCGGTTCGCCGCGCACTGCGCGGGCCGCGGCGCCAAGGCGCTGCGCGGGCGCGGGCCGCTGACACTCGTCTTCCGCCGCCGGATCGGCGACCGCGGCCGCGCTCTGCAGTTCGAGCAGCGCATCAAGCGGCTCCGCAAGGCGGACAAGGAGCGCCTCGTCGCCTCGCACGCGTTCGCGCGGCGGTGGTTCGCGGTCAGCGCGACGCCGGGATCCGGTCGCCGCGCACGACCTGCACCGGCGAGCTGACCACGCCCTGCGGCAGCAGCGCGATGCCCTGCAGGAACACGTCGTGCTGCAGCTGCGGCGCGCCGAGATCGAAGGTGACGCCGCGGTCCGCCAGCGCGGTCGCGACCACCATCTTGCTGGCCAGCAGCATCGGCAGCCCGGGCAGCTGCACCATGCGGTCGTCGGTCGACGCGAGCAGGATCGCGAAGAACCGGCCCTGGCCCAGGTCGAGCTTCGCGTGCACGTGGCCGTCGTCGTGGACGCGCAGCGCGAGCGCAACCGGCTCCGGCTCGGCCGGCACCCCGGGCGCGAGCGGCCGCTGCCTCGGTGACTGGTGCGCGAGCTGCTCGGGAGACCTCGGCCGCGGCCGGGAGGCGCCGGTCGCCGCCAGGGCGTCGGGTTCGCAGCGGCCGCCCTGGCTTGCGGCGGCGTCCAGCTGGTAGCGCCCGCCACCGCCCTCGGGCAGCGCGGCGGCCCGGAGGTCCTGGCGCGAGCTGCCGGCCGCGGCGTCCGGGGCCTGCAGCCGTTCCTTCTTCTGGTCGGGCACCAGGACCGCGCTGTCGTAGCGCTGCGCCGCGAGCGGGGCCGCGAGCAGGCCGCACAGGCACAGGCACAGGCTCGCCAGGGACGGGGACAGGAACGACGGGGTGAGCGGCTTCATCTGGATCTCCTCGCGGTGTGGGTTGCGCCGACCGGGCTTGGCCGACCCCGAGCACAGGGGCGGACGGGGCCGCCGGCGCAGCCCCGATCCGCAGGAATCAGCGGGGGCCGTCGCCGCGGCGTCGGGCGTAGGCCCAGGCGCCGCCCAGCAGGACCAGCCCGACGGCGCCGGTGACCAGCATCCGCAGCTCGAGGTCGAGCGCGCCGAGGTCGTGGACCAGCACCTTGCCGACCACGAACGCGAAGCCGCCGAGGCCGGGCCAGCGCAGCCGCGCGTCGCGGCGGGCGAAGCCGGCCGCCAGCAGCCCGAGCGCGAACAGCAGGGAGTACAGGCTGACGGTCGCCGAGCTCCATCCGGCCGGCCAGTCCGCGACCAGCTGCAGCAGCTCGACCAGCCCCGCGAGGTACGGGACCGCCAGCACGATGGCGGCGAAGGCCACGCGCTCGAGCGCCCCGCTCCCGGCGGGGAGGCGCCGCCGCGCGAACTCGAGCAGCGCCACCAGCGCCACGGCGGCGGCGAAGCGCGCGTTCCAGAACGCCAGCGCCGGGTCGGCGGCGGCGCCCGTGGCCGCCGCCAGCGCCATCGCGCTCCAGCCGAGGCCGAGCGCGGCGAGCAGCGCCAGCGCCGTCATGAGCAGGACGCGGTCGCGCCGCCAGCTCGCCAGCAGCGCGCCGAGCGCTGCGAAGCCGCCGGCGGTCCCGAACGCGACCGACAGCCAGCCGGCGTCATCGGCCGCGAACGAGGTCCAGGCGCCCACGCCGCCGAACAGCAGCAGCACGCCGCTGCACAGGCCGAGGCTGCGAGCCCAGGCGACGTGCGCGCCCAGCACCAGGCCGGCCGGCGCCAGCGCCGCGACCGCGGTCCACGGTCGCACTGCGGCGGCATCCGGCGCGGCGAGCACCACGCTGACCGCCAGCGTCGCCGCGAGCGCGGCGGCCACGTCGGCGCCGCCGGTGCGGCGGCGCAGCGCGAACAGCAGCGGCACCGCGGCGGCGAGCCAGAGCGACTGCACCAGCTGGTCCTGAGCTCCGGCGTGCCCGAGCAGCGGCAGCGCCGACGGGCCCGCGACGCACAGCGCCAGGACGCCGATGACCAGCAGCCCGCCGCCGAGCTCCGCGACCGCCGCACCGCGGCGCGCGAGCGCGCCGCCGCCGTGCGTCAGCATCGCGGCGAAGCCGAGCGTGGCGACGCCGGTCAGCGTCCACGCCTGTGCCGGCCACTCGGGCAGCCGGTCGAACTGGCCCAGCAGCAGCGGCGCCGCGGCCAGCAGCAGGAACGCGATGCCGCCGCGCGCCGACCGCAGCAGCGCATCGACCGGCTGCGCGAGGGCGTCGTCCCGGCGCGACTGCGCCACCAGCCCGAGCACCGCGAGCCACGCCAGCGACGACGCGCTGGCGACCGGCAGCCAGGACAGCGCCGGCGTCGCGAAGGTGTCCTGCAGGCGCACGATCCAGAACGCGATCGCGCCGCCGATCGCCGCGCCGCCCACGCGACCGAGCGCGTTCGCGCCGCGCAGCGCCAGCGCCGCGGGCACGACCAGCGCCAGCGCCGCCAGGGCGCGGCCGGCCAACGAGACCTCGTGCGCCATCACCGCGGCGAGGCCGAGGACGGCGGCCAGCAGCGCGGGCACGTCGTCGGCACCGCTGCGGCGCCTCGTGCCGAGCACGAGCAGCGCCGCGGCGGCGCTCGCCAGCACGCGCGGCACGGCGTGCTGCAGCAGGTTCAGCCGTTCGATCGGCAGGTCCAGCAGGCGCGGCGGCGCGGCGGAGTCGATCGGGACCCGCCACACCAGCCAGGCGCCCAGCACCAGCAGCACGCCGCCGAGACGCGCGATGTCGCGGGCGCCGGTCTCGCGCTGGTCGGGTCGCGCGGCGGTCAACGCCGCGGCCAACCCGAGCCAGCCGGCGCCGGCGAGCAGCGGCAGGGCGCGCGCGGCGTCGTGGTTCAGCACCAGCAGGACCAGCAGCGCCTGCGCGATCCAGGCGGACGCCGTGGCGAGGCTCCAGCGTCCGTCGGACACCGTCCCGCGGAAGCGCGCGTGCAGTTCCGGCGCGATCAGGCCGATCAGTACCGCCTCGGCGTGCAGAGCGATCGACCACGTCGACAGGTGCGGGTGAGCGCCGAGCCAGAGCAGCGCGGTGGCGCCGGTGGCGACGACGGCGAGGCGCCGGCTGGCGAGCCAGCCCCAGCGCTGCTCCGCGTACGCGGCCCAGCCGTGCAGCAGCAGCAGCCACGCGAACAGCAGCGTCGGCGCGGCCGGCGCGGCGCCGACCAGCCAGGGCGCGAGGTAGCCGCCGGCGAGGGCGACCACGGCCATCGTCTGCAGGCCGATGCGGCGCGCCAGCCACTGTCCGATGGCGACCCACGCGGCCAGCAATGCGAACGCCACCTCGGGCGGCACCAGCTCGTAGACGAGGCCGGCGGCGATTGCGGCCACGTAGCCGAGCGCCACTCCGCCGCCGAGCAGCAGCGCGGTGAAGCCGCGGCGCACGCGCGGCTGCAGCCACAGCCCGGCGCCCAGCATCGCCGCCGCGGCCGCGTGCAGCCCCAGTACGCGCGGGCCGGGGTTCATCCGCGCCCAGCCGAGCTGCGCGAACCACGCGCCGGCGAGCAGCACCGCGAACACGCCGACGCGGCCCAGGACCGCCAGCCCCAGGAACCGCTCCAGCTCGGCGGCGCTGCGGCGCGGCTGCGGCGCGCCGGATGGCCTGCGGCCCGCGGCGCGCGCTGCCGGTCGATCGCTGTGGGGCGCGTTCCTGGCGGGGCTCGCGGCGGGAGCGGCCGCGCCGATCGCGCCGGGCCCGGGCCCGTCAGGGTGGTGACGGTCGGGTTGGACCGAACCGGGCTGGGCTGGTTCGAACCCGGTCGGGTCGGGTCCCGCAAGGGCGGGGCGCACGTCGGCGGGCTCGATCCTCGCGTCGGGGGCCGCGGGCGCGGTGGGGGCCGGCGCGGCGGTCGCGCCCAGCCGTTGCTCCAGGGCGGCGACCCGGTCTTCGAGCCGGGCGAGACGGCGAGTGGTCGAGTCGTCCATGAGCCTCCGTCGTTCTGTTAGCGTTTGCTAACTTCTCGAAGGTTAGCGTATGCTAACTTGAATGGTCAAGCCCCCCGCTCCGGCGCCGTCCCCGACCCCGTCCGCCGCCGTCCGCCTGCGGGCCAGGGACCGCCGGCAGCAGATCCTGGACCGCGCCCTGCCGGTGTTCGCCGCCGCCGGCCAGAGCGGCGCCGGGACCCGGCAGCTGGCGGCCGCGGCCGGGATCAGCGAGCCGATCCTGTACCGGCACTTCCGGGGCAAGGACGTGCTGTTCGGCGCCGTCCTGGCCGAGACCGCCGCGCGGCTCGGCGCAGCGCTGGAGGCCGTCGCGGCCGCACACGACGGCGCCGCGGCCCGGCTCGGGGCGCTGGCCGACGGCCTGCCCGATCTCATCGGCCGGCACCAGGACGAGCTGCGCGTGCTGTGTGGCGCGGCGGCGGCGCCGGCCGACGCAGCCACCCGGCGCGCGGTGGCGCGCGCGTTCGCGCGCCTGGCGCAGGTGCTGCAGCGGGCGCTCGGCGGCGGCGGCCTGCGGCCCGGCGTGCAACCGCAGGCCGCGGCCTTGTTCCTGCTGGAGGTCGGGCTCGGCGCCGCGCTGCTGCGCCCCGCCGGCATGGCGGCGGTGGCGCGCCGCGAGTTCGGGCGGCGCGCGGCGGCACTGCTGCGCGCCGCGCTGCTCCCCGCGAACCGGCCGCCCGCGAGCCGGCGGCCGGCGGCGCCGTCGACCGCACGGCGCCCCGGCGCCGGCCGGCGCGGCCGCTGAGGTTGGAGACCGCGTCGCCAGCGCGGCATACTGCTCGGCCCGCCATGGACGATCCGAAGCAGACCTACGACCCCGCCGAGATCGAGCCGCGCTGGCAGCGGTTCTGGGCCGAGCGCGACGTGTTCCGCGCGCCCAACCCCGGCGAGCCCGACTTCGACCCGAGCAAGCCGAAGTACTACGTGCTCGACATGTTCCCGTACCCGTCGGGCGCGGGCCTGCACGTCGGCCACCCCGAGGGCTACACCGCGACCGACATCGTCGCGCGCTACAAGCGGGCCACCGGCCACAACGTCCTGCACCCGATGGGCTGGGACGCGTTCGGGCTGCCGGCCGAGCAGTACGCGATCCAGACCAACACGCACCCGGCGCAGACCACGCAGCAGAACGTCGACACCTTCCGCCGCCAGCTGATGCGGCTCGGCTTCAGCTACGACTGGCGCCGCGAGGTCAGCACCGCCGACCCGCGCTACTTCCGCTGGACGCAGTGGATCTGGAAGCAGCTGCACGCGCAGGGGCTGGCCTACGAGTCCGACGCCCCGGTGTGGTGGTGCCCGGCGCTCGGCACCGTGCTGAGCAACGACGAGGTCGTGAACGGCCGCAGCGAGCGCGGCGACCACCCGTGCGAGCGGCGGCCGCTGCGGCAGTGGCTGCTGAAGATCACCGCGCACGCCGAGCGTCTGCTGGCGGACCTCGACACGCTCGAGTGGACCGACTCGATGAAGGCGATGCAGCGCGAGTGGATCGGCCGCAGCGAGGGCGCCGAGGTCGACTTCGACGTCGACGGCCACCGGGGCACCCGCATCCGCGTGTTCACGACGCGACCCGACACGCTGTTCGGCGCCAGCTTCATGGTGCTGGCGCCCGAGCACCCGCTGGTGGCGCAGCTCACGACCCCGGCGCAGCGCGCGGCCGTCGACGACTACGTCCGCAGCGCCGCGCAGAAGAGCGAGCTCGAGCGCACCGAGCTGCAGAAGGACAAGACCGGCGTGTTCACCGGCGCCTACGCGCACAACCCGCTGTTCGCCGACGGCGACCCGCGCCGGCGGATTCCGATCTGGATCGCCGACTACGTGATCGTGACCTACGGCACCGGCGCGATCATGGCGGTGCCGGCCGGCGACGAGCGCGACTTCGAGTTCGCCGCGAAGTTCGGCATCCCGGTGCCCGGCATCTTCGCGCCCGAGACCGGCGATGCCGCGGCCGACGCCGCCGTGCGCGAGGGGCGACAGTGCGCGTCGGGCGACGTGCCGTACGCGGCGCACTGCCGCACCGACGACGGGTTGGGCCTCGCGGGCCTGAGCGTCGCCCAGGGCAAGAAGGCCGTGATCGACTGGCTCGCGGCGCGCGGCCGCGGCGAGGCCAAGGTGACCTACCGGCTGCGCGACTGGCTGTTCAGCCGGCAGCGCTACTGGGGCGAGCCGTTCCCGGTGCTGCACACCGAGGACGGCGTCGAGCTGGTGGCCGACGAGCAGCTGCCCGTCGAGCTGCCGCACATGGACGACTTCAAGCCCGGCGGCGTGCCGGAGTCGCCGCTGATCCGCGCGCGGGAGTGGGTCGAGACCACGGACCGCCAGGGCCGTCCCGCGCAGCGCGAGATCAACACCATGCCCGGCGCCGCCGGCTCGAGCTGGTACTTCCTGCGGTTCTGCGACCCGCACAACGACCGCGAGTTCTGCAGCCGCGCCGCCAGCGACTACTGGATGCCGGTCGACCTGTACGTCGGCGGCACCGAGCACGCGGTCGGGCACCTGCTGTACTCGCGGTTCTGGACCAAGGTGCTGCGCGACCTCGGCCTGGTGCGCGACCTCGAGCCGTTCGCGAAGCTCTACAACCAGGGCATGATCCAGTCGTTCGCCTACCAGGACGCGCGCGGCGCCGTGGTGCCGTGGAGCGACACCGAGGAGCGCGGCGACGCGGTCGTGGCCAAGGCGACGGGCGAGCCGCTCACGCGCATCGTCACCAAGATGAGCAAGCGCTACGGCAACGTCGTCAACCCCGACGACGTCGTGCGCGAGTACGGCGCCGACACGCTGCGGCTGTACGAGATGTACATGGGGCCGCTCGCCGACAGCAAGCCGTGGAACCCCAAGGACGTGCCCGGCGTGCACCGCTTCCTCGGCCGTGTCTGGCGCCTGTGCGTCCCCGACGACCCGGCCGCGGGCGCCGTGCACGCGCACCTGCGCCAGGACACCGCCGGCGATCCGGACCTCGAGAAGGCGCTGCACCGCTGCATCCACAAGGTGCAGGGCGACATCGACCGCATGGCGTTCAACACCGCGATCGCGGCGATGATGATCTTCGTCAACGACGCGACCAAGAAGGCCGGCGCGCTCGGTTGCGGGCAGCTGCTGCGCTTCGCCCAGGTGCTGGCGCCGTTCGCGCCGCACCTCGCCGAGGAGCTGTGGGCGCGCCTCGGCGGCGACGGGCTGCTCGCCTACGCCGCGTGGCCGCAGGTCGACGCGGCGCTGCTGGTCGACGATCAGGTGGAGATCGCCGTGCAGGTGCTCGGCAAGGTGCGCGGCCGCGTCACGGTCGCCGCCGATGCCGACCAGGCCGCCGTGCTCGCCGCCGCGCGCGCGGCGGTGGCACATCAGCTCGAGGGCAGGACGATCCTGAAGGAGATCGTCGTGCCGAAGAAGCTGGTCAACTTCGTGGTGAAGTGACCGGCGGCGGCCGCCGCGCTACTCGGCCCGCGCGGTCGCCACCACGTCCTCGAGCGTGACGAGGCCGCGCATCGCCTTGTCCAGGCCGTCGAGCAGCAGCGTCCGATACCCGGCCGCGCGCGCCGCGCGTTCGAGCTCGTCGCGATCGGCGCCGCGCGAGATCAGGCCGGTCAGCTCGCCGGTCACGTACAGCACCTCGTGGATCGCGACGCGGCCCTTCTTGCCGCGGCCGCGGCACGTGTGGCAGCCGCGGCCGTGCATCAGGCCGGGCAGCTCGGTGCCGGCCGGCAGGCCGAACGCCGCGAGCAGCTCCGGCGTCGCTGCGGTCTCCTCCGCGCAGTCCTCGCAGACGCGCGGCACCAGCCGCTGGCCGACGACGCAGCGCAGCGCCGGCGCCAGCAGGTAGGGGACCACGCCCATGTCGACGAGCCGGTGCACCGCCGCGATGGCGTCGTTGGTGTGCAGGGTGCTGAGCACCATGTGGCCGGTCAGCGCCGCCTGCACCGCGATCGCCGCGGTCTCCGCGTCGCGGATCTCGCCGATCATGACCACGTCCGGGTCCTGGCGCAGGATCGACCGCAGCGCCTTGGCGAAGGTGCGGTCGGCCTTCGGATCGACCTGCACCTGCGTCGTGCCCGCCATCTCGTACTCGACCGGGTCCTCGACGCTGATCAGGTTGCAGTCGGCCGTGTTCAGCTCCTGCATGGCCGTGTACAGCGTCGTCGTCTTGCCGCTGCCGGTGGGGCCGGTCAGCAGCACCATGCCGTTCGGCGCGGAGTAGCCCTTGCGGAACAGCGCCATGTTCGCCTCGGACATCAACAGCCGCTCCGGCGACAGCTGCACGCCGCCGCGGTTCAGCACGCGCATCACCGCCTTCTCGCCGAGCACGCTGGGCAGCACCGAGCAGCGCAGCTCGACCTCGTCGTCGACGGCGAAGCGCCCGTCCTGCGGCTTGCGGCTCTCGCCGATGTCCATGCCGGCGAGCACCTTGATGCGGGCGACGACGGCGCGGTGCAGCCCGGGCGGCAGCTGCTGCAGCACCTCGAGCGCGCCGTCGACCCGGATGCGGATGCGCAGCCCGTCGCGCTGCGGCTCGACGTGCACGTCGCTGGCGCCGGCGCGCAGCGCCGACTCGACCACCCAGTCGACGACCTGGATCACCGCGTCGTCGCCGACCACGCGCCGCAGCTTGTCGGCGTCGCTGACGGTGGCGAGGTCGATCTCCGCCTTCTGGATCCGCGCGATCAGGCCCTCGATGCCGGCGCCGCCGCGCTCGATGCGCTCGAGGGCGTGCTGGATCGCCGCCGGCGTCGACATCATCACCTGCACCGGGCGGCCGGTGATCTCCTGGATCGTGTCCAGCGCGATGATGTCGAACGGGTTCTTGAGCACCACGCCGAGCATGTCGTCGAGCTCCTCGACGACGATCGCGCCGTAGCGCCGGGCGATGTCGAGCGGGATCCGGTGCAGCAGCCGCGGATCGAGCGCGCGTTCGTCGAGCGGGTGGAACGGCAGCCCCAGCGACTCGGCCCACACCTGGTAGGCGCGGTCGAGCGGCAGCAGGGCGGCGGTGGCGAGCGCCGCCAGCTGCTCGGGCTCCTTCCCGCCGACGTCGCGCAGGACCTCGTGCAGCAGGCGCGGGTCCTGACCGGCCTCGCGGGCCAGCGCGTCGAGCAGGGCCTCGTCCTGGATCGGCATGCCCCACGGATCGGCACGCGCGGGTCCGCGGCTGAACGGGCGGCGCGGGTCAACGGCCGGTGCGACGGGCGTCGGTCGCCGCCCCTAGGGGAATGGCCGAGGGCCACTCGGCTTCAAGTCGCCGCCGCCGGGTCGTCGATAGACACCGCATGTCCCAGAGTTCCCGCCCCCAGGACCGGTCCGCTGCCACCGCGGGCTTCACCCTCGTCGAGGTCATCGTCGTCCTGGCCGTCGTGCTGCTGCTGACCGGCATCGCGGTGCCGATGATCAGCGGCTACATGGACGACGGCCGCCGCGCCCGCGCCGAGGCCGAGCTCAAGGTGCTCGCCAGCGCCGTGACGTCGTTCTACAAGGACGTCGGCGTGTGGCCCGCGCGCAGCTCGGCCGGGACCAACAACACGCTCTACGTGCTCTGCACCGGCACCACGGTGCCGACCACCAACCAGTTCAGCAACAACAACGCGCTGAACCGCTGGCTGATGGACGGCACGCACGGCGACACGCTCGACAACCACCTGCTGAGCAACACGCCGGGCGGCGCCACCGGCGGCGCCTACCCGACCACCGGCGCGGTGCGCTGGCGCGGCCCGTACACCGCCGGGTCGTCGCCGCTCGACCCGTGGGGCCGGCCCTACCTGGTGACCGTGCGGTCGGGCACGTCGACGAGCACCAGCAACTACAAGCGGCTGTACGTGCTGAGCGCCGGCCCGAACGGCCGCATCGACACGGTCGCCAACCTGACGGCGACCACCGACCTCGCCGGCGACGACCTCGGCGTCATCATCAGCCAGCGGCAGTAGCCGCGCGGCCCGACCGCCATGCGCTATCGCTCGACGTACCTCGAAGAGGGCGGCCGGAGCGTCACCGCGGTCCTCGAGGCGCCCGACGAGCAGGCGCTGCACGAGCAGCTGCACCGCAGCGGCCGCACGCTGGTGCGGGTGCGCGCGCTCGACGCCGCCGACCCCGGCCTCGCCAGCCAGGCGCGGCTGCGGCCGTCGCGCGTGCTGTTGTTCCTGCAGGCGCTGGAGAACGCGCTCGACGCCGGCGTGCCGCTGCTGACGGCGCTGGCGGCCCTGGAGGAGCAGGAGGACGACGCCGCCGCGGCGGCGATCTACGCCGACGTCCGCGCGCGCATCGCCGGCGGCCAGACGCTGTCGGACGCGCTGGCGCACTACCCGCGATCGTTCCCGCCGGTGAGCTGCGCGCTGGTCCGCGTCGGCGAGTCGTCCGGCAACCTGCCGGCGGTGCTCGCATCGATGGTCGGGTTCCTCGAGTGGCGCGCGTCGATCGCCGGCACCGTCAAGCAGGCGGCGCTGTACCCGGCGGTCGTGCTGACCGCCGGCTACGGACTGCTGCTGTTCCTGATGAGCTTCGTGATCCCGAAGCTCGGCTCGGTGCTGGCCAAGATGGGCGACCAGCTGCCGGCGGCGAGCCGGATGCTGATCCGGTCGTCCGAGTTCGTCGCCGCCAACCTGGGCGCGATCCTGCTCGGCTCGGTCGCCGCCGTCGCCGGCCTGGTGCTGCTGGTGCGCACCGACGGCGGCCGCGCGCTGTTCGCGCGCGTGTTCGGCGCCGTGCCGGTCGCGTCGGGGATCGTGCGTTCGCTCGGGCTCGTGCAGACCTGCCGCAACCTCGCGGTGATGCTGCACGCGGGCATCACGTTGCCGGCCGCCGTCGAGCACACCGCCGCGGCCGTCGGCCTGCCGCGCCTGCGGGAGTCGCTGCTGGCGGTGCGCGATCGCCTGCTCGGCGGCAACCGGCTCTGCGATGCCCTGCAGGAGCACGAGGTCCTGCCGCCGCTGGCCCTCAGCATGGTGCGGGTCGGCGAGGACAGCGGTCGGCTGCCGCAGTCGTTCGAGCGGCTGGCGCAGGTCTACGACCGCGAGGTGCGCGAAGCCGTCAAGCGCGCGCTGTCGCTGCTGGAGCCGGTGGTCACGATCGTCCTCGGCATCGCCGTCGGCGGGGTCGCGGTGCTGGTCATCACGACCATCTACGGCGCGATGAAGGGGCTGGGGCGATGACCCGACGCACGTCCGCGAACCGCGCCGCGTCCGACGAAGCGCCCCGCGCCGTCGGGCGGCGCGCCGGCCGCGCGCGCGAGCGCGGCGTCGCCTACCTGCTGCTGATGGTGGTCCTGGCCGGGTTCGGGACGCTGCTGACGGTGGCGCTGCCGCGGCAGCAGTCGGCTGCGGCCGGCCACCTCGGCACCGTCGAGCGGCGCCTCGGCGACCTGCGCCGCGCCGCGCTGCGCGGCCACCGCCAGGGCGGCGCGTTCGCGGCCAGCCTCGACGCGCTGGCGACGCAGGCGGGGCTCGAGTCCGCGGGCGCGTGGCGCGCCGATCCGTTCGCGGCCGGCGCCGACCTGCGCTACCGCGTGCGCGGCCGACCGCGCCAGCTCACCGTGCAGAGCCGCGGTCCCGACGGGCGCTACAACACCGCCGACGACCCGCGCTTCGACCTGAGTGAACAGGAGGTCGGCCGCGGCGCCGGCCGCGCCCGGCTGCGCCTGCTGCGCGCGCAGCTCGTCGACTGGCAGGCCACCGCCGGCACCGCCGCGATGACCCCGACCGACCGCCAGGCGCTTCAGGCCGCGGTCGGTCGCACCGCGCGCGCGCGCCGCACCTACGTCTACGCCGACGCCGCGGCCCGCGCCGCGCTCGATGCGGCGATGGCCGCCGACCTCGACTCGATCCGCGCGCTGCGCGCCGCCTACGGCGTCGCGTTCCCCGGGCGGGTCACCGGCACCGGCGGTCTCATGGCGGCGGTCGGCTGGTCCGACGCGCTCGCCGTCGACGCGTGGGGGCAGAGCCTCCTCTGGGACGAGGCGCTCGGTGTCACGAGCCGCGGCGGCGACCGCCGCAGGAGCACCCCCGATGACTACTGAGGAACGGTCGATGCGGCGGCCCGGCCCGCCACGGTTGGAAGTGACGGCGCTGCGCGCCGCAGCTCCACGGCGAGGGGCGGGGTCGCACCGACGTTCCATGCCTCGGAGACGATGCTCGCATCGATGCCGTACTGCTGGGTCGCTACCGACGCGGCCGTCGCGACGGCCGACGCACCGCGGTGCCTCCGGGTTCACGCTGATCGAGCTGATCGTCGTGCTGGCCGTGCTGGGCATCCTGATGGGCACCGCCGTCCCGCTCGCCGGCGCGGTCGTCGACGCCGAGCGCCGCAGCGAGGTGCGCGCCGAGCTCGACGCCATCGCCGCCGCGCTGGCCGACCACTGGTACGATCGCCAGTCGTTTCCGCCGACGCTGGCCGACACCGCGTTCGCCGGCGTCTACCTGCAGACCGGCGCCGGCGGCACCGCCCTGCGCGACGGCTGGGGCGGGGACGTCGGGTACCTGTACCGCGTCGACGCCGCTGCCGGCACCGCCACGGTCTGGAGCCGCGGCGAGGACGGGGTCGACTCCGGCTCGACCAACGAGGAACTGGTGGTGGTCGTCGCCGCAGCCGTGCCCGGGCTCGACAAGACCCGGCAGCGCATGCGGCTGATCGCCGAGGCGCTGGCCAACTTCGTCGAGGCGGGCGGCACCCTCGGCGGCTCCTGGTCGACCGACCGCGCCGCGCTGGGTCTCGGCGTCGAGTACGAGCGCGACGGGTTCGGCACCCCGTTCGACTTCGCGCCGGCCACACTGACCCTGCGCAGCGCCGGCCCGGACCGCGTCCTGGGCAGCGCGGACGACCTCACGTTCTGACGCGGGGCCGCGCCGACCGACGGCTCCGGTGCCGCCGTGGCCGTCAGCGTCCCGTGGCATCGGCTCAAGGGTGCGCGTGCGGGCGGTCGAAAACCCACCGGGCATGGGCGTCGCGGCAATCATCGAGATCGAAGAGGGCTACCTCACCTGCACCGCGGCCACGATCACGCGTCGCAGCGTGACCGTCGGCGCCTGCGTGCGGGTGCCGTTCCCCGAGTGCACGGCGGCCAACCTCGGCAACAGCCTGCGGCTCCTGCGCGAGCAGGTGGGCGAACTCGACCGGGTCTGGGTGCTGGTCGGCGATCGCCGCATCCTGCACTCCGTCGTGCGCGTGCCGCCCATGCTGCCCGACGAGCTGCGCGCGTTCGTGCGGCGCGAGGCGCTGCGCCAGGGCGGGCTGTCCGCCGGCGCGGAGCTGGTGGCGCACGCCCGCCTGAGCCGCCCCGAGGGCACCATGCACCGAGTGTCGGTGTGCGCGGCGCCCGCCGGCGTGCTCGAGCCCATCCGGCGCGGCTGCGCCGAGGCCGACGTCGCGCTGCTCGGGGTCCTGTCGATCGAGAACGGCATCGCCGGCGTGCTGGACCAGGACCTGCCGGAGCGCACCGCGGTGATCGACTTCGCCGGCGGGAAGGCGCGCTTCCTGGTCTACGAACGCGGCCAGCTGACGCACATGCGTCGCTTCCTCGTGCACGGCGTCGACTCCGCGGCCGGCATGCGCGACCTGTTCGTCGCGCAACTCGCCATGGAGGTGCCGCGCACACTCGACTACCTGCGTGAGCAGGACTGCGACCCGCCGCAGTGCCTGCTGGTCAGCCACAGCATCGCCGCCGGCGAGGACCTGCTGGCGATGACCGAGGGCCAGATCCCCGAGGTGCGGACCTACCAGCCGACCGTGCGCCTCGCGGCCGGGGAGGACGAGCCGAGCCTCGCCACCCTCGGGCTGCTGCAGAAGCTGCAGCGCGGCCGCCGCCTGCCGCTGCTGACCGAGGACGTCGCCCTGACCCTGCCGCCGCAGCCGCTGCGCATCGCCGCCCGCGCGGCTGCCGCCGTCGTCGGCGTCGCCGGCCTCGTCGTCGGCATGCAGCAGCACGGTGAGGCGCGGGCGCTGCGCATCGAGCGGCAAGGGCTCGAGGCCGCGATCGATCGGAGCCGCAACGAGATCGCGCGGCGCCTGCAGCCCGTCCCCATGGTCGAGACCCTCGATCCGGAGCAGGCGCGCGAGCAGCAGATCCTGTCGCGCCGCCGGCCCATCAGCCGGTGCATCGCCCGGCTCTGCGAACTGGTCGGACCCGAGCTGCACTACGACGCGATCGCCTTCCCCGATCGGCATCACCTCGAACTGCACGGCGGCGTCGCCGCCCGCAACCGGCTCGAGGCCCTGCGGGTGCTCGGCGAGTTCGGCGAGGCGCTCGGCGCCGTGCCGTTCCTGGAGCGCACCGGCAGCGAAGACCTGTACGACGATCCGCAGGGTCCCGCCTCGCGATCGGCACCGGGATGGCCCGCAGCGGGCGGGACCGGCGCGAATCCGACCGGTACCAAACCGGCCGGCGCGAATCAGCCTGTCGCCGACCCGGCTGGCGCCGACCCGGCTGGCGCCGACCCGACTGGCGCGGACCCGGCAGGCGCGGACCCGGCTGGCAGCGACCCGGCAGGCGCGGACCGGGCCGGCACGGAGCCGCAGGACGCAGGCCGATCCCTGATGCCTCCCCGCGCCCCGGGCCGGCCTCGCAGCGTCCCGTCCGGACCCGGTCACATGCACTTCCGATTCGAGCTCCGCTGGAGGCGACCGTGAGCGCTCGCGCGTGGAGCCTGGTGCTGAGGATCGCCACGCCGGTCGTGCCGGCGCTGTGCGTCGCGTTCGCCGGCGGCACCTGGAAGCTGCGCGCCGCCGAGGCCGAGGCCCTCGGCCAGGCGCGCGTCACCGTCGACAGCGTCGAGGACGAGCTCCAGAGCACCCCGGAACCCGTCCGTCCGCGCCCGCAGATGCGACGATCGCTGCTGTCCGCGCGCCCCGACGTCGTCGGCACGCTGCGCGAGCTCGAGTCGCTCGCGGTCCGCGCCGGCGCGGGTCTCGAGGACGCGCGCGCGCTGCCGTCGGATGCGCCGGGCAGCCTCGCCTTCCGCGTGCAGGGCGAGGCCACGCCCGGCGCCCTCTGCGGCCTGCTCGCCGCCATCGAGAACAGCGACCGCCTGCTGGTCGTCGAGAGCGGCCGCGTGTCCGCCCGCGATCACGGCCGCGTCGACTACGAGTTCCGCGTCGCCACGTACCACCGCCTGGAGGAGCCGCGATGACGCGGCGACGCAGCTCCCGGTCGAGCCCCGCGAAGCTCGCCGGCGCCCTCGCCGTGCTCGTGGCCGGCGCCGCGGTCTGCTGGCAGGGCATCGCTTCGAACGGGAGCCGCGCCGTCGAGCCCGTCGCCGACGACGAACCCTGGCTGGAGGACGACGCCGACGACGGGACGGACCCCGACGACGGCCCGGCGGCCGAGGTCCTCGCGACCGAGCTCGACGACCGCGTCGGCGACCTGCTCGCGCTCGTCGGTTCGCACGATCCCGCCATCGCCGTCACGCAGGCCTTCGCCACCCACAGCGCCGTCGTCGGCCCCGCCGACGGTCTGCTGCGCGCCCCCGCGCCCGGCGGCGAGACCGCAGGTGGCACGCAGCTGGACGTCCGCGCCGAGCCGGGCGGCACCCGGCCCCGCGCCGCGGACGGCGCGCCGCCGTCGGTCGACGGGGACCAGCCCCTCGCGTCGCGCTGGACCGGACCGCCGCCCGCGCCGCTTCACGTCACCTTCGTTATGGTCGGCGCGGACATCGCCCGGGCCAGCGTCGACGGTGCCATCGTCGGGGTCGGCGACGAACTCGCCGGCGCAGCCGGCACCGTCGTCGAGATCCGGCGCGAGGGCATCCGCGTCCAGACCAGCTCGCGGTCCCTGTTCTACGAGCTCGCGGACCCCGTCCCGCGCGAGTACCGCGCCGAGGCCGCGCGCCGCGCCGCCGCCGCACGCACGGACCCTTCCGATCCGACCCCCGAGGAGAGCAAGTGAACCTTTCGCGACAGCTGTCGCTCTGCGCCGTCGTCGCCATCGCCGGCGCCTGCTCGTTCCTGGCGCCGTCCGCCCCCGCGGCCAGCGGCGACGACACCGAGGTCGTCGGCCGTCCCGTCTACCAGCCCATGCTGGTCGTCGGCATGCCGCGCCTGCGCGAGCCCGAGCCCCAGGGCCGCGTGCTCGAGTCGTTCGCCGCCCGCAACTCGCCCGTCGCCGACGTCCTGCTCGCCATGTTCAAGGACTCCGACATCAACCTGTGGGTCGACGAGGCCGTGCAGGGCGCCAGCTGCACCTTCGACATCAAGAAGGCCACCGTCGAGCAGGCGTTCGAGTCGCTGCTGCGCAGCCTCGACCTCGGCTACGAGTGGGACGGCAACTTCCTGCGCGTCCGCCCGACCGTTCGCGACACCCTGTTCGTCGACCTGCTCGGCAGCGGCGAGGGCGGCGCCGGCAGCGGCGAAGGCAGCAGCACCGGCGACGTCGCCGCCGCGGGTGCAGACTTCTGGACCGAGATCCAGCGCATGCTGCCCGAGCTGGTCGGTGACCGCGGCCGCGCCCTCGTCAACGAGGCCGCCAGCACCATCCACGTCGAGGCGTCGCCCGCCACCGTCGAGCGCGTGCGCGAGGTCGTCGACACCACCCTGCGTCGCCGCAACACCCAGGTGTCCATCGAGGCGCGGATCCTCGAGGTCCGCCTCGACGACCAGCACAACCTCGGCGTCAACTGGTCGCTGCTGCCCGGCATCCTGAACAGCACCCGCACCGGACTCGCCTCCGGCGGCGCCATCGTGTCGCAGACCGCCGCGTCCGGTTCGACCGCGTTCAACTTCGGCGTGTTCGACGACGACCAGTACTCCGTGTTCGTCGACGCGCTCGAGAAGCAAGGTCAGGTGCGCGTCCTGTCGAGTCCGCGCGTCTCGACCATGAATCACGAGCCCGCGAGCATCCGCGTCGCCGACCAGATCCCCGTCATCTCGCGCGAGGTCATCACCGACCAGGGCGTTGCACGCAGCGAGTTCAGCGTGTCGTTCGTCGAGGCCGGTGTCGTCGTCCAGGTCACGCCGATGATCGGCGAGGACGGCATGATCACCGTGCGCGTCGCGCCCGAGGTCACCGAGCAGACCGGCACCGTCGTCACTCCCGACGGCCTCGTCACCCAGCCCATCCTGAGCTCGCGGTCCGCCCAGACCATCGTTCGCGTCGCCGACGGCCAGGCCGTGGTCATCGGCGGCCTGCGCAAGACCCGCAAGGACGAGACCCTCCAGGGGGTCCCGTTCCTCATGGATCTGCCCGTCCTCGGGCAGGTGTTCTCCAGCACCGTGCAGTCGCGGCAGGAAGTCGAGCTCATGATCGTCGTCGTTCCACGTGTGCTCGACGCCGCGTGGATGGAGGAGGAGGTCCGCCGCGGCGCGCACCGGCTCGTGTCGCTGCGGCGTCCGTATCGCTTCAACAGCATCGGGCTCGATTCCCATCGCCCGGAGGATTGGTCGGGCGGAGTCCACCAGGGCACGCCCGCCGCGTCCTCGGCTCCCGACGTGCGCCGCGTCGAGCCGAGTTCGGAGGCCCAGGGCGCGGGCGCGAGCCGGACCATCACCCGCGCCGGGCTGTGCTCGCGGCTGCTGGAGCGCGCCCAGACCTCCATCGAGGACGGCCAGATCCGGCAGGCGCTGGTGTGGATCGACGAGGCGCTGGACCTCGAGCCCCGCCGCGTCGACGCGCTCGTCACCGGCGGCGTGTTGCTCGATCGCCTGGGCCTGCAGCTCCGCGCGCGCACGCTCCTGGACCGTGCGCTCGGAGTCGCACCGGACGATCCGGTCGCCCTCACGGCCCGCGCGGCGCTCGAACTGCAGGGCGGGTCCGCGCCGGCCGCGCGCCGCATGCTGGAGCGCGTCCACGCGATCGACCCGTCGCCCGCGAGCGCCAGCAACCTCGGCGCGGCGCTGCTGCTGTGCAGCGAGTTCGGCGCGGCGCGCGACCTGTTGCGCTCGCTCGCCGGTGACGCGGCGGCGGTGCCGCCAGAGCTCCATGCGAACCTCGCGTATGCGGAGCTGGTGCTGGGGGATGAGTCTGCGGCGAGGGATGCGCTGGCCAAGGCGCTGCGGGCGGGGGTGGATCCGCGCAACCCTCGCGTCATGGCACTAGTCAAGCTGATGCCTTGAGTGTGTAGACCGTTCTCTCGGGCGGATTCCGGGCACGACCTGTTTGGAGCCAATCGGCTTCGAAAGGCCTGGACCGCTTGGAAGACCGCTTCGTACCTCCGCGATGCCCCAACCGTCTCTGCCCGCGCCATCGGGATCCGGGCAGTCGGTTCTATTGCCACCATGGCAGCTACCGCCCACGTTGCCGGACCGGGCCGGTGCCG
>JBFWWV010000019.1:0-133106 GCA_050245995.1 Planctomycetota bacterium | reverse complement strand
GCGCCGGAGGCGAACCACGACACGGGCGAGGGGATGCAACACCCGCGACGAGAGCATCCGCGAAGAAGGGGAGCGCATCCGCTCCGGGGCCGCAGCGGCCGGGCCGGCTGGCACACGCCGCGCCGCGTTGCAGCATCCGCGAGGTGACGCAACGGGCGCGTCACGGCGCGTGCGGGCCGGCCCCTGGCCGCTGCTGCGGCCTCGCCGCTCGGGCTGGGCCGCGCTTCGCTGCCCGCAAGGCGGGGGCAGCGAAGCTGACTACTGGGAGGCGCACACCGCGACGGGAGCACAGCCGCCTGGCGCGCGGCTGAAGCTGCGGCGCTTCGCGCCTCCGCGCGCCGCAGCATCCGCTAGGAACCTCGGAGGAGCCCGGCGGCGGCGCGATCTGCGGCCTGCGGCCGGAGACCCTCGACCGGCGGATTCCCCCGGCGCACGCGCGACCGCGGCTCACCGACCATCGACGGCGACGGCGCCTTTGCCACCTCGCAGCGATCCGAGGTTCTCTGCGGATGCCGCGGCGCGCGATGCGAGCGCCAGCGAGCGAGCCGAAGCCGCGCGCCAGGCGGCTGCGTTCCCGTCGCGGCTGCCCTGGTATTCAGCTTTGCGCCCCTCGCCTTCGCGGGGCGCAAAGCGTACCCAGCCCGAGCGGCGTTGCCGCAGCAGCGGCCAGGGGCCGGCCCGCACGCGCCGTGACGCGCCTACGGTGTTGCTGCGCGGATGCTGCATCGCGGCGCGGCGAGTGCCAGCCGGCCCGGCCGCTGCGCCCCCGGAGCGGATGCTCTCCGAGTCTCGCGGATGCGTGCGTCGCGGGTGTTGCGTCCAAGCACCCGTGTCGTCGGTCGCCTCCGGCGCGCGGACCGCGTCCGCGCGCGCGGTGCGCGAGGGCGCGAAGCGCCCGAGCTTGCACCGCAGCATGCCTGCCATGCCTGCCTTCAGCTATCCAGGTCGCGGAAGAAGCTCTCGCTGCCGTCGAGGCCGTCGAGGTAGCTGTGCCAGCGGACACGTTCGTCGGTGGGGATGCCGCTCTGCGGGCCCTGGTCGAGGATCTGGTTCACGACCCAGTCGCTGAGGCGGGCCTCGGCGGTCAGTTCGCGGTTCTCGAGGAAGGGGTCGAGCGACAGGATGTCGCCGCGGACCAGCGGGGCGTCGCGGGCGACCAGGGCGCGCGCGCGGAGCAGGCTCTGGTCCTCGGTGCTGACCAGGCGCAGCAGCTCGGCGACGTCGGCGTGGGCCTCGCCGGCGTAGATCTCGCGGAACAGCAGGTGCACGACGATCACGGTCTCGGCGTCGCCCAGCTTGTGCTGGCGGATCAGCCGCACCAGCGGGAACTCGCCCGCGGTCTCGGTGCGCAGGATCCGGGTCCGGATCTCGGCCCACAGCTCGTCGATGCGGCGGCCGAGCACCGAGGTGTTCTCGGTGCCGCGGTGCAGGCTCTCCCACCGCGCGGGCTCGAACAGCAGCTCGCTGCGGCGGCGGTAGTGGTTGTGCAGCACGCGCAGGTCGAGCAGCAGCTCGCGCTGCGAACGGTACCCGTCGAGCACCTTGGACTTGCGTCGATGCGCCCGGTTGCCGACGACCTCCTCGCGCATCGCCGCGAGGGCCTGCTCCGACAGCCGGAAGCGGGTGACCAGCACGTCGGTGCCGACCGGCTGATCGGTGGCGACGCGCACTAGACCGCTGGTGCGCAGTCGGGCATCCTCGTGCAGCAGATGCAGACCCGAGAGCACGCCGAACGAGGTGTCGAAGATGCTGCCGAGGATCAGGCGGCCTTCCATCTCGGGCTCCTCGGCGCGGACCGCGCGCTGCAGCAGGACGGCGAGCACCTCGAATTCGCCGGCATCGAGCTTGTGCTTGCGCAGCATGCTGGCCAGCGGACCGCGCCCGCGGTATGCGGCGAGCTGCCGCGCCAGGCTGGTCTGCCGACGCTGCGTCTGGCGACGCAAGCGCTCGCGCTCTTCGCGGCTGGTCGACGGGTCGGAGATCCGGCTGCGGATCCTCTGCAAGTCGTCGCACAGATCGAGCATGCGTCCGAACTGAACGGCGCGGGGAGTGGTCTTCATGGTCGTGTCCCGACCGCCTCGGGAGTGAGCCCGAGGGCGGGTCGGGGGAACTGCTGTAGAGGGCTCTTTCCACACCCGCAACACACCCTTTCCACGGCGCGCCGCATCCGGCGGTGCCGTTGGCCAGGACCCGTTCTCCAACCATCGATGTGGCAAGACATCGGCAGGGGAATCCGGTGGGCGGGAACGGTCCGACCAGGCAACAATTCCCTGACTCGCAGCCCCCGATCGGCACCCCGACGGCGCCCGGGATGGCCCCGGCCGTCGGGCCCGTCCGGCGCCGGCGACGGCATCGCGCGGGTGTCGGTGGTCCCGCGCCCGGCGGGGGTGCGATGAAGGCGTTGCTGCGCGATGCGATCGCGGTGGCGGCCGTGTCCGGTCTCGTGTTCCAGGCGCTGCGGCAATGGGTCGGCGAGCACTACGTGGTGCCCACGAACAGCATGCAGCCGACCCTCTACGGCGACGGCGACCGCGGCGACGTGGTGTTCGTCGACAAACTCGCGCGCGTCGGGTCGTTGCAGCGGTACGACCTCGCCGTCTTCCGGGTGCCGGGCGAGGGCGCGGACGTGGTCAAGCGGGTGGTCGCGTTCGGCGACGAGTGCATCGAGCCGCGCGACGGCGACCTGTGGGTCGGTCCGTCGCCGCAGCATCTCCAGCGACTGCAGAAGGACCCGCTCGCCGACCGCGACCTGCGCGTGCCATGGCTGCGCTGGCCGGGACCGCAGCCCGGCGGGCGACCGCTCACGGCGTACCTGCGCGGCTCGGCCGACCCGGCTGCGGTGGCGCTGCCGACGCTGCCCGACGAGGCCGGTGCCCGGGCGACCTGCACCGTGGACGCGCGTCGTGCGGCCGCCGCAGCGAGCCTCGACGCCGAGGGCCCGCACTGGCTGGCGACCGTGCGCGCCATCGACGTGTCCTACCTCGACATCCGCGGCGGCCGCGGCAACGCCGACGCCGATCTGCTGGTGCAGGACTGCGGCGTCGACCTGGAGGTCGCACCGTCCGGGGTGCAGGCGCTGCTGTGCGCGATCGACCTGCGCCCCGACTGCTGGACGGTGCGGTGGCAGCTGGAGACCGGCGCGGTCGAGCTGTGGCGCAACGGCGAAACGCTCGCCACCGGTCAGCTGCCCCGGGACCTGGTGCCGGCGGGGCGCACCGCGCCGGTCCGCGTCGAGTTCGGCCACCTCGATGGCCGGCTGTTCCTGATCGTCGACGGCCGCGCCGACGCCGTGTGGGTGGAGGCTCGGCGCGCGGAATGGATCACCGCCGATCCGGGCCCGACCGCCTGGCCGCTGCCGAAGAACCGGCTCGCCCTGGCCGTGCTCGGCGCCGGTCCGGCCCCGGTCGTGCGCATCGAGGTGTTCCGCGACCTGCACTGGTACCGGCTGCCGATGGAGATCGGCATCGATCCGGCGACGGCGCAGCCGGCCCGAACGGTGCCCGGCGGGCACATCTACCTGTTGGGCGACAACTCGACCGATTCGCGCGACAGCCGCATGTTCGGACCGGTGCCGGCGCGGGCGTTCATCGGCCGGCCGCGGGCAGTGCTCGGGCCGTGGCCGCGCCTGCGGATGCTGCGTCGATGACCGACGCGCGGGACCGCGACCCGGATCGGGCCCCCGAACGCGAGTCCGGGCCCGACCCCGACCTCCCGCCGCCGCCGGCGGCCGTCGTGACCGTCGCGGTGGTCGTCTACGGCCTGATGATCACCGCGGCGCTGGTGTGGCTGTCGTGGCGCGACCGGCTCGGCGAACTGCCGCGCGGTGCCCTGGGCCAGGGCGGCCTGTGGGGCGGTGCCGGCGCCGGCCTCGCCACGGGCCTCGCGTTCGCCGGCCTGCTGGCGCTGGCGGCGCGGCTGCCGCCGATCGCCCGCTGCGAACGGCGCTTCGCGTCGCTCCTGGGCCCGCTGTCGGAGGCCGCGGTGTTGGCGCTGTCGCTGGGCGCCGCGATCGCCGAGGAGTTGTTCTTCCGCCTGGCGGTTCAGGACGCCATCGGGCCGATCGGTGCGGTTGCCTGCTATGTCGTCGTGAATACTGGTCCGGGCTTCTGGCCGTGGCTGCCGGTGGCGGTTGCGGCGGGGGCGCTGTTCTCCGGGCTCGTGCACGCGGGCTGCGGGCTGTTCGCCGCCACCCTGGCCCACGCCTTGATCAACTACCTGACGCTGCGAAGGATCCTGCCGACGTGATGACGCCCGCCCTGCTGCTCGCGGCCGCCCTGCCGCTCACTGCGTGTCCGCTCCCGGCCGTCGCGCCGCAGGACCCGCAGTCGCAGGGCCAGAACCAGCCTCAGGCGCCGACGCCGATGCCGATCCCGGTGGCGCTGGTGTGCCGTCGCGGCGACCGGCCGATCGAGGTCGACGGCTCGCTGGTCGACTGGCCCGAGCTGCCGGCGCTGACGCTCGCCGACCTGCGGCAGCTGTCGGGCACCGCCGACGCGGCCTGGCGCGGCGAGGCGGACCTGTCGGCGTTCGCGTTCCTGATGTGGGACGAGGAGAACCTGTGGTTCGCGGCGACGGTGCGCGACGAATGGCACCGCGAGCTCGACGCCAACACCATCCGGCACAACGAGACGCCGCTGGCCGACGCCGTGGTGCTGACGATCGATCCGCGCCGCGACACGCGCTCGCTGGGCCCGGACCCCGGCCGCGCCGACGACATCGACCTGTGGATGTCGAGCGAGGACTCGCACGAGGTGCTGCGCTGGGATCGCCTGCGCGGCGCGGCCGGCATCGTCGACGGCGGCAAGGTGGTGGTGAGCCACGACGTCGAGCAGGGGATCACGACCTACGAGCTGAAGCTGCCCTGGGCCGGGGTCCTGCTGGCGGGCCAGCAGCCGGCGCCGGGCACCGTGTTCGACCTGCAGGTGGTCGTCAACGACTTCGACGAGAGCACCGATCACATGCCGCAGACGCGCCTCGGCTGGACGTTCGGCTGCGGCGTGACGGCCGACCCGGCGCTGATGGGCAGCGCCGTCCTGCTCGACGCCCTGCGCGTCGACGAGCACAACCTGCCGGTCGTTCCGGAGCGGCCGGCCGTCGCCGAGGACCCGCGGCTGCTGCCGCCGTACTGGACCAGCCTCGACCGCGCGCTGCGCCAGCACCCGCCGGGCGTGCACGACGGCTCGATCCCGCCGGGCGCGGTCGGCGGCATCGCGCGGCTCGAGGTGCTGGAGGAGCTCGACTACGAGCTCGGCCGCTACCCGCGCGTCGACTTCGTCGAGTTCTGCCAGCGGCAGCACCGCCGCATGTCGCGCGAGCTGGCCGCCGCCGAGCAGCGCGGCCTGCCGCTGTTCTGGGCGATCCGCTCGCGCGTGCTGGCGGCGCAGCTCGACGCGCCGCCGCCGTCGGGGACCTGGCGGATCTCGCGCCTGCCGCAGAACGGGTGGGTCGTGCAGGGCGAGCGCCAGGCGTTCTCGATCGACCCGGCCGGCGCCGACGCGCGGCTCCTGTGGGGTGCCAGCGACTTCGCGCTGCTGACGCAACCGCTCGACATGACGCGGCGCAACGACCAGCTGCTGCTGAAGATGCACGACGCCAGGCCGTCGCGGCCGTTCCACGCGCACATCACCTTCCATCTGCCGCGATTGTCGATGGCCGACATGCCGCTCGTCGAACCGGGGCAGAGCCTGCTGCAGAGCAACGGCGTCCGTATCACCGCGATCGGTGACAAGCGGGTCGACGGCACCGTGTTGTTCGCAATGGGATATGGCATCGACCTGCCCGGCAATGTCCGCGTCCTGGTCGCCGGCCCGGCAATGTCGGAGGACTCGGTGCCCGAGGGCGGCTTCGACGCCGTGATCCTGTCGCCGTTCAATCCGCTGGCGGTCGAGGTGGCCCGGGCCGCCGCGCCGGCGATCGTGCTCATCGACGACGCGTTCCGCTGCTTCCACCTGCCGGGGGTCGGCCGGGTCGATCTTCGTATGGCCCACGCGCTGCAGCAGGCGATCCTGCCATTGCCGTCGGTGCTGCTGGCGCCGGGTGAGAGCTGGGAGATCACACGCCGGAAATAGCAGGAAACGATCGCCACGCGCTGGCTCGCCCCGGTCATAGCTTGCACTGCGGCGTTGATATCCGCATCATCCCGTCGACAGGCGTCCGCCCGGTCGCCCGATTGCAGTTCCACGACAGCGAACCAGAAGCGAATCCCAGTATGGCAGCAAAGAAGTCCTCCTCGGCGATGGAGTTCATCGTCGCCCACCTCAAGAAGAACAAGGACGCGAGCTACGCCGAGATCAAGGCCGCGGCGGACGCCAAGAAGCTGAAGGTCTATCCGATCATGTTCGGCCGCGCGCAGGCGCTGCTCGGCCTCGTCAAGTCGAAGCCGCGCGGCCAGGGCAAGGCGGCGCAGGCGAAGGCCATGAAGCGCGGTCCGGGTCGCCCGCCGAAGAGCTCCACCGCCGGCATCGACACCAGCTCGCTCGACGGCATCATCGCCGCGGTCAAGCACTCCGAGGCGGCCAAGTCGCGCTACCGCTCCGCGCTCGAGAAGATCCAGACGATCCTCGCCTCGGCGCTGGATTGATCGCCGCGCGCCGCCCGCGCGGCGGCGCCGCTCAGGCCGGGTCGAGCCCGGCCACGCGACGAGCCGCCGCGTCGTCCACCTCGGCCTGCCGGTCGAGGTGCGCCGCGAACGCCGCGGCCAGCGCGGTCGACCGCGCGCCGCCGCCGCCGCCCTGATGCAGCGGCCGGCCGTCCAGGTGCGACACCGGCGCGATGTCACGCAGCGTGCTGGTCAGGAACAGCTCGTCGGCCGACCGCAGCGTCGCGGCGTCGAGGTCGCATTCGTCGACCGTCTGGCCGCAGGCGCGCAGGAAGCCGATCAACCGCGCCCTGGTGACGCCGGCGAGCAGGCCGGCGCCCAGCGGCGGCGTCGCGAACCGGTCGCCGAACACCGCGAACACGTTCGAGGTCGACGCCTCGGTCACGTGACCGCGGCCGTTCAGGAACACGCAGTCGGTGGCGCCGGTGCGCTGCGACTCGGCCAGGCCGAGCACGTTGTTGAGGTAGTTGCCGCTCTTCGCGGCCGGGTCCAGCGCGCGGCGGTCGTTGCGCAGCCGTTCGATCATCGCCAGCCGAGCCACCGGCTCGACCGCCGGCAGCGCGCGGACGAGCAGCACCCAGCGCAGCGGGCCGGGCGCGCAGCGCAGGTCGATGCTGGGCGCCGAACCGGTGCCGCGGGTGACGACGATGCGCACGTACGACTCGGCGAACCCGGCCCGCGCCGTCGTCGCGAGCACGCGGCGCAGGATCCCACCGTCGTCCAGGTCGAGCTCCATCGCCAGCGCGTCGGCCGACCGCCGCAGCCGGTCGAGGTGCTCGCGCCACGCCAGCAGTCGGCCGCCGCGCGTGCGCAACACCTCGTAGATCGAGTCGCCGAACAGGAAGCCGCGGTCGAGGACCGGCACGGTGGCCTCGGCCTCGGCGACGATCGCGCCATCGACGTTGCAGAGGTTGGTGCCCGGCGGGTCGTTCGGATCGGGGGTCATGCCGGTCGCAGAGGCTACGCCACCGAAGGCCCGATCGGCGAACGTGTTGCCGTCGCGGCGATCGCCGGCCGCCGGCGCGCCACCCGCCGGCGAGGATGACGGGGTCCGGGGTCGCCGCTACACTCCCCGGCCTACATGTGCGGCTTCATCTCGATCTTCGGACCCGAGGGGTCCGACGTCCTGCAGGACATCCTGACCGGCCTGCTCGCGATCCAGCACCGCGGCCAGGACGCGGCGGGCATCGTCAGCTTCCAGGACAAGTTCCAGGCCAAGAAGGGCCTCGGCCTCGTGCGCGAGGTCTTCGAGGAGAAGCACATGCACCGGCTGCGCGGCGCGATGGCCGTCGGCCACGTGCGCTACCCGACCGTCGGGCAGAACGAGGACACCGACGTGCAGCCGTTCTGGATCGACTTCCCGGTCGGCGTGGCGATGGCGCACAACGGCAACGTCACCAACTTCCACGAGCTGAAGCGCGACTACTTCGCCGGCCGCAACGTGCGGCTCGCGAGCAACTGTGACCTCGAGGCCGTGCTCTACGTGTTCGCCGACCGGCTGATCCGCCGCCAGGGCGACAGCGTCACGGTCGACGACGTCGTCGCCGCGACGCGCGAGACCTTCGAGCGCGTCAAGGGCGCCTACTCGGTGGTCGGCATCGTCGCCGGCGTCGGCATGTATGCGTTCCGCGAC
Organism: Planctomycetota bacterium; assembly: GCA_050245995.1. GTDB lineage: Bacteria > Planctomycetota > UBA1135 > UBA1135 > UBA2386 > JBFWWV01. The sequence goes on along the minus strand of JBFWWV010000019.1, from coordinate 124,875 downwards.
CCGTTCGGCATCAAGCCGTGCATCTTCGGGCGCAAGCGCGTCGACGGCGGCTGGCAGTACGCGGTCGCCAGCGAGTCGGTGGTGCTCGACGTCGCCGGCTACGAGATCGTGCGCGACCTCAAGGCCGGCGAACTGCTGTGGATCGGTCAGGACCGCGAGCCGAGGTTCTTCCAGGTCGGCGACAAGCCGCACCGGCCGTGCATCTTCGAGTACATCTACTTCGCGCGGCCGGACAGCTTCCTCGACGGCACCTCGGTCTACGGCACGCGCCTCGAGTGCGGCACGCTGCTGGGCGAGGCCTGGAAGAAGACCGGCCTCGAGGTCGACGTCGTGATCCCGGTGCCGGAGTCGGCGCGCACGGCGGCGCAGACGATGGCCGATGTGCTCGGCGTCCCGTACCGCGAGGGCTTCGTCAAGAACCGCTACGTCGGCCGCACCTTCATCATGCCGAACGACACGCAGCGGCGTGAGACGATCCGGCACAAGCTCAACCCGATCCGCGCCGAGTTCGAGGGCAAGCGCGTGCTGATCCTCGACGACTCGATCGTGCGCGGCAACACGTGCCGGCAGATCGTCAAGATCGCGCGGCAGATGGGGGCGGCCAAGGTCTACCTCGCCAGCTACTCGCCGCCGCTGAAGTTCCCGTGCCCCTACGGCATCGACATGTCGACCAAGCGCGAGTTCATCGCCCGCGGCCGCACCATGGACGAGATCGCCGAGGAGCTCGGCGCCGACCACGTGCTCTACCAGTCGATCGACGACATGGTGCAGGCGGTGCGGCGGGCGCGCGCCGGCTCGGGCGAGCGCGAGTTCTGCAGCGCCTGCTTCGACGGCCACTACCCGACCGGCGACATCACCGACTCGATGCTGAACGACATCGAGCAGGACCGGCTGGCGGCGAACCGCAGCTGACCGGAGGCGTCAGGCGCGGGGCGCGCGGCCGCGGCTGACGCGGAAGCGCAGCCGCGGCACCAGCAGCAGCGCCTCGCGCGCGACCGAGCCGCTCATCTTCGACTTGCCGACCCGACGGTCGACGAAGTGGATCGGCACCTCGCGCACGCGGAAGCCGGCCCGCACCATGCGGAACGCCATCTCGATCTGGAACGCGTAGCCCTGCGCCGACACCGCGTCGAGGTCGAGCTGCCGCAGCGCATCGGCCCAGAAGCAGCGGAAGCCGGCGGTGTTGTCGCGGATGCCGGACGCGAGCACCATCCGCGCGTACAGGTTGGCGCCGCGCGACAGCAGCCGGCGGCGGAAGTCCCAGCCGACGGTGCAGCCGCCCTTGACGTAGCGGCTGCCGATCACCAGCTCGGCGCCGTCGGACGCGTACACCAGGCGCGGCAGGTCCCACGGCGCGTGGCTGAAGTCGCAGTCCATCTCGCACACGCGCTCGTAGCCGCGCTCGAACGCCCAGCGGAAGCCGGCGAGGTACGCGGTGCCGAGCCCGAGCTTGCCCTGGCGGTGCAGCACGTGCACGTGGCCCCGATCCAGGGCAGCGCCGGCCCCGGCGATCCCGTCGGCGGCGATCCGGTCGGCGATGGCGCCGGTGCCGTCGGGTGAGCCGTCGTCGACGACCAGCACGTCGCAGTCGAGGTAGCTGCGGATCGCCGTCAGCATCGGCTCGAGGTTGTCCTTCTCGTTGTACGTCGGCAGCACCACGAGCGTCTTCCACGGCGCCGGGTGCGGGCGCGACGGCACCGGCCCGCGGCCCTCGGCGATGCCTTTCGCCGCGGCGGCGCGCGCGGCGCCTTCGTCCTGGCCGAGCAGCACCGCGATCGTCGAGCTGTCGCGGCCGGCGCGCACGGCCTGCTCGGCGGCGGCGAAGTCGCGGACCACCAGCAGGTCGACGTCGGCGCGGGCGGCGGGGGGAGAGGGCGGCGCGGACACGGTCGAGGTCGGGGAGGTCATCGGTCCTTGACGGCGACCAGGCAGCCGTCGCCGATCGGCACCAGGATCGGCCGCAGCACCGGCGTCGCGGCCACGGCGTCGTGGAACGCGCGGATCGCCCGCGCGGTCGGGTTCGGACTGTCGGGGTCGATGACGTCGCCGCCGGCCAGCGCGTTGTCGGCGAGCAGCACGCCGCCGGGGCGCAGGATGCGAACGCCGTGGCGCAGGTAGTCGACGTAGCCGGTCTTGTCGGCGTCGACGAAGATCGCGTCGGCGCTGCCGTCGGGGATCTCCGCCAGCGTCGCGCGCGCGTCGCCGAGCCGGACCTCGACGCGGTCCTGCAGCCCGGCGCGCGCGATCCACTCGCGCGCGAACGCGGCGTGCGCGGGCTCGATCTCCAGCGTCACCAGGCGGCCGCCGTCGCCGAGCGCGCGCGCCATCGCGATCGCCGAGTAGCCGCCGAGCGTGCCGACCTCGACCACCGTGCGCGCCTGCATCGCCCGCAGCAGCACGTCGAGGAACGCGGCCTGCTCGGGCGCGATGTGGATCTCCGGCAGGCCCGCCGTGCGCGCCGCGGCGCGCAGATCGCGCAGCAGACGGTCCTCGGGCAGCGTGCGTTCGCGCACGAACGCGAAGTGCTCGGGGCCGATCGCGGTGCTGTCCTTGGACACGCGGCCCAGGGTAGCGCCGCTGCGCGGCCATTGCCGCAGCGTTCAGTCGATTCCGCGCTTGCGTCGGCGGCCGCGCGCTGGCTATCTGGGTGCGTGACCACCGCGACCTTCGATCCTGTTGCCGGCAAGCAGCGGCTGCTCCAGCTGGTGCGCGAGCGCGCCTACAAGGACGGCCTCGACATCACGCTCGTGTCCGGCAAGAAGTCCGACTTCTACATCAACGGCAAGAAGGTGTCGCTGCACCCCGAGGGGCTGTGGCTGATCGCCAACCTGATGCTGCACGTGCTCGAGCGCTACCCGGAGGTCACCGCGACCGGCGGCCTGACGATGGGCGCCGACCCGATCGCCAGCGCGATCGCGGCGCTGTCGCACACGACCGGCCGGCCGATGCCGGCGTTCCTGGTGCGCAAGGAGGCCAAGGGCCACGGCACCGGTTCGCGCATCGAGGGCGACCTCGTCGCGGGGCAGAAGGTCGCGATCATCGAGGACACCGTCACCACCGGCGGCTCGGCCAAGAAGGCGATCGACGCGGTGCTCGAGGTCGGCGCGGTGCCGGTGGTGGTGCTGGCCATCGCCGACCGCGAGGACCCCGACGCCGCGCCGTTCCGCCGCGAGCACAAGCTCGAGACCCTGGTCACGCTGTCGGAGATCCGCGGCCGATGAGCGCCGCCGGCGACGACGCGGCGCGCGCCGGCATCGGCCGCGCGATGGCGCGGCTGCCGAGCGGGCTCTACGTGCTGACCGCCGGCCGCGGCGACGCCGCCACCGGCATGCTCGCGTCGTGGGTGCAGCAGATCGGCTTCGAGCCGCCGACGTTGATCGTCGCGCTCAAGAAGGGCCGGCCGATCGAGCAGCTGGTGCGCGACGACGGCGTGTTCTGCCTCAGCGTGCTGTGCCAGAGCAGCAAGGCGCTGATGGGGCACTTCGCCAGGGGCTTCGAGCCGGGGGAGCCCGCGTTCACGGGCCTCGACGTGGCGGTGACCGCCTCCGGCGTGCCGTACCCGCGCGCGGCGCACGCGCACCTCGAGTGCGCGGTGCGCGCCACGGCGCTCGACTGGAGCGACCACACGGTCGTCTGCGCCGAGGTCACCGGCGGCGACCGCCGCGACGACGACCAGCCGCTGGTGCACGTGCGCAAGAACGGCTTCTCGTACTGACGGGACGCGCCGGCCGGACGATGCCGCGCTGGCGCTGGAACCCCGGCGCGCCGGCGCCGACGATCGACGCATGAGCACGGTCGCGATCGTTCCCGCCGCGGGCAAGGGCATGCGCATGGGCGCCGACAAGGCGCTGCTGGACCTCGACGGCCGCAGCGCGATCGCGTGCATCGCCGACACCGCGCGCGACGCCGGCGTCGACGACCTGCTGGTTGTGCGCAGGGCCGGCGCCGCGCCGCTGCCCGACCGCGCCGGCGGCTGGCGCACGGTCGCCGTCGACGGCGCCGGCGACATGGCCGACAGCCTGCGCGCGGCGGCGGCGGCGCTGCCTTCGGGCACCGGGCGCGTCGTCGTCCTGCCGGTCGATCACGCGCTGGTCGCGGCCGACACGGTCGCCGCGGTCGCGGCGGCGGTCGCGCGGCCCGACACGGCGATCGCCTTGCCGTTGTTCCGCGGGCGGCCCGGGCATCCGGTGGCGCTGCGCGCGGCGGTGTTCGCCGAGCTGCGGCAGGGCGGCACGCTGCGCGACGTCGTGCGCCGCGACCCCGCGCGCGTGCGCGCGGTGCCGACCGCCAACCCGTGGGTGCTCGCCGACCTCGATCGGCCCGAGGACCTGCGCGCTGCGCGCGCGGCGCTGGCCGCCCTGCCGCACGCGCCGGTCGAACTGATGTTCCGGCACCGCAGCCACCGCGCCTACGCCGCGACGCCGCTCGCCCCGGGCCAGCTCGAGCGGCTCGTCGACGCCGCGCGCCACGCGTCGACCTCGAGCTTCATCCAGGCCTACGCCGTGGTCGCCGTCACCGATCCCGCACGCAAGGCCGAGGCCGCGCGTCTCTGTGCCGACCAGGCGCACATCCACGAGGCGCCGGTGTTCCTGGGCATCTGCGCCGACCTCGAGAAGCTGCGCGCCGCCTGCGCGCAGCAGGGCGCGGCGATCCAGGCGCACAGCCTCGAGCTGTTCCTGCAGGCGACGGTCGACGCCGCGTTGCTCGGTCAGAATCTGGCGCTGGCGGCCGAGTCCGAAGGGCTCGGCATCTGCATGCTCGGTGCCGCGCGCAACCACCCGATCGAGCTGGCGCGGCTGCTCGGGCTGCCGGACGGCTGCTTCGTGGTGTTCGGCATGACCATCGGGCACCCGACCGACGACCCGGTCCCGCGCGAACGCATGCCGCTGGCGGGCGTGCTGCACCGCGAGACCTACGCGCAGGACGGCACCGCCGCGGCGCTCGCCGGCGCGGACGCGGCGATGCGCCGCTGGGCCGAGGCCTGCAATGAGCGCGGCGGCTACCTCGGCAGGCCGGTGAACACCGAAAAGGGTTGGGCCGACCGCATGGCGCGGCTGTGGGGACCGGACAGCAGCTACGTGCGCGCGCGCGCGAGCCTGCGGCAGGAGCTGCGCCAGCTCGGCTTCGGCCTGGAGTGACGCCCGCCGCGCTACGGCCGGGCCGTAGCACGCAGCAGAAACGGACTGGCGCCTTCAACCGTGCGGTGGCACCGTGCCGAAAGGATGACCATGTTCCGCGCCCCCGCCCTGCTGCTCGCGCTGGCCCTCGGCTGCGCGTCCTGCTTCCAACTGAAGATGACGGCGCAGGGCGGCTACGCCAAGCTCGGCGTCGACGGCGACATCGCGCTGTCGAACACCACCGGCGGCTCGATCATCGACCAGGACTTCGAGAGCGCGTTCGGGCTCGGCGAGGACCAGGGGTCGCCCTACCTGCGGCTGCAGCTCGACCTCGGCGTGCCGGTGCTGACGGTGTCCGGCGTCACCTTCGAGGAGCGCGGCCGCGGCACCGTCAACGCGACGTTCGGCAACATCTCGGCCGGCACCCCGGTCGACAGCCTGCTCGAGTTCAGCAACGTCAAGGCGTCGTACGCCTTCCAGATCGACCTCGGCCCGGTCGCCGTGGCGCCAGGCATCGCCGTCGACCTGTTCGACCTGAAGATGAACGTGCGCGACACGTTCGGGATCGCCGAGGAGGACATCGACGTGCTGGCGCCGATCCCGATGGCGTTCGTGCGCGGCGAGGTCGACCTGGCCTGGGTCGCGGCGGTGGCCGAGCTCGGCTACATGAAGGTGCCCGAGATCGACGGCATCGAGGGCCAGTTCTTCGACGCGGAGCTGCTGGCCGAGGTGCGGCCGACGCCGCTCGTGCACCTGTTCGCCGGCTACCGGCTGATGCACCTCGACGGCGAGGGCACGGTCGACGACGAGGACTTCGCGGCGGACTTCAACATCTCCGGCTGGGTGATCGGCGGCGGCGTCCGCTTCTGATCGACCGCGGCCGGACTTCGACGGACGAAATCAAACCATGACCTCGATGCAGAAGGTCGCCGCGCTGGTCGCGGCGGGTGTTCTCGGTGTGCTGGGGGCGTGCGCGCCGCATCAAATGCGCGCGGAGGTCGGCGCGGCGTTCACGCAGGTCCGAGGCGAGCTCGGCCTGCAGAACAGCGGTGGCAATCTGAACCTCAACGCCAACATGAACGACGTGAAGGACCAGCTGGGCTCCGGTGAGCTGGACCCGTCGCCGTACGTGCGGTTCGAGGCCGACTGGGGCCCGCAGCGCGTCAAGGTCAGCGGCCTGAGCCACACCAGCTCGGGCTCGTCGGTGCTGGCCGGTGCATTCGGCGACCTGCCGGCGGGCACGTCGGTGTTCGCCGACCTGGACTACACCAACGTCAGCGGCAGCTGGAGCTACGACCTGGCGCCGACCGACATGCTGCGCCTCGCGCCCGGCGTGCAGGTCGGCTACCACGCGATCGACGTGCTGGTCCGCTCGAACTCGTCGACGGCGTTCGAGAACGTCGACACCGACATCATCGTGCCGATGCCGTACTTCGACGCCGAGGTCGACCTCGGCGTGGTGTCGGTCGGCGTCAACGCCGGCCTGATGGTGGTCGATCTGCGCGACGCCGACGGTCGCTACTGGGACGCCGAGGCCATCGTGCGCGCGGTGCCCGGCCAGAACGTCGAGCTGCTCGGCGGCCTGCGCTACATGCTGTTCGACGCGCACGGCACCGCGACCGGCCGCGACTTCGACTCGGACATCGACGTGTTCGGGTTCTTCGTCGGCGGCGGCGTCAAGTTCTGAGACGGGCTGCCCGCTGCGCGGGCAGACCGTCCCAGGACCTTGCCGCGCGCCTGCGGCGCGCCGCTGCGGTTCTGAGACGGATTCTCTAGGCGCGGGCAGACCGTCCAAAGACGTTGCCGCGCGCCTGCTGTGCGCCGCTGCGGTTCTGAGCCGAGATCCCCCAGCGGGGGCAGACCGTCCCAGGACCTTGCCGCGCGCCTTCAACGGGGCGCCGTGAGCCGCTCCGGCGGCAGTTCGAAGGCGCCGCGCTGCACCGCCTGCACCACCGTCTGCGCCGCGCCGCGCGGCGGCCCGTTGGTGACCACGAGCAGCGGCGCGCCGTACGGGTAGGCGCCGCTCGCGAAGGTCGCGCGGTTCGGCGGCACGCCGTCGATCGACAGCGCGCGCACGCCGGCGTCCGGCGTCAGCGCTGCCACCTGCACGATCGCGATCGCGCGCGGCTCGCGCAGCAGCAGGTCGAAGGCGCCGCGGCCGCCGTCGACCGGGGTCGCCTGGTCGGCGAAGGGCTCGCCGGGCAGCAGCGCGCGGTTCGCGCGCTCGCGCGCGTCGGCGGCGCGCGGCACGCCGAGCGTGATCGGACCCGGCACCAGACCGAGGTCGCGGCAGTCGCGCAGCTGACCGCACAGCAGGCGGCGCGCGGCGTCGCGGCTCAGGTCGTAGAGCGGCGAGTCGGCGGCGACGACCAGTGTCCAGACCTCGACGCCGAGCGGGGTCGCCATCAGGCCGGCGCGCCGGTCGCGTTCGGACAGTGCGGTGGTCGTGATCGTGAAGTCGACCTTGCCGACCAGCAGCAGCTCGACGGCGTCGCGGTCGTCGACGATCGACGGCAGCAGCGCGTCGTCGACGCCGGCGGCCGCCAGCAGGCCGTCCCCGCACAGCTGTCGCGCCGTGCGGCCGAACGCGACCGTACGCGGCGCGGCCACCGGCGCCGCGCCGAGCTCCGCGCGTTCGCCCGACGGCGCCGCGGGTGCGTCGTCCGCACCGGCGGGTGGCGGCCGCGTCGGCAGGGGGTTGGCTCGCGCGGGCTCGGCGCGCGCAGGCTGGCGCACGACGTCCCCGAGCTGCCACGGCAGCGTCCCCGACGGCGGCGGCGGCAGCCGGTCCTGGCAGCCGGCGCACAGCAGCAGCGGCAGCGCCCAATGCGCGCCGCGCGCGCCCCTGTTCGTCGTGTCTTCCAACGGTCTCCCCCTCGACCGTCGGCCTATCGGGCACGGCGCCGGTTCGCGTGGAGACAGGTGTCGCGCATTGGGACGGCCCCTTGACCCGCCGGCGCGCGCCCGCCAGCATCGGCCGCAGCGCCCCCCTCACCAATGACCGCCAGCGCTCCCATATCCCCCGCGCCGCCGGTGCGTCGCCGCCGGTCGTCGCTGCGCGCGCGCCTGCTGCTGGCCGCCGCGGTGCTGCTGCTGCCGTTCGTCGTCACCGAGGTCCTGCTGCGCCCGTTCGTGCACACCGGCGGCGCGGTGTTCGTCGACGACGCCGGCGAACGGGTCGCGGCGATCGACGTCGACGGACCGTTCCCGCACCCGCGCGCCGGGCTGCGCGGGCGGCTCGAGGCCGGCGAGTTCTCGACCGCAGTCGCGGTCGACGCGGAGGGGCGCCGGTGCTCGGCGCGCGCGTCGGAGGCGCCGACCGCCGACGGCACCGCGGACGCCGGCATCGAGCTGATCGTCGTCGGCGACTCGTTCACGTTCGGCTGGGGCGTCGAGTTCGAGCAGACCTTCGGCGCGCTGCTCGCCGCCACACTGCGCGAGCGGCTACCGGCGATGCCGATCGAGCTCACCAACCTGGGCTGCCCGGGCACCGGCCTGCACAGCCAGCGCCTGTGGCTGGAGCAGCACCTCGCGCGGCAGCGGCCGCGATGGCGGCGGCTGGTGGTCTGGACCGTGCTGATCGAGCACGGCCTCGCCAGCGGCAACGACCTGATCGACAACTACAACAGCCTGCGGCCCGCGCCCGGCGACGGCGGCGAACACCTGACGCCCGAGGCGCGCCGCGACCAGGCGCTGTCGCCGGGGCTCCTGGTGCGGACCAAGCAGTTCCTGAGCCGCTGGTCGGTGACCTACGAGCTGGTCATGCGCGTGCTCGGCAGCTCGCTGCGGCGGTTCGCGCCGCAAGCGCGGGACCCGGCGACCGACGCGCTGCTGACCGAGGCGTGGGCCGACTTCGGGAAGGAGCTGCGGGCGGTCGAGGCGCTGGCGCAGCAGCGCGACCTCGCGGTCGTGTTCGGCTACGTGCCCTACTCCCGCGAGCTCGCGGCCAACGACGACTCGGTGTTCGCGCGGCTGCGCGCGGCGCTGCCGTCCGCGCTGCCGCTGGTGTCGCTGCTGCCGGGGCTGCGGGCGTGCGCCGAGCCGTGCTCGTACCCGCGCGACGGGCACCCGACGCCGGCCGGGCACCGCGCGATCGCCGACGCCTACGCGCCGATGGTCGCCGACGTCGCGGCGCGTCTGCGGTGACGCGCACCTAGCGCAGCACGCCTTCGCCGCCGTTGGTCACCACCGCGCCGAACGCGTTGGCGCCGGCGTCCGCGACCAGCGCCTGCGCGAAGATCGCGAACCCCGACAGCGCCGGGTCGAGCGGGATCGGCAGCGACCACGGCGCCAGGCCGCCGGCGCCCGCGAGCAGCTCCAGGCGGTCGGGTTCGATCCAACCGGCGCAGCCGGGCATGCCGACCACCGCCAGGTCGAGCGGCAGCGGCGCCGGGCCGATCCGGTCGCGCGCGAAGCCGAGCATGCCGACCGCCCACGGCTCTTGCGGGCGCAGGCCGGTCACCGTGAGCTGGAACGTCGCGCCGAGCTGCGGCGCGCCGGTCGCCTGCAGGACCGGCGGCGCCGCGGTGCCGGCACAGCCCTGGCCGAAGGGCGCGAACGCCGCGCCGGTCGGGCGTACCCGGCGCACGCTGCCGACGCTCTGGCCCTGGCGTTCGCAGAACCAGAGCGCCCCGTCGCGGCCGACGAGCGCGTCGGTGATCCACAGGAGCCCCTGCGCCCACAGCTCGGCGCTCGGCTGCCCGGGCTGGCGCGGCGCCGGGCCCCACGCGTCGGTCGAGGGATCGGCCGCGATCCGCCACACGCGGCCGGTGAAGTGGTCGGTGTAGAAGTACGAGCCCTCATAGCCGGGCCCGAACGCGAACGGCGCGCCCGGTGCCGCGCGATAGAGCCCCATCGACACCAGCGCCGTGAAGCCCGGGCCGATCGACTGCACGGCGATCGGCGCCAGCGTCGCCGGCGCGGTGCCGCCGCAGCCGGTGTGCGGCTGGTCCGCTTCGACCCACGGCCAGCCGAGGTTGGCGCCCGGGACCGCGATGCGGTCGACCTCGTCGCCCTGGTCCTCGCCGACGTCGGTGACGAACAGGGCGCCGCCCAGCGGATCGACGTGGAAGCGGAACGGGTTGCGCAGCCCCGTCGCCCACACCAGCGGCGCGATGTCGCCCGGCCCGGCGAACGGGTTGCCGGCCGCCGCCAGCAGCGCGCGTGGCGCGGTCCCCGAGCCGCTCGCCGGCAGCGCCGCAACGTCGAGCCGCAGCAGCTTGCCGTGCAGCTGCGTCGGGTCCTGGCTCAGGCAGCCCTGGTGGTCGTCGCCGAGCGTCGCGTACAGCATGCCGTCGGGGCCGAAGCGCAGGCAGCCGCCGTCGTTCACCGGCAACGCGTCGGGGATGCCGGCGAGCACGACGTACGGCTGCGCCAGCTGCAGGTTGGTGCTGTCCGGGTCGCCGAGCGCGCCGCTGGCGGTCCAGCGCGAGATGCGGTGGTCGCCGCCGGTGGCATCGCTGTGCAGCACGTAGACGAACGGCCGCGCGGGCCACGCCGGGTCGACCGCGACCGCGAGAAGGCCCTGGCTGTAGCTGACGGTCAGGTTCGGGACCGTGCCGATCGTCGCCACCGCCACGGTGCCGGCGGCGACGCCGGCGATGACCTTGACCGCGCCGGTCGCCTGCTCGACGAACACGATCCGCCCGTCCGGCAGCTCGGCGAGGCCGATCGGGCCGTTCAGCCCGGGCGCGATGACGTCGACGGTGAAGCCGAGCGGCAGGTTCTGCGCCGCGGCCGGGGCGGCGACCAGGATCAGCGCGGCGGCCAGCGCGGCGGTGGGGCGGCGGTGCATCGGCGCACTATGACCGGTCGTCGTCCGCGACGACAGGTGCGCCGCGCCCGGGTCGTGCAGCACGTGTCGTGCGCCCGACCGCCGTTCCGCTTTCGACCGGCGCGCGCCCTTGGGTTACGTTCGCCGCGCTCCTCGGGCCCGCCACGGGCCTCCACCCGCTCTCCCCGGTCGAACCCATGGACCCAAGACTCGCCGCGATCCGCGACTTCCAAGGCACCTACCCGCGCCAGCTGTGGTGGCTGTTCCTGTCGGAGATGTGGGAGCGCTTCTGCTTCTACGGCATGCGCGGCGTGCTGACCGTGTTCATGATCCAGAAGCTGCTCATGGACGAGCAGCAGGCCAACCTGCAGTACGGCGGCATCCAGGCGTTCGTCTACACGATGACGTTCGTCGGCGGGTTCTTCGCCGACAAGATCCTCGGCTTCCGCAAGTCGATCACCTGGGGCGGGATCCTGATGGTCGTCGGCAGCTTCACGGTGGCGGCCGGCATCATGATCAGCGACGCGCCGAAGGACATGTTCTTCCTCGGCACCAGCATCTCGATCGTCGGCACCGGCTTCTTCAAGCCCAACATCAGCGGCGTCGTCGGGCTGCTCTACAACGACGGCGACCCGCGGCGGAACGCGGGCTTCGGCCTGTTCTACTCCGGCATCAACCTGGGCGCCGCCCTGGGTGGGTACCTGTGCGTGATGCTGGGCAAGAGCATCGGCTGGGAGTGGGCCTTCATCGCCGCCGGCATCGCGATGATCTTCGGCGTCGGTGTGTTCACGATGACCAAGAACACGCTCGGGCCGCTCGGCTTCTCGCCGCTGGTCCCCGAGGGCCAGACGCCGTCGCCGCAGGCGCGCAACAAGATCCTGATGACCTATGGCGGGTCGCTGCTGTCGATCCCGCTGATCCTGCTGCTGGTCAGCAACAGCGAGTACACCGACTACTTCATGTACACGGTCGGCCCGCTCGCGCTGGCCTACTTCCTGTGGGACATGCGGACCTGCACCAGGGTCGAGGTCCAGAAGCTGTTCGCGGCGCTGGTGTTCATCGTGTTCTCGATCTTCTTCTGGGCCTTCTTCGAGCAGAGCGGCGGCTCGCTCGCGATCGTCGCCGAGAACCACGTGCAGGGCACCAGCATCGCCGGCTTCGGCGTCGACCCGATCGAGGTCAACAACACGTCCAACTCGATCTTCGTGATCGTGCTGTCGCCGCTGCTGGGCCTGGTCTGGCTGTGGATGAAGAAGGCCGAGCCCAACACCGTGGTGAAGTTCGGCCTCGGCTTCCTGTTCCTGGCCGGCGGCTTCTGGCTGTTCCACAGCCTGATCCACTTCATCGGCGCCGACGGGCGCTCGTCGCTGGCGATCTTCACGCTCGCGTGGATGGTCACGACGATCGGCGAGCTGTGCCTGTCGCCGATCGGCCTGTCGGCGATGACGCGGCTCGCGCCCAAGCGCATGTTCGGCATCATCATGGGCCTTTGGTTCCTGGCGAGCGCCTATGGCCAGTACCTCGCCGGCATCCTCGGCGCCGGCATGGCGAACATCGAGGCGAACGCCACGGCAGCCGAGAAGCTGCAGGGCTACACCGACGGTTACCTGCAGCTGACGATCTACGCGGTCGTCCTCGGCGTCCTGCTCATCGTCATCTCGCCGCTCGTCAAGAAGCTGATGCACGACGAGCGCTGAGCCGGCGCGCGGCGGCGCCACCGGCATCCCCGGTGTCACGACCGCCGAATGCCGGCGCGCGCGCGCGCAAGTCCGCCGCGCGCGCCGCCGGCACGCCGATTGAACGCCCCGGCCCATGCTCTCCTGGACCCTGACGTTCCTGATCCTCGCCCTGCTGGCCGCCGTGTTCGGCTTCACGGGCATCGCCGCGACGTTCGCCGGGATCGCGAAGATCCTGTTCTTCGTGTTCCTGGCGCTGCTGGTCGTCGCGCTGATCTTCGGGCGGCGCGCGCCTGCCGCCGAGCTGTGAGCCGCCTCGGCCCCGCGAGCGGCGGAGAAATCATCGGCCGCTCGCCGGCAAGCCGGCGCATGGGCTTACCGTGACCGGGGTTCTCCCACTCCGCCCCGGCGCGGATTCGCCCAATGAACACCACCTCCCATCGGTCTTCTCACCGTCCCTCCGTCTCGCGTTTCGGTCCTGCGCTCGGCGCGTCGTTGGCGGCGATCCTCGTCACGGCCTGCGGCGGCGGCGGCGGTGGCGCGGCGGGCGCGGGCATCCAGCCGGACGCCCTGCCCGTGGTCTCGTTTTCCCCGGCGAACGGCGCCGCGGGCGTGGCCTATGACGCTCCGATCGTGGTTGCGTTCGGCCGTGCAATCGACCAGACCACGACCACCGGGTCGATCGCGGTCCTCGGGCCCGACGGCCTCGTACCGGGCTCCGTCTCGGTCGTGGGCACCTCGATCCGGTTCCAGCCGACGCGACTCCTCGAGGCCGGCGCGACCTTCCGGGTCACGGTGAACACCTCGCTGCGCGCCGCCGATGGCGGGCAGATCGCGGCGCCGGTGAGCGCGAGCTTCTCGACCGGGCTGGTGCTCGAGGACTTCTTCTTCGCCGTCTCCTGGGTCGGCGACTTCGACCGGCTGCTGGACACCGATGTCGGTGGCGATGCCCGGGTGACGGCGGGCTCGACGACGTCGCCCACACCCGGGCAGCGCTGGCGGTTCGACCAGGTGTTCCACGACGGACGGGCCGCCTACTTCACGATGCGCAACGACCAGTTCGCCTCCGACGCGGCCCTGGAGAGCGCCGACGGCTCGGTCGACGCGCTGATGGTCCCGTACTCGGCGATCACCGCGGTGCCGTCGGGTCAGATCTTCGAGTTCGAGCAGGTCGGCGGCTCCATCATGCTGAAGAGCCTGTTCCAGGGTACGGGCCGCGCGCTGTCCGCGTTCGATCTCGGCGGCGGGCTACGGTCCGCGCGCATCCGCGACGTCGCCGGCGCCGGCGATTCGGTGCTCTGGCGCCTGTACCCGGTCGCGCCGATCGTGCCCGCGTTCCCGATCGCCTCGATCACGACCAACGCGATCCTGGACGGCGAGCTGACCGCGAGCGATCCCACCGGCCTGCGCCCGGGCCGGTTCGCGAAGCTCTACGCGTTCGACGTCGAGGTTCCGACCGTGCTGACCGTGACGATGCGCTCGAGCATCCTCGACAGCTTCCTGTTCTTGATGACCGACAACTGCCTCGCCGACGCCGACCTCGCCGTGTGGGCCGCGCAGTGCACGATCCAGGCGAACGACGACGGCGGCGGCGGCGATCCCGACGCCCTCTCGGTGCTCGATTCGCGCATCGACGAGGTCCTGCCGCCCGGGCGCTACGTCCTGGGCGCCACGAGCTTCTCGTTCGAGGAGCAGGGAGCATTCGTCCTCTCGACATCGGCCGTGCCGGCACGCGCCGCGCGACCGGTCGTCGTGCAGCGCGTGGAGACCGCGACCGCGTCCGAGACGAAGGCGCGCTGAGGCCGCCGGCCGGCGCTACTGGGCGCCGGCCTCCTGCTGCGGGAACACCCCGCCGAGCCACTGCTGCCAGCGCTCCTGCTGCTTCGCGGCGTCCGCCGCGCCGGCGCCGAAGAAGTAGACCTGCATGGTCGCCATCTTCATGCCGCCGCAGCCGAACGCGCCGAGCAGCGCGACGCCGGGCGCCGGCGCGCTGAGCCGGACGTTGAGGCCGTGGCCGCTCGGCGTGTGGTCGACGTGCGCGATGGTGCCGACCAGCGCCGGCGCGCCGTCGGTCTGCACGCGCACCGACTGACCGGGGCGCGGGTCGGGGGCGCCGAGTGCCTGCGTGAGCGTGCGCCACATCGCCAGGGGCTCGTCCTGACCGATGGCCATCGCCTGCATCGTCGCCGCGGGCTGCCCGCGGTGGTCGGTGAGCCAGGTGCGCAGCACGCGGAAGAAGCCGGGCCAGCCCTTCTCGGTGCTCTCGAGCTGTCCGTCCCAGTCGTCGGTGCTGGCGAACAGGCTGTGCACGACGCGCACGACGCAGGTGTCGCCCGAGCGCGCCTCGACGGTCCACTCGGTGGCGACCGGTGGGCCGCCCGGCAGCCAGGTCTCGTCGGTGGCGACGAACCGCTTCGGCGGCTGCCACTCGGTGATCTTGGCGCCGGACACCATGCCGCCGCCGAAGTCACAGGCGACCGTGCCGCCGACCTTGCCGTCGATCTTGGTGGGCACGAACCACGCGGACACGCCGGGCCCGGTGGCGATCGCCTGCCAGACCTGCTCGGGGGTGCCGGGGACTTCGACTTCGACGCGCACGCTGCGGCGGCCGTCGGGTTGCTTCTCGACGCTCATCGGGGGGACTCCTGGGGAGGGGTGGGGTTGGGTTCGGTGTGTGGGTGGGCGAGCACGACGACGCGGTGGCGGCGGCCACCCTCGGCGCCCTCGTCGTGGTAGCGCGCGGCGAGTGCCCTGATCGCCTGCGCCAGTTCGGCGCTGAACTGCGCGCGCTCGGTCGCGCTGCGGAAGCGGATCTCGGCGTCGATCGACAGCGTCGCGAGGCGCTTGTCCTGGGCCGCTGCCTCGCGCACGAGCGAGCTGAGCTCGCGAACGGCGCGCGCCGCCAGCGCGATCGAGTAGCTCGCCGACAGCCGGTCGACCGCGCGCGCCGGGTCGCTGGCGGCGGGGCCCATGGCGCCCGGCGAGACCACGTAGGAGCTGGCCGTGGCGACCATGTGCCGCTCGGTCAGGCCGCCCCATTGGCGCGTCGACGCTTCGCGCACCAGCCCGTGCTTCTCGAGGGTGCGCAGGTGGTAGTTGACCTTCTGCCGCGGGATGCCGAGGCGCTGCGCCAGCACTGCCGCGCTGGCAGGCTGGGCCAGTTCGGCCAACAGCCGGCTGCGCGCGGGGTCCAGCGCCACGGTCGCGGCGGCCGGGTCCTCGATGACCTCGACGTCCTGCATGGCGAGGATCTGAGCATTGAAAACAAACTTTGTCAAGCACCGGGTTGGCCGGCGGGCCGGCGGGTCGCGGGTCTCGGGCCGCGGGTCGCGGGTCGGCCCGGGCCGGCTCGGGGCTCCGGTCGCTCACCCCAACGCGACCAGCCAGTCGCCGAGCGACCTGCGCGCGCGCTCGGCGTGCGGCGGCAGCTCGCCGGCCAGGTCCAGCAGCGCGTAGAGGGTGCGGCAGCAGTGCAGCACGTTCTGCTCGACGGCGAACTGCCGCGGGTCGAACGGCTCCGTCGTCCGCGCCCTCTGCACCGCGGCCTCGAGGGTCGCGAGCATCGCGTTCAGCGCGGCGGGCGGGCACGACTCGCGCAGCAGCACGGCGGCGATCGCGCGCGCCAGGCGCTCGTCCTCACCCATCCGGAATGCGCCCGCCATCGGCATGGCCAGCTTCTCGCCGATCGCGCCCAGGATCGCCGTCAGGCCGTCGGCGTCGACGCGCGGATTGCGGGCGAGGAACTTCAGGAGGTCCGCTGTGTGCGCCGTCGCGTGGATCCAGCCCAGCTGCGGGTCGTGGTCGCGCAGGTCCCGTTCGCCGGCGAGGAACGCGATCGCCGCGGCGAGCAGCGCGCGCAGCTCCTCCTGGCTCAGGCACTCCTGCTGCACGTCGCGGGCCGCGATCAGCGACAACGCGAGGCACGAGAACGAGCGCAGCAGGACCGTGTCGGTGCCGGTCTCGCCCAGGCCGTGTGCGAGGTTCGGTCGCCAGCGCCGCGCGAGCTGTCGCAGCTGTTCCGGCTGCAGCAGGCGCTGCCGCACGATCCACTGCGCGGCGATTCCGTAGGCGAGCTCGTCGCGCAGCCGCGGGTCCGGCGATCCGAGCAGCTCGCCGAGTTCGACCAGCAGCGCGAAGGGGTCAGCGCCATCGGGGACCGCATGGCCGGCGGCGGCGATGGCCGCCCAGTCGCGCGCGGGTTCCTGCGCTCCGGCGGGTTCCTGCGCCCGGATCCAGGTGCTGGCGCCGAGCAAGAACACCACCGACAGCCGTGCCTTCATGACGGCGTCATAGCCGACCGCGTGGGCCGCGCGACCGGCGGCCGTATGTTCCCGACCATGCCGGCAGCCCCCGATCTCGCCGCGGCGACCTGCGCCTACCTCGCCGCCGACGGCCTGCTCGAGCCGCTCTGCACCGCGCTCGGCGACGACGTCGTGGCGGTGCGCGACCGGCTCGTGCTGGCGCGCCGCGATGCGCCCGAGGCTGCGTGCTGGGCTGCGAACGTCTGGCACGACCTGCAGCAGCGTTCGATCGAGTCGATCGGCGACGGCGCGCGGTGGCTGCGCTCGATGCAGCGCAACTGGGCGCTCTACTCGCTCGACCACCACCGCCGGGCCGCGCTGCTCGAGGAGAAGCTGCCGCCGCTGCGGCCGAAGCCGCTGGGCTTCCCGACCGCCGCGCCGACGGCCCCGCTGGGGTCCTGGACGCTGTGGCGACCCGACCTGCTGCTGGCGAGCGCGCGGTGCTCCTCGCCGTTCCGGCACGGCGAGGTCGCGTTCGTCGAGGACAAGCTCGGACCGCCGAGCCGCGCCTACCTGAAGCTGTGGGAGGCGCTGACCCTGCTGCGGCGCTGGCCGGCCAAGGGCGAACGCTGCGTCGACCTCGGCGCGTCGCCCGGCGGCTGGACCTGGGTGCTGGGCAACCTCGGCGCCGACGTGCTGGCGATCGACAAGGCGCCGCTCGATCCCGCCGTCGCCGCCATGCCCGGCGTCACGACGCGCCGCGAGAGCGCGTTCGCGCTCGCGCCCGAGGCGGTCGGCCCCGTCGACTGGTTGTTCAGCGACGTGATCTGCTACCCGGAGCGCCTGCTCGACCTGGTCGAGCGCTGGCGGCGCAGCGGCCTCGTCCGGCACTTCGTCTGCACCGTCAAGTTCCAGGGCGCCGAGCATCACGCCGCCGCGCGGTCGTTCGCGGCGATCCCGGGGTCGCGGCTCGTGCACCTGCACCACAACCGCCACGAGCTGACGTGGATGCTGACGGACGCCGCGGCGGACGGCTGATGCGGGCGCTCCCGAGGGGGCGCGATGCGGTGCGCCGCGGGCGCCACCGACCGATGCGGGGCCGGCGGAGGTTCCCTTGACAGCCGTCGGGAGCCCCAGGACCATGACGCGGCCGAGCCGGAGGAAGTCGCCGAACGGGGCGCAGGCCGCTGCCATGCACCACAGGGCAGCGCAGCTTCCGACGCCGTCTCGTGCATCGGATGACCGAGACACGACTCCTGGCGCAGGCGATCACCGTGCGGCTCGCCACCCGCGACGACGCGGCGGCGCTGCTGCAGCTACACCACGAGGGCTTCGGGTCGCGCTGGTCGATGGCGCAGTGGCGCTGGCGCTTCGTCGACAACCCGACCGGACGCACGGCGATCGCCGGCGCGTTCGACCCGGCGGGCCGCTGCCTCGCCGCCTTCTGCGGCGTGCCGCTGCGGTGCCGCTACCGCGGCGAGGACGGTCTGGTCACTCGCGCGGGAGACGTCGTCGTGCACCCGCAGCTGCGCCGCAGCGTCGTCGGCGCCAAGCTGCTGGTGCGGACCGGCGACCTGTTCTTCGCGACGTTCGGCGGCGGGCGCACGCGCGTCGTCTACGGCTGTCCGGAGCTCGCGCTGCGGCGCACGGCGGTGCGGCACCTGCGGTGCGACATCCTCGGCGATCTGCCGGCGCTGGTGCGCCCGGTCGACGGGGGCGTCGACGGCCGCGGCGACGAGCCCGCGGTGTCCGGGGTGGTCGTCGAGGAGCGCCGCCACCTGCCGGACGACCTCGACGCGCTTTGCGCCCGCTGCACCGCGGCGACGCCGACCGGCCTCGTGCGCGACGGCGCGTTCCTGCGGTGGCGCTACGACCGGAACCCGCTGGTCGACTACGTCGTGCACGCCGCGCGCGATGCGGCCGGCGGCCTGCGCGGTGTCGCGGTCCTGCGGCGCGGCGGCCTGCACGACGAGTCCTGTTCGGTGGTCGAGCTGCTGGTGCCGCCCGGCGACCAGGACTGCGAACGCGCGCTGCTGCGGAGCGCCGAGGACGCCGCGCGGGCGCGCGGTCTCGGATTCGTGCTGGCCTGCTTCTCGCCGACCAGCGATCTGTTCGAACGGCTGCAGCATCGGCACGGCTTCCGCGTCAGGCTGTCGTCGCACCAGATCGTGTTCCGCACCTACGCGGCCGGGTGCGACCGCCGCTTCCTGTTCGACGAGTGGTTCTACTCGCTTGGTGACTTCGACTTCGCCTGAGCGCGCCCATCTGCCATGACCGTGACCATGTTCGACTCGCGCCTGTTCGCCGTGACGCGGCGGCTGCACGACGGCCGCGAGGTCTTCCGCCGCGAGGCCGCCGCGCTCCGCGCCGACGAGTTCGTCGACTGGCCCGAGCGCGACGCGTACTCGACCGGCTGGCAGGTGTTCCCGCTGGTGCTGCGCGCCCGGCCCGGGTCCATGGCCGTGGACCTGGCCTACAACCGCCGCCGCTGCCCGGAATCGGCGGCGCTGCTGGATGCAGCGGGTGTGCTGATCGGCGGCGTGTCGCGCCTGCTGCCCGGCTGCCACATCTACCCGCACACCGACGACCCCGAGCCCGACGTCCTGCGCTTCCACCTCGGCCTGCGCTGCCGGGGGCGCGCCGGCCTGCGCATCGGCGCGACCGAGCTGGAGCAGACCGACGACACCAGCTACGTGTTCGATCACTCGTGCCGGCACGAGGCCGGCAACCTCGGCGACGAGCCGCGCGATGTGCTGCTCGTCGATTTCCGCCTGACGGCGGCGGAGGTCGAGATGGTCGCACGGCTGCGCCGCGGCGAGGCGGCCGGGGCCTGACATGGCCGCGGCGAACGGCACGCTGGCCGGCAGGACCGTGGTCGTCACCGGCGCCTCGCGGGGCATCGGCCGCGCCATCGCGCTGCGCGCGGCGCGCGACGGCGCCAACGTCGTGATCCTCGGCAAGAGCCACGTGCCGCACCCGAAGCTGCCGGGCACGATCCACAGCGTCGCCCTGGAGGTCGAGGCCGCCGGCGGTGTGGCGCTGCCGCTGCGCTGCGACATCCGCGAGCACGACGACGTCCGCGTCGCGGTCGCCGCCACCGTCGAGCGCTTCGGCGGCATCGACGCGCTGGTCAACAACGCCAGCGCCATCTGGCTGCGCGGCACCGCCGACACGCCGGTGAAGCGCTTCGACCTGATGTTCGAGGTCAACGTGCGCGGCACCTTCCTCTGCACGCAGGCGTGCCTGCCGCACCTGCTGAACGCCGCCAACCCGCACGTGCTGATGCTGGCGCCGCCGCTCAACATGGACGCGCGCTGGTTCGCGCCGCACGTCGCCTACACGATCGCCAAGTACGGCATGAGCCAGTGCGTGCTCGGCATGGCCGAGGAGTTCCGCGACCAGGGCATCGCCGTCAACGCGCTGTGGCCCCGCACCGTGATCGCCACGGCCGCGCTGGCGATGCTCCCGGGCGTCGACCGCAGCCGCTGCCGGACGCCCGACATCGTCGCCGACGCCGCGCACGCCGTGCTCGCCGCCGACAGCCGCGCGCGCACCGGCGCCTTCCTGCTCGACGAGGACGTGCTGCGCGCGGCAGGCGTGACCGACTTCGCGCGGTATGCGGTGGATCCGGCGCAGGAGCTGTTGCCGGACCTGTTCCTCTGAGCGGGGCGGCGGGCGCGTTCCGACGGGGGCCGGTCGCGCTGGTCGGCGCCACGGGTATGGTGGCGCGCATGGCGGACAAGAAGCGCGACCGGTCGCGCAAGCAGGCGGGTGCCAAGGGCGACCGCGCGGGTGACGCGGAGCCGCAGCGCGGCTTCGGCAGCTTCAAGGACCTGCTGCGCGCACAGGGCGGCGAGCCGCCGCCGGACATCGAGCCGGGCGACCGCGGCTGGACGCTCGAGTCGCACGACGGCCGCAGCGCCGACGACCTGGGCGTCGACTCGATCCGCGATCGCATCCGCGCGCGGCCGGCGGCGTTCGGGCCGATGGAGCACGGGCCGCCGTGCTACCGCGACCTGGAGTCCGAGGAGCTGCGGCTGCTGGGCACGTTCCGCATCCGCACGGTGTTCCCCGACGACGTGCGCGACGAGGTCGACCGGCTGCCCGAGGACCCGGAACCGCAGGACTTCGAGGGGCGCCTCGACCTGCGCGGCGAGACGATCTTCACGATCGACGGCGACGACGCCAAGGACTACGACGACGCGATCGGCATCAAGCAGCTCGACAACGGCAACACCGAGCTGAGCGTGCACATCGCCGACGTCGCGCACTACGTGCGGCCGGGCACGGCGCTGGACGACGAAGCGCTGACGCGCGGCACCAGCGTCTACCTGCCCGACCAGGTGGTGCCGATGCTGCCCGAGAAGCTGAGCAACCACCTGTGCTCGCTGGTGCCCGACCGCGATCGGCTGGCCTACTCGGTGTTCATGGAGTTCACGCCGGCCGGCAAGCGCGTGGCGTCACGCGTGCACAAGAGCGTGATCCGCAGCGTGCGACGCAACACCTACCGCGTCGTGCAGGAGCTGCTCGACGGCCGCGACACCGAGGAGACCCGCGCGATCAAGTTCCTGGAGCCGGACCTGCGGCGGTTCCGCGACTGGACCAAGGTGCAGCAGAAGAT
Organism: Planctomycetota bacterium; assembly: GCA_050245995.1. Lineage (GTDB taxonomy): Bacteria > Planctomycetota > UBA1135 > UBA1135 > UBA2386 > JBFWWV01. Next base: position 103,447 of record JBFWWV010000019.1, on the reverse strand, counting down.
CCGCGACGAGCGCGGCTCGCTGCGCATGCAGTCGTCGGAGCGCAAGTTCGTGTTCGACCGGAAGCACGAGGTGACCGCGATCGTCGACTCGGCGAAGTACTTCTCGCAGACGCTGATCGAGGAGACCGCGCTGGCGGCCAACCAGGCCGTCGGTGACCTGTTCCGCAAGCGCGGCCTGCCGACGATCTACCGCGTGCACCCGGAGAAGGACCCCGAGGAGATCGCCGGCGTCGCGCGGCTGTTGCTCGAGCACGGCATCCGCGTGCCCGACAAGGACCGGCTCACCGGCCGCGACATCGGCCGGCTGATCACGATCGCGCGGCGCAAGTCGAACAGCGAGGCGCTGATCATGCGCATCATGGGGCTGATCGAGCGCGCGGTGTACGAGGTCAAGGACCACGAGGACGTGGCGAAGCACTTCGGCCTCGTGCGCGAGGCCTACCTGCACTTCACGTCGCCGATCCGCCGCTACCCGGACCTGGTCGTGCACCGCTGGCTGCACGCGATCGAGTCGCGCGGGCGCGAGGCCGAGGCCGAGCTGCGCACCAACGACCTGCTCAGCGACCTCAACGAGAAGGCGCAGCACAGCACGCTGCAGGCCGACATCGCCGAGATGGCCGAGAAGGCGGTCGGCGACCTGAAGGTCTGCCAGTTCGTGGCGCCGCACCAGGGCGAGTCGCACGACGCCAAGGTGATCCGGGTGTCGCTGCAGGGCCTCGAGGTGCGCCTGCCGAAGTTCAACATCACCGGCTTCCTGCCGACGCGGACGATCGGCGAGCGCCCGAAGCTGAAGGGCCCGACCCTGCAGATCAGCGCGGGCCGCAAGCTGTTCTCCTTCACCGAGGGCTACTCGATCCAGGTGAAGATCAAGGAGGTCGACTTCCTCAAGCTGCAGGTGTTCCTCGAGCTGGACGCCCAGCGCTCGGTCTAGAGCGCTCGGTCTGGGCCGCTCGGTCTGGGCCGCTCGGTTTGGGCCGCTCGGTTTGGGGCGCTCGGCCTGGGACACTCGATCAGGCGCGCTCGGCCCGGGCGCGCGCGGGGGGTCACCAGGTCTCGAGCACCTGCAGGATCCGGTCGCGGTCGGCGCGGCGCAGCGTCGGCGCGGCGGTCCGGCAGGCGTCGCGCACGCGCGGGTCGGCGGCGTGGCGGCCGGCGAGGACCTCGTCGATCCATCGCGCGCGGTCGGAGGTCGGCAGCAACTCGGCGCGGTCCACGAGGATCACCGCGAGCTCCGCGTCGGCGCCATCGTTCGCGAGCGCGGCGCGCATCGCCGCGAGCCGGTCGGCCGCCCGCAGCGGCTCGAGCGCGTCCGCCAGCGCGAACCGGCCGGCCGGATCGCCCGCGCATACCGCCGCCGCGGCGACGAACAGGTCGAGCCGCTGGGCGCTGCGGCGCTCGTCGAGGTTGCGCAGGACCTCCCGCGCCAGCGCCGCGGCGGGCGCCTCGCGCAGCAGTTCGAGCAGGCACGCGCCGGCGTCGTCGCTGCGCAGGTCCGCCGCCGCGCGGACGATGCGGATCGCCGCGCCGGTGTCCGTGCCCGCGCGCCTCGCTGCGGCGTGGAACACGTTCAGGCGGTCGGCGGAGCGGAACTCGTCGATCGACGCCAGCGCCTCGTGCGCCGTCCGGGACCCGGCCCCGGGCGCCGCCGCCACCATTCCGGCCGCCTGCTCGTGGTCCTCGGCCAGCAGGTCGCGCACCCAACGCACCGCGCGGTCGTCGTCGAGGTCGCCGGCGCCGGTCGCCGTCGCCACCAGCCGTTCGGCGAACGGGTCGCGCACCCGCAGCCCGCGGACGCGATCGAGCACCGCGGCGGCAGCGTCCGGCCGGTCGGCGGTGCGCTGCTCCAGCGCCGCCTCGATCGGCCCGACGAACGGCAGGTCGGCGGCGCACGCCAGCAGCTCGTCGAGCGGCGTGGCGTCGGCCGCCTGCTCCAACGCCTGCAGCTGCCCGCGCCACCGCTCGAGGTCCGGGTGGTCCTGCACCGGTGCGCCCTGCTTGCGGACGAAGTCGCGCAGCGGGAAGTCGGGCCGGTCGACGGCATCGGCGCCGAGGAGCTGGCCGTCGTGGTACCAGGCGACGAGCGTCGGCTGCCCGGTGCCCGCCTGCACGATGGCGTCGTTGGTCGTCCAGCTGGTGCGGCTGGAATGGACGGAGCAGGAGCATGCCGCGAGGGCGGCCATCACGAGGGGGGCGAGGCGTCGCATGGGGCAGGTCGTCGGGTTCTGGCGGCGGCGGGGGACCGGGGGCACTCCGACCCGCGAGGCCGGCTGCTCCGGGTCCGGGTCGAACGGGGTCGATCGCATCGGTCGCCTGCGCGGCCGGTGGTCGGATCCCGGACACGGCGTCGCGGCCGATCCGCCCCGCTGCCGGTGCGCACATTTTCTGCGGAACCCCGGGTGCATTGCGAGGCTCTTGCCGGTTGCTCCGAGGCGTTGCGGTCACCTCTACTCGCCGCCGAGTTCCTCGGGACCCGGGTGCCACCATGATCCTCGAACGCTTCTATCTGGGCTGCCTCGCCCACGCCTCGTACCTGATCGCCGACCAGGCCGCGGGCATCGCCGCGGTGGTCGATCCGCAGCGCGACATCGACCAGTACCTGGAGGCCGCCGAGCGCCTCGGCGTGCAGATCCGCCACGTGCTGCTGACGCACTTCCACGCCGACTTCGTGGCCGGCGACCGCGAGCTGCAGGAGCGCTGCGGCGCCGAGGTCCACCTGGGCGCGCGCGCCAACCCCGACTACCCGCACCACAAGCTCGCCGATGGAGAGGCGGTGGAGTTCGGCCAGGTCCGCATCGAGGCGATGCTGACGCCGGGGCACACGCCGGAGAGCACGTGCTTCGCCGTGTTCGACCTGGCGAAGGACCGCGCGCGGCCGCACGCGGTGCTGACCGGCGACACGCTGTTCCTGGGCGACGTCGGCCGCCCGGACCTGCTGGGCGCCGTGGGCTTCCGCGCCGAGGACCTCGCCGGGATGCTGTTCGACTCGCTGCACCAGAAGCTGCTGAAGCTGCCCGACGAGACGCTGGTGTACCCGGCGCACGGCGCCGGCTCGATGTGCGGCAAGAGCCTCGGCAGCGAGCCGTTCTCGACCATCGGCACGCAGCGGCGGTCCAACTACGCGCTGCAGCCGATGTCGCGCGCGGCGTTCGTGGCGATGCTGACCGAGGGTCAGCCGCAGGCGCCGCGCTACTTCCTGCACGACGCGGTGATGAACAAGACGTCGCGGCCGCTGCTCGACGCGGCGCTGGAGCGGGGGCTGGTGCCGCTTTCGCTGGCCAAGGTGCTCGAGCTGGAGCGGCAGGGCGCGCAGGTCGTCGACGTCCGCGACGACGCCGCGGTCGCGCGGGGCACCCTGCGGAACGCGTTCCACATCGGCCTCGCCGGTTCGTTCGCGACCTGGTGCGGCTCGCTGCTGAAGCTGGACCGCCCGGTGATCGTGCTGGCCGAGCCGGGCACCGAACGCGAGGCCGTGCTGCGCATGGGCCGGGTCGGCATCGACCGCGTGGTGGGCTACCTGGACGGCGGCGCGGCGGCGCTCCGCGAGCGCGCGGACCTGCTGCAGACCACGCCGCAGATCGACCTCGCCGAGCTGCGCCGGCGGCTCGCCGCGAGGCCGCGGCCCGCGGTGCTCGACGTGCGCACGCCCACCGAGTGGGCGCAGGGACACATCGACGGCGCGCTGCACGTGCCGCTGATCGAGCTGCAGGACCGCCTGGCCGAGGTGCCGGACGACGGCGAGGTGGCGGTGATCTGCCGCACCCAGAACCGCTCGGCAAGCGCCGTCAGCGTCCTGCGCCGCGCCGGCCGCGCCAACGTGGTGCACGTGCTCGAAGGCATGTCGAAGTGGGACGGCGGCGGCGGCTGCGCCACCGGCGCCGGCGCGTGCGGCACGGCCGCGAAGGCCCCCGCCGCCGGCGCGGAGGCGAAGCGGTGAGCCTGCGACAGGACCACCAGGTCGTCGTCGTGGGCGGCGGCACCGCCGGCATCTCCGTGGCCGCGCGGCTGTGCAAGCAGCTGCCGGCGGGCGCGGTGGCGATCGTCGATCCGGCGCAGAAGCACTACTACCAGCCGCTGTGGACCCTGGTCGGCGGCGGCGTCTGCCGGCGCGAGGACAGCGAGCGCGACCAGGCCAGCGTGATCCCGGCGCGCGCGTCCTGGGTCAAGGAGGCGGCCGCGTCGTTCGACCCCGAGGCGCGCACGGTGACGCTGCGGGGCGGGGGCACGCTCGGCTACAAGGTGCTGGTCCTGTGTCCCGGCATCCAGCTCGATTGGGTCAAGGTCGAAGGGCTCGCGGGCAACGTCGGCAAGCACGGCATCTGCAGCAACTACGCCTACGACACCGTCGGGCAGACCTGGCCCGTGATCCAGGGCGTGCGGTCGGGTGCGGCGCTGTTCACGCACCCGAACACGCCGATCAAGTGCGGCGGCGCGCCGCAGAAGATCATGTACCTGGCGGAGTCGACGTTCCGCCGCCGCGGCGTGCGCGAGGCCGTCGACGTGCAGTTCTGGAGCGGGCAGCCCGACAGCTTCACGGTGCCCCACTACGCGCGCAAGCTGGACGCGCTGATGGAGCGGCGGCGGATCACCCCGTTCTACATGTGGAACCTGGTGGCGGTGCGGCTCGAGGAGCGCGTCGCGGTGTTCGAGAGCCTCGCCGGCGACACCAAGGGGCAGCGCAAGGACGTCCCCTACGCGATGCTGCACGTGACGCCGCCGATGAGCGCGCCGGAGTTCATCCGAGGGAGCCCGTTCGCCGGCGCCGGCGGCTGGATCGACGTCGACAAGCACACGATGCGGCACGTGAAGTACGCCGATGTGTTCGGGCTCGGCGACGCGAGCAGCCTGCCGACGTCCAAGACCGGCGCCGCGATCCGCAAGCAGGCGCCGGCCTGCGCGCAGAACGTGCTGGCGACGCTCGCCGGCCGGCAGCCCGAGGCGCGCTACGACGGCTACACCAGCTGCCCGATCGTGACCGACTACGGCAAGCTGATCCTCGCCGAGTTCGACTACGACAAGAAGCTGTGCGAGACGTTCTGGTTCGACCAGTCGAAGGAGCGGCGCAGCATGTACCTGCTCAAGAAGCACGTCCTGCCGCGGCTCTACTGGCAGGGCATGCTGAAGGGCCGGGCGTGAGCCCGGCGCGGCGCCGATGATCCTCGCACTGCTCGGCGCCCTGCTGATCGGCCTGAGCCTCGGCCTGCTCGGGTCGGGCGGCTCGATCCTCACCGTGCCGGTGCTGGTCTACGTCATAGGCCAGGACGAGAAGTCCGCGATCGCCGGCTCCCTGCTGGTCGTCGGCGCCATCGCCGCGGTCGGCGGCGCGCAGGCGGCGCTGCGGCGGCAGGTCGACTGGAGCAACGTGTTCTGGTTCGGCCTGCCCGGCATGGCCGGCACCTGGTGCGGCGCGATGCTCGGCGGCGCGGTCAGCGGCTCGGTGCAGATGCTCACGTTCGTCGCGGTGATGGCGCTGGCCGGCGCGTTCATGCTGCAGCCCGAATCCGCGCCGCGGCAGGGCTGCGCGCGCGCGCCGCTGCGCATCGTCGTCGACGGCCTCGCGGTCGGGACGCTGACCGGCTTCGTCGGCGTCGGCGGCGGCTTCCTGATCGTGCCGGCGCTGGTCCTGCTCGGCGGCCTGCCGATGCAACGCGCCGTCGGCAGCAGCCTGGTCATCATCGCGATGAAGTCGTTCAGCGGCTTCGCCAAGTACCAGGCGGTGCTGCGCGCGCTCGACCTGCACCTCGACTGGCACGTGCTGGGCGTGTTCGTCGCGGTCGGCGCCGCCGGCAGCCTGTGCGGCGGCGCGTTCGGCGGCCGGGTCGACCAGCGGCTGCTGCGCAAGGTGTTCGCCTGGCTGCTGCTGGCGATGGCGCTGGCGATCGGCATCGCGACCGTCGTGCAGCTCGCGTCGTCGCCGCCGGCGGTCGCCGGCGACCACTGACGCCGCTCCGCGTCACGCCCGCGGCGCGAAGAACCGTCCCTGCAGCCATGCGCCGGCGAACAGGCCCAGCAGCGCGTAGACCAACGGCCAGTTGCCGGCGCCGAGCCCGGCGATCGCCGGCCCGGGGCACACGCCGCACAGGCCCCAGCCGACGCCGAACAGCGCCGCGCCGAGCACCGTGCGGCGATCGAGCGACGCCGCGTGCGCGCCGAACCGGGCGGCGGTCCACGGCCGCGCCATCACCTTCGGCGCCAGCCGGTACGCGAGCATGGTCACGGCGACCCCGCCGGCCATGACGAGCATCAGCCCGAGGTCCTGGCCGCGCAGGAACGACAGCACGACCTCGGGCTGGATCATCGTCGACACCGCGAGGCCGGCGCCGAACAGGGCGCCGCTGAGCAGCACGAACAGCATCGCGCCGGCCGTCATCGTCCACCCACCTGCTGCACCAGGTACGCCGTCGCGAACGCGGTGGCCATGAAGGTCAGCACCGCCACGAGTGACGGCAGCTGCAGCGACGCCAGCCCGCAGATCCCGTGGCCCGACGTGCAGCCGTTCGCCAGCCGCGCGCCGAACCCGCCGATCAGCCCGCCGAGCAGCAGCTGCCACCAGTGCACCTCGGTGACCGCCGGCGCGGTGGCCAGCGCGACCGCGGCCGCGCCGAGCACCATCCCCGCGGCGTAGACCAGCCGCCAGCCGCGGCTCTGCACCAGCCGCTCCTGCTGGAAGAACGGCCGCCGGCTGAAGAACGAGCAGGTCGCGGAGAAGAACGTGCTCGCGCCGCCGATCAGCCCGGTCGACACGAACAGCAGCGCGACGCCGGCACCGATCAGCAGCCCGCCGGCGAGGTAGTGCCACGGGCCCGTGGGGAACAGGCCATTGGGGAACAGTTCGGCCAACATGCGATGGATCGTCACGCGCGGCGCGCGTCCCGGCAATGCCGCATGGGGCCCGGACGGTGACCGGAGGCGGCGGGTGGCCGCGCCCCCGGCGCGCTAGCTAGTGCGTCGACAGCTGCAGGCTGATCCCGTTCGAGGCCGACAGGCCGAGCGGATTGGCCATCGGATCGCGCACGGCGCTCTGGGCCCGCACGATCGCGCCGATCAGGAACGGGTCTTCCGGCAGCGTCAACGGCATGACCATCGACGACGGTCCGGCGGCCAGGAAGAACGACATGTCCAGGCTCTGGTAGAGGAAGCACCCGGGCATGCCCAGCGAGTCGAGCGGCAGACCCGGGATGGGCGTGAACCCCAGCACCACGATGCCGAGCGTCGGGTTGAAGCCGAGGTTTGTGGTCTCGAGGGCCAGGGTGCTGCCGAGCACGGGTCGCGCCGGCACCGACAGGTGCAGCGGACCGAAGCTCCCGCAACCCACGCCCACCGGCACCGCCATCGCGAACGGGTCACAGGGCGCACCGGGAGCGTTGCCCAGCTCGTAGTGCAGGTTGCCGCTGAACAGGCAGCCGGGGACGGGCACCGAGGCGAACGGAGTCACCTGGCACTGGCCGGCGCGCAGCACCAGATCGTCGGTCTCGGCGACCTGGTTCTGCGCCGTCGCCGCGGTGTGTCGCAAGGCGACGCCGAGGTGGCGCACGGCGATGCCGTGCGACCCGAACGGCAGATGGAAGCCCGCGCCCAGGCAGGCTGGCGACGGCTGGTCGCTGCCGGTGGCGAGCACCGGCCCGCTGGCCACCAGGGTCCATGCACCCGGGCTCTGCTGGTTGCCGGCGTAGGTCGCCGGCGTCGCGTAGACCTCGACCGTGCCGAGCGTGTTCGCAGCGGTCGCCCCGGTGTTGACGTCCAAGCGGCGCACGGTCACGCCGTTCGGCGAGCGGACGTCGAGGTCGAAGAACGTCAGCGAGCCGGCGGGCGCATCGGCGGTGCCGACCGGATCGAGCCCGATCGGCGAGTCGGACACGCCGGCCGTGGCCTCGCTACCGACGGCCGCGCCGCCCACGTGGATCGCATGGGTCGCCGGGCCGAACGGCAGCGAGTACGACACGCTCGACAGATCGACCACGAACTGGCCCAGCGGCGTCGGCTGGATCGCGACCGGCGCGGACTGGAGCACGCCGCTGCGGACCAGCACCGGCGTCTGCGTCACGGCGTCGTAGTCGAGCCGGATCTCCCCGGTGGCGATCGTCGCGCCCGTGGCCTGTTCGACGACCTCGAGGAACATCGCCGCCGAGACCGCGCCGGCAGCGTTCTGCGGGTCCACGCGCAGGTGCGAGCCGGCGCCGACGGTCACGGCGGTGGAATTCACCGAGCCGATCTGGAAGGCCACCACGAGCGAGTCGCACTCGCAGTCGCAGTCGCCGCCGGGCGGCGGACAGGCCTCCTGGGCGCTCGGGTCGTCGTCGCCGGCGATGAACTTCAGGTCGCGGAACTTGTACTCGTAGTCCGCCGCCCACCCCTTCACCTTGGCGTAGCCGCAGGAGTAGAACGCGCCCACGGTGCCCTCGAAGCCCGGTTGCCAGGTCCATTGCGCGAACTGGTAGGCCTCGGCCCAGCTCCGCCCGTTCGGCTTCGAGCGCCGATGGTGGCGGATGGCGGCGTCGTTGGAGTCGTACGCGACCGTGTGGCGATGCCAGCCGCCCGGAACGATGCCGCCGCCGGTGTAGGCCTTGGCCTTGGTCCAGTTGTGCTGGGCCGACGCGGTCGCCGGCAGCAGCGCGAGCGTCGCGATGGCCAGCAGGGCTCCGGCGGCGCCGCGGGAGAACGGGAAGTGCAGATGGGAAGAAACGGACATGATCGGACTCCGTGCAGGTGGTTGGTCGGAGCCGCACCGACGTGGCGCAGCCGGAGGGGTCTCTGCCGCGGCGACCCGGATCACGTCATCGGGTTTGCGAATTGTCGCGCGGCGGCACTCGGGCGGCCGGAGCGATCGCGTGCCTCACTGTCGGAGGCGTCGGGCGGCGCGGAGTCCGATGGTCCCGTTGCGGTTGTCGACGCCGCTGCCGGATCGGCGCGAGGACCGCGCGTGCACGGCCGGGTTCAGGAACCCGCCGCCCCGCACCGCGCACTCGGTCGACGCCTCGACCGACACGAGCAGGCCGTCCCCTTCTCGAGAAGCGGCTGTGGCGGAGACGCGGTCGCGACACAGCTCCCAGACGTTGCCGTGGACGTCGTAGAGGCCGAACGGGTTGGCTGCATAGGAACCGACCGGGGCGGGCATCACGTGACCGTCGTCGAACGCCTCACCCGGCCCGAAGGCCGGCACTGCAGTCGCCGCGCGCTTGTCGAAGACGTTGCCGACGACACGCAGGTTGGCGGCGTCGTTGCCGCACCAGAACGCGGTCGTCGTGCCGGCACGGCACCCGTACTCCCACTGTGCCTCCGTCGGCAGGGTCATGCCGTGGCGGAACAGCACGGTGCTGCACATGCTCGAGCTCACGCCTTCGACGGGATGGGTCGGGGTCGACAGCTCGTCGGCCTGCGACGTCCCGGCAGCGAAGTCACTGGGTTGCCGCAGGCCAGGATCTCCGGTCCAGAGCCTGGCCCACTGCGCCTGCGTGAGCTCGTGCCGGGCCAGGAAGAACGGGTGCAGGGTGACCCGCCGGGGCAGGTTGGCTTCGCCGGCATCGGGATCGTAGTGGGGTGCCCCGGGGTCGGAGCCTTGTGCCCCGACCGTGACGGTCCCGCCGGGCAGCAGCACGAACACGATCCCGGTGGACTCGGTCATGTCGATGGAGCCGTCCGGGCCGTGCGCCGGGATCGGCACCGCCAGAAGATCTCCGTTGCCGTCCCACGCCGAGGCCAGGTCGTAGAACTCCCACAGCCGGGTGACGGGGTTCTCGCCGATCGGCACCAGTCCCCAGACCTCCTCGTCCGGCAGGGCAAGGGACAGCCCGGTGTATGCGGGATGGGTCGCGATCGCGGCGCGCGTCGCGGACCACGAGTGTCGCGCACGCGGATGGTCCAGGGTCGCCCGTTCCAGCTGCTGCGCCACCTCGAGGCGTCGGCGCACGCCGGCGTGGCGACGCTCGAGCTCGGAGATCTGCGCCGACAGGCCGGCGAGGGTGTCGTGCAGGAACTGCCGGGCGCCGTCGGCCAGACGCCATGTGCGGCGCGCGTGCACCTCGGCGTCCAGGGCCGCGTGCTCCGCCGCCGCTTCGGCTTCGAGCGCATCGGCGCGGTCGAGCCAATCACTCATGGAGTCGGCGAAGTCCGCGAACTCCGACGACCCCGCAGGCGCGGCCGTCTCGCGCAAGTCCTGCAGCACCTGTCGGCAGGCATCGTCCTGACCGTTGGTGGCGAGCGCGCCGGCCAGCACCGAGCGCGCGATCGCTGCATGCCGCGCGGACGTGGCCTTCGCGACGGCCAGTTCGGCGAACGCGAGACCGAGCGCTTCCTCACCGAAGATCGCCTGGTCGTCGCACACGATGCGCTGCTTGCCGTGCTGGATCAGGGACGCCACGTCCATGGTCCGCTGCACTGCGTCCAGCTCGGCCGGCACGAACGCTCGTGCACCGGACCGGATCGCCTGCGCATGACGCAGCGAGTCGAGGCGGCGCCGGGCCTGCAGCCAATCGGTGTAGCGCGGGTGCGACTCCAGGTCGCGCTGCCGATCGTCCGCGGTGGGTTCCAGCGCGTCGGCGCGCAGCGCGGCGATCGCCCCGTCGACCTGCGGCAGCATCGCGAGCACCGGGTCGCACTCGTCCGCGAGCCACTGCTGCATCGCGGCCATGCGGCTGGACCACGCCGGGTACAGCCGGGCCTCGTCGTCCAGCGCCCGTTCGCACCTGACGACGCCGGCCAGCAGGTTGAACTCGTCCACGGTGCGGCCCTTCTCTCGCGCGAGGACCAGGTTCTGCTCGGCCATCGCGTGGAACACGAGCGCGGCAACGACGACGCCGACGAAGGTCGCGAGCAGACTCGCGGCCAGCCCCCGATTGCGGCGCATCCACAGGCGCAGCTCGACCAGCGGCCCGGTGCGGTAGGCCTGCACCGCGCGGTGGTCCAGGAACGCGCGCAGCTCGGCGGCCAGCGCCGCGGCGCTCTGGTAGCGGTGCTCGGGGTCGCGCGCCATCGCCTTGGCGATGATCGCGACCAGCGCGGCCGGAGCGGCCTCGGCGGCGGACTCGAGCGGCCGCGGCGGCCCTGCGCGCACGGACCGCAGGATCTCCAGCGGGGTGGCGTCCGGGTCGGCGTACGGCGGCGCGCCGACCAGCAGCTCGTACATGGTCGCGCCGAGCGCGTACACGTCGGTGCGGTGATCGAGGTCGCGGCCGAGCGCCTGCTCGGGCGACATGTAGAAGACGGTGCCGAGCACCTTGCCGTCCATGGTCGCGACCGAGGCGTCGCGGTCGGCGCCGGCATCCGCGCTGCGGTCGGAGGCGACGCGGTCTTCATGGCGCACCCGCAGGTCGTGGCGATCGGTGCCGTGCCGGATGCGGGCCAGTCCCCAGTCCATCACGTAGACCTCGCCGTGGGCGCCGATGCGGATGTTCTCGGGCTTGAGGTCGCGGTGCAGCACGCCCCTCTCGTGCGCGAAGGCGATCGTCTCGGCGACCCGGAGCATGACCTGGAGGGCGCGCGGAACGGACCAGCCGTCGCGTCCGGAGCGGGCCCGGGCGAACACCGCGCTGGCGTTGTCGCCCACGACGTTTCGCATCAGGAAGTACGCGCGCCCGGACGGGTCGAGGCCGAGGTCGTGCACCGGGACGACCCCCGGGTGGTCGAGCTGGCTCGTGACCTGGGCCTCTTCGAGGAATCGTCCGAGCGCGGCGCTCGCGGCGCGGACGTCTTCCGGACGCGTCGGGGTGTCCGCGTGCGGGACCTTCATCGCCAGCGTCCGCCGCAGGTAGCGATCCTCGACCCTGAGCACCTTGCCCATCCCGCCTGCGCCGAGCAGCTCGCGCAGCTCGTAGCGCGAGACATCGAGGCGCGGGGATGCCAGCAGGCACCGCAGCAGGTCCGCGGTCGCGAGTGAGGTCGCGGCCCGTTCGCCCAGCGATCGCCCGTTCGCCGCACCCTGGACGGCGGACGGCGACATCGCCAGGGTGTCGTCGAGGAGCTGGAGCGCCCGTTCGCGGACGGTCGGGTCCGCGCACTCGCGCTCGAGGAACGCCCGCCGGTCGTCCGCCGGCAGCGCGAGGGCCCGTTCCACCAGTTCGAACGTGAGCAGGTCGATGGGCGGCGGGTGCATGCTGGGCGACCTCCAACGGGCCAGCTATCGTCTCGGCGGCCGGTCGGAGCGCCGGCCGGGAACGATACCGTGTCCGCCGGAGCTGCTCATGGCCGAACCAGCCGAACGTCCGCCGTCAGGCGCGGTGCCGGGACCGGAGCCGTCCGCGCCCGGAGTGCGCGAGCGGTTCCCCGACCTCGTGCAGGAGTTCCGGCGCATCGCCGCGGCCCTGCTGCGAAAGCTGCCGGCCCCCAGCCTCGTCGCCGACGACCTCGTGGCCGAGGCCTACCTGAAGATGCTGCGCGAGGAGTCGCGTCGCGTGCACGCGCGCCGCTCGGGCCTCGGCACCAAGCCGGACAGCGTCCTGAAGGCGTGCTTCGGCGCCGCGTGCCGCGACGTGATGGCGATGCGCTGGCGCAAGCGCGGCCGCCGACGGGAGACGGGGCTGGCGACGGAGACTCCCGGCGGCGACGCTGCGGCGCAGTTCGACCTCGCCGATGTCCACGACCTGCTCGCGGTGCTGGCGGCGCACCGGCCGGAGACGGCGCAGATCGTCGAGGCGCGGGTGTTCGGCGGGCTCACGGTACCCGAGTGCGCGGAGCTGTTCGGGGTGTCGCCGGCGACCGTCGATCGGCGCTGGGCGCTCGCGCGCGCCTGGATCCGGCAGCAGCTCCGCGCGGGCGCTGCGCCGGAGACGGGCTGAGCTCGCGTCGTCTGCACGATTGTCTGTCCCCGGCCAACCCGTAGCGTCCCCCGAGTGAAGGTCGTCGTCGCCGAGAAGCCGTCCGTCGCCCGCGACCTCGCGCGCGCGCTCGGCGCGAGCCAGCGCCAGGACGGCGCGATCCAGGGCAACGGCTGGTGTGTGACCTGGGCGTTCGGCCACCTGGCCACGCTCAAGACTCCCGACGAGTACGACCCGGCGCTGAAGCGCTGGTCGCTGGAGCGGCTGCCGTTCATCCCGGAGCGCTTCGAGCTCAAGCCGACGCCGCAGCAGGGCGCCAAGGAGCAGCTCGAACGGGTCGCCGACCTGTGCCGCCGCGCCGACGAGCTGCTGTGCGCGACCGACGCCGGCCGCGAGGGCGAGCTGATCTTCCGCTACATCCTCGAGTACGCGGGCTGCGCCGATCGACCGTTCCGACGGCTCTGGCTCAGCTCCCTGACCGACGACGCGATCCGGAAGGCGTTCGCCGACGCGAAGCCGGGCTCGAGCTACGAGAACCTGCACGACGCCGCGCGCAGCCGCAGCGAAGCCGACTGGATCGTCGGGCTCAACGCGACCCGCGCGTGCACGGTGTGCCACGGCGGCGGCAAGGTGCTGTGGAGCCTCGGCCGCGTGCAGACGCCGGTGCTGGCGCTGATCGCGCAGCGCGACGACGAGATCCGGGTGTTCGACGCCCGGCCGTTCTGGGCGCTGCGCACGACCTACCGCAAGGCGGTGTTCCGCCACGCCGGCGAGCGCTCGCACGACGAGGCCGCGAGCCAGGCGCTGCTGCAGCGCGTCACCGGCGTGCCGCTGCAGATCACCGCGGTCGAAACCCGCACCGAGCGCATCCCGCCGCCGCTGCTGTACGACCTGACGCAGCTGCAGCGCGACATGAACCTGCGGCACGGCTTCTCGGCGAGCCGCACGCTCGAGCTGGCGCAGCAGCTGTACGAGAAGAAGCTGCTCACCTACCCGCGCACCGACAGCCGGCACCTGACGGCCGACATGGTCGACCCGATCCGGCAGACGCTGGCGCAGCTGCGGGCGTGGAACGCGGACGCGCTGCGCCTCTTGGCCGAGCACATCGCCGGCGCGCCGGACGAGCGCGGGCCACGGGCGCGCAGCGCGCGGGTGTTCGACGACGCCAAGGTCTCCGACCACCACGCGATCGTGCCGACCGGGCGCCTCGAGCGCCTCGACGGCGACGGCCAGAAGGTGTTCGACGCCGTCGCCACGCGGCTCGTGCAGGTGTTCCTGCCCGACAAGGTGCAGGACCTCACGCTGGTCAAGGCCGACTGCGGCGACGTGCAGTTCAAGGCGCGCGGCGTCGTCGTCACCGCGCCCGGCTGGACCGCGCTCGAGCCGGCTGCCGCCGACGAGGGCGCCGCGCCGAAGAAGGGCCGCCGCAAGAAGACCGCCGACGACGACGAGGACGACGCGCAGGAGCTGCCGCCGCTCCGCGTGGGCGAGCAGGGACCGCATGCGCCGTTCCTGCACGCGGGCAAGACCAAGCCGCCGCCGGCCTACACCGAGAACACTCTGCTGGCGGCGATGGAGACCGCCGGCAAGCTGGTCGACGACGAGAACCTCCGGCAGGCGATGAAGGGTCGCGGCCTCGGCACGCCGGCGACCCGCGCGTCGATCCTCGAGACGCTGATCGCGCGGCGCTACGTCCGCCGCGACAAGAAGGCGCTGCGCGTCACCGACCTCGGCCGCTACCTGATCGCGATCCTCGCCGACCCCGTGCTCAAGTCACCGGAACTCACCGGCGAGTGGGAGTTCCAGCTCGGCGAGATCGAGCGCGGCAAGCGCACGCGCGCCGAGTTCATGGCCGGCATCGGCGCGCAGGCCCGCGCGCTGATCGCCACAGGGCTGGCGCCGAAGCCGTTGCCCGACGGCCTCGGCGCCTGCCCGCGCTGCGGCGCCGAGGTCATCGCCGGCCGCGTCGCCTACGGCTGCTCGCGCTGGAACGAGGACTGCGCGTTCCGGCTGCCGCGCGAGTATCGCGGGTTGCAGCTGCAGCCGCAGCACGTGCGCGAGCTGCTGACGCGCGGCGTGGTGCTGCGGCCCGTCGCGATCCCCGAGCTGGGTCCGCGCATCCTCTGCGCGACCCGGAACGGCGAGGTGTTCGACATCGACCCGCCGAGCGCCGAGGCGCAGCGGGGGCCGGCGGCGGCGCGAAAGGCGCCGGCCCGGGCGCGGCGCGCAGCGCGCTGATCGGGTCGATCGACCAACCCAACAGGTCCGCCTGTCGCGGCTTGCGCCGGCCGCCCGTGGTTCCCGTCGTCCTGCCGGACGGGCGCGGTGGCTGCCGGCGGCCGCGCGCCCGCGGGACGGTGAAAGCCGGCTCGCCCCGCGGGTCGATGAGAGCGCCATCGTCATGGCCATCCGCATCCCCACGCCCCCCGTCCCGCACGATCTGCTCGTCCCGCAACCGGCTCCCGCGCCGGCCGATCGCCGGCGGCAGCCGCTGCCGACGACGCTGCACGTCGGCAGCGGCAAGAGCTTCCGCGCCGAATGGCTGAACCTCGACGTGTCGCCGATGTGGCGTCCGGACGTCGTGTGGGACCTGAACACGCCGCTGCCGGCGGCCCGCGACGGCAGGGAATGCGGCACGGTGGCGGTGCCAAGCGAGCGCTTCGGTACCGTGGAGCTCGGCCCGCGGATGTTCCGGGAGGTGGTCGCCATCGACGTGCTCGAGCACATCCGCGAGCTGACGACGGCGATGACCACGATCCTCCACCTGCTGGAGGATGGCGGCGTGCTGCGCGCCAGCGTCCCGTACGAGCTGTCGCTCGGCGCCTGGTGCGATCCGACGCACGTGCGCGCGTTCAACGAGCGCAGCTGGGTCTACTACTGCGAGTGGGCCTGGTACCTGGGCTGGAGCACGCACCACTTCGCGCTGCGCAAGCTGGAGTTCGAGCCCAGCGCCTTCGGCGACGAGCTGATCGCGCGCGGTCTCGGCAAGGACCAGATCGTCCGCACGCCGCGCGCGATCGACGCGATGCACGTCGAACTGGTGCGCACGCCGATGTCGGCGGCGGACCGCAGCGCCGTGCAGGCGATGCGGACCGGCGCGCGCCGGTCGCCACCGGACGCCGACCCCGGCCACCGACCGTAGTCCGACCGCGGCCCAGCGGCTGCCGGCGTCGAAGCCGTCATGCGCCCCAGTCTTGAGGCGCCCCAGTCTTGAGGCGGCCCAGTCGTGAGGCGGCCCAGTCGTAAGGCGGCTGGGTCGTAGGGCGGTTGGGTCGTGAGGCGGTTGGGCTCCTTGGTTCGCGGTGTGACCGCGGCGTCTGACGGTGTTCGACGACCGACCCAACGGAGGTGGGGTCGGTCCGTCCGTGTCGAGGCGCGACGGTGGACGAGTGTCGGGGCGGAGGACCTCGCCGACCCGGCAGCGACTGCCATGGACATATTGTCCCGATTGACACAGACACATTGCCCGCTACACCTCCCCCACGTGACCCGCCTCCAACCCCCCGAACTCGACCGCGCCGCGCCGGCGACGCTGGGCGACCAGATCGCCGCGCACTACCGCGCCGCGATCGCGGCCGGGCAGCTGCGGCCGGGCGACCGGCTGCCGCCGATCCGCGAGGTCGCCGAGGCGTCGGGGGTCACGCGCGCGGTCGTGCAGGACGCCTACAAGAAGCTGTCCGACGCCGGGCTGGTCGCGGCCGAGGTGGGCCGCGGCACGACGGTGCTGCAGAGCGCGCAGGCGGCGGCGCCGGCGGGGCCGCTGAGTGCGTTCGCGGAGGCGGCGCTGCTGCAGACGCAGGCGATGGCGCCCGCACCGCCGCTGCCGCCGGGGCAGAAGCTGGTCGCGAACTTCGCCGAGCTGTCGCCGGACGCCGCGATGTTCCCGGTCGACGCGATGCGCGCGGCGATGGACGCGGTGCTGCAGCGTCGCGGCGGCGAGCTGCTGGGCTACGGGCACGCGGCGGCGGGCATGCCGGAGCTGCGCGAGCTGCTGTGCGAGCGCGCGCGCGCGACCGACCCGGCGATCGCCGCCGACGACGTGCTGGTCACGGCGGGCGCGCAGCAGGGCCTCGACCTGGTGCTGCGCACGTTCTGCACGCCGGGCGACGCGGTGCTCGTGACGACGCCGAGCTACCACCAGATGTACGGGCTGCTGAAGGCGCACGGCCTGCAGCCGGTGCCGGTGGCGTTCGGCGACGACGGCCTCGACCTCGACCAGCTCGAACGCGCGGTGCGGCGGCCGGGCGTGCGCCTGTGCTACCTGATGCCGTCGTTCCACAACCCGACCGGGCGCACGCTCGACGAGGCGCAACGGCGCGCGTTGCTCGACGTGGTGGGGCGCACCGAGGTGCCGATCCTCGAGGACGAGTACCAGGACGCGCTGCGGTTCCGCGGCACGGCGCCGCCGTCGCTGCGCGCGCTCGATCCGCGCGGGCTGACCGTGACGGTGCACACCTTCAGCAAGGACCTGTTCCCCGGCCTGCGCGTCGGCTGGGTGCTCGGCGGCGCGCGCGCGCTGCAGCCGATGGCGGCCGTCAAGCGCTTCATGGACCTGGAGACGTCGCCGCTGCTGCAGGTGGCGCTTTGCGAGTTCGTGCGCTCGGGCGCCTACGAGCAGCACCTGACCGGGCTCACGCGCGAGCTGGCCGCGCGCCACGCGACGCTGCAGCGCGAGCTGCGGCCCGCGCTGCCCGACGGCGCGGTGCTCACCGATCCGGACGGCGGCTTCGTCGCCTGGCTCGAGCTGCCGGCGGCGGGCCCCGGTGCGTCGATGCACGGCGCCGGCGACCGGCTGGCCGAGCTGGCGGCGGCGCGCGGCGTGCGCGTCGTGCCGGGCCGCGCGTTCGACAGCCAGCAGCGACCGTCGCGCGGCGTGCGGCTGTCGCTGTCGCGCGCCGATGTGCGACAGACGGCGGCCGGCGCGCGCGTGCTCGGCGAACTCGCCCAAGACCTCGTCCGCGGCGCGGCTCCGGCCCCGGCGCGGCACTTCCTGTGACCTCCCCCCCGACCGTTCCTCCCATGACCAAGAGCCATCCCCCCGTCCGTTCGGTGCCCGGCTTCACCGCCGAAGAACTCGTCAGCAAGATCGGTTTCTGCGAGCAGCTCAAGGGCGGCGTCATCATGGACGTCGTCGACGACGAGCAGGCGCGCCTGGCCGAGGACGCCGGCGCCTGCGCCGTGATGGCGCTCGAGCGCGTGCCGTCCGACATCCGCCGCGACGGCGGCGTCGCGCGCGCCAGCGACCCGGAGATGATCGCCAAGGTGCAGGCCGCGGTGTCGATCCCGGTCATGGCCAAGGTGCGCATCGGCCACTTCGTCGAGGCGCAGCTGCTCGAGGCGCTCGAGGTCGACTGCATCGACGAGAGCGAGGTGCTGACGCCGGCCGACGAGCAGTTCCACGTCGACAAGCGCCGCTTCAAGACGCCGTTCGTGTGCGGCTGCCGCGACCTCGGCGAGGCGCTGCGGCGCATCCACGAGGGCGCGGCGATGATCCGCACCAAGGGCGAGGCCGGCACCGGCAACATCGTCGAGGCGGTGCGCCACATGCGCGCGCTGATGTCGCAGATCAAGGAGCTGCGCGGCCAGGACGAGCGTTTCTTCGACAGGAAGGCCGCCGAGCTGCGCGTGCCGGTCGAGCTGGTGAAGTGGGTGGCCGAGGCCCAGCGCCTGCCGGTGCCGAACTTCTCGGCCGGCGGAGTGGCCACGCCGGCGGACGCCGCGCTGATGATGCAGCTCGGCGCCGAGGCGGTGTTCGTCGGCTCCGGCATCTTCAAGAGCGACAACCCCGAGAAGCGTGCCCGCGCGATCGTGCGCGCGGTGACGCACTTCGAGGAGCCGAGGGTCCTGGTCGAGGTGTCCAAGGGTCTCGGCACGCCGATGCGCGGCCTCGAGGTCGCCAAGATGGCCGAGCACGAGCGGCTCGCGAACCGCGGCATCTGACGTGAACCCGGGCCAGGACTCCGCGCCCGCGCCGCTGATCGGTGTGCTGGCGCTGCACGGCGACTTCGCCGCGCACCAGCGCGCGCTCGCGGCGCACGGGCTGCAGACTCGGCAGGTGCGCGGGCCGCGCGACCTCGCCGGCCTCACGGCGCTGGTGCTGCCCGGCGGCGAGAGCACGACGATGCTCAAGCTGCTCGACGTCGAGGGGCTGTGGGGGCCGCTCGGCGAACTGCTGCACACCGGCCTGCCGGTGCTGGCGACCTGCGCCGGGCTGATCCTGCTGGCCGAGGAGGTGCAGAACCCGGCGCAGCGCAGCTACGGCCTGCTGCCCCTGACCGTGGTGCGCAACGGCTACGGCCGCCAGTACCACAGCGGCACCGTTCCGCTCGAGAGCGACGCGCTGCCGGCCGGGACCACCGGCACGTTCATCCGCGCGCCGCGCATCACCCGCGTCGGCCCGGATTGCGATGTGCTCGCGCGCCGCGACGGCGACCCGGTGCTGGTGCAGCGCGGTCAGGTGCTGGGGGCGTGCTTCCACCCCGAGCTGCACGACGACCATCCGGTGATCGCGCGGTTCGCAGGGATCGTGCGCGCGGCGGTGTCGTCCCAGTCGGCGGTCGCGGCGCCGAGCGGCGGGGGCGCGGGCCGATCGAGCGCGACATAGCGGCGGCGCGTGCCTAGGACGCCTGCTCGTCGCCGCGACGCACCGCCAGCGCCGCGAGCTCGGCCCCGTCGCGGTTCGCGACGTACAGCGGCGGCGACCTGCCCTCCTTGTCCTCGCCGAGGTAGATCGTGCGGTGCGGGAACGGGATCTCGATGCCGCGCTCGTCGAACGCGCGCTTCAACCGGCGGTTGAACTCGCGGCCCACCGTCCACTGCTGACCCGGCTTGGTGATCAGCCGTGCGCGGACGATCACCGCCGAGTCCTCGAAGCGGTCGAGACCCATGATCTCGATCGGCTCGATCATGTTGGGGCCGAACTGCGGGTCCTTCTGCAGCTCGGCGCCGAGCTCCTTCAGCAGCGCGATGACCTCGTCGACGTCCTCGCGGTAGGCCACGCCGCACTCGATCAGGTAGCGGCTGAAGCCCTTGGTCATGTTGGTGAACTTGGCGACCGAGCTGTACGGGATCGTGTGCACGTGGCCCTCGAGGTCGCGCAGGCGGATCGTGCGGATGTTGATGGCCTCGACCAGGCCGCCGGTGCCGTCGATCGAGACGATGTCACCGACCGACACGGTGTCCTCGAGCAGGATGAACACGCCGGTGATGATGTCCTTCACCAGCGCCTGCGCGCCGAAGCCGACGGCGAGACCGAGCACGCCGATGCTGGCCAGGATCGGGCCGAGGCTGATGCCGAGCTGGCCCAGCACGGTCAGCGTCGCCAGCGTCCAGACCACGACGCGCACGGCCTTCTGCGCCAGCGGCACCAGGGTGCGCACCTTCGACGAGTCGAGGCTCTGGTCCTGCTTCCTGCGCAGGTAGGTCTCGGTCAGCGCGGTGGTGACGTCGATGGCCGCGAACGCCAGGAACAACACGGCGGCCACGCCGAGCACCGTCGTCGTCAGAGTCTGGACCAGGGTCGTCTGCAGCGCCCTCAGCGTCTCGAGCCCCCACGCCTCGAACGCGAAGCCGAGCGCCGTGATCGCCAGCGCGATGGCGGCGACGACGCGCGCGCCGGTCAGGTAGCCCGGCACGCGCCGGCGGATCGTCGGCAGCGACCTGGCCGCCGCGACGATGCGCGCGCCGGCGCGGTCGATGCCGGCGCCGACGAACACGTAGGCGGCCACCGCGGCGGCGATCCAGGCGATCGTGATCGCGGTCGCCTCGAGGGCGGTGCGGAACACGTCGGTGGTGCCGCTGATCCAGAGCGCGTACAGGCCGAACATGTAGACCAGCGCCCCGAGCCACCAGAAACCACCGATGGTCCGCGCGATCGTCCACGCCGGCGAGCGCCTGCGCGCGCGCTCCGGCGCGTCGGTCGTCGCGGCGTCCTCGGTGGCCGCGAACGCGCGCGGCCAGTTGCGGAAGTGCAGCACCAGCCACGTGCCGCCGACCAGCAGCGCCAGCGAGTACAGGCTGGCGAGCGCGTCGGTCAGCTCGGGGTCGCCGAGGCCGGCGCGGATCGCGACGATCGCGGCCCAGCCGTAGATCGCCAGCGCGCCTGTTCGGCGCAGCGAGCGGGCCAGCACGCCGGCCTCCGCGTCGCCGACCGGCACCAGGCGCAGCGGCGGCGTGGACGGCGCCAGCACCGCGTGCAGCAGCGCGCGCAGCACGCTGCGCAGCGCCGTCGCCGCCACGACCGCGAATGCGAACGTCCCGCCGGCCGGCTCGACCCGGACGATCGACTGGCCGACCATCACCGCGGCGATGCCGGCGATCGGCGGCAGCAGGTCGAGCAGCAGGCGCGTCGAGAGACGCCACGAGCGCGCCAGAGGCCGCAGCGGCGGCGCGTCGCCGCGCGGACCGGCGAGCAGTCGGCGCGGGCGCTGCACGGCGAACCAGATCAGCGCGTGCAGCGCCAGCGCGGCGGCGAGCAGCGCGCCGGTGCGCAGCGCCTGGTCGAGGAACGCGTCGCGCGCGGTCGCCTCGCCCATCTCGTCGGCGAACGCGCGCAGGCGCTCGGGCACCTTGGCGATCTGCATGACGACGTTGTCGACGGTCATCGCCGCCTCGTCGCCGAGCCGGTTGAAGAACGCGACCAGGCTCTCGATGGCGCCGGCGGCTCCCGGCGCCGCGGCGGGGTCCGGGGTCGCGCTGGCGATCAGCGCCCGCAGCCGCGCCAGCAGCTCGTCGCGCTTCTGCTGGTCCTCGAGGTCCTGCACCAGCTGCTCGAGCGTGGCGACCGGCACGGTCGCGGCGGCGCGCGGTCCGGTCTGGTCCGTTCGCGCCCCCGGGTCCTGAGGGGCCTCGACCGACGGTGCGCTGCCGGCCCGGTCCTGCGCGGGCAGGACCGGGAGCGCGAGGATCGACAGGAGCGCCGGCAGCAGCCAGCGAAGCAGCTTCATGGACACTCGAGGCATGTCGTGATCCGGCAAGATGCGGGCCGGCACCCGGGGCGAGCAGATGGCCGCGCGGATCACCGCGCAGGACCGCGCAAGCTCGCGGGGGCGCGCCCTTCGATGGATGGTCACGGTCGAGACGCCGCCCGTCGGCGCGGGCGCCGCCGAACGGAGCAGGTGCGCCGGAGGGCGCGCCGCCGCTCCGGTGGCGTCAGGCCTGGACGCAGTGGCGCTCGAACATGGCGATCAGGTCGGCGCCGACGCCCTCGGCGGTGCGGCCTTCGATGCGGCCGCGCGGCAGGAAGTCGACCAGTTCGCCGTTCTTGAACAGCGCCACCGACGGGCTCGACGGCGGCACCTGGGCGAAGTGGCCGCGGGCGCGCGCCGTCGCCTCCCGGTCCTGGCCGGCGAACACCGTGGCGACGCGGTCCGGCCGCGCGGCGTGCTGCAGCGCGAGGGCGACGCCCGGCCGGGCCATGCCGGCCGCGCAGCCGCAGACCGAGTTGATGACCAGCATGCCGGTGCCGGACTTGTCGGCGATCCAGCGGTCGACCGCATCGGCGGTCAAGAGCTCCTCGATGCCCAGGCGCGTCAGCTCCTCGCGCATCGGGCGGACGAGTTCGGGGTCGTACATCATGGCGGTTCCTGGCGGGTGGGGGTCTTCAGTGCGAAGGAAGGACGCCACAGTAGACCGTCCTCGGGCCCAGGCCAACCGGTCCCGGCCCGGGTTCGCCGGCCCGTTCGTCGGCGGTGTCCGGCTGCCGCACACCCGCTGCAGGTGGGCCGGGAGACGGAGCCGGGCCGGACCGCCATTAGGATGCCCGGCCCATGAGCCAGCCCCTCCGCGTCGTCTCGTTCGGCCTCGGACCGATCGGCCAGGCCGCCGCCCGTCTCGCGCTGCAGAAGCGCTCCATCCAGCTGGTCGGCGCGATCGACGTCGACCCGGCCAAGGTCGGCATGGACCTCGGCGAGCTGCTGCAGCTCGGCCGCAAGACCGGGGTCACGGTGCGCGGCGACGCCGAGCAGGCCCTGAAGGAGCTGCGCCCCGACGCGATGCTGCACTGCACGTCGTCGTTCATGCCGGTGGTCGCCGACCAGCTGCTGCTGGCGGCGCGCTGCGGCGTCGACGTGGTGTCTTCGACCGAGGAGCTGCTGGTGCCCGACCTGCAGCACGCGGAGCTCGCGGCGCAGCTCGACGCGGCGGCGCGCGAGGGCGGCACGACGATCCTCGGCACCGGCGTGAACCCCGGCTACGCGATGGACTTCGCCGCCGCGCTGGCGTCGGCGGTGACGTTCGATGTGCGCTCGGTGCAGTGCGTGCGTGTCGTCGACGCCGGCACGCGGCGACTGCCGCTGCAGAAGAAGGTCGGCGCCGGGCTCTCGCAGGAGGAGTTCCGGGCGCAGCTCGCGACCGGCCGCTTCGGGCACATCGGCATGCGCGAGTCGGTGGCGCTGGTGGCGCGCGCGCTCGGCTTCGAGACCGACGCGATCGAGCAGACGGTGGAGCCCGTGATCGCTACCGAGGAGCGCCGCACGCCGTTCCTCACGGTGGCCGAAGGGCAGGTGGCGGGCATCCGCAACCACGGCTTCGGCAAGCGCCGCGGCGAGACGCTCGTGCACCTCGACCTCAGCATGTACGTCGGCGCGCCCGACCCGCGCGACGAGGTCACGCTCGACAGCACCCCGCCGCTGCGGATGGTGTTCCCCGGCGGCATCGCCGGCGACCAGGCCACGGCGGCGATCCTCGTCAACAACCTGCACGGCACCGTCGCGGCGACCCCCGGGCTCAAGACCGTGCTCGACGTAGCGCCGCCGCGGCTCTGCCGCTGACGGCGCGGTCGCGCGGGGGGCCGTTCAGCGCAGCAGCAGCACGGCGCCGTTGGTGACGCTGCCGCTGCCGCCGGGCGCCAGGGGGTCGAACACGAACGCCTGCGCGCCGACGACGAGCCCGTCGAGCAGCGGGTCGTTCGGGATCGCGAGCGCGAACGCCGCGGCGCCGCCGTTGTGGGGCACGAAGAACGGCAGGTCGAGCGAGTTCCACAGCCGGCAGTCGGGTCGGCCGATGGCGTCGAGCGGCGCCGGCAGAGGCAGCCCCGGTGCGGCCTCCTCGCGGTCGAAGCCGAGCGCGAGCACCAGGGCGCCGGGCTGCTGTGGCAGCGACGCGAACTGCAGCTGCAGGGTCGTGCCGAGGGCGGGCACGCTGCCGGGCGCGGCGTCGAGCGACGGCGTGGGGGCGCTGCCGGGGCAGCCGACGCCGCCGCGCGCGAACGTGGCGGTCGCCGGCGCCCGTCGTTCGGTCACGCGGTAGACGGCACCGTTGGTGTTCTCGTCGAAGCGGAGCATGCGCTTGCCGACCGGATCGTGCACCAGGTGCGGCAGCGGCCATCCGGGCGGATCGGTCCACTCGACCCAGGTCCAGGCGCCGTCATACCGCCAACTGTCGTTGACCGGTGTTCCGGAGTTCGCCTCGCCGCCGGTCAGGAGGATCGCGCCACGGAGCGGGTCGAATGCCATCGCGTGGCGTACGCGTTGGAGCGGCTGCGGCGTGCCCGGCACGAGTTGCCAGGTGCCCGCGACGTACTCCCAGGTCTCCCGCATCAGCACCTGGTTGTCGTCGCGGCCGCCGAACATCACCGATCGATCGAGGGTCGGGGAGTACGCCATCGCCGGCATCTTCCGCGGCGCCGGGCCATTGGCGACCGGGATCGCCGCCCACGCGCTGCCGTCGAACTCCCACGTGTCGCCGAGGCAACCAGCGTCGTCTTCGCCGCCGAACATCACGATGCGGCGACGCGCGGCGTCGAACGCCATCGCCGGCAGGAGGCGCGCCGGGGGCGCGACGGGCGTGGTGACTGGCGCCCACGTCGCCCCGTCGAACTTCCAGGTGTCGCCGACGATGCCGCTGTCGGTGCTGCCGCCGAACAGGAGCACGAATCCGCTCAGGTCGTCGCCGATCATGCGGTGATCGCGGCGCGGCGACGGGCGGGCGCCGTCGTCGACCAGGAGCTGCCAACGCCCGTCGCGACCGGTCCAGGTCTCGTTCGTGCGTTGCGCGTCGAAGGCGAGGATCGAGACGGTTCCGCCGAAGACCACGGCCTGATGCCGATGCAGATCGTACGCCATCGCGGTCTGCCTGCGATGCGGGGGCGCCGTGTCGCCGAGCCGAGTCCAGTCCAGCCCGTCGTAGACCCAGGTGTCGTTCCGCAGCGTGGGGAAGCCCCCGGACGGCAGCTTCAGGCCGCTGTGCAGCACGCACCGGCTCCGACCCCAGTCGAACAGCATGCTCGCCCGGTCGCGCGCCGGCGGGGAATGCGCCGGCAACCGCTGCGTCCAGTCGATCCCGTCCCATTCCCAGGTGTCCGTCAGGGCGTCGAACGCGTCGTTGGCGCCGCCGAACAGCACCGTGCGCCCGCGGACCGGGTCGTGGGCGAGCGCCGCTCGCGTGCGCGCGGGCGGGCGCGTGCGCGGCTGCGCCTGGCGCCAACCCATCCCGTCGTAGAGCCAGGTCTCGTCGACCAACACAGCGGCCGTCGGCGACGAGGCGTTCCCGCCGAACATCACCATCGTGCCGCGATGGACGTCGTAGGCCATCGGGCCGCCGCTCGGCAACGAAGGGTTCGTGACGACGGGCAGCCACTGCGCCCCATCGAACTCCCAGGTGACCGTTCCCGCGACCATGACGACGAGTTCGCGCGCCAGGTCGAAGGCGATCGGGCCGAGGAAGCTCGGGGCCTGCGCCGTCGGGATCTGCTGCCATCGCGCGCCGTCGAACTCGAAGGTCGTGACCGATGTGTCGCGCGCGAGCGCGATCATGCGGTCGCGCACCGGGTCGTGAATCATCGCCCCCACGATCGACTGCGGCGGCAGCGCGGGAGCGGGCGCCGGCCGCCAGACTTCTCCGTCGCCGCGCCAGCACTCGACCGACAACGGGTACTGGTGGCCCAGCACCAGCACATCGTTGCGCAGGTTGTCGAACGCGGCAACGCGGGAGAACGCCGATGGCGCGATGGGGTGCCACTCCTGGGCGACACAGCTCCACACGCACACCGGCACGCACAGCAGACATCGCAGCATGGGTTCCTCTCCTTGCGGCGGCGAGGATACCCGTGAGCCCGAGCGCGGCACACGGTCCGCGCTCCGGGTGTCCGGCCCGACCGTGCTGTGACGCCGATGGCGCGCGCGGAGCGCCGGTCAGCGCAGCAGCAGCACCGCGCCGTTGGTGACGCTGCCGCTGCCGCCGGGCGCCAGCGGATCGAACACGAACGCCTGCGCGCCGACGACGAGCCCGTCGAGGTTGGGGTCGTTCGGGATCGCCAGCGCGAACGCCGCTGCGCCGCCGTTGTGGGGCACGAAGAACGGCAGGTCGATCGAGGTCCACAGCAGGCAGTCGGGGCGGCCGATGGCGTCGAGCGGCGCCGGCAGGCGCAGGCCCGGGGCGGCCTCCTCGAGGTCGAAGCCGAACGCGAGCACGAGCGCGCCGGGCTGCGCGGGCAACGCGGCGAACTGCAGCTGCATCGTGGTTCCGAGGGCCGGCACGCCGCCAGGCGCGGCGTCGAGCGACGGCGCGCTGGCGCTGCCGGGGCAACCGACGCCGCCGCGCGCGAACGTGGCGGTCGCCGGTGCCGGGCGCACCATGGTCGAGACGCCCGTGGGGGAGGCGTCGAGTCGCAGCAGCCGATTGCGTGGAGAGTCGAAGACGGCCCGCGGGACGTAGCCCCTGGCTGGCTGGGACACGCTGGTCCAGGCGCCGTCGTAGTGCCAGGTTTCCAGGACGCCGCCGATGTTGCCGACCATCACGATCGCCGGCTGTAGCGGGTCGAACGCGAGGTCCATCTGGAGTGGCGGTGGCGCCAGCGGAGGCGCGGACAGGCGCCAGTCGCTGCCGTCGAACTCCCAGGTGTCAGCCAGGGTGGCAAACTGGGCATCGCTGCCGCCGACCAGCACGCACCGCGCCCGTGTCGGGTCGAACGCCATCGCTGCGCTGCGGCGCGCGATCGGCGCGGTCGATGCGGGGATTGCGGCCCATGTGGCACCGTCGAACTCCCAGGTGTCGTTCCACAGTGACGAGCCACTGCCGCCGAAGAGCACCGCGCGACGACGGATCGAGTCATAGGCCATGGCGTGGTGGCTCCGCGGCTGCGGGCCCGCTGTTGCGACCTGCGTCCACGTTGTCCCGTCGAACTGCCAGGTGTCCCCGACGATGCCGTTGGCGGTGGTGCCGCCGAACAGCACGACCCGTTCCCGATGCAGATCGGTGACCATGCGATGTCCGCGCCGCGCCGATGGCGCAGTAGCCGTGCCGACGCGCTGCCAGGTCGGTCCGTCGGTCGCCCAGGTGTCGTCGCGCAGGGTCGTCGACATGTCGGAGCCGCCGAAGACGATCACGCGCCCGCTCCAACAGTCGAGCGCAAGATCGAAGTCGAAGCGCGTCGGCAACAGGGCCTGCGTGCGCAGCGTCCAGTCGACGCCGTCGAACTCCCAGGAGTCGCTCAGGAAGACGGTGCGATCCCGACCCGCGTGCAGGACGCAGACGCCGCGGCTCCAGTCGAGGTCCATGCTCGCCTCGTAACGAGCCGGCGGCGTATGGGGCGTCGCGATCGCCGTCCAGTCGGCGCCGTTCCACTCCCAGGTGTCGGCCAGTGTCTGCGGCTGGCCCAGGCCGCCGAACAGCACCATGCGGCCGCGGCTTTGGTCGCACCCGAGCGCGGCGAACTCCCGGTCCGGGGGGCGCGTGGTCGGAGCCTCGGGTCGCCACGAGCTGCCGTCGTACGACCACGTGTCTCCCAGGATCGAAACCCCCGATCTGCCGCCGAACATCAGCATCTGCCCCCGCCGCAGATCGAAGGCCATCGCCGCCCCGCTGCGCGGCGAAGGACTCGTCGCCGGTCGCCGGAGCGTCCAATCGACCCCGTCGTATTCCCAGGTCTCGTCGAGCTCCTGCAGCGTCGACGTGTTCCGTCCGCCGAACAGGACCGCGCGGCCACGGACCAGGTCGAACGCGAACGCGGCGCCTCTCAGCGACGGGGGCCGCGTAGCCGTGTTGACTCTCGTCCAGGTCACGTTGTCGAACTCGTACGTCACCGTCTCGTCCGGTTGCGACAGGAGGGCGATCACGCGATCGCGCGCGATGTCGTAGGTCAGGTTCCCCACCGTGCTCGCGTTGAGCGGCAGCGCTGGCAGTTGGCGCCACTCGATGCCGGGGCCGGGATTGCCCCGCCAGCTCTGGAGGTCCGCCGGCCCGCCCATTCTCTGGCCGACCAGGACGAAGTCCTGGCGCAACACATCGTACGTCGCGCGGGGACTCGACGCGTCGGGTGCCACCCGCACCCAGTCCTGTGCCGCCAGCGGTTGGCAGAGCGAGGTGAGCGCGATAGGGATCGCGCCGAACAGGATCGTCTTCATCAGGTCTCTCCGTTCAGGTGGACTGCGCCCGTAGGGGCAGCCGCACGTCGACTCGATCGCGGGGGGAGCGGTCGGTCTCGACGTGAGTCTACTAGCGAGCGAGCGGTTCCGCCGGGCGTCGCCGGGCGGTCGCGGCACGGAGATCCGCGACCCCGCGCGGTTTCAAAAAAGACTACCCGCGCCGGAAGTCGAGCGCGCCGAAGTCGAAGTCGGCGATCGGGCAGTCGATCCGGAACCCCGCGACCTTGCCGGCGGTGTCGAACTCGAAGCGGAACAGCGCGAACGGCAGGAACCGGTCCGGGAAGTCGACGCGGAACACGTCCTGGTGCCAGTGCAGCATCGGCCCGAGCAGCTTGCGCTTGCTCGGCAGCAGCGTGACGTGGAGCTGGTCGCCGTCCATGCGCACCTCGGCGGGTCCGTAGCTCTCGTCCTCGTAGCGCCCGCAGTAGTCGGCCAGCGGCAGCCGCGGCGTCGTGCCCGGGATCCGCTGCGCCTCGCGGCGCTCCACCTCGCTGCGCCTCTGCTGCAGGATGCGTTCGTTGATCTTGGCGATGCGGTCGATCTGCGCGCCGCCATCGAGGCCCTGGTGCTCGGCCAGCAGCGACGCCTTGATGGCCTCGTTGAGCACGCCGTCGTTGCCGTTGTTGAGCACCGCGAAGCCGAAGCCGTCGGCCGGCAGCAGCGACACCTTGCTCAGGAAGCCGGGCATGCCGCCGTCGTGCTCGACGAGCTTCTTGCCGCGCTCGAGGTACAGGAACCAGCCCATCCCGTAGCCGCGCATGTCGCGCGCGTCGGCGCCGGTGCCGCGGCCCATGCCGACGTGCGGCTGCCACATCGCCGCCAGCGCCGGCGCGTCGAGCAGCTGCGCGTCGCCGTGGCGGCCGCCGCCCAAGAGCATCGCGATCCACGGCACCAGGTCGTGGATCGAGGCGTGGATCGACGCGGCCGGCTTGCAGGCGACGAACGCGTGCTCCTCGACCTCGTGACCGTCGATGTGCGGCGCGGCGCGGTCGCTGTCCTGCGGCAGCCGCTGCACCGACGCGCGGCTGTCCTGCATGCCGAGCGGCTGCAGCAGGCTCTGCTCGACGAGCTCTTCCCAGCCGGTGCCCGTGCTGCGCGCGAGCACCTGGCCGGCGACCAGATACATCAGGTTCTGGTAGCCGAACTCCTCGCGGAAGCGCTGCGGGATCGGCAGCTGCTCGATGCGGCGGAGGACCTCCGCGTCGTCGTAGTCGGAGTCGTACCACAAGAGGTCGCCGGCGAACGTCACCAGCCCGCAGCGGTGGCTCAGCAGGTCGGCGATCGTCATGTGCGCCGTGATCCACGGGTCCTGCATGCGGAACCCGGGGACGTGATCGACGACGCGGTCGTTCCAGTCGAGCGCGCCCGCGTGCACCTGCTGCGCCATCAGGGCCGCGGTGAACGCCTTGGTGCACGACGCGATGTTGAACGTCGAGTGCACCGTCACCGGGTGGCCGGCGCTGCGTTCGCCGAGCGCGATCTCGATCGGCTCGCGGCCGGTCTGCACGACGGCGATGCAGAGGGCGGGCGGGCCGAACGCGGCGAACGCGTGCTGCGCCAGCGCCTGCACGCGATCCGCGTTGAGCGGCGTCGCGGCGGCGGTGTCCTGCGCCCGGATCGGCAGCAGGACGAGCGGCAGGGCGAGGAGCGCCCGGAGCGGGCGCCGGCGGTCAGGTCGGCTCATCGAGGTCTCGGGGTCGGACGGCGCGGCGCCGTAGTGTGCCGCGCCGTGCCCCCGGGACCTACGGGCAGTCGCTGATCGCGTTGCCGATGCGGACGCGCAGGCCGTTGCTGAGGTCGAACGCGCCCAGCAGCGCGCCGCCGGTCTGGATCCGCGCCGCCTGCAGGTCGAGGTGCAGGCCCTCGAAGATCGGCAGGTTCGGCACCGCGAGCGGCGCAGTGGCGTTGCCCTGCGCGTCGGCGGTCAGCAGGAACAGCGGCTGCATCGCCGCCAGCGAGGCCGCGTAGAGCGTGCAGCCCGAGCCGAGCGCGGTGCTGCCGTCCTGCGTGCTGTAGGCCATCGCGACGACGGCGCTGGCGGGGTTGGCACCGCAGCGCACCTGGAACGTCGTGTTGCCCAGCGTCGCGCGGTCGGGCGCGCCCATCGCGAACAGGGTCGGCGTGGTGCCGCTGCCGCAGCCGTCGCCCAGGTACTCGTTGTAGAGGCCGCCCGGCGCGGTGCTGCTGACCAGCACGCTCGCCGCGCCCTGGCCGAGGTCGAACTGGTCGAGCGACAGGCTGGTGCCGGTGACCGGCGCCGCGTCGCAGTCGAACCAGAAGTTGAACAGGCTGTTCCAGCGCAGCGGGTTGCTCGGTGTCGAGAACACGATCTCGCCGCCCTGCTTGCTGCCGGTCCACTGGTTCAGCGGGTCCTGGTCGACGTCGTGGAAGCCGAAGTTGGCGACCTGCGCGGTCGGGCACACGGGAATGCGCAGCCCGCCGAGGCCGCGCTTGTTGTCCCGGTTGTGCACGGCGTACTCGTAGTGGTACATCCCGTCGACCGGACCGGTGACCTTGACCGCGACGAAGAAGCGGCCGTCGTTGGTGCCGTTGGTCGCCGAGTCGACGGTCGCGCCGGTCCAGCGCTGCAGGATGGTGCCCTGCTGGAACGAGCCGGTGTCGCTGAACGACCAGTTGGTTCCGGTCCACGTCGGCACGAAGCCGCGCGAGCCGATGTTGTCGTTGCGCACGCTCTCGAACTCGGACGGGATCAGGTAGCCGGCCTGCCACCAGAACGTCGCTCCCGGCACGTCGAGCTCGACGTCGCGGATCTGGTTCTGGTTGTGCACCGACTGGTTCAGCTGCGCCGACTGCGAGGCGTCGAGGCTGCGGACGTTGTCGCACATCTGCGCCGGCGCGACCGGCGGATCGCCGGCGTCGAACAGCGAGCACGACGAGTTCCACGTGCCGAACCACGGGTCGATCTCGTCGGGCGGCCCGAGGTTGAAGTGGTTCATCGCCTGCGACGCGGCGTACGTGTCGTTGCAGCCCACCTCGACCTGGTCGAAGCTGCCCGGACCGGCGCAGGTGCCGCACGGGCTCGGGTCGTTGCTCGAGCCGAAGGTGTGCTTGACGAAGCCGCGGTTGCTGATCTGCATCAGCCGGCCCTCCGACTCGCGCACGACCAGGAAGTGGATGAAGCCGTGGTTCTGGCTCATCGCCGCCTGGAACGGGATCGGGTTGGTGCCCGGGTTGCAGCACGTGGTCCAGGCGCCGACCGCGGTGACGCCGCCGGGGAACGCTCCGGTGCGCACGCCGGTCGAGAGCGCCCAGGTGTCCTGCAGGGCGATGTTGCGCCCGGTGATGGAGTTGCGCTGCGCCTGGGCGGACTCGCCCAGCAGCAACGCGCCGGCGAGCGCCGGCAGGAGAGGGAGCAGGGAACGATTCATGGAGTAGCGATGCGGGGCTGCGGATGGAGCAGAGCGACCCGTTGTCCCGCCTGCGGTCGATCCCGTCAATTGCCGAAGGCCCCCGGCGGCCGTTCCGGTGGACCGCGGTCTGGGCCACAGGGCGGATCGGCCCATGGAGCGACCCGTGATTCGACCCGTCGGATCGCAACTGGCAGCGCCGGCGCCGGTGCCGCGGTCCGGCGCGGGGCGTTTCGCCGCGCGCGGCGTGGAGCCGGCGCGGATACCGAGTAGCCTGCACGCGCGCCATGCAGCGGCCCATCTATCCAGTGCTCCTCTGCGCGATCCTGGTGACCGGCGTCTTCGTCGCGACCGGTCACCTGACCCTCGGCGGCTCCAAGGACGCCGCGACGCCGGTCGATCGCGAGGCCCGGGTCGCCGGCGCGACGCCGCGCGCAGCGGAGGCGGAGGACCCCGCCGGCGCCGGGGTCGAGCCCCGCGTGGTGCGGCGGCGTCCGACGGACGGTGACCGCGTCGCCACCACCGCGCGCCTGTTCGGAACGCTGTTCGACGCGCTCGGCTTCGATCTCGCCGACGCGGCGGTGACCTGCGGTCCGGTCGCGACTCGCAGCGACCGCGAGGGCGCGTTCGCCATCGACGCGCCGACGGCTGGCGCCGCGGCGCTGCGCTTCGCTGCGCCCGGACACCGGCCCCGCGTGCTGCACGCGTTCGCCGCGGGCGGGCCGCTGTTCGCCGCGCTCGAGCCGCGGGCCCCGTGGGACG
Source organism: Planctomycetota bacterium (assembly GCA_050245995.1). GTDB lineage: Bacteria > Planctomycetota > UBA1135 > UBA1135 > UBA2386 > JBFWWV01. Next base: position 71,209 of record JBFWWV010000019.1, on the reverse strand, counting down.
AGGAGGCGCCGCCGGCGGCGCCGCTCGACTCGGCACCGCTGCGCGGCGAGGGCTTCGTGCGCGACGCGGACGGCGCGCCGCTGGCCGACGCGCTGGTGTTCGCGCTGCCGAGCGGCGCCGTCGCCCGCACCGACGCGGGCGGCCGCTACGAGATCGACCTGCCGTCCACCCCGTGCGAACTGGTGGTGCACGCGCCGGACGCGGGGCTCGGCTTCGCGGTGCGCTCGGCGCCGCTCGCGCCGTCGCGTGCCAGCGGCCGCGTGCCGCTGCCCGAGCTCCGCGCCGCGCCGGCCGTGGCGGTGCGCGGCACCGTGCGCGACGCGCGCGGCGAACCGCAGCCCAACGTGCCGATCCAGGTCGTCGGCAGCGGCTTCGCGCGCACCATCGCCACCGGCAAGGGCGGCGTGTTCCGCCTCGCCGGCCTGCTGCCCGGCGACTACCAGCTGCGCACCTTCGCGTGGCGTGGCGCGCTCGGCGCCCACCGCGCGGTGCGGCTCGACGCCAGGGTCACCGACTGCGAACTGCACCTGCGCAGCGCGCCGCCGCGGCGGCTGCGCGTGGTCACCCCGACCGGCGAGCCGGTGGCGCAGGCGTTCGTGGCCACCACCATCGACGGGCTCCGCCGCGAGGTCGCCCGCGGCGACGACGACGGCTGGGTCCGGCTGCGCGCCGGCGATCCGAGCGCCGACTTCGAGGTGCGGTCCGGCGCCGACCTGCGGCCGATGCGCGTGCTGATGCCACCGGACGACGCCGACCGCATCGTCGTCTCGCAGCCGTAACCGGTTGTCCGCGAAGGGTCGGTGAGAATGCCGACCCGGACGCTTCTGGTGTGGCGTAGAGACCGCACGTCGGCGCGTCCCCTGGGTCGCGCGACCGACGCTCTCCGACCAGAACCCCTGCATCCCCGTACGACTGCCATGCGCAACCTGTTCCTTGCACTCTCCCTGCTCGCCGGCACGGCCTCGGCCCAGTGCGGCACGCTCGCCATCACCGGTCCCGGCACCGCCGGCACCGACCTGAACGTGGCGGTGACGGGCTCGTCCGCCGGCGGGCTGATCGTGGTGATGGTGGGCCAGACCACCGGCACCACGACGATCGACATCGGACCGCTGAACCTGACGCTGGGCCTCGACACGCCGTTCTTCCCCGTGCCGCTCGGCCGCGCCGACGGCAACGGCGACGTCGCCCGCAGCTTCACGATCCCGAACGCCATCACTCAGCAGATCGCGCTGAACGCCCAGGCTGCGGCGTTCCTGCTGTCGATCTTCCCGTTCAACCTCAGCGCGTGCGCGACCAACGTCGCCGCGTTCACCGTCGGCTGATCGGGACGTTCGACGCGACGGGGGGAGCCCTGCTGTCACTCCTCTCTCCGTCTCCCCGTCGCGTGCGCAAAGCGGGCCGTCACTTCGACCAGGGGTGACGGCCCGCGGTTGTTCCGCCTCTCGCATTCCGCCTCTCGCATTCCGGCCCTGGTATCTGCTTCCCGCCGTGCTCCACTGCGGGCATGGGCGAGCTCTACGACGCGATCGGCCGCGGCTACTCCGGGCGCCGGCGGGCGGACCCACGCATCGCCGCGCGGCTGCACCAGAGCCTCGAAGGCCTCGCGTCGGTCGTCAACGTCGGCGCGGGCTCCGGCTCGTACGAGCCCGTGGACCGCGCGGTCGTCGCGGTGGAGCCGTCGGCGGCGATGATCGCGCAGCGTCGGCGCCGTGACCGCGTCGTGCAGGCGCGCGCCGAACGGCTGCCGCTGCGCACCGGCTGCGTCGATGCGGCGATGGCGGTCCTGACCGTGCACCACTGGGGCGAGCGGGCGGACGCGTTCGCCGAGTGCGCGCGCGCGGCGCGACGGCGGGTGGTGGTGTTGACCTGGGACCCCGAGTCGGACGGCTTCTGGCTGGTGCGCGACTACTTCCCGGAGTTGCTGGCCTGGGATCGTCGCGTGTTCCCGGCGCTCGACGAGTTCCGCGCCGCGTGGGGCCGGATCCGGGTCGAGCCGGTGCCGGTGCCGGGCGATTGCGCGGACGGGTTCCTCGGCGCGTACTGGCGGCGGCCGGCGGCCTATCTCGACCCGACCGTGCGGGCGGCGATGTCGTCGTTCGCGCGGATCCCCGGCGTCGACGACCGCGTGGAGCAGCTGCGCCGGGACCTCGCGTCCGGCGCGTGGCACCGCGCCAATCGCGCGCTGCGGGGCCAGGACGCGGCGGACTTGGGATATCGCCTCGTCGTTGCCGATTTGTCCTGACCGCCGCCCGGGGCGCGAATGGCGCGCCCCGCCGCGGTAGCCTCGGTCCGCGCATGCCCGACGAACCCTTCGACCTGTCGCCGCTCGAGCCCGACGAGGACGAACTGCCGCAGCGACCGGCGCCGGCGCCCGGTGCGCTGTCGCCGGGCCGCGCGCGCGAACTGCGCGCGCAGCAGGGCGCCGCGGCGGGGGCCGACCTGCCGGTGCCGGCGCGCGCGCCGGCCCCCGGCTCGTTCCTGCTCGACGACGTCGACGACGTGCCGGCGCCGGACGAGCCGCCGCGGCCGTGGTGGCCGATGTTCTGGCGCGTCGGCGCGGTGTATCTGCTGCTCTACTGCCTGCCGTTCCCGCTCGAGCAGCTGTTCGGCGGCGGCGACGGCAGCGGCGGCCACAACGCCGTCGTCGACGCCGCGCAGTCGGTGCGCGCGGGCTGGGACGACGGCAAGCGCGCGGTGGTCGCGTGGTTCGCGCAGCTGGTCACCGGCGAGGAGCTCACCGTGTTCACCAACGGCAGCGGCGACACCAGCTACGACTGGTTCGCCGCGCTGGCCACGATGCTGGTGGCGCTGTTCGTCGGCGCGCTGTGGCACCTGCTGCGGCGCCCGCGCGAGCCGGGGCCGCGGGCGCGCGACCTGCTGCGCGTGTACGCGCGCTACTGGCTCGGCGCATGGCTGATCTTCTACGGGCTCCACAAGGCGATCCCGCTGCAGTTCGGCACCCTGCGGCCCTCGCAGCTGCTGGCGACCTACGGCGAGTCGTCGCCGATGAACCTGCTGTGGACGTTCATGGCGGCGTCGCCGGCCTACACGATGTTCGTCGGGGTCGCGGAGCTGCTGGCCGGCGTGCTGCTGCTGTGGCGCAGCACCGCGCTGCTCGGCGCGCTGATGGCGGCTGCGGTCCTCGTCAACGTCGCGATGCTGAACCTGTGCTACGACGTGCCGGTGAAGCTGTTCTCGCTGCACCTGCTGGCGGTCGCCGTGCTGCTGTCGGCGCGCGACCTAGGCCGGCTCGTCGACATGTTCGTGCGCAACCGCGGCGCGGCGCCGGTGTCGCTGTGGCCGTGGCCCGAGGCCGGCTGGGTGCGTTGGCCGGTGCTGGTGCTCAAGGTGCTGTTCGTCGCGTGGCTGCTGTACGTGCCCACCTCGAGCAACATCAGCGCCCTGCTCGACCGGCTCGAGCCGCAGGAGGCGCCGTCGGGCACCTGGGCGGTCGAGACGTTCACGCGCGGCGACGAGGAGGTGGCGCCGTTCACAGAGCCGGAGCGCTGGCGTCGGATCGACATCTCCATCGGCGAACGCTTCTCGCGCGCGCACGTCGTGCGCGCCGACGGCGGGGCCACCAGCTACGTGATCGCCGTCGACGCCGCCGCCGGCACGATGACGTGGAGCCCGATCGCCGGTCCCGAGGAGCAGGCGCCGCCGCCGTTCGACGTCAGCTGGTCGCAGTCCGACCCGAAGCACCTGCAGATCCGCGGCGCGATCGGCGGCGCCCAGGTCGTCGTGGACTGCGCGCTGGTCGACCCGGCCGCGTTCCCGCTGACCACCCGCGGCTTCCGCTGGGTCAGCGAGCGGCCGTTCAACCAGCACCGTTGAGCGTCGGGCCGTAACGCCGCGCGTGGTCACCGACGCACGCGCGGGTTTCTGCGCAGGTGTGCGCATCCGTGCGCCCGATGGCATCGAAGGATCGCGCGCGGTCGGCGAGGGACCTCCCGCCGTGCGTCGACCGGCTTCCGGCCAACCTCCCACCTATCCAGAGGAGCACCATGTTCCATGCACCCGGGCCTCACGGGCCCCTCGCCGCCACCGCTCTGTTCGCGTTGTCCGCCTGGTTCGCGCCGGCCGCGCTCCGGGCGCAGGAAGGACCCGAGTCCCTGCGCACGGTGCCGCCGCCGCTGCCCGCCAACCTGGACGACTTCGTGCGCGACCGCGTCGCGGCGGTGCGGCTCGGCAAGGCGCTGTTCTGGGACGAGCAGGCCGGCGGCGACGGTCGCGTCGCCTGCGCGACCTGTCACTTCCAGGCCGGCGTCGACGTGCGCGCGGTCAACACGGTGCACCCGGGTCCGAACGGCGTGTTCGACAGCGGCGTGCTGCCCGGCCAGGAGCTCACCGCCGCCGACTTCCCGATCGCCGGCGACGACATCGTCGGCTCGCAGGGCGTGGTGCGCGCCGACTTCGTCGGCCTCGACGGGGCCTCGCCGCTGGCGGTCGACCTGTGCGACTTCGTCGACGACGGCGTGTTCTTTCCCCAGCGGCAGGTCACGGGCCGCAACTCGCCGCCGACGCTGATGTCGATCTACAACCGCGTCAACTTCTGGGACGGCCGCGCCGCGCAGGAGTTCAACGGCGTCGACGGGAGCGGCGACGAGGTCGCGGGGATCCTGGTCGACGACGGGCGCGGCCTGCGCCGCGTGCCGGTCGAGCTGGAGCCGGCCAGCACCGCGTCGCAGGCGGTCGGGCCGCCGCTCAGCCCGGTCGAGATGACCTGCGCCGGACGCTCGTTCGCGCAGATGGGTCGCAAGCTGCTCGGCCGCACGCCGCTGGCGCTGCAGGTCGTCGCGCCCGACGACAGCGCGCTCGGCACCCTGTCGCGGTTCCCGGGCCCCGGCCTCGAGACCACCTACACGGACATGGTCCGCGCCGCGTTCCACGCGCGCTACCACCGCTCCCGGGAGCGCACCGCCGACGGCTTCACGCAGATGGAGGCGAACTTCACCCTGTTCTGGGGCCTCGCCATCCTGGTCTACGAGTCGACGCTGGTGCCCGACGCCACGCCGTTCGACCGCTACGCCGAGGGCGACCGGCGCGCGCTGACGCGGCGCCAGCTCCGCGGCCTGGAGGTCTGGGAGGGCAGGGGCCGCTGCGATCAGTGCCACGACGGGCCGGCCTTCAACGGCGCCGCGCTGCGCGCCGGAGCCGGCGACGCGTTCGCCAACATCGGCGTCACGCCGACGCGCGAGGACCCGGGCCTGCGCCGCGGCGAGTTCAAGACGCCCACGCTGCGCAACGTCGAGCTGACCGGCCCCTACTTCCACAACGGCCGCTACCTCACCCTCCGGCAGGTCGTCGACTTCTACGACCGCGGCGGCGACTTCGACAACGACGCCCTCGACTCGCAGGTGCGGCGGCTCGGGTTGTCGAACGCCGAGAAGGAAGCGCTGGTGGACTTCATGCTGGCGCTGACCGACGACCGCGTGCGCTACGAGCGCGCGCCGTTCGACCACCCGTCGCTGAACCCGCCGAACGGCCCGCCGCTGCCGGCGGTCGGCGCGGGCGGTCGGGCGCTGCCGCTGCGCCCGTTCCTCGGCGCGGATCCGTTCCAGCGCTGAGGGCGGCGGCGCGACCGCCGCTACTCGTGTTCCTGCTCGCGCTCGGCGGCGCCACGGCCGCGCGGGTCGCCGGTGTCGCGGCGGATCATCAGGTGCGGGTCGCGCTTGTCGCGCGTGCGCACCTTGCGCGAGAACACGCCGGCGACCTGGTCGGCGACGTCGATCGTGCTGTCGAACGCGCGGATCTCGATCGCGCCGACCTGGTTGCTGGGGATGCCGCCGCGGCGGCACACGTGCGCGAGGATGCGGCGCGCGTCGGCGCCCTGGCGCATGCCCCAGTTGAGGCGGAAGCGGGTGTAGCCCTGCTGCGCGGTCGGCGCGCCCTTGCCGCCGCCGTCCGCGTCGCGGCGCCACGCCGGCGGCGCGCCGGCCTGGCCGCGCTGCGGCAGCGGCGCGCGGGCGACGCGCTCACCCGCCGGCTCCGGCGGCGTCAGCTCGAACGGCTGGCGCGGGCCGTGACCGGCCTGCTTGAGCAGCGCGGCGACGACCTCGACGGGGTCGCGGTCGCGCAGCAGGTGTTCGGCGGCGCGGCGCTGCTGGTCGTCGATGCCGTGCGCGGCGATCGCCGCGGTCGCCTGCTGCTCGGCGCGCTGCAGCTCGCGCGCGGCGATCGCCGCCGGCGTCGGCGGCGCGGTCCACTCGGGGCGCACGCGCGCCTGGGCGTAGAGCCGCCGCACGCGGCTCTCGTGCGACTTCAGCACCAGCATCACGCTGCGGCCCTTCTTGCCGGCGCGCCCGGTGCGGCCGCTGCGGTGGACGTAGGTCTCGGCGTCGATCGGCGGGTCCACGTTGACGACGGTGGTCACCTCCGGCACGTCGAGGCCGCGCGCCGCCACGTCGGTGGCGATCAGCGTGCGGATCGTGCCGGTCTTGAACGCGTTCAGCGTGCGGGTGCGCTGGGCCTGGGCGAGGTCGCCGTTCAGCGGCAGCGCGGTGAAGCCGTCGGTCGACAGCTTGTCGGCGAGGCTGGTGGTGTCCTCACGCGTGCGCACGAACACCAGCGTGCGCTCGTCGCCGACCAGCAGCAGCAGGTTGACCAGCGCCGGGTAGTGCTCGCGCGCGCGGATCCGCAGCGCCACGTGCTCGATGTCGGCGTGCGCCGCGCCCGGCGCCTGGCCGGCGACCAGCAGCGCGTCGCGCTGGAACCTGTCCGCGAGCTCGACGACCGCCGACGGGAACGTCGCCGACACCAGGTGCGTGCGCCGCGCCTCGGGCAGCGCCGCCAGGATCGCGTCGAGCTCGTCCTTGAAGCCCAGATCGAGCATCTGGTCGGCCTCGTCGAGCACCAGCTGGTGCACCGAGGACAGGTCGAGCGCGCCGTTGCGGATGTGGTCGAGCAGGCGGCCTGGGGTGCCGACCAGCACCTCGGGCCGCTTCTTCAGCCGAGTGCGTTCGCGCGTCAGGTTGGTGCCGCCGGTGACGACCTCGCAGCGGACGCCGCGCAGGTCCTCGTAGAGCCAGGCCAGCTCGGAGCACACCTGCATCGCCAGCTCGCGCGTCGGCGCGACGATCAGCGTCGTCGGTCCGTTGCGCTCGTCGTCGTGGATGTCGCGCGCCAGCGCGAAGCCGAGCGCGACCGTCTTGCCGGAGCCGGTCTGCGAGCTGATGCGCAGGTCGCGCGCGCCGTCGTCGACCGCCAGCACCGAGTGCTGCACCTCGGTGAGCTTCGTGAAGCCGCGCCGCGTCAGCGCCGCGTGCAGTGTGTCGGGGACGGCCGCGAACGGGTGCGGCGCGTCGGGTGCCGGTTCCCCGGTCTCGTCGGCCCCGGTGTCGTCGGCCCCGGTCTCGTCGGCCTCGGTCGGATCGGTCGGTTCCGCGCGCTCGTCGGGCGCGGTGGGCTCTGGTTCCGACGGATCGGTCGGGTGCTCGGACGCGAAGTACATGCCCCAGCTTCTCGGATCGCCGGACCGCGGTCAATCGGCTGGTCGTGGCCGCGTCCTGCCACCCGCGCGATCCGCCCATGGCACCGGCGGTTCTGTCGCCGCGAATCCGCTACCGGCCGGCGGAATCGCGTGCCGGCGGCATGTCGCCGCGCCGTTCGCCGTTGACGGTGACTCCGGAGGCGGCGACGTGGACGCGGTCGCCCGCGGCCACCGGACCGAACGTCGTCGGCCCGATCCGGAACACGCCGTCGTCGATGCCGAACGGGTGACCCGCGAGCGTCTGGTCGGCGGTGCCGCCGCGCGCGTCGGTGACCGTCGTGTGGCGCAGGTGCACCGACGGATCGACCTCGACGACGACGCCGCGCAGGCGCAGCTCGACCTTGCCGCCGTCGACGCTCATCTGGAACGGCTCGACGGTCCGCTCGGCGGCTGCGCCACCGCACCCGGCGAGTGCGATCAGGGTGAAGACGGCTGCGCGGGACGCACGTCGGGTCATGGCCGCGATGCTAGCGCGCCGCGCGGCGTCGGCCAGGGCGTCGTCGACCCGGTGAACGGGCTGCGCGGCGCGAACGCCGCTTCGCCCGGCCGACGCGGTTACCCGCCCCGCCTCGCGTCGTAGAGGTCGGCGGCCACCCATACCCCCGGATCGGCCAGCTCGTCCGCTGCCTGCCCGCAATGACCAGCTCCCTCCGGATCCGGGGTTCGCGCCGCCCGACCGGCGACGCGGCCGTCCAGTCCTCCGCGTCGACCGCCTTTGCGTTCGCGGCCGCTGCGCTGCTGCTCGCCGCGTGCTCGGGCGGCGGCGGGTCGATCGGCGACGACCAGCTCCGGTGCGCGGCCGGCGGCACCTTCTGCCTGGTGTCCTGTGACCTCGGCTGCGGCACGTCGACCTGCGCCGTCACCGGCATCGCCGAGAACCAGGCGCTGCGGTTCCAATTCAACCAGCCGATCGCGCGCGCGTCCGTGAACGCCGCGAGCCTGTCGCTGCGCACGGTCACCGGCGAACTGGCCGAGGGCAGCTTCGTCGTCGACGGCGCCGCGGTGCTGTTCGTGCCGAGCGCGGTGGCGACGCCGGCGGGCGTGCGATTCGGCTTCCGCCGCAACGAGACCTACGCGGTGACCGTGGTCGGCGGCCAAGGCGGCATCGAGTCGGTCGCCGGCGACCTGCTGCCGGCGTCGTTCCGCTGCAACGTCACCGCGACGCTCGGCCTGATCGACATCGACGCCGCGCCGCCGCAGGCCGAGCTGGTGACGCCGCAGCAGCTCGACGACGTGCCGACCGACGTGGCCATCGCCCTGCGCTTCTCCGAGCTGATCGACGGCGTCGCGTTGCAGCAAGGGCTGCACGCGGGCTCGCCGGTGCAGTTCCTGTTGCGCCGCACACAGCTGCGACCCGACGGCACCTTCGACTGCTCGATCGACGCCGAGCCGGTGCCGTTGGCCGGGCAGCCGCGCCTGGGCGTCGAGGTGCGCGACGGGCGCCCGGTGTCGACGCTGACGCTGCGGCCGCAGCCGTCGTTGCCGGGGTCGGCGTGCATCGAGGTGCGCGTGTCGCCGGACCTGCGGGACCTGTCGGGTCGCGGCGCGGTGCCGGCGTCGTTCTTCTTCCGGACTCGCGCCTCGACGGCGCCGACGGTGAGGCTGACCGAGGACTTCGCCACCGCGCAGCTGCTCGACGTCGAGGTGTCGGGCGGCACCTGGGCGGACGGAGCGCGACCGGCGCAGCTCGGCGGCGACGGCCGTCACGGTTCGTTCGACCACGCCCTCGGCGAGGCGCGCGGCGGCGGTGTGTTCGAATGGAACGTCGACCGGTTCCGCATCCCGGCGAGCCACGCGCTCGACGGCCGCGACGCGGTCGTCGACGACGGGCGGTTCTTCTTCACCGACCTGCACGTCCCGGCCGGGGTCACGGTTCGCTTCACCGGCGGCAGGCCCGTGCAGCTGTTCGTGCGCGGCCGCGTCCGCGTCGAGGGGCGCCTCGAGGCGAACGGCGAGGACCAGGTGCCATTCAACTGCCGCAACCTCGGCGGGGTGGGCGCGCCGCTGGCGGGCCAGCCCGGTACGCGCGGCGGCCCCGGCGGCGGCCGCGGCGGCGACGGCGGCGACCGCTGCCTCGGTCAGGGGCCGCAGCCGACGTTCGACGGCGACGACGGCGACGATCTCGTGCTGGCCGCGGGGCACGCGTACGCCGCACTGGCGGTCGGCACGGGCGGCCGCGGCGCGCCGATGTTCCCGGCGCACGGTCGCGACAGCCTGCTGACCGGGTACATCGCCGCGGGGCAGTTCAACTCGCACGTCGGCTCCGGCGGCGGCGGCGGCGGGCACGCGACCGCGGGCGGCGCGGCGCGCAACGTGCCGCCCGCGGTACCGGTCAACCAGACCCTGCCGACGCAGCCGGCGGCCGGCGGCGTGAGGTTCGACGTGCTCCCGGTGCCGGCCGCGATCGGCGCCGACGGCGGCGGCCACTTCCTGGTCGGCGGCGCGGGCGGCGGCGGCGGCGGCAGTCATCCGTTCGCCGCACTCGCGTTCACGACCTTCGACTTCGAGCGGTGGAAGGCCGGCGCCGGCGGCGCGGGCGGCGGCGGCGTGATGTCCATTCGCGCCGGCCGCGACCTCGAGCTCGCGGCCGGCGGCGCCGTGCAGGCCCGCGGCGGGCGCGGCGCGCGCTTCGACGGCGACAACCCGGCGACCGCGGCCCGGGACCTGATCAACTCGCCGCCCGGCGCGCACTGGGGCGTGCCGGCGCCGGGCGGCGGCGGCGCCGGCGGCTCGCTGGTGCTGCGGTCCGGTGGCGACCTGACCATCCGGGGCGTGCTCGACGTCGGCGGCGGCCGCGGCGGCTTCACGGAGGGCATCCTGCCGAACGTGGGCTTCGCCTCGCTGGCGATCGACAACCGCGGCGGCGACGGCGCGCCGGGGTTCTACCGGCTGGAGAGCGCGGGCGAGCTGCTGCTCGACGACGGCGGCCCGCACGTGCCCGCGTTCGATCCGTTGCGCCACGCGGCGTCGCTGGTCGCGCGCGACGACGTCTCCGGCCAGCGGTCGAAGTGGATCGCCACCGGCTCGGCGTTCCCGCCGCAGTGGCTCCACTACGAGCTCGCGGTCGACCTCGACGGCGACGGCGCGGTCGACGTGGTCTACAGCGACGACCCCGAGCGCGCGGGCACGGTGCCCGCCGACGACCCGCTCGGCCCCGTGCGCATCCGGTTCCAGGGCGCGCGGCCGGGGCCCGACGGCCTGCCCGACCCGCTGACGCTGCGGCCGTGGCGGCCGTACGTCTCCGCCAGCACCGGCATCGGCCTCCACGGCGACGCGGCGACGATGTACCGCTTCGAACTGCTGTTCCAGGTCGGGCTGTTCCCGGCCGCGGTGGTCCGGCGGCTCGACCTGTTCGTCCGGCAATGAGCGGCGCGTTCGCCGGGCGCGCTCAGCGCGTGCCCTGCACCCGGCTGCCGCCGCCGCGATCGTGGCGGCGGCCGGAGACGGTCACGGTCTTCATCCGCACCAGGCCCAGCGTCAGGTGCGTCAGCAGCCAGTCGTGGAACGACGCGCCGACGGCGACGCGGAAGTCGGTGACGCCAGAGCAGTCGTCGCCGCAGCGCTCGCGCAGCAGCGCGCCGACGTCGGGCTGGTCCTTGCCGGCGAGCCCGTGGATCCAGAGCACGCTCTTGCCGGTCAACGTGAACTCCTCGCCGGCGTCGGCGCCGGGTCGCGCGCTGACGTCGAACGGCACGGCGGACAGGTCGTAGGACAGCGCGCCGCAGCTGGTCAGCAGCAGCAGCAGCGCGAACGGGAGCACGGCGAACCGACGGTGGGTCATGCCGACATCATGCCGACGCGGCCCCACGCAGCGATGGGCCGAGGAGCTCAGTCGCCCACCGCGATGGCCAGCGCCGGCGTGACGGCCAGACCGCCGAGGGGCCCGCCGGCCTGGACGGCGATCGCCTGCGCGAACGTCTGCTGGCCGCGCATCGCCGGCGCGTTCGGGATCGGCAGGCCGAAGTCCGCGCGCCCCGACGCGTCCGCGAGGGCGAACCAGCCGACCGCGATGCCGTCGACGAACTGGGTGCAGCCGCCGCCGAGCGCGATCGCGGTCGGCAGCGCGCCGAACGCGAGCAGCACGGGCGCGCCGGCGTCGGTCCGCACCTGGGCGCGGTAGTCCGCGTTGCCGATGGCTGCGCGGCCGACGCCGACGAGGCGCGGCGCCGGCGCGCCGCAGCCCAGGCCGAACGCGCGGTCGCTGGCCGGCGTCGTGGTCAGCACGTAGTCCTGTCCCTGATTGAAGGCGATCAGGCTGCCGGTCGTCGGGTCTTCGAGCAGCGCGTCGACCGGCACCAACGCCTGCGGCAGCGTCGCGGCCAGCGGCGACCACGCGCCTGTGCGGAACGCGTGCGCGATCGGGTTGCCGTTGAGGTCCTGGCCGACCAGCGCCGCGCTGCCGTCGCTGCGCACGGCGGCGGCCAGCGGGATCGGGATCGGCACGGCGGCCGACAGCAGCTGCCAGCTGCCGGACCATTCCCAGAGCTCGCCGCCGGACACGACGACCGGCCGCTGCAGCCCCGGGCCGACGCCGCCGACCGCGACGCCGCCGGGCGGCGACTGGGTCTGCGCGGCGGTCACGTCGGTCCACTGTCCGTCCCAGGTCCACGTGTCGTTCAGCTGCCCGTTCCAGTTGCCACCGAACAGCACGACCTGGCCGGTCTGCGGCGACGACACCAGCGCGTGCGCGGTGCGCGGCCCGGGCTGGATCGCGGTGGCGACCTGGCTCCACGTGCCGCTCGGCGAACGCAGCCAGGTCTCCACCACCGGCGCCGCGGCGAACGGCACGTGGAACTTGACCATCGTGTCGCGGAACAGGTCGTGAGCCATCGGCTCGACCGTGATCGGCGGCGTCGGTCCCGGTATGAACCGCCAACTCGCGCCGCGCCCCTGGTGATCTCCCCGCTCGTCGTAGCGGACCAGCTCCTGGAACAGCGGGTGGTAGCCCTGGCCGTGCGACCGCAGCGCGCCGCGGCGATCGACCTCCTGCCAGTCCGAGCCGGTCCAAAGCCACTCGACCGGACCGCTCGTCATCACGCGCAGCGTGTCGTGCACCGGATCCCGGGCCAGGTACAGCCGGTTGGCGCTGCCGTCGGGTGTGGTCGGCGTCGCGACCCGGGTCCAGGTCGCGCCGTTCCACAGCCACGTGTCGGTGCCGGACGGCACGGTGCCGTCGCCGAACAGCATCACGCTCGAGGTCCGCGGGTCCCACTGCAGCTCGGGGCTCGGGGGTGGCATCGGCGTCGAAGCCGGCATGAGCTGCCAGCTCGTCCCGTCGTGCTCCCAGACTTCGGTGGTCACCGGCGCGCCCTGTGCGCAGAGCGCCACCAGGCGGTTGCGGGCGAGGTCGGGCGCCATCGCCATGACCGTTCCGCGCTGCGCCGGTGGCGCCGGCAGCAGCGTCCAGTTCGCGCCGTTCCAGAAGTGCTCCGTGATCGGCGGGAGCGCTGCGTTGCTGACCGCGACCAGGCCGCGCCGCACCGGGTCGTAGCCGAACGTGCTGCGGCCGAGGCTGGCCGGGCCCATGGCGCGAAACACCAGGGCGTCCCCGGCGCGGACCCAGGTCTCGACCGGACCATCCGACTGCTGCGGGCTCAGCACGACCTGCTCGTCGCGCGCCGCGTCGTAGAGGCACTTCGGGAACGGCCGCGTCGCCGGGAACGGCAGCGCCCGTCCCGGGGCGAAGCCGGCTCCGTCGAAGTCCCAGAGGCGGCCGTCGTGAGCCAAGGCCGGTCCGCCCGCGGCGCCGCCCTTCGTCTGCAGGTGCAGGTAACCGAGGATCGGACGCGGGCTTCGGAGTTCGAACGTCTGGGCGGACGCGGCGCCGCACAGGGCGAAGAGCGCGAGGCGGGCGAGCATGGGGACGACCCTAGCCCGGCCGCCCTGCGGCGTAACGCTCACCGCGCGACAACGGCCTCGGCGGTCTTCAGCAACGACTCCACGCGCGCCGCCGTCGCCGCCAGCCGGGCACTCCAAGCCTCGGCCCAGCGCGCGTCGCACAGCCGCCCGTGGCGGCGCAGCTGCTCCGCGTCGGCGCGCGCGACCAGCGGCGCCGCGCGACGACTCACGGCGGTCGGCCGACGGTAGCGTTCGAGCCGTGTGGCGGCGGCTGCCAGCGCCGGCGCCGTCGCGGCCGGGTCGTGCGCCAGCGCCCACGCCACCACGGCCCACGAGAACTCGGCGTGCGACCGTTCCTCGCGCGCGATCTGCTCGAGCACGGCGCGCGTCACGGGCTCCTCGCAGACGGCGGCGCCGGCGGCGGCGATGTCGGCGTTGAAGTCCTCGAGCAGGCAGCCGTCGGCCAGGCTCTCGGTCGCCAGCGTCGCCAGCGCGTGCCCGCGCGCGTCGGGGCTCGCGACCAGCAGCTCGGGCATCGGCTCGACCGTGTGCGCGCGGCCGCCATAGCCCGCGGCCAGCGCGAAGCACAGCTCGGCGTGTTCGATCTCCTCGAGCGCCGCGCGGTGACTCCACGCCAGCAGTTCGGCGGGCGCGCCGCACGCGGCGAGCAGCCACGACAGGCGCGCGAACGCCGGCACCGACGCGTGCTCCTTCTGCGCGTCGTGCAGCCACAGCGCCTCCAGCGCGCGTCGGGTCGCCGGATCGAGTCCGCTCGCGTCCGGCCGGGCGCCGCGCGTCCAGTCGCTGCCCAGTCGCAGCTCCGGATGCAGCTGCCGTCCGCGCACGCGCAGCGGACGACCCCAGCCGCCGCCGCCCGCGAACAGGCCGAACAGCACCCCGAACCAGCCGCAGCAGGCGCCGAGTCCCGAGGTGAGCGCTCCCGCCGCCGCCGCCAGCAGGCCGCTCCGCGCGCCGGCGCGGTGCGCGCGCACGCCGTCGCGCACGGCCAGCGCGCCGAGCGCGATCTGGGCCAGCGCCAGCGCGGCGATGGCGCCGACCGTCGTCACCATCCAGGCGTCCGATCGCGGCCACAGCGCGCCGGCGAACACGAGTCCCACCTGCGCCGGCACGAGCGCGAGAGCCAGGAGCAGGCGCCGCCACGGCGCGCGCGGTCCGGGGGCCATGGGGACGGGCATCGTGCAGGACTCGTCGGCGCGTGAACCGTCGGCGGTTGAGTCCGGCGCCGTTCAGCTCCGGGCCTGCTGCCGTGCCGCCCACCATGCGGTGAGCCCGGGGTTGATCCGCCGCCAGCCGACGCCGTGGTAGTCGGGGCGGCGCAGCTGCACGAACGCCAGGGCCACGGTCCCCATCGACGTGAGCCACAGCGCGCGCGCCAACTCCAGCAGGCCGAAGCCGAGCGACGCGCCGAGCAGCGCGAGGCACGCGGCGGCCCAGACCAGCTCCAGCCGCCGCGCCATCCGCACCACGTTGCAGAACAGGAAGAAGTGCAGGACGACGAACGCGACCGCGATCGCCAGCGGTCGGTGGCCGGGCCACAGCATCGCGGTCGCCGTGCCGCTCGCGGCCAGCACGAGGGCGTCCTGCGCCGACATGCGGAAGCCGGGGCGGAAGGCTCGGTCGTTCGACTTCATCGGGATCGTCGGCCGGATCGTAGACCGCGGCCGACGGCGGTGGGGCAAGTTGCCCGCCGGCGGAATGCTCGGCTCCGCGCTGCGAGTAGGCGCGGCCCCATGCCCGCTGCCCTGTCGTCGCGCGCCGTCGCGTACTCCGCTCCCCTGCTGATCGCGGTGTTCGCCGCCGGTGTCGCCGCCCAGGACGGCGACGCCGCCGGGGCGCGCGCCGCGGCCTGGCGCGAGGACGTGCAGCACGTCCGGCAGCAGTGGGCGGCGCTGCACCCGGATCCCTGGCACGCGTGCGCCGCCGACGCGTTCGACGCGGCCTGCGCGGCGTTCGTCGCGGCGGTGCCGGGCTGGACCGACGATCGATGCCTGGTCGAGCTGATGCGCCTGGTCGCGCAGCTCGGCCCCGAACGCGAAGGGCACGCCGGCGTCGTCGCCACGGATGCGCTCACGTTCCTGCCCGTGCAGCTGCACGAGTTCGCCGACGGGGTCTTCGTGGTCGACGCGGCGACGGCGCACCTGGACCTCGTCGGCGCGCGCGTCCTGCGCCTCGGTGACGCGGCCATCGACGACGTGCTGGCGGCGGTAGATCCGCTCGTGCCCCGCGACTGCGCGATGAACGCGCGGGTGCGGCGGCTGCCGCTGGCGATCGCGCCGCCGGTGCTGCACGCGTTGGGTCTGGCGCCGTCGCGCGACCGCGTCGTCGTGCGCGTGCAGGCGCAGGGCGCCACGGCGCCGCGCGACGTCACGCTGGTGGGCGCGCCGTTCGCCGAGCGGCTCGAGTGGAGCGTGCCCGGCCTGCTGCCCGACGCGCCGCGACCGGACCGACCGCGCCCGCGGCACCTGACCGGCCGCGCCCGGGCCTTCCGGCTCGAGACGCTGGCGGACGACGGTGCGGTGTACGTGCAGTACAACCGCATGGACCGTCAGTCCGAACGCGGCGAGACGGTGCGCGCGTTCGCCGAGCGCGTGCTGGCGGCCGCGGCGGCGCCGAGCGCGCGCGTGATCGTCGACGTGCGCTGGAACGGCGGCGGCGACAACACCACCTACCGGCCGCTGCTCGACGCACTGGCCGACGCCGGCTGCAATCGACCGGGCGGGCTGTTCGTGCTGATGGGGCGGCGCACGTTCTCGGCGGCCGGCAACTTCGTGACCGAGGTCGAGCGCCGCACCGAGGCGATCCTGGTCGGCGAGGAGACCGGCGGCAGCCCCAACCAGTTCGGCGACGCGCGCACCGTGCCGCTGCCGCGGCACCCGGCGCTCGCGGTGCGGATCCCGACCCGCTACCACGAGAAGGCGCCGGGCGACCCGCGGCTCACGCACGCGCCGGACCTGCCGGTCGCCTACACCGCAGCGGACTGGCTGGCGGGCCGGGATCCGGTGCTGCAGGCGGCGCTGCGGCATCGGCCCTGACGCTGCTCAGGGTCGCGCGCCGGGGGCGCCGATAGGATCATGACCGCGACCAGCCGATGCCGACGACCCGACCCGACCCCCGGACCTCGCCCGTGGAGCGCGCGTGACCAACGGGTCGCCGCGCGAGCTCGGCACGTCGCTGGGGCCGTCGCTGCATCGGGCCGACGACTGCTGGTGCGTCGATCTGGACCAGCTGCCGATCGTCCACGGCCTGTCGGTGCTGTCGCGGGCGCTGGCGGAGATGGTCCTGGGCCAGGTGCGCAGCGACCGCGCCGACGTCGTGGTCGAGCGCAAGCTGCGCCGCCGCGAGAACCCCGAGCTGCTCGAACAGTTCGGCATCGACGGCGTGCGGCTGGTCGCCGAATGCGCGGCGATCCCCGGCGGCGTCGCGCGCGCCGAGGCGCTCGAGCGCCGGCTGCGCGCGCTGCTCGGCAGCCTGCAGCGGCAGCGCTACCGCGACGCGCTGCTGCCGACGGACGGCGCCGGCTCGCGCGCGCTGGTCGCCGAGTTCCGCGACGAGCACGGCGCGCAGCGGTTCGTGCTGGAGCGGGTGGCGTCGCGGCGCGACGGCGCGCGCGGCACGCTGCGGATCACCGTCGAGGATCCCGATCACCGCCGGCTCGATCTCGCGTCGGTGCCGCACCTGCGCATCGAGGACATCGCCGAGCGCCAGTTCCTGGCCGGGTCGACCCGCATCGCGCAGACCTGGACCGAGGCCGTGCGCCGCGAGGCCGCGCGCGGTCGAAGGTCGTTCGCCGAGGTGCGCGACCCGCACGGGCACCTGTTCCGGCAGCTCGATCAGGCCGGGCTCGCGGCGATCCAGCGCGTGTCGATCCAGTGGGCCGAGTCGGCGCTGCCGTTCGTGCTCGAGGGCGAGCCCGCGCACATGAGCGAGCTGCTGAAGCGCGTGCTGCTGACGCTCGAGGATCGCAGTGTCCGCGAGCTGCTGGCGCGCCGCGAGGTGGTGCGGGTCGATGCCGGCGCGGTGCCGGTGTTCCTCGACCTCGCGCAGCTCGGCCGCGTGCTGGAGCTGTCCATCGGCGAACGGCGGCAGCAGCACAGCGCCGACGCCTTCCTGCGGCGCATGCCGGCGCTGGCCGCGCTGGTCGGGCGCGACCGAGCGGCGCAACCGCTGCGCGGCGTGCCGGTGTTCCTGGTGCACCACATGACCGGCGAGGTCGTCGGCCTGATCGCGGCGCTGCGCGCGCTGGGCTGCACCGACCTGGTGTGCCTGTTCGTCAGCTACGCCGGCGAGCCGCCGGCCAGCTACCTGGACGCCGTGCTCGACCTGCCGACCGACGAGTTCACGGCGCTGGCGCTCGACAACGTGCCGCAGCGCGGCCACGTCGAGGGCAGCTACCGCCTGTCGGGGCGCTACTCGCACCTCGACTGCGCCGCCGCCGTGCGCGCCGCGCTGCAGGGGCGCGACGGCGACTTCCTGTCGGCGATGCGCGCCGTCGCGGTGGTGCCGTTCGTGCGGCAGGTGGCGCGCGCGGCCGCGGCCGGGCAGCGCTGTCTGCTGGTCGAGGACGGCGGCTACCTGGGTCCGGTGCTGCACGACGCGCTGCTGCGCGGGCAGTCGGTGCGCGCGTTCGCCGCCGGCCTCGGCCACGCGTGCGACGACGACCGGCCGCTCGCCGACGCCGTCGGCCGCCACGTCCTCGGCACCGTCGAGCACACGCGCAACGGCTTCGACCGCCTGGAGCAGGTGCAGCGGCAGCACGGGCGGCTCGCGCTGCCGGCGTTCTCGATCGCGATCTCGCGGCTCAAGCGCGAGGTCGAGTCGCGCGAGGTCGCCGCGTCGGTGCTCAACGCCGTCGAGGCCGTGCTGAACGCCGACGGCCGCATCCTGTCACGGCGGTCGTGCCTGGTGCTCGGCTCGCGCGGCGCCATCGGCCGCGAGCTGTGCCGCAGCCTGCGCGCGCGGCTCGACGACCCCGCGCGGCAGCTCGCCGGCGTCGACCTCGTGGCCGACACCGGTGGCGCGCCCGAGATCGCCGAGGCGACGACGCTGGCGGGCCTGCCGTCGCAGCGCTGGCTCGACACCGACCTCGTGCTCGGCGTGACCGGCCAGAGCGTGCTGCAGGCCGCCGACCTCGAACGCTGGGTCGCGCACGGCACGCGCGAACAGCTGGTGCTGGCCAGCGGCTCCACCAAGAAGGTCGAGTTCCGCGACGTCATGGAGTGGCTCGACGGCCTGCTCGGCGCCGCCGCGCCGCAGGTCCTCGGCGCGCCCGTGCATCTCGCCGTCGAGGAGCTGCTCGACCCGCGCACCGCGCGCGTCTACGGCCACCGCTTCCGCTTCGCGCAGGACGGCGGTCGCCGCGTGCGCACCGTGCTCGCGCTCGGCGGCCTGTCGCCGATCAACTTCCTGTTCTACGGCGTCGCCACCGAGCTGATCGACGAGGTGCTGGCGCAGCTGCTCGGCGTGGCGCTGGCGGCGGCGCGCGGCGAGGGGACCGGCGCAGCGGCGGGGCTGCAGGCGGTCGATCGCGACGTGGACGCCGAGGGGCGGGCGCTGGCTGCGGCGCCGCGCTGAGGTTCCGCCCCGTCAGCCGCGCCTGCCCGCCGTCGCAGCGCCGAGGCACCCGGCCAGACCGCCGATCCCCATCGTGAACAGGATCCACACCGTCAGCTGCGGCGTGGCCAGGAACGCGAACTGCGACGTGCCCTCCGGCAGCACGATGCCCGGCGGCAGCAGCACGTGGTGCGTGTGCCAGCCGTTCTCGAGCGCGAGCCAGGTGATGGCGACCACCGGGATGCGCGCGAGCACGCCGTACAGCGCCAGGACGCCCGCCAGGCGCGGCCACGCGAACACCAGGACGGCGGCCGCGATGGCGTCGACGATCAGGATGTACTGCAGCCCCGCCGCCACCTCGGGCGCCTCCTCGGTGCCGAACGGCACGAGCCCGCTCGTCACCAGCGCGGCGAAGCCGCCGGCCACCACGGCGATGCCGATCGCGAACCAAAGCGCCGCCTTGCCGGCGTGCGGCGGTCCGCCGGTGCGCTGCCGCAGGCGTCGTCCGAACCAGAAGCCGAAGATCGGCACCAGGACCCAGATGCCGAGCATGCCCGGCTGCGGCGCTGTGCCGGGCTCGTGGACGCCGAACAGCGCGGCGCTCCAGCCCTGCAGCTCGCCGACGAGGCGCAGGACGGACACGACGAGCGTGACGGTCGCCGCGATGAGGACAGGTCTGGTGAGGTTGGGGGCAGCGTCGCTCATGGTCGGAGGGTCCGGGTCGTGCTCAGCGGTGCACGAAGGTGGCCTTCACCTTCGGGCCGTTCTTCATGAAGTTCTGCGTGCCGATCTTCATGTCCTCGGTGCCGCAGACCTCGCCGAAGCACTTCGCCTCGAACGCGAGGCCCGCGGCGAGCGGCCGCTTGCAGCCCTCGAGGATCGCCTTCTGGATGATCGCGTCGACCTTCTTCGACAGGTGGCCGATCTCGACGGCGGGCAGCGTCGCCGGCACGTCGGCCATCGGCTCGGGCGACATGCGCGTGCGCGGCGTCTTGCCGCCCGCGAGGTCCTTGGCGAGCTGCACGGCGCGGCCGACCAGGTCGCCGTCGACCTCCTCGCGGATCAGGCCGAACGCGAGCGCCTTGTCGCTGCCGATCGGCCGGCAGGTGCGGATCATCTCGGCGGCGCGCTCGACGCCGACCAGGCGCGGCAGCCGCTGCGTGCCGCCGGCGCCGGGGATGATGCCGAGGTTGGCCTCGGGCTGGCCGGCCAGCACCTTCAGGCCCTTCTGGGCGATGCGCGCCTCGCACGCCATCGCCAGCTCGATGCCGCCGCCGAACGCCAGTCCATTGAGCGCGGCGACCGTCGGCTTCTGCACCGCGGCGACGGCGTCGACGCAGCGCTGGCTCTCCCTGCTGGTCGCCTCGCCCTGTGCCTCGTTCTCGATCTTCGCCAGGAAGCCGACGTCGGCGCCGCTGACGAACGCCTTCTTGCCGAAGCCGGTCAGCACGATGCCCTGCACCTTCGGGTCGCGGTCGCACTCCTGGAAGCGCGCGGCGATCTCGTTGAACACGCCCTGGTCGAGCGCGTTGAGCACCTTCGGCCGGCGGATCGTCAGCACCGCGATGCCGTCCTGGTCCTGCCGCAGCACGACCGGGATCGCGAACGGCTTGTTCTCCTTGCCGTGCGCCTCGATGCACTTCGGCACCGGGAAGCCGGGGTTCTTCTTCGCGTAGGCCTGGACCAGCGCGAGCGCGCGCGCGGTGCCGACCTCGTTCATCATCGTGAACGGCGGCTTCATCACGAGGGCGATCTCGATGCCCATGTTGAAGTCGGCGACCGACACGAGGCCGGCGTCGACGATCTCGCCGCACAGGCCGAAGTAGGCGCCCATCAGGTCCTCGGCGATCCGCGTGCGCAGGGCGTCGGGGACGTCGACCTGCTCGCCGCGCCCCGGCACGTCCCAGCCGGCGTTCTGCGCGACCTTGTCCTTCAGCACCTGCGGCGTGCGGAACCAGCCGTGGATCTTCTGGGTGTACTGGTCGAGGCCGACCGCGGTGATCGGGTTGCCGCCGGCGAGGTTCATCGCCGTGAACGAGCCGACGCCCATCGCGAACGTCTGCTTGCAGACCACGTCGATCTGCTTGCTGGTGCCGGCGCCCTGCTCGAGCAGCAGCGCGCACGCCTGGAACAGCCCCTCGAAGATCGGGTCGATCGCGTAGCCGTAGCGCGACTTGACCGGGATCGGCACCTTGCCGATCGCCTCGTAGAACGACATCAGCCAGTCGCCGGTCGCCGGGCTCGTGTCCTTGCCCGACACGACCTCGACCATCAGGTTGCGCTCGGCCGGGAAGAAGTAGTGCACCACGCCGGTGCGGC
Source organism: Planctomycetota bacterium (assembly GCA_050245995.1). Taxonomy (GTDB): domain Bacteria; phylum Planctomycetota; class UBA1135; order UBA1135; family UBA2386; genus JBFWWV01. Next base: position 49,992 of record JBFWWV010000019.1, on the reverse strand, counting down.
CCTTGCGCCGCGCGTTGGCGAAGATCACCTCGGGCTCGAGGTGGCTGCTGTTGCTCACCAGGATCGCGTCGTCGGCGACCAGGCCCTCGACCTGGCCGAAGATCTTCGCCTTGAGCTCCTTGTTCTCGGTCGCGGCCTCGACGACGAGGTCGGCGCCGCGCAGCGCGTCGTAGTCGCTGGTGAACGTCACCGACGCGACCATCTGCTGCTGCTGCGCCGGCGTGAACGCGCCGGACTCGACGCCCTTCGCCACCTTCTTCTCGAGCTTCGCCTTGCCCTTCTCCAGCGCCGCCGCGGCGACGTCGACGACGACCGTCTGCACCGCGAACGGCGACAGCGTCTTGGCGAAGAACAGCGCGATGTCCGGGCCGATCTGGCCCGAACCGATGACGGCGACCTTGGAGATGGTCTTGTCGCGGTGGGTGAAGCTCATGGGGGTTGCTCGCGGGGACGGAACTCGGGCGGAACAACGTAGCGACGGCCCGGGGCCGGCGCTACGGCGCGAACGCGCGGTAGCTCTCCTCGATCCAACCCTCGAGCAGGCCCTCGGGCGCGCATTCCGCGAGCGGCAGCCGCACCGTGACCCAGCCGTGCTTGCCGACCCGGTAGCGCTCCGGGTGCGCCGCCTGCAGCCGCGCGGCCTCGGGGAGCGAGTCGCCGAGCTTGACCATCAGCGAGTAGTCGGCCTGCTTGATCCCCAGGTAGGCGAACGCCTTCCCGCCGACCCGGAACGCGCGGTTCGTGCACGACGAGCCTTCGCTGACGTCGGGCAGCCGCAAGGCCCGCCTGCGCAGCGCGCGCATCGGCTTCGACTCCGACGGCGACTCAGCCATGCGACCGTTCTCCGCGCCGTCCGAGTCGGTCGTCCAGCTGCGCGCGCAGCAGCTGCAGGCTGCCGGTCCAGCCGCCCTCGATGATGCCGCGCATCGTGTCGGACGGGATGCCGGTGTGCGTCAGTGTCACCTGCGTGCCGCCGGCGACGGCAGCGAGCTCCACGCGCACGGTCATCGCCGGCAGGTTCATCTGCGCGTTCGGGTCCTGCTGGTAGGCGAGCACGCGGTGCGGTTCGACCTCGAGGAAGCGCCCGGTGCCCTTGACCTCCCATTGGCCCGGCTTGCGCATGACGCTGGAGAACACGGCGCCGACGACCGGGCGCCAGCCGTCGTACTCGAGCTCGACGCCGGGTTCGCACTTCATCCAGCGGACCACCAGGTCGGCGTCGGTGAACGCGCGCCAGACCAGGTCGATCGGTGCGGCGAAGGTGCGGGTGAGGGTCACGGAGACGGGGGTGGTCATGGCTTCCTGCGTCGCGTCTGCGGTGGCGGCGTGGGCGCTGCGTTGGCCGCCTGTCGGGTCTGCTCGAGGAACGCGGCGAGGTCGTCGAAGCGCGCCTCCCAGAACGCGCGCACCTCGGCGACCCAGCGCTCGGCCGCCGTCAGCGGCCGCGGGTCGATGGCGCAGCGGTGCAGCCGGCCGTCGACGCGCCGGGTCAGCAGGCCGGCGCGTTCGAGCACCTTCACGTGCTTGGTGATCGCCGGCTTGGTCATCGCGAACGGCTCGCCGAGCTCGCCGATCGTCGCCGGGCCGCGGCTCAGGCGCGCGACCATCGACCGGCGGGTTCCGTCCGCCAGCGCGTGGAACACGTCGTCGAGCGTCGCCGAACGATTTACCATGTGGTGAACTGTAGCGTGGGCGGCGGCGAGGGCAAGTCCGTCCCCGGCGGGGCGCGATCCCAGCCCGAAGTGCCAGCCCGAAGTGCCAGCCCGATGTGCCAGCCCGATGTGAAGGCGCGGCGGGTTGCTAGAGTCTGCGACCCGGGAGGAAGGAGACCCACCCGCCACGATGGAAGCGCAGCCCCCAGCCGATCGCGCCGACCTGATCGGTGCCCAGTTCTCGACCGCGAACGGCGTCTACCGGGTCCTCGACCGGCTCGGCGCCGGCGGTATGGGCGTGGTCTACCTCGCCGAGCAGACGGCGCCGGTGAAGCGCCGCGTCGCGCTGAAGCTCATCAAGCTGGGCATGGACAGCAAGGAGGTGCTGGCCCGGTTCGCGCAGGAACGCCAGGCCCTCGCGCTGATGGAGCACGACGGCATCGCGCGGATCTACGACTGTGGCGTCAGCGATCGCGGGCAGCCGTACTTCGTGATGGAGCTCGTCAAGGGCGTCCCGATCGTCGAGTTCTGCGAGCGGCATCGGCTGTCGCTGCCGCGGCGGCTGGAGCTGATGCAGGACGTCTGCGACGCGGTGCAGCACGCGCATCAGAAGGGCGTCGTCCACCGCGACCTCAAGCCAGGAAACGTGCTCGTGAGCGAACAGGGCGGCAACGTGCAGCCGAAGGTCATCGACTTCGGCCTGGCCAAGGCGATGGGCCCGCGGCTGGTCGAGGCGACGCTCTACACCGAGGTCGGGCGCATCGTCGGCACGCCCGAGTACATGGCGCCGGAGCAGGCCAACCTGACCCACGCCGACGTCGACACGCGCGCCGACATCTACTCGCTGGGCGTGCTGCTCTACGAGGTGCTGGTCGGGGCGCTGCCGTTCTCGCGCCGCGAGCTCGAGGCGCACGGGCCGCTGGAGATGGTCCGCATGCTGACCGAGGACGACCCGCCGCGCCCGAGCGCGCGGCTGGCGGCGCAGCGGGAGTCGGCGACCGCGCTGGCAGCGGCGCGGCGAACGAGCGTCGGCGCTCTGCAGCGGGCGCTCCGCACCGACCTCGACTGGGTGGTGATGCGCGCGCTCGAGAAGGACCCGAGCCGGCGCTACCAGAGCGTCAGCGCGATCGCCTCCGACCTGCAGCGCTTCCTCGACCACGAGCCGCTCGAAGCCGGTCCGCCGAGCGCCAGCTACCGCATCGCCAAGGTCCTGCGCCGGTACCGGCTGCAGGTCCTGGCGGCCGGGGCGGTGTTGATCACCGCGGTCGTGGGCGGGGTGTTGGCGACGCACTACGCGCTGGCTGCCGCGGACTTCGCCGACCGGCTGGTCGCGCCAGCGAGCATCGTGCAGGCCGACCTGGCGATCGACCGCGCGCCGGAGCTGCTGCCGCCGTGGCCGGAGCGGTTGCCCGATCTGGACGCCTGGCTCGCCAACGCGCGCGAGCTGGTCGACCGGCGCGGCGCGTTCGCGGCGAAGGGCGCGGCGCTGCGCGCCGGGGCCGGCGATGAAGCCGGGGACGAGGTGCAGCGCGAACAGCGCATGACCATCGATCGCCTCCTGCCGCGGCTGGACTCGCTCGCGCTAGTCGTGCCGGAGATGGAGCGGGAGCGTCGATGGGCCAGCACGATCGCGGCGGCGTCGCAGCGGCACCGCCGGGCCCGGCACACCTGGGACCACGTGCGCGCGACGCTCGCCGCCGCCGATGGCGCGACCGTCAGCGCGGCCTACCGCGGCCAGACCTTCGAGCTGCGCGACGAGGACGTTGTCGGGCTGGTGCCGATCGGCGTCAACCCGCGCACCAAGCTGTGGGAGTTCTACGACCTGCGCAGCGCGTGGGACGGCGCCCGGGATCCGGCGGACCTGCCGATCCCCCAGCATCGCGACGGCGGCGAGATCGACGTCGGCGCGGACACGGGCATCGTGTTCGTGCTGGTTCCGGGGGGCACCTACTGGATGGGGGCGCAGTCTGCGCATCCCGAGGGACGGAACTTCGATCCGTCGACTGCCGAGGACGAGTTCGAGCCGCACCAGGTCACGCTCGACCCGTTCCTGATCGCGCGGCATGAACTGACGCGGGGGCAGTGGCGGCGGCTGACGACAGTGCTCGACGTTGCCACGCACGACGCAGGCAACCTCGACGCGCGAGGCAACTGGCGCTTGCCCGACCATGAGAAGCTCGCGGCACGCGATGCGGCTCGAGAAGAGCACCGCCTGCCGATGGCCGACGTGAGCTGGGCCGAAGCCGCCGAGTGCATGCGACGCCACAGCATGTGCCTGCCGACCGAGGCGCAGTGGGAGTGCGCCTGTCGGGCCAACACGACGACATCCTGGTGGACCGGGGCCGCGGTCGAGGGCCTGCTCGCGATCGCGAACGTCGAAGGCGGCCGCCCCGCGCCGGGCTGCGTGACTCCGGTCGGCAGCCAGCCGGCCAACGCGTTCGGCCTGCACGACGTGCACGGCAACGTGATGGAGTGGTGCCGCGACCTCTACTGCAGCTACGACATCGCGGCGCGTCGCGGCGACGGACTGCGCACCCCCGCGTCGAACTCCGAAGCCAACCGGATCCTTCGGGGTGGCAGCTTCGGCAATGTCCCGGAGGTCGCGCGGTCGGCCTTTCGCCTCTACACGTTCCCGCCCAGCACCAAGGACGCCGGCGTCGGCCTGCGCCCCGCGCGCGCCCTGCGGCGCGCCCGTCAGTCCCGATAGGGCGGGGTCAGCTCCGGCCGCGGCGCGAGCACGACGCGGAAGCCGATGTTGGTCTGCGACATGTGCGGCACCATCCATCGGCGGGGATGGTCCGGGTGCCGGCTGCGACACAGGCGGTGCGTGCCGACCATTCTGCAGGGGTCGACGCGGTCGCGGTTCGGGTCGTTCGACGACCCGGCGGCGTCGACGGCGTCGAGACACCATTCGTAGAACGGCAGCCCGTCGGCGGTGGCGCGCGACGGCGCAGTCGTCGCCTGCAGCAGCTCCCACTCGGCCTCGGTGGGCAGCGTGTAGCTGTACCCCGGCGGCAGGCGGCCGGCCTCGCGCTCCAGCTGCGTCAGGTACAGACAGAACATGATCGCGTTGTTCCAGCTCACGGCCGCGTCCTCGCGGAACGAACGCAGGCGCGCCTTGTACTGCGTGACCTGTGCGTCCACGGCCCTGGTCTCGGTGATCCAGAACGGCTGGCTCACGGTGACGCGGGTGCCGTCCGCGAGCGTGACCGGCCCCGCGGCCACCGGCTCGAACCGGGCGTCGAGCGACGCGACGAACGGCCGGCCCGGCTCCGGCGGGCGGCCGACGACCGTCGAGCCCGCCGCGTCGCCTGCCGCGGGCAGCGGCGCGAACCCGCCGCGCGCGAGCTGCGCGCCCATCTCCTCCAGGGTCTCGCGGGCGTCGAGGCCGTTGGCGATCGCGTCCTTGGCGGCCTCGAGCTTGGTGTTCTCGAGCAGCGCCAAGGGCTCCTCGGCGAGGGCGACGGCGCGCTCCGCCTCGCCGGCGCGCAGCGCCGCGGCGAACTCGTCGCGCACCGCGAGATAGCGCTCGCGAGCCCACTGCCGTAGCCGCCGGATGTGGTCGCGCGCCGCGGCGGCCACGTCCTGCTCCACGGCGTGCAGGAGGCGCTCGTACTGCTGCAGCGCCTGGTGTCGACGGCCGGCCTTCTCGTAGGCGGCGGCGGCGCTCATGCCGAGCTGGGTGCGCGACGGCGCGCTGCGGTAGGCGGCCGCCAACAGGTCGCCGGCGGCCTCGTGGTCGTCGGCGTCCTCGGCCTGACGTCCGCGCTCGGCGAGGCTGTCGGCGCGGTCCTCGAGCCGCCGCCGCGCCGCGGTCGCGACCTCGGGATCGGCCGATTTCGCCAGCAGGCCGGTGACCTCGGCGGCGAGCGAGTACTCACCGGCGCCGTACAGGTGGGCCTCGACCTTCTCGACGAACGACAGCTTCGCGGCCGCGACCCGGCGGTCGTGCTCGCGCAGGGCCTGTTCGCCCTGGCGGACCAGTCCCTTCGCCCACGCCACGTAGTCCTCGAGGGCGCGGCGCCGCACGTCCGGGTCGTGGGCCCCGCAGCGCAGCTCGAAGCTGCGGCGCTGCTGGTCGAGGCTCGCCGTGGAGCCGAGCAGCCGCGCCTGCACCTTGTTGGAGCTGGCGCCGTAGCGGCGGCTGCCGGGCCCGTCGCCGGCGGCATGTGCCTCGTTGCTGCGCCGGATCTCGTCGTCGACCCAGTCCAGCATCACCTCGACGGCGCGTTCGCTGGTCACCGGGTCTGGCGACCGTGTCAGCGGCTCGAGGGCCTCCAGCGAGCGGTCGGTGTCGTCGAGGATGTCGTGCAGGGTCTCCGCCTGCTGGAACGCGGTGTCGACCTGCCGTGCGGCGTCGGTCGGGCGCTCGGCGGCGATCGCTTCGGCCTCGTCGACCAGTCGGCGTACCGCGGCGACGAGCTCGTTCTTGGCGCGGGCCGCGACGGTGCCGGTGCCGGCGCGCGCCACGGCGGCGTAGCGCTCCGCGGCGGCGGTGGTGTTCCCCGCATCGCGCAGCGCGTCGGCGTCGCGGTGCGCGGCCTCGAGGTCCTGCGGTGGATCCACGAGCGGCGTGAGGTTCGTTGCGGGGTTCGGGTCGCGATTCGAGGCGGACGCGGGCGCGGGCGCCGCCGGGCTCGCGGCCGCGAGCGCGCGTGCGATCTCGACCTCGAGCGCCGCGGTCGCCGCGCGCTGCGTCTCGAGGCAGCGTTGCGCGTCGTCCAGGGCGGTGCGCGCGGCGTCGAGCCGGCCCGTCCGGAGCAACAGCTGCGCGTGCAGGACGTGGACCTGCCACTCGTCGAGACCCTGGGTGATCGCGTGCTCGACGTACTCCAGCGCGGCGTCCGGCCGCGTGTCGGCCAGCGACCGCGCCAGCTCGAGCGAGCGCGCCGGGTGCTGACTCGGCACCGGGCCGGCGAGCACGAGGACGCCGAACGCGCGCGCGAACCATCGCGGCCCGCATCGATCGGGCCGCGCCGCAGTGTGAGGTTGGTGCATGGTGAGGTCGCGGTCCGTTCGTCCGCCCTTTCCTGCGGGCGAGTATTGCCGAAGGGGGCGCGACCCCGCAAGGCGGTGGGCGTTGCCGCGCCGCCGCCGCGCGGACTAGGTCGCCAGCCAGACGTACAGGCGCACGAATCCGAGCTGCAGCGCCGTCGCCGTGCCGTACAGCGCCGCGTCGGCGACGAGCACGCGCCAGAACGCCGGCCAGAACGGGCCGCCGAGGTAGCCGACGCCGGCCCACAGCACGTAGACGATCGCCGAGGCGAAGAACACGGTGCCGAACACGGGCCCCGACGACAGCATCGTCAGCGGCAGCAACAGCGCCTGGATCAGGAACGCGCCGGCGAACGCGTAGAGCCCGAAGACGGTGTGTTCGGCCGAGGTGCGGCCGTAGCCGCGGGCGATCGCGGTCAGCACGACGGCCAGCACCGGCACCACCGCCAGCGTGATGAGGTGCGAGTAGCCCGACATCCAGTTGGCGATCGCGATGACGGCGCGCACGCGGTCGGACGCGCCGTCGGGGACGGCGATCCGATCGAGGAAGGCGCGCTGCGCGACGACGGCGACGCCGCCGGCGCCCAGCGCGAAGCCGATCGGACCGGCGTAGCGGCGCCGATGCGCGTCGAGGTAGTCGCGGATCATCGGCCCGGGCCGCAGCAGCAGGCCGCGCACCGTGACCAGCACCGGTCCATCGACCGACGACAGCCGCTGGCACTGCCGCCAGATCTCGGCCCACGTCAGGCGCGCGCGCCGCTCGTCCTGGCCGCAGGTCGGGCAGTACCGCGTGGTGACCGCGGCGCCGCAGCCCACGCAGACGCCGGGCGCGCGGTCGGGCGCCGGGGCTGGCGCGCGTTCGGTCGCGCTGTCGCTCCGCTGGGCGGCCCTGGGGTCCGGACTCATCGCGGCGCAGTTTGCGGTCCGCGCCGGCGGCAGCCAAGCTCGGGCGTCTTTCGCGGCGGGGATCTTCCCGGCCGGGCCCGCGGCGCGGGCGGTGCAGGCGGCGCGGGCTACGATCCGGGACGGCTCCCGGGCGCGACCCCCGCCCGCGGCCGCCAAACCGGTCGGACCGAGGTTCCCCGATGCGCATTGCAGTCGCTCTCGTGTTGTTGCTCGCCGCCGCGCCGATGCCCGCGCAGGACGACGCCCGGCCCGCCGACCCTCCCGCTGGCGCCGGCACCGTCGACCTCGGCGCGCTCGGCGCGCTCGACGTGCTCGCCGTCGAACGGCGCCAGGACCTGCGCGGCCGCGACGCCCTCGCGCGCGTGCTGCGCGCGGCGCGTTCGGACTGGCGCTTCGAGGACCTCGCGCCGCGCGACGTGTGTCGCCTGTTCGCCGCGCGGCTCGGCGACAAGGTCAACTTCATGGCGCCGCGCCCGCGCGCCGCCGCCGGCGACGGCGGTGCCGCGACGCCCACCGCGTCGCTCGACCTGCGCGCGCAGAGCCTGTGGACCGCCATGGCGGTCGTCGAGCTGCAGACCGGGCTGCAGTTCGTCTATCGCAGCGGCGTCGTGTTCCTGGTGCCCGGCGACGAGGTCAAGCCGCTGCACTACGTGCGCGTCTACGACCTGCGCCCGCAGACCACGCCGCTGCGCAACTTCCCCGGCCCCGAACTGCGCCTGCCCGACGGCGAGAACTCCGGCGTGCTGTGGCCCGAGGAAGAGGAGCCCACGACCACCGTCAGCGGCTTCACCGCCGAGGGCATCGAGGGCCTGCTGCGCGAACACGTGCGCCCCGAGTCGTGGGACAACGGCGCGTCGCTGACGAACAACAACGGCCTGTTCGTCGTGCGGCAGACGCCCGACGGGCATCGGCAGGTCGAGGCGCTGCTGATCGAGCTGGGGCTGTGGGAACGGCCGCGCGTGCTGGTGCGGCGGCCGGCGCCGCCGGCGCGTTCGCCCGCGCGCTCGACGTCCGTCGCTGAGGCGGGGCGCCGAGATCGCTCCTGCGCGGTTGCCGGTCGCGTAGGGAGCCACGCGGACACGCCGGGCCCACGGCCCGCCAGCGTGCCGAGCCCGATCGACCGCTGCTCGGCGGCGACGAACGGAGTGGGACAGGTCTGCAGAACGTGTGGGGCGTGAGAGTGGCGGCTGTCGCTGTGGGCGAGTTGGCCAGATCAGGTGTCCGTCCAGAGGGAGCGATGACTGCGCAAGCGATGTCCTTCGACAAGCGGTTGAGGCGACGGCTGATACTGGCATCCGTCCTGTCCGTGGGCTTGCCTGGGGTGTGGATGATCATCGGCCCTGTCGTGAGAGAGGTGCTCCGCCCCGAAGACGATTGGTATGACATCCGCGTGGTCGGGAGCGCAACGATGGTCGGTGCCGTCGGGGTGCTCATCGGCCTCGTCACCCTCTCGATCGCTCTCTTCTCGACTTCCCCGAGCCTCCCCTCAGGTGCTGGTGGCCTGCCAGAGTGGCCCCATTCGCGGTTGCCTGTGTGATCGGTGGTGTCGTGGCCCCCATTCAGCCCCCGTTCTTCACCGGGCTCGCCGTTGTCGCAGCCTTCTTCGCCAGCGGGATCACGGCAGCGCTGGCGCTCTGGACCCGAGAGCACCGGCATGCCCTCCGTTCAAGCGAGAGCGCTCTCGAGCGCAACGATTCACGGGTAGGATGACTGGCCAACACGCCGCATGAGCTGCCGCTCGCTTCGCTCGCGCAGCTCAGCGGCAGGGACGTTGGGCGGACGAGCATGTCGACTCATGAGGTGTTCGTTGTCCTCGACCCGAACTTCGCGGGCGACCTCTGGGGTCTGTCCCGGAGCGGGCATGTCTGGATCGTCGACACCGAGGCCAACAAGGTCGCAGCGCGACAGGTATGGAGCCGCAAGCCGGCCCCGCAGTTGCCGACGCAGGGCGTGACGACCTTCGTCGGAGTCGCCCACGATCCCGACACGCTCTACAGCATGCTTCCGACGATCGACCAGCACCATGGCGGCAACTCCGCGGCCGTGCCTTGGCAGATCATCCATGTGCGCGGGCTTCACATCGGTGACGTCTCGGAACCACGGGTCACCGACGAGCTGGCCGAGGTCCCCGTCCGCCTCTTGCCAGAGCCAGGCGGCTTTGCGATCTTCCGCGCTGGTCAACAAGCCGCAGCAGCTGACCGCGCTTCGCGCGGCAGCTGAGCGGCTGATCCGTTGGGCGAACACATGGCACCCAGGTTCGGAACCGACACATGGACGCTGGAAGTTCCCGAGGGTTGGCGGGCTTGGCATGACGAGGAGTGCGCGACCCTGATTGGACCTTGTGATCTCGGCGCGCTGCAGATCAGCGCCGCGCTCAAGGCCTCCGAGGTCCTGGACCGGGAATCTCGCGACTTCGCATCGGAGCATCTGGCGGCTGGAGCACACGCGGAGGCCGCCGAGGCAGGAGACTACGCGGGCTTCGAGATCGCCTTCAGCGACGGGGAGAGCTTCTGGCGGCAGTGGTTCCTCCACCGTGGCAGGCAAGCGTTGTTCGTCACCTACAACTGTGCGGTGGACCAACGAGGCGCGGAGGATGATGCTGTTCGACAGGCCCTGGCGACCCTGCGGCAGGTGGGGCAGGAACGGCTGCTGGATGAGCTGGATCGCTTCGAGCGGGGAGAGGTTTCGCTCCCGCGCCTTCAGTCGGCGATTGCCGGTCACAGGCTGGCTGTCGAGGTGGGTCAGGACGGCAAGACCTCGTCAACCATGTCGAGGGGGCGATCGAGATCGCTCGATTCATGGTGGCGCCTGTGGACCGGACAGCCGCCATTCGGTCGGACCTGGATCAGCTGCGAGCCGCAGCACGACATGCGATGGAAGCTGAACGGGATGACTCGGAGCAGGGTGCTGCCCAACTCGCCGCGTGATCAAGCCGACTCGCACGCGGCTCGCGGCTGAGCGGCCTAGACCTCGGACTGACGAGCCGTGGCCTACCTCGACCGCCAACTACTGAAGGAGAGCCGCCGCGGTCACGTCACGAGGATCGAGCGGCTAGTGGCCGATGGCGCCAACGTCAACTGTCGTGGCAAGTACGGCTACACCCCACTCATGGCAGCTGCAAGCAATGGGCAGGTCGACGCCGTCCGGTCCTTATTGGCTTTGGGAGCGGATGCCACCGTGCTGACGACGGACAACGCCCCCACACCGTTCTTTGCCTGCGTTCGAGGCTACGGCGACATTGTGGAACTGCTTCTCGAAGCTGGAGCCAGCCCCAACGCCCATCGGGACAGCGGTTGCTCAACGCGTCATGGCGACTCCCCAGGCGTCTCCATGTTGCATGTCGCCATCAGGCAGCGCCATGTTCGGGTCGTGGAGGCCTTGCTGCGTGCTGGGGCCTACACCGACTTCATCGTGCACGGCAAGGATGCCCTGGGAACTGCGATCGAGACTGGCGACAAGACCATCATCGATCTGGTCAGGCGTGTGGGGGGCAGGCGATGATCGCATCGATCGCGGCCGATCGGCAGCTGGACGGCCGACGTCACAAGGAGTAGGCAATTCAACCAAATGGACCGCGGCACACCGGACCTCATCGCGAACGCGCTCCTCACCGTTCTGTTTGCCACGTCGGCGTCGACGGCTCTGCCGGCGCAGGACGACGCGCTGCGCGCGTTGGACGGCGAGTGGACCTACGTCGAGGACCGCACCGAGGGCCGCGCCCTCGAGCGGCTGGGACCGCCGATGGGCACGAAGTTCGCGATGCGCGCCGAGGACGGCGCGGTCGTGCTCGTCTACGGCCACGGCTCCGGACATCGCGATGTGCGCATCGCGCTCGACGGCTCGATCACCGAGATCGTCGACGCGAAGAAGACCGCCCGCTACCGCGGCGAGTGGAAGGACGGCGCGTTCGTCTACGAAGTCGACTTCGTGCGCGAGCCGGGCGCCGCGCCGACTGGCCTGATCCGGCGGGAGTTCCGCGTCACGGCCGACGGCCTGCTGGTGCGCGCGTCCGAGTCGATCGGGCTCTACCGGCACGCGGAGGACATCGCGATGCCCGCGCCGGCCGCGGCCACCATCGGCGACATCGGGTGGCTGGCCGGCGCGTGGGTCGGGACCCGGAGTTCGGGGGCGACGACGGAGGAGCGCTGGAGCCCGCCGCTCGGCGGCGCGATGCTCGGCGTGTCGCGCACGGTCTCGCGCGGGCGGATGACCGCGTTCGAGTACCTGCGCATCGTCGAGCGCGACGGCGGGCTGGTCTACGTGGCGCAGCCGGGCGGCGGCGCGGCGACCGAGTTCGTGCTGACCGAGCGGACCGCTTCGCGCGCCGTGTTCGACAACCCGCGCCACGACTACCCGAAGCGGATCGTCTACGAGCTCTCGGCCGATGGCGCCCTGACCGCCACGATCGGCTTCACCAAGGGCGGCACGCCGCGGCGCTTCGAGTTCGCGCGCGAAGGCAAGTAGGTGTCGTTCGGCCCTCCGTCGTCGGGACCTTGGGCTGTCGGCGATCGACGGCATGTTGGACGACGGTCGTGGTCAGGCGCGGCCGCGTATGTTCCCGAACGTCGTCGACCCGGACCCGATGGAGGGCACCCGAAGTCGCCGTTCTCGCTGGATCGCAGTGTCTCTCTTCGTGTTCGTCGCCGCCTGCGCGACCGACCGCCATCACAGGGTCCGCGCCGCCGAGTTCCTCGAGGCCGCGGCGCTGCCGACAGGTTCCGCGCTCAGCTCCCGGCTGATCGGCGTCACCGACGACCGCGTGTTCCTGCGCGTCTGGTCGGCCATGACCTCGACCCTCGGCGGCGGCGACCACGTGTACAGCGTCGGGATCGACGAACTGCCAGCGGACGCGGCGGCGCGGCTGCGCGCGGGTGAGGACCCGTGGGCCGGGTCTGGGTGCACCGAGCCGGTTCCAGCTGCAGGGGACACTGCGCGCCGCTGACGAGGCGCGCCGATTCGCACCGCCGCAGGGAGCCTCGACGAACCATGCTGCGCAAGCTGAACTTGCTCGCGGTCCTCGCATTGGCCGTCCTGGCCAGCTGCGACATCTTCTACGGCGTCACTCGGCACACGCCGGCGCCGCCCGACTTCGACGCCCGGGCCGCGGCGGCTGCCGTGCGTGAGCATCCGGACCACGCAGCGGCCGAGGGTCTGGCCTGGGACGGCGAGGCGATGTGGTCCGTGGTGCGCCGCGGCGAGGCGCACGCGGGGGTCGGCTACTCCCGCGGCGGGTCGCTGTCGGTCGAGTCGTGGTGGGTCGGCAGGCCGCCGGCGCAGTCGACGCTGCGCGAGTCGTTGCGGCTGCAATCGGAGCTCATCGAGCTGCTGCGCGCGCGCTGCCCCGGTCTGCCGCCGGAGGCGGTGTGGGCGACCTACTGGGGCCGCATGGCGCCGCCCGACGACTCCATGGCGGGCCTCGAGCGCTTCGCCGACGGCGAGTGACGCACGACCTCGGGCAGCGGCGAGAAGGGAGAGCCGCGCGCCCCGAGTTGTTTCGATCGGACCGTCGCTGATCCGTCTCGCGGCGAACGCGTGACTTAAGGTCGCACTCGGTCCCGCTTGCGCAACGCGGCGGCATGCGGTTCGGTCGACACCTCCTGCCACCCCGCGGCGGCCGCGCCGCGGCTCACCAGCCCTCGCCACGATCCGGAGGTCGCCGAATGACCCGCGCTCGCACGTTCTCGTCTTCGATCCCGTTCGCCGTCGCGGCGGCGCTCGCCGTGCCGCTCGCGACCGGCTGCAAGAGCGCCGAAGCGCAGCGCCTCGAGGCGGCGCGCGAGGCGGCGGCGACGCTGGCGGCGTTCGGGCCGTACCCGGGGCAGTGGACGATGGCGTTCGATCACGAGGTGTCGCCGTCGCCGAGTGCGACCGACCACCTCGCGCCGTTCCCGGCGGCGCAGCTCGACAGCAAGGACTTCGACGCGCCGTTCAACGCGGTGCACATGTCGCTGATCCCGCGCGGCAAGGACCGCGGCAAGGTGATCGTCTGGGACCGGCGCGAGTACCTGATGAAGCCGGGCGGCGCGTACGAACAGGGCGACGAGTACTGGTCGTTCCAGTGCTGGGCGATCGTCGACCCGGCGCCGGAGCCGCAGGGGCCGCGGTTCCGCAACTTCCTGCTGCCGCTGCACTCGATCGCGCAGTTCCTGCCGCTGACGCCGCCGTTCTACACGCTGTTCTGCTCGGGGCACTGCTGGTCGCCGCACGGCGACCTGGTCGTCGCGGGCGGCGCGACGTCGGGCAACGGCGGCACGCCGCTGACGTTCGTGTATCGACCCGACGAGATCGGACAGGCCTGGCCGACGCTCGACGGCAAGCTGTGGACCAACGACTTCGCCGGGCCGCCGATGTACCCGGGCGGCCACGGCCGGTGGATCTACGGGCCGGCGCTCGACCACGACCGCTACTACCCGACGGTCACCCTGACGCACCGGCTCGACCGCACGGGCACCGAGCTGGCGCTGGTGTCGGGCGGCACGGTCGACCTGCTCGACTTCACGTACGAGCAGAACCCGACGTGGAACACGTTCGAAGGGCTGCGCCTGCTCGACCCGGAAGCGGAGAAGCAGCCGCTCGAGCACGACACCGTGAACGGCGTGACGACGTTCGCCGGCCCGGACGACGGCGACGGCCACCTGCTGCTCGAGGAGTACCCGCGGCTGCATCTGCTGGGCGACGGCGCGGTGGTGATGAGCGGCTACGAGGCGCGCTCGGCGCGGTTCTCGCCGGAGGCGCCGCCGACGACGCCGGGCGCTTGGGACATCACCGTGGGGCAGACCAGCACCGGCGCGGGGAGTACGCCGTCGTCGTTCGTGCACCGGCACGACGGCTCGAGCGTGCTGTTCGCGCGGTCGGAGCAGTCGAGCGACTTCGTCGGTCGGGTCGGCGGCTTCGACGAGCGCATCGCGACGGCGACGGCCGAGTTCCTGCTCGACGCCAAGGCGCCGCCCGGGACCCCGTGGGTGCAGGGACCGTCGATGCAGCACGCGCGCGGCTGGCTCAACACGGTGATCCTGCCGGACGCGTCGATCCTGGCGATCGGCGGCGTGCGCGACCGCAACCCGACGACGTCGCTGCTCGGCGCGCGCGAGCCCGAGCTGTGGAAGGACGGCGCGTGGTCGCTGGTCAGTCCCGCGCTGACGCCGCGCGGCTACCACGCGACGGCGGTGCTGCTGCCGGACGGCCGCGTGCTGGTCGGCGGCGGCGAGGAGCGCCACAGCTTCGGCGCCCCGTCGTTCGACTACGAGGTCTACGAGCCGTGGTACATGACGCGGCCACGGCCGAAGGTCGCGGCGCTGAGCCAGCAGCCGGCGCTGGGCACCAACCCCGACGGTTCGCTGCGCGTGCGCTACGGCGCGGCGCTGCGCGTGGAGGTGACGCTGCCCGAGTTCGTCGGCATGGGCAAGATCGTGCTGATGGCGCCCGGATCGATGACGCACCACAGCGACATGCACGCCCGCTACGTCGAGCTCGACCGGATCGAGGTCACCGCGAAGCCCGGCGGCGCCAGCGTGCTGTGCGCGATGCCCAAGGAAGGGCACGCGCCGCGCGGCTACTACATGGTGTTCGCGCTCACGGCGGGCGGCGTGCCGTCGTCGGCGGCGTGGCTGCAGATCGTCGAGTGAGGCGGCGCTCGCGGCGACCTCGGCGCATCAGGCGAGCAGCGCGAGCACCGCGTCGAGCGTCTTGACGTTGCGCATGGTCACGCTGGCGCCGACGACGCGGTCGAGCACGGCCGGGGTGAGCTTCGACCGCGCGATGGTCACCGGGTAGTCGGCCCAGAGGAACCCGCCGCGCACCGCGACGCGTTCCTCCTGCGTGCAATACGGCGCGAGCGCGGCCGGGACCGCGCGTCCGAGCGAACCGGTGGTGAAGCCGATGTGCACCAGGTTCGGCCGCTCCGCGGCGGCGTCGGCGAACGGGCACGCGCGGCGGGCGCGCGCGAGGTCCGCGGCGGCGCTGACGACGACCGGCACCTCGCAGCCGAAGCGCGCGCGGATCCCCGCCTCGAGCTTCGTCCGCCAGCGGTCGGCGGTGCCGGCGCCGGCGAACAGCAGGTTGCCGCTCTGGATGTAGGTCCGCACCTCGCGCGCGCCGAGCGACTCGGCGAGCTCGCGCAGCTCCGCCATCGGCACGCTCTTGCGGCCGCGGCCCGCGGCGCCGACGTTGATCCCGCGCAGCCACGCGACCCGGTGTTCCATCGCCGCACTCTACGGTCCGCGATGGCGCGGCGCAGCGCGTGTGTCAGGCCTCGACGAGCTGCGGCAGCACAGGCGCACCCGGGGTTCCGCGCGCGTCGCCGTCACCCTCGCCGTCGCGGTCGCCTTCGCCCTTGCTCTCGCTCCTGCCCTCGCCCTTGCGCCGCGACCAGCGCTGCCACAGCGCCGTCACCGCCGCCGCGGCCACCACCGCCTGCAGCGGGCGCAGCGGCACCAGGTAGCGCGGGTCGGGAACGAACATCGTGTAGACCGCGGTGAACCACAACAGCAGAACGACCATCGGCCGCAGCCACGCGCTGCGCGCGCGCTGGTCGGCGGCGGAGGCCGCGCCGCGCCGCAGCGCGAGGACGATGCCGAAGAGACACGCGGCGACCATCGGCCAGTGCAGCCAGCGCGCGACACCGGCCAGCGTCCGCACGACCGGCTGCTCGTCGAGGATGCTGTGGCGCACCGGGTACACGTACACCGGGCCCGCGCCCTGCACGATGTCCCAGCCCCACAGCCACGCGGGCTTCTCGGCGCAGTACCACCAGAGGTGCCGCGCGGGCCGCTCGGCGACGCGTGCCGCGAACACCTCGCGGAAGCGCGGCCACGACGCGCCGAACTCGGGTTGTTCCGGGTCCTCCGCGTACGGGAAGTAGCGGTAGCGCTCGGAGGCGAAGAGCATGCCGGGGTAGCTGCCGTGGCTCAGCGAGGCGAGCACGCGCTCGCCGCCGGTGCGCGCGAGGTCCTGCGAGTGATTGCGAACGGACCACGCCCCCAGCGGCAACGCCGCCGCGGCGAACAGGACCAGCGCCCCGCGACCGCCGAGCGGCCGGCGCAGCAGGAGCGGCAGCAGCAGCGCCAGCGGCGACAGCGCCTCGTTGACGAGCGCCGCTGTGCCGAGCGCGAGGCCGGCCGCGCCGGCGGCCCCGGCGGTCGGGCGATCCACCGCCCGCGCGAGCAGGCAGCACGCCAGCAGCAGCACCGTCGCGAACAGCGCCTCGGTCAGCAGGTAGCCGCTCGCGGCGACGAGGTGCGGGCTCACGGCGACCAGCGCGCTGGCGGCGAGCGCCGCGGCGAACGGCAGCCGTCGCCGTGCCAGCCAGAACGTCATCGGCACCAGCAGCGCGCCGAGGACCGCCTGGGCCTGGCGCACGGCGGTGAGCCAGCCGTCGCCCGCCAGCGCGCGGAGGCCGGCCACGAACGCCGGGTAACCGGGCGAGCGGAACGAGTCGGGCCGCGGCGGCGCCGCCGTGTCGAGCGAGAACGTTCCGTGCGCGAGCAGGTTGTGCGCGTACTGCGCGTACTGGCCGGCGTCCGCGCGCAGCGGGTTGTCGACGGTGGACGTCGCCACGAACCACGCGCGCAACCCGAGGGCCGTCAGCGCGACGATGCCGACCACGACCGCGCGTTCCGCCCTCCGCATGGGGACGCTATCGACGCAGCGGCGGCGTGCGCTGGAGTGAGCCGGCCGGGTCGAGCAGGCGACCCGGCTGGCCCCACCGGCTCACTGGCCGCCGTGCTCGGCGACCAGAGCCTCGTACTCCTTCAGCGCGGCCTGCAGGTCCTCGCGCGGGCTGGCCGCGACGGCCTTCTTCTGCAGCTCGAGCGCCTTCGAGTAGTCCTTCTTCCAGAACCACACGCGCGCGAGCGTGTCGAGGATCGCGCCGTCCTTGGCCTTGCTGAGCTCGACTGCCTTGCTCGCCGCCTCCAGCGCGAGGTCGAGGTCGCGCTGCGCGATCTCGGCCTCGGGATCGACGATCGTCCAGGCCACCTCGTTGAGCCCGCTCGGGTCCTTCTTGGCGACGGCGTCGGCGACGACGACGCGCGCGGCGCGGTAGGCGGGGTCGAACTTGCCGTGCTGCAGCAACGCGCGGAAGCGCGTCTTCTCGACGGCCGCCGCGAGCATCGGGAAGTCGGCGAGGAACGCGGCCACCGCGGCGTCGCCGTGGTCCTCGGCCTTGCCGATCTCCAGCGTCATCTTGCCCATGCGCTGGAACGCGCCGTCGATCTTCTTGGTGCCGGCGACCGCGTCCCAGGTGCCGGCCAGCAGGCCGTCGAGCGGCAGGTCGAGGAACATCGGGTGGCCGATGTAGGCGAGCTTGCCGTGCTGGTCGACGACGAACGAGCACGGGATGCCGCGGCGCTCGGCGGCCTTCATCCACGCCGCGTTGGTCTTGCCGCCGTCGTCCCAGGCGACGGTGTAGTCCATGCCGTCGCCCTTGTCGGCGACCATCGCCTCGGCCTGGGCGAGCGAGTTGTTGGGGTCCTCGGTGGTGATGCCGACGATCGTGACGCCGTGCTCGCGGTGCGCGCGCTGCAGCTCGCTGAGGTGCGGCATGCTGGCGATGCACGGGCCGCACCAGGTCGCCCAGAACTCGACGACGTAGATCTTGCCCGGCGCGAATTCGGCGATCGGCTCGCCCTTGAGCCACTTGGCCACGTGCAGCGCGGGCGCGGCGTCGCCGACGCCGAGATCCTGCGCCGCGGCCATCGGCGCGAGGGCGGTGAGCAGACAGACGGACAGGACTCGTTGCATGACTGTGCTCCTCTCGGGGGAAGGTCTCCTTCGAGCCGTTCATTCTACGGCCGTGATGCGGCGCGCCGGTCGGCCCGATTGGCGGAGCAGCCCGACCGGTCGGAAATGCCCGGGTGAGCCGGCGGCGTCAGAACGACGCCGACAGGCCGAACGACCAGCCCAGCACGTCGTCGCCGACCTGCACCGCGCCGCCGAGCCGCAGATCCGACAGCAGCGGCAGCGCGTCCGCCGCTCGCCAGGCGATGCCGGCGCCGAATTCGACGAAGTCGTCGAAGCCCAGGGTGTCCGCCGCGCCGGCGAACCAACGGCGGTAGCCGACGTCCGCGAGCCAGCGCAGCCGCGCGTCGGGGTCGCCGCCGATCGGGCCCTCGAGGTCGGCGCGCAGCGTGATCCAGTTGGTGGTGTCGTCCGCCTCGAGCGCGCGGTCGTCGACGTCCAGGTCGACGATGTGGCGCAGGTCGTAGCGCAGCAGCGGTCGCACCTCGATGTCACCCAGGCGCAACGGCGCGCGCCGCATCGCCACCGACATGCCGTAGGCGCCGTAGATCCCGTCCCAGTCGAACAGGATGCCCGACGTGATTGCCTGCGTCACACCGGCGCCCGGCCCGATGTAGGTTGCGTCGTTGTCGACGTAGCTGAGCGCGAGGTGCGCGAGCGGCTGCACCGTGTAGCCGCCGCCGAGGTCGACGTTCGGTCCGGCCCCGAGGTCGACGCCGATCGCCTCGTACTCGGTGATCACGCGCGTCTCGAGACCCGGCAGCTGACCGCTCCACAGATCGTCCAAGTCGAGGCGCGCGTCGGCGTAGCCGACCGTCGCCTCGACGTGCAGTCCGCCGAGCCCGTCGGGCTCGTCGGTGAACAGGTCCTTGCGCCACGGTACCGACAGCGACGTGATGCCGAGGCCCGGGCCGCCGTTCTCGCCGTCGACCTTCAGGTGACCGGCCGCGACCTCGCCGTCGACGGCGAGGTCGTGCAGCGTCGCCAGGAACAACGTGATACGCGTGCTGGCGACGGCGTCGCGGACGGCGTCGCGCAGCTGGTCGATGGTCTGCGCGGCGGCCGGCGCGGCGAGGAGCGCGACCGCGAGCGCGGCGGTGGCGGCGATGGTGGTGCTCATGCGCCCGGAAGGCTACCGCCGGGCGTTCGCCTTTCGCAGCGCTCAGCGGCTGCGTCCCGCCGACACCGGCATCACGCCGACGCCGCCGGCGTTCGACACGACCGAGACCGTGGCCGGCGGGAACATCAGCTGCGCGCGCAGCACGCCGTTGGAGAGGGTGCCGAGGGGCGTGCCGTCGTCGGCGAAGGCCTCGAGCGTCGGCGACCCGAACAGGTCGCTCGACGTCGCCCGGATCTCGAGCGCACCGCTGCCGCCCTTAGCCGACGGCGCGAACAGCGCCCGCTGCACCGTCACCAGGTCGCTGATCGGCGCGAGCGTCGCGTCCGCGGCGAACGCCGTCGCCGACAGCGTCGAGATGCCGACGCTGGTGATCGGCGTTCCGGCCGGGAACGGCAGCTGGCCGAAGTAGCGGCCGACCTGGACCTCGTCGAGCAGGATCGACGTGGTGCCGATCTGTGCCTGCACGGTCAGGCCGGTCTCGGCCTGCACCAGGACGTTGACCGTGCCGCTGCCGGTCGCGGTGCGGGTGACCGTCGCCGACAGGACCGCGAGCGGCGGCAGCGACGTCGCGGCCGGTCCGGGGGTCGGCTCGATCGGGATCGCGGCGGGCGTCGGCGGGAACGGGTTCAGGAGCTGCCCGGCCTGGAACGGGAAGAACCCGAGCACACGCTGCTGGATGTTCGCCGGCGCCGCCGTGGTCTGGCCGGTCGGGTCGAGCCCCGACACCGGGAACGGATCGAGCCGCTGCGGTCCGGCCTCGGGTCCGTTGAAGCCACCGGGGCCGAGCCGGCGGTCGAGGTTCCACGGGATGCCTTCGAAGAGGAAGGGCGTCGTGAGGCGCGCCAGGTCGATCTCGACGAACTCCGGGTGGCCGAGGCCGACCGGGGTCAGGTATTCGCCGTTGGTCGCCTCGTTGCCGTTGACGTCGCGCGTGATCACACCCGGGCCGAGGATCAGCTTGTGCCGCGAGCGACCGATCATCTCGCGCGTGATCGGCGCCAGGACCGCGAAGTTGTCCTCGAAGTTGCCGGCGCCGTTCGGGAAGCGGCTGCCGAAGCCGGCGTTGGTCAGCACCTGGCCGGGTGCGCGCCGCGGATCGAGGTTGCCGGCGGCGCCCTCGACGAAGTCGACGTCGTAGCGGATCTTGAAGATGCCGCCGGCATTCGCGCCGACGCCCTGATTGACGGTGTCCGGGTTGTTCACGGTCGAGCCGATGACCACCTCGTTGTTCTCGCCAGTGGCCGGATCGACGTACAGCGCGTAGAGGTCGACCTGCGAGTTGGCCAGCGTGGTGAAGCCGATGAACAGCGCGCGCACGCGCTCGTTCTGGAAGCCGGGCACGTCCCACTCGACCTCGTCGAACGTCATGTAGTCCGGCTGATCGGGCGTGTTGCGCGTGCTGATCGCCTGGAACACCTTCAGCGTGTGCACCGACACGAAGCGCACGCCGCCGATGTCCTCGAGGTTGCCTTCGCCCTGGACGAAGTCGCCGAGCTGGATCGGCGCGAACCGCCGCGAGTCGGCGGCGGTGATGCCGCCGCGGTTGGTGGCGGGGCAGAACGGGTCGCCGACGCCGTTCGCGTCGCTGGCGGCGGCGGGGTCGTCGCCGGCCGCGAAGCCGGCGCGCTGGCCGACCGGCACGGTGCTCGGCAACCCGGCCGGGTAGCCGGTCGTGAAGGTGATGGTGTAGTTGTCCGGATCCAGCCCGAAGCGCGGATCGGCGCTGCCGTTCGGGCCGCCGTCGGTGCCGAGGCCGCTCTGGATCGTGTGGCGGCCCGACGGGTCGTTGATGCGGATCATCAGGCCGGTGGTCGGGTCGCCGGGGTTGCCGTCGATCCGGAAGTAGCCCTGGGTGTGGTCGATGAAGGTCACGCGGCCGGTCACGACCTCGGCGCCCTTCTCGAGGAAGACGTCGCCGGCGATGACGTTGCCGGCCGGCGTGCGGTTCGCGAGGATCGTGGCGATGCCGCCGACCTGGGTGTGCACCTCGTCGGTGGCGAGGCCGCTCTCGCCCTGGTAGCGCGGCGGCGCGTCGGCGAACAGCTGCTGCAGCGTCAGCCGGTTGGCCGGCAGATCGATCAGCAGGTTGCGCGGCAGGATGACCAGCTGGCCGGCGACGACGATGCGGCCGCCGGAGAAGACGTCGCTCGGATCGTCGATCGAGATCGAGTCGATGGTGCCGGCGACGATGGCGCCCGAGGACTGGCAGAACGCGAGCGGCGCGGCGAGCAGAGCGGTGGCGAGACCCGTGAGGGCGAGGCGGAGTTTCATAGCAGGATCCCTTTGTGGGTGAGGTACGCGGGATAGCACGAGGTCATTGTTGGTGATTGACAATGAGGGACGGCGGATGAAGGAATCTCACGAGGGCCCGGCGACGGGGACTCGCGGTGCCATGGCGGTTTCCGGCGTTCCGGCGCTGCGTACCGTTGGCGGTGCGCGCGGCGGATTTGCCAATCGACCGTCCCCGCGGCAATGACTTCTGCCCAATGACACCCGCGGCAGGTATGGCCGCTCCGAGCGCCCATGATCCATCGCCGATTGCCTGTCCTCGCGGTCCGGAGTCTCCCCTCCCTCATCGCATCGCTCGCCGTCGCCGGCGGACTCGCCGCGCAGTTCCGGTTCGATCTGCCGATCGACGTGTCGACGCCGGGCGTCCCTGGCCCGATCGCCGTCGGGGACTGGAACGGGGACGGGATCGCCGACTTCGCGGCGGCCGGTCAGGCCGACTTCACGGTGTGGAACAGCACGTGCGTCGGCGCCTACGGGGCGCCGGTCGCGCACCAGGCGCAGCCGCTGCTGTTCTCGTTCTTCCGGGCGATGACCAGCGGCGACGTCGACGGCGACGGCGACGTCGACCTCGTCGCGGTGCGCGGCGACGGCTGGCCGAACGTCGACGGCGTCGTCACGGTGCTCGAGAACCCGGGCACCGGGACGTTCGCGGCGCCGGTGGATCTCCGCGTGGTGCCCACGCCCCTCGCCGGCTCGGCGATCACGCCGCACGATGTCGCGCTCGCCGACATGAACGGCGATGGCCGCCTCGACCTCGCGATCGCGGCGACGCTGCTGAACGAGCCCGGACAGCCGGGGTACTACTCGATCGCGCTCAACCAGACGCCGCCGGGTGGGCCGATCCAATGGGCCCCGGCGGTCAACGTGGCGACGCGCGAGGACAACGCGAGCGCCATCGTCGCCGACGACTTCGACAACGACGGCGACGTCGACCTGGCGACGACCAACCGCACCGACAACAGCGTGTCGATCTTCCTGAACGGCGGCGCCGGCGTCGCGGGCAGCGTGCGCAAGACCACGATCACCGGGTCGAACGCCGCGCCGATCCGCCTCGCGTCCGGTGACGTGAACAACGACGGCTTCGTCGACCTGGTCGCGCTGAACCTGTTCGGGCACAGCTTCACGGTGCTGCTCAACCTCGACGGCACCACCGACCCGGGGCGCGCGGGCCAGTTCTCGGACGACGGCCAGCGGCCGATCGCCGATCAGGCGACCCCGGCGACGTCGCTGGCGTCGGATCTGGTGCTCGCGGACTTCGACGACGACGGCGCGGTCGATCTCGCGGCGAGTCAGCTCGGCGACTTCGGTCAGCCGGGCTTCGTCGTCGTGCTGCACGGCGACGGGCAGGGCAACTTCGGCGCCGAGGTCCCGATGCACGTCGGGCCCTCCTTCGACCGGATCGAAGCGGCCGACCTCGACCTCGACGGCGACCCGGACCTGGTGGCGAGCAGCGGCACCCATGGCCTGATCTCCCGCATCGACAACCTGCGGCTCGCGCGCTGGCAGAACCTGCGCGGGTCGTCGCCCGGCGCCGTCGGTCCGCCGTGCCTGGCCGGCTTCGACCTGTCGGGGCCGCAGGACGTCCGGCTGCGGCTCAGCAACACGTTCGGCTTCACCGCCGCCTTCCTGGTCGTCGGCTCGTTCCGGTTCGACGTGCCGCTGTTCGGCGGGATCATCGTCCCCGACCCGACGCCGCCGCTCGGCAACGCGGTGTTCTTCGCCACCGATCCGCAGGGCAACCTCGACCTGAGCTTCCAGTGGCCGCCGGTGTCGCCGGGGTGGCGCCTGTACTTCCAGTACTGGGTCGCCGACGGCGGCGCCACCGGCGGGCTCGCGGCGTCGAACGCGCTGACCACGACGGTCCGCTAGGCGGTCGCGCGGCGGCCGGCGCGTCAGCCGAACCGCACCGCGCGCATCGACAGCGAGCCGAGGTCGAACCCGTCGATCGGAAACGTCACCGCGTCGCGGTGGTCGCTGGCGGCGGCGGCGTACAGCAGCGGCCACCAGTGGTCCGGGGACGGGTGCGCCTGCCGGCCGAGATCGCCGGGCCACAGCGACACCAGGCGGTCGCGGTCGCGCTGCTGCAGCGCCACGGCGACGTCGGCGTCGAACCGCCGCGCCCAGTCGGGCGTGGTGTCGTCGCGGCGCTGCATCCGCGTGAACGCGTCGCGCAGGTTGTGGGTCACGTTGCCGCTGCCGAGCACCAGCACGCCGTCGGCGCGCAGCTGCAGCAGCGACCGCGCCAGCTCGAAGTGCTGCGCGGCGTCGAGCCGGCGATCGATGCTGAGCTGCACCACCGGCACCCGGGCATCGGGGTACATGTGCACGAGCACGCTCCAGGTGCCGTGGTCGAGGCCCCAGTCCTCGCGCAGACCCGCGGCGGGGGCGCGTTGCGCCAGCAGCTGCTGCACGCGCGCGGCCAGGTCGCGATGGCCCGGCGCGGGATACTCGATCTCGTACAGCGCGTCGGGGAAGCCGCCGAAGTCGTGGATCGTGCGCGGGCGCGCGTCGCCGGTCAGCCAGGTGCCGTCGACGAACCAGTGCGCCGACACCGCGAGGATCGCGCGTGGCTGCGGCAGGCCGCGGGCGAGGTCGCGGAACGCGCGGCTCCAGGCGTTGTCCTCGATCGCGTTCATCGGCGAGCCGTGGCCCACGAACAGGACCGGCATGCGTTCGGCGGCGGGGTCGTTCGGAGCGGGGTCGGTCATGGCGTCGGGGGCTGGGATGGCGGCGCCGCGGCGGTCGGCGGCGCAGCCGGTGAGCGCGAGCAGGGCACCGGCACCGCCGCGGCGCAGGAACGTGCGGCGGCTCCAGCGGTGCGGGTCGCCGGACACACCGGCGTGGCGGTCGGGGTATTCCACGCCGAAACGGTAGCGGCGTGGCCGGTGTGCAGGAATGGTGGCGGCGCGCGCGTTCGTCGCCGATGCTCTGCCGCATGCGCCGCTCCTGGTCCGCGTCCGCGCTGCTGGCGCTCGCCGCCGCCGCCCCCGCGCAGGCGGAGTGCACCTTGTCCGCGCTCGGTCCGGGCGTGCTGCGCGTCACCGGCGACGCGCGCTACGCCGGGGAGGGTCACGCGCAGCACGCGGCGCTGCCGGCCGGCGCGTGGCAGCTGTGGTTCGCGCCGGTGGACGGTGGACGACCGGAGCCGGTCGCGGTGGCGGCGCCGGCCGGCGGACTGGTGTCGGTGCGCGTCGCGGCGCCGCCGGCGGGCGCCCGTGTCGCTGCGCCGCGGCTGCTGGCCGCCGAGCTCGATGAGGCGCGCACCTTCCCGGCCGCGGGCGGCGTGCGCGTCCGCGCCCTCGTCACGCCCGGCAGCGGCGCGGCCGGGCTGGTCGCGCGCTGGCGCGACGCCGACACGCACTATCGCCTGGTGCTCGACCCGGCGGCGGCGCAGCTGCGGCTCGAGCGCGTGCTCGGCGGCAGCGCGCTGGTGCTCGGCTCCGCGGCGCTGCCGGACGCCGGCGGGGGCGCCGCCGGCGCCGCGGCGCCGCGCGTGCTCGAGCTCGAGGCCGACGGGTTCCGCCTGCGCGGCTCCTGCGACGAGCGACCGCTGTTGCACGTGCTCGACGGCGGCCTCGAGGACGGCGCGGTCGGCACGTGGCTCGGCGACGGCGGCAACGCGCGGTTCGCCGCGCTCAGCGCCGCGGCGCCGGCGCCGGCGCTGCCGGTGACCGCCGCGGCGGTCGACCCGACGGCGCGCACCGCGCGCGTGCTCGTGCAGGCCGCGGCGTTCGCCGACTGCCCGTTCGCGCTGTGTCTGCGGCTCGACCGCCCGACGGCGGCGTGGCCGACCGACCCGCGCGGCTTCGAGGTGTTCGTGCTGCAGGCCCCGGCCGAGCCGGTGCTGCCCGTGTTCGCCGTCGGCCGGTTCGATCGCGACGGGCGTGCCGAGGGCGAGCTGCGCTGGCCCGCCGGCGCCTCGCTGCAGCTGCAAGCGGCGCTGGTCGGCGGCTTCGTCGGCACCGCCGACGGCGAGGCGCTGCGCGCGCGGGCGCCGTTCGCGCGCGTCACCTTCTGACCCGGTGCCCGGTCGGCGGCGGAGCCGGCGCGGTCAGCGGTTCAGCTCGTCGATCCAGTGCTCGATCGCGCGCTGCCGACGCGGCAGCTCGGCCTCGCGCCAGAAGGCCTCGTCGGTGCCGCCGTCGGTTCCGGTGGCGTCGCGGACGCCGCGGAACACCAGCGCGCGCAGTTCGACGTCGTCGAGCCGCAGCAGCGGCAGCGCGTGCCGCGCCGCGCCGAAGTCGACCAGCTGCATCGCCAGCGCGGCCGCGTCGCGGGCGTAGGCCGGATCGTCGCCGGCGCGGCGTTCGATGCTGTCGGCCAGCATCCACACGCAGCGCGCGCCGAGCTTCAGGATCTCGCGGCGGGCGGCGTCGCGGTGCGCGCCGTCCTCGTAGGCGGCGATCACCCGCTCGACCCGCGTGCGCAGCTCGTTGGGGTCGGTGCCGGCCACGATCATGTCGGTCATCCAGGACGTCGCCGGCGCGGTGAACGCCACGTCCTCGACCGGCTGCGCGCCCATGTCGGCGTCGACGAACACGCTCTGGTGCTCCTTCAGCAGCAGCGCTGTGCCGTCGGCGCGCACCGACACCTTGCCGCGCAGCGCCAGCACCTGCACGCCGGACGGCCCGCGCGTGAACTGCGCGCCCGACGGCGTCTCCAGCGCCGCGGTGACGCCGTCGCACTCGACGCGCAACGTCGCCGACATGTCGCCGGTGTCGACCCAGGCGCGGCCGAACTCGAGCTGCACGCGGTCGGCGGCGATGCGGACCGCGGTCTCGCGGTCGATGCGCATGCGCGCGTCGTTGGCGTAGACGTAGACGCCGGCCTGGCTCGGCCCGGTCCGGAACTGCGAGCCGAGCTTGGTGCGCCACTCGCCGCGCGCCAGCCCCTGGGCGCCGAAGCCCGGCTCGTCGACGTCGATCGGGCCGAACGCCATCACGTACAGCATCTCCCGCATCTCCGCGCGCTCGAACGGCACGGGCTGCGGCTGCTTGTCGGGCTCCTTCTCCTTGTCCGGCTCCTTGGTCGGCTCCGGCTCCTTCGCGGGTTGCTCGGACGGCTCGGGGGGGCGGGCGTCGGGTCGCTCGGTGGACTCGGCCGGCGCGGCAGCACCGCCGCCCAGCGCGTAGCCGACCGCGCCGCCCGCCAGCAGGCCGAGGCCCAGCAGCGCCCACGGCAGCCACGGTCGTCCGCCCGGGTCGCGCGGCGCGCCAGCAGGCGGCCCCGGCGGCAGCGCCGCCAGCACCCGCGCGGCGTCGGCGACCGGGTCGCCGCGCAGCGGTCGCAGCGCATCGGGGAGGTCGCGGTCGACGTTCACGCGCGGTCCTCCCGTTCTTGGTCGGGCCGCTCATGGTCGGGCCGTTCCGGCTTGGGATCGAGGGCCAGCTTGAGGTTCTGCCGCGCCCGGTGCAGTCGCTGGTTGACCGCGGCCTCGGTCACGCCGAGGCGCGTGGCGATCTCCGCGTGCGAGCAGTCGTCGAAGTAGAACATCAGCACGGCCTCGCGCAGCGCCTCGGGCAGCCGGCCCACGTGGCGCCGCAGCTGCTCCAGGCGCTCCTCGCGCACGTCGGCGATTCGCCCGGGCTCGGCGGGCGGTTGCAGGTCGACCTCGTCCAGCGACACCGGGGCACGTGGCCGGCGGCGCAGGCGGTCGATGCAGATGTTCTGGGCGATGCGGTGCACGTAGCCGCCGAACCGGTTCGGATCTTCGAGACGAGAGAGGCCTTGGAACGCGCGAAGGAACGTGTCCTGGACCAGGTCGTCAAGGTCCTCGACCGATCCGAGCCGCGCCAGGCACTGCGCGCGTACGGACCGCGAGTAGCGGACCACGAGCAGTCCATAGGCTTCTCGGGATCCGGCCCTGGTCCGTTCGACCAGCACCTGATCCTCGTCCACGTCCAAGGGCGTTACCGGCACGCTCTGTTGCCGGGATCGTCGCCGGGCTCGGTCCGGACCTGACATACAGCTGAAAAATCCCGCGGTACCAAACAATCGGCGCGCTGCTGCGTCTTCTGCATCGTCCGGCGGTTCGCCGTCGGACTTCGGATGGAGCTGAGCTCGCCCAAGCGCACCTCTCGGCCCTCCGGTCGGATTCGTCCGGCCGGAGGGTTTCTTTTCGTACGGCCCGGATCGCGCGGCTGCGCCCGGGCGCAACGGCGCGGCCGTGAGCCGCGGCCGTGCGCCGGGGCCGGGCGCCCCGGCAGGCCGCCGCTCTACCTGCCGCCGCCGGTGTCGGCCGCGGCGTCGCGCGCCTTGGCCGCGCCGCTGCGCAGCTCGTCGAGCACGCGGCCCATGTCGTAGACCTTCTCGAGGGCCTCGACGATCGCGTCGGTGTGCACGCTGACCGCGCGCGCGACTTCCTGCGTGTAGTAGAAGTCGTTCGGCAGCGACTCGATGTTGCCGTCGAAGATCAGGCCCACGACCTGCAGGTCCCTGTCGACGACGCACGAGCCGGAGTTGCCGCCGACGATGTCGTTGGTCGACGCGAAGCACACGCGCTTCCCGAGGTCGATGCGGTCCCTGGCGGCCTGCCACGGCGCGGCGAGCGCGAACGGGAACTCGCCGCCGAACTCGAAGCTGCGGCCGTAGAGCCCGTAGAACGTCGTCGCCCAGGGCGCCAGCGTGCCGTTGTACTCGTAGCCCTTCACCAGGCCGTCGCTGAAGCGCAGCGTCATCGTCGCGTCGGGGCTGACCTTGGTGCCGAACACGCCGTGCAGCGCCTTGCCGAGCCGGGCGCCCTGCACCTCGATGGCGCGGTCGAGCTCCTGCTCGCGCTCCTCGGCGGCGTGCATCAAGGGCCACAGCACGCGGCCGACCCGGACGCCCGGGTCGTCGCTGGCGGCGACCGCGTCGGCGCCGCCGTCGAGCAGCTCGGTCACGAAGTCCTTGCCGCGCAGCTTGCTCTTGCCGAGCTCCTGCAGCGCCTCGGCCCAATCGATGACGTCCGCGCCGACCTGGTCGCCGGCGACCGCATCGAGGTACGGGTCGCCCAACGCGAGCCAGTTCTCGGCGCGCTGGAAGTGGTCGACCAGCAGCAGCTGGGTCAGCGGGTTGCCGTACATCCGCATGCCCTCGGCCTCGCCGCGCGCCGCCGCGCGCTGCTCGTCGTCGAGGTTCGCGTCGACCGCGCGGGCGACGGCGACCGCGCGCTCGATGACCGCCGAGTAGCTCGGGTTGTAGAACATCGACCGCGGGTGCGCGGTGCGCTTCTGCGCGGCCAGTGTCTCGAGTTCGCCCCACGCGCTGCCGTAGGCCTCGGCCAGCTTCGGGTCGGCCATGACCGCGCCGCGGAAGCGCTCCTCGTGGCCCTGCTTCTTCGCCATCAGCGCGTCGTCGCAGAGCCCGCCGAGCATGCCCGAGACCGCCTTGTAGCTGTTCTCCCAGCCCAGCAGCGTCGTGTGCAGGCCCGGGTTGCCCTCGGTGAACGGCGCCAGCAGCTTCATGCCGTTGCCGAGCTGCTCGACGATCAGCGGGTACTCGACGTCGCGCTGGTACTCGAGCTGGTCCATCGTGAAGAGCCGGTTGGTCGACCCTGGATTGCCGGGCACGAACACCAGCTCGCCGTCGGTCGCGCCGAACTTGCGCCACTTGAAGTAGTACGCAGTCGTGTCGGCCGGCTCGCCGTTCTCGTAGGCGCGCACGAACGAGAAGTCGATGCTCCAGCGCGGGTAGGTGAAGTTGTCCGGATCGCCGCCGAAGTGCGCGGCCTGCAGGTTGACCGCCAGCACCAGCCGGATGTCGTCGTAGACCTTGTAGCTGTAGAGCTGGTGGACCGCGCCCTGATAGAGCGTCACCACCTGGTGCATCAGCTCGCCGGCGTCGCGGTCGGCCGCGGCCTGGATCGCCTCGATGTTGGCCGCGCGCTTCTTGGCGATCGCCTGCGCGTCGTCGCCGGGCTCGACGCCCGCGTTGACGCGCTCGGTGACGTCCTCCTGGCGCACCAGCTGGTGCACCGTGAGGCCTTCGAGCTGCCGCTCGTCGCCGAGCTCGCGCGCCGCGTAGCCCTCCTCGACCAGGTTCGGATTGCCGGTCGCCATCCCCAGCTCCGCGACCTTGTCGCGGACGCAGTGGTGGTTGGTCATGATCAGGCCCTTCGGCGACACGAACGACGCCGAGCACCACGGGTTGTCGCGCTCGCCGAGCCGCAGCGCGCCGAGGCGCAGCGAGTCGAGCCAGGCCTGGTCCGGCTTGAAGCCGTATTCCTGTTCGAGGTACGCCAGCGGCGGGTTCTCGAACGTCCACATCTTGCCCATCGCGAGGTGGTCGTCGGCGCCGGGCGTCCCGGCGGCCCGGGTCTCGGCAGATTGGGCGGTCGCGAGCGGGGCCGAGAGCGCGAGCGCCAGGGCCGTGAGCGGGAGGAAGCGGAGCGTCATGGTCGTGCGGGGTCCGTTGCGAGGAGTACCGTTGGCGGCGGTTCCGTTGGTCGTTGGGGCGCCGTTCGGCGGCGCCCAGAGGGGGGTGGCCAGCCTACGTGGCGGCGCGGGGCGGTGACAGCGACCCGGCAGAAACGGGGCAGTCGGCGGGGCCGCGGCGAGCATCCGGGTCGTCGCGAAGCAGGGCGGGGGTGACCCGATCCATCGAGGCGCACCGGGTCGACCGCAAGCGCGAACCCGCCGTCCGGTGTTCCCGATCGGGATCGTCGAGGGCGACTCCGATCGGTTGGCCGCTGCTCGAGTGCCGCGCCGAGAGCGCTGATCGTGGTCGCGACCGCCTACTGCTCGCCGCCCGACATCGCGTCGTTGAAGCTCTTGAAGAACCCGTCGTAGTCGCCCTGTGCCGCGAAGCGCAGCGGCTTGACGTGCTCGACCAGCACCTCCTTCGGCGAAGGCCTCGCGGTCAGCAGGCCCATGACCTCCTGCGTGAACGCGGCAAGCGGCATCGCGCGCGGGTCGGTCTTCTGGTGCGCGCCGGTCAGCTCGGTCTGCACGTACGGCGGCGGCAGCTCGACGACCTCGACGGCGGTGCCCTGCAGCTGGTAGCGCAGTGACTCGGTGAACGAGTGCAGCGCCGCCTTGGTGGCGCAGTAGGTCGGGAACGCGGCGAGCGGCACGAACGCGAGCCCGGACGTGACGGTGACGACGGTGGCGGTCGGCTGCCGCAGCAGGTGTGGCAGCAGCGCGGCGTTCAGGCGGATCGGTCCGAGCAGATTGGTCGTGACGGTGGCCTCGGCGTCGTCGACGTGCGCGGCGCCGGCGCGGACCTCCTCGGGACGCATGATGCCGGCGTTGTGGACCACGACGTTCAGCGCCGGGAACCGCCGCGTGACCTCGGCGGCGAACGCGCGGATCGCGGCCGGGTCGGTGACGTCGAGCGGCATCGCCTCCATGCCGGGGTTGGCGCGCGTGGTCTCGGCCAGCGCGGTCTCGCGTCGACCGGTGACGATCACGCGGTTGTCGGTGCGGTGCAGGGCCTCGGCGAGGGCGCGGCCGATGCCGCTGCCGCCGCCGGTGATCAGGACGGTGTTGCCGCTGGGTTTCATGGCGGGCACGGTACGGCTTCGCTCTCCGATGGGTAGTAAGCACCTTGTTGTGCCATACGCACCTCGTGGATACCGTCGCGCCATGCCGACGCCGACGACCGCCCGCAAGCCCGCGGGTCTCAGCCGCAAGGACATCCGGCAGGCCAAGGAGTACTGCGCCAGCGAGGACGCCACCGTCTGCCCGCGGATCGAGGCGCTGGTCAACGAGCTGATCGGCCGGGTCGCCGACAAGTGGACGATGCTGGTGCTCGAGGCGCTGGCGGCCGGCGGCGTGATGCGCTTCACGCGCGTGGCCGAGGCCGTCCCGGGCATCAGCCAGAAGATGCTGACGCAGACGCTGCGGGCGATGGAGCGCGACGGCCTGGTGCAGCGAACCGTGCACCCGGTGGTGCCGCCGCACGTCGACTACGAGCTGACGTCGATCGGCCACAGCCTCGGCGAGGCGTTCTGCGGCGTGTGGACGTGGGCGGGGCAGCACCTCGAGGCGATCGAGAAGGCGCGCCGCGCGTTCGACGCGCGGCGGGCGCGCTGAGGGCCGTGCGCGACCCGGTCGCGTTCCCGGTCCGCCTGGCGGTTGCGCTCGCGCTGGCGGCGGCGGCGCCCGCGCAGTTCCTGAACCGCGCGGTGTGGCTCGGCGCGGACGACGAGGGCCTCACGCGCACCTACGACCAGGGCCCCGAGCACTACCTCGACCGCATCGCCTACACCGACCTGCCGCCGTGGCGGCGCGACCCGGCGCTCGAGCCGTTCGACGACCGGCTGGTGTTGACCGGCGGCTCGGCGTCGTCGTCGCGGCTCACCACCGAGGGCGTCGCCAACCTGACCGCGCCGCTCGACGACGTGTTCCTGGCGCGCGTGCACTACCTGCAGTCGGAGCACCAGGGTGCCCAGTTCGAGCGGGTCGCGTTCGGCGTCGACGCGGTCACGGGTCGCAGCACGTCGTTGTTCGCGCAGGTCGAAGGCGCGCAGGACAAGAGCCGCGCCGACCTGTCGCTCGGCGTCGATGTCCGCGGCGACGGCGGACGGCACCGCCTCGGGCTCACGCTGGTCGACTTCGCCTCGCGCAAGGGCGAGGCCTTCGACTACGCGCAGGACCCGGTGGGGCTGCTCGCGGCGGGGCACCTCGGCGAAGCCGCGGGGCTCGCGCTCGGCTACGAACTGGCGGCGCAGCTGCCGACGGTCGAGCGCGGCGCGCTGCCGGGGGACTCGCTGCGCGTGCAGCGGGTGCTCGGCGCGCTGCGCGCGCGGCGGGCGCTGTCGCCGGAGACGGCGCTGTGGGCCGACCTCGAGCTCGAGCTCACGCAGAAGGCGCAGCGCGCGACCGCCGGCGAGCACGAGCGCGCCGATACGCGATTCCACCGGCTGCGCCTCGAGTACGCGCGCGAGCTGGCGCCGGCGACGCACGTCGCCGCCGGGGTGATCTGGGTCGGGCTCGACACCGACGTGCGGCGCGGCGACGGCGCGACCACGCGCGACGAACACCGCGACGAGTGGTTCCTGTCGCTGCGCGCCGCCGTGCCGCTCGGCGACCGCACCGCGCTCGAGCCCTACGCGCTCGGCGGCGGCGTGCACTTCGGGCGGTCGGGCCTCGGCGCCGGCACGAGCTTCGAGCCCGACCGCGCGAGCGGCTTCCAGGGCAAGTGCGGAGTGCCGTTCGTCTATCGGTTCTCGGAGCGCGCGGCGATCCGCTTCGACGCCTCGCTGCAGCTCGACCGCGCCGCGTTCGGCGGCGGCGGCGTGCAGCTGGTCGCGAGGTTCTGAACGTCGACGCGCGCCGGACGACGCGATCACCGCGCGCGCAGCACCCGGTCCGACGACACGCCGCCGGTGACGACGTCGAGGTCGCCGTCCGCGTCGAGGTCGAGGGCGTCGACGACCCGCACGCTGTCGAGACCCGTGTCCACGTGCTCCAGCTGCGTGAACGTGCCGTCCGCGAGCTGGCGCAGCTCGAGCAGCGCCTGGCCGGCGGCGGCGACCAGCAGGTCGGCGCGGCCGTCGCCGTCGAGGTCGCCGATCGCCAGCGCGGTCGCGTCGGTCGGCAGCGCGGTGTCGTGCACGTTGCGACCGAGCGTGTCGATGGCGGTGCGCAGGCCGGCGTAGCGCTGCACGGTGGAGTTGCCGAGCGCCGACTGCCGCCCGATCAGCAGGTCGGCGAAGCCGTCGCCGTCGAGGTCGCCGTACGCGACGGACCGCGCCGGCTCGCCGGAGGACAGGGTGCGGAACTCGGTCATCACGCCGCCGGAGTTGCGCAGCACCAGCGTCGGCTGCGCCAGTCCGTCGTCGCCGTTGACGACGACCAGGTCCGGGTCACCCTCGCCGTCGAAGTCGACGGCGAGCAGCGCGAACGTGCGCTCGGTGCCCGCCGAGGTGGCGAACGTCGTCGCCGACACGTCGACCAGCGCGATCACGCCGCCGGCGAGCTGGTTCTCGAAGGCGAGGTTGGCGCCGTCGCGGCCGACGACGACGTCGAGATCGAAGTCGGAGTCGAGGTCGAGCAGGGCGAGCGCCAGTGAGTCGATGCCGGCGAAGGTCTGCCCCTGGGTGAACGCGCCGCTGCCGTCGTTCAGCAGCACCTGCGTGCTGACCGTGAACGCGGCGACCAGGTCGAGGTCGCCGTCGCGGTCGAGGTCGCCCAGCGCGACGGCGCGGGCCGGGGTGCCGAGCGTCGCGGTCAGGACGAACTCGCCGTCGGCCTGGCCGAGCCAGACCTCGACGCCGTCGCCGCCGGCCGCCACGCGGTCGGCGCGGCCGTCGCCGTCGACGTCGCCGAACGCCTGGCCGCCGGTGCCGGCGGTGCCGAGCGTCGCGGCCGGCGCCAGCGTGACGTCGCCGAAGCTGCCGGCGCGGCTCGCCGCCAGCACGCGCGTGACGGCCTGGGCGGCGGTCGCGAGGTCCCGGTCGCCGTCGGCGTCGAAGTCGCCGAGCGCCAGCCCGCGCAGGTCGGCGAGCTCCAGCATCGCCACCGCGGTGAAGCCCCCGGCGCGGTCGTTCTGCAGCACCTCGACGCCGTCCGCGCGCCGGACCAGCAGGTCGGCGAAGCCGTCGCCGTCGCGGTCGTCGGCGGCGACGCCGGGCGCCGGCGCGGCGACCGGGATCAGCGCGAACGCGAACGCCGCGGTCTGCCGCAGCAGCAGCACGCCGGTCGCCGTCGCCACCGCGGCGTCGAGCCGGCCGTCGCGGTCGAAGTCGGCGACGTCGAGCGCCGCGGCGCCGTCGAGCTGCGCGTCGTCGACCACGGCGAGCGGCACCAGCGTGCCGTCCTCGTTGCGCAGCACGCGCAGCTGCTGGTTGGCGAGCGCGGCGACCAGATCCGTGGCGCCGTCTCCGTCGAAGTCGCCGGCGGCCAGCGCGGTGACCTGCGCGCCCAACGGCAGCTGCTGGCCGGGCGCGAAGCTGTTGCCGAGGTTGCGCTGGTGCTCGAACACGCGCAGCTCGTTGGCGCCGCCGGCGACCAGGTCCGGGAAGCCGTCGTCGTTCAGGTCGACGGCGACCAGCGCGCGGACGCCGGGCGCGGTCAGGGTCGCGCCGGCCTGCAGCGCGGAGGTGTTGTTGAACACCTGCACCGTGCTGCCGGCGGCGGTGACGACCTCGTCGCGGGTGAAGTGGTTCAGGTCGACCGTGATCATCGCGACCACCGGGCCGGTGGGGACGCGGTCGACCTCGCCGAAGCCGAACGCGCCGTCGCCGGCCAGCGACACCAGGTCGTTGCCGTCGTGCACGAACAGGTCGAGGTGCTGGTCGGGGTCGAAGTCGGCGTCGCCGCTGGCGACGTGATCGGCGCCGGTGAACACCGCGGCGACGTCGACAGGCGTCGGCGCCGCGTCGAGCGGCGTGCTCGCGGCGGCGCCGGCGCCGGTGGTGGCGTTGCGGATCGCCGCGGTCGCCAGCACGTCGATGCCGCTCGGGGAATTGCCGTCGAGCGCGCCTGTGGCGAACGCGCCGCGCGTGCGCAGCCGCGCGCCGGTGCCCAGCGCGATCGTCACCTCGCTGGCCGACGGACCCGCCGACACGGCGGCACCCGTGCCCAGGCTGTCGCCGGTGACCGGCAGGACGAAGTCGGCGGCGGTGGCGCCGTCGACCTGCACGTCGGTCGAGAACGGCACGACCAGCTGGTCGCCGGCGGACAGGGTGCCGTCGCGGTCGACGTCGAGCAGGCGGGCCATGCCGGCGACGACCGGCACGCCGACCGGTTGCAGCACGGCGTCGGCGCCGCCGCCGCCGCCGCCGCAGGCTGCGGCGATCAGCGGCGCGGCCAGCCACGGCGACCGGGGACGCGGGACGGACGGGGAGAGGGACAGGGAGGCGGATCGGGGCGAACGTGAGATACGGTGGGACATCGGGGTTCTCCGGGGTTCTCCAGTGCAGCCAGCTGCTGCTGCCGGAGTCAGCGACCCGACGCGGCCCGCGTTACTCGCGTTCTCGGATCAGCCGTCGGCCTGCCCCAGCAGGCGCCCGAGCCGCGCCAGGGCCCGGTGCAGCAGCACGCGGCTGGCGCCGGCCGTGCGGCCCGTCTGCCGCCCGATCTGTTCGTGGTCGAGCCCGAGGATGCGGTGCAGCGTGATCACCTCGCGGTGCTCGTCCGACAGCTGGTCGAACGCGGCGGCCAGCCGCCCGACCT
Source organism: Planctomycetota bacterium (assembly GCA_050245995.1). Classification (GTDB taxonomy): domain Bacteria; phylum Planctomycetota; class UBA1135; order UBA1135; family UBA2386; genus JBFWWV01. The sequence goes on along the minus strand of JBFWWV010000019.1, from coordinate 14,194 downwards.
CCTCGCGACCGATCGCGACGCGGCTCGGGCTGAGCAGCGACGCGTAGCCCGAGCAGTCGTCGGGAGCGCTGGCCTCGGGCCGCTGCCGCTCGGCGTCGCGCTTCTCGGCCGCGTAGTAGCGCCCCTTGTCCTGCAGCTTGTGCAGCGCCGTCAGGAACAACCAGCTCTTGAACGCCTGCTCGCCGCGGTAGTCGAAGTCGCCGGCGTGTTCGAGCACCTCGCGGCACACCGACTGCGCCAGGTCGTCGGGCGTCTCGCGCGCGAGCAGGCGCGGGCCCGTGCGCAGCCGCAGGAACGCGCGCAGCTCGGGCAGGAAGCGCGCGAGCAGCGCCTCGACGGCGACGGGGTCGCCGCGGCTGGCGGACTGCACCAACAGCGCTTCGGCTGGATCGACGGGTTGCATGCGGCTACCGCGCGGCGCCGCCGCGCCACACGTCCACTTCACTGTAGACCGTGGCCGTGACCACGGCATCGCCGGCAGCGCCGACGAAGTTGAGCAGGTTGTCGGCCGGCAGCGCCAGCAGCTCGGTGCCGTCGGCGCTGTCGATCACGTGCAGCGCGCGGTCCGAACCGCCGGTCAGCAGGCGACGCCCGTCCGCGGTGACGCAGAGCGCCCGCAGCTCGCCGGGGCGGTCGGGCGCGTCCCACAGGACGCGGTCGCGGTCCAGCGACCACGCCAGCAGACGGCCGGTGCCGGCCAGCGCCACCGCGCATTCGTCCGGCGCGTCCGCGGCGCCGGGCAGCAGCGCCGCCGCGTTCCACGGCGTGTTCGCGCGCAGCACCTCGCGGCGTCGGTCCGGGTCGCGCCACAGCAACGCGAGGCCGTCGCGGCCGACGCTCAGCAGGCCCGCCGGCGTCGACAGCAGCGCCGCGACCGCGTCGCCGTGCGCCGGACGCACCGTCGGCGCGGCGCCCGCGGCGGCGGCCGCGGGCCACCAAGCCAGGTCGCCGTTGTCGAGACCGGCGACCAGCCAATCGGCGCCGTGCCACGCCAGCGAACGCACCGCGCGCGCCGTCTCGCCGAGCGCCGCGTCGCCGGCGCCGCGGTGCACCACGCGATCGCGCGCGAAGGCCAGGCGCCCGTCGTCGCCGACGGCGGCGCGTTCGGCGCCGGCCGAATCGCCGACGCCGACCAGCGGCGCGATGGGTGCGCCGTCGGGCAGCGCCCACGCGCGCGCCCCGTGCTGATGATCGAGCACCGTGACGCCGCGGCCGTCCGGATGCAGGGCGACGTCGCGCAGCGTGCGGCCGACCTCGCCGACCCGGGTGCGCGCCGGAGTCGCGTCCGGGTGCCACAGGCGCGCGCTCCGGTCCCAGCCCGCGGTGGCGACGGTGCCGTCGGCGGCGACCGCGACGCCGTACACCGCGCCGCGGTGACCGAGCCGACGCTGCACCTCGACGCCGCGCGCGACGTCGAAGCGCCGCAGCGTGCCGTCGTTGCTGGCCGTCCAGACGGTGCGGCCGTCGGGCGCGAACGCGGCGTCGTGCACCTCGCCGTCGTGGCCGGCGAACACCGCGTGCAGCGCACCGGTCGCCACCGACCACAGGCGCGCGGTGCGGTCCTGGCTCGCCGACAGCAGCAGGTCACCGTCGCGGCGAGCGTCCGGCGGCGCGAACTCGAGCCCGAACACCAGGCCGCTGTGGCCGCGCAGGCGCTGGCGTTCGACGCCGTCGCGGTCGAGCAGCAGCACGTCGGTGTCGCAGGCCGCGGCGACGCCCGCGCCGTCGGGCCGCAGCGCCAGCGCGAACGGACCGCCGCGCCGCACCGCGACCCGGAACGATCCGGTCGATGCGGCCCGTTCGGGGTCGATCCACAGCACCGCGCCGCCGGCGCTGCCGGCGCACGCGCGCGCGCCGTCCGCGGCGATCGCCACCGCGAACACGCCGCGCTGGTGCGGCTGCGGCGGCTCGTCGTACAGCTCGCCCAGGTCGAACGTCGCGCGCAGCGCGCCGTCGCGGCCGTCCCACAGCCGCGCGCGGTGGTCGAGGTGACCGGTCAGCACGTGGCGACCGTCGGCGCTCACCGCCATCGTCAGGATCGCGGAGCCGCCCGGATCGCCGAAGCTGCGCACCGGCGCGCCGTCGGGCAGCGACCACACGTGCACCGTGCCGCTGGCGCCCGCGGCGAACAGGCCCGGCGGCGCGAACTTCGCGCGCCGCAGGAAGCCGCCCTCGACCGCGAACGTCGCGAAGCCCTGGTCGACCTGGCGGTCGAGGTGACCCCATTCCCAGCCGCGCAGCTCCTCGGGGCAGCGGTCGAGCTGCTCGCGCGCGGCGGCGGCCTGGCCGAGCTGCAGCGCCAGGAACGCGGCCTGCACCGAGGACCGGTAGCTGCGCAGCCGGTCCAAGCGCTGCAGCCGCTCGGCTTCCTGCTGCGCGCGCACCGCCGTGTCGCGCTGCCGCGCGAGCCCGAGCGAGTAGATCGAGGGCGCGCCGAGCACGGCCAGCACGACTGCCGTCGCCAGCGTCGCGCGCGCCGGGTTGCGCTGCACGAGGCGCCACAGCCGACGGCCGGCCCCCGGCGGCCGGGCCAGGATCGGGCGCCGTTCGCGAACGCGGCCGAGGTCGGCGGCGAACGCGGCCATGTCCGCGTAGCGCCGCGCCGGATCCGGATCCATCGCCACCGCGCACACCGCCGCCGCCTCCCAGCTCAGCGCGCGGTTGCGCCGCTGCGCCGGCGGCGCGTCGCCGGCGAGGACGCGCCGGCGGGTCTCGTCCTCGGTGGCGGCGACGAACGGCGACCGCAGCGTCAGCAGCTCGTACAGCAGGACGCCGAGCCCGTACACGTCGGTGCGCGCCGAGATCGCCGCGAGGTCGCCGCGCACCTGCTCGGGCGCCATGTACGGCAGCGACCCGAGCGCGGCGCCGGTGCGCGTCAGCTCGCCGCTGCCCTCGGCGCGCGCCAGGCCGAAGTCCAGCAGCCGCGCGCGGCCGGCGGCGTCGAGCGCGACGTTCGACGGCTTCACGTCGCGGTGCAGCACGCCGCGCGCGTGCGCGTGAGCGAGCGCCTCGGCCAGCTGCTGCGCGAGCTGCAGGCACGCGTGCTCCCAGCTCGCCGGGGTCGTCGGCGCGGTCGACGACGACGACCCGGGCACAGCCGCGGCCAGCGCCGCGTCGGCCATCGCGCGCTGCAGGTCGGCGCCGGTCAGCGACTCCGGCGCGCGCGGCGCGTTCGCCGGGCCGCGCAGCTGGCGCAGCAGCGCCGCCAGCGTCGGCCCGCGCACCAGCTCCATCGCGAACCACGGCACGCCGTGGTCCTCGCCGCACTGGAACACCGGCACGATGCCCGGGTGCGACAGCCGCGCCACCGCCTCGACCTCGCGGCGGAAGCGCTCGCGCCCGTGCTCGGCCAGCAACAGGTCGGCGCGCACCAGCTTGATCGCCACGTCGCGGCCGAGCACCTCGTCGCGCGCCGCGAACACCGTGCCCATGCCGCCCTGGCCGAGCCGTTCACCCAGGCGGTACGGGCCGAGCCGTTCGGGTCGCGCGACGCCGGCGAGCGGCTGCGTCAGCGGCTGCGACAGCTGCTGGGGCCCCGACGTCTCGGCGAGGATCCGCCGCACGTGCGGCGCCAGCGCCGGCCGCGCGGCCAGCAGCTCGTCGACCGCGCGCGCGCCGGCCGCCGCGTCGCCCGCGGCCGCCCGCCGTTCGAGGCATTCGAACGCGAGCTGCTCGACCGCGTCCCAGTCGACGGTCGCGCCGCGTTCCCCGTCGGGGCCGTCCCGGTCCGCAATGGGATCGGTCACCGTATCTCCGGTGTCTCCGCCGTGTGCCGCGCCACGTGGACACCATAGCGCGTGGGGCGGGCCCGGCGGCCGCCTTCCCGGGCCCAATCGTCCGCGATCCCGGCTACCGCGGCGCCGCCAGCTGCGTGACCATCTCGACGTGCGCCGTGTGCGGGAACAGGTCGCACAGCCGCGTCGCCTGGAGGCGCCAGCCGGCGGCCGTCAGCAGCGCGAGGTCGCGCGCGAGCGACTCGGCCGAGCAGTGCACCATCACCAGCCGGCGCGGGCGTGCGGCCACCACGCGGTCGACGCCGTGCTGCTGCAGGCCGCTGCGCGGCGGGTCGACCAGCAGCAGGTCGGGCGCGGGCGCGAACGCGGCCTCGTGGAACGGCGCGCGTTCGACGGCGACGCGCTCGGCCATGCCGTTGGCGCGCGCGTTGTGCTCGGCGTCGCCGCAGGCCACCGGATTCGACTCGACGATCTCGACGCGCGCGGCGCCGGCGCGAGCGAGGCGCAGGCCGAACGTGCCGACGCCGCCGTAGCCGTCGACGACGCGCTGGCCGCGCACGTCGCCGCACAGCGCCAGCACCGGCCGGTACAGCAGCGCCGCCGAGTCGCGGTGCACCTGGTAGAAGCTGCCGAAGCGCAGCCGGAACACCAGGCCGTCGGCGCGGTCCTCCTGGTAGTCGCGGCCGAGCAGCGGCACGTTCTTGTCGCCGAGCAGGTAGTTGCCGGTGCGGTCGCTGATGCTGCGCACGACGCCGACCGGCGTGACCTTCGCGCGGCCGCTGCCGCGCAGATCGGCGGCGATCGCCATCAGCCGCTCGGCGAGCTCCTTGCCCTGCTCGAACACGCCGGGGCGTGTGACGACGCCGATCAGCAGCTCGCCGGTGCCCGGCATCAGCCGAGCGCCGAACGCCTGCACGAAGCCGGTGCCCTTCTGCTCGTCCCACGGCCGCAGACGGAGGTCGCGCAGCAGCCGCTCCGCGGCGACGCCGAGCGCGGTCAGGCCCTCGTCCTGCGTGCGGCACTCGCGGATGCGCACCAGGTCGTGACTCATCGGCTGGTAGATGCCGAGGATCGCGCGGCCGTTCTGGTCGGGGCGCACCGGGTAGAGCAGCTTGGTGCGGAAGTGCACCGGCGTGTCGTGCGGCCACTCGACCTCGACGCGGCGGCCGTTCAGGAACGGGTGCAGCAGGCGCTCGACCGCGGCGATCTTGTCGCGCACCTGCTCGTCGATCGGCACGTCGAGGTGCGAGCAGCCGCCGCAGATTCCGAAATGCCGGCAACGCGGCGGCCCGACGGAGACGGGCCGCCGCGCGCCGGCGGGACGAGGTCTGCGCGCGGGACCGGGCATCGCCGCATGCTACGGCGCGGCGAGGGCCCGGCGAGCGTCGTTCCGCGGCGGTGCGCGCGCGGGCCCGGTCCGTCGCGCGTTCAGCTGCCCAGCGCTGCGAGCAGCAGCACCAGGACGGCGCCGGCATAGGCGGCGACCAGGGCGGCGACGGTGCGCATCGACTGCAGGTGCGGCGCGCGGAGCGTGGGAGCGTTCATGATTCGGTCCTTGGTTCGAGGTCATGGGGTTCGGTGACCTGGACCAGCGGGAGTCGTGGGCGGGACCGCAGCCACAATCCGGGCGCGGCCCGGGGGGCTGCCATACGATCCGGCGATGCTGACCGTCCTGGTCCTGCTGCTGGTGCCGCAAGAGCCGGTGCCCGAGAGCGTCCCCGCGCGACCGATGGAGCCGCCGCCGATGGAGCTGAGCGAACTGCTGGCCGCCGATCCGCGCCTCGCGAAGGTGCTCGCCTCTCGCGACGAGCACCGGCTGCAGGTGCTGTGGACCGAGGTGCTGCCGGGCACGCCGCCGGCGCTGCGGCGCCACGCGCTCGGCGACCCGCGGCGGTACTTCTATCCGGCCAGCTCGGTCAAGCTCGGCGCCGCGATCGCGGCGCGCCTCGAGCTGCGGCGACTCGAGCGCGAGGCCGGCGTGCGCTGCGGCGACGACCTCGCCTGGCGCATCGGCGCGCGCTTCGACGGCGATGCGCCGGACGCGCCGTGGCTCCGCGTCGACGACGACCTGCGCGCGATGCTGACGGTCAGCGCCAATCCGCCGTTCAACCACTGCTTCGAGCTGCTCGGCCCGAACCGGCTGAACGCGGCGCTCTGGGACGCCGGGCTGTCGTCGTGCCGGATCTGGCACCGGCTGTCCGAGCGCCACCCGCTGGCCGAGAACCGCGTGACCCGGCCGGTCACGCTGCGCTGGGACGGCGGCGAGCTCGCGCTGCCGGCGCGCGACGACGACGTGCGCGATGCCGACGGTGGCGCCTTCGACAACGGAGCGTTCGCGGACCTGGAGGTCGGGCTCGGCTACCTCGAGGACGGGGTGCGGGTCGACGGACCGATGTCGTTCGCCGAGAAGAACGCGATCGCGCTGCGCCACCTGCAGGACCTGCTGCTGGCGCTGGTGCGGCCGCGCCTGTGCGAGGCGGCCGGCGTGCGCGGCTTCCCCGCGCTGCGCGACGACGACCGCGCGCAGCTGGTCCAGTGGATCACCGTGGCGCCGGCGGGGCCGGCCGACCCCGACAACCCGATCGCCGCCGGCACCGCGCGCGTGGTGCCGAAGGAGCACCTGCGCGTGCGCAGCAAGTCCGGTCGCGCGTACGGCTTCGCGATCGAGAACACCGAGGTCCTGGACCTGCGCACCGGGCGCGCGTGGTTCCTGTCGGCGGCGCTCTACGCCAACCCCGACGGCATCCTCAACGACGACGCCTACGCGTACGAGGAGACCGCCGACCCGTTCCTGCGCGACCTGGCGGAGACGATCGCACGCGCGGCGGTGGCCGCCGGCGAGGCGCGCTGAGCGGTCGCGTTCCGCCGCGTCAGGGCGCCGCCGCGTCGCGTTCCTTCTTGCGGCGCTGCTCCTGCAGCTCCTCGGAGAACGCGGCGCCGAGCAGGCCGGCCGGGATCGCGAACATGGCGATGCCGAGGATCGCGACGAAGCCGCCGAGCAGGCGGCCGGCCGGCGTGATCGGCGTCAGGTCGCCGTAGCCGACCGTCGTGAACGTGGCGATGCCCCACCACATCGCCGTCGGGATGCTGCTGAACGCCGGGTTGCTGTCGCGCTCGAGCACGTACATCAGCGACGACGCCATCACCAGCAGCAGCAGCATCACGAACAGGGTCGACGCCAGCTCCGGCGCGCGGCTGCGCAGGATGCGCCCGAACATCTGCAGCGCCGCCGAGTGGCGCGTGAGCTTCAGCAGTCGCAGCAGGCGCAGCAGCCGCAGCGCGCGCAGCATGCGCAGGTCGAGCGTGGTCAGCAGCAGCAGGCCGGGCAGGATCGCCAGCAGGTCGATCAGCATCATCGGCCGCAGCGCCCAGCGCAGCCGGCCGCCGAGGGGGTGCGCGTGGCCCGGCGCGGCCGTGCAGCACCACAGGCGCAGCGCGTACTCGAGGCCGAACACCGCGAGCGACACCACCTCGAACGTCGCCAGCGCCGCCCCGTGGCGGGCCTCGACCTCGGGGACCGTCTCCAGCACCACCGCGGTGACGTTGGCGACGATCAGCGCCACCAGGAACAGGTCGACGCCGCGGCTCAGCCGATCGCCGTCGGCCGCCGGCTCCAGCACGGCCAGGGTCCGCGCGCGCAGTCGCACGGCCGGGATCGGAGCGCCGGGGCGCCCGGCGCGCAACGGGCGTATCGTGGTCCGCCATGCACGAGTCGATCGCGCCGCGCGCCACCGTCCTCGAAGGGCTGCCGATCCAGCGGGTCCTGCCGACGCGCGCGCGGCGCAGCGTCGGGCCGTTCGTGTTCCTCGACCAGATGGGGCCGGCCGCGCTGCTGGCCGGCGCCGGCGTCGACGTGCCGCCGCACCCGCACATCGGGCTGTGCACGCTGACGTACCTGCTGGCGGGCGCCCTCGATCACCGCGACTCGCTCGGCGTCCTGCAGACGATCCGGCCCGGCGCGGTCAACTGGATGGTGGCCGGTCGCGGTGTCACGCACTCGGAGCGATCGCCGGCCGCCGAGCGCGCCGGGGCCGCGACGCTGGACGGCGTGCAGGCGTGGGTGGCGCTGCCGCCCGAGCACGAGGAGGTCGCGCCGGCGTTCGAGCACCACCCCGAGGCGTCGCTGCCGGTGGTGGAGCGCGAAGGCGTGGCGCTGCGCGTGCTGGTCGGCGCGGCGTTCGGCGCCGCGGCGCCGGCGCGCACGTGGTCGCCGATGTTCTACGTCGACGCGCGTTGGGCGCGCGACGGGGAGCTGATCCTCGACCCCGCGCTCGGCGAACGCGCGGCGTGGCCGCTCGCCGGGACCTTCTCGGCCGACGGGCTCTGGTGCCCACCGGGGCACCTCGCGGTGTTCCGCGACGGCGCGCCGGTGACCCTGCGCGCAGAGGCCGGCACGCGCGTGCTGCTGCTCGGCGGCGAACGGCGACAGGCCCCGCTGCACGTGCACTGGAACTACGTGTCCGCCGACCCGGCGCGCATCGACGCGGCGAAGGCGCGCTGGGCGCGCGGCGCGTTCCCGCCGGTGGTCGGCGACGACGGCGCGCCGGCGGTCGACCCGCGGCCGTAGAGCGCCCCTACCTGCCGTCGCGGCGCAGCGCGATGTGGCCGCGGTCGCGGATCGTCTGGCCGTCGATCGAGGTCGTGTTCTCGAAGTACGCGATCTCGCCGCAGGCCTCGCCGAGCGCGCGCAGCGCCGGGCTCCACTGTGCCGCGGAGTCGTCGCCCAGCGCGCCGCCGACCGCGTCGATCCACGTCGCCAGTCCGGCCAGCATGCCGCCGACCTGATCGCCGCGCATGTGCGACCACGACGCCGGGTTGGCGATCGGCAGCGCCGCCTTCGCCTGGCCGTCGAGCCGCGCCAGCAGGTCGCGGGTCAGCGCCGGGTCGGTCGACAGGATCATCAGGGCACCGCGCTGCACGTGGTGCGGCGCGAAGTCGGCGTCGAGCTCGAGCGCCGCGATCGCGGGCAGCAGGCCCTGCACGTCGAGCGTGCGGGTCGGCGCGGAGAAGCCGAGGTCGGCGGCGGACCACTTCACCGCGCCGTGCTCGCCGAGCAGCTTGCCGACGTGCGCCGACACCGCGTCGACGAAGCCCGTGCCAGCGGCCTCGTCCTCGGCGACGGCGACCACCGCTGTGGCCACGAACGGCAGGTCGCGCAGCGTGCCGACACCCGGGACGGTCAGCGAGCGCAGCGCCGCTCCGCGGGTCAGCGACGCGGTGCCGGCGTCGAACACCGACGACTCGTCGCCGTACAGGTAGTCGAGCAGGTCGCCGCCGTGCTCCTGGACGTAGTCGAACACCTCGCGGGTCGTTCGATTGGCGCGCTGCGCCATGCGCGACATCGCCCCCTCGACCACGGCGGCCAGCACGAAGTCGAACGGCATCGACGACAGGCCGACGCTGCCCTCGTCGGGGTCGGCCATGCGCAGCAACTCGGGCGGCAGCGGCTCGAGCTCGACCACGTAGTCGTCGTCGTAGTAGTGATCGATGTCCCAGCGCAGGCCGCCGCCGGCCCCGACGCGCATGGCCAGTCGGGGCGCCATGTCGGTGAGCTGGCCCAGCGTCTCGGAGACGCGCGTCGTCACCTCCCACATCGCGTCGGGCAGCTCCTCGGCGCCGGCCTCGAACAGGTCCCACGACTCGAACAGGCGGTCCTGACCGTCCTTCCAGTCGGCGTGCACGAACACCAGCTGATCGGGTCCCGGGCGCCACAGCGGCCCGAGGGAATCGGCCGCGAGCGGCGCGTTGCGCGGCGCGCCGACGCGCAGTTCGAGCACCGCGCCGCGTTGCTCGATGCGCACCGGGATCCGCAGCGCGTCGAGCGCCGCGGCGTCGACCTGCAGATTCTGCAGCAGCCGCGGCAGCTGGCCGCCGGCCAGCTGCGCCGGCGCCAGCTCGAACGCGATGTCGTCGTCGCCCACGGTCACCGAGAGACTCGGGTCGCGAGCGCCGTCGAGCACGCCCGCCAGCGCCTCGAACCAGCGGTCGGCGACGCGCTCGCTGCGGGCGCGCACCCATCCGAGCACGGCCGGCGCCGGCAGGTCGGCGAGCGCCGCGGCGATCGTCGTCCTCAGGTCGCCCTGCAGCGCCGGGTCGGCGCCGCGCGCCGAGAGCAGCATCCAGCCGGCCACGGTCGCACGCAGCGCGTCGGCGATCGCGTTGACCGTGGCGGGCGGCGCTGCCAGCACCACTTCCACCGGCACGAAGTCGGCGAACAGGTCGATCTGCCGCGACAGCGCCGCCGGCTGCAGCGCCGTGCCGAACAGCTGCCGCTGCGCGTCGGCGGTGGCGTCGGCGACCTTCGCCAGCGCCGGGGCGCGCAGCACGGCCTCGACGACCGGCATCGGGTCGCGCAGGATCAGCAGGTTGGTCGCCCCGGCGGGCAGGCGGGCGAGGATCGGGTCGGCGGTCGCGGTCTGCGCGCGCAGGGGCAGAGCGCCGAGCAGGGCCGCGCCGGCGAGCAGGAGCGCCGCGGATGGACGACGGGAGGAGCGAGCGTACATGGGCGGCAGGCTAGCAGCACGCCGGACGGGCGGCGAGGACGCACGGCGGTCATGCATTCGGCTGCTCCTGAAGCCAGGCGCGGAAGCGCTCCTCGACGATGGCGTCGATGGTGTCGCGGTCGGCGTCCCAGTACCACTGCATGTGACCCTCCAGCAGATCGGTGCGCGCGTGGTGCAGGAGGTAGAAGTCGCCGAGGTCGGTGTCGTACCCGAGGTCGGTGTGCAGCTGCGCCAGCTCGGCCAGGACCTCGGACCGCAGCGATCGACCGGCCACGGCCTGCGCGATGCGGGCGGTCGCCAGGGCCCGCGCCGCCGCGCGAGGGGTCGGATGCAGGGCGAGCCCCAGCTCCGCGAGGACTCGATCGACCAGCGCCTCCATCGCGAACGGCTGGAACGGCGGCGACTCGCCGGCGAGCACCCGCAGGCCGGGCGTGTCGTGACCGTCGGTCAGCATGCCGACCGCCCAGTCCACGAACGCCTGGCCGGCGCTGCGGCGCAGGCTGCGCAGCGCCACGACCTCGGCGGTGGACACGGGGTGGGTCGACATGCCCGGACCGGCGCTACCAGCGCAGCCGCGCGCGCACCGGGAAGTGGTCGCTCGGCCAGCGCGCGCCGTCGTGATGGCGGTCGAGCCCGGCGTCGCGGACCTCGAGGTCGCGGTGCGCGAACACGCCGTCGATGCGCGCCGCGCCCGGTTCGCCGCGGAAGCCGTGGAACGTGCCGCCGACGTCGCGGCCGGCGAACGCATCGACGAGCCCCAGGCCGTCGAGGCACGCGGCCCGCGGCGCCCGTTCGCGCGCCGCGTCGGCGTCGAGGTCGACGTTGAAGTCGCCGAGCAGCACGATCGGTGCGCCGCGCGCGTGACGCCCGAGCTCGCGCTGCAGCACGCCCCACGCTCGTCGGCGCGCCGCGGCGCCGCGGTGGTCGAAGTGCGTCGACGCCAGCAGCAGCTCGCGGCCGTTGCGGCGGTCGCTGGCGCGCACCCAGGTGCACAGGCGCGGCAGCGCGGCGTCCGGGTCGGCGGATCCGTGCGCGTCGGGCGTGGCGCTGAGCATGAAGTGACCCCGGTCGCGGACCTCGAGCCGGTTCTCGCGCAGCAGGATCGCACACTGCTCGTCGTCGTCGCGCGCGCTGCGCGACCGGCCGACGCGCACGTAGCCGCTGCCTTCGCCGGCCAGCGCGGCGTCGAGTTCGCGTTCGATCGCCTCGCCCTGCTCGGGCAGCAGCTCCTGCGTCGCCAGCACGTCGGGAAGGTCGCGCGTGATGGTCTCCAGCAGCAGCGCCTTGCGGCGTGGCCACGCGTCGTCGCCGTCGTCGGCGGTGCCGTAGCGCACGTTGAAGCCCATCACCGTCAGCTCCACAGGCGGTGCGTCGGCGCGCGGCAGCAGCCGGTCCAGCAGGTCGTCGAGCTCGGCCAGCGCCGCGCGCGCCTCCGGGTGCTCCGGGTCGTCGCACAGCCGCGGGCCCGGGTGCACCCAGCGGATCCGCCCGTGGCGATCGACCAGCACCGAGATGCTCGTGGCGCTGGTGAGCTCACCGCGCTGCAGGATGTCCTGCAGCACCGACCAGTCGGCGTCGACCGCGAACGGCCCCTGCACGCCGAGCTCCCGCAGGTACTCGGCCAGCGCCGCGTCGTCGGGCCGCACGCCCTTGGGGTGGAACACCGGCAGCAGGCGCAGGCCGCGCGCGCGGTGCGTTGCCTCGAGCTGCGCCAGCGCCGGCAGGCTGTCGCGGCAGAACGGGCACCCCGTGGTCCACCAGCGCACCAGCGTCAGCGGCTGCGCCGCGAAGTCCCACGGCGCGCCGTTCGCGGCGCTGGGGAACGTCATCGAGCGCCACGCGCCGAACGGCTGCTGCGCCAGCGGGTGCAGCCAGCCGGGTTCCGGTTCCGGCTCCTGGGCACGCGCCTGACCGGCCAACGCCCAACCTGTCAGCGTTTGGCCGAGCAGCCCCAGCGCGGCGGGACCCGGACCGAGGCACCAGCGGACCACGCGGCGGATGAGGCGCATGCCGCCATCATGCCCGGGGCGCCGGTCGCGGTGGAAGTTGTTGATTGTGCCGGGCGCCGCGCGGAGCCTCGCCGCGCCATGCACACCCCCGAGGTCGAGGCCGCGCTCGCAGAGGCGGCCCGGCGCCACTGGCGTCGCAACGTCACGTTCAGCGTCGTGCTGCTGTCGGTCTGGGCCGCGGTCGGGCTCGGCTGCGGGGTCCTGTTCGCCGACGCGCTCGACGCGTTCGCGATCGGCGGCTTCCCGCTCGGCTTCTGGTTCGCACAGCAGGGCGCCATCGTCACCTTCGTCGCGCTGATCCTGGTCTACGCGGTCGGCATGCGGCGGCTCGATCGCGCGCACCACCGCGAGCGGCAGCGGATCCTCGCGGAGGGGTCGCGATGAGCGTGCAGGGCTGGACGTTCGTGTTCGTGCTGTCGACGTTCGCGCTGTACCTGTTCGTGGCGTGGCGCTCGCGCGTGCGCGACACCGGCGGCTTCTACGTCGCCGGCCGCGGCGTGCCGGCGATCGCCAACGGCATGGCGACCGCCGCGGACTGGATGTCGGCGGCGTCGTTCCTGTCGATGGCCGGCACCATCTCGCTGCTCGGCTACGCCGGCGGCGTCTACCTGATGGGCTGGACCGGCGGCTTCGTGCTGCTGGCGCTGCTGCTGGCGCCGTACCTGCGCAAGTTCGGCCACTTCACCGTGCCCGACTTCGTCGGCGACCGCTTCGAGTCGAAGGTCGCGCGCCTGGTGGCGCTCGGGTGCGCGCTGTTCATCAGCTTCACCTACGTCGCCGGGCAGATGCGCGGCGTCGGCATCGTGTTCGCGCGGTTCCTCGAGGTCGACGTCACCGTCGGCGTGGTGATCGGCATGGCGCTCGTGTTCGTCTACGCGACGCTCGGCGGCATGAAGGGCATCACCTGGACGCAGGTGGCGCAGTACTGGGTGCTGATCTCGGCGTTCGTGATCCCGGTGGTCGCGATCAGCATGCGCCTGACGGGCGTCGCGGTGCCGCAGATCGGCATGGGCAGCACGCTGCAGTCGACCGGCGAGACGCTGCTGAAGACGCTCGACGACCTCAACCGCGAGCTCGGCTTCGCCAGCTACACGACGCCGTTCGAGGGGCGGTGGGACAAGGTCAACGTGTTCTGCACGGCGCTCGCGCTGATGGTCGGCACCGCCGGCCTGCCGCACGTGATCGTGCGGTTCTACACCGTCAAGAACGTGCAGGCCGCGCGCTGGTCGGGCTTCTGGGCGCTGTTCTTCATCGCGCTGCTGTACCTCACGGCGCCCGCCGCCGCGGCGTTCGCGCGCTACTACGTGATCGACGGCCTCGACGGCAAGACCGCGCAGGAGCTGCCCGGCTGGTACGACACCTGGTCGCGGACCGGGCTCATCGTGTGGCTCGACGACGGCGACGGCCGGCTCGAGTACCGCGGCCCGGCGATGGCGCAGGACAACGAGCTGTTCCGCATCGGTGCCTTGCCCGCGACCGAGTTCGCCGACATCAAGGCGCAGCACCAGCGCTGGCTCGACACCGGCGGCGCCGCCGGCAGCGACGGCCGCGTGGCGCTCGCCGCGCACAAGCTGTCCGGACCCGACGCCGACATCCTGGTGCTGGCGATGCCCGAGATGGCCGAGCTGGCCGCGTGGATCATCGCGCTCGTCGCCGCCGGCGGGCTCGCCGCGGCGCTGTCCACCGCGTCGGGCCTGCTGCTGGTCATCAGCAGCAGCGTCGCCCACGACCTCTACTACCGCATGCTGCGGCCGCAGGCGACCGAGGCCGAACGGCTTCGCCTGTCGCGCGCCGCGATCGGCGTCGCCGTCGTCATCGCCGGCGTCGTCGGCATCTACCCGCCCGGCTTCGTCGCGCAGGTCGTCGCGTTCGCGTTCGGGCTCGCCGCGTCGTCGTTCTTCCCGGTGCTGGTGCTCGGCGTGTTCTCGCGCCGCATCGGCACCGTGCC
>JBFWWV010000018.1:0-138574 GCA_050245995.1 Planctomycetota bacterium | reverse complement strand
TCTACCGCACGACCGACGGCGGAGCGTCGTGGGCGGTCGTGCACGAGGACCCGCGACCCGAGGCGTTCTTCGACGCCGTCGCGTTCCACGGCGACCGCGGGCTGGTGGTCGGCGATCCGATCGACGGTGCGCTGCAGGTGCTGGCGTCCTGGGACGGCGGTGCCACCTGGCAGCCGCAGGTGCAGCACGCCGCCACGGCCACGGCCCCGGCCGCGGGCGAGGCGATGTTCGCGGCCAGCGGCACCTGTCTGGTGGCCGACCACTCGGTGCCCGACGAACGGTTCTGGGTGGTGACCGGCGGCAGCCGCAGCCGATCGCTGCGCACCGACACGCTGGGCGGGCACTGGCACACGGCCGCGCTGCCGCTGCGGCAGGGCGAACCGTCGCAGGGTGCGTTCTCGGTCGCGTTCTTCGACCGGCGCTGCGGCGTCGCCGTCGGCGGCGACTACCGCGCCCCGGATGTCGCCGAGGGGACGGCGGCGATCAGCAGCGATGGTGGCACGTCGTGGACCGCGGTGCCGGGCGGCGCGCTCGGCTACCGCAGCGCGGTGGCGGCGCTGCCCGACGGCCGCTCGTGCATCGCCGTCGGCGACGGCGGCACGTCGGTGTCGCGCGACCGCGGCGCGAGCTGGCAGCCGTTCGGCGGCGAAGGGTTCCACGCGGTGGCGGCAGTGCCGGGCCTGGTGATCGCGGTGGGCGGCGCGGGGCGCGTCGGCCGGCTGGTGCCGGCGGCGGTGCGGCCGTGACCGGGGGGCGCGCGACGCGATGGGCGGCGGTCGCGACAACGCTGCTGGCGCCGCTCGCCGCGCAGCAGCCAACCGCGCCGCGGCTGCACGCGCTGTTCGGCGACCACATGGTGCTGCCGCAGGACGCCGACGTCCCGGTGCGCGGCCGCGCGGCGCCCGGCGCGGCCATCGAGCTCCACGCTCCATGGCTCGACGCGCCGGTGCGCGGGGTCGCCGGCGACGACGGCGCGTTCGGGGTGGTGCTGCCGACGCCGGCGGCGGGTGGCCCGCACCAGTGGTCGGTGCGCGCCGAACCGGGCGGCGAGCTGGTGTTGCGCGACGTGCTGGTCGGCGACGTGTGGCTCGGCTCGGGGCAGTCCAACATGGTGATGCCGGTGGGCACGGTCGACACCTGGACGCTCGGCACCGTGGACTGGGAGCGCGAGCTGCGCGACGCCGACCTGCCGCAGCTGCGGCTGTTCACGGTCGAACGGCGCACCGCGGTGGCGCCGCTCGACGACGTCGACGGTCGCTGGCAGGTGTGCACCGCGGCCACCGCGCGCGAGTTCAGCGCCGCCGCGTTCTTCTTCGGCCGCGCGCTGCAGCGGGCGCGCGGCGAGCCGCTCGGGCTGTGCGTGAGCGCGTGGGGTGGGACGCCGTGCGCGGCGTGGACGCCGGCCGCGGCGCTGGCGGCGTTCCCCGACTTCGCGCCCGGGCTGCAGTGCGCGGCGGAGGCGGCGGCCGGACGCGATCCGTTCGCCGCGGCGCGGGCGGCGTTCTGGAAGGCGGTGGCGGCGCTCGATCCGCGCATCGACGCGCGCGAGCCGCAGGACATCGCCTTCGACGATTCCGACTGGATCGCCGTCGACCAGCCGCACCGCTGGAGCGACGACCTGACCCGGTACGACGGCATCGGCTGGTACCGCTGCATCGTCACGATCCCCGACGCGTGGGACGGCCGCGACCTGCTGCTGTCGTTGGGCCCGATCGACGACATGGACGACGTGTGGTACGGCGGCCGGCGCATCGGCGGTCTCACCGAGCCCGGTCGCTGGCAGGAGCCGCGCGACTACCGCCTCGACGGGCGGCTGGTGGCGCCGGGTCCGGTGGCCATCGCGGTCCGGGTGCTCGACACCGGCGGCGAGGGCGGCTTCCGCGGCAGCGCCGAGGCGATGCGGCTGCAGCCGGTCGAGGGCGAGCTGGGTGCGCTGTCGCTGAGCGGCCGGTGGCGGTTCACGCGCGGCGCCGAGCTCGGCCAGCTGCCGCCGTTCCCGGTCGGAGACGTGCGCGCGCCCGGCAACCCCGCGGCGCTGTGGAACGGCATGCTCGCGCCGCTGACGTCGTTCCCGTTCCGCGGGGTGCTGTGGTACCAGGGCGAGTCCGACCGGCAGCGCGCCGAACGATACCGCTCGCTGTTCCCGACGATGATCGGCGCGTGGCGCGCGGCGTTCGGGCGCGAGCTGCCGTTCCTGTTCGTGCAGATCGCGCCGTACGGGTATCGCGAGGGCGACGCGGCGGCGTTCGAGCTGCGGCTGGCGCAGGAGCAGGCGCTGCTGCTGCCGGCGACGGCGATGATCGCGACGACCGACGTCGGCGACGCGGGCGACATCCATCCGCGGCGGAAGCGGCCGGTCGGCGAACGGCTGGCGCTGGCGGCGCGCGGGCTCGTGTACGGCGAGGGCGACGTCGCCTGGCAGGCGCCGCGGCCCGCCGGATGCGCGGTGGAGGGCGACGCGCTGCGGGTGCAGCTGGCGCCGGCGGCGGGCGGGCTCCGGACCGCGCCGGGGGGACCGCGGCACTTCGAGCTGGCCGGCGCCGACGGTGCGTTCCATCCGGCCCGGGCCGAGCTCGTCGGCGACGCGGTCGTGCTGCGCAGCGCCGCGGTGCCGGCGCCGCGCCGCGCCCGCTACTGCCACGCGGCCGCCGCGCTCGGCGACCTGTGGAACGGCGCCGGGCTGCCGGCGGTGCCGTTCGAGGTCGCGGTGGTGGACTGACCGGAGCCGGCGGGTCCCGGAATCAGCGCCCGCCCCCTCGCCAGATCGGCGCGCCGGGGGTACAGGGATCCCCGCCGACACGATGGACGACCCAAGCCTGCACGATCGACTGGTCCACGCGCTGCCCGGGGGCACCGAGCTGGCGCCGAACGAGGTGCACACCTGGGCCGTGCCCCTGGTCGGCGACGGCGAGCGCTTCCTCGGCTGGCTGTCGCCGGCCGAGCGCGAGAAGGCGAGCCGGTTCCGGTTCGCCGACCACACCCGTCGCTTCGCGGTCTCGCACGGCGCGCTGCGCGCGATCCTCGCCGGCTACGTGGGCGCCGACCCCGCGGCGCTCGAGTTCACGGTGGGCGGTCGCGGCAAGCCGGCGCTCGCGGGCGAGGGCATGCCGCACTTCAACCTGTCGCACTCCGCGCAGCTGGCGCTGGTGGCCGTGTCGCACGCGCCGGTTGGCGTCGACGTCGAGAAGCTGCGTCACCTCGAGCGGCTGCGCGACATCGCGCGGCGACAGTTCTCCACCGCGGAGATCGCCGCGTTCGAGCAGCTGCCGGAGGGCGAGCAACTGCAGGCGTTCTACCGCTGCTGGACGCGCAAGGAGGCCTACGTCAAGGCGCTCGGGCTGGGTCTGGCGGCGCTCGACGTGTTCGACGTCGAGCTCGGCGAGCGCGCGCGGTTCACGGCACTGCGGGACGGCGAGGACGTGGCGCAGTGGAGCCTGTTCGACGTGTCGCCGGCGCTGGGCTACGTCGGCGCCCTGGCGGTGCGCGACCCGCGCGCCAGCGTCCGTCAGTTCCGGCTCGGCGACCTCTGATTCCGCCCAGCCGCGCCGCGGGACCACCGCGATACGGTGGACGGCACGACGCGGGGGCGCGGCCCGCGGTCGGGGGGCGACTTCGCGGCGGCCGGGCCCGTCGTCTTGCCCCGTCCGTGGCATCCTCTATGGTGAGCGACGCGAGCCTCTCCCTGCCACCGGCTCGCATCCCTGCTGCCCCGCCCGAGGTCTCATGCTCATCCGAACCGCTTTCTGCCTGGGCATCGCCATGTCCGCGCTGCCCGCCCAGGGCGTCAACTGCCAGCTGCTCGGCACGCTGGACCAGTACGGCACCTACAACGACATCTGGGGCTACGTCGCCCCGAACGGCAAGGAGTACGCGCTGGTCGGTGTGACCACCGGCACGTCGGTCGTCGACGTCACCAACCCGGCGGCGCCGGTCGAGCGCGGCTTCTTCGCCGGGCCGACGTCGACGTGGCGCGACATCCGCACCTACTCGACCTATGCCTACGTGGTCACGGAGGGCGGCGGCGGCTTCCAGGTCATCGACCTGACCAACGCCGACGCGCCGACGCTCGTCGGCACCGTGGGCGCCGCGCAGTTCGGCAACTGCCACAACATCTGCGTCGACACCGGCACCGGCCGCATCTACTGCATCGGCACCAACAACGGCACCCCGGTGTTCGACGCCGCGGCCAACCCGGCCAACCCGCCGTTCGTGGGCAACGCGCTGCCGCGCAACCCGTTGAACCCGAACTCGACCTACTTCCACGACATGCAGGTCGAGAACGGCTTCGCCTACGGGTCGATGATCTACAACGGCGACCTGCGCATCATGAACACGGCGGCGCTGCCGCTGCCGATCCTCAGCGACATCGGCACGCCGGGCATCTTCACCCACAACGCCTGGCCGAACGCGGCGGGCACGATCTGCGTCACCACCGACGAGATCAACGGCGGCGTGGTGAAGTTCTTCGACGTCACCAACAAGTCCGCGCCGGTGCCGCTCGGCCAGTACACGCCGAACCCGGGCGCGATCGTCCACAACGCCTACATCGTCGGCGACGTCTGCCACGTGTCCTGGTACACGGAGGGCTACCGCGCGATCGACATCTCCGACCCGAACAATCCGGTGGAGGTCGCGTCCTACGACACCTGGCCGGGCGGATCGGGCACCTTCGACGGCGCCTGGGGCTGCTATCCCTTCCTGCCGTCGGGCAACGTCCTGATCAACGACATCTCGACCGGGCTGTACATCGTCCGGCCGCTGATCACCGACATGTCCCTCGCGCACACGCCGCTGGCCGACACCGGCGATGAGTTCGGCCCCTACCAGGTCACGGCGACCGTCACCGGCAGCAACCCGCTGAGCTCGGTGAACCTGGTCTATCGGGTCGGCGCCGGCGCGCCGGTGACGGTGGCGATGACGCCGACCGGCAACCCGAACGAGTTCGGCGCCGCGATCCCGGGGCAGGATGCGCTGGTCGAGATCGAGTACCACATCGACGCGCAGGACTCGGTGGCGGGTCGCCGCAGCCCGCTCACCGGCGAGCACGCGTTCCTGGTCGGCACCCGCACGCGCGTCTTCTTCGACGACTGTGAGAGCGACCTGGGCTGGACCCACGCGTTCGTGGCGACGCAGGACGACTGGCAGCGCGGTTCGCCCAACGGCGCCAGCGGCTCGTCGGCCGGATTCGGCTGGAGCGACCCGGGCGCGGCGTTCAGCGGCAACGCCTGCTGGGGCAACGATCTCGCCCCGGCCGGCTTCAACGGCTCGTACCAGAACAACGTCAACAACTTCCTGCAGTCGCCGATCCTCCCGACCAACGGCGTGCAGGGCCTGCGCTTCCGCTACCAGCGCTGGATCTCGCTGAACAGCGGCGACCAGGGCCGCGTGCTGGTCAACGGCATCGTCGTCGCCACGGTCAACGGGCCGACCAACGACACCAGCTGGCAGCTGATCGAGCACGACATCACCGCGATCGCCAACCCGGCCAGCACCCTGCAGCTGCGGTTCGAACTGATCACCGACGCCGGCTCGGTGGCCGGTGGCTGGGCCCTGGACGACATCGAGATCTTCAGCGAGACCGACAGCGTGCCTCCGACCTTCTACGGCGCCGGCACGGCCGGCAGCGGTGGCTTCGTGCCGCAGATCGCGCTGCTGTCGCCGGCGGGCCTCGGTCAGATCGGGCTGGTCGAGGGCAGCGACCTGCTCGGCGGGACGTTCGCGATCCTGTCGGTGGGCTTCGCGGAGGCCAACTTCCCGGCGCTCGGTGTGCAGGTGCTGGTCGACACCAACGGCGGCGGCTTCTACCTGTGGGCGCCGGCCTTCGGCGCGGCGGGCGTCCCGGGCGCCGGCACGGCGCAGTGGGCGCTGAACGTGCCGAACGACCCGAACCTCGACAACCTCTACGTCTTCACCCAGGTCGGCACGTTCGACGCCGGCTCGGTGGGCGGCTCGCTGGCCGCCAGCCAGGGCATGCGGTTCCGCGTCTGCATCAACTGAGCCCGCGCCGCCGCCGGGCCCGTCGTCGCCGACGGCGGGCCCGCGCTACCGGTCGTCGAGCGGCACCAGGTCGCTGATCTTCCACTCGCGACCGATCGCCAGCAGGTCGACGTCCTCGAGGCGCAGCCGGTCGATGTAGGGGTGTTCGACCCCGCGGACCGCGGCGAGCAGCCGCGACCGCGGAGTGCCCTCGGCCGGGTCCTCGCCGTCGGCCATGACCTGGACCAGGCCGTTCAGCGTGTCGTCGAGGCCGCGCGAGGTCTCGCGCACTTCGCCGGCGGGATCGCGGTATCGCACCTCCCAGTAGCTCTCGCGGACCAGGTCGATGCGCAGCCGGTGGCCCTCGACCTCGAGTTCGTAGCTGACGCCGCGGTCCTGCTGCACGGTCGGCTGGGCGGGCACCGTCGCGTAGCCGAGCAGGTGCAGGCCGGTCACCTCCTGACGCAAACGCTCCCAGCCGGCGGTCAGCATCGCGGCGTCGAAGTCGTGCGCGCGGCGGAAGCTGCCGGCCAGGCACGAGTAGACGACGCCGGGATCGTCGCGGCGCACCGCCTCGAGGAACGTCGTCAGCGTCGCGCGGGGCGAGTCGAAGGCGATCGGCACCCAGTCGCTCTTGTCGGGACCGCAGAACAGCCGTGCCATGGTGCAGCAGGACGACAGGGGCAGCGCGGCACAGCAGGCGGCGACGAGGCGCAGGGGGGTGGAGGCCATGGTCTGGGAGTTTTTGGCGCGGCCAGGGCTATACTCGCCGCCCTCGATTCCACGAAAGAGATCCGGGGACCAGCCGGCCGGGCGATCCCGGTGCCCGCCGGCCGCGCTTCCTGAACCTTCGCCGAACCATCATGAACTGCAAGCAGCTTCCGTATCTCGTCGCCACCGTGGCCTTGCTGACGGCCGGCCTGGTCGCCCAGAAGGTGGTCAAGGAGAAGCCCGAGGAGGCGGCGCCGCAGCCGGTCGAGGTCGATCACGCGGTGGGGCGCGGCGGCAATTCGTGGTTCCCGGTCACCGAGCAGGACTTCGGCACCCACTACAACCACGACACGGTGGTCGGGCGGTTCACGTTCAAGAACCCGACCGGGGACGAGGTGGAGTGGCGCGGGATCAGCGGCAGCTGCCAGTGCAGCGACGCGACCCTGACCGTCGGCGACGAACTCTACCGCTACAAGAAGAAGCCGACACCCAAGCTCGTGCACGTGATCCGCGACGGCGGCGTGGAGCGCGAGGAGCAGGTCGAGAAGATCATGGTCGGCCCCGAGGAGTCCGGCGAGGTCGAGGTGCACATGGAGCTGGGCGGCGTCGCCGGCGCGCGCAAGGCGACCCTCGACATCCACACGACCGACCCCAAGCTGCCGATGATCCGGCTGGCGTGGAGCGCGATCGGCGCGCAGGTCTTCGTGATCTCGCCGAGCGAGGTGAACCTCAACCAGATGGTCTGGAACGAGACCCGCGAGTTCACGGTCACCGTGCAGTCGCCGATCCAGAAGGACTTCGAGATCACCGGCGAGGACATCGCCCAGGACGAGTTCCAGGTCACCAGGACCAAGGAGATGCTGGACGGCACCGCGAAGTGGACCATCCAGGGCACCTACTCGCCCAAGAACGCCGAGGCGCTCGGCGGCGGCGTGCTGAAGTTCTACACCGACGTGCCGGGGCAGGCCTCGTTCACCGTGCGCGTCAGCGCCGCGATCCAGGGGCCGCTCGAGGTCAAGCCGGGCACGTTCCTGACGCTCGGCATGATCCGCAAGGGCACCAAGCGGGTCGAGCAGGTGGTGTTCGAGCCCAACGACGGCGTCGAGTTGGACGCCACGGACATCCGCATCGAGAAGCTGACGATCGACCCCAAGTACGTCGTGACCCGCAAGTCGAAGGACGGCGAGAAGCTGGTGGTGGAGATCGAGGTCACGGCGGACGCGCCGTCCGGCCTGCTGCGCGGCGACCTGATCGTCGACCTGAACCACCCGGCCGTGAAGACCAAGAAGATCCTGTTCAACGGCTTCGTCCGCTGACGCGGCCGCGGCCGGTCCGGCGGGAATCCCGCCTGGGGCGACCGCCAGCGCTGCCGCCGCCGTGCCGGCCCGCCGCCGGCGCGCGACCCGGCCGGCCAACCGATCGGGTCGACGCTCGACTGGGCCGTCCCGGTCGCTAAGGTCTCGGACCTTGAGTGCGAGCGAGAAGTTGCGGCGCGCCCTGCTCGAAGGCGGGGTGATCGATTCGGACCGGCTGACGCGTGCCGAGGGCACCGCGGCGTCGCGCGCCCAGCCCCTCGAGCGCACGATCGTGGCGCTCGGCCTGGCGGACGAGACGGCCGTGTGGCGGTGCCTGGCCAAGGCGCACGGCCTCAAGTTCGTCGACCCGCAGAAGCTCGCGATCCAGCCGCAGGCGCTCGAGAAGGTGCCGACCGAGCAGATCGTCGCCAACGAGGCGCTGCCGGTGCTGCTGAAGGACGGCGTGCTGTGGGTCGCGATCGACGACCCGGTGAAGTCGTTCGTCGCCGACAACCTGTCGTTCCTCGCCGGCTGCCCGGTCCAGTGCGCGCTGATGCCGCCGACGGCGCTGCGCGACCACATCCGCAAGCTGGGCGGCGGCACGGCGGCCGCCGCGGGCGCCGCGCGCGGCGGCGTCGAGCCCGAGTCGGAGGACGCGCCGATCGTCCGGCTGGTGCAGAAGACCCTGGACGAGGCGCTGGCGCAGCGCTCGAGCGACGTGCACGTGGAGCCGTTCCAGCAGCGCGTGCGCGTGCGCTACCGCATCGACGGCGTGCTGAAGGAGATCGCCTCGCTGGACTCCGGCCTGCTGGCGCCGCTGACGTCGCGCCTGAAGATCATGGCCGGCCTCGACATCGCCGAGAAGCGCAAGCCGCAGGACGGCCGCATCGCCTTCAAGTCGGCCGGGCGCGCCATCGACGTGCGCACGTCGGTGCTGCCCGGCAACCACGGCGAGACGATCGTGATGCGTCTGCTCGACAAGGAGAAGGGCCTGCTGAGCCTGGACGCGCTCGGCTTCGGCGGCCCCGACCGCGAGCGGTTCGAGGGCTGCATCCAGCGTCCCAACGGCATCGTCCTGGTGACCGGGCCGACCGGCTCCGGCAAGACGACGACGCTGTACGCCGCGCTGCAGCAGCTGAACCGGCCCGACGTGAAGATCATCACGGCCGAGGACCCGGTCGAGTTCAACATCCGCGGCATCAACCAGTGTCAGGTCCGGTCGCGCATCGGGCTGTCGTTCGCGCGCATCCTGCGCGCGATGCTGCGCCAGGCCCCGAACATCATCCTGGTGGGTGAGATCCGCGACCGCGAGACCGCCGAGATCGCGGTGCAGGCCGCGCTGACCGGCCACCTGGTGTTCTCGACGCTGCACACCAACGACTCGCCGTCGGCCATCACGCGACTGTGCGACATGGGCGTCAAGCCGTTCCTGGTGGCGGCCGCCGTGCAGGCGGTCCTGGCGCAGCGGCTCGTGCGCGTGGTCTGCGCCCAGTGCGCGGAGCGGTACGAGCCCAGCGACGTCGAGCTGCGCAGCATCGGCCTCGATCCGGGCGCGCTGCCCGCCGAGGCGCGCCTGGTGCGCGCGCGCGGCTGTCCGGCCTGCGACGACACCGGCTACCGCGGCCGGCTCGGCATCTTCGAGATGATGATGCTGGACGAGCCGCTGCGCGAGATGATCTTCCGCGGGGAGCCGACGGTGCGGCTGCGCGACCAGGCGTTCCACTCGGGCGGCATGTCGACGCTGCTGCAGGACGGCGTGCGCAAGGTGCTCTCCGGCAAGACCACGATCCAGGAGCTGCTGCGGGTCACCGCGGCGCAGTGACCCCGACCCCGCGCGCGCCGCAGCCGATGGACATCCACGCACTCATGGACCTGGCATTCGAGAAGGGCGCCTCCGACCTGCACGTGGCGGTCGGCCGCCGGCCGGTGCTGCGCATCGGCGGGCACCTGGTGGAGGTGGGCCCGGCCATGGTGCAGCGCAGCGACACCGAGGCGATGGCGCACGCGATCTGCCCCGAGCGCAACTGGGACGAACTGCTGCAGGGCGGCACCACCGACTTCGGCTACGCGCACCGCGACAAGTGCCGGTTCCGCGTCAGCGTGCTGACGCAGAAGGGCGCGCGCGGTCTGGTGATGCGGCAGATCCCGCAGAAGCTGCTGACGTTCGAGCAGATCGGGTTGCCCGACAGCGTGCACGAGCTGCTGCGCGGTCACCGCGGGCTGGTGCTGGTCACGGGGCCGACCGGGTGCGGAAAGACCACGACGCTGGCGACGATGATCGACTGGATCAACCGCAACCGCGACGTGCACATCGTGACGATCGAGGACCCGATCGAGTACCACCACGTGCACCAGAAGGCGATGGTCACGCAACGCGAGGTCGGCAGCGACGTGCCAACGTTCGCCGAGGCCATGCGGCGCGTGCTGCGGCAGGACCCCGACGTGATCCTGCTGGGCGAGATGCGCGACCTGGACACGACCTCGGCGGCGATCACCGCGGCCGAGACCGGTCACCTGGTGTTCGGGACGCTGCACACCACCGGCGCCGCCCGGACCGTCGACCGCGTCATCGACCAGTATCCGCGGGAGCAGCAGGAGCAGATCCGCTCGCAGCTGTCGCTGTCGCTGGTCGCGGTGATCTCGCAGATCCTGATCCCGTCGGCCGAGGGCGGCCGCGTGGCCGCATTCGAAGTGATGCTCAACAACCCGGCGATCGAGAACCACATCCGCAAGAGCGAGACCTTCAAGGTCTCGTCGGTGATCCAGACCAGCCGCCGCCAGGGCATGGTGCTGATGGACGACTTCCTGCTGGAGCTCTACCGCGACGGACGGATCACCAAGCAGACCGCGAGCGAGCACGCGTTCGATCGCAAGACCATGGCCGGCCGTCTCGGCGGCGGAGCGGAGTAGCCGATGGCCGCGCGTCGACTGCTCGGACAGATCCTCAAGGACCAGGGCGCCGTCCACGAGGGCATGATCCAGGAAGCGCTGATGCAGCAGCGCGACAGCGGCGGCCGCATCGGCGAGATCCTGATGGAGCTCGGGCACATCGGTCGCGGCGACCTGGCCAGGGCGCTGGCGGAGCAGGCCGGGCTGCAGTTCTGGGACCTGGCGAAGCAGGCGCCGCAGCAGGAGGCGGTCGCCAAGGTCGACCTGGCCACGGCGCGCGCGTTCACGGTGCTGCCCGTCAAGCTGGAGAACAAGTCGCTGACGATCGCGATCGCCGATCCGGTGAACGTGTCGATGCTCGCGGACCTGTCGTTCACGACCGGCTGCGAGGTGCAGGGCGTGATCGCCGACGAGGAGCTGATCCAGGCAGGCCTCGACAAGTTCTACCGCGAGGAGGCGACCGCCGCGAAGGCGCGGATGCACGAGCTGGTGCTGGAGCTGCAGCAGCAGGGCGGCAAGATCGACCTCGAGGACAAGTCGGCGATGGCCGCGGCAGCGCCCGTGGTCAAGCTGCTGAACTACATCCTGTACCAGGCGATCCGCGACAAGGCGTCCGACATCCACCTGGAGCCGTTCGAGGGCGACTTCAAGATCCGCTACCGCGTCGACGGGTCGCTGTTCGAGCTGGAGTCGCCGCCGCCGCACCTGGCCGAGGCACTGATCGCGCGCATCAAGGTCATGTCCGACCTCGACATCGCCGAGACCCGGCTGCCGCAGGACGGCCGCATCGAGCTGACCGTTGGCGGCCGCGCGGTCGACCTGCGCGTGTCGACGCTGCCCACGATGTTCGGGGAGTCGACCGTGATGCGCGTCCTCGACCGATCGGTGGTGGCGCTGGACCTCGACAACCTCGGGCTGCTGCCGACCGCGAAGGCGCAGCTGCGCAAGTTCATCGAGCTGCCGCACGGCATCGTGCTGGTGACCGGGCCGACCGGCTCCGGCAAGACCACGACGCTGTACGGCATGCTCAACGAGGCCAACGGCGAGGACGTCAAGATCATCACCGTCGAGGACCCGGTCGAGTACGACCTCGAGGGCATCGTGCAGATCCCGGTCAACGAGGAGATCGACGTCACCTACTCGAAGGTGCTGCGCACGATCCTGCGTCAGGACCCGGACGTCATCCTGGTGGGCGAGATCCGCGACCGCGAGACCGCGCAGACGGCGATCGAGGCCAGCCTCACCGGCCACCTGGTGTTCTCGACGCTGCACACCAACGACGCTCCGTCGGCGATCACGCGCCTCGCCGACATCGGCATCGAGCCGTTCCTGCTCACCGCGACCTTGCAGGGCGTACTGGCGCAGCGCCTCGTGCGGCGCGTGTGCCACGCGTGCAAGACGATGTACGAGCCGTCCGACGACGTGCTGCGTCGGCTCGGACTGGACCGCGCGCTGGTGGGGCAGAAGCAGTTCGCCTACGGCAAGGGCTGCGACGTGTGCAACTTCACCGGCTACAAGGGGCGCATGGCGATCACCGAGATCCTGGTCATCGACGATCGCCTGCGCGAGATGATCCTCGAGGGCGCCAGCATGTCGGCGCTGGCCAACGCGGCGGTCGAGGGCGGGATGGAGCCGCTGCGGAAGTGCGGCCTCGAGGCGATCTTCGGCGGCCACACGTCGGTCGAAGAGGTGCTGCGCGAGACCGGCGGGCTCTGATCGCGGCGGCGGTCAGCGGGCCAGCAGGGCGCGGAGCGCCGCGACCGTCGCCGGCACGCCGGTCGCCAGCGCATCGCGGGCGTCGGGGTAGAACCCGGACGAGTGCAGCGCCGGCGGGCCGCCCGCGGCCTGCAGCGCCGCCAGCCGATCGGGCGCCGTGACGCCGAGGCGCAGCATGCAGATCGGGATGCCCGCGGCGCCGAACCGCCCGAAGTCCTCGGCGACCATCTGCGGCGGCACCGTGGCGACGTGGGCGTCGCCGAGTGCCTCGCGCAGGGCGGCCTGCACGGTCGCCGTGACGGCGTCGTCGTTCACGAGCGGGCCGGTGGGCTCGCTGAACTCGACGGTCGGCGGCGGCGCGCCGGCGGCCGCCGCCAGCGCCTCGGCCTTGCGGACGATCGCGTCGTGCAGGTGCGTCCGCACCGCGGGGTCGTAGCTGCGGACGGTCAGCTGCAGCTGGCAGCGGTCCGAGATGATGTTGTGCTTGCTGCCCGCGTGGATCGAGCCGACCGTGATCAACGCCGGCTGTACCGGGTCGATCTCGCGGCTGACGATGGTCTGCAACGCGAGCACGTACTGCGCGGCCAGCACGATCGGGTCGATCGTCCGGTGCGGCGCGGCGCCGTGGCCGCCGCGACCGAACAGCGTGACGTCGACGCTGTCGACGGCCGCCATCAACGGGCCGGGGCGCGTGCCGATCGTGCCGGTGGGCAGCAGCGGCTCGCAGTGCAGCGCGAGGCCGAACGCGGGGCGCGGGAACCGTTCGAACAGGCCGTCCGCGAGCATCGCCTTGGCGCCGCCGGCGCGTTCCTCGGCTGGCTGGCCGAGGAACAGCAGGGTCCCCGACCACTGGTCCGGATGCGCGGCGAACCAGGCCGCGGTGCCGAGCAGGTTGGTCATGTGCAGGTCGTGGCCGCAGGCGTGCATCACGCCGATGGCGCGACCGTCGGCGCTCTCGGCGCGGATCGTCGAGGCGTAGGGCAGGCCCGTCTCCTCGGCGATCGGCAGCGCGTCGAGGTCGGCGCGCAGCATCCCGACCGGGCCGTCGCCGCTGCGCAGGACGCCCACCAGCCCCGTGCCGCCGACGCCGGTGGTCACCTCGACGCCGCGGGCCCGCAGCGCCTTGGCGAGCCGCGCGGCGGTGTCGTCCTCGTGGAAGGAGAGCTCCGGGTGCCGGTGCAGGTCGCGGTAGAAGGTCTCCAGTTCGTCGAGTTGGCCGTCGACCCACGCGGCGACGGGGCCGGCCTCGGCCTGCGCCGGGAGCGGAGCCGAGAGCGCGGCGATGGCGGCGAGCGGGAGTCCGGCGGCCAGCCGGGAGCGGCGGAGGGGCCTGCGCATGGCCAGAGCATGCCGGCCGGGCCCCCACAAGACACCCGCGACTCGCGGTTGCATCCGCCGCCCCGGCTCGCTACCGTGCTCGGCCCCTCAGGTGCACCGGGCTCCGCCCGGACGCGCCGCTGCGAGAACCGCCATGAAACTCCGAGTCCGCCGCTCCAAGTCGAAGCGCCTCAAGAAGGTCGGCTTCCGCACCCGCAGCAAGACCCGCGGTGGCCGCAAGGTCATCAAGCGGAAGATCCGTCGCTCGGGCAAGTTCCGGGTCGGCTAGTCGTCGGTCCGAGCGCGCTCGGCGGTCGCGTTCCGCCCGCGAGCGCCTCCCGACCGGAGCGGATCGGAACCGCTCCGAGGACCGGTCGCGCCGAGACGCGCACGGCCAATCCCGCGGTCGCAGGGCCTGGGCCGGGGGCGCCCATTCCAGCGCCGACTCGGTCTGGACCCAACTAGGCTGGGCCCAACTAGGCTGGGCCCAACTAGGCTGGGCCCCATCGGCGGGGGCGCATCGTCTGGGCACCCATCGTCGGGCACCCATCGTCTGGGCACCCCTCGGCAGGGCACCCCTCGGCTGGGCACCCCTCGGCTGGGCACCCCTCGGCTGGGGCTCAGCTCGGCAGCTGGCGCTTCAGGAAGGCCATGTCCTCGGCGAACTGCGACAGGGCGTCGCGGTCGTTCGCCGGGATGTCGGTGAACTGCACCGTGACCCGGACGCCGCCGTCGTCGGCGGGGTCGGTGGCGGTCGCCTTGCCGACGATCTCGAAGAAGCTCTTCTTGATCATCTTGACCTGGAACTTCAGGCGGACCTCACCATCCTTGAAGAACAGCGTCTTGGCCTGATCGGCCGAGAAGCCGTGCTTGCTGCCGTTCCACAGGAACTGGCACTTGCTGCCGTCGACGTTGGCCATCGTGCCGACCAGCGTGGCGCGCTTGCCGCCCAGCATCTTGTTGCGGGTCTCGTCGGGGAAGGTGATCAGCACCTTCTCGTGGTCGACGGGGGCCTCGCCGGCCAGCTCGCGCTGGTTCAGGTGCTTGATGATGGCCTTGGTCGCCTCCTGCTCGCTGTCGTACATCGAGATCAGCTTGTCGATGCCGACCTTGCGCACGACGTCGCGCACGAAGTTCGAGGGCTGCGCCAGGACCAGGTCGCCGGCCTCGGCCCGGCACCGCTTGTGCGCCTTGATGATGGCGCCGAGCGCGGTCGAGTTGATGAACTTGACCAGCCGCAGGTCCAGGATCAGGTGGTTGATCCCGCGTTCGACGAGCGCCTCCACCTCCTGCTGCAGGCTGGGGCAGTAGAACGTGTCGAACTCGCCCTTGAGGGTCAGGACGGCGTAGTCGTCGTGGATGGACTTGTCGATCTTCATGGTGGGGGCGCAGCCGCAGCATGACGGCCGCCGGGACGCAGAGGGCCGCAGGATTCTGGCCCACTGCGGGCCGAGGCGCAATGCGGAAGGACGGACTGCGGCCGGCGGTCGCCGCCGGGGCGGCGTCCGGAGGGGGCGGCCCGACGCGGGGCGAGGTCCGCGGGCCCCGGGCGGGCCGGGTCGCAGCCTCGCCTCGCGGCCGTCCTGCTCCTAGAGTGTCGGCCCGGTATGAAGCGGTTCCTGTTCTGGAAGCGGGATGAAGACCCGCGGCACGGCGGTCGTCCGACGGGCGCCCGCGCGGGCGCGGACCGTCCGGGCGAGGGCTCGGGGCTGCTGACCGGGGACGCGCGCGAGGACGAACGCTCGCTCGAGATCCTGCTCGACACGATCGCCGCGGTGACCAGCACGATCGACCTCGACACGGTGCTGCACGACATCGTCGCGCGCAGCCTGCAGGTCACGCAGGCGGAGCGGGCGATCCTGTTCCTCGGCGATTCCGCGGACGCGCTGGCGGTCCGGGTCGCGCAGGACCGCGACGGGCACAGCCTCAGCGGCGACCTGCAGTGGAGCCGCAGCGTCGTCCGGCGCTGCCTCGACGAGGCCGTCGCCGTGCGCAGCGTGGTGCAGTCCGATCGCGAGGCCCTCGAGCTCGGCCAGTCGGTCTACGACCTCAAGCTGCGCGCGGTGATGTGCGCGCCGCTGGTCGCGGGCAAACGCACGGTCGGCGTCATCTACGTCGACTCGCGCGCGGTGCGCCGCGAGTTCTCGGCCCGCGACCTGGCGCTGTTCGGCGCGATCTCGGCGCAGCTCGCGATCAGCCTGGAGAACGCCCGTCTGCACGCCGACTCGATCGAGAAGGTGCGGCTGCAGAAGGACGTCGAGATCGCCCAGCGGATCCAGCAGCACCTGATGCCCGCGGTGCCGCACGACCTCGACGGGGTCGACCTGGCGCTGCGCTACGTGGCGGCCGAGCAGGCGAGCGGCGACACCTACGACTTCGTGCCGTTGCGCGAACGCAAGGTCGCGGTGATGGTCGGCGACGTGACCGGACACGGCATCGGCGCCGCGCTGCTGATGCACGCGGCGCAGGCCGCGCTGCGCAGCTACCTCGAGCTCGTCGACGACCTCAGCGAGGTCGTCACCCGCCTGAACCAGCGGCTCGTGACCGCGGTCGAGACCGGCAACTTCATGTCGCTGCTGGTGTGCGTGGTCGATCCCGAGACCCGCACCCTGCGCTACGTCAACGGCGGGCACCCCTGCCTGATCCACTGCCGGGGCCAGGAGGTGAAGGTGCTGGAGAAGACCGGCATGGTGCTCGGGGTCGTCGGCGGCCAGGAGTACGAGGTCAGCCCGCCGGTCCGGCTGGAGCCGGGCGACCTGCTGTTCCTGCACACCGACGGCGTCGACGAAGCGATGTCGCCGGGCAGGGAGACGTTCGGCGAGCCGCGCCTGCACGAGCTGCTGCGGCAGTTGTCGGGAGAGCCGGCAGAAGCCGTGCTGGCCGGCGTCGAACAGGCCCTGCGCCGCCACGCCGGCGGCACCTTCGGCGACGACTTCACGATGATCGCCGTCAAGATCACCTGATCGCCGGCGCCCGCCCGAACCGTTCGAACCGCCGATGAGCCACCGCCTGCGTCCGCTGCTGTTCGCCGTCCTGCTGATCGTCGCCGCGGGCGGCGTGTTCGGGTGGCAGTGGTGGAGCGCGCGCTCGGCCGCGAACGCGGCCCGCACCCAGCTGTTCGCGGACGTCGAGGTGGCGCTCGCGGCCGGGGATCGCGACAGCGGCGACCTGTCGCGCCTGGTGTCGAAGCTCCGCGACCTCGATCCGGGGGATCCGGCCGTGCGGCTGGCCCTGGCGCGCATCGCGCTGCTGCGCCAGCGCTACGAGCGCGCGGTGGAGCTGCTCGAGCGGTTGACCTTCGGCGGCGGCGACCTGGAGGAGCAGCGCACGGCGGCGGCCGCGTGGCTCGGCTGGCACGCGAGCGCCGCGCGCGACCGCGCTGCGCTGCGATCCATGCTGCAGGACGCGATGAACTTCGCCGAGGCGGCGGCGTCGCGCGGCGACCGCGCGGCCGACCAGTTCCTCGCCTGGCAGGTCGCGCTCCGACTCGGCGACGAGGCGGCGCAGGGTCGCTACGCCGACGCGCTCCGCCAGCGCCACCCGGACTCCCTCGAGGCGCGCACGGTCGCGCGCCTGCAGACGTCGGCGGACCTGCAGCAGCCGCTGGCGCCGGTCGCCGGCCTGTGCCAGGAGTGGAGCGACCCGCCGGTCGAGCTGGAGCTGATGCGCGGGGTCCTCGAGCTGCAGTACGGGCTCACCACGGATCAGCCGGCGGACCTCGAGCGGGCGGTGGCCCGGCTCGACGGCCTGCTGCAGCGGGCGCCGAACATGATCGAGGTCCGGCACTGGGCGGCCACCGGGCACTTCGTGCTCGCCCGCAAGACGCCGCCCGGCGGCGAGCACGATCGGCACGTCGCGCTGCAGAACGAGCAGCTCGACTGGCTGCTCGCCAACGCCGACACCGAGGACCCGCGCCGCGTGACCTGGCTGCAGTGGCGGCAGGACTGACGCGGCGGTCCGGGGCCCGCGCCAACCACCGATGGCATCGGCGCCCGCCCGCCGCGCCGCGGGCTCTCAAGCTGGGGTCCCCGATGGTCGATCCCTGACCCATGCGTTCTCTGCTGCTGTTCCTGGTAGGGATCCTCTGTACCGCGGTGGCCCCGGCCCAGGCTCGGCAGGTCAAGCTCGAGCTGGAGGACGGCAAGGTCGTCGAGGGGCTCGTGGTGGAGATCGACAGCCGCGCCATCCGGGTCGACGTGGACGGGGTCCAGACGACCTACCAGACCGACCAGATCCGCAAGGCGCAGTTCACCGAGGTCGACGGGCCTGCGCCCAAGGTGAGCGGCGAGCCCGCGGCGCCGGTGGCCGTCCAGCCTGCGGCGCCCCAGCCCGCGTCTCCGCCCACGGCGCAATCTGCGCCGGTCGCCTCGGCGCCCGCGGCCGCGCCCGAGCATCCGGCTCCTGCCGCCGAGTCTGCCGCGCCGCCGGCGTCGGCGTCGCCGCCGGCGGACGCACCGCAGCAGCCCGCCGCCGGCGCCGGAGATCCTGCCGCCGCGGCGTCGACCCCGACCGTCCATCGTCGTCGCGGCTTCACCCCGCTGTGGCGCGATCGCACCGAGGCGCTCGATCGGCGCTATCCGTGGCTGTTCCCGGCCGAGCCGCTGCAGTGGATCAGCCTGGGCGTGATGCTGTTCGCGCTGCTGTCGCTGGCGGTGCACTACGCGTCGCGCATGGCGGCCGCGGAGCAGCCCGGCTTCGGCCGTGCGTGCGGCCTCGGCGCGTGGCTGCTGCTGAGCAGCATGGCGCAGGTCGCGTTCGTGCCCGGCACCCGGGAGGGGATCGCCGGCGCGATCGGCGGCAGCGCCGTGGTGATGATCGTGCTGTTCGGCGTGACCTACCGGCTGTCGTTCGGCGCGTCGATCCTGGCGCTGCTGCTGCTCACGATCGAGGGCGCCGTCGGCTACGGGGTGCTGCAGCTGGTCGACTCGACGCTGCGTTCGATCGGCAACACGACGTTCTGATCGACGGCGTGCGGATCGCGGCGACCGCGTCACGCGCGGGGAAAGGGGCTCGGCCCGTCGCCCCGGTCGCCTCTCTCACGTGTTTCCATCCCTGGAACTACGTCGGGCACCCGGGCCGAGCGAGCGACGAGCAATCAAGCCCCGTGCCACGGCCGGGATCCTGTCGCCCGACGGCGCGGAGGCGCCGACCGAGCGCGATTCGTAGCGAACTCGTAACGACAACGCTTGGGGGTGCGGGCCGCCGTCGGTTTGACCGCGCCGTCGCAGCCGCCTAAACAGGGCCCCCATGTCCGGACCCCAAGTGTTCGATGTCACGGCCGAGTCGTTCCAGCGCGACGTCGTCGAGCGCTCGATGAAGACGCCGGTGCTGCTCGACTTCTGGGCCAGCTGGTGTGGACCGTGTCGGACCCTCGGACCGGTGCTGGAGACCCTGGCCGCGGAGTTCGGCGGCGCGTTCTGGCTGGGCAAGGTCGACACCGAGAAGGAGCAGGACCTGGCCTACGCCTTCCAGGTGCAGGGCATCCCGTTCTGCGTGCTGGTCGACGGCGGGCGGCCGGTGGACGCGTTCCAGGGGGCCCTGCCGGAGGCCGAGGTGCGGCGGTTCCTGGCGCGCAACTCGATCCAGGCCATGGTGTCCGGGACCGACGACGAAGCCCCGACCGAGGTCGACCCCGACAGTCCCGTCGGGCGCCTCGACCGGGCCATCGCGGCGGCCCGCCGCGGCGACGCCGCCGGCGCGCGCCAGGCGTTGGACGGCTTCCCCGAGGAGGAGGAGCTCTTCGATCGGGTGCAGCACCTCGGCACCGGCCTCGAGTTCCTCGAGGCGCCGCTCGGCGCGGCGGCGGCGGGTGCGGAGGGCAAGCTGGCGCGCGCCCGCGCCGAGCTGCTCGCCGGTCGCACCGAGGCGGCCATGGACCTGCTGCTCGAGGCGGTCGCCGAGGACAAGGGCTTCCGGTCCGGACTGCCGCGCAAGGCGATGCTGCTGTGCTTCGTGCTGATGGGGGAGGACGACGAGCGGGTCGACCCGTACCGGCGCCGGCTGGCGACGCTGCTGTACTGACGTCCTCGACGCCGGTCGACTACCGCGAGCTGCCGGGCGCCTGCAGGGTCGGGTCCTCGTCGCGCAGCTCGATCACGACCGCGGCGGCGCCGGTGATGGCTGGGACGGGCCGCAGCGAACTCCAGGTGCGGCCGTCGTGCGGCACGCTCGCGAACAGCAGCACCTCGACGCCGGGCTCGAGGCCCGTGAACTCGAACGTCCCGTCGGCGCCCGCCGCCACGGCGCGCTCGCGGATGCCGAGGCGACCGCGCGGATCGCGCAGGATCACCGCAGCGCCCGCCGCCGGCGTGCCATCGGCGCGCCGCGCCGTGCCGCGCACCGAGGCGCCCTGCCGCAGGCGCAGCGCGAGCGGCGCAGCGTCGGCCGCTGCGACCGCGGTGCGCGCGGGCAGGAAGCGCGGGTCCTCGACGTGCACGACGCCCGCGGCGGCGATCGGTCCGAGACGGGCGCGCCCGGCGGAGTCGGTGTACGCGAGGGCGGTGACCGGGGCCGTCCCGCCGGGCGCGAACGCGATCGCGACGGCAGTCGCCGGGTCGCCGTCCGGCGTCCGCAGCGCGCACTCGAGCACACGTCCGCGCGCGAGCTCGACGGGCCCGTCGACGAGCGCCAGCGCCGTGGCGTGGGCGGCGTGGGTCGGCGCGGTCACGACCAGCCAGTCGTCGCCGGGCGTGTCGGGGGTGGGCACGGTCGCCGTCCCGTCGGCGTCGAACGGGGCCCACGCGAACAGGCGGAAGGCGCCTGCGGGGCTGCCGCGCAGGATCCACGCCGTCGCCTCGGGCGCGGGCGCGACGAGGCGCACGGTCCGGACCGCGGCGCCCGCGCCGAGGTCGGCCGTGCACCAGGCGTCGGTGTCCGGCGCGCGTTCGAAGCGCGTCGAGCGCGCCGCGGCGCCGCGCAGCGCGCCGGTGCCGTCCGGCCCCAGGAGCTGCAGGTCGGCGAAACCCTCAGGGTGCATCGCCGTCCCCGCCGGGCGCTGGATCAGCACGCGCGACGAAGGCACTTCGAGCGTGCGGCGTTCGCCGCTTCGCAGCTCGAGTTCGAGCCAGGCGTGGCCGTCCGGCAGGCGCCACCACAGTTCGTAGCGGCCGGCCGGCAGGCGGAGCGCGGCGCCCCGCATCGGCGGCAGGCGCCGGCGCTCGCCGGCGGCGTCGCGCAGCGCCGGCCAGAGGTGCAGCGCGGCGCCGTCCGCGGCGACGAGCTCGGCCATCGGCAACAGCACCAGGCGCTCCGCGCGTCCGGGCCAGCAGCGGGACACCGTGGCGCCCAGACCGTTCGGTGTCGTCGCCAGCAGCAACCCCGGGCGATCGGCGGCGAGGCGGAACACGCCGCGCGGGCCGCTGATGCCCTCGACGGGGACGGCGGGGGCGCGCACCGCGCGCAGGGCCGGTAGGTCCGGCGTCGCGTCGGGGACCAGCTGGAGCCTCGCGTCCGCGATGGGATTGCCGGCGCCGTCGGTGGCGAGTCCGACGATCACCGCGGCGTGTTCCGGCGTCTGGGCGGGAACGGGAGCGACGGAGGCGCCGCCGGCCAGAGCGGCGATCAGGGCCGCGACCGCTCGCCGGCGGCGGGCTGCTCCGGGTCGGACCATCGGCACGGCCCAACGTGTAGGGCCCGGCCGCGGTTCGCGAAAGGCCGGGCCCGAGCGTGTGATCCGCCGGGCGGGTGTTTCGCCGGCCGGTCGCGCCGCGCTCAGTTCGGCAGATCGCCGCGCTTGGTGATGACCTTGTCGACCAGGCCGTACTCCAGCGCGGCGCCGGCGTCGAGCCAGAAGTCGCGGCGCGCGGCCTCGAGCACGTCCTCGGGGGTGCGATTGGTCGTGGCGGCGATGATCTTGTTGTAGCGGTCGCGCAGCTTCAGGATCTCGCGCGCCGTGATGTCGAGGTCGCTGGCGGTGCCGCGCCCCATGGTGGACGGCTGGTGGATCATGAACCGCGCCTCGGGCAGGCAGAAGCGGCGCTTCTTCTCGGTGGCCAGCTGGATCAGGATGCCGGCCGAGGCGCACAGGCCGTTGACGATCGTGATCACCGGCGGCTGGATGAAGCGCAGCAGGTCGTAGATCGCGAAGCCCGCATCGGCGCTGCCGCCCGGCGAGTTGATGATCACCGTGATCGGCGCCTTCGGGTCCTTGGCTTCCATGGCCAGGCAGCGCACGGTGGCGTCCTTGAGCATCTTGTCGGTCACCGGACCGCTGATCAGCAGGGTGCGCGACTCCAGCAGCTGGCGTTCGAGGTAGTTGGGCTGACCGCGGTCGGCCTTCTGCGGGCCGGGGCCGTCGTCGTCCTCGTCGTCGTGGAGCCACCGGCGGGGATCGGGATCGCTGGGATTCTGCATCGGTCGTGGATACTCCTGGGGGTGGGGCCGCGGTGGGCGCCGCCAGTCCCACTTCGGGTTTCGCGCGGTCGCGGGTTGAGTCGAGACGGTGACCCGCGGCAGCGGGCGCCGCTCGTAGCCCATTTCGCTCCAGGGTGCAACGAAGCGCCGCCCCAGCGCGTCGACCGGATCGTGGGTCGGCCCGCGAATCCCGTCGCAACCCCTTGCGCCCGACCAGCGGGCTCGCTACCGTCCGTGGCCATCGCCCGGCGGTTGCGGACCGTCGGCGATTCTCGCCCGGGCAGCGGCCCCTGCGATCCCGAGTCGTCCCGACCCGGACGTCAGGCTCGCCGCTCGACCCGCCCCGAAACGACCGTTTCGCCCCTGCAGCGCTGCATCTGCACGTTGCGCGGACGGAGCCCGGTCCCGGGGCCCGCTCCGGGGGGTGAGGCACCGGTGGGTGCTGGGATGGGCTCCCGCCGGCTGCGCCAAGAGCGCGCAGGCAACCGAGACCGATTCGGTCGAGGCGCGCCATGCGCACAACACGAAGGTTCCGGCGTTCGCCGGCACCACACCCGGTCGACCCCGCTCGCGGGGTTTGCCAGCGGCGACCGTTGCATCCGGACGGTCACCGGCATTCGCGTTCGGCAGTGGACATGCGGCCCGTGCGGCGCCTGTCCGGGATGCACTACATGAGCATCGACAACGACTACTCGGGGGGCGCAGGTTCGGCCCCGGATCAGGGAGGTGGCACCGATCGTCGTCGCTGGCGCGGCGGCCGCAGGCGGCGTCGCCGTCGCGGCGGCGGTGGCGGCGGTGGCGGTGGTGGCGGCGGCGGGAACGGCGGCGGTGGTGGTGGCGGCGGCGGGGGCGGCATGGACTTCGTCCCCGAAGCCGACGGGCCGACCGAGGAGGTCTCCGGCGTCCTCGAGTACACCAAGGAGGGCAACGGCTGGTTGCGCCAGCGGCGCAACCACTACCAGCCCGACTCGATCCCGAACGGCGACACGTTCGTGCCGATGTCGCTGATCCGGGCGCACCGGCTCCAGGAGGGCAGCGAGATCTGCGGGCAGGCAGGCATCCCCAACCGGGGCCAGCAGCGCATGACCCTGCTGGCGGTCGAGAGCGTCGACGACCTGGATCCGGAGGACTCGCGTGAGCGGGTGGCCTTCAAGGACCTGACCGTCATCGACCCCGAGCCGATGCTGGTGCTCGCGCCCGAGGACGACGACGTCAGCCTGCGCATCATCGACCTGTTGTGTCCGATCGGCAAAGGCCAGCGCGGCCTGATCGTGGCGCCGCCGCGGTCCGGCAAGACCGTGCTGATGCAGAAGGTCTGCCACGCGATCGCCAAGCGCTATCCCGAGATCTGCATGATGGTGCTGCTGATCGACGAGCGGCCGGAGGAGGCGACCGGCTGGAAGCGCAGCGTCGAGGGTGAGAACCGCGAGGTGCTGGTGTCGACCCTCGACGAGGGGCCGAAGCACCACATCGAGGTCGCCGAGATGTGTCTGAAGCGCGCGATGCGCCTGGTGGAAACCGGCAAGGACGTGGTGATCCTGCTGGACTCGATCACCCGCCTGACCCGCGCCTACAACAGCCACCTCGGCGGGCGCGGCGGCGCGACCATGTCGGGCGGCATCGGCTCCAAGGTGCTGGAGATGCCGAAGAAGTTCTTCGGCGCCGCGCGCAACTGCGAGGAGGGCGGCTCGCTGACCATCCTGGCCACCACGCTGGTCGACACCGGCTCGCGCATGGACCAGGTGATCTTCGAGGAGTTCAAGGGCACCGGCAACATGGAGCTGGTGCTCAACCGCCAGCTCGCCGAGCGCCGCGTCTTCCCGGCGATCGACATCGAGATGTCGGGCACGCGCAAGGAGGAGCTCCTGCTGGGCAAGGACACGACCCAGCGGCTCTACACGCTGCGCCGCGTGCTGGCCCGCATGAACGCGCTGGACGCGATGCCGCTGCTGATCGACCGTCTGATGAAGACCGACAGCAATCAGGCCTTCCTGGACTCGTTCCGTCTCGACGACTGAGCGGCCGTGCTCCCGGTGACGACCCACGCCGCCGCAGCGTTCGCCGTTCCGGCAGCGCCGCGCGGCAACCGGCCGCGGCCGGGAGCCTTCGCGGCGGCCGCGCGTCTTCGCGCCCGCCGGTCGGGCGCCCGCTCCCTCTCGCCCGAACGGAGCGCCCGCTCCGGTGGGCAACTCCGCACCCAGAACCCCTGCAGCCAGAACCCCCGCTCCCCGCGCCCATGATCGAGGTCGAAGGTCTCCGCAAGGACTACGGCATGGCCCATGCGTTGAAGGGCATCTCGTTCCGCGTCGACCGCGGCGAGGTCATCGGTTTCCTCGGCCCCAACGGCGCCGGGAAGTCGACGACGATGAAGATCCTGACCGGCTACCTGCTGCCGACCGGCGGTCGCGCTGCGGTCGACGGTCTCGACGTCGTGCAGGACTCGCTCGCCGTGCGCGGACGCATCGGCTACCTGCCGGAGAGCACGCCGCTCTACGGCGAGATGCGCGTCGACGACTATCTGCGGTTCTGCGCCGAGATCCGCAAGGTGCCCGCGGCGAAGCGCAAGGGCGCGATCGCGCGCGCGGTCTCGCTGTGCGGGCTCGAGCGCGTCACCGGCAAGAACATCGTCGAGCTGTCGAAGGGCTACAAGCAGCGCGTCGGCCTCGCGCAGGCGATCGTGCACGAGCCAGAGGTGCTGATCCTGGACGAGCCGACCTCGGGCCTCGACCCCAACCAGATCATCGAGGTGCGCAACCTGATCGAGCGCCTCGGTCAGGAGCACACCGTGATCCTGAGCACGCACTACCTGCAGGAGGTCGAGAAGGCCTGCTCGCGCGTGATCGTGATCCACAACGGCGAGATCGTCGCCGACGACACCCGGGAGAACCTGGTCGCAGACATGCCGGCGTCGACGCTGCGCGTGGTGCTGAAGGGCCCGGCCGACGCCGTGCGTGGCCAGCTCGGTGAGCTGTTCCCGAGCCGCGAGCTGCGGATCCACGAGCGCGGCGACGGGGTGCTCGAGTGCACCGTCGAGGTCGGCGACGGCCAGGCGCCGGTCGAAGAGGCGCTGGCGCGCCTGATCGTGAAGAACAACTGGCCGCTGTTCGAACTGGTGCGCGAGCGCAGCACCCTCGAGGACGTGTTCCGCCGGCTGACGCTCGGCGAAGCCGCGGCGGAGGTGGCCCATGCGTGAGACCGCGGTGATCTTCCGGCGCGAGCTGAAGAGCTACTTCCTGTCGCCGATCGCCTACGTGTTCGGCGTGCTGTTCCTGGGCATCCTGCTGTACCTCGCCGCGAGGTCGCAGCTGGTGCACGGCCAGCAGGCGTCGATGCAGGGCTTCTTCGGGCTGCTGCCGATGGTGTTCCTGTTCTTCCTGCCGGGCCTGACGATGCGCCTGTGGGCCGAGGAGCGTCGCAGCGGGACGCTCGAGCTGCTGATGACCTTCCCGGTGCGGATCGGCCACCTGATCTCCGGCAAGTTCTTCGCGGCGCTGGCCTTCCTGGCCGTCATGCTGCTGCTGACGCTCGGCCTGCCGCTGACGCTGTGGGCGCACGGCAGCCTCGACTGGGGGCCGGTGGTGGGCGCCTACCTGGCGTCGCTGCTGCTGGCCGGGTCGTACCTCGCGGTGGGCAT
Source organism: Planctomycetota bacterium (assembly GCA_050245995.1). Lineage (GTDB taxonomy): Bacteria > Planctomycetota > UBA1135 > UBA1135 > UBA2386 > JBFWWV01. Next base: position 112,684 of record JBFWWV010000018.1, on the reverse strand, counting down.
GTTCTGGTCGAGCACGACGCGCGACCAGATCGTGGCGCTGCTGCTGGCGCTCGTGTCGCTGCTGGTGCTCTACGCGATCGGCTACCCCGCGGTCACCGAGTGGATCGCCGGCTTCCTCCCCAGCGCGGTCGTCGACCTGCTGTCGGGCATCAGCCCGCACCAGTACTTCAACTCGATCTCGCGCGGCGTGTTCGACACCCGCGACTTCGTCTACTACCTGTGCTTCTGCGGGTTCTTCCTGCACGCCAACGCGATGGTGCTGCACAGCCGGCGCCAGAAGGGCTGATCGGAGGCGTCCTGCGATGAAGACCATGAACGTGGTGACCCGTCTCCGTCCCTCGGACCTCGGTGACCGCCGCGACCGCGGCGCGGTGCTCGGCAACGGCCTGCACGTCGTCCTGTTGCTGCTGGTGCTCGGGCAGCTCGTGTACCTGGCGTCGCGCTACCGGGTGCGCCTCGACGCGACCGAGGACCAGCTGTTCTCGCTGACCGAGTCGACGCGCAAGATCGTCGGCGGCCTCGAGAAGCGGCTGATCATCGAGGCCTACCTGAGCCCCAAGGAGGACCTGCCGGCGCAGTTCCGCGACACCCGCACCGTGCTCGAGAACTTCCTCGACGAGCTGGTGCAGCTCGGCCGCGGCAAGGTCGCGGTGCAGCGCTTCAACCCGCTCGACGACAAGGCGATCCAGGAGAAGTGCACGCGCATCGGCATCAAGCCGATCGACGCCCAGACCCAGACCACCAGCGCGATGTCGGTGCAGCGGCACTGGCAGGGCCTGCGGCTGGTCTACGGCGGCGGCAAGCAGAAGGTCCTCGAGCAGATCGGGCCGCAGTCGTCGTTCCTGGCCGAGGCCGTGCTGACGCCGGCGATCAAGGAGGTCGTGACCGAGCAGAAGCGCAAGATCGGCTACATGGAGTGGCCGTCGCAGGCGCCCGGTCAGCAGGGACAGGCCCTCGCCTGGAACTTCGTGCGCACCGTCGACGACGTCGCCAAGCGCTACGAATTCCAGAACTTCAAGGACGCCGAGGGCGCGCTGATCCCGGACGACATCGGCACGCTGATGCTGTTCCGGCCGCGCGACCTCACCGACCGTCAGAAGTACGTCGTGGACCAGTTCGTGATGCGCGGCGGCACGCTGGTGCTGTTCGCCGACGTCGCCGACTACGCGCTGGCGCCGCGCCGGCAGTGCAGCAAGCTGCCGCTCAGCCTGGACGCGCAGGAGAGCGAGTACAAGTGGCAGGAGCAGCTGCTGAACTACGGCATCGATCAGACCGGCCGCATCGTCGCCGACATGGCGCAGCAGGCGATGCAGGCGCGCAACCCGCTCATGCAGGGCTGGGAGTACTTCGGCATCCCGGTGCAGCAGTTCGCGCGGCAGGTCGCCTACCCCTACTTCTTCCACGCGGTCGACGGCGACTGGGCGCAGGTCGCGGAGCGGCTGGCGAGCATGGGCGGGCGCCTCGATCAGGAGCAGAAGGAGTACTTCGAGCGGACGCTGCGCCCGGGCATCGACAGCGACGAGTTCCTGTTCAAGGCGTTCAAGCAGCTGAAGCGCGGCCCCGGCTTCTACTGGCCGGCGGCGATCCAGCTGCGGCGCGGCGGCGCCGGCGTGGACCTGCCCGAGGGGGTCGAGGGCCGGGCGCTCCTGTGGAGCAGCCCGCTCACGATCACCGAGGATCCGCCGGCGAGCCTGAACCCGCTGCAGGGCGCCGACCTGCAGGCGCAGACACTCGCCAACCAGGCCTTCATGCAGAAGCTGAACACGCGGGTGCAGAGCGAGGCGCGCAAGCAGTGGCCGCTGATGCTCGACCTGCACGGCGACTTCCCGTCGTTCTTCGTCGGCAAGCCGCGGCCGAAGAAGGCGTCCGAGCTCGCCGAGGAGGATGCCAGGAAGGCCGCCGAGGCCGAAGCCGCGGGCAAGGACGAGGCGCCGGCGCCCGCCGACCCCGACGTCGGCCCGCCGCCGCCGGAGAAGAAGCAGGACCCGACCGCCGAGTCGCCGCCCGCGGTGCCGGATCCGGAGCCGCTGCAGCGCGCCGCCGCCGGCGCGCGCATCCTGGTGATCGCCGACAGCGACTTCCTGCGCGACGACTTCCTGCAGGGCGCCTACCAGCAGGCCGGCGGGCCGCGCTCGCTGTTCGGCGGCGCGTTCTTCCTGCACATGCTGGACTGGCTGAGCCAGGACAGCGACCTCGTGGAACTGCAGTCGCGCATCCCGATCGATCGCAAGCTCGAGCTGATCGAGCCGCTGGCCGACCGCGCCGAGGACCGCCGCGACACCGAGAAGCGCCTGCGCACGGCGACCAACGTCCTGGTCACCGCCAACGTGCTGGCTCCGGCGGGGGTGTTGCTGTTGCTCGGGCTCGGCGTGATGACCGTGCGTCGGGCGCAGAAGAAGGCGTTCCTGGAGTCGGTGGGCAACTGACGGAGCTGACGATGAATCTGACCAAGGCCAACCTCGTCCTCGTCGCCGCGGCCGCCGTGCTCGCGGTGCCGACCTGGATCACGCTGCAGCGCGACCGGGAGACGTTCGTCGACGTCAGCCAGGTGCCGAAGCTCTTCGAGGGCTTCACGCCCGACCTGGTGTACTCGGTGGTGCTGGCGAAGCCGAAGCCCGAGTCCGAGCAGCCGGCCGCGGCGCCGGGCGCCAAACCCGGCGACAGGCCGCAGGTGCAGTACGACCAGCTGATGTTCCAGCGCACCGACCAGGGCTTCGTGCTGGCCCAGGGCATGGGGGAGCGCACCGGGGCGCCGGTCAACGGGCAGATGCTGGACCTGCACGTGTGGAAGCACCTCGGCGAGATCCCGGCCGACAGGGAGACGCTGGTGCTGGCCGACGCGAGCGACGAGCAGCTCGCCGAGTTCGGGCTCGACGAGTCGCACGCATTCGTGGTCAAGGCCGGCAACGCCAGCGGCCAGGTGATCGCCGAGCTGATGGTCGGCAACGACGCGTCGCAGGGGCAGCAGGGCGCCGAAGCGGTGCGCGGCGTGTTCGTGCGCAAGGCCGGCAGCCGGGACGTCGTGCTCTACGAGACGCCGTTCTGGAACCGCGCGGTCCAGCAGGACCAGTGGATCGACCGCACCGTGCTGAAGGTGCCGGGCGACAAGGTCCGCAGCGTCACCATCGCCAACGCGAGCGGCGAGGTCACGTTCGCCCGCCCGGAGGGCAGCGCCACGTGGACCGCGGCGCCGGTTCCGGACGGACGCGGGCAGCTGCGGCAGATCGAGGTCGAGAACATGGTGCAGCGGTTCGGCTTCATGCAGGCCAACTCGCTGCTGCGGCCGATCCAGGGCGCCGACCTGCAGGCGATGGGACTGGCCGAGCCGAGCATGACCGTGAGCCTGACGTGGCAGGACGGCGACCAGCAGAAGACGACCACGCTGCGCTTCGGCGGCCTGATCCAGGGCAAGAACGAGCTGCACATGACGAGCAGCGACCTCGCGTTCGTGCTGGGGCTGGCCGCGCACTTCACCGCGGCGTTCGAGCGCCCGCTCACCGAGTACTTCGACCCCGCGGTCGAGCCCGCGGGCACCGAGCCTGCTGCGGGGGACGGCGACACCGACAAGGACGCGGCGCCGGCGCCGCCGTCGGACCCGTCCGGAGATGGCCCGAAGGACCCCGGAGGCAAGGACCCCGCAGACAAGGACGGCGGGGACAAGGCCGTTGGGGACCGGGAGGTCGCACCGACGCCCGCGGCGGAGCCGGCGAAGGACGACGGCCAGCAGCCTGCGCCCGGCTCGGGGACGCCGCCCAAGGACGGCGACGACGGCGGGCGCTGAGCGCCGCGCGGTCCCGAACTGAAGTCGATCTCCAGCGCCGTCCCGCGCCGGGACCGCGTGTGCACCGGACCGTGCCAGCGTCCCGTCGGATCCGCGACGTCGACCACCGGGGTGATCCCGCAGGGCGGCGCGCCGCCCGGACACCGGTCGCGGGTCGATCCAGCGTGCATCTCCTCCTTCTGAGTGGGTCGGAGTCGGGGCACGGTGCTCCGGCTCCGACCGTTTTCCGGCCGCCGTGCGCGCGCCGCGCCAACGCGATGGACGCGGTCGCGCCGCCGTGTGGCATGATGCCGGCGTGAGCGCAGCAGCCAGCGCAATCGCGGACCCCACTGCCGACGCGGTCGTGCTGCGCGGGTTCGCCGCGCGGCTGGAGCGCGCCCATCGGCTGGCGATCGTCGGTCGCGGCCTCGCGGGCGCGGCGCTGCCGATGTCCTGCGCCGCCGCCGCGCTGCTGTTCTGGTGGCCGGCGGCCGCGGCGTGGGCCGCGGCGGGGCTGGCGGCGCTCCTCGTGCTGCGGGGCGCGATCGCCTGGCGGACCAGCGACCGGAGTCGGCGGGCGGCGCTGCGCGCCTTCGCCGCGGAACACCCGCGGCTGTTCGACGAGCTGCAGACGTTCTGCGAGCTGGACGCCGGCGGGCGGGCGGGGTCGCCGATGGCGCGCTGGCTCGCGTACGACCTGAGCGATCGGATCCGCGGACTGCCGCGCGACGAGGTCCGGCGACCGGCGCGACGGCAGCGGCTGGGGCCCGTGCGGTACTTCGTGCCGCTGCTGCTCGTGCTGCTGCTGGTGTGGTGGCTGCGCCCGGACCTGACGCTGCCGGTGCCGGGGCTCGCCGGCGGGGCCGGGGGGCAATCGGGCGCCGGTGCGGGCCGCGGCGGCGGCGGGGACACCGGCGAAGGGGACGGCGGGACGGGCACCGCCGCCGACGAACTGCTGCCGCCACCTCCGGAGCCGGAGGCGAGCTCCGAGGCGCCGCCGCCGCCGGCGCCCGAGCAGGTCGAGCCGCCCCCGCCCTCGCCGCCGCCGCAGCCGGAGGCGCCGGCACCGCTGCTCGACCTGCCGACGCTGCCGCAGGTCGTCGTACCCGAGTTCATCCCGGATGGGCCGACGCGCCGGGCGTTGGCGGAGCGCGCCCTCGTGGCTGGCGGCGGCGGCGAGTCCGCGCCGTCGACCCCGCCGCCGGCGGCGACGGGCGCGGGCGGCGGGGCGGCGGCATCCCCGCCGCGCAGCGAGGAGTTCGCCCGGGCCCAGGAGCGCGCGCAACAGAGCCGCCGGGTCCCCGAAGGGGAGCGGGCCATCGTGCGGCGCTTCTTCGAGCTGCTGCAGGAGGGCCGGTGAGGTTTCGTCACGCGCGTCGCTTGCCGCCGTTGCCCGAGCCGTTCCCGGCGCCGTTCCGCGCGATGCTGGACGGTCTGCTGGCGCGGTCGGCGCGGATCACGGGAGCGCGGCGCGAGGTCGCGCGGAGCCGACACCGCGCGCTGGAGCAGACCGGGACGTTCGTCGGGCATCGCCCGTATGCGCCGGGCGACGACCTGCGTCGCATCGACTGGAACGCGTACGCGCGCACCGGCAGCCTGTTCGTCAAGCTGCTGGCGGAGGACGAGCGCCGCGCGACCACGGTCTGGCTCGACCTGTCGGCGAGCATGCGCGCCGGCCAGCCGCCGCGCCTGCTGACCGCGCTGCGGCTGGCGGCGATCCTGGCGGGCCTCGCGCTGCGGCACCTGGACGGCGTCGAGCTGTGCGCCGGCGGCCAGGAGACGTTCGCCGGCCGCGGCAGCGTGCCGCAGCTGCTCGAGCATCTGGGCGCGCTGGGGCGCGCGCACGATCCGACGACCGCCGGTCCTGGCGCCGACCCGGGCGATGTCGCGGTGCTGCTGCGGCGGCGGCGTGCGCCCGGCAAGGTGCACTGGATCTCCGACTTCACCGGGCCGGCGGCGACCGAGCGCGCGCTGCGCCGGCTGCGGCGCGGCGGCTTCCAGGTGGTCGGCTGGCTGCCGACGATCCCGGACGACTTCGCGGTCGAGCCGTGCGGCTGGCGCACCGTCGTCGACCCCGAGACCGGTGCCGAGTCGGCGCTCCGACTCGACCGCGAACTCGCTGCGGCGATGACCCACGAGCTGCAGGTGCTGGCGCAGCAGCAGCAGCAGGTGTTCGCCAACTGCGGGTTCCCGCTGCAGCGCGTCACGCTGCCGACCGACGCGTTCGAGGCCGCGCGATGGCTGGAGGCGGGGTGGAGCTTCCGGCGCTGACCGAACCGGGCCGGCTGTGGTGGCTCCTCGCCGTGCTGCCGGCGGTGTGGTGGCTCGCGCAGCCGCCGCGACCGCGGCGGACGCTGGTCACCGCGCACCCGGTGCAGTGGCGCCTGGCGCAGGAAGCGCTGCGCCGGCGCCCGGCGCGGTTCCGGGCCCTGCGTTGGGCGCTGCTGTGCGCGGCGGCGGGCTGTGCGGCGCTGGCCGCGGCGGGACCGCGGACGGCGCCGGGGAACGGCGCCGAACGGCTGGTGGTGCTGCTCGACGGCAGCGCCAGCATGGGCGCGCGCGACGGCGCGGGCGTCCGGGCCGACGATCGGGCGCGTGCGTTGGTTCGCGAGCGGCTGGCGCGGGTGCCGGAGGGCGTGGAGGTCCGGGTCCTACGGCTCGGCGCCGGCGGGCTGCAGCGCTGGTCCGGCGCGGGAGCCGGGACGCTGGACGGTGCCCGCGCGCCGCGCGGCGAACTGCCGGACGCGCTCGCCGACCTGGCCGCGGCGGCCGCTGCACCCGGGACCGCCGTGTGGACGGTCACCGACGGCCAGGGGACCGGGCCGCTGCCGGGCGAGGGGGCGCTCAGCGTGCTCGGGGTGCCCGCCGACAACGCGGCCATCGTCGACGTGGAGCTGGTGGACCAGTGGCCGGCCGCCGGCCTGCGGGCGCGCGTGGAACTGGTCGGGCTCGGGCGGGCGCCGATGTCCGCGACGCTCCGGGTCACCGGCGCCGTCGCGGCCGCGCCCGATGTCGAGCTGGTGCTCGCGCCCGACCGCTCCGTCGTGCGCGAACTGCTGCTGGAGCGCGAGCCGGCGGGCGGCGAGCTGCGTCTCGAACTGCACGCCGACGGCGACGCGCTGCCGTCCGACGACGTGTGGACCGCGCGCCTGCCGGCGCTGCCGCAGCCGCGCGTCGCGTTGCGTGCGGACGGCGATGCCGTGTTCGCGCGCGCCGCCGCGGCGGCGCTCGCCGACACGTTCGACGGCGCGGTCGTCGACGCCGCGGCAGGGCAGGCGGCCGGGTTCCTGCTGGCCGAGGGCGGGGTCAGCGTGCTGACGGCGGGCGCTGCGCCGATGCTGACGTTCGGCACGGCGAGCCGCGCCGGCGTGCCGATCTGGCCGGCGCCGCTGGTCGTGGACTGGGATCGCAGCGACCCGCTGCTGACGGGGCTCGACCTTTCGGAGCTCGCGATCGAGCACGCGCTGCAGGGCGATCTGCCGCTCGGCCGCGCGCTGGTCTGGGGCGCCGCCGACGACGGCAGCGAGGCGCCGCTGGCCGTGCTGGTCGAGGGCGCCGGCACCGCGTCGGTGCACTTCGCCTTCCGGCTGCAGGACAGCAATCTCGGCCTGCTGCCCGCGTTCCCGCAGCTGCTGCAGCGGGTGTTCCGCCGCACGCAGCCGGACGCCGGTGCGCCGCGGGCCACGGCGGCGCCGTTCGTGCGCGCGGAGGCCGACCTGCGGCGGATCGAAGCGGCGGCCGAGCGTCCGCTGCCGCCGCTGGCAGGCGAAGGGGACGACCTGTCGGCGTGGTTCGCGTGTGTGGCGCTGGTGCTGCTGGCGCTGCGCGCCGCGGTCCGCTGAGCTGCGGTCCGGCGGCGGCGGCGCTCAGATGCCGAACCACCAGGGCACGAGCAGCACCGTCGTCGCGATCGACGCGATCGTCAGCGGGAAGCCGGCGCGCACGTAGTCGGTGAACCGGTAGCCGCCCGGGCCGTAGACCATCACGTTGGTCTGGTAGCCGATCGGCGTCAGGAAGGAATTCGACGCGGCGATGCCGATGGTGATCGCGAACGGCCGCGGATCGACGCCGAGCTGGTGCGCGCTGGCCATGGCGATCGGCATCATCAGCGCGGCGGCGGCGTTGTTGGTGATCATCTCGGTGGTGAGCACCGTGGCGATCGCCAGCCCGAGCAGGGTCCCGTGGACGCCGCGGTCGCCGGTCAGGTGCGAGACGCCCGTCGCCAGCGCCTCCGCCAGCCCGGTCTTCTCCATCGCCGTGCCGAGCGCGAACGCCGCGGCGATGACGATGACCGTGTCGAGGTCGACGGCGCTGCGGGCCTCCGATGCCGTCAGCACGCCGAACGCGACCAGCGCGATCGCGCCGACCAGCGCCGCCTGCATCATCGGCAGCAGGCCGAGCCCCGCGACGCCGCAGACGGCGACCAGGATCACGCCGGCGATCCACGCCTTCTTGCTGACTGCGGGCGGCGTGCCCTCCATCGGCGCCACCATCAGGAAGTCGCTGCGGTCGCGCCAGCGCTGCCAGAAGCCGGGGTCGGCCAGGACGATCAACGAGTCGCCCAGCCGCAGGCGGACGTCGCCGAGCTTCTTGTCGATGGGCTGCCCGGCGCGGTGGATCGCGACGACGGCGGCCTGGTAACGGCTGCGGAACTCGACGTCCCGCAGCGTGCGGCCGACCAGCGGCGAGTTGGCGCCGACGACGGCCTGCTGGAACTGGTGGCGCGCCGAGTCGAAGTGCCGCAGGTGTTCGACCTCGCTGGACTCGAGTCCGCGGCGGCTCTGCAGGTCGACCACGGTGGACGCGGTGCCGGCGAAGTTCAGGTGGTCGCCGCCGCGCAGCGGCGTGTGCGGCCCGACCGGCGCGATCAGCTCGCCGTCGCGTTCGATCGACACCAGGTACACGCCCTGCAGGTTGCGCAGGTCGGCCTGCTCGACGGTGCGGCCGTCGAGCGGACCGCCGGGGACGACGCGCATCGCCACGGCGAATCGGCGGACGTTGTCGTCGCGCGACGGCGCCGCCGCGCGTCGGATCGGCTGCAGCCAGGGGCCGGTCACGATCAGCACGAGCAGTCCGACCAGCGCCACCGGCAACCCGATCGGTGTGATCTCGAACAGACCCAGCGGCTCGGCGCCGCTCTTCTGCAGCATGCCGCTGACCACCAGGTTGGTCGACGTCCCCATCGTCGTGATCACGCCGCCGAGCACGACGGCGAACGACAGCGGCATCAGGTAGCGCGAGGCCGAGTCCTTGACCTGGTCGGCCCAGCGCAGCACCTGCGGGATGAGCATCGCCACGATCGGCGTGTTGTTCAGGAACGCCGAGGCGGCAGCCGACGGCACCAGCAGGCGGGTCATCGCCAGCCGGCCGCCGCCGCCGCGGCCCAGCAGCCGCAGCAGCAACGGCTGGATCACCCCGGTCTTCTCGGCGCCGCGAGCGAGCACGTACAGCGCGGCCACCGTGATCGGCGCCGGGTTGCCGAAGCCGGCGAAGGTCTCCTCGGGCGTCAGCACCCCGCCGAGCAGCAGCAGCACCGCGGCCAGCAGCAGCGTGTTGGCCGGCGCGAGCAGATCCCGGGCCAGGCTCACCAGCGTGAGCAGCGTGACCACCAGGGTGAAGACGGCCTGCCAGCTCATGCGGGGATGCGGGCGCGGCGGGGGACGCGCCGGGGTGGGGGTCAGGCGCCGGGGATGAGGCCCTTCTGCGCCAGCAGTTCGACGATGCGGGCCACGGACGCCGCCGGCTCCTCGGTGCTGGTGTGGAGCACCAGATCGGGGGCGACGGGCGGCTCGTAGGGCGCGTCGACGCCGGTGACGTTGCGCAGCTGGCCCTGGCGCGCGGCGGCGTAGACCCCGGACGGATCGCGCTGCTCGCACACCTCGACCGGCGCGTCGCAGTAGATCTCGAGGAACCGGCCCTCGCCGATGATCGACCGCGCCTGGGCGCGGTCGGCGGCCAGCGGCGACACCAGCGCGCAGATCGAGATCAGACCCGCGTCACAGCCGATGCGGGCGACCTCGGCCGTGCGGCGCTGGTTCTCCCAGCGGTCCTCGCCCGAGAACCCGAGGTCGCGGCCGAGCGTGCGGCGCATGTTGCCGCCGGCGAGCACGTGCGCGCACAGCCCGCGGCGGAACAGCTCCTCCTCGAGCGCGAATGCGATCGGCGCCTTGCCGGAGCGCGGCAGACCGGTCAGCCACACGGCGAACGGCTGCTGCTGCAGCCGCGCCCGGCGCTGCTCGGCGGTCACCCGGCTGTGGTGGCCGGTGACGTGGAGGCCGGCGTCCTCGGCGCGACCGCGGCGCTCGACGGCGCGCTCCGCCGGCGTGCGGTCGACGATCATGCCGGCGCCCACGGTTGCGTTGCTCATCCGGTCGATCAGGATGAACGCGCCGGTGCCGCGGTTCTTGGCGTACGGGTCCCAGAACAGCGGCCGCATGCTCTCGATGCGGACGCGGCCGATCTCGTTGAGCGCGAGCTCCTGGGTCGACTCCTTGTGCAGCGTGCTCACGTTCATGCGATACCGAAGGTCGGTGATCGTCACGCTGCTCTGGTTGGTCATGTGCTTGATGATGTAGCGGCTGCCCGCCTGCATAGGCTCCTCGCCCATCCAGACCACCATCGCCTCGACGCTGTGGTCGACGCGCGGGGCGTTGTTGACGTTGGCGAGCACGTCGCCGCGGCTGACGTCGATCTCGTCGTCGAGGGTCACCGTCACCGACATGCCGGCGAACGCCTCCTGCAGCTGGCCGTCGAACGTGTCGATCGACTTGACCCTGCTGCGGCGGCCGGACGGCAGCGCAACGACGGCGTCGCCCTTGCGCAGCACGCCCGAGGCGATGGTGCCGGCGAAGCCGCGGTAGTTCAGGTTCGGGCGCACCACCTGCTGGACCGGCAGGCGCGTGTCGATCAGGTTGCGATCGCTGGCGATGTGCACGTTCTCGAGGTGGTCGAGCAGCGGCGAACCCTGGTACCAGGGCATGTTCTCGCTGCGGTGCACGACGTTCTCGCCCTTCAAGCCCGAGACCGGGATGAAGTGCACGTCGGGCACCTGCAGCTTGGCCGCGAAGGCGCTGAAGTCGTCGCGGATGCGGTCGAACACCTGCCGGTCGTAGCCGACCAGGTCCATCTTGTTGATCGCGACGACCAGGTGCTGGATGCCGAGCAGCGTGGCGATGAACGCGTGCCGCCGGGTCTGCTCGAGCACGCCCTTGCGCGCGTCGATCAGGATGATGGCGAGGTCGCAGTGCGAGGCGCCGGTCGCCATGTTGCGCGTGTACTGCACGTGCCCCGGCGTGTCGGCGATGATGAACTTGCGGCGGTCGGTGCTGAAGTAGCGGTAGGCCACGTCGATCGTGATGCCCTGCTCGCGCTCGGCCTGCAGGCCGTCGACCAGCAGCGCGAAGTCGATCGCCTCGCCGGTCGTGCCGTACTTGCCGGTGTCCTTGCGCAGCGCCGCCATGTGGTCCTCGAACACCTGCTCGCTGTCGTGCAGCAGGCGGCCGATCAGCGTCGACTTGCCGTCGTCGACGGAGCCGCAGGTCAGGAAGCGGAGGAGGCTCTTGTCGCGGTAGGCCTCCAGGTAGCCCTCGATGCCGAGGCGGTCGAGTTCGAGCGTGATCATCAGAAGTAGCCCTCCCGCTTCTTCTCCTCCATCGAGCCGGCCTCGTCGTAGTCGATGACGCGGCCCTGCCGCTCGCTGAACCGCGTCCGCAGCATCTCCTCGATGACCTCCGGGACGGTTTCGGCCTCGGACTCGACGGCGCCCGTGAGCGGGTAGCAGCCGAGCGTCCGGAACCGGACCTTGCGCAGCTGCGGGCGCTCGCCGGGCTGCAGCGGCAGGCGGTCGTCGTCGACCATGATCAGCGTGCCGTTGCGCTCGACCACCGGGCGCTCCTTGGCGAAGTAGAGCGGCACCATCGGGATCTTCTCGAGGTGCACGTAGAGCCACACGTCGAGCTCGGTCCAGTTCGACAGCGGGAACACCCGGATCGACTCGCCCTTGCGGACGCGGCCGTTGTAGAGGTCCCAGAGCTCGGGGCGCTGGTTCTTCGGGTCCCACTGGTGGTGGCTGTCGCGGAAGCTGTAGACGCGCTCCTTGGCGCGGCTCTTCTCCTCGTCGCGTCGCGCGCCGCCGAACGCCGCGTCGTAGCCGCCGGCGTTGAGCGCCTGCTTCAGCGCCTCGGTCTTCATCACGTGCGTGTAGCGCTGCGAGCCGTGTTCGAACGGGTTGATGTTCTTCTTCACCCCGTCCTGGTTGATCCACTCGATCAGCTCGACGCCGACGTCCTTGGCGATGCGGTCGCGGAACGCGATCATCTCCTTGAACTTGTACGTCGTGTTGACGTGCAGCAGGGGGAACGGGATCGGCGCCGGATGGAACGCCTTCTGCGCGAGGCGCAGCATCACGCCGCTGTCCTTGCCGATCGAGTAGAGCATCACCGGGTTGTGGAACTCGGCCGCGACCTCGCGGATGATGTGGATGCTCTCGTGCTCGAGCTGCTGCAGATGGCTCAGGAGATAGGTGGAGCTCACGTTCGGTCCTCCGGGCGTTGGTCCGGGCGGTGTGGATCGGCGCTGTCGGCGAGCGGCGGCGGCGGGGACAGGAAGCCGCCGGCGGTCAGCGCCTGCTCGATGCGCAGGGCGGCCTCGTCGATGCCGAGCGCGTGTGTGTCGACCCGCACGTCAGGCCGCTCGGGCGGCTCGTACGGGGCGTGGATGCCGGTGAAGTCGGGGATCTGGCCCGCGCGGGCCTTCTTGTACAGGCCCTTCGGGTCGCGCTCCTCGCACACGGCGAGCGGCGCGTCGACGTGCACCTCGAGGAAGCTGGCCCGGCCGACCGTGTCGCGCACGCGCTGGCGGTCGCTGCGGTAGGGCGAGATGAACGACGCCAGCACGATCGCGCCGGTGTCGGCCAGCAGCGCCGCGGCCTCGCCGGCGCGGCGCACGTTCTCGGTGCGGTCGGCCGGGGAGAACCCCAGGTCGCCGCACAGCCCGTGACGCAGGTTGTCGCCGTCGAGCACGAAGCACAGGTGCGCGCGCTCGAGGAGTCGCCGCTCCAGGTGGTGGGCCAGGGTCGACTTGCCGGAGCCGGACAGGCCGGTGAGCCACACCACGCAGCCGCGCTGGCCGAGCAGGCGTTCGCGATCGAAGCGGCCGACGCGACCGGTGGAGCGCGTCACGTTGGAGCTGTGCTGTGGTCGGGTCATGCGGGGGCCGCCGGGATCGGGGCCGACGAGGATAGGTCCGACATCGGCACGCCGCATGTCCAAACGTGACCGCAAGGGCGACCGCGGCCCCGGGATGGGCCGATCGGCCACCCGCTGCCGGACTTCACGGCACCTTGGCGCGCAGGTCCTTGAGCTCCTGGTGCATGTTCATCAGCGCCCGCAGCTGCAGGCCGAGGAACCGGTACAGCAACTGCTGCGGCGGCGTCGGCTGCTGGCCGCCGTTGAACTCGTGCGGGCTGAACAGCTTGTCGTAGTCGGCGTCGGGGAAGAACCGCTGGTGCAGCGCGCGGTTCTCCTCCTCGAAGAAGCGGCAGATGCCGGTCCGGACCTCCCAGTCGAGGATCGCGCGCATCGGCTTGATCTCCTTCGGGAGGAACTCCGTCAGGAAGTGGAAGATGCGGTCGTCGTCGGGGTGCTCGAACAGGTACGGGTTGCGGCTCAGCACGTCGAGGACCGCGGCGTCGAACGACGGGTTGCTGATGCCCGTGTGCTGCATCTTCGCGCCGTCGAGCCCCAGCGCGTGCGCGTAGTCGGCGGTGATGCTGCCGTCGTGCAGCGTCGAGGCGTGCAGCGGCCGGACGTGCATGGTCTGCACCAGGGGCGCCCAGCGGTCGATCGAGGCCGTGTAGGCCGGATACCGCGACTGCGTGCCCTGCATGCAGTATTCCTTCAGGTTCTTGCCGGACTTGATGCCCCACTGCTTCCACGCCGAGATCAACCACTCGTCCTGGCGACGGATGTAGTAGATCAGGTGCATGTCGAACAGCTCGCGCATCGGCTCGAACATGAGCTCGAAGCGCGGATTGCACAGGTTCTCGGCCGAGATCACCGCGCGGTCGAACTTCGAGCGGCGGCGGGTCAGCGTCTCGTGCAGATCGCGCAGGCGGACGTGCAGCAGCTCGAAGCCCTCCGGGCCGGCGTCGCGCGCGGTCTGCAGCACGCCGACCGGGCACGAGAACACCGGCCCCTCGGTCGGGAACGTGCCCTCCATGTCCGCGACCAGGAAGCCCTGCGACCGCATGTAGTCGATGTTGGCGTCCTGGAATGCCTGGATGCTGGAGCTGGCGACCTTCGAGTGGCCGATGTGCAGGAAGAGCTTGGGTTTCATGCGGCGCCCTCAGGAGACCGGATCGTGCGCGGCCTTGGCGGAGCTCGGCTCGACGACCCAGCGGTGCTCCTGCAGGAACAGTCCGAGGTCCTTGGTGCGGTTCTGGATCACCAGGTTCTGCTCGGTCGGCCGATCGTGGTAGCGGTGCGTGCCGTTGGCGTCGAGCACCCAGACCTGCACGCTGAACTCACCGGACAGCAGCCGGACGTTGTCGAGCATCAGCGTGACGTGGCCGTGCTCGAGGTCGCACGGCACCCCGTCGAGCTGGGTCGAGTGCGCGAAGCACATGGTGCCGTCCTTGCGCATGATCGCGACCGCGATCGTCAGGCCGACGGGGGGCCTGCCGTTCCGCACCTGCGCGCGCACGGCGATGTCGTCGCCCGGGTGGAACACGTTGCGCTTCTTGCCGGTGACCGGGTCGACCAGCGCGGCCGACAGGATGCGCGGGTGCTCGTCCTCCGCGCTGGCGCCCTTGGCCGCGGGCACGCCCTCGAACGGCGTCTGCTCGCGGCCCGCGTTGGCCTTGTCCTCCCAGGTGCTGTACTCGTTGGTGACGACGATCGAGTCGTCGAGCATCACCATCCGGCCGTCGCGCATCCAGATGGCCTTGTCGCACAGCTGGCGCACGTCGTAGAGCGAGTGCGAGCAGAAGAACAGGCTCTTGCCGCGGCGCTTGAAGCTCCAGATCTTGTCGACGCACTTGCGGCGGAAGTTCATGTCGCCGACCGCCAGGATCTCGTCGATCACCAGGATGTCGGGGTCGGTGGCGATCGCCACGCTGAAGCCGAGGCGCGCGGCCATGCCGGACGAGTAGGTGCGGATCGGCGCGTTGATGAACTCGCCGAGGTCGCTGAACTCGATGATCTCCCCGATGCGCTTCTGCGCCTCCTTGCGCGAGAAGCCCATCATCGCCGCGTTCATCAGGATGTTCTCGCGGCCGGTGAAGTTGGGGTGGAACCCGGCGCCGAGCTCGAGCAGGCTCGCGATGCGGCCGGTGATCGTGTAGCTCCCGGACGACGGGAACGTGGTCCCCGAGATGATCTTCAGCAGGGTCGACTTGCCCGCGCCGTTGCCGCCGATGAGGCCGACGCACTGGCCCGGCTCGACCTTGAAGGTCACGTCCTCGAGGGCGTGGACCGCACGGTGCCGCGGCCGCTTGTTCCAGGGCAGTTTCTCGATCAGGTGGTGCCAGGGGTTCCCGTAGAGCCGGTAGACCTTCGACAGGTTCTGGACTTGGATGGACGGTTCCATGCGGACTGGGTGCCGGTCGATGCTGCGGTCGGGGCTGGTCTGCGGGTTTTTGCGGTGCGTCGATGTCGTTGGGCCGAATCGAGCCTACGGTGGTGATCATCGGCCGGCAACACGCCCGGAGTAGAGTGCGATGCGGGCGGGCCGGATCCGGACGCGAGCCGGGGTCAACACCCGGTGGCTCCGGAGCCGATGGTGGTGCGGGCGTCCGTGTGGCGCCGCCAGACGGACGCGCGCTGATGAAGACGACCGAACGACGGATGGAACTCGACCTCGCGGTGGCGGCGGTGCGGGCCGCGGCCCGCGCCACGCGCGCCGTGCAGGCCTCCCTGGACGCCGCCGGCACCCTCCACAAGGGCGACAAGAGCCCGGTGACCGTCGCCGACTTCGCCGCCCAGGCGGTGGTGGCGCGGACGCTGATGCAGGCGCTGCCGGGCGACGCGATCGTCGGCGAGGAGGACGCGGCGGCGCTGCGCGAGGGCGCGGCCGCGCCGCTGTGCGCACGGGTCGTCGAGGCGGTGTCCCGGGCGCTGGGCGAGCCGGCGTCCCGCGAGGCCGTGCTGCAGTGGGTCGACCGCGGCGGCGCCGCCGGCGACACCGCGCGGTACTGGACGCTCGATCCGATCGACGGCACCAAGGGCTTCCTGCGCGGCGGCCAGTACGCGATCGCGCTGGCGCTGATCGAGCACGGCGAGGTGCAGGTGGCGGCGCTCGGGTGTCCGTCGTACGCCGGCGCCGAGGGCGCCGCGCCCGGGCTGGTGCTGTTCGCAACCCGCGACGGCGGCGCGTACGAGCTGCCGTTGGACGGGTCGGCCGACGCCGAGCCGCGGCGCCTCCGGGTCGCCGACACGGCAGCCTGGGGTCACGCGCGCTTCTGCGAGTCGGTCGAGTCGGGCCACTCCGACCAGGGTCACTCCGCCGCCGTGGCGACCGCGCTCGGGATCACACGCGAGCCGCTGCGCATGGACAGCCAGGCCAAGTACGCCGCCGTCGCCCGCGGCGACGCCGACGTCTACATGCGCCTGCCGACGCGCGCCGACTACCGCGAGAAGATCTGGGACCACGCCGCCGGACTGCTGGTGCTGCAGGAAGCCGGCGGCACGGTGACCGATGTCGACGGACGGCCGCTCGACTTCGGGCACGGCCGCACGTTGCAGCAGAACCAGGGCGTGCTCGCCAGCAGCGGGCGCGGTCACGAGCAGCTGGTCGCCGCCGTCCGCGCGGTGCTCGGCCGCTGACCGCCGAGGTGGGCCGGCGCGCCACCGTGCGGCCGGCTGGCTTTCGTTACACCCGTCGGTACGCTGCCGACGATAGCAACCGGGTCCATGCAGACGTCGACGACACTCGTGCGGCATTACGACGCGGCGACCGCGCCGCGCGGCATGTTCAAGCATCTCGAGCCGATCCTGGGCTACCCCGGGGTCGTCTGGGAGCACCGCAACCTCGTCTTCAACTTCTACCGGCGTGAACTGCTCGGCCGCTTCCGCGGCTCGATGCTCGGCTCGTTCTGGGTGCTGATCCAGCCGATGTTCATGTTCCTGGTCTACTTCATGGTGTTCGGCGTGCTGTTCGGACAGCAGAAGTGGGGCGAGCCGCCGGACCCTAACTTCGCGTTCTACCTGTTCTCGGGGATGATCAGCTTCCAGGCGGTCAACGAGGGCACCAGCAACAACTGCGGCTCGATCGTCGGCAACGCCAACCTCGTGAAGAAGGTCGCGTTCCCGTCCGAGGTGCTGCCGATCCCGGGCACGCTGGTGACGATCGTGGTCTACCTGGTGGGAGTCTTGGTGTTCCTGCTGGCCTGGGGCGTGTGCCAGCTGTTCGGGCTGTCGACGCCCGCGATCCAGCCCGGCTGGATGCTGCTGCTGCTGCCGCTGACGCTGGTGGTGCAGTTCGCGATGATCCTCGGCATCGGCCTGTTCCTCGCGAACCTGAACGTGTTCGCGCGCGACGTGAAGATGCTCTGGCAGATCTTCACCATGGGCTGGCTATTCCTGAGCCCGGTGTTCTGGATGCCCTACATCATGGAAGGGCGCATGGGCGACACGCTGTCGCAGGTGCTGTTCCACGCCAACCCGGTGTTCCCGCTGATCATGGCCCAGCGCATCACGCTCGGCGCCACCGACGCCGTGGTCGCCAGCGGGCACACGGTGCAGTTCGGTTCGTTCTGGGTGCACATGGCCGTGGCGTCGGTGTGGTCGGTGTTCTTCCTGCTCCTCGGCTACGCGCTGTTCATGAGCCGGAAGCACAAGTACGCCGACCTGGTCTGAGCGCGCGGCGCTCGCGCGGTCACAGCCGCAGTTCGCGCAGCGCGCCCGGCACCAGGTCGATCGGCGTGCGCAGGATTTCGCGGCCGTCGCGCCGCAGTACGACCTGCACGGCGTCGTCGGGCACGGCGACGACCTCGCCGCGGCCGTCCGCCAGCGGCAGGTCGGTGGCACCCCAGGCCGCATTGCCGCGGGTGATCGTGAACGCGACCGGCAGGCCGTCGGCGCGCAGGAACCGCGCGGTGTCGGCCGCCATCGTCGACGACGTCGGCAAGATGGCGACGCGCACGACCACGGGCGCGACCAGGCGCAGGTCGTCGAGCGACGGCAGGCCCGTCAGATCGATGCGCACGGGGTGCGCGCTGCCCTGGGACTGGACCAGGGCCGTGCGCGCCAGCCGCACCAGGGGGCCGCGTTCGAACCGTCCCTCGGCGTCGCTGCGCACCTCGGGCGTCTGCCACGCGCTGCCATCGGGCAGGCTGCGTTCGAAGCGGATGGCGGCGTCGGGCACGGGTTGGCCGCGGCGGTCGACCACGACGCCGGTCACGCGGGGCCACAGGGCCTCCTGCGGCATGCGCAGCTCGAGGTCGTGGGTGCCGGCCGCGATCGGACCGGTGTCGAGGCGCAGCAGCATCGGCGCATCCTCCAGTCGCAGCCGGTAGGCGCGATCCTGCAGGCCGCCGATCGAGAAGTGGCCGTTCGACGGTGCGCCGCCCATCTCGCTGAAGGCGGTGCCCATCTCCGTGATCGAGCTGGACACGCGCGCCAGGAACTCGACGGTCTGCATCGTCCGGGGGGTGCCGGACGCGGGGTCACCGAGCGGCTCGGGGTCGAGGACGGTCACCGAGGGCGACTCGAGCGGCGTGCCGTCGTGCTGCACGGCGCGCCCCGAGATCGAGAGCGTGGGGCCGCCGAGGCGCAGCACCAGCGGCTGCGGCCACGACGACGGGTCGCCGGGGGGCTCCGCCGGGCAGCGGAGGCGGGCCGGCACGAAGCCCTGCCGTGCCGCCACCAGCCAGCGATGGGTCTGACGCTGCGGGTCTTCGCCGGCGCTGCCGAGGTCCAGCTCGAACGAGCCGTCCGCACCCGCCATCGCAGCGCTGGCGCCGCAGAACACCGTGGCCGCCGTCGGCGCGCCGTCGGCGGCGACGACGTGGCCGCGCAGGATCGATCGTCGCGCGGCGAGGACGAGGGTCAGCGGCGCCCGCGGCGCGCGCACCTCGACGTCGGTCGAGTCGTGGCCGCGGCAGCTGGCGAGCAGGCGCACCCCGGGCAGCGCCGGCGCCCGCGGCAGCTCGAACCGGCCGTCCTCGCCGGTGGTCGCCTTCCACTCGCCGTCGAGCGCGCGGGCGAGGTCGCGGCCGAAGCGGCCGCGGTCGGGCAGTGGCACGACCAGCGAGAGCTCGGCGTCCGCCAGCGGCGCGCCGCGGTCGTCGACGACGAGGCCGGTCACGGGCGCCGCCGGCGTCGCGACGATCGTCAGGTCGTCGACGTCCGGGTTGCCCCACAGCACGGCGCGATACACGGTCGCCCAGCCGGGGTCGTCGACGTCGACGTGCCCGCCCTGCGCGGCCGGCAGGGTGAGCGCGAACGAGCCGTCGTAGCCGGTCGCGGTGCGGGTGCCCTCTGCGGCGAAGAACGCGCGGAAGACCACGCCGACGGCGTCCACCGGCCGGCCGTCGAGGTCGAGCACCACGCCGCGCAGCGGCCAGGGCGCCGCGGGCTGGTCGGCGGGCGGCGCGGTCGGCGGCGCCTCGGTCGGCGGCGCGACGCGCACGCGGTCGGCGACCGGCGCGGCCTGGTCGGGCAGCTGCGGGGGGGCGTCGGCGAGCCGCGCCGGCGCGGCCGTCGTCTCCGCCGGCGGGGGGGACTTCGGCCACGCGAGCGTCAGCGCCGCAGCGACGCAGGCACCGGCGACGAGGAGGAGCTTGGTCTTTGCGGTCATGGTCAGGATCAGGAGCCCGCGGCCGATGCCGACGACCGGGAGCAACGCGGCCCGCCAGCGCGGATCGCGGGCGCCGAGGCGGGCGCGCAGCTGCGCCATGCCCCGCTGCAGGCGGGTGTGCACGGTGCGCAGCGGGGTGCCGGTGCTGGCGGCGATCGCCCGCGGCGAGCGGCCCTCGAGCCAGCGCTGCACGATGGCCGAGCGGTACGGTTCGTCGAGGGCGCGCACGGCGGCGACGACCAGCTCGTGCGCCTCGAGCCGGGCGAGCGTCGCGACCGGGTCCTCGGGGTGGGGCGGCGGGTCCGAGCTCCGCTCCCGCTCGCGGCGCACATTCTCGCCGCGCCTTCGGCTCGACGCCACGTTCCGCACCACCGCGGCGATCCAGGCGCGGAAGGCCGCTGGGTCCGGGCGTCGTGCGCGCAGGGCCCGGAGCCACGCCTCCTGGGCGACGTCGTCCGCGGCGCCCGCGTCGGCGACGAGGCGGGCGGCCAACGCCCGGACCCACCCTGCGTCCCGGCACCAGGCGTCGAGGTCGTCGGAGGTGTGGCCGTGCTGCACGACCCCCAGGACTCCCGGCGCGGCGCCAGTGCGTCAAGCCGGGGCGCGGAATCTGATCCGGGCGCTGGAAGGCCGGCCGGAACGTCACTTCCGCACCTCGCGGCGGCCTCGACGCACCGCGGGCCGGCGTCCCGGGTTGGAGCCGTCCGAAGGTCGGCCTCTCCCTATTGCACGCGACCTCCGGGATCCGTATACCGTTCCGCCCTTCGTATCCATTCCCCCCTGGGGGGCAGCACGACGATGACCTTCGGCATTCTGGGCAAGAAGCTGGGCATGACCCAGATTTTCAACGAAGACGGCACCTGCGTACCCGTGACGGTGGTGCAGGCCGGTCCCTGCAAGGTGCTGCAGGTCAAGACCGTGACCGCCGCCGAGCAGCCCGAGGGCCACCGCCGGATCGCCGGCAACCGCGGCAAGAAGAGCGGTCGCACCGAGCGCCCGCGCAACGCCGACGGCTACTACGCGGTGCAGATCGGCTTCGATGACAAGCCGGTGCGGACGACCAGCAAGGCCGAGCTCGGCCACGCCAAGCGCGCGGGCCTGGAGGCGACGACGCGCTTCGTCCGCGAGTTCCGTCTCGACAAGGCGCCCGACCTGAAGCCGGGCGACGAGATCACCACCGCGCTGCTCGACGGCGTCACCAACGTCGACGTCGTCGGCGTGACCAAGGGCCGCGGCTGGGCCGGCACGATCAAGCGCCACAACTTCCGGCGTCAGCGCGCCTCGCACGGCAACTCGTTGAACCACCGCACCGCGGGTGGCCTGGGTCGCCAGCACTCGATCAGCAGCGGCGTGCCGAAGGGCAAGAAGATGGCCGGCCACATGGGCGTCGATCGCGTCACGGTGCAGAACCTGCAGGTGGTCAAGGTCGACGCCGAGCGCAACCTGGTCTACCTGCACGGCGCGATCCCCGGCCACAACAACGGCTACGTGACCCTGCGCAAGAGCGTCAAGGTCAAGCTGCAGCGCTGAGCCCGAGCCGGCTGAGCCCGAACCAACCAACCACAGGAACACGACGATGGCACGCTCACGACGCAAGCACGGCGGCGCGACTCGCGGTCGCTTCAAGCGCAAGAAGATGGGCAAGGGCTGGGCGACGGTGCGCGAGGAGCGCTCCGGCACGCGCCCCGTCCTGCGCATCACCGAGACCGGCTCTGCCGACAGCGCGAGCGCCGACAAGAGCTGAGCCGCAGGGCGGTCGGCGATGCCATCCGCCCCGCACGACTCGGTGGACGTGGTCGTCGCCGGTGCGGGCGCTGCCGGCTTGATGGCCGCCGCGACCGCCGCTGCCCGCGGTCGCCGCACGGTGCTGCTGGAGAAGAACCAGCGCCCCGGGCTGAAGATCCTGATCAGCGGCGGCGGGCGCTGCAACGTCACCACGACCCGCAGCGGGCGCGACCTCGAGGCCCAGTACGGAGCGCGCCGCGGCCGCTTCCTGCGCCACGCGCTGCGCGAATTCCCGCCGACCGCGGTCGCGTCGATGTTCGCCGAACTCGGCGTGCCGCTGCGCGAGGAGGACCTCGAGAAGCTGTTCCCGGTGTCGCAACGGGCCCGCGACGTGCTCGACGCGCTGCTGCGGCACGCGGAGTCGAGCGGCGCGGAGTTGCGGTTGGGCGCCGCGCTGCGCCGCGTCCGACGGGACGGGGACGACTTCGCGCTCGACACCGCTGCCGGTCCGTTGCGCTGCCGGAGTCTCGTTCTGGCTACCGGCGGGCGCAGCTATCCGAAGACCGGCGCGACCGGCGACGGCTACCCGTTCGCGACGGCGTTCGGCCACACGGTCACGCCGACCGTGCCGGCCCTGGCGCCGCTGTGGTGTGAGGCGCCGTGGGTGCGCGCGCTGCAGGGCATCGTGCTGAACGCCGCCGAAGTCGCCGCGCTCGACGGCGATGGCCGCGTCGTGCTGCGGCGCGCGCGGCCGATCCTGTTCACGCACAAGGGCCTGTCGGGGCCCGGACCGATGGACCTCGCCGGCGACGTGGAGGAGCTCGCCGGCGCGGCGCAGGTCCGGTTCGACCTCTGGCCGGGGCAGCGGATGGAGGAGCTGGAGGCCGAGTGGCTCGGCGTGGCGCGCGCGCACGGTCGGCGCCACGCCGAGGCGCTGCTGCCGGCGGTGTTGCCCGAACGGCTGCAGCGGACGCTGTGCGAGCTGGCCGGCTGCTCGGCGACGCCGCTCGCCGCGCTGGATCGTGCGGCGCGGCGTCGGCTGCTGCTGGCGCTGAAGGATCTGCGGGTGCCGGTGCCGCGCAGTCTGGGCTACGACCACGCGGAGGTGACCCGCGGCGGCGTGGCGCTGGACGAGGTCGACCCGCGCACGATGCAGTCGCGGCGGCAGCCGGGGCTGTTCGTGATCGGCGAGCTGCTGGACGTCGACGGGCCGATCGGCGGCTTCAACTTCCAGGCGGCATTCGCGACGGGTCGGCTGGCGGGTCGGTCGGTGTGACGTTCGGAGCGGCGGGAGCGGGGTTCGCTCCGGCCGCCAGCCGCCGCCGCCAGCGCTGCTTGATGCGCTGGGTGAGGCCGGCCCGATCCAGCACCCCGCGGGCCCAGCGTGCCGAGCGGTCGGCGGCGGCGCTGAGTCCCTGCAACCAGCGGGCGCGCAGGGTCGGCGCGAACCACTGCAGCGGTTGCTCGGGCCAGCTGCGGTCGCACAGCATCTGCTTGTACTGCGCGTCGCCGATCCCGAAGTCCACCGCGTGGATCGCGGGGTCGGCGCACAGCTCGCGCAGGACGTGCAGCAGCAGGTACCAGCCCGGGCGTTGCTCGGCGAGCGCCGGCAGGTAGCCGGTGGTCTCGGTGTGCAGCACACCGCAGCAGACGCGGCCGTCCCAGAACGCCGCCGGCGCACCGTCGACGTGCAGCACCCAGGCCCGGTAGGTGCCGGCGGCCAGGCCCTGGGCCAGCAGCGCGCGCTTCTGCGCGCCGTCGACGAAGCCGGCGCCGAGCCCCCGGTGATACGTCGTGCGGGCGACGGCCTCGATCTCGCCGGCCAGGGTCTCGAGCTGATCCGGCCGGTCGTAGCGCCGGATCTCGTGGCGGTCGGCGAACGGGTCGAGGAAGCCCTTCTCGAAGCGGCGCACGTTGCGGCGGGTGTTGCGCGAGCGCGCGGCCAGGAACTCGTCGAACGTGCCGGGCAGGGACGCCACCCAGTGCAGGTCGGGGAGCGGGCGGGCGGGGCGCGCGCCGGCGGCCAGGAGCGCCGTCGCCAGCGGGTGGTCGAGGGGCAGGTGCTCGGCGCGGAGCACGTCGGCGGTGCCGGCCGCCAACTCGCGGCCGAGGCAGCGCGCCAGCAGCTGCATGACCTCCGGGTCCGGCGACTGCGACGTCAGCACGCCGCCCTGGACCAGCTCGATCGCCCGGATGCGCGGCTGCATCAGGGTGCGGTAGCCGAACCGGATCGGCAGCCGCGTGCGGGCCAGGCGCCCGACCAGCACCGCGACCGGGTCGTCGAGGCCCGGGATCGCGAGCACGAACGGGGCGCGCTCCGGGTGTGCGGCCAGCAGCGCGCGCGTGAACTCGAAGTCGGCGTTCGGATGGCGGTGCAGCCGTTGCCAGGTCGGTCGCAGGCGCTGCAGCTCGGCGTCGCTGCGGGCGATCGCGACGGTGGCGGGAGGGGTCGCGGTCGTCATCCGGAGAGTGCATCGGCACCGCGCCGTCGGCCGGCGCAGGGCGCCGCGGACCGGCTGCTGCCATGGCAGGTTCGGCGCCGGCGACGGCGAGCGCGCCGGGCGCTACCTTGAGCCGGTGCTCGACGACACGATCCACGCGGTGGCCAGTCCGCCCGGCGGCGGAGCGCGGGCCGTCCTGCGGCTGTCCGGGCCCGACGCCCGGAGAGCCGCCGCGACGGTGTTCGGGCCCGCGCCGCCTGCCGGTCGCGCGCAGGTCGAGGGGCACGTGGAGGCCTTCGGTCGACGTCTGCCGGCGCTCGCGCTGTGGATGCCCGGGCCGGCGAGCTACACGGGCGAGGACGTCGTCGAACTGCACGTTCCCGGCAGCCCGGCGCTCGTCGCCGAACTGCAGCGTGCGATGGCCGCGGCGCTCGGCGCCCGGCTGCGGCCGGCCCGACCCGGGGAGTTCACGGCGCGCGCCTGCCGCAACGGGCGCCTGGACCTGCTGCAGGCCGAGGGCGTGCTGCTGCTGATCCACGGCGCGGACCGCGCGGCGACCGCCGCGGGAGCCGCCTGGCTCGGCGGGGGACTCTCGGCCGCCGTGCAGCGCGCGCGGGCGGCGCTGCAGGACGCGTTGGCGCTGGTCGAGACGGGGCTCGACTTCGAGGTGGGCGAGACCGGCGAGGTGCCGGACGCGGCCTGGCGGACGCCGATCGCCGCCGCCGACGCGGCGTTGCACCTGCTGGCGCGCTCGGTGCCGGCGATCGCGGTGGGCGGCGAGGTGCTGCTGGTGGGACCCAGCAACGCCGGCAAGTCCTCGCTCTGCAACGCGCTGGCGGGACGGGACGCGGTGCTGGTGGACGCGGCGCCGGGGACGACGCGCGATCTCGTCCGCGTGGAGGTGGTGCCCGGACTCGCGTTGTGGGACGCGGCGGGGGACCTCGACGCGCCGCACGAGATCGATCGACGGGCACTCGAGCTGCGCGACCGGCTCGGCGCGCAGGCTGCGGCGGCGCTGCTGGTCGTGGATCCCGATGCGCAGCGTCCAGTCGCGGCGCCGCCGGTGCCGCTGCTGGCCGTCGTGTGCACGCACGCCGATCGCGGCGGCACCGCAGCGGCCGTCGCGCCTTGGCTCCCGTCCCTGCCGTGGGCCGCGTCGCTGCCGCGGTTCCAGGTCGGCAACGGGACCGGTGCAGGCATCGCGGCGCTGCGCGAGTTCCTCATCGCCCACGCCGGGGCAGGTGCGGGGGACGCCGGCGCGCCGATCCGCGACGCGATCCAGCGCGCGCAGGTGGCGCTCGCCGCGGCCGCCGCGGCGTCGGCGCCGGAGCTGGTGAGCGTCGACCTGCAGGCCGCGCTCGCGGCGCTCGGCGAGATCGACGGCCGTCACGGCCCGGAGGACGTGCTCGATCGGATCTACGGCCGGTTCTGCCTCGGCAAGTGACGGTACCGGTGCACCCGAGACCCCCCACACGGGGCGGCGGAAAGGGTCCGTTCCGCTTTGACACACAAGGTCTTGTGCCGCTATGGTGCGCCGCGCTGCGCGTCGATTCGCCATCCTGGGGTCAGCCGGGGGCGGTCGCGGGCGGCAGGTCTCCATGCGCTGCCCCTACTGCAAGGCCGACAACGACCGCGTGATCGACTCGCGCGCCAGCGCCGATGGCTTCGCCATCCGCCGCCGCCGCGTCTGCGCCGATTGTGGCCGTCGCTACACCACCTACGAACGCGTCGAGACGGCGCCGCTGCGGGTGGTGAAGAAGAACGGCGAACGCGTCGCGTTCGACCGGCAGAAGGTGCTGGGCGGCATGTTGCGCGCCTGCGAGAAGCGGCCGGTGTCCCTCGAACTGCTCGAGGTGATCAGCGACCGCATCGAGCGTCAGTGCCTGGAGGCCTTCGACAAGGAGGTGCCGAGCAAAGTCATCGGCAACCTCATCATGCAGGAGCTGAGGCAGCTCGATCAGGTGGCCTACGTCCGCTTCGCGTCGGTGTATCGCGAGTTCAAGGACGTGAGCCAGTTCCTCGAGGAGCTGAAGCCGATGCTCGAGAAGCGGCGGGAGGGCGGTCACGATGAAGCGGCGGTCGGAGCATCTGGTTCGGAAGCGTGATGGGCGCTTGGAGTTCTTGCGCGCCACCAAGTTGGCGCGTTCGGTGCACCTGGCGCTGCAGAGCGTCGGGGTCGACGAGGACTGGCGCGCCCTCGAGGTGACGAACGCGGTCCTGACGGGGCTGCGCGTGCGCCGCGGGCTGCCCGTGGCGGCGACCGCCGACGTCGCCGCCGACGGCGGCAGCGCGGCACCGCCGCCGGTGCTCGGCACCGACGAGCTGGCGAGCGCCGTGCAGCACGTGCTGGTCGTGACCGGGCAGCCGGCGGCAGCCGTGGCGTTCGACGCGGTTGCCACCGAGCGCCGGCGTCGACGCAGCGTGCTCGCCGCGGGCGACCGCGGCCTGGGCGTCAACGAGGGCCCGGCGGCGCTGGCGGCGCCGGACGCGCCCATCAACCGGTTGCGGCGGGAGTGAGCGCATGCGCCTGAAGCGTCTCGTCGCGCGGGGATTCAAGTCCTTCGCGGATCGCACCGAGTTCGAGTTCGACTCGCGCCTCACCGGCATCATCGGCCCGAACGGCTGCGGCAAGTCCAACGTCGTCGACGCCATCAAGTGGGTGCTGGGCGACCAGCGCGCCAAGAGCCTGCGCGGCTCGGAGATGACCGACGTCATCTTCAAGGGCGCGGAGGGCCGCGACGCGATGGGCATGGCCGAGGTGACGATCACCTTCGAGGACCCGAACGGGCAGCTCGACGGGCGGACCGAGATCGACATCTCGCGGCGGCTCACGCTGGAGAAGGAGTCGAGCTACCTGCTCAACGGGCAGGAAGTGCGCCTCAAGGACGTCCGCGACGTGCTGCTCGACACCGGGCTCGGGACCGGCGGCTACTCGGTGATGGAGCAGGGCCGCATCGACGCGGTTCTGTCCGCCAACCCGGAGGCCCGGCGCGCCATCTTCGAGGAGGCCGCGGGCATCTCGCGCTTCAAGCTGCAGAAGAAGGAGTCGCTGCGCAAGCTGGAGCGCACCGACCAGAACCTCGCGCGGGTGACCGACCTGCTCGAGGAGCGCAGCCGCCGCATCCGCAGCCTGCGCATCCAGGCCGGGAAGGCGCGTCGCTACCGCGAGCTGCAGGCCGCGCTGCGCGACCTGCGCGCGGCGGTGGCCGTCGTCGAGGGGCGGCAGCTACGCGAACTGCTCGCGCAGCAGCGCCTCGAGCTGCAGGAGCTGGAGCGCACGCTCGCCGCATCGGAGGACGCGCGGGTGACCGCCGCCGAGCGCGTCCGCGACGGCGAGGAGTCGATCGCGCGGGCCGCCGCAGCGCTCGATGCGGTGCGCACCGAACTGCACCGCTGTCGGGCCGAGCTGGCAGCACAGCAGGAACGGGCCCAGGCGCAGGAGCAGCGCCAGCGCGACCTGTTCGCGGAGGCCGAGCGCGGCCGCCAGCGCGGACAGAACCTGGCGAATCAACGCGTCGAACGTTCGGCGGTGCTGGAGACGGCGCGCGAGGATCTCACGGCGCGCGAGCAGGAGCTGGTCGAGTTGCACCGGCTGCTCGAAGAGCAGCGCCGCGCGTGCGGCGAGATCCAGCAGCAGGTGCGCGGGCTGCAGCGCCGGCGCGAGACCGTGCGGGGCGAGTTGCTCGAACTGCTGCACGAGCGCACGCGCGCGCGCAACGCGGCCGCCGAACACGAGGCGCGGATCCTGACGGCGCGCGGACGGCGCGACCGGCTGGACGAGCGGCTGCGCGCGGTGGTCGGCGAGGTGACCGCGATGGCCGCCGTGCGGGCGCGCTCGGAGCAGGACCTGCGCGCGACCCACACCCACGAGCGGATCCTGATCGAACGCGAGCAGCTGGCGCTCGAGGACCTGCAGCGCGCCGACGCGGCCGCGGCGGAGCTCGCGGCCCAGGAGGCCAACCTTCGCCACGAGTGGTCGCAGCTCGACGGCCGACGGCAGGCGCTGGCGGCGATGGAGGCGCAGCTCGAAGGGCTCGATCAGGGACCGCGGCACGTGCTGGCCACGGCGCCGCCCGGGCTGCGCGGTCGACTGGTGGACCTCCTGGAGGTCGACCTGGCGCACAGCGCGGCGCTGGAGGCCGCCCTGGGACACTACGTGCAGGCGCTGGTGGTCGACACGCGCGCCCACGCCGCCGCGATCCTGTCCGGGCTTCGCGAGGGCCGTCACGGTCGGGCGCTGCTGCTCGTCGAAGAGGACTTCGGCGTCGATCCGGGCGCGCCTGCGTTCCTGCCGCTGCCGCCGGGCGCGCGGCCGCTGCTGGACCTGGTGCGTCCGAGCGGCGTCAGCGAGTCGGAGCGCCGCCTGCTCGGCTGGTTGCTGCGCGGCGTGGTGCTGGTGGACAGCCTGGAACAGGCCGACCCGGCCCGCGCGGATCTCTGCTTCGTCACCGCCGATGGCGCGGTGCTGTGCGGACCGCGCGTGGAGGGCGGCGTCGCCGCCGACGGCCACGCCGGCCTCGTGGTGCGGCGGTCGCAGATCCAGGAGCTGACCGCTGCCGCGGCCGGCGTCGAGGAGCGGCTGACCATGCTGCTCGACGGCAAGGAGCGCGCCGTCACCCGTGTGGAACGGCTGAAGCTCGAGCTGCGGCAGCTGGGCGTGGCCCTGCAGGGGGCGCGTCGGGAGGCCCAGGCCAGCGAGGCGCAGCTGTCGCGGATGGCGGCGCGCAGCGCCGACCTGGAGCGCGAGGCCGCGGAGCTGGAGGCGGAGGAGCGCGAGCTCGGCACGGCGATCCACGGCGCGCTCGCGCGACTCGGCCGCTCGTTCGTGCAGCAGGTGCTCGTGCGCCGTCGCGAAGAGGCGCGCGCGGAGATCGAACGGCAGCTGGACGCGGAGATCGGCGCGACCGAGGCCGAGGTCGCCGCGCGTTCGCAGCGCGAGCAGGAGCTGCGGCTGCAACAGGTCCAGGCCGGCGAGTCGCGCGAGGGGCTGCTGCGCACGATCCGCATGCACGAGGACGGCGTGCGGGAGCTCGACGCGGCCCTCGAGGAGCTCGCCGGCGCGGTGCAGCACAACGAGGACGGCGCCGAGCGCGCTGGCGCCGAGGCCGAGCGCCTGCGCGACGGCGCGACGGTGTTGCAGGAGCAGATCGCCGACCACGAGCAGGCGCGCCAGGCGGCCGAGGAGGCGCACGAGGCCGTGCGCCTGGAGCAGCGCCGCCAGCAGGACGAGTTGTCGGCGCTGGAGCAGCGCTGCCGCAGCGGCGCCGAGACCCTGAACCAGCGCCGCCTGTCCAGCGCCGAGCAGGAGCACCGCTTCACGCGCCTCGAGGAACGCCTGCGCGAGGACACCGGGGTCGAGCTGCTGCGGTGCCTCGGCGACGTCACCGGCGTCGGCATCGAGACGCTGGGCGACCCGTTCGGTCCGACGGCGCCGTTCGGCGTCGTCGAGTCCCTGCTCGGTCCGGCGCTGCCGCCGGACATGGTCGAGCAGCACCGGTCGCTGCGGCGACTCTGGCTCGAGGAGGAGTTCCAGCCGGTCGAAGCCAAGAAGGAGGTGCAGCTGCTGCAGAGCCAGCGCGACCGACTCGGCGCGGTGAACCTCGACGCGGTGGCCGAACTCGATCAGGAGGAAGGGCAGTTCGGCACCCTGGAGCAGGAGGTGCAGGACCTCAAGGAGGCGCGCCGGGCGCTCATGGAGACCCTGCGCAAGCTCGAGGTGGAGTCGAAGGTGCTCTTCGAGCAGACCTTTGCCGAGGCCCGGAAGAACTTCCAGGAGATCTTCCGGAAGCTCTTCCAGGGCGGCAAGGCGGACATGTTCCTCGGCGAGACCGAGGACCTGCTGGAGGCCGGCATCGAGATCGTGGCGCAGCCCCCCGGCAAGCAGCTGCAGTCGATCAACCTGCTGTCCGGTGGCGAGCGATCGCTGACCGCCGTGGCGATCCTGTTCGCGCTGTTCAAGGTCCGGCCGTCGCCGTTCTGCATCCTCGACGAGGTCGACGCCGCGTTGGACGAGACCAACGTCGAGCGCTTCCTGCGCGTGCTGCGCGACTTCACGCACGACACCCAGTTCTGCATCGTGACGCACCACAAGCGCACGATGGCCGACTGCCAGGCGCTGTACGGCATCACCATGCAGCGGCGCGGCGTGAGCTCGCGCATCGCGGTGTCGCTGCACGAGGTCGAGAGCTTCCAGGAGACCGGCGTGGTCCCCGCGAGCGGCGGGGAAGGCGTCGCGGTCGGCGCGCCGGATCCGGCGCGCAAGCAGCGGATCGCCGGCGAAGAGCAGGTCGGCTTCTAGGAGCCTGCGCCACGGGAGGCGACCCGCCCGGGTGCGTGGGTTTCGTTCCGGGTCGCGCCGCGGAAACGGTTCGGCGGCTCAGCGCGGCGTCGGCGCCGCGCCCAGGCTCTCGGTCGAGGCGCTGCGGACCTCGTCGCACCAGGCGCGCATCTGATCGCGCGCCTTCTGCAGGTGCACGTCGGTGTTGCCCGACTGCTCGATCATCTTCTCCATCGCGGCGAAGAACAGCTCGTTCCACTTCGGATACGGGTCGTACTGCTGGCTCCAGATCGGCGTCGGCAGCGGCTCGGCCGTGGCCTTGACCTGCTCGATCAGCTTGCACGGGTCCCAGTCACAGGTGGCCAGCACCATCTGCACCTGCTCGCGCAGCGAATAGGCGCCGGCGACCTTGGCCTCGTAGCGCTCGAGCGCCTTGGGCAGCGGGCTCTGCGGCGGCAGCACCATCGACCAGGCCATCGCCTCGCGGAACGCACGGTACTGCCGATAGGACAGGAAGCCCTCGTGCAGGGCGTCGTGTGCGTTGTCGAGGCCCTCGAGCGTCGCCTTCTGCTCCGGGGTCTTGGCGAACTGGCTGGTGAAGTCGCCGAGCATGGCGTCGTAGAAGAACACGCTGGCCTGGGTGCCCGCGGTGCGGTCGAGCGCCTGGTAGAACGACTCGCTGCCGTTGCGCCAGCACTCGAGGAACGCGGCGAACCGGTCGGCGGCGGAGTCGTGGTCGAGCCGGCGGAGCAGCTCGGCGACCGCGGCATCCGCCTCGAGCGGCATGCCCATCAGCGCGGTCTGCACGGTGTCCTTGCGCAGCTCGGCCTCGAACTTGGCGAGGTCGCGCTTCTTCTTGGGGGGCTCGGCCGGACCCTCGATGACGCCGAGGCCGAACACGTATTGGCGCTGCTGCGGGAGGTCGGTGATGCGCCGGGGATCCGGCTTGGGGGCGCGCTTGCCGGCCTCCCGGCGGGGGAACGCGTCGGTGCGTGGTTCGCTGGCGGTCGCCGCGGCCTGCGCCGCCTCGCGCAGCGCGCGGAACCATGGATTGTCCAGGGCGGCGAGGCGCTGGGTCAGCGACTCGACCATCGCCAGCTGCTCCTTCTGCGGCCGCTTGACGAAGGCGTCGACTTCCTGCGGCACGTCCTGCCTGCGGATCTCCGGCGTCGACGTCTGCGCGGTCAGGTTCTGTTCGGGCGTGAGGTCGAGGGCGCCGGCGAGCAGCAGAGCGATGGCGAGGCGGGACAACTTGGGATGCACGAGACCCTCCTTGGCGAGCGAGTCACCCGGGTGATCGGGTGGTTGGATGACGAGGACCGGTAGATCGGTGTCCGCGTCAGGTCGGTTCCCTGGACGGCGGTTCCGCACGAAGATTCCTGGGGTGTGGGGATTGGGCACTATTGCCGCTGCCGGTTGCCCTGGTGTGGCCCGGACGCCCGGATGCTCTGTCGGAGCGAGGTACATCCAGCCAATGCGCGATGAGGTTGTGCATGCTGTTGTCCTGGGGTTCGTTTGGGTGTCCGGCGGACAGGACACTGGTTGCCCGGTGAGGGCGCCGGGGTTGCAAGAATCTGGCCAGTAGCAGGCGCAACGGGCTGGGAACTGCGCCCGCCATCTGCTCGGTCGTGGCGCAGGTGCATGTGTGCCATTGCTTTCGGCTGGATCGCTCCGTTTGCTGGCAGCATGGCACAACGCAGCGGGACCTGCATCGTGGTCGGCGCGAGTTCCGGCATCGGCGTCGCCATTGCCCGGCGGTTGGCACTCGAAGGGCGGAAGGTCGCGATGCTGGCGCGGCGCGAGGCCGAGCTGCGCGCGATGGCGACGTCGATCGACGATGCGACCGGACGGCAGACCGCATTTGCCTACGTGCACGACGCCGCCGACCTCGACGCGGCCGAGCCGCTGTTCGCGCGGATCGAGCAGGAGCATGGCGTCGTCGACGAACTGCACTACGTGGCCGGCGTGATGCCGGAGGTGGGGCGGGACGAGTTCGACCTCGCCAAGGACCGGCACCAGGTGGAGGTCAACCTGCTGGGGTGCATGGCCTGGGCCAACGCCGCGGCCCGGCGGTTCCGCGAGCGGGCGCGAGGCTGCATCGTCGGCATCAGCTCCGTCGCGCAGGACCGCGGCCGCGTCGGCCGGCCGGGCTACAACGCCAGCAAGGCCGGCATGGACACGTTCCTCGAGGGTCTGCGCAACCGACTCTGGCGGCACGGGGTGCAGGTGACCACGGTGCGTCCGGGCTTCGTGGAGACGCCGATGACGCAGGATCTGGGGCTCAAGGGCGCCATCTCGGCCGATCGCGCCGCGGAGCTCGTGTTGCGGGCGCGGGACCGGCGGCGCGCCGTGGTCTACGTGCCGTGGACGTGGCGGCCGATCATGTTCGTCATCCGCAACATCCCTTCGGTCGTGTTCCGCCGGTTGTCGATCTGAGGCGGGATGACCGTCCCCGCCTCGAGCTGGTCCGACGAGCTGGTCCGCGGCTGGGGCATGGCCGTCGGCGGGCGCGCTCAGGTGCTGCGCCCGCTGGACGCCGAGGCGGTGGCCGCGGCCCTGGCCGCGGCGCGCCACGCGGGCGGAGCGGTGGCGTTGCGCGGCTCGGGCTGCAGCTACGGCGACGCGGCGACCGCGGTCGGCGGCCGCGTGCTCGACCTGTCGCGCATGAACCGGATCCTGGGCTTCGACCCCGAGCGCGGGATCGCCCGGGTCGAGCCGGGCGTCACGATCCGCGACCTCTGGCGACACGCGATCCGGTTCGGGTTCTGGCCGCGGGTGGTGCCGGGGACCATGGCCGTCTCGGTGGGCGGCGCCGCGGCGATGAACATCCACGGCAAGAACAACCATGCCCTGGGCTCCTTCGGCGAGTGCGTGCGCGCGTTCACGATGCTGCTGGTCGACGGGACGACGATGCGCTGCAGCCGTGACGAGAACGCCGACGTGTTCCACGCGGCGATCTCCGGCTTCGGCATGCTCGGCTGCTTCACCGAGCTGGAGCTCGAGCTCAAGCGCGTGCACTCGGGGCGGCTGCGGGTCTCGGCCATCGTCGCTCGCGACCTGGCGCACAACCTGCAGCTGCTGGAGGAACTGCGCGGCGAGGCCGACTACCTGGTCAGCTGGCTCGACCTGCACGCGCGGGGCGCCGGCCTGGGCCGCGGTGTGCTGCATCGGGCCGACCAGTTCGCGCCGGGCGAGGACCCCGACGGCGTGCGGTTCTTCGACCCGCTGCTGCAGGACGTGCCGGACCGGCTGTTCGGCGTGGTGCCGAAGGGCTGGCTGTGGCCCGGCATGTGGACCGCGGTCAAGCTGGGGCAGGTCGGCACCGTGAACGCCCTGAAGTTCTTCGCCGGCCGTGGCGAGGAGCGCGGCTCGCCGTACGTGCAGAGCCACGGCGCGTTCCACTTCCTGCTCGACTACGTGCCGCGCTGGCACTGGATGACGCGACCGGGCGGGCTGATCCAGTTCCAGCCGTTCGTGCCGCAGGCGCACGGCGAGCGGGTCCTGCGCGCGCTGGTCGAGGCGTGCCAGCAAGCGGGCATGGTGCCGTACCTGGGCGTGCTGAAGCGTCACCGCCCCGATCCGTTCCTGATGACGCACGCCGTCGACGGCTACTCGATGGCGATGGACTTCGCGGTGCCGACCGCGGCGTCGCGTCGCGCCGCGCTCTGGTCCCTGTGTCAACGGCTGGCCGACACCGTGCTCGAGTGCGGCGGGCGGTTCTACTACGCGAAGGACGCGGTGCTGACGGCGTCGTCGTTCGCCAGGGTGCACGGCGACGCCGCCGTCGCGGCCTTCCGCGCCCTCAAGGCTCGGCTCGACCCCGAACGGGTGCTGCAGACGGACCTGTCGCGCCGGCTCGGGGTGTTGGACGGCTGACGGGCGGAGCGGACGCGCGGTCAGCGCAGGAGCCCGGCCACGGGCTCCGGCACGAGCCCGCGCACGCGGTCGGGCACCTGCGGCAGGCGCGCGCTGCGGATGGCGCGCAGGACCGCGGCGGTGCGGCCGCGGTCGGTGGAGACCTGCAGGGTCTCGACGCAGGCTCGACTGGCCTCGGCGTGGCCAGCGGCCAGGAGCGCCGCGAGCCGTCGCCCCGCGAGGTCCAGGGCGGCGGCGTCGCCGGTCAGCAGGTCGCGCGGCAGCGGCATCGGCGGCTCGAGCCGCTGCCGGGCCCGGGCCAGGTCGACAAGATCCTCCGTTGCCCTGGCGGCGAGGAACTCGCGATCGAGCTGGTCCGCGACGTCGTCGACGCCGGCCTGGGCGAGCGCCAGCACCGCCGCCCGGCGCAGCGACGGCGGGCTGCGGTCGGAGTCGGCCAGGTGGCGGCACGTGCGCTCGAACTCGGCCGACATCGGGCCGGAGTAGTTGCGCAGCAGGGCCGCCTGGCCATCCTGGTCGAGGAATTCGAGCTGCCGCTCGACGACGCGGCGCAACGGCGCGCCGCCGAGCTGCGAGTGGGTGCGCGTGGCCTGGGCGACCTCGACGGCCGTGTCGGCCCGCAGCAGGCGCGCCGCGAGGTCGAGCGCCGGCAGGTGGCGCATGCGGGTCAGGACGGCCAGCGCCTGGGCGCGGACCGCCGGGTCCCGGTCCCGCCGGCCCACGGTCATCAGCCGCGGGGCCAGATCGGCGGCCGGCGCTGCGTCCTCGGCCGCCAGCGCTGCGAGGACGGCGCGCCGTTCGGGCGCCGAACCGCGCTCGAGGACCTTCGGCAGATAGGGGTCGAGGCCGTCGGGGATCCGGCCGAGGGTGCTCCACACCGCGGCCCGGACCTCGTCGTCACGAAGCGCCGCGTCGTCGATCAGGTGGCGCAATGCCAGACGCTGCGCCCGCGGCGAGCGCAGGGTCATCGCCGTCGTCATGGCCAGCACCAGGTCGCGCTGGCGCTTGTAGCTCGACTCGAGGAAGCGGCCGAGCTGCAGGGTGATCGCGGTGTCGGCACTGCCGCCCGGCAGCAGGCCGAGCGCGAACGCGGCGACCACGCCATCGGGATGCACGCGGGTGGCGCTGTCCGCCAGCGCGCTCTCCAGGAGGTGCTCGCTGCCGGCGACGCCGAGGTAGCCCAGGGCCAGGAGGCCGCGCAGCCGGGCGTCCGGCTCCTCGTCCTTCGCGACCGCGAGGATCGCGTCGTACGAGCGCGGGTCGTGGCCGGCGGCGAGGACCAGCGCCGCCTCCCCGCGGACCACCGGATCCGGGTCGGCGAGGTGCCGTTCCGCGTCCGCGTAGAGGAGCCGGGCGATCGGGTCCGCGCCGTCCCCCTGGGCCGCGCCGGGGAGCGCCAGCCAGAGCGCCGCCCAGGCAAGAGCCCCTGCGCGGGACGACGGGTGTCGACACCGTGCGGGATCGCGCGCGGAACGTGCGGGTGCAGGTCTGGCCATCGGGAACATGGACCCCGCCGCGGTGCGGGATCGCTCGTCGCCCGGGCAGCGGCGGGCGTTCGGGCTCACCGCGCGCACGGGGTGCAATGAAGTCGATCGATACTGTAGCGTCGCGATCTGGAGCAAAGTGCGTTCCGCTCCGGTTCGAGCTCCCAGCCACGCATGCGCATCGGCCTCCTCGACTGCTTCTCCGGTGTCTCGGGCGACATGTGGGTCGGGGCGCTCCTGGACGCCGGCCTGCCGCTGGCGGCGCTCGAAGAGGTGGTGGCCCGGCTCGGGCTGCCCGGTGTCCGGGTGCGGCGCGAGGCGGTGCTGCGGGCGGGGCTGGCGGGAACGCGCTTCGTCGTGGAGGTCCACGGTCGGGAGCCGGGGCGCGCGCTGGACGACGCGCTGCACGGGGCCCCGTCGGCCGGTGGACCGGTGCTGCGGCCACTGGCGGCCGGGCCGCTGGTGCAGCCGGCGGCGGCGGCGGCGGCCCACGAGCATCGCCGCCTTCGCGACATCGAGCGCATCGTCGACGGCGCGCGCCTGCCGGACCCGGTGCGGGAGCGCTGCCTGCAGGTGTTCCTGGCGATCGCCGACGTCGAGGCCAGGGCCCACGCGACCACGCGCGACGACGTGCACTTCCACGAGGTGGGGGCGGTCGACACGATCGTCGACATCGTCTGCGCCTGCTACGGGACCCACGCGCTCGGCATCGAGCGCCTGTACGCGTCCGCGGTGGCGGTCGGGTCGGGCACCGTCCGGGCCGCGCACGGCGTGCTGCCGGTACCCGCGCCGGCGACCCTGGAGCTGCTGTTCGGCGTGCCGGTGCGGCACGGCGGCCTGGCCGGCGAACGCACCACGCCGACCGGCGCGGCGCTGCTCCGGGCCCTCGTGCACGAATTCGAGCCGCAGCTGTCGTGGGTCCCCGACGCGCGCGGCTACGGCGCCGGCACGCGCGACGACCCGGCGGTTCCCAACCTGCTGCGCCTGCAGCTGGGGACGCTGCGCGCGCCGTCGTCGCCGACGGCCGTGGACGAACTGCAGTGCCAGCTCGACACCGCGACCGGCGAGCAGATCGGCTGGCTGCTCGACGAGGCGCTGTCGCGCGGGGCCGTCGATGCGTTCGCGCAGCCGGTGCAGATGAAGAAGGGCCGGCCCGGCTGGCTGCTGACCGTGCTGGTCGATCCAGGTCGGGCCGAGGCGCTGACGACGATGCTGCTCGAGGAGTCGTCGACGCTCGGCGTGCGGCGCCATCGCGTCGACCGCGCGGTGCTCGAGCGCTGGCAGGAGCGCCGCGACACCGCGCTCGGCGCGGTCGTGTTCAAGTGTGCGCGGCTGCCGTCGGGCGCCGCGGTGGCGCGGCCGGAGGACGACGAAGTGCGGCGGCTGTGCGGCGAGCTGGGGATCGGGCGCGCGGAGGTGCTGCGCCGCCTGCAGGGCTGAGCTGCGCGCGGCGAGTCCGGTCCGGCGGGCCTCAGGGGCGACCGGGCTTGTCCATCGGCGGCATGCGCACGCCGAACGTGATCAGCAGCAGCAGGCCGAACACCAGCAGCGAGGCACCCCACGCGACCGCGCCGGCGGGGGCCGCGAGGCCGAACGGCGACACCCACTGGTCCGGCGTCACCACCAGCCCGTAGATCAACAGGCCGGTGCCGGCGGCGATGGCGAGGACGGCGAAGAAGCGCGCGAAGCCGTGCACGGCGGTCAGGCCCTGCCCAGGAACTCGCCGGTGTCGGTGTTCACCTTCACCTGCTCGCCGGTCTTGATGTGCGCCGGGACCTTGATCTCGAGGCCGGTGCTGAGCTTCGCCGCCTTCTGCACGTTGGAGACGGTGTCGCCGCGCGCGGCCGGCTCGGTCTCGACCACCTCGAGCACCACCGACGGCGGCAGCTGCACGGTCAGCGCCTCGCCCTCACAGAACACCACGGTCACGTTGCTGTTCTCGGTGATGAACTGCATGGCGTCGCCGACGACCTCGGCGTTCAGGACGAACTGCTCGTAGTTCTCGTTGTCCATGAACGTGAAGCCGAGCGAGTCGCGGTACAGGTACTGCGAGTCGCGCGAGTCCAGGTAGACCAGCTCCAGCTGGTCGCTGGTCTTCATCCGCACCTCCTTCTGCCGCCCGTTCTTCAGGTGCTTCATGTTGAGGTGGTGGATGGCGCGCAGGTTGCCCGGCGTCAGGTGGTCGTAGCGGGTGATCTGGTAGAGGTCACCCTCGTAGCGGATGACCATGCCCTTCTTTGCTTCGGTGACGCGGATCGCCATAGGTGGATCGGGGTGCGGAGGGGGGACGCCGCCGCGTGCGGCTGCGTTGCAGGGCGAACAGGATACCCACGGCCGGGCCCCGGCCCAAGGGGGCGCGCGGCTCAGAATTCCTTGCGGCGGGTCGAGGAGTCGATGCCCAGCGCCTTGCGGTACTTGGTGACCGTGCGGCGGGCGATGTGCACGCCCTTCTTGCCGAGCTCCTCGACCAGCTGGTCGTCGCTGAGCGGGTTCTGCTTGTCCTCGGCCTCGACGATCTGCTTCAGGGTGTCCTTGACCGCCTGCTGCGACACCATCTCGCCGTCGTCGTTCTGCGTGCCGCCGCTGAAGAAGCGCTTCATGTCGAAGATGCCCTGCGGCGTCTGGATGTACTTGCCCGAGATCGCGCGGCTGACGGTCGAGATGTGCACGCCGACCGCGTCGGCGACGTCCTGCATCTTCATCGGCCTGAGGTGCTGGACGCCGTGGCGCAGGAAGCCTTCCTGGCGGCGGACGACCTCGCCGGCGATCCGCTCGATGGTGTTCTGGCGCTGGTGCACCGCCTCGATGAACCACTTGGCCGACTCGATCTTGCGGCGCAGGTACTCGTAGATCTTCGGGTCGTTCTTGGCCTCCTTGAGGAGGTCGCGGTAGCGCGGCGACAGCGACAGCTCGGGGATCGAGCCGCGCTGCGACTTGACCTCGAAGGCGCCGTCGTCCTCGATCACCACCACGTCGGGCACGACGCCGGTGTTGTTGTCCTGGGCGAAGTCGCTGGCGGGGTGCGGATTGCACTTGCTGCGCACGAACTCGAGGCTGTCCTTGATCTCCTCGATCGAGGCGCCGGTGGCCTTGGCGATTTTCGGCAGCTTGTTGTTGGCCAGGTCCTCCAGGTGGCGGTCGACCAGCAGGCGCGTCAGCGGTCGCACGTAGCTGAGCCGGTCGAGCTGCATCAGCAGGCGATCGCGCGCGTCGCGTGACGCCACGCCGGTCGGCTCGAAGGAGCGGACGATGGCGACGGCCTCCTCGGCCAGCGGCAGCGGCACCAGCAGGTGCTGCGCGATCTGCTCCGGCGTCTCGTGCAGCTTGGCGTCCGCGTCGAGCGAGAAGATCACGTGCTCGATCACCCGGAACAGCTCGGGGGTCGTGGTCAGCATCCGCGCCTGCGACAGCAGGTGCTCCGGCAGCGACAGGTCGTTGCCGGCGGTGTTGTTCAGCGCGCTCTGCTTGCGATCCTCCTCATCGGCGCTGCCGCCGCCGGTCCCGCTCCCCGGTCCGCGGTTGCCGGGCTGCAGGCGCTGCTCCAGCTGGTCGATCTGCTCGGCGAACTGGCGCTGCAGCTTGTCCTCGAGCGCCGGGGTCTCCGGCTCGATCACCCGCCGGTCGTCGTCGTGTTCCTCCTTCAGCTCGAGGAACACGTTCTCCTGCATCTCCTGCTCGATCTGGTCCTTCAGCTCCAGCAGCGGCGTCTGCAGGATCTGCATGGCCTGGATCATCTGCGGCGACTGGACGAGCCGTTGCTCGGTCCGCAGACTCTGGGTCAGGCCAAGGCGCATGGAGGTCACGACGTGTGCTAGCGGTCTTCCGTAGATGGGTCACCCGCGACGAGCGCCAGAAGAGGGCATCGGGCACGCGAGTTGCCAGGGCAGTATAGACGGGGCGCGCGCGGTTGGCACAGTTTGTGTTGCCGCGCAGGTTTGCGGAGAGGACCGACCGTGGGCCGGGATCCGGGCGGGCGTCCATCCTGGCCCGCTGCGGTGGGGCGGCGCGGGGCAGACGGGGGAGCGGCGAAAGCGTCGTCGCCGGTGCCGGGACGCGGCGCTACGGGACGATCCGGACCGACTGCGCGTTGCTCAGCACCGCGACGCCGCTCGGGTCGGCCACCA
Source organism: Planctomycetota bacterium (assembly GCA_050245995.1). Taxonomy (GTDB): domain Bacteria; phylum Planctomycetota; class UBA1135; order UBA1135; family UBA2386; genus JBFWWV01. The sequence continues at coordinate 73,202 of JBFWWV010000018.1, read as the reverse complement.
GCGCCTGGAACGCGACCTGGAGGCCGATCGGCACCGCGGGCGTGACCTGGAGCATCAGCCCCGCCTCGCCGGCCGGGTCGAGCAGGAAGAACAGCAGGTCGAGCGGTACCGCGGGGTCGAGGTGCAGCAGGCCGTAGGGCGCGGCGGGGATGCCCGGCTGGAACGGGCCGCCGATGGCGACCAGCGTCATGCCCTGGTCGGGGCCACTGATGCCGAGATGCAGGCGGCTGCCGACGGCGACGGGCTGTGGCGCCGTGGCGCCGAAGCCGGCGCGATCGCCGCGCTGGTCGAGGCGAAGGCTGGCCGCGCAGCTGGGGGCCTGGGTCTGCAGAGCGGCCACGTCGCGCTGGCGATAGAGCAGCGCCAGGTCGCCGTTCTCGTCAGCGCCGATGATGTCGACGATGCCGTCGCGGTCGAAGTCGACGAGCGTGCTGCACGAGCCGGACTGGGCGCCGGCAAGCAGCGCCGGCTGCTCGAACACGCCGTCGCCGCGGTTCCACCAGACCGAGTAGTCGGCGCTGGAGTAGTTGGACACGACGCAGTCGAGGTCGCCGTCGCCGTCGAGGTCGGCCACGTCGATCGCCGCGGGGGTCTGGCCCACGGGGTAGGTGGTCGCGGCCGAGAACGAGCCCGCGCCGTTCCCGAACAGGATGCCGAAGGTGTTGGTGCCCCGGTTGGCGAACAGCGCGTCGACGTGGCCGTCGCCGTTGCAGTCGCCGACGGCCTCGTGGAACGGCTGGCCGCCGGTGGGGTACGTGCCGCTCAGGACGAACGTGCCGTCGCCGACGCCGCGCAGGAACCCCATCGTGTTGGAGAACAGGTTGCCGATCACCAGGTCGAGGATGCCGTCGCCGTCGAAGTCGGCGACGCCGACGTTGTCCTCGCCGTTGCCGCCGCCGTCGTAGGCGACCGGTGCGCCGAAGGTCCCGTCGCCCTGGTTCAGGAAGACGTTGACCGAGCTGCCGTTCGGCGCGGCGACGTCCCAATAGCCGTCGCCGTCGAAGTCACCCGCGGCGACGCCGTGCACGTAGCCGGCCGTTGGATAGACGGCGGGCGCCAGGTAGCTGCCGCCGCCGTCGTTCAGGTAGAGCGAGACGGCGCCGCCGTTCTGGTTGCCGGTCACCAGGTCCAGGCGACCGTCGCGGTCGAAGTCGCCGCCGTCGTTGGGGCTCGGCCACTGCCCGGGGTTGGCGATGGTCTGGAACGGGCCGAACGCGCCGCAGCCTCCGTTGTGCAGCAGGCGGATGTCGTTGCTGATCTCGTTCATCGACGCGATGTCGGGCGAGCCGTCGCCGTCGACGTCGCCGGCGTGGATGCCGTAGGTGCCGATGCGGCCCTCGTTCGGGTGGCGGAACGGGATCGTCTGCACGAGCTCGAACTGGCGGGTGCCGGGCGCGCTGCGGACCCAGCCCAGCACGGCGTGGCCGCGGCCCAGCGGCGTGCCGCCCGCGCTGGCGATCGAGCCGGCCAGCGTCATGTGCACCGACTCGCCGGCGAACAGCGGCCGGTCCGGGACGAAGCTGATGGTCCGGAGGTCGGCCGACAGTGCGATGCGGCCGCGGGCGGGGCCGCTCCACTTGCCGAACACCGCGACGGCGGTCGCGTCGACGGTGGCCGGATCGAGCGGCTGGTCGAAGGTCACGGTCAGCGGATCGCTCGGCCCGAAGAACGCGTTGGCGACGGGCCAGCTGCCGGTGACCGAGAGCTGAGCGGTGGCGCTGGCGCCGAGAGCAAGGACCGCGGCGGCCAGGGGTGCGAGTTGGAACTGCATGGAATCGACCTCGTGTCGGACCCCCTCCCGCGCGCTCCGAGCGGCCTCCTGCGCGACTCAGAGCCGTCGCCAGAGGACCAGGACGAAACGGAACTCGCCTGAGGGTTCGCTCAGCAAGCCTACCTCGGCGATCGGTTCGAAGGCCGTGGCCGTGACGTCGGCGAACTCCTGCAGCGCCGGCTCGCGGTAGTCCAGCACGAAGCGCGGGCGCAAGCGCTCGGCGACATCGGGGTTCGGGCGCGGGGACGAGTACTGACGCCCGGCGATCACGCGGCGCACGGTGCGCACTGGCTCATCTTGGAACAAAGTCGCCGCGTGCTGGCCGAGCACGATGTCGCCCGGGGCGACCAGCGGCGCGAGCTGGCGCTGGGCGTCGCGGATGCTGAATCGGTGCGGCGGCCAGGCGCCGAGCCGGCTGGCCTCGTGCACGGCCAGCAGCAGCAGCAGCGGCGGCGCCGCGGCCCGCAGCGGGACGATCGCGCGCTCGGCGCCGAGCCGCAGCAGCATCGGCACCGCCGGCGCGGCCAGCAGCAGCGCGAGCAGGAGCCAGCCCGCCAGCAGGCCGGCGGTGGCCGCGTCCGGCGTGGCGTCGCGCAGCAGCGGCGCGAGGGCGTTGGCGACGGTCGGCTTGGCGAGGATCCAGGCGGGCAGCAGCATGAGGAACCAGGACGGCCAGGCCGGCCACGGCCGCGCCGGCGCGCGCACTTCGGCGCGCCGAGACCAGGACAGCGCGCACAGGATGGCCATCGCGGGCACCACCAGCACCTGCCGCCGCGCGACGTGGTCGTAGCTCAGCTCGATCGAGGCGACGGAGAGCGCCAGCCAGACCCAGAGCGCCGACTCGCCGTGCGGACCGGACACCAGCCGGTGGCCGCGCGCGCGGCCGAGCAGCAGGACCCAGATGCCGAGCGTGCAGAGCGGCGCATGGCGAAGCAGGGCCCACAGCCGGTGCTCGCCCGGGACCGGTTCGCGCGAGCCGATCAGGCCCAGCCGCAGCAGGTGGTCGCCGAGCGTCCACTGCGCGCCGCCGCTCTCGTGTTCGACCGTGGCCACGAAGGCGTCCCAGTTCGGCAGCCACACCGGCAGCCCGATCGCAGCCAGCGCCATCGCGCCGCCGAGGCAGCACAGCGCGCCTTCGCGGAGCCGCCGGCGGTGCACCGCGCCGACCGGGTCGGGGGTGGCAGGTGGCTGCGTCGCGGCGTGCTCGGCGCGCGCCTCGCGGTACCACTCGAGCAGGAAGGCCGCCGCGAAGGGCAGCACGCCGAATTGGACCGAGTTCGGCTTGACCAGCACCGCGCAGCCCATCGCCGCGCCCGCGGCGAGCGGCGCCCAGAGACTCCTGCGCGGCGGGAACAGCAGCACGAACGACAGCAGCAGGAACAGGCCCTGCGTGCTCTCGATCATCGCGAAGCGCCCGTGCTGGTCCAGCAGCGGGCAGATGCCGACCAGCAGCACCGCCAGCATGCCCGCCGACTGGCCGCGGCGCCGCGTGACGAACCAGCCGGCGAGCGCGGCCGTGGCGATGCTGGCCAGCGCGGCCAGCAGGCGCGTCTGCCACAGGCCGACGCCGAACACCTCGTAGACGCCCGTGAGCAGGAACGTGTACAGCGGCGCGATCAGGTAGGCATTGCCGAGGTCGTCGCTGAACCAGTCGGCGCCGTCGGGGAACAGCACGTGGCCGCGGGCCGAGTCCGCCCACAGCCCCTCGTCCATGATGGTCGGATCCGGCATCGACGCCGGCGGATCGGCGTCGAGGTGCCAGATCCGCAGCACCGCGACCAGGGCGACCGCGACGAACATCAGCAGCGCCGCGGGGCGCCGCGGCGGCGCGGGCGCGGCCGGACTGGAGGTCGCGCCGGTCACACCGTCGTGCGGCGCGTGAGGTGCTCGATCATGTCGAGCTTGGTGATCAGGCCGAGCACGCGGTGGGCGTCGTCGACCACCAGCGCCACCTCGCCGCGCTCGAAGATGCGCGGCAGCTCGGACGACGGCGCGTGCGGCGCGATCGTGCTGACCTTGCGCACCATGACCTCGGCGATCGAGGTGCTGCCGGTGGCCTTGCCGTCGACCAGGCCGCGCAGGGCGTCGGCCTCGGTCAGGATGCCGGCGAGGCAGCCGTTGTCGGTGACCGGCACCTGGGAGAAGCCGTGCTCCTTGAACAGCTTCACCGCGGTCGCCAGCTGGTCGCCGACGTCCACGGTCACCACCTCGCGGTTGGGCATCGCGCGCAGCAGCTCGTCGATCGTGCCGATCGCCCAATCCTCCTCGAGGAAGCCGTTCTCGCGCATCCAGCGGTCGTCGACGAACTTGGTCAGGTAGTTGCGGATCGAGTCGGGCAGGATGCACAGGATCCGCGCGCCCTTCGCGAAGTCCTTCGCGACCTGCATCGCCGCCCAGACCGCGGCGCCGCAGCTGCCGCCGACCAGCAGGCCCTCCTGCCGGATCAGCTGCCGCGCGACGCGGAAGCTGTCCTTGTCGTTGCTCTTGACCCAGCGATCCACGAGGCCGGTGTCGAGCACGTCGGGGATGAAGTCGTAGCCGATGCCCTCGACCTTGTAGCTCTTGATCGGGCCTGGGCCGGCCAGGATGGAGCCCTCGGGGTCGACGCCGACGATCTTGCAGCCGGGGATCGCCGCCTTCACCGCGCGGGCGACGCCGGTGATGGTGCCGCCGGTGCCGGCCGTCATCACCACGGCGTCGAGCTTGCCGCCGAACTGCTCGACGATCTCGCGGCCGGTGCCCTCGGAGTGCGCCAGCGGGTTGGATGGGTTGCCGTACTGGTCGAGGATGTGCGAGTTCGGGATGACCTCCTTGAGGCGCCTCGCCACGCCGATGTGGCTCTCGGGCGCGTCCCAGGCGGCCTCGGTGGGGGTGCGGATGATCTCGGCGCCGAGCGCCTCGAGCACCACCTGCTTCTCGCGCGACATCTTCTCCGGCATGGTGATGATCACGCGGTAACCGCGCACCGCGCCGGCCAGGGCGATGCCGATGCCGGTGTTGCCCGAGGTGGGCTCGATCAGGGTGTCGCCCGGCTTGATGCGCCCGGCCTTCTCGGCGTCCAGCAGCATGCGCACGCCGATGCGGTCCTTCACGGAGCCGCCCGGGTTCATGAACTCGCACTTGCCGTAGAGCTCCGCCGGACAGTCGCGGCCGATACGCGAGAGGCGCACGACCGGCGTGCCGCCGACGGTGGAGAGGATCGAATCGTGGATGCCGGTCATGTCGGTCCGGATTCAAGCAGGGCCGGCCCGCGAAAGGAAATGCGCGCTGTGGTCTTGCCGCGCGCGCCGGGGGCGCCGATCGTGGCCGCCCCGTGAGCGACTCCGCCGAGCCAGCCGTCCCGCCGCCTGCGAGCCCCGATCCGACCCCGACGTCTGCGCCGGCGACGCCCCTTGCAGGCGGCGCGCCGGCGACCCGAGCCGGTGAGTCGGTGCCGCCGGCGCCCCTGGTGTCCGGCCCCGTGACCGACGGCGGCGGCGGGGACGGGCCTGCCGGGGACGGAACGCAGCGCAAGCGGAAGCGTCGTCGTCGACGCAAGGGCGCGCGCGAAGGCGCGGGCGTCGGCGCGGACGGCGCTCCGCCGGACGGCGGCGCGCCCCGTGGCGATCGGCCGCACGCGCGCCGCGAGCCGCGCGAGCATCGCGAGCCGCGCGAGCGCCGCGGACGGGAACGCGAGGCGCGCGGGACGCGCCCGCACGCGCACGGCGCCCTGGTGGCGATGCGCGCGCTGAGCCAGATGGCGCAGGCGCTGTTCAAGGTCGAGGGCGTCGACCCGCTGAGCGTGCCGCGCTTCCTCGACCTGAATCTGCGCGTTCCGCTCGACGACCGCGGCGACGCGCGCGGCGCCGCCGCCCAGGCGGTCGAGCAGCTGCTGCAGCGCGTGCGCGAGGTCCGCGAGCACGAGCGCGCGCTGCGCCCGGGCTCGGTGTTCTGCTACTTCAGCGGCAGCGCCGAGGTCGAGCACTGCCGCCCCGCCGAGGCGCGTCAGGTGTTCGAGGGCTACAACTCGACCGGTCGGCCGGTGTTCAGCGACTTCGTCACGATGGCGATCGAGCGCAAGGACCCCGGCATCGACCAGCTGCTGGCCGGCGACGAGCTGGTGCTCACGCACGTGACCATGGGGCGCGTGCTGCGCACGCAGCAGCTCGCCGAGTTCGGCGGCGAGTCGCCGGTGTTCAAGATCCTCGGCCAGGTCGACGCCGGGTTGTTCCGGGTGCTGGGCGCCGAGCAGAAGTGCGCGTTCAGCTTCCAGCTGCTGCGCGGCAGCACGCTCGAGGGCAAGCCGCGGCTGCGCCTGCACGCGGTCGGCAAGGTCGACCTGATGGACCTCGCCGATCCGGGGATCCTGAACATCCTGAGCCGCTTCCAGCGCCACCTCGACGCCGAGTCGCTGCGGCTGTCGGGCAAGGAGCAGAACGGCGGCGTCGACGACGAGGCGTTCGTGCTGCCGCTGCTGCAGGACCTGGCGCAGAAGCTGGCGGGCCGCGCGCGCAGCCAGGGCCGGCGCACGCAGCACGCGCAGTCGCGCAGCGAGGAGCGCCAGCGGCCGACGCCGCGGGCGTACCCGGACGCGGGGGAGGCGCCGGACGCGTCGATCCTGTGGGACACCGAGAAGGCGACGATCGTGGTCGTCGGTCCCAAGGGGCGCGTGCACGTGTTCACGCCGCAGGCACGGCACGTCACGTCGGTGATGATGCAGGGCTCGGCGATCGAGCGCCGGCGGCAGCAGAGCCGCTGGCGCATGGCCGACCCCGAGGAGCGCGGCGAGTTCCGGATCCAGCTCAAGCGGCTGGTCGCGGCCGGCGAGGACAAGCCGGTCGAGGACCCCGGCGAACCGCTGGTGTAGGTCGGGCGGTCGCGGCTCAGACCAGCAGCATCACCAGCACCAGGTAGATCGCGGCGCCGGTGAGGTCGGCGATCGCCGTGACCGCCGGCGTGCTGATCATCGCCGGGTCGCCGCGCAGCCTCTTGACGACGATCGGCGTGATCGCGCCCAGGATCGCCGCCGACAGCACGTGCAGGCTCATCGCCAGGGCGATCACCACGCCGGTGTGTGCCACCACGGCCCACTCGGGCGGATCGGCCTCGGCGCGGCTCACCACCAGCGCGTCGACGAACGCGATGCCCGCGAGCGTCACGGCCATGATCAGCGCGATGCGGATCTCCTTCCACAGCACCGTGCGCACGTTGCCGCCGACCGTGCCGACGGTCAGCGCGCGGATCACCAGCGCGCTGGCCTGGGTGCCGACCATGCCGCCGGTCGCCATCACCATCGGCAGCAGCGCCAGCAGCAGCACCGGCCCGGCCTTCAGGTGCTCCTCGAAGCCCTGGATCACCGTCGCGGTGATCACCCAGAACAGCGCCAGCAGCGAGATGACCGGCGCGCGTCGCCGGAACTGCCAGAACACCGATTCGGTCCCGTCCGTGGCCGGCGGCTCGGTGCCGTGCCCGGTCAGTCCGGCCATCTTCTCGATGTCCTCCTGCGCCTCCTCCTCGACGATGTCGACCGCGTCGTCGTGCGTGACGATGCCCACCAGCCGGCGGTTCGCGTCGACCACCGGCAGCGCGATCAGGTCGTAGTCGCGGATCAACCGCGCCGCCTCCTCCTGGTCGGCGTCGGCCGTGACCGACAGCAGCTCGGTGCGCATCACCTCGCCGATCTGTACGTCGTCGGGCGTCAGGATCAGGTCGCGCAGCGACACGAAGCCCAGCAGCGTGCCGTCGCGATCGAGCACGTAGCTGTAGTAGATCGTCTCCTTGCTCGGCGCCTGGCGCCGCAGCTCGGCGATCGCCGCGCGCGCCGTGAGCCGCGGGTTCAGCACCGCGTAGTCGGTGCTCAGGAACGAGCCGACCTGGTCCTCGGCGAACGTGCTGCGCCGCAGCAGATCCTCGCGCGCGGCCTTGCTGAGCAGCGGCAGCAGCTTCTCGCGCACGCGCTCGTCGAGGCGCTCGAGGAACGCCGCGCGGTCGTCGCTGAACACCGAAAGCAGCACGTTCTTGACGCGCTCGCGCCCGGCGCCGATCGCGAACTGCTCCTGCACGTCCGGCTCCAGGTAGCCGAACACGTCCCGCTCCAGCTCGAGCGGCAGCAGCGACATCACCGCGACCACCTCGTCCGGCTCCAGTGCGCTGACAATGGATGCCGCGTCGCTCGGGTGCATCTCGCTGAGCACCGACACCAGGTCCTGCTGCCTGCCCTCCTGGAGCAGTTCGCGGACCTCGGGGGCGAGCAGGGGATTGCGCATGGTGCTGGGGACGGTCCGGCCGTCGGTTGCGCCGGACCCGGCGCGGCCGCGCCATGCCGGCGGGACGGATGCTAGGAGCGCGCACGGCGCGAGGCGAGGATGCGCCGGAACGCCGCTTGACCGGTGCCCTCGGCTTGGCTAGCTTCCCCGCCCCGCGAACCCCCTCGGGGGGTCTCGCCGCCCGGTCGGGGCGTGGCTCAGCTTGGTAGAGCGTTGCGTTCGGGACGCAAAGGTCGGAGGTTCAAATCCTCTCGCCCCGACCACTTTCCTCACTACACTAGTGGGGTATTCCCAGGGAATTGGGCACTTCGCCGTCTGCCGGCGAACGCATCTGCAACCCCAAGGACTGCTGTAGTTGCTACAGCAGAACGATGCGATGAAGCCCAAGAAGATGCGCGTGCCGGTCGCGTTCCTGCACAAGGCCACGAACCAGGACGCTGTCTGTCTCCGCGATGCTGCCGACGGTCGGCGCCGCATGGTCTACCTCGGCGTGCACGGCACTGCGGCGGCTGCTGATCGCTACCGCGAAGTGATCGCCGAGTACCTCGCCGGACGATCGGGATCGGTGCGCGCGCCAGCCCCGAAGCTAGCCGGCAAGTGCCCGACGGTCGGCGTGCTGTGTGCCGAGTACCTGGCTTTCGCGGAGCGGTTCTACCGCGACCACGACGGACGCAAGACTGGAGAGACCGTACGCGCCTCGTACGCGTTCGATGCCCTCCTGCAATCCTGTCGGGACATCGCGACCGACCGCATCCAGATCCGCCACCTGTTGGCGGTCCGGCAGTCGATGATCGACGGTCGGAGCGGCGCGGAGGCCAAGGGGCGAAAGGCCCCGAACGGTCTCTGTCGCCGCACCATCAACGACCGGATGCAGACCATCAAGCGGTTGTTCCGTTGGGGGGTCGAGCAGGGCCTCGTGCCTGGAGCGACCTGGCAAGAACTGTCGGCCCTGCGCGGACTGCCCAAGGGGCGGTCGGGAGTCCACGACAATGCCCCAGTCGAGGCCGTGCCGTGGCCACTGGTAGAGGCGACCCTGCAGCACCTCGTCCCGACGGTGGCCGCACTCGTGCTGCTACAGTGGTGGACCGGGATGCGTCCCGCCGAGGCCCTGAGCATGACCAGGCGACAGCTCGAGATGACCGGCGAAACGTGGCTCTTCAAGCCGTCGCAGCACAAGGGCAAGTGGCGCGATCGGGAACGCCTGATCCCGCTCGGCCCGAGAGCCCAGGAGATCGTTCGACCCCGACTCGGATTGGCCATGGACGCCGCGCTGTTCAGCGCCCGGGAGGCGTGGGAGGAGTTCAAGAAGGCGAAGCGGGCGGCGCGGAAGACCAAGGAGACGAAGCAGCAGCGCGCACGAGATGCCAGGGCTGCCGCTGCAGAGCCCATCAACGAGTTCCTCGACACTGATGGCTACCGGCAGCACATCGAGCGCGCTTGTGACAGGGCGGGCGTGCCGCGGTGGTCTCCGCACCGCCTCCGTCACAGCGCCGGGACCCGCTTGGCCGAGCAACTCGGCATCGAGGCCGCCCGGGCCGTGCTCGGGCACGCGGACGTGGCTACGACCCGGCGGTATGCGGCTGGCTCAGACCTGACCATCGCAGCTGGTGTCGCCCGACTACACGGGTAGCTCCTAGTCCAAGGCGGGCGGGACCGATGCCTCGGGCCACCTGTTGGCCCGCAGGAGGTGTCCGAGGCGCCAAGGCGGCGCCCCGGACTTGTACAGGGTCCTCGACACGGCTCCCGAGATCGCCTGGTGCGTCCCGTTCGATGTGCCGTAGGCCAACCAGCTCTGCAAGTCTCCGTGTGGCCCAGCCGGAGCACGGAGGGCGAGCCACGAGCGAAACCACATCTCGGCGATCTTCGGCATCCGCAGATCCCACACGTCGCCAGGCGTCAGGGTGACGAACTCGGCGGCGGTCATGCGCCAGCGCACGGCCAGGGAGGCCGCCAGGGCCGCCAGAGAGCGGACGCGCCACGGGGACGGTCCGTTGGCTTTCCGGACGCGCCAGCGGAGCTCGAAGGGCATCGTGGCGATCTCCAGGTGCACCGGGGACGTCGTGCTCGGGATCTTCCGTCCCGGGTCTCGTTGCCCCTCGCGCTTCGACCCGCCCGGCACTCCGGAGGCTCGGTCGATTCCGGGCAGGGGCACAACGATCTTGGGGGGGCGCGGGCCCTCCGGTCGCCGGTGTCGCGGGGCGGCCTCGAACTCGAGCGCCCGATGGTCGAGCACCTGAGCTCCGGTCCGCGACCACCAGTCATCCGTCGGCAGGTTCACGCCACAATTGTCGTGGATGCACGATCGGCAGAACAAGGCGCGGTGCAAGCCACCTCGAAGTGCCAGTCCGGGTTCGGGCTACGAGCCCGTCGCTGACGGGGTGCCAGGAGAGAGGGTTTGCACGCCTCGACAGCGTTGATGTCTGGAGGTGGCAAGAGCACTCGCTAGGTGCAAGGCCCGATCGTGCCGCCGCCGCCGCGGATCCGTCTGTGCAGACCGACAAGTCCACCGCGGCCTGCGAACGGGATGAGCCATCCCAGGAGGCCGCGGATGCAAGGACCAACATTGCCACCTCCTAGCAGGCAGGTCGGAAGCGAGACTGGAAGCAGCATCAGGAGCTTCTTCATGGATTCATCTACGTCGCTGCTCGAGCCGGTAAACGCGACTTCCCCGGAATCCCTGCTGTGCGGTCCTGACTGCTCCGCAACCGTTCTGCCTACGTGGCGACCACTCGCCGGAGAAGGGCTTTCAGGTTGCGGCCCTTCGGCGCTAGCTTGCCATCGCGGCAGTTCGGGAGTCCTCAGGGAGCGCCATGATCATCAGCAGGCCACTCGTTCTAGTTCTCCTGTGCCATGCCGCCCCGGCTCAAGCCGCGTGGCTTCCCTACCCCAACCCGTTGCCGGCTATCGCGACGCGGGGCTTCGCATTCGACCCGAATGCCGGGAGGCTGCTGGCAGTCGGGGCGACACGGGACACGGCGACGGGCGCTCGCTTGCTCGAGCTACACGAGTCGTCAGGCAGCGGATGGCAGCTAGTCTCCGGCCCGACCCCGGTGCCGGGGAGCTACATCCCCAACAACAACCTCCGGCTCGCCTACGATGCTGTCCGGGATCGCTTGGTCTTGCTCTACGGCAGAGGGGCGGTGGTCTACGAGTGGAGCGGGAGCGCATGGGTTGCCCGGGCTCCCGCTGCGGGGCCGACCTTCGATCGAGACTTCGGCTTCTGGTTCGACCCTGCACGGCAGGCGTGCGTCGCCGTCGGCCTGGCAAGCAACCAAACGGCGGTCGAGACGTGGGAGTGGGACGGCGCCTCTTGGACCCGCCTCGCCCTCACCGCCGAACTGCCCTTCGACTTCGCCGAGGTCGCCTACAACTCGGCAACGGCGACGGCCATGGCGATCACGTTGCAAAGCGGGACGTGGGAGTTGCAGGGTGCAGCCTGGCGGCAAGTCGGGCCTGCATTCGGGCCAGGGGTCCTGGACCTTTCGATCGCCTACGAGGCGACTTCTCAGGCGATGGTCGCTGGACTCGGCGTGTCGTTGGCCGACCCCAACCGGTACACGCTGCGCTGGGACGGATCCACCTGGCAGCCGTTGGCGATCGCCACCAGCGCGCGCGCCATCTGCGGCGCCGGGGACTTCGTGTTCGGAGCGTCCTACACGAGCAGCCAGTTGCTAAGGCTCTACGTGCCACCGTCAGCGAGCTCGACCCCGTTCGCCTCAGGCTGCCCGGGCGCCTTTGGCTCGGCCACGATGCTGTTCGACTCGGCGCCGATCATCGGCAGCACGCAGCCCCAGACGGGGCCAGTCCTCGGCACGACGTTCACCATGTCGACGCTTGGCGTGACGCCGTGGGTGCTTGCGCACTCCACCGTGGTCTTGGGGTTCGATCGGAACACCTGGGGTGGACTCCCGCTGCCGTTGGACCTGTCGGCGCTGAGCCTCCCCGGCTGCATGCTGCATGTGAGCGTCGACCTGCTGCTGCCACAGGCCGGATACCCGCATGCGGTCGCAGTGCCGATCCCGAACGATCTCGCGCTCAGCGGCGTTGCGTTCTTCGTGCAGCCGATCGTGCAGGACTTCGCGGTGTCGGGGCCCGTCACGTCACTAGGCGACGCCTACCGCTGCATGATCGGGGCCCCTCGATGACCACTTGGAGTGAGAACGTGAACCTACTGGAGGCAAGCAATCTTGCGATCGCCCTCGTCGGCTTGTTTCTGGCGTTCAAGGTCCGCCAGCTTCACAAACGCAACACCATAACGGCCGAAGGGCAGTTCCGCCTATCCCTCCTCGCACGGCGCGCGACGGTATTCCATGCGCTGATCAAACTCCTGCGGCAAGATGGCGACTGGTGGGAGAAGGGGCGCATCAACGCTGCCGCGGTGTACCGACATGTCCACGAGTTCAAGGAGGCCGCGTCGGAGCGTTCGTTCTTGTTCAACGAATCCGAGAACCAGTTCATGCAGGGCGCTCTGGATCAGATCGCAGAACTTGTCGCGATCCAGGAATGCGTCAAGGACGAAGGGGCTCTGACGGACGCCCAGCGAGAAAGGTCTACAGCCATTCGGACATGGCTGAGTCTGCACGCCATCGATGACGCTGAGCGCGCTATGGCAGGATCGATGCACGTCGGCGACCTGGGGCGTCTCAGCCCTTCACCGCTACGCTGAGCGGAGCTATCGCGTCGAAGTTCGAGGCTTGGAGAGCGTGAGTGCGTCGCGGACCATCGCGGGGGTCCATGGCCGACCCGTCCGCGATGCGCGACACTCAGCGTTCAGCACGGCCGCAACGTCACGCAGCGTAGGTCGACGCCTGCCACGTGGCGCATGCCGTAGCTCGCGGATGCGCTCCAGCGTCCGAGCTTCGTCGGTCTTGCCCGGATGCTGACCGAACTTGTAGCAACCCACGGCGTGCCCGCCGTTGCGTTGCTTTCGCTCGCGCGCGGCGCGTAGCTTGGCCACCAGCGCGGATCGGTCGTACTCGGCAAGTGCGTTCAACACCTGCCGCACGAGCTTGCGGCTCGGGTCCGCGTCGGCGTCCACCATGTCGTGCCCGGTGTCGGCCGTGACGATCGAGACGCCAGCCTCCGAGAATGCGCGAATCGCCATCTCGGACACGATCAGGTCGCGGCCGAGACGGTCCGCGCGTTCGACCACCAGCATCGGCACTCCCAGGTCCAAGCACCGTTGCAGCGCCGTGGACAGGCCCTCGCGAGCCTCGATCGGCACGGTTCCCGACACGCCGGGGTCCTCGTGCAGTTCGACCAGGTCGACTCGCCTGCCGGCGCAGTAGGCGGCGATCGCCTTGCGTTGCCGCGGTAGTCCATCCTTGCCGTCGTTGGCCTGGCCGATGCTGGAGACGCGGCAGTAGCCGATCGCCTTGGTGGTGGTGCGCGGGCGGGCGGGAACGGTGGCGCGCCTCTGCGGCGCGTGGAACGGCACTGTGGCGCCGGTAGGCTTGGATGCCATGACGGTCTCCTGCTCAATCAGGGGGTTGTCGAGGCTTCCGTCGGCGTTGACGCGCCGGCGGGAGCCGCTCTATCCGCGGCACCGATGCCGCGGGTGAGTGGCATGGATTACGCGCGCGAGACGCGAGCCCGACAGCCAGAAGTCGGCGATTCTGTAGATTCGCCTACGCTCGATGCCGCAACCGAATTGGCGATGGCGGGTTACCGCACGATCGGTGGTGCCCGTGAATCTTCGGCCGTCGGGTTCGTGAGCGTGCGCCGTTGACGCGAGCACGTCAGGGCGCACCTCATGGCGTCGCGCTCGCTGCGGGGGTCCTCATGCGATCCGCGAACTGACGCAGGCTGTGGAGCAAATCGAGGCCGGCCGCGACGGTGCGCCCGCTGGCAACGTTCGCCGCACCCACAAGGACCCGCTGATGGCGTCCCTACTTGAGGAGGGATCGCCCATCGCGCGCGAGTTGGTCCGCATGGGCGACGAGATCGAGCAGGAGGGGCGGAACTTCATCGCCACGATCGCCTCGGCATTCCACGGGCTCGCCATCGCCGTGGACCGCATGCAGCGCGGGAGCGATGCCGCGCTGCACCGCTTCGACTCCTTGGCGTGTCGCCAGCAGGTCGCACTCTGGGAGCAGCGCTTGGCCGATGCCGAAGCCGAGGACCAGTCGCCGTCGCGCGATCAGGCTTCCACGCGGATGGAGCCTCCCGGTCGACAGAGCGACGGTCGCAAGGTCAAGTCGGGGGGCAAGCGCTTGGCGTCGTGACCCGCGGCCGTCGGCGCGCTCCGTGGAGGTCTGGGGCCCCTACCCCCGGGGGGAGCCGACGCGGAGGAACGGGTCCCATATCGTTGGGAATCATGCTCCCCCTAGCGCGCTCAGTATCCGATCCGCCACTCGATGGCGTTGCTGACTAGGAGCCCGAAGGGGTTGGCAGCAGGGGCAAGGGCCATCCCCTGCATGTAGACATGGGCATTGAGTAGCACGGGGTCGTTGGGGACGAAGATGCTCTGCTGCGCTACGCCCTGCACAACTGTCGGGAACGGCAGGAGCTGCGGATGAGCGGCATCGTGGTATGCCGTGCAGCCGGTCATGCCGAGCCCGTCCAAGGGAGCGGGTAGAGGAAAGGCACCTATCGTCGTGTTGCTGAACCCGAGCACCAGCGCGGCGGACGCGGAGGGAGCATTTCGCAGTTCGGTGAGCTGCGACTCTCCCATGTGCGGCTGTGACAGGGCAAGGATCTCGAGCGGAGGCGAGCCGCAACCTGTCCCGAAGGAGCGGGCTGCTGCTGCACGTGTCGACCACGTCTGGCTCGAGACGATCCAGTTGCCGTTGACTAGCGCTTCCCCGCCAAAGTGGAGCATCCTCCTGCGCCCCGGATCGTACGCCATCCGTGCGGAGAGGGACCCCGCCGAGCCGGTGGCAGCAACGGGCCACCAGGATCCGGACCGCCACTCCAGTGTTTCCGTCGACTGAGCCTGTGTGCCACCGGGCGCTAAGCCGCCCCACATGAGAACAACGGAGCGCTGTTGGTCAAAGGCCATCGCGTGTAGCACTCTGCCCAGCGGACCTGCTGCGCTGAGTTGAGCCCAGACGCTTCCGTTCCAGCCCCAGGTGTCCCGTGGCAGGCTGGCACCGATGCCGTCTCCACCGCCAAACATGATCGTGAGGCCCAGGGACTCGTCGAAGGCCATCGAGGGAGACTGTCGCGCCGGCCCCGTGGTCGCCACCTGGATCCAGCTCTGCCCGTCCCATGTCCACGTATCGCCAAGCGGTGCCGGTCCGGCATCGACTCCGCCAAACATGACGACGCACGAACGTGCCGAGTCGTAGCACATGCCCATGTTGGACCTGGGGGTCGCAGTCGCCCCGAAGGCCGGAATCCAGTTGGTCCCATTCCACTCCCAGGTGTCTCCGAGGACCAGGGAGGTCGCGCCGCGGCCGCCGAACAGGACTGTTCGCCCTCTCTGGCTGTCGTAGGCTAGGCCAAACTCGGTCCGGGCCACCGGGCCGGGGGTGAGCCGTTGGGACCACTCGGCGTCGGCCAAGACCCACGTGTCCCCCAGGATGGTCTGCATGGTCGCGGCGCTGCCGCCCGTGATGCCGCCGAACAGGACGGCCTCGTTCCTTGCCAAGTCGAACACCATTCCGTGGCCGACGCGGGCAACCGGACCGGCGATCCCCAGGTCTTCCCAGCCTGGGAACTGCTGTGCAGCGGCGGGAACGGCAAACGGCGCGATCATGGCGTGGAACAGGATCCGGACCCGGATCCGCTCTGTGGCTAGGCGGGGGACTGTCATCTGGATGGCTCCTTCCGTCCCTGGCCACGCGCCCTGGTGAGGGTTTACCGCGCCTGCCCGCGATGGAGCAAGCGCAACGACAACTACGACAACGAAAACTAGGACCAGGCGAACGGTATCATGGTCGGTGTTGGTCTACGGGTCCCGGCCGTTCTGCGTGCTGGAGGCGTTGGTGTTCGGAAATCGAACGCTTGGCTGCAGAAGGAGGCTACGACGACTACGACGAGGACGACAGACTACGGTGCAGCCGTGTTTCTTGTCGTAGTTGTCGTTGTCGTAGTTGGGTTGGAGACAGCAACCCAGCACTTGGCGGGCGTGCCGAGGACGTCGGTCCGGTCGGCCATGCGGGGTTCGACCTGCCCGTCCTGCTCCATCTCCAGCAACATATGCTCGACCGCCTCCATCGCGACATTGCGGTTGAGCACCGTCCTCTGGATGTCGGTGACGCGGAGCCCGGCGTCACCGGCCGCGCGGATTGCGTCGAGGACCTTCTCCTTCCTTCGGTCGCTGCCGCGCCGCGCAGCCGGCTCACTGGTCGCCCAGCGTCCGTACATGGCCCGGGCTTGTCCCAGGTAGTAGGAGGCGAGTTGCACAGCGGCCTCCATGTCGACGGCGTCAACGGTCAGCAGTCGCTCGGCGGCCTCGTCCTCCGCCGCGTGAGCCAATGCGACTAGCAGGGCGATTCGCAGGACGCCGCCTCCCCGCAGCTTCGCAAGGGCCGACTGTAGGTGCGGATTGTCCGTCTCGTTCATCTCGACGGCTATGCAGTCGTACCATCGTTTGAATACGACATGCGCGCCCTTGGTCAGGTGGAGCTCGGGCGGCTCTCCGCCGGCGTCGAGCTCGAGGTTGAGAAGGGAGTCGATCGTGCGCGCGTAGGCGGTCAGGGCTGCCTCTGGCACCTGATGGTCGGACCAGGGCTGCGCTTGCATGGGGGGCGCGGCGAGCAGGAACCGCTGCGCCATGCCGCTCTCGAGCTCGCCCTTTCCGATCGTGCGGTCGATGACCCCGGGCTGGATGCCGCCGACGATCGCCATCGCCGCGCGCCGGATCAGCAGGGTGGGCACGTCCCCGGTCTTCCGGTCGACGCGCAGGGTTTCGCCGCTGTGCATGCTCAGCCAACGTGCTGCGTCACTCTTGCCCTGGCTGTATCGGTCGAAGCCGCCGAACCACGTCGTCAGCTCGTCCGCAACGAGGCCGAGCCCTCTCGGGTTGTCCTGCAGCCGGGCCGCCACGGCCTCGACCGTCGCGTCTCCGAGTAGCGCGGCGCGCACCGGGGGCGGATCGTTGTCCCGTCCACGCCCCTGCTGTTGCCGCGCAACCTCGCGCCGGCGACGCACCTCGACCTGCGTTTGTTGCGCCAGGAGGGCATCGCGCCGACGCAAGGGGCCGACGGCTAGCGCAAGCGCGGGAGACTTGCCGCAACCCGACGGCCCGACGACGCCGACCCACAGGATGGGGAACTCCCTCCACCCCGTCTTGATCCGCAGGCAGCGGCTGGCGACGACGGCGGTCGACAGGGCTCCCAGGGCACAGGACCCGACGACGGCCTCGTCGACCCCGACGGCTTTGGCGCTGGACCTCACGAAGCCTGCGACCCGTGGCGGCAGCGCGTCCGTCGGGAACGTCGGCTGTGCCGAGATGCGCCGCGTGATCGCGGTTGCCGGCTCCGAGATGAGGAGGGAGTAGGCGGACACCGACAACAGGAACAGGGCGCGCAACTCCTCAGGGTCGCTCCGCTGGAGTCCGCCGAGCCACCCGTCGACGGTCTCGGCCTCAGGCGGGTAGTGGTGGATTCGGCCGATCCCATCGAGCCAGTTCAATGGGATGTCGTCGAAGCCGCAGAGCACGACATCCGGCTGTCCGAGAAGTTCCAGTTGGAGCAGCGGGTCGCCGCGCCAGTGCGCCGCCAAGCCGATGGATCGCAGCGCGTCGGCCTCGGTCTGCTGCCTGGTAACGTAGGCGTGGCACCCGGCGCGGGCAGCCTCCTCCGCTGCGAGCTCAACCGCGGTCACAGCAGCCTCCGCCGTCGCCGACTGGCCGGCGTGACACCGCGGACCTCGAGTAGGTTGCGGATGGCCATGCCCTCCTTGATGAGCGGCGGCGCTCATGCTCGAGTCTCCACGGCACGGCGCGCCGAGTCTGCGCGCGACAAGCCGTAGGCGGCAAGGACGCGGTCCGCGTCCTTGTCGGCGAGGTGCTCGATGCCCTCCGGTTGCTGCTGGGTGGCAGCGATGAAGCGCCGCAGCGCCGCCTCGCTGGTCAAACGCCGCCCGCCGATCTTGACGGTCTCGAGGAGGACGCCGTTGGCGCCGCGGAGCGCCCAACGAATGGCTGTCTTGGACGTGATCGTGATGCCGATGCTGGCCGCCGCACGGACGATGCTCATC
Source organism: Planctomycetota bacterium (assembly GCA_050245995.1). Taxonomy (GTDB): domain Bacteria; phylum Planctomycetota; class UBA1135; order UBA1135; family UBA2386; genus JBFWWV01. The sequence continues at coordinate 55,040 of JBFWWV010000018.1, read as the reverse complement.
AGACCCTCGTCGACGAGCTGGTCACTTGCGGGGCCGGCGTGGCCTGGTGTGATGCGAGATGTTCACGCCAAGCACCGGTATCGCCACGGCTCAGCCTTTCGAGGTGCCCGCTACATGGCTGCAGGTCGATGGAAACGAAGTAGTAGCAGCAGCTTGGGAATGCCAGAAATCGCGCCACGGATGCCACGGATGTCCGAAGCCGTGGCGCAATATGCGGACAACAGTAAGCCGGAGCGCCAGCGGGTGGCTCCTACTCGTCCTCGCGGCCGCGGTTGTCTTCGAGGTCGTCCACAGACGCCCGATGTTGAACGTTGACCGGGCGCGTCTGCGCCTTCTGTGCCTGCCAGAGGGCGAGGAACTGCGGACAACGAGGAGAACCATCGTCGTGACGATTGAGGAGCGACTGTCGGGAACAGTCCCAGCCGCGCGACTTGAGTAGGGCCACAACGGCCTTCACCTTCCAGCGCGGATTGAAGTGGGGGCCCGCCTTCGTCAGGCGACTCACCGCCCTGATGGCCGCTTGGTCCAAACGCGCAGTGGCGGCCCGGTCCTTCTTCTTGGTCGGCCGCCTTGGTGGGGCAGGCTGCAAGATGGGCAGTTCAAGCAACCGAGCACACACGGCGGCCCCCTCCAGGCGGTCGCGCAGCAGCCCGTCGGCAACCTGAACTCCGCTCAGAAGTCGACCGACTTCTGCGCTCAGCCTCTGGGCCGGCTTGCTGTCCATACCCCTCCGGGCGAGTTCGCCTTCCAGTTCTTCGGTGACGCGCAGCAAGACGAGTTTCTCGTCCTCGGTACTCTCCGCGGGGTGCGTTCTTGCCGCCTCTCGGAATCGACGCGGAATCGAAGCGCGGATCTCTTCCAGGCTCTCGACGACCTTCTTGCGGAGGCCCTTCGGTAGGGCCGCGGCAGGTGTCCTCTTCCGCCTTCCTTGCTTGTGGGGGGGCATTGCTCGACGGGACTACAGCAGTCGCTACAGCACTTCGGGACCCCGACAGCGTACAAGTCGTTCGTTTCCGTTCCACTGAGGGCGTCGTTGTCCCTGCCCTGGTTTCGCGCTAGACTGCCACGGAGTAGGCTCTTTCCCCGTTTTCTCGCGTTCACCGGCAGTGGCCCTGCGTCCCTTCGGGACGCAAAGGTCGGAGGTTCAAATCCTCTCGCCCCGACCACTTCTCCCGCTGCGCGGGAGACGTGTGCGGGGCGAGGGCTTCGGCCGCCCGCGAGCCCGCGCTGCGCGCGGGCGCGCGGACTCGCAAATCCTCCGAGGCACGGCGAGGGCAGGCAGCCGCCCAGCGCTGAGACCCGGCGCCGGCTGCTTCGCAGCGGCGCGAGGCAGGCACTCGGGCGAGCGAGTTCGGCGGCCGGGTTCCTGCAGGGGGTCTGACCCCATGCGGGGCGGTGCGGCAATGTAGGGGGCGTGACTCCGCCGATGGAAGCGCTGCTGGCCGATGCCGCGTGGTTGCGGCGCCTCGTCGAGCGGCTGGTCCGCGATCCGGAGGAGGCGGCGGATCTGCAGCAGGACGTCGCGGTGGCGGCGCTGCGCGCCGACGGGCGGCCGGCCGGTCGGCCGTGGCTGGCGGCGGTCGCGCGCCGGCTGGCGGCGCTGCGGCGGCGGAGGGCGGCGCGCGAGGTGGCGCGGCTGGCGCGGCTCGTGCCGACGGCAGCTGCGGCGAGCGCTGCGGACGTCGTTGCGGACGCCGAACTGCAGCGCCGCGCGGTCGACGCGGTGCTGGCGCTGCCGCCGCACTACCGCGACACGATCCTGCTGCGGTTCCTGCGCGGCCTGTCGGTCGATGCGACGGCGCGGCAGCTCGGCGTCGGGATCGACACGGTGCGCGTCCGGCAGAAGCGGGCGCTGGCGCGGTTGCGCCGGCAGCTGGTTGCACCGGCGCGGTCGGCGTGGCTCGGGATTCCGGTGCTCGGAGGACTCATGGGCTTGCAGAAGAAGTTCGCCGCCGCGGTGGTGTTGGTGGTGTTCGGCGTGTTGGGTTCGAGTCCGCTGTGGTGGGACGCGTCGCCGCCGCCACCCGGCGTCGAGCGCGCGGCATCGGCGCCGGATGCTGGGATGCCCAGCCTGGCGGCGAGCGCGGCGGCGCCGGACGCGGCGCGAATCGCCGTGGAGGACGCGAACGCCGCGCCGGCGCCCGACCTGGAGGCTGCGGCGCCGGCACCCGCCGAGTTGCCGCCGGCGCCGCCGACACCCTCGACGCCAGTGGGCGGGCTCCTGGTCACCGTGGTCGAGCCCGGCGGCCAGCCGGCCGGCGCGGGTCACGCGATCCTGTGCCGCGCCGCGGCGGGACCGGGCGAGGTCCGGGAGAGCGACGCGGCGTCGCAGGTTCGATTCGGGGAGTTGCCGCCGGGACGCTACCGGGTGGGCACGATCGGTCTGCGGCACCAGTCCGTCGTGGTCGCCGCGGGCCGCGTGAGCGAGTTGACGGTGACGCTGGTGGCGGGCGTGACGATCGCGGGTCGCGTCGTGGACGCCGAGGGACGGCCGGTTCCGCACGCGCGGATCCACATGCAGCACGGCAGCGCGTGGCCGGCGTGGCCGTTCCCGGTCGGCCGCGCGGACGCGGGCGGTCGCTTCGAGGTCGGCGGCGGCGCGCCGTTGGAGATGCTGTTCGCGAGCGACGGGCGTCTCGGGCGGACCGCAGGGCGGCTGCTGCGCGAGGTCGATCTGGCGCCGGGCGCGCCGACGACGATCGAGCTCCGCTTCGCCGGCGGCGCCCTGGCCGGGGTCCGCGGCCGCGTCGTCGAACCATCGGGGGCGCCGGTCGCGCGTGCGTGGGTGCAGCTGCGTCCCGAAGGCGGCGCGGGGACGGACACGATGGCGCGCCTGTGGGCCACCGACGCGGAGGGCTGGTTCGCCGGCGACGGGCTGCCCGCGGGCCGGGTCCAGCTGTACGTGTACGCCGCCGGATGGGCCCCGCACCGGGAGCGGCTGCAGCTCGATCCCGCGGCGACGGCAGGCCCGACCGTGGTGTTGGCGCGCGGATCGACGGTGCGCGGCGTCGTGCGCGACGCGGTCGGCGCCCCGGTGGCCGGCGCGTTCGTCCGCGCCGACGGGCTCGCGTACCCGCAGCGGTTCCACCAGCAGACCGGGGCCGACGGCGCGTTCCTGTTCGACGACGTCCCGGACGGCGCGTTCACGCTGGCGGCGTGGCAGAAGGACGCGTCGCGCGTCCGCTGCGAAGTCCGCCTGGACGGACCGGGCGAGCACGCGATCGAAATGGTCCTCGGCGAGGCCGAGCGCATTCGCGGTCGCCTGCTCGATGCGCGCGGGCAGCCGCTCGCCAACTGGTTCGTGACCAGGCCGGGCAGCGGGCGGTGGACGGCGACGGACCGGGAGGGTGCGTTCGTGTGCGTCGAGTGCCGCGAGAGCGGCAACGAGCTGCACGTGCGACCGAACGTGGGCGGCACTCCCGTGCACGCGGTGTTCCGCGACCTGCGAGCCGGCACCCAGGAGCAGGTCCTGGTGGTCGCCGATGCGTGCATGCCGTCGGCTCGGATCCTGGGGCGAGCCGTCGACGCGCTCGGTCGCGCCGTGGAGGGCGCACGGCTGCGGCTCGGCCAGTACGACTCGACGGTGATCCAGCCGGCGCGGACGGGCGCCGACGGCGGCTTCGCGCTCGGACCGCTGCCGCCGGGTCCTTACCGGCTGGAGATCCTGCAGGACGGTCGGCGCTTCCCGCCGGTCGACGTGGTGCTCGAGGCGCACCAGGAGCTGTACCTGGAGCCGGTGTTCGAGCTGCGTTGAGCTGCGGTCGCGCGCCCGCTACGGCTGCGTGCGATCGCGGTGGCGCGCCAGGAACGCCGTGATGCGCGCGCGCTGGCCTGTGCGCGCGGCGTCGAAGTCGAGCTGCGGCTTGCGGATCCCGAGGAGCACGAGGTCGTCGGCGCCGGGGGAGTCCGCGGCGAGGATCGCCTCGATGGCGGCGTCGAGGTGCTCCTCCCAGTGCGGCTGGCGGCCGTCGACGTCGCGGATGCCGTAGTGGCGCGCGAGCTCCCAGCAGGTGAGCGGTCGGCCCGCGTAGCGTCGGACGTCGGGGTCCGCGGCCAGGGCGGCGATCGCGCGGCCGACCAGCATCGGGGTCTCGGATTCGGCGAAGTGCGGGTCGTTCCGGATCGCGTCGCGCCAGTTGGCTTCCGTGACGCCGAAGTGGGCGAGCACGGCCTCGGAGCGCAGGAAGCCGGGAGTCACGGCGACGGCGGTGATCGGTCGGTCCTCCAGCTCGACCGACATGGCGTACGCGAGGCGGATCGCGGTGGTCTTGCACAGGTCGTAGAACAGCTGGCCGCGGTAGCCGTGGAACGCGCCGTCGGTGACCTCGACGACGAGGCCGCGTTCGCCTTCGAGCATCAGCGGCACGGCGTGCCGGCTGGTGACGATGTGGGTGTGGATCGCGCGCTCCATCATCGCGAAGCCCTGCTGGACAGAGCATTCCCAGAACGGCTTGCCCCACTCGGTCAGGGCGTCGCCGCCCCAGATGTCGTTGACCAGCAGGTCGAGCCGGCCGTGGTCGCGGCGCACGCGCTCGATCAGCGCCGCGACCGCGGGTTCGTCGGTGTGATCGCAGCGCGCGGCGATGCCGGCTCCGCCGGCGGCGGTGACGAGTTCGGCGGTCTCCTCGACGGTCTCCGGTCGCGCGGGGTCGACCTCGCCGCTGCGGCTGCTGCGGCCCGTGCAGTAGACGGTGGCGCCGGCCTCGCCGAGCGCGCGGGCGATGCCGCGGCCGGCGCCGCGGGTGGCGCCGGCGACGAGGGCGACGGTTCCTCGCAGGGTGACCATGCCGGAGACACTAGCGCGACCAGGGGCGCCGAGGCAGCCGGCAGGCGGGCCGCGATCACGACATGCCGGGGAGGTACTGCATTGCGCCGACGGTGTTGCCTTCCGGGTCGAGGAACATGACCAGCGTGCCGACCCCGTCGATCGCGAACGGCGGCAGCGTCACGGTGCCGCCGTGCGCGGCGACCGCCTTCGCGGTGGCCTGCACGTCGTCGACGCCGATGGTGCACTCGAAGCCGCGCATGCCGGTGCCGGTCAGCGGTTCGCGACGCTGGTGCAAGGCGCCGTGGATGCCGTCGGGGCCGGTGAACACGCGCCAGAAGCCGGGCGGCCCCCAGGGCTCGAAGGTCCAGCCGAACACGGCCTCGTAGAAGGCGCGGGCGCGCGCGCAGTCGTCGGCGTGGATGGCGAAGTGGACGACGTGGTTGGGCATGGTCGGGACGCTAGAGGCCGGCGGCGTGGCCGTCTTGCGCTATCCTGCCAAGCGATGGCGCGAAACCGACACGACCCGGCCGGCTCCGGCACGGACGCCATCCCCGAGGCGGCGATCGGCGTCCGCACGCTGGGTCTGCGCATGCCGGCCGGCTACCGGATTCCGCCGCACGCCCACGAATGGCACCAGCTGGTCTATGCCACCGAGGGCGTGATGACGGTCGAGACGCCGGGCGGCGCCTGGGTGGTTCCGTCCGAGCGCGCGGTGTGGATCCCCGCCGGCTGCGAGCACGCCGTGGCGATGACGGTGACGACGCACATGCGCACCACGTACGTGCGGCCGGACCTCGCCGCCGAGCTGCCGACCCGCTGCTTCGTGCTGCCGATCCCAGGACTGCTGCGCGAACTGGTGCTGGAGGTCGCGCGGCTGCAGATGCTGTCGGTCGACGTGGCGTCGCACCGGCACCTCACCGCGGTGCTGCTGGACCAGATCACGGTCACGCGTGAGGCGGCGCTGGTCCTGGGGCTGCCGACCGATCCGCGGGCGCGGCGTGTCGCCGATCGCGCGCGGGCCGACCTGGCGGCGGTGCCGACCCTGGCGGAGCTGGCGCGCGGGTGCGGTGCCAGCGCGCGCACGATCGAGCGCCTGTTCCGGCGCGAGACCGGGGCGACGTTCGGCCGCTGGCTGCAGCGGGCCAGGGCGCTGCACGCGCTGCAGCGGCTGGCGGCGGGAGACTCGGTGACGATGGCAGGCCTGGCCGTCGGCTACGACAGCACGAGTGCGTTCATCGCGATGTTCAAGCGCGTGATCGGCACGACGCCCGGCAGCTGGATCGCGGGTGCGGCGCCCGCCGAGAGCGAGCGCGCCGGCTGAGGAGGCTGCGCGCTTCCCTCGGCGCTGCGGGTGGGGTACTGCAGTGCGCGCATGGTCCCGTCCGACAGCGCACCCGGCGACGACGGCGCGCACCGCGGTGGCGGCATCTCCGGCGGTGCGCGCGCGGCGGGGCCCGCGCTGCTCGGCTGCGCGGCGCTGGTGGGTCTGTTCTCGGTGCTGGTCCCGTGGGGTTCGTACCCGGTCGGCTTCGACGTGTTCCGCAGCCTGCTGATCGCGTGGACCTGGGCGAACGAGGGGTTCCCGCAGCTGCTGCCGATGGCCGGGCACACCGGCCTGGACGTGCACTTCGCCGACCAGCAGCTCGGCCTCGACGCGCTGCTGCGCGTGCTCGGCGGCCGCGCGGTGGGGCCGGGGCTGGTGCCGCCGCTGCTGTGGGGGCTGGTGGCGGTTCAGGGGCTCGCGCTGTGGTGGGCCGTGCGGCTGCTGCGACCCGATGCGTCCGCGTGGTGGATCCTCCTCCTGCCGCTGGTGTCGCAGGCCTGGATGTTCCGCTGCACGACGTTGCGCGCGATGCTGCTCGCGGTTCCGCTGCTCGTGCTGCTGCTGGCGGTGACGACCGCGCGCGCGCGCGGTGCGGCGGTGCGGCCGTGGCCGCTCGCGGTGTGCACCGGGCTGTTCGCGTACTGCCACGGGGCGGTCGAGGTGCCGGTGCTGTTGTGGGCGCTCGGCGCCGCGGGGGCGCGGTTCGAGGGCGGTCGGTTGCCGTGGCGCGACGGCGCCTGGGTCCTGGGCGGTCTGCTGGTCGCGGCGTTCGCGCGGCCGGACTTCCCGCACAACCTGTGGCTGTGGAACGTGCTGAACCTCGGGCTCCTGCGCGCGAAGCTGGATCCGTCGATGCAGGTGCTGCCGAGCGAACTGCAGCCGCTCGCCGTCTCCGACCTGCTGGCGACGGAGTGGACGTTCCTGCTGGCGGCGGCCCTCGCCGTGGTCCTGAGCCTGCGCGCGGGGCAGCGGGGGCGGCCAGCGTGGAGCGCGTTGCTGCCGGTGCTGCTGCTGGTGCTGGCCGCGGTGCTGAGCCGGCGCATGCTGGAGATGGCGGCGCCGGCGGTCCTGTGGGCGATCGCCGTGCACTGGCGGTGGCGCCTGCCGGTCGGCGTGGCCGTCGCCGGCTTCGCCGCGGCGTGCTGGGTGCACGCGCCGCTCGCCTCCGCCGGCGCCGAGGTCAACCGGGTGCACGAGCTGCAGACGATCGGGGAGTGGCTCGCGGGTCGCGCGCGGCTCGGCGACCGCGTGTTCGTCACCGACTGGGGCGCGAGCTCGCCGCTGGCGTGGCACACGCGCGCGCGCCGGTTGCGGTTCTCGGGCGCCGTCGACCCGGTCTACATGTGGGCGCACGATCCCGCGCTGTGGGCCGAGTGGCAGGACGTCAAGCTGGCCCGCGCCGAGGACCCGCTGCGGATCGTGCGCGACCGCTTCGGCGCGCGCTTCCTCGTGTTCGCGGTCGCCGACGCCGCCGCCGGCGCGGCGCCCGGCACGACGGCGAATGCCCTGCGTCGGGCCCTGGGCGCCGCCGCGGAGCGCGGTGTGACGTTCGCGTGGCACCACGTGTACGTCGACGACCCCGACCACCCGCGCGACTGGATCGCGGTCGACTTCGGTCCCGGGTAGTGACCCGGGAAGTTCGCGTCGCGCGGCAACCCGATGCAACGGATCGTCGGCGGGCGCGTAACTCCGCGCCGCCCTTCGCATCGAAGGGACGCAACACGCTCCCCAAGGACATTCCATGTACTCCATCCTCAGCACCACCGCACTCCTCCTCGCCACCTCCGTGATCGCGCCGCACGGAGGCGGCGGCGGAGATGGTCGACTGTTCCTGCCGGCCGCCCGCCTGCACGGCGACGGCACCGCGACGCTGCCGCTGCACCAGGGCCGCGTCGGCGAACGAACGGTCTGGTTCGTCGTCCTCGACGCGTCGACCTCGGACGCCGCCGACCGGTTCGGCAGCAATCGCGCCAACAAGCTGCGCAACGCGCGCGGCACCGGCGCCGTGCAGCAGGGCCACTTCGACGGCGCTGTGCTGGTGCTCGCGGGCACCGTCGATTTCGCCCCCGAACGCATCGTGGTCGGCGATCCGGTCACCGGCTTTCCGCCGCTGCAGGTGCAGGCCGGCTCGGTCGGCGACGCCGACTACAGCCCGCTGGTGCAGCTGCCGGACGGCACGGTCCTGAACGCGCCGCAGCTGCTGAACGACAGCGGCGTGCACGACAAGGTGGTCGCGTTCGACCTGGCGCGGCGCACCGTGCGCGTGCGGCTCAGCGACGGCTTCTCGCGCGGCGCGGCGGTCGTCTACCTGTCGACCGACGCCTCGAGCGAGACCGCCGCGGCGCTGGAGGCCTCGACGCTCGCGCCGCGCCTCGACCTCGCGCCGTTCGCCGGCGGGGACGGCACGGATTCGGCGCGCGCCAGCCTGGCGGCGTTCGTCAACGGGCCGACCGGCGCCGACAACCGCCAGCGGCAGGGGTTGAACTCGGCGCTGCTGGGCGAGGGCGACCCGCTCAACGTGCTGGCCTGGTCGCCGAACCAGGGTCGCTACAGCCCGCTGTGGGACGTGCACCTGGCGGCGTGGGCCGATGGCCGTCGGCCGACGCGGCAGACCGGGTTCGACGACGTCGAGGACCTGGCCGAGGACGGAGCGATCCGTGGGCCGGACGGCGGTCGCTTCGGACCGTCGGACTTCGTCGTCAACTGCCCGATCGTGGCCGAGGTGCGCGGGCGCTGAGGCGCCGCCGCGCGGCGCTCAGCGGCGCCGGCCGCGGCCGGCTGCGGCGGACGCCGTCATCGGCGCCGGCAGATCGGCGGCGAACACCACGCGCGTCCGGGGCAGGGCGGCGCGCAGGGCCACCACGGCCTCGGCTCCGACCGGCGTCTGCCACAGCCACACCTCGCGGAGCTCACCGCAGCGCGCGAGCGCGCGGCAGCCGGCATCGCCGACACTCGTGCCGAACAAGTTCAGCGTGCGCAGCTGCGGCAGCCCGGCGAGCGCCGCGACGCCATCGTCACCGACTGCGGTCTCGCGCAGATCGACGTGGAGCAGGCGCGGGCAGTCGGTCAGCCGATGCATCCCGGCGTCCGACACCTCGGTCCGCGCCAGCACCAGCTCGGCCACGTGCGTGCCGATCGCGTCGATCAGCCGGTCGAGGTCGTCGTCGCCGATCGCGCGCTCGCGGCCGAAGAAGGTCACGCGCACGAGCGGAGAGACCAGGTGCGCGCCGGTGGCGTCGTCGCTCCAGGTCAGCGGCTCGATGCGGGCGCCGAGCTCGGCAGCGCTCGCGAGGGCGGCGCTGTCCAGCGGCTCCAGACCGGCGCCGAGCACGGCCAGATCGAGCCCATCGCGGTCGCCGCCGCGGCCCCGACCGCGCCCGCGACCCCGGCCGCGGTGGCCGTCGTCGTCCTCCTCGTGATGGCCGTCGCCGCCGCCGTCCGCGTCCTTGCCGTCGCCCTTCTCGCCGGCGGGCTTGTCGCCCTTGGGCGCCTCGGCGGGATCCTTCGGGTCCTTGCCCGGGTCGCCGCCCTTGTCGCCGGCGCCCTCGGCGTCGTCCTTCTTGCCGGTCCACTTGCCGAACGGCGCGCCCTGCTCGATCCAGCGCGTCAGCAGCGCGATCTCGTCCTTGCTGAGCGGGTCGCCCTTCTTGGCCGGCGGCATGCGGTCCTCGTCGTCGGCCGGCAGCGACACCGCGTGCACCAGCAGGCTGCGGTCCGGCTTGCCGGGGCTGAGCAGCTTGCCGCGCTTGCTCGACTCCATGCCCGCCTTGGTGTCCAGCAGGACGCCGCCCTTGGGTTTGCGGGTGCGGCCGTTGTCGTCGACGTAGGCGGTGCGGTGGCACTCGACGCAGCGCTTCTCGAGCAGCGGCAGCACCTGCGCGGTGAAGTCGACCCGGTCCTTGTCGGCGCCCTGACCCTTGCCATCGACCGGATCGGCGGGCTGTTCCGCGGGGGGAGTCTCGGGCTTCGCGGGCTTGTCGGGGGTCGGGGCGGGCTTGCCGCCGCCCTGCGCCAGCAGGACCGGGGTCGACAGGAGCAGGCAGAAGGCGAATCGCGCTGGCAGGGCCAGCCGGGAGGGAGTCACGGACATCGTGGTGTCAGAACAGTTCGTGGATGGGTTCGCCCTTGTCGGCGACGGTGAACGGCCGGCCGGAGGGCGACGTGACCGTCTGATCCAAGGGCAGGCCGAGCGCGAACGCGATGGTCGCGTTGAGGTCGGGGATCGTAACGGGAGACTCGGCGACTTCGCGACCCTCGGCGTCGGTGCTCCCGTAGGCGCGGCCGCCGCGGACGCCGCCACCGGCCAGCAGGCAGCTGAACACCTTCGGGTAGTGGTTGCGGCCCTGGTCCTCGTCGATGTCGGGGGTGCGGCCGAACTCGGTCGCCAGCACGACGAGGGTCTCCTGCAGGAGGCCGCGGGCGTCGAGGTCGGCGAGCAGCGCCGCCAGGCCTCGATCGATGGCCGGCAGCAGGTCGGCGAGCCGATCGAAGTTGTCGGCGTGGGTGTCCCAGCCGTCGCTGACGACCTCGCAGTAGCGGACGCCGTGCTCGACGAGCCGGCGCGCCAGCAGGCAGCCGGCGCCGAACGGCGTGCGGCCGTACACGTCGCGCATGGCGTCGTCCTCGCGGTCGATGTCGAAGGCGGTCAGGTCGTCGCTGCGCATCAGCCGCACGGCGTCGGCGTAGGCCTCGCCGTAGGCGGCGACGTCGCGGTGCGGGTGGTCCGAGCCGAACTCGGCGTCCATCTGCGCGAGCAGATCGAGCCGGCGCTGGAAACGCGCGGCGTCGACGCCGTCGGCCAGCCGGGCGTTCTGCAGCCCCTGCTGCGGGTCGCCGATCGGCAGCGCCGCGAACTGCGGTGGCAGGAACCCCGCGGTCGGCATGTCGCCGCCGCCGCCGAGCAGCACGTGGCCCGGCAGCGTGGCGTTCTGGCGGCCCTGCAGCATCGAGGTCCACGCGCCGAGGCTCGGGTGCTGGATCGTGCCGCGCTTCTCGTAGCCGGTGCGCATCAGGTACTGCGCCTGGGCGTGGGCACCCTGGGTGCTGGTCATCGACCGCACGATGCAGGCCTTGTCGAGCTGCAAGGCGAGCAGCGGCAGGTGCTGCCCGACCAGCACGCCGTCGGCGCGGGTGCGCAGCGCCTCGGTGGGCCCCTGCGTCTTCTGGCCGGGCTTGGGATCGAGCGTGTCGATCTGCGACATGCCGCCGCGCAGGAACAGGTAGATGACCTGCCGGGCGCGCCCGCGCGGGGTGTGCACGGGCAGCAGCGGCTGGAGCCGGCGGTCCGGTCGCGCGGCGGTCGCCACGCGGGTCGCGAAGCCCGCGGCGGTGACGCCGAGCAGACCGCGGGCCAGGCTCGAGACGAACTGCCGGCGCGTCGGCGCGTCGGCGCGGCGACAGAGGCGGCGGAAGTCGAAGGTGCTCATCGGCGGAACCGGAACTCGTTGCAGTTGGAGAGGACCCAGACGAGGTCCTGCAGGCCCTCGTCGCCGCGCTGGAGCTCGCCGGTCCAGCGCGTCACCTCCGCGGCCGTCGGTGGCCGCGACAGCATGGCCAGGAACGCCGTGCGCACGCGGTCGGGCGCCGAGGATGCCGCGCGCAGCGCCGTCAGCAGGCTCGAGTCGCCGCCGGAGCGCGGACCGTTGAGCAGGGTCAGCGCCTGCGGGACGGTCGCGGCCAGGGCGGCCCCGTCGACGGTCTCGCGGTCGGATTGGCCGAACTGGCGCAGCATGTGCCCCACCGGCGCGGGCTGCGGCAGGTCGCTGGCGCGCTGCAGCGCGCCCTCGCGTCCGCGCGCGGCGCGCTCGCCCGCGCGCGGCGCGCCGAGGGCCAGCAGCTCCTGCCGGATCCGCGTGACGGCCGCCGCGTCGTCGCGACGCCGCGCCGCGGCGAGCTCACGGCGCAGGGCGCGCAGCTTGTCCGTTCGCGCGCTCTGCTCCTCGCGCCGCTGCTGCAGCAGCTCCTGTCGCAGCTGGCGCTGCCGGTCGGGGTCGCCGTATTCGACCAGCCGCGCGGCGACCTCGGCGGGGGTGCCGATCGTCAGCTCGCGCTGGCGGCGGTAGACCTCCTGCGCGCGCTCATCGGTGGGCCGCAGGCGCTCGTCGAGGTCGGCGAACACCAGCGTCAGCAGGGAGTCCCACAGCTGCTCGGCGGTCATGCGGCGCAGCAGCGGGGCGCGGAACAGGTAGTCCGCGCCGGCTGGCACGTCCTCCGCGAGGGACTGCTGCTGGAACAGCCGCGTGCGCAGCAGCACGCGCTGGACCTGACGGAGATCGTAGTCGAGATCGACCACCAGCTTCTCGAGGTGCGCGAGGACCTTGGGGTGCACAGCGGCGCTGTCGTCCTTGAGGTCGTCGACCGGCTCGATGAGGCCGCGGCCGAACGTCCGCTGCCAGAGTCGGTTGGCGATCGTGCGCGCGAAGCGCGGGTTGCGCGGGTCGGTCAGCCAGTCGGCGAACACGCGCCGGGAGTCGATCTCCTGGTTGGCCGGCGCGGGCGAGTCACGGCCCCGGCGGGGTCGCTCGGCCGCGCGCTGCGGGCGCGGCTTGGGCAGCTTCGCCTGCGGCCCGAACAGCGGCGCTGCGGCCACCGCGGCGCGCGGCTTGGCGTCGTCGTAGCGGTAGTCGGCCGGCAGTCGCTCCTGTCCGGTGCCGCTGCCGGCGAGGCCGGTGGAGATCTGCCGCAGCAGTCGGCGGGCGCCGGCGGCGACGCGCTGGTCCTCGCCCTGCAGGCCCTGCAGCTCGCGGCGCATGGCCACGGCGACGTCGCGGTCGACCGCGACGCGATAGCGCAGTCCGCCGAAGAAGGCGGCCATGCCGTAGAACTCGCGCTGGGTCCACTTGTCGAACGGATGGTTGTGACACTGCGCGCACTCGACGCGGGTGCCGAGGAACAGCCGCAACGTGTTGGCCATCGCGTCGTGCGGCATGTTCTCGTCGCGCAGCAGGTAGCCCGTCGCGCCGTTGCCCTCGGCGTGCGCGGCGCCGTCGGCCGTCAGCATCGCGCGCACGAACTCGTCGTACGGCATGCCGGTGCGCAGCGCCTCGCGGATCCAGTGCGCGAAGGGTTCGCCGCTGAGCTGGCGCTGGCGCGACTTCACGCGCAGCTGATCGAACCAGAAGTTGCTCTCGTTGCTGGTCCAGCCGGGCGAGTCCAGCAGCTGGTCCACGAGCCGGGCCCGCTTGTCCGCAGTCGCGTCGGCCAGGAAGGCCCGGATCTCCTCGAGGTTCGGGATGCGGCCGACGACCTGCAGCCATGCGCGCCGCGCGAAGGTGGCGTCGTCGACCAGTTCGGTCGGCGCACGCTGCTCCCGGGCGAGGTCGGCGGCCAGCAACTCGTCGATCCGGTCGGCGGCTCGCTGGACCCTGGCCTGGGGCACGGCGGTGACGGATCGGGTCGGCGCCTGCGGCGACGGCGCGTCGCTCGGTGGGGGGGCGGCCTGGGCCAGCGCCAGTCCGCCCGCACAGGCGGCGACGCAGAGGGCTCGGTGGAACATGTCGAGAACTCGCTGCGGCGGCCGTGGAGCGACCACCTGGGACGAGCAGCCGGGCAAGCCCGGGCTGCAGAGGCGCTTGTAACTCACATCATCGGCGACGGTCCACCGGCGCCGATGTACAAAACTTGTGCGCGGCGGGCCGGGGCCAGCGGTTCTCCCCGAGGATTCCACAGCGCCACCGGCACCCGGCCGCGGCGGAGGGGGCGGTCGCATGCCCGACGGGCCCCAGGCGCGCGGGTCGGCGGCCGATAGGGTCGGGAGCGGGCGCACCGGCGCGGCCGCCCGTTCCGCGATCCGATGCGTGGATCCGCGTCGCGACCCGGCGTAGCCTGCCGCCGGCCGCCACACGCGCGGGTCCCGGGCGGGGCCGGCGCGGTGCGCGGTACGCGAACGTCGAGACCGATTTTCTGGGAGGCCACTCATCATGAATGCAGCGCGCGCAGCCGCGATCCGGACCATTGCGACCAAGCGACCGGTCGCGTTCACCCACGCCGACAGCCGACTGCCGGAGCTGTTCGGCATGAACGTCTTCGGTCTGCAGCAGATGCGGACCCGCCTGCCGGAGGCTGCCTACCGCGCGCTGAAGTCGTGCATGGAGCACGGCCAGGAGCTCGATCCGGCGCTGGCCGACCAGGTCGCCAACGCGATGAAGGACTGGGCCAGCGAGCGCGGCGCCACGCACTTCACGCACTGGTTCCAGCCGATGACCGGCGCGACCGCCGAGAAGCACGACTCGTTCGCGACCATCGAGGACGGGCGGCTGCTGCTCGAGTTCAGCGGCAAGGCGCTGGTCAAGGGCGAGCCGGACGCGAGCTCGTTCCCCAGCGGCGGCCTCCGCGCCACGTTCGAGGCGCGCGGCTACACCGCGTGGGACCCGACCTCGCCGGCATTCATCCGGCAGACGACCAACGGCGCCACGCTGTGCATTCCGACCGCGTTCTGCTCGTGGACCGGCGAGGCGCTCGACGAGAAGACGCCGCTGCTGCGCAGCAGCGAGGCGCTGAGCCGTGAGGCCGTGCGCATGCTGCGGCTGCTCGGCGACCCGGACGTGAGCTTCGTGTATCCGACGCTCGGCTGTGAGCAGGAGTACTTCCTGGTCGATCGCGACCTGTACCTGCTGCGTCCCGACCTGATCGCCACCGGGCGCACGCTGCTCGGCGCGCGGCCGCCGAAGGGTCAGGAGCTCGAGGATCACTACTTCGGCTCGATCCAGCCGCGCGTGCTCGCCTTCATGCAGGAGGTCGAGAACGAGCTGTGGAAGCTCGGGGTCCCGGTCAAGACGCGGCACAACGAGGTCGCGCCGCAGCAGTACGAGATCGCGCCGATCTTCGAGCGCACGACCGTGGCCGCGGACCACAACATGCTCTGCATGGAGGTGCTGCGCCAGGTGGCGATGCGCCACGGCTTCCAGTGCCTGCTGCACGAGAAGCCGTTCGCCGGCATCAACGGGTCGGGCAAGCACAACAACTGGTCGGTGTCGACCGACGCCGGCGAGAACCTGCTCGAGCCGGGCAACACGCCGGCCGACAACATGCGGTTCATGGTGTTCCTGACCGCGGTGGTGCGGGCCGTCGACCTGCACGCGGATCTGCTGCGCGGCACGATCGCGCACGCCGGCAACGACCACCGCCTGGGCGCCAACGAGGCGCCGCCGGCGATCATCTCGATCTATCTGGGCGAGCAGCTCAGCGACGTGGTCGAGAGCATCGTGGCCGGCACGGCCGGTCGCTCCGAGCGGCAGCGGGACACCATGCGCCTCGGCGTCGGCACGCTGCCGACGCTGCCGCGCGACGCCACCGACCGCAACCGCACGTCGCCGTTCGCCTTCACCGGCAACAAGTTCGAGTTCCGCGCGGTCGGCAGCTCGCAGGCGACCGCCAAGCCGAACGCGATCCTCAACACGATCGTCGCCGAGTCGCTGGCGGTGATGGCCGACGCGATCGAGCAGCGCAAGCAGAAGGGCCTGGTGGCCGCGGTCGACGAGGTCGTCGCCGAGACACTGAAGAAGCACCACCGGGTGATCTTCAACGGCAACGGCTACTCGGCCGAGTGGCACCAGGAGGCCGAGCGCCGCGGTCTGCCGAACCTGCGCAACGCCGTCGACGCGATCGGCACGTTCTGCGATGCGAAGAACGTCAAGATGTTCGAGCGGTTCGGCGTGCTGACCGCCAAGGAGGCCGAGTCGCGCATGAACATCCAGTTCGAGGCCTACAGCAAGGCGATCGCGATCGAAGGCCAGAGCTGTCTGTCGATGGCCCGCACCATGGTGCTGCCGGCCGCGCAGAAGCACCAGTCGTTGGTGGCGCAGAGCCTGATGGCCGCCAAGGGCGCCGGCGTCGCGGTCGACGCCCAGCAGCGCCGGCTGGCCAACATGAGCGCGCTGATCGAACAGCTGGTGGCCCGCATCGACGACCTCGGCGCCGAGTTCGAGCACGCGGAGCACCACGAGGGCTCGCCGCGGGAGCACGCCGCGATGTACCGCGACAAGGTGGTCAGCAGCATGAACCGACTGCGCGAGACCGCCGACGCGCTCGAGGCCATGGTCGACGACGACCTGTGGCCGCTGCCGAAGTACCGCGAGCTGCTGTTCGTGCAGTAGCACGGCGTCGTCGGCGTCGCGTCGAGGGACCACCGCGGGCGCGCTCCACGGCCGCGTGTCCGTGCCGGGTATGTCCCTACCGACTCGGAGGGTCCGTTCGTCCGAATTGCGGGGCGATGCACGCACGACGAGAGGGGCAGGTGGCGCGCCAGGACCGCAAGGGGCTGGCGCTCGCGCTGTGGGGCGGCGCGATGGCCGCGGCCTTCGGCGGCCTGGGACTCCACGCCGCGACCCCCGGGCCCGCGGGTTCGATGGCGCCCCCGCTCCCGGCCGAACTGCGGCGGGCCGCCGGCCTGCCCGCGGGTGCCGGGTTCATCGCGATGTTCGTGCACCCGCAGTGCCCGTGCACGCCGGCCGGGGTCGACGAACTGGCTGCCGTGCTGGAAGCCGGCGCGGACCGCGCGGTCCTGATGGTCGTGTTCTCGCCACGGCGCCGTCCGGTCGGCTGGTCCGAGGTCGCGGTCGTCGACCTGGCGCGCCGTCTGCCCGGGGCGTCCTGTGTGGAGGATCCGGACGGTCACCTCGCCGAACTCGCGGGCGCCGGCACCTCCGGGCATGTGCTGGTCGTCGATCCCGACGATCGCTGCCTGTTCGCCGGCGGTGTCACGGCGGCACGCGGGCACACCGGTTCCAACGACTCCAGCCGCTCCCTCCAGGCGGTGTTGGCCGGTGTTGCGACCGCCGCACGTCGGCCGGTCTTCGGCTGTGCGATGGCGGAGGACCGGCGATGACCGCCGCCGCGAACGAGCGCGCCGGCTTCGCCGCGGCCCACCGCGCGCTGTGCGTCGCGATGGACCGCGTGATGACGAAGGTGATCGCGGTCGAAGGGGCCATCGCCATCGCGCTCGCGATGCTCTGGAGCCCGCAGGCCTGGGCGGGCACCGCGGCGCAGGTGCACGTGCACGTGGTCGCGGCGGCGGTCCTCGGCGGCGGCAGCGTGCTCCTGCTGTGGCTGCTCCGGGACGCGCTGGGCACGCCCCTGCGGCGCCACGTGACCGCGGTGGCGCAGGTGGGGCTCTGCGCGCTGTGGACGCACCTGACCGCCGGGCGGATCGAAGCGCACTTCCTGTACTTCGTCTCGCTGGCGTTCCTGTCGGCGTATCGGGATTGGCGCGTGCTGTGCACCGCGGCGGCCGTCACGGCGCTCGACCACGCCGTGCGGGCAGTGGCGCTGCCGATGTCGGTGTTCGGAACGGATCAGGTGCAGCTGCTGCGGGTCGTCGAGCACGCGGCCTACGTGATCTTCGAGGTCGGTGTGCTGGCCTGGGTCGCCAACGTGGGTCTGCAGGACATGCGGACCGCGGCGGCCGAGCAGGCCCGCAGCCAGGAGGCGCGGCGCGAGCTCGAGGGCGCGCACGCGCGGCGGGAGCAGGAAGTCGAGCAGGCGCGCGGCGACGCCATCGCCGAGGTCGAGGCGATCCTCGCCGGGTTCGGCGGCATCGACCAGCACATCGAGGACAGCGCGGCCGTGACCCGCAGGGCCCTGGATCGCGCGCGGGCCAACGGGACATACGCCGAGCAGAGCTCGGCGGTGCTGCGGCGCACCGTGCACGGTCTCCAGGAGCTGGCGACCCGGGTGCGTACGACCGAGGATCATCTCCGGCACCTGCTGGACGCTGCCGGCCAGATCGCGCAGACCACCGGGCTGATCGATACGGTCGCGTTCCAGACGAACCTGCTGGCCCTGAACGCCGCGGTCGAGGCGGCGCGCGCCGGCGAGCACGGCAAGGGGTTCGCGGTGGTCGCCGACGAGGTGCGGTCGCTGTCGGGCCGAACGGCGGAAGCCGCCCGCCGGATCGCCGAGCTGGCCGGCACGATCCGGACCCAGGGCGCCCGCATCCAGTCGGCGTCGTCGCACAGCGCCACGGATGCCGCAGCGGGGCTCGCGCTTGCCGACGAGGCCGATGCGTCGATCCAGGCGATCGTCCGCGGCGCCGGGGACATGGAGCAGGTCGTCGGCCAGATGGTGGCGGCCAACGGCGAGTTGCAGAACGGCAGCAGCCGGCTGCGGTCGCAGGTGCACCGGCTGCTGCTGCGGGACCGCGACGCATCCACGCGGCCGGCCGCAGCGCGCGCTCAGCCGAACCGGCCCTCGATGTAGTCGGCCGCCTCGCGCGTCTGCGGCGACACGAACATGTCCTCGGTGCGGCTGTGCTCGACGACGCGGCCGGTCAGCATGAACACGCACTCGTCGCTGGCGCGCCGCGCCTGCGCCATGTTGTGCGTGACGATCAGGATCGAGTAGCGCCCGCGCAGGTCCCAGATCAGGTCCTCGACCGCGCTGGTCGCCTCGGGATCGAGCGCGCTGCAGGGCTCGTCCATGAGCAGCACCTCGGGCCGCGTCGGCAGCAGCCGGGCGATGCAGAGCTTCTGTTGCTCCTCGAGCGACAGGGACGTGGCCTTGCCGTCGAGCCGGTCCTTGACGCGGTCCCAGAGCAGCACCTCGCGCAGCGCCTGCTCGACGAGCTGGTCCTCGTCGGCGCGGGAGGTCGAGCCCTCGGCGTGCAGGCGATGGGCGAACAGGACGTTGTCGCGGACCGACAGCGGCAGCGGGTTGGGCCGCTGGAACACCATGCCGACGCGCCGGCGCACCTGGATGCTCGACACGCCCTCGCCGTAGACGTCGTGACCGAGCACCTTGATGGTGCCCGACGTCGACACGTAGCCGAGCCGCTCGTGGATGCGGTTGCAGCTGCGCAGGAACGTGGACTTGCCGCAGCCGGACGGCCCGATCAGCGCCGTGACGAGCCCGCGCTTGATGGCGAGGTCGACCTCGAACAGCGCCTGGAACGTCCCGTACCACAGGCTCAGCCCCTGGGACTCGATCGCCAGCGCCGGGCCGGCGGCCTTGGGCTCAGCCATAGCGTCCCTCCACGTAGTCGCGGGTGCGCTGGTCCTGGACGGTGCCGGTGAACAGCTCCTCCGTCGGCGCCACCTCGATGCAGCGGCCGCCGAGGAAGAACGCGGTGCGATCGGCGAGCCGGCGCGCCTGCTGCACGAGGTTGGTGACCAGGACGATGGTCATCTCGTCGCGCAGCTCCTTGAGCACCTCCTCGATCCGCATCGTCGTCACCGGGTCCACGGCGATGGAGAACTCGTCGAGCAGCAGCAGGTCGGGCTGCTGCGACAGCGCCCGCGCGATGGTGAGCCGCTGCTGCTGGCCGCCGCTGAGGAGCGAGCCCAGGCCGCGCAGCCGGTCCTTGACCTCGTCCCAGAGCGCCGCGCGGGTCAGGCAGCGCTCGACGATGGCGTCGAGCTCGGCGCGCTGGCGCACGCCGCGCAGCCGCGGCGCCAGCGCGACGTTGTCGTAGATCGACAGCGGCAGGCCGACCGGCAGCGGGAACACCACGCCGATGCGCCGGCGCAGGGCGTAGACGTTGCGCACGGTCGACACGTCGCGGCCGACGAACTCGACGCGGCCGTCGACGCGCATGCCGGGGATCAGGTCGGCCATGCGGTTGAGCGAGCGCAGGAACGAGGTCTTGCCCGCGTTCGCCGGGCCGATGATGCCGAAGATCTCGTTCGGGCGGACCTCGAGCGAGACGCCTTCCAGCGCGGTCTTGTCGCCGTAGCGGACGGCGAGATCGCGGACCAGCAGCGCCGGCGTGGCGGCGGGGGCCGTCACCACTTCTTCCTCCCGCGCAGCCGCATGCGGAACCAGATCGACAGGGCGTTCAGCGACAGCACCACCAGGATCAGCGTGAGCGCCACAGCGAACGGCAGGTGCTCCGGCACGTTGGTGACCTGCGTCGACACGTTGAACAGGTGCAGCGACAACGCCATGGTCTGGTCGAACACGCCCTCCGGCAGGAACGGCACGTAGAACGCCGCGCCGGTGAACATGATCGGCGCCGTCTCGCCGACGGTGCGCGACACCTCCAGGATGATGCCGGTCAGGATGCCGCTGCCCGAGTTGGGCAGGACGACGCGGCGTATCGTCTGCCAGCGCGTGGCGCCCAGGCTCCAGCACGCCTCGCGGAAGGCCTGCGGCACCGCGTGCAGCGACTCCTGCGTGGCGACGATGACCACCGGCAGCGTCATCACGGCCAGCGTGCAGCTCGCGGCCAGGATCGACGTGCCGAACTGCGCGAAGTGGACGAAGGCGCCGAGCCCGAACAGCGCGTGCACGATCGACGGCACGCCGGCCAGGTTGACGATCGCCACGTTGATGACGCGGGTCAGCCAGTTGTCGCGGGCGTACTCCGAGAGGTAGATCGCCGCGGCGACGCCGAGGGGCAGCGACACGACCAGCGCGGTCAGCGTCAGCCACAGGGTCCCCACCAGCGCCGGCCAGATGCCGCCCTCCCGCATGCCGTTGCGCGGGTGCTCGAACAGGAACTCGAGGCTCAGGCCGGGCGCGCCGCGGACCACCAGCACGGTCAGGATCGACAGCACCGGCAGCACCAGCAGCAACGCCATGGCGAAGAAGCCGATCCGGGCGATGCGCTCGGTGCGCCGGCCCTTCAGCTCGTGCGGCGTGCTCGCGAACGGCTGCAGCTCCGGGGCGGTCGCGGTCATCGTCCCCGCCCGGCGCGGCCGCGCACGATCCAGTCGGCCAGCAGATTGATCACGAAGGTGATGCAGAACAGCAGGATCCCGAGCGTGAACAGCGCCTGATAGTGGTGGTCGCCGTTCGCGGTCTCGCCGAGCTCGGCGGCGATCGTGGCGGTCAGCGCGCGCACCGAGTCGAAGACCGACGTCGGCAGGTGGATCGCGTGGCCCGACGCCATCAGCACCGCCATCGTCTCGCCGAACGCGCGGCCGATGCCGAGCAGCACGGCGCCGGACAGCCCGGGCCGCGCGTGGGGGAGCACGACGCGCCAGACGATCTGCCAGCGGGTCGCGCCGAGCGCCTCGGCCGCCTCGCGGTAGGTGTCCGGAACGGCCTTGAGCGCGTCCTCGGCGATGGTCGTCATGATCGGCGCGGCCATCAGGCCGAGCACGATGCCGGCGTTGAGCAGGCACACGCCGACCTCGACGTCGAACACGCTGGTGATCAGCGGTGCCAGCACGTGCAGGCCGATCACGCCCCAGACCACCGACGGGATGGCCGCCAGCAGCTCGATCAGGACCTTCAGCAGTTCCCGCGAGCGGCGGCCCGCGAACTCGCTGACGTAGATCGCCGCGCCCACCGAGAACGGGACGGCCACGACCATGGCCAGTGCCGTGATCGACGCGGTGCCGGCGATCAGGTAGAGGGCGCCGTACTCCGGCGGCTCGGCCGTCGGGCGCCAGGCGCCGCTGCCGAACATCTGCAGCCAGTCGAGCTCGGTGAACGCGAAGCCGAGGCCCTGGGACGCGATGAACAGGAAGATCGCCGCCACGAACAGGATCACCGAGATGCCGGCGGCGAACACCAGCGTCTTCGCGGCCGTGTCGATCCAGTACGACGCGTCGCGTCGGTCCAGTGCCGCCTGGGTGTCCGCGTCGGTCCGCGTCATGTTCAGCAGGCCTGCTCGCCCCGGAGCCGCTCCATCAGCGTGCGCACCATCGGCGTCAGCCGCCGGTAGGCCTCCTCGGGATCCTCGGTGTCGCCGACGTCCCAGGACAGCACCGTGGTGTGGAACGGCACCGCGCCGACCCACTTGCGCGCGTCGGGGTGCAGCCCGATGACGAACTGGAACTCGTCGAGCTGGCCCAGCAGCGTCGACAGCGGCGTCGGCCAGGCGCTGCTCAGGTCGAGCCCGACCTTGCGGGCGAACTCGATGTAGCGCGGGTCGATCTCGTCGGCGGGTTCGACGCCGGCGCTGCGGTACTGGCCGCTCTGCGGGAAGGCCTTGCGCGTGAAGTGCTCGGCGAGCTGGCTCACGCCCTTGTTCTTCTCGCCGACGAACAGGATGTGGAACTGCTTCTCGCCCTTGAGCTTGCCGGTGCCGACGAACACCGTCTCCTCGCAGATGTTCTTGGCCTGGTGGATGACCCGCTCGAGGCGGTTGAACGTCGCCATCAGCGAGAACAGGTCGGTGATGGGCCGCGAGCGGTCCTCGCCCTCCTTGGTGAGGTCGTGGAACACCTTGTCGAAGTGGTGCGCGAACTGGCGCGCCGTGTTCAACGTCGTGGTCGCCAGGGCCACGTCGCGGGCGTGGAAGCTGCGCAGCGCCTCGTGCAGCATGCGTCGAGCCTGCTCGCACATCATCTCGATGTCGCGCTGCACGACCGGCGGCGCCGCGGCCGACAGCTGCGCGGTCGCGCGGGCGATCGTCGCCGCGTAGTCGCCGATGCGCTCGAGGGCGATGCCCAGCCGCAGCACCGCCGAGACGTAGCGCAGGTGTCCGGCCGACGGCAGGTGGCGGGCCACGAACGCGTGGCACAGCCGGTCGAGCTCGCGGGTCTGCCGGTTGACCAGGTAGTCGCCGACGATGATGTCCGCGGCGAGGTCGCGGTCGAGCGTCAGCACGCTGCGCACGGCGTCGCCGATCGCGGTCTCGATGTTGGCGCCGATCATCGACACCAGGTCCTGGATCCAGGCCAGGTCCTTCTGCAGACGTTCTTCGTAGTGGCTGGTCACGGGAGTGCGGCGGGGACGAGGGGGGGCGCCGCGGCGCGCGTTGCGGCCCGCGGCGACGGCGCGCGACGCGCGCGTCAGAGCTTGCGGAGCGGCGGGTAGCCCTGCTCCATCAGCAGGCGCTGGCCGGTGTCGCTGACGATCCAGTCGAGGTACTCCTTCACCTCGCCGGTGGGCTCGCCGATCGTGTACATGTACAGCGGTCGCGAGATCGGATAGCTGCGGTCGATCACGGTGTCGATCGACGGCGAGACGGCCGGCTTTCCAGGGGCCGCGACGACGGGCACCATCCGCACCTCGGGCGTCGCGTAGGCGAGGCCGCTGTAGCCGATCGCCGTGCGCGAGTGCTGCACCAGGTCGACCACGTCCTTGCTGCCGTTCATGTCGCGGGTGCCGAGCCGGAACTTGCCGGAGTCGCCGAGCACCGCCTCGCGGAAGTACTCGTAGGTGCCGCTGTTGCTCTGCCGCGAGACCACGACGATCGTGTCGTCGACGCCGTCGGGCATCTTCACGCCGAGGTCGCTCCAGCGCGTGGCCGTGCCGCCGTCGGCATAGATCTGCGCCAGCTGCTCGATGGTGATCTGCGGCATCGGGTTGTCCCTGTGGACGAAGATCGCGATTCCGTCGTAGCCGACGTGGTGCTGCATCGGCGTGTGGTTCTTCGCCTTGGCGGCGTCGAGCTCCTTCTGTTTCATCGCGCGGCTGCAGTTGGCGATGTCGACGGTGCCGTCGATGACGCCGGTGATGCCGCCGCCGGAGCCGCCGCCAGTCACGGCGATCGCGACCTCCGGCTTCACCTCGCGGTAGGACTCCGCCCACTTCTGGGCGACTTCGAGCATCGTGTCCGAACCCTTGTTCTGGATCGTGCTGCGCTTGGACTTGCCGCAGCTGGTCAACGGCAGCAGGGCCGCCGTGGTCAGGACAAGGAACAGTGAGAGGTTCTTCAAGATCGGCTCCTGGGAGTTCGGTGGCGAGTATCCAGGCCGAACACGATCGCGCCACGGATTAAGCGATGCGTTGTGCGGAGTAAAGAAACAGTGAAGGCCGCCGACGGCTCAGCCCGCGACCGGCGGCAGGCCGTCCGCTCCCGGCCGCTCACCCGGCGGGCGATGCTTGAAGCGGCGCCCCTGCCAGAACCACTGCTCGGGGTACTCGGCGACGGCGCGACCCAGACCGGCGTTGATGCGCGTCAGGATCCGGCGCACCTCGGCGTCGCGGTCGGCGCCCGGCTCGGCCGCGGGTCGGATCACGTCCCAGATGCGCATGACGAAGCGGAACCGGCCGGTCCGCTGCGTGGTGACCACGACGATCGGTGCGCCCGACGACAGCTGGAGCAGCGCCGGCGTGGCCACCGTGGCGGCGGGCGTGCCCAGGAACGGCGGGAACGCATCGCCGCGCCGCCCGGCGCTGTCGCACAGCAGGCCGATCGTCTCCTTGCGCGCCAGCGCCCGACGGAGGGTGCCGACGACGTTCTGCTTCGCGACCACGACCTGACCGGACCCGGTCCGCAGCCGTTCGATGACGCGGTCGACGCCCGGGATCGGGCTCGGCCGGAACACCGAGGTGATCGGCACCCCGACCAGCGCGCACACGTAGCCTGCGACGTCCCAGACGCCGACGTGCGCGGTGGCCCAGATGATGCCGTTGCCCTCCGCGTACAGCGCGTGCATCGCGGCGAACTCGCGCATGTCGATCACCCGGTCGACGGTGTCGGCGCGGATCCGGTGCAGGCGGCAGGAATCGACCGCGAGCCAGGTCAGGTGGCGGGCGACGCGCCACAGGTGGCCGCGCGGGCGCTCGGGCCCGAGCCCGCCGGGGCGATAGACGATGCGCACGTTGCGCCAGTAGCCGCGGACCCGGGCGCCGCGGCGGTCCGACAACGACCAGCCGAGGGCGATCGGCACCGCGAACAGGTCGGCCAGCAGATACGCCGCCGGGGCGGGCAGCGCGCCGAACAACCACGTCACGGCGCGCAGCGCGCCGGAGGCCATCGGGTGCCACCAGCGCGGCCGCAACGCGTCGGCGCGCGGCCGGGCGGCGTCGGGCGGCGTCGACTCGTGGACCTCGGCGTTCATCGGGCGGCAGCATCGCCGCTGCGCGGCAGCCGCACCAGGGTCAGCAGCACCAGTCCGATCACCAGCTGCACGGTCTGCGACAGCATCGCCGGCCGTGCGCCATGATGGTCGGCGACGACGGCGTAGATCGTGCTGCCCAGCACCGACAGCTTGGTGGTGATGCCGTAGAGCCCGAAGAACGCGCCGACGCGCTCGGGCGGCGCCAGCAGCAGCACGACCTTGCGACCGGCGGTCCAGATGCCCGACAGCGCGAACGCGCCGCCGAGCACGAGGGTCAGCACGTAGCCGAGCGGCGACCAGCCGGCGAACGCCGCGCCGCCGACCAGGGCGGCCAGCAGCACGACGGCCGACAGCCGCATGGTGGCGAGCGGCCGACGATCGGTCAGCAGCCCGAGGCCGATCCCGAACAGCAGCGCGGTGCCGTTCAGCAAGAGACCGCACACCTGGACGAAGCCGCCGATGCCTTCGTCGCCGTCGAACCGCATGCCGAGCAGCGCGAGCTCGCCGCGCGCGGCGGCGTCCCCGAACACGTCGCGGGTCAGGTCGGCGAAGAACAGCACCGCTGTGTTCAGCACGTCGACCAGGCAGAAGTTCGCCAGCAGGAACAGCAGCAACGGACGCTGGCGCGGGAGCTCCGCGAGCACGGCGCGCAGCTGCCCCAGCGCGCCGCGCATCGCGTGGCGGCCGGAGCCGAGCGGGGGACGCGGATCGCGCACCCAGAGCATGCACGGCAGCGCCGCCACCAGGAACGCGAGCGCCGCCGTGCCGAACCGGGCCTGCGGCGAGTCGAGCGGCAGCAGGGCGAGCAGCACCAGGATCGTGCCGCAGTAGCCCACGCCGACGCCGATCCCGCTGACCAGGCCGGTGCGCTCGGGCGACGCCACCGCCGGCAGCAGCGCGTTGTAGAACACCAGGGCCAGGTTGTAGGTGAGGTTGGCGACGAAGAAGCACGGCAGCAGCCAGACCGGATCCAGCGCGGCCCAGCCGGCCATGCAGCCGATGCAAAGCAACGTGGTGACCGTGAGGTAGGTGCGGGTGCGCGCGGTGCAGTCGACCAGCGCGCCGGCGAACGGCACCAGCAGCCCGGCCAGCAGCATCGACGCGGTCTGGACCATGCCGATGCCGGTCTTCTGACCCAGGACCTCGGCCGCGTACGGCGTGAACAGGAAGGTCAGCGTCGCCGCGTACACGGTGTTGGCCAGGTCGTACAGGACCCAGGCCGTGGCCTGCGGCCAGCGGCGGCCGCCGGCCGGCGCGGCGGCGGGCAGAGGCGGCGGCGACGAGGCGGCGGCGGACACGCCGGCACGCTACGGCGCGAGGCCGGCGGGCGCGCGTGGAAACACCGCCGGGGTCGCTATGGTTCGCCCATGATCGCGCTCCCGCGAACCGCGAACCGTCTCGGCCCCCTGCTGGCGCTGCTGTTCGCCGCCGCCGTCGCCGCGCAGCACGGCGACCGCGCCGACGCCGACCGCAGCGAGCTGCCGCCGGAGCTCGAGGTGCCGCCGGCACCGGCGCGCACCGCCGCCGAGCAGCTGGCGACGTTCCGGCTGGCGGACGGGTTCGCGCTGGAGCTGGTCGCCTGCGAGCCGCTGCTCGGCGACCCGGTGCAGGCGGTGTTCGACGCCGCCGGCCGGCTGTGGGTGGTGGAGATGCGGGGCTACATGCCCGACATCGACGGCGTCGGCGAGCAGGCGCCGAACGGGCGCATCGCGGTGCTGCAGGACGACGACGGCGACGGCCGCATGGACACGTCGACGCCGTTCGTCGAGGGCGTGGTGCTGCCGCGCGCGGTGCTGCCGCTCGCGGGCGGCGCGCTGGTGATCGCGCCGCCGGAGCTGCTGTGGATGCCCGATCGCGACGGCGACCTGCGGGCCGATGGCCGCGAGGTGCTCGCCGGCGACTTCGAGGCCGGGCTGCAGAACCCCGAGCACAGCGGCAACGGGCTGCTGTGGGCGCTGGACAACCGCATCCACCTGGCCGGCGATCGCCGCATGCTGCGCTGGCGGCCGGGCGGCGCGTCGCCGCAGTTCGCGCTGGAGGACGGCGCCGGCGGCGGCCAATGGGGCATCGCGCAGGACGACCGCGGCCGGCTGTACTTCAACTACAACGAGGACTGGCTGCGCTGCGACCTGGTGCCGGGGCGCTACGGTGCGCGTCATCGCGACGCCGACCGGGCGCCGCCGCGGCTGCCGGTGCTGAACCACCGCGTCGTCGCCGACCGCAGCGTGTGGCCGATCCGTGTGACGCCGGGCGTCAACCGCGGCGGCAACCCGGGCATCCTGCGCGACGGCAAGCTGGCGCGGCACACCGCGGCATGCGCGCCGTTCGTGCTGCGCGGCGACGCGCTGCCGGGGTGCGACGGCGACGTGTTCGTGTGTGATCCGGCGGCGAACGTCGTGCGGCGCTTGCGACGCGCCGAGCTCGACGGCGCGATGACCGCGGGCAATCCGCACGGCGAGGCCGAGTTCCTGGCGTCGACCGACGAGCGGTTCCGGCCGGTGAACCTGACGCAGGGACCCGACGGCGCGCTGTACGTCGTCGACATGTATCGCGGCGTCATCCAGCACAGGAACTTCGTGACGACGTTCCTGCGGCGCCAGGTCGAGGCGCGCGGGCTGGAGCAGCCGATCGGCATGGGGCGGATCTGGCGCGTCGTCGCAGCCGACGCCGCGCGGCGGCCCGCGCGGACGCTGGCGGACGCCGACGGCGCGGGGCTGGTGGCGGCGCTGGGCGACGCCGACGGCTGGCGGCGCGACACGGCGCAGCGCCTGATCGTGCAGCGGCAGCAGCGCGACGCCGCGTCGGCGCTGCGCGAGCTGCTGCGCGCCGCGCCCGCGCCCGTGGCGCGGCGGCACGCGTTCGCGGCGCTCGAAGGTCTCGATGCGCTGACCGATGGCGACGTGGCGGCGGCGCTGCAGGACGCCGACGTCGGCGTCCTGTGCCAGGCGATCGGCTCGGCAGCGGCGCTGTGGAGTCGAGGCGACGGCGCGGCGTGGTCGCGCGTCGCGGCGCTTCGCGAGCACCCGTCGCCCTGCGTGCAGTGGCACCTGGCGCTGGCGCTGGGCGACGTGACCGGCGACGGGGCGGAGCGGGCGTGGACGGGCCTGGTGGACCTGGCGCTGCTCGGCGAGGCGCGCCCGCGGCTGCGGGCATGCGTCGCGGACAGCGTGTACGGGCGCGAGCCGGACTTCGTGCGGGCGCTGCTCGCCGCGGGCGCCGCCTCGCAGGACCTCCTGCGCGAGCTCGCGCGCAACGCGACCGCGCGGCGCAGCGCCGCCACGCACGAGGAGCTGCTGCGCATCGTCGCGGCGTGCATGCAGCCGGAGCGACAGGTCGCCCTGCTGCGGGGCATGATCGACGCGCTGCCCGGCGAGACCGCGGCGCGCGCGGGCTGGCTGCGGTTCGCGGCGACGCCGCCGGCGCTGGCGGCGATCGCCGGCACCGGCCAGCCGGCGGTGCAGCCCCTGGTGCAGGAGCTGCTGGCGGCGATCGAACTGCGCGCCGACGAGGCTGCCGAGGACGCCGCCGCGGCTCCGGACGCGGACCTCACGCCGGCGCAGCGCGCGCGCGCCGCCGCCGGCGCCGCGATCTACGGCACCTACTGCTCGGCCTGTCATCAGCCCGACGGCCGCGGCATGCCCGGGTTGGCGCCACCGCTGCGCGAGTCCGAGTGGGTCACCGGCGACCCGGTGCGGCTGGTCCGGATCGCCCTGCACGGGCTGCGCGGCCCGGTCACCGCCGCCGGGGTCCACTTCGATGGCGAGATGCCGGGGCAGCGGCACCTGCGCGACGAAGATCTCGCCGCGGCGTTGACCTGGCTGCGGCGAACGTGGGGACACCGGGCGTCGGCGATCGAGCCGGCCGAGGTGGCGGCCGAGCGCGCCAGCGGGCGCGAAGGGCCGTGGACCGCGGCGGAGCTGGCGCCGCGCTGACGCGTGCGGCATCGTGCCGCCGTGCACCCGATGCCCGAGCAGCCTGGCGCGGCGAGCCGCGACCTGCACGACCATTGCGTCCTCGCGGCGCCGACGCCGACGCGCTGGGCCCGCGAGGCGGCCCTGCACCTCGACGAGCTGCTGCAGGAGCAGGCCCACCTGGAGAAGAAGGCGGCGGCCGCGGCGCTGCGCTTCCTGTTCCAGGTGCCGCAGTCCGACTGGATGCACCGCGCGCTGTCGCAGCTCGCGCGCGAGGAGCTGGTGCACTTCGAGCGCACGTTGCGGCTGCTGCGGCGGCGGGGGCTGGAGCCCGCGCGCCTGCAGCCGTGTCCGTACGCCGAGGGCCTCAAGCGCGCGTGCGCGCGGACCATGCCCGCGCGGCTGCTGGACGAGCTGCTGGTCGCGGCGCTGATCGAGGCCCGCTCGCACGAACGGATGGCGGCGCTCGGCCATGCCCTCGAGGGACGCGACGCAGAGGCGGCGGCGTTCTACCGCGAGCTGGTCGAGGCCGAGGCGCGCCACCGCTGCACCTACCTCGACGTCGCCGCCGCGCTGTTCGGCGCGCCGTCGGTCGTCGCGCGGTTCGGCGAGCTGGCGGCACACGAGGCGGCGCTCGTGGCCCATCCCGCGTCGGCGCCACGCCTGCACGGCGGTCACGGTGGACAGGGTGGCTGAGGCGCGCCGGCGTCGGCGCCGTGGCCTCCTGGCGGCGGCGCTCCTGCTCCCGTACCCGGCGGCGCTGCTGTGCGGCATGCCGGCGGCGCTGCCGTTCGACGCCGTGCTGACGCTCGGCGGGGTCGCGTACGACGCCGCGCTGCACGCGCCGCAGGACGGCCGCCGACACCTGGTGGTGCTGCAGCACGGCCTGTGGCGCTCGCCCTGGTCGATGGCCAGGCTGGAACGCGCGCTGCGGGCGCACGGCTACGACGTGCTGAACCCCGGCTACCCGAGCACGTCGTGCACGATCGAAGAGGCCGCGAGCATGCTCGCCGCGGCGATCGACGCCGAGTGTGCGGCGGGGCCGCGACCGGTCGAGCTGTCGTTCGTCGCGCACTCGATGGGCGGGCTGGTCGTGCAGGAGTACCTGCGCCGGCCGGACGCGCGGCCGTTCGCCCGCGCGGTCTACATCGCGGTGCCGCACCGCGGCGCGGTGCTGTGCGACCTGCGCAAGCACTGGTGGCCGTTCCCGCTGCTGCTCGGCACCGGCGCCGCGCTGCAGCTGAGCCCCGGCGACCCGTTCCACCGGCGGGCGATCCCGCACCCCGAGCGGTGCGGCGCGATCGTCGGCGACGTCGGCGACGGCAACGCGGCAATCCCGGGCCGCGACGACGGCACGGTCGCGGTCGGCGAGGCGCAGCTCGGCGGCGCCGCCGACACGGTGGTGGTGCCGTTGGGGCACACGGCGATCGCCGGCAGCGCGGTCACCGCGCGCCAGGTGCTGGAGTTCCTCGCGCGCGGTCGGTTCGCCGCGCGGTGAGGGGCACCGCGCGGCGACGCATCAGCCGATCGTCACCGTCACCGAGTTCGACAGCCCGAGCTGCGGCGACGGGCACCCGCCGACGCCGCCGAAGTCGGCGCCCTGCAGCCCGAACGGCACGCCGATGAACGCGGGGTCGCACGGGATCGTCAGGCTCACCGACGTCGCGAAGAACGACGCGGCCCACTCGTGGCCGAACGTGCAGCCGCAGAAGGGCACCGGCGTCAGGTTGAAGCCGTAGCCGATGAACGGCAGGCCGGTGTTGCCGGTGAGGGTCGCGGTCACCGTGCCGGCGATGTGCGGCTGGCCGGTGACCGAGAACGACGTCGGACCGCACCCGCTCACGCCCGGCGTGAACGAGCCGGTGCCGGTGCCGCACTCGACGACCAGGTCGAACGAGCCGATCGCGCCGTTGTAGCCGCCGATCCGGGCGAGGTAGGTCTGCCCGGCGGTCAGCGGGACGGTCAGGCTCGAGGCCAGGCCGCAGCCACCGCCCATGTCGTCGTTGCAGCCGAGGCTGGTCAGGGCGCCGCAGCCGCCGCTGAACACCTCGAGCACGGTGTCGACCGTGCGCGTCGCCGTGCAGGTGTAGAAGGTCGTCGGCGCGGTGCAGTTCGCGGTGAACTCGAACCACAGATCGAGCCGCGTGCCGAACGCGCACGGCCAGGCCGGGGCGGACGCGGAGGCGGCGCCGTTGTCGAACGGGCCGTTGAGGCCGAGCACGACCGGGATCGCCGTGGCGCAGTCGTCGCCCAGGACGTTGGGTGCGCTGACCGTCAGGTCGAAGTCGCCGGTGGCGCCGTTGTAGCCGCCGACGTGGATCCGGTAGGTCTGGCCGGCGGTGAGCGTCGGCGACACCGACGAACCGAGGCCGCAGCTGTCGTCGTTGCACGCGATCGAGGTCAGCGCCGCGCAGCCGCCGCTGAAGACCTCCAGGGTGGTGTCGAAGGTGCGCGTGGCCGAGCAGGTGTCGAAGGTGTGCACGCCGGACGCGCTGGCCGTGTACGTGAACCACACGTCGTTCGTGCCCGGGCCGACGCACGTGAAGCTCGAGCCCGGCGTCGCGAACAGGCTGCTGAACGGCCCGTTGACCCCGCTGCCCGTCGCCAGCGCGATCGCGCCGGTGCAGTTGTCGTTGGCGGGAGCCGTGGGACCGCCGCCGTTGGCCAGGGTGCTGATCGCCGCCTGCAGGCCGGTGTTGGTCACGGCCGTAGCCGAGTTGCTGCCGCTGGTGGAGCCGCACCCGGCGTTGGTGTGGATGGCCACCGCCAGCTGCGACGAGTTGACCGCGATCACCGAGCCGGAGTTGCCGCCGCAGGTGTCGACCTGGTGCTCGAGCCGGGTGCCGATCAGCGCAGTCAGCGGACCGGTGTGGGTCTGCTGGGTCTGGTTGCGGGCGCCGTTCGGGCTGCTGCAGCCGCAGCTGCCGGCGTTGGGGGCGCCGTTGGTCGGCGTGCCGTCCAGGCCGTAGCCGAAGTTGACGAGCGTCGTGCCGGTGGACGGGATCGACGTCGCCAGCGTGAAGGCGGCGTTCATCGTCTGCCAGGTCGTGAGCCCGGTGTTGGTGTTCGGGAAGCAGCCGAACACCCACCAGTCGTTGCCGATGCCGCCGTTGGTCGACAACGACCGCGAGTAGTCGACCGCGAACTGCGACGCCACCGGCGGCTGGCCGAGCGAGCAGCTGGTGCTGGACGCGGGCACGTTGAACTGCAGCACCTGGTTGGTGGCGAAGCAGTGGCCCGCCGACAGGTGCAGGCGGTCGTTGCCGGTGGTCGGCTGCGAGATGATCCAGCCCGAGCAGCCGATGCCGACGATGCGGCCGGCGCGCGGGTCGTTCGACGGCACCCGGTTGTCCTGGCTGCCGCAGATGGTCTCCGGCGGCGGCACGTCGGCGATCAGGTCGCCTACCATCACGCGATCGATCTCGACGAGGTTCTTGTGCGTGCCGGGCGCGGCGACGAGTTCGATCAGCACGGCGTTGCCGTTGAAGTAGGCGGTGGTGAAGTCCCACTGCAGCACGTGCTTCATGCGCAGGGTCTGGACCTCGCCGTCGGCGAGCGCCGCGACGCGCAGGTAGCTGTCGCCTTCGAGGACCACGTCCTTGAACCACACGCGGATCCACGGCACCGGCTCGGAGATGGTCAGCAGGTGACTCCAGACCACGCCCTCGACCGGCGAGGGGTTGGCGTGGATTCCGCTGCGGACCTGGACCTGCTCCCAGTGCTCCTGCAGCGGAGCGGCCTGGGCAGCGAGCGGGGCCAACGGCAGGACCGCCAGCAGGGAGGCGAGGTGCGCCGCTTGCGGGCGGCGGGGATGGGCACCGGAGCGCGTTCGTGGCATGGGATTCCTCCAGAGGGGCGAGCCGGACGCGAAGGTAGATCGCCGGCGGCGGTGCAATGCTGCCGCGACCGTACCGGCGCCCGAGCCTCCGGCCGGTCGAGCGCTGCCGGGCATTGAACCCGGAAACGTTACGCGGCACCAGGGCGCAGCGACCGCGGGTCGCCGACCTACCTCGCTCGGAGGCCAAAGGTTGCAATGCGGAGGCCCGGACCCGATCCTGCCCGCCCGCACTCCATGAGCTGGGTCCTCGACTACTGGCGGTCGTCCATCGGCGGCAAGGTGACCATGGCGGTCACCGGCGGCCTGTTGTTCGTGTTCGTACTGGCGCACCTGGCCGGCAACCTGCTGCTGTTCGGCGGGCCGCAGGCCATCGCCGAGTACGCGGCGTTCCTCCACGGCAAGCCTGCGATGCTCTGGGTGGGACGGCTCGGGCTGCTGGCGGCGCTCGCGCTGCACGTGGCCACCGGGCTGCGGCTCGCGCGGGCCAACCGGGCCGCCCGACCGGTACCCTACGCCATCGACGACACGGTGCAGGCGACGTTCGCGTCGCGCTCGATGGTGTTCACCGGGCTCACGATCCTGGTCTACCTCGTGTACCACCTGCTGCACTTCACCCTGGGCGCGGTGCACGGCGCGGACTTCGCGCTGCGCGGCCAGGGCCACGGCGGCCACGACGTCTACGCGATGGTCACCGCCAGCTTCGGCCATCCCGCGATCGCGATCGTCTACGCGGCGGCGCAGATCGTGCTGTTCCTGCACCTCCGCCACGGCATCCAGAGCCTGGCGCAGACGCTCGGCTTCCACCACGGCCGCTGGACGCCGCTGATCCGGACGCTCGGCACCGTGGTCGCCGGCGCGATCGCCGGCGGCAACGCGCTGCTGGCGCTGTCCGTGCAGCTGGGTCTGGTCGGAGCCGCCTCGTGATCCGCGCCGCCGCCGGTCACCCGTCCACCTCGCCAACCGTCCCCGCATGAACCTCGACGCACGCATTCCCGACGGGCCGATCCAGGACAAGTGGGATCGCCGTCGCTTCGAACTGAAGCTGGTCAACCCCGCCAACAAGCGGAAGTACAAGGTGCTGGTGGTCGGCTCCGGCCTCGCCGGCGCCTCGGCGGCCGCGACGCTGGCCGAGCTCGGCTACCGCGTCGAGTGCTTCTGCTTCCAGGACAGCCCGCGGCGCGCGCACAGCATCGCCGCGCAGGGCGGCATCAACGCGGCCAAGAACTACCGCAACGACGGCGACTCGGTCTGGCGGCTGTTCTACGACACCGTCAAGGGCGGCGACTTCCGCGCGCGCGAGGCCAACGTCTACCGGCTGGCCCAGCTCAGCGTGAACATCATCGACCAGGCCGTGGCGCAGGGCGTGCCGTTCGCGCGCGAGTACGGCGGCCTGCTCGACAACCGCAGCTTCGGCGGCGCGCAGGTGTCGCGCACGTTCTACGCCCGCGGCCAGACCGGCCAGCAGCTGCTGCTCGGCGCCTACGCCGCGCTGTCGCGGCAGATCGGCCTCGGCACGGTGACGATGTTCCCGCGCACCGAGATGCTCGACGTCGTGCTGGTCGACGGCCACGCCAAGGGCATCGTCGTGCGCGACCTGGTGACCGGCGAGGTGCGCTCGCACGCGGGCGACGCGGTGGTGCTGGCGACCGGTGGCTACGGCAACGTGTTCTACCTCAGCACCAACGCCAAGAACTGCAACGTCACCGCGACCTGGCGCGCGCACCGGCGCGGCGCCGGCTTCGCCAACCCGTGCTACACGCAGATCCACCCGACCTGCATCCCGGTCAGCGGCGACCACCAGAGCAAGCTCACGCTGATGAGCGAGTCGCTGCGCAACGACGGCCGCGTCTGGGTGCCGAAGCAGCAGGGGGACAGGCGCAAGCCGCACGAGATCCCCGACGCCGAGCGCGACTACTACCTGGAGCGCAAGTACCCGAGCTTCGGCAACCTCGCGCCGCGCGACATCGCGTCGCGCGCGGCCAAGCAGGTCTGCGACGAGGGCCGCGGCATCGGCGACACCGGGCTCGGCGTGTTCCTCGACTTCCGGGACGCGATCCAGCGCCTGGGCAAGGACGCGATCGCCGCGCGCTACGGCAACCTGTTCCACATGTACGCCAAGATCACGGCCGAGGACCCGTACTCGCGGCCGATGCGGATCTACCCGGCGGTGCACTACACGATGGGCGGCCTGTGGGTCGACTACGACCTGCAGTCGACGATCCCCGGCCTGTTCGTGTTAGGCGAGGCCAACTTCAGCGACCACGGCGCCAACCGCCTCGGCGCCTCGGCGCTGATGCAGGGCCTTGCCGACGGCTACTTCGTGATCCCGTACACGATCGGCGGCTACCTGGCGCAGCAGAAGGCCGGGGGCGTGACGCCGGAGCGGCCGGAGTTCGCGGCGACCGCCGGCGAGGTCGCCGACCGCACCCGGCGGCTGCTGGCGATCCAGGGCAAGCGCACCGTCGACGACTTCCACAAGGCGCTCGGCAGGATCGTCTGGGAGCACTGCGGCATGGCCCGCAACGAGCAGGGGCTGCAGCGGGCGCTGCGCGAGATCCCGGCGCTGCGCGAGGAGTTCTGGCAGGACGTCAAGGTGCTCGGCAGCAACGAGAGCATGAACCAGTCGCTCGAGAAGGCCGGCCGCGTCGCCGACTTCCTCGAGTTCGGCGAGCTGATGTGCCGCGACGCGCTCGAGCGCCGCGAGTCGTGCGGCGGCCACTTCCGCGAGGAGTGGCAGGAGGACGGCGAGGCCGTGCGCGACGACCGGGACTTCTGCCACGCCGCCGTCTGGGAGTACCGCGGCGACGACGAGCCCGAGCGGCGCCACGAGGAGCAGCTCGAGTTCGAGAACGTCCACCTCGCCGTGCGCAGCTACAAGTGAGCCAACCGATGAAGATCACGCTGCACGTCTGGCGGCAGAGCCGCGCGAGCACCGCCCAGGACCCGAAGGGCGACGGCCGCATGGTCCGCTACGAGCTGGACCAGGTGTCGGCCGACATGTCGTTCCTGGAGATGCTCGACGTCCTCAACGAAGAGCTGACCCGCCGCGGCGAGGAGCCGGTGGCCTTCGACCACGACTGCCGTGAGGGCATCTGCGGCTCGTGCGGCGTCGTCATCGACGGCATCGCGCACGGTCCGGAGCGCGGGACGACGACCTGTCAGCTGCACATGCGCAGCTTCCGCGACGGCGCCGAGATCCACGTCGAGCCGTGGCGCGCGAAGGCGTTCCCGGTGGTGCGCGACCTGGTCGTCGACCGCTCTGCGTTCGACCGCGTGGTGCAGCAGGGCGCGTTCGTCAGCGTCGGCACCGGCGCGCCGCAGGACGCCAACGCGATCCCGGTGCCCAAGCACGACGCCGACCGCGCCTTCGACGCCGCCACCTGCATCGGCTGCGGCGCCTGCGTGGCCGCGTGCAAGAACGCGTCGGCGATGCTGTTCGTCGGCGCCAAGGTCTCGCACTTCCTGCACCTGCCGCAGGGGCGAGTCGAGCGCGACCGGCGCGCCCGCGACCTGGTGGCGGCGATGGACCGCGAGGGCTTCGGCAACTGCACCAACCAGTACGAGTGCGAGGCCGTGTGTCCCAAGGAGATCCCGGTGCGCGTGATCGCCGAGATGAACCGCGAGTTCACGCGCGCGCGGCTGCGCGAGGAGCCGGCCGGCAAGGGCGCCGGCGGGCACGGCTGAGTCACCGGGTCAGGGTCTCGCGCGCGAACTCCTCGAGCGCGCGGTCGAGCGCGGCCCGATCGAGGCCGACCCGGACCTCGATCGCCGGACCGAAGCGCAGCGTCACGTCGCCGTCGTTGCGGGGCTCGTACGGCGGCCAGTCCGGGGCGCCGGCGCTGCGCAGCGGCGCGCCGGCGGCGAACGCCGCCCAGTAGGTGAGGACGTGCTCCTCCATCCAGCGGCGGGCCGCCGCGGCCGCGGTCGCGCTGGTGCGCGGCAACGGCGAGAACAGCAGGTCCGCCGGCGCCGGGACCGCGGTCCCGTCGGGCGCGAAGGCGTAGCGGAACAACCAGCATGGCGCGCGCTGGCAGTGCAGCGCCGCGATGCCGCGCGCCGCCGCGGCGCGCCGCGCGTCGTCCGGCGCGCCGCGGTCGGTGCTGCCGACGAGCAGCGGCACCGCGGCCTCGTCGCCGCGCGCGAGCCGCAGCCACGGCGCCGCCGGCGCCAGGGCGTCGTCGCGCACCGGGTGCGCCAGCGGGCCGCCGGCGGGGTCGACCGCGAGCAGCCTCGTCGCCGGCAGCGCCCGCAGGTCGGCCGCGGTGGTGGCCGGCACGAGCCCGGCCAGGGACAGCAGCCGTTGTCCTTCCTCGCGCGCGAGGCGCGCGGGCGCCGGCTCGGCGAAGCCGTCGGCGTCGTGGAGCATCACGCGCTGGAACAGGCCGCGCGCGTCCGGCGCGGCCCACAGGTGGACGGCGAGCCCGGCGACGCGTCCGGCGGCCGCGAGCGTGACGCGCTCCGGGTCGACGCCGAGGGCCGGGGCGTTGTCGCGCAGCCAACGCAGGGCCTGCAGGGCGTCGAGCAGCGCGAAGTTGCACGGGCCGCCCGGGCGCTGCAGCTCGAGCGCCGGGTGCGCGAAGGTGCCGAGCAGGCCGGTGCGGAGATGGACGTGCGCGACGGCGACGCCGCGGTCGGCGAGGCGGGCGCCGGTCGTGCCGACGAGCTCTGTGGCCGCGCGCGGACCGTCGACCAGCCAGACGAGCAGCGGCGCACCGTCCGCAGGGACCCCGCGCGGCAGCCAGAGGTCGACGCGCAGGCAGTCCTCGGGTTCGACGTCGGCCGGCCACGCGTGCGCGGCGCGCACCGCGGCGGCGCGCGGGGCGGGCGCGGGCTCGCGCCAGCGCAGCGGCCCCAGCGGCGGCTCGGCGTACGGAACGCCCAGGTAGGCCGTCGCGGTGCGCGTGTGCGCGCCGGCGAAGGCGCCGCTCGTGGTCTGCAGCAGCAGCAACCGCGGCTGCGGGGTCGCGCACGCCCCCGTCAGCATCGCCATCGACACCGCGAGCCCGGCGGCGACGCGCCGGACGGCGCGAACGGGTCGGGGGCTCGGGGTGGTCGACTGGGATGGCACGGCTTCGGAACGCAGCTCCACCGTCGTTTCGGCTCCGGGCGCGGCAGTTCGTAGCCCGGTTGTCTCGCATCGGAACGCCCGGCCGCGGAGACTCGATGGCATGGAGCAGATGTGGGCGCAGGCTTGGCCGTTCTTGCCCGTCGCGTGGCTGCCGACGTTGGCGCTGCTGGTGGCGCCGCAGCTCGGCGGCCGCGGTCGGTGCCTGCTGGCGGCGGGCTTCCTGCTGGGCTCGCTGGCGCTGGTGGCGGACGTCGTGTTCGTCGACCACTCGGGGATGACGAGCCTGACGGTCGTGAATCCGTTCCCGCGCCCGCCGGACGGCGCGCTGCACGCGTGGGTCGTGGACGAGGTGACCGCGCCGCAGTGGCAGTGGCACCTGGTGCCGGCCGGGCTGTTCGTGGTCTGCGCCGCGGTGCTGTACGCGCGTCGACGCCGGCCGCCCGGCCTGCCCGCGTCGATGTGGCACTGCGCGGTGGTGTTCTGGTTCCACGGCGCGATGCGACTGGGCCTCGAGGCGACCGCCGCGCCGGCCGGCCTGGTCTGGGCTGCGGGCAGCACGCCGGCGCTGGTGCTGATCCTGCCGTTCTTCGCCTGGTGGCGGGCGCGTCAGGGCGACTCGTTCGGCTACCTGCTGCGGTCGCTGGTGTGGCTCGGCTGGCTGCAACGGCTGCCGCTCGCCGCGTTCGGCTACCTGGCCAGCACCCGCCACCTGGGGACCCACCTCGACACGCACCTGGTGACCGAGCTGTGGTCGCCGTGGGAGCCGGTGGGGCTGGGCTTCGGCGACGACGCGGTGCTCGGCTGGATCTGGCTGACGATGCTGCCGCAGCTCACGTTGTGGGTGGCGCTGACGCTGGTCGGCGGGATGATCCTCGGCGCCGTGCCGTGGCTGATCGGGCACGCCGGCGTGCGGACCGGCGAGGCCGCCGAGGATGACGTCTGACGCACGCTTGCGCCGGCGCGCCGCACCGGTATCCCGGCGGCATGGAACCGCCCCGCATCGGCATCCTCACCATCAGCGACCGCGCCAGTCAGGGCATCTACCTGGACGAGTCCGGTCCGGCGATCGAGGCGGCCCTGCGCGACTACCTCGCGACCGAGTGCGCGTTCGAGCGCGAGGTCGTCGCCGACGAGCGCTCGACCATCGCCGACGCGATCACGCGCCTCGCCGCGCGGTGCTGCCTCGTCTGCACGACCGGCGGCACCGGCCCGGCGGAGCGCGACGTGACGCCGGAGGCGATCGCGGACGTCTGCCACAAGGAGCTCCCGGGCTTCGGCGAGGCGATGCGCGCGGCGTCGCTGCGGCAGGGCGTGCCGACCGCGATCCTGTCGCGGCAGACCGCCGCGATCCGCGGGCAGTGCCTCGTGGTGACGCTGCCCGGCAAGCCCGGCTCGATCCGCGTGTGCCTCGACGCGGTGTTCCCGGCGATCCCGTACTGCATCGACCTGCTCGGTGGCCCGCGCCTCGAAGGCGACCCGGCCGTCGTGCAGGTGTTCCGGCCGAAGGGCAAGTGATACAACGGCCGCGATGACCGCAGTCTGGACCAAGGACCAGTTCACGGCGCTGCTGCAGCCGCTCTGCGAGGCGCTGCGCGGCCTCGACGTCGACGCCGCGGATGCGGCTGCCGAGTGCCGGCGACGGCTGCCGATCGACGGCGGTGCCGTGGGGGCCGTCACTGCCGCCGCGCTCGGCGCGATCGATTCGGAGTGGCTGTTGCCGAAGGAGAACGCCGGCATCCGCTTCGGCCGCGTAGCCAAGGACCTGCTCGGCTTCAGCATCGACGCCGTGCTGATGGACAGGCCCGGTCCGCGGCACCGCCACCCGAACGGCGAGATCGACCTGTGCCTCGTGCGCCGGGGGGCCCCGAGGTTCGACGGCCAGGCGCCCGGCTGGGTGGTCTACGGCAAGGGCTCGGAGCACGTGCCGACGGTCACCGACGGCGAGATGCTGATCCTGTACTTCCTGCCCGGCGGCGCCATCGAGTTCGTGAAGGACTGACCGATGCGGAACGCGTTCCACCAGGTCGGTCTCGCGCTCGCAGCGGCGCTGCTCGCCGCGTC
Source organism: Planctomycetota bacterium (assembly GCA_050245995.1). GTDB lineage: Bacteria > Planctomycetota > UBA1135 > UBA1135 > UBA2386 > JBFWWV01. The sequence goes on along the minus strand of JBFWWV010000018.1, from coordinate 15,396 downwards.
GCCGACCGCGCAGCAGGAGCCGCGCGCGCTCGCAGAGGCGTTCGCCGCCGAGCACCAGGTGCCCGGCCTGAGCGTCGCGATCGGTCGGCGTGGCGGCGAGGTCGAGGCCTTCGGACTGGGGCTCGCCGACGTCGAGAACGACGTCCCGGCGACCGCCGACACGGTGTACCGCCTCGCCTCGATCAGCAAGATCGTCACCGCGGTCGCCGTGCTGCAGCAGGTCGAGGCCGGGGCGCTGGACCTCGACCGCGACGTGCGCGGGTACGTCGCCGCCTTCCCCGAGAAGCGCTGGCCGGTGACCTTGCGCCAGCTGCTGGGGCATCTCGGCGGCGTGCGCCACTATCGGCGCGGCGAGGGCGAGAGCACCGCGCCGTTCGCCACGCAGGCCGAGGGGCTCGTGCGCTTCGCCGACGACGACCTGCTGCACGAGCCGGGCACGCAGTACCGCTACAGCACCTACGGCTTCAACCTCGCGGCAGCCGCCGCCGAGGCCGCCGCGGGCGTGCCGTACGCGACCTGGGTGCGGGAGCACATCGCCGCGCCGGCCGGCGCGCCGACGATGCAGGACGACGCGATCGCACGCATCATCCGGCACCGCGCGCAGGGCTACGTGCGCCGCGACGGCGAGCTGCAGAACAGCCAGCTGATGGACGCCAGCTACAAGCTCGGCGGCGGCGGGCTGTGCAGCAGCGCGCCGGACCTCGCGCGGTTCGGGCTGGCGCTGATGGCGGGCAAGCTGATCGGCGCCGACTCGCTGACGGCGATGACGACGGCGCAGGCGACCCGCGACGGCAAGTCGACCGGGTACGGCATGGGGATCGGCGTCGCCACGGGCGCCGATGGGCGGCGCGAGTGGTCGCACAGCGGCGCGCAGGCGCGCGTCAGCACCGCGCTGCTGCTGCGCCCGGACGACGGGATCGCGGTCGCCGTCCTGTGCAACCTCGAGGGCGTGCGCGCGATGCCGCTGGCGCGCGCGATCGCCGACGGCGCGCGCGCCCGCTGATGCGGGCGTTCGTGGCGCTGGAGCTGCCCGACGAGGTCCGGCGAGCGGGTGCCGCGCTGGGGGCTCGCCTCGCCGAGGTCGCGGCGGTGCGGCCGGTGCCCGAAGGGCAGCTGCACCTGACGCTGAAGTTCCTCGGCGACATCGACGAGCGGCAGGGCGTGCAGCTCGGGAGCGCCCTCGCCGCCGAGACCTGGCCGTCGATGCGGCTGCAGCTGCGCGGGCTCGGCCAGTTCCCGCCGCGCGGCGCGCCGCACGTGGTCTGGGCCGGTGTCGAGGGCGACCTGCAGCGGCTCTCGGAGGTGGCCGGGCGCGTCGAGACGCTGGCGAGCGCGGTCGGCGTGCCGGCCGAGACGCGTCCGTTCCGGGCGCACGTGACGCTCGGCCGGTGCCGGTCGCCCCGCGGCGCGCTGGCCCTCGGCGAGATGCTGCGCGAACGGGCCGCCGGGCCGCTCGGCCCGCCGTTCGCCGCGCCGGCAGTCGCGTTGTTCCGCAGCGACGTGGGCGGCGAGGGGGCCGTGCATCGCGCGCTGGTCCGCGTGCCGCTGCCCGCGCCGTGAGCCGCTCAGCGCCCGAGCAGCTCGCGCAACTGCTCGAGCTGCGGCCCGAGCACACGCTGCACGTCGGCATTCTGCTGCAGGGCGGCGATCCGCTGATCGAGCGCCTGCATGAGCTGCACGCGGTCGGTGCCCACCTTCTGCAGCACCGCGTCGAGGGCACCCGAGGCGCCGCCGATCGCCTCGAACTGCCGGTGCAGCTCCTGCACGCGCTGCTCGACCTCGGCGCGCACCCGCTGTGCGGTCGGGCCGTCGGCGACGCCGCGGAGCTGTTCCTGGAGCTTCTGCAGCAGGGACACGGCCTCCACGGCGGCGGTCGACGTCCGCACCGCCTGGCCGGCGGCGTCCAGCGCCTTGCCGGCGTGATCGAGGGCGTCGCGGCCGGCGGCCCGACTGTCCTCGCCGCAGGCGGGCAAGGCGACGAGGGCGACGAGCAGGACGAGGTGGCGGGCGCGGCGGAGGATCGGCATCCCGAGAGTATGCCACGAGCCGCGATCGGCGGTCAGCCATGCTGCCCGCGCAGGACGTCGCTCGGCTCGCCGCGCGCCCGGACCACGCGTGCTCTGCCGGCGTCGACGAGCACCTCGGCCGGCGCGGGGTGGCTCAGGAAGCCGGTCGGGCTGTAGCTCTGGCCGTAGGCTCCGACCGCCAGGACGGCGAGCGCGTCGCCCGGCGCCAGCGGCGGCAGCGCGATCGCCGCGGCGAACTGGTCGAGCGGCGTGCACAGGGGGCCGCCGACGGCGACGACCTCCGTCGCGGTGGTGCGGAGCCGGTCGGCGGCGACCAGCAGCGGCGGACGCCGCAGCACGCTGCCGCTGCCGGCGGCGACGGCGCAGTGGTGCAGGCCGCCGTCGATCGCGAGGTGCACGCGGCCGCCGTTCGCCTTGCGGCGGACGACGCGCGTCAGGTACGCGCCGCTGGCCGCGACCAGGTAGCGCCCGAGCTCGACGAACCAGCGGCGCCCCGGGCGATCGTGCTCGGCGACCAGGGCCTGGATCGCGCGGCCCGCGGCGCCGAGGTCGAAGGTCGGGTCGCCGAGGTAGGTCGCGACACCGAAGCCGCCGCCGAGGTCCAGCTCGTCGAGGCGGACGCCGAGGTCGCGCTCCCACCCGGCGGCGCGCTCGCACAGCGCGCGGGCTGCCGCGGCGAACGCCGCGGCGTCGAAGCACTGCGTTCCGGCGTAGACGTGCAGGCCGCGGAGCTCCAGCGCGGGCGCGGCCGCGATCGCGCGCAGCACGGCGGGGACGGCGCCTTCGTCGACGCCGAAGCGGGCGCCGCTGCCGCCCATGCGCATCCGCGCGCCCTGCGCCTCCTGCGCGAGGTTGACGCGCACCGCCACTCCGGCGCGGAGTCCGCTGCGCCCCGCGACCGTGGCCAGCGCGGCCACCTCGTCGGGCGCCTCGACGTGGACGCAGCCGAGCCCGCGGCGCAGCGCGGCGTCGAGCTCGGCGTCGGTCTTGGCGGGACCCGCGAAGCGCAGCGCGGCCGGGTCGTGCCCGGCGGCGAGCGCCACCTCCAGTTCGCCGAGCGACGCGATCTCGGCGCCGGTGCCCGCGGCGCGCAGCGCGGCCGTCACGGCGACGCAGGGGTTGGCCTTGATCGAGTAGAGCAGGTCCACGCGCGGACCCAGCGCCGCCCGCACCGCCGCGACCCGGCGGCGCAGGACGTCGGCGTCGTAGGCGTAGAGCGGCGACCCGAACCGCTCCAGCAGCTCGCGCGCCGGCAGGCCGCCGATGTGCAGCCGGTCCGCAGAGCCGCAGCCGAGCTCGGCCAGCGCGGCGCGAACCGCGGGGTCCGCGCCGGGGTCGGGAACGTCAGCGTCGGGCGCGGACCGGCTCATCGCACGCGATCATGCAGCGCGGCCGGCCGTGTTGTCTCGCGCGAACCGGCTCACCGGCGCGCGAACCGCAAGAGCGCCGGCTGCATCCAGTCCGGCGGCGCCTCGCCCATGGCGTCGAGGAAGGTGGCCGCGACGTTGGCCAGGGACCCTTCGCGCCGTTCCCAGGCGAGCCGGACGCCGGGAGCCGGCACGGTCAGGAACGGCACGGGCTCGGCGGTGTGCGAGCCGAACGGGCTGCCGTCCTCGCCCTGCATCACCTCCGCATTGCCGTGGTCGGCGGTCACCAGCAGCGACACGTCGTGCCGCTGCGCTGCCTCGACCAGGCGCCGGAACGCCAGGTCGACCGCCGCCGCCGCCTGCTCCGCGAGCTCGAGCCGGCCGAGGTGTCCGACCTGGTCGAGGTTGGCGAAGTTGGCGACGATGGCGCGCCGCTGCGGGTCGGCGATCGCCTGCACGAGCGCGTCGGTGATCTGCGCGGTCGACATCGCCGGCTGGCGCGCGATCTCGTCGTCGGCGACGGTCGGCAGGCAGCAGCCCTCGCCCTCGCAGCCCGCGTCGAGACCGTTCAGGAAGTGCGTCACGTGCGGGAACTTGCACTTCTCGGCGACGCGCAGCGAGGCGATCCCGCGCGCCCTGAGCTCGTGCGCGAGGCCGCGCGTGCGCTGCACGGTGGGGAAGAACACGTGCTGCACCGGCACGCCCTTGCCGAGGTCGACCAGCGCCCACAGCGGCTGGGTCTCCGCGAGCACGGTCGCGATCTGCCGCGCGCGGTCGGCACGATGGCTGGTCAGCAGCACCGGCTCGCCCGACGCGATCGCGCGGCCGCCGGCGCAGAGGCGGGCCGGGAACGCGGCCTCGCTGGCGCCGGCGACGTGGCGCGCGAGCTCGTCGGCGTCGAACGGCGGCAGCGGCGTGCGGCCGCACAGCGCGTCGGCGGCGACCCGCGACACGGCGAGCTCGCCGCTGCGGTCGCAGAAGTGCTTGCGGCCCTGCACGACGCCGATGCGGGCGTCCGGGATCGCGGCCACCGCGGCGCGCAGCTCGTCGAGCAGGCGCGGCGCGGTGCCGGCCAGCGAGTCGACGCCGTCGAGCACCGGATGCACGAGGACCTCGCGCGCGCCGTTCCGCTGCGCCAACGTCGCGGCGTGCACCATCGTGCGCGCCAGCGCGTGCACACCGGCGTCCGACAGCAGGCCCACGACGTGGACGGCCGGCGCCGCGCACAGGCGCTGCCACGCCGGGTCGCGCTGCCAGCTGCCGTCCTCCCAGGCCAGCAGCAGCCGGCGCACGGTGGCCGGCACGACCTCGCCGGCGCCGATCGTCAGGTGCCCGGCCTCGCTGTTGCCGACCTGTCCGTCCTCGAGGCCGACTGCGGTGCCGGCGGCCTCGAGCACCGCGAACCCGCGGTCGCGCATCGTCGCGAACAGCGTCGGCAGGGTGCGCGCGGTCACCGCGTTGCCGCGCTCGTCGGTGCGGAACCCGGCGCCGTCCAGCACCAGCAGCAGCGCGCGGCCTGCGGTCACTTCGATGCTCCCTCGTGATGCGCGACGAAGCGGTCGAACTCGGCCCAGAAGGTCGGGAACGACTTGGTCACGCACTTCGGGTCCTCGATCGCGATGCCCGGCTGCAGCAGCCCGAGGATCGAGAACGCCATCGCCACGCGGTGGTCGTCGTAGGTGTGGACCGTCGCCGCCTGCAGCGCGCCGGTCGGGTGGATCCGGAGCCAGTCCTCGCCTTCCTCGACCCGGGTGCCGAGCCGCGTGAGCTCGGCCGCGGCGGCGTGGATGCGGTCGCACTCCTTGACGCGCAGGTTGGCGATGTTGGTGATGTGCGTCGGACCTTCGGCGCGCGACGCCACCGCGGCCAGCGTCAGGACGACGTCGGGCATCGTGTCCATGTCGATCTCGATGCCGCGCAGCTTGCCGCCGGTGATGCGGATCCGGTCGGCCAGGAAGTCGACCTTGCAGCCCATGTCGGCGAACGCGCGCGCCAGCCCGACGTCGCCCTGGGCCGAGGTCTCGGTGATGCCCGGGATCTCGACCGTCGTGCCGGTCACCGCGGCCAGCGCCAGGAAGTAGCTCATGCCGCTGGCGTCCGCCTCGACCCGGATCGTGTCGTGCTGCGGCGCGCCGGGGTGCACGACGATCGCGTCGCCGTCGATGCGCTCGGTGCGGATGCCGCACTGCGCCATCATCGCCCGCGTCATCTCGACGTACGGCCGCGACACCGCGGTGCCGTCGAGGCGCACCGTGATCGGCGCGCCCGGCTGCTGGCTGGCGAACAGCAGCAGCGAGCTGGTGAACTGCGACGACACGCCAGCGTGGATGCGCCACTCGCGCGTGGCGGGCACGCCGCCGTGGACGCGCACGGGGAGACAGTCGGGCTTGCCGAGGCAGTCGCAGCGGATGCCCATCGCGCGCAGCGTCGCCAGGATGTCGCCCATCGGCCGTTCGCACAGGCGCTGGGTCCCGGTGACGACCGTGGCGCCGTCGGCCGCGGCCGCGAACGCGAGCATGAACCGCGCCGGCGTGCCGGCGGCGCCCATGTGCACCTCGGCCGCGGGCGCCGTCAGGCGCTCCTTGGTGCGCGTGGTGCGGAAGCCGTCGGCCGTCTGTTCGACGGCGAGGCCGCCGAACGCGCCGAGCGCCTTGGCCAGGCGCTGGGTGTCGTCGCAGTCGAGCCCGCCGCGCACCGCGGTGGTGCCCATGCGCATCGCGGCCAGCACCAGCGCGCGGTTGGTGTACGACTTCGACCCGGGGATGCGGGCGGCGAACGGGGCCGGGTTGCGGCCGGTGAGGACGGGGATCGTGCGGGGGGGCTCGGCGGTCATGAGTCGGGTGGTGCGGGGTCGGTCACTCGTCCGACGGCGCCTCGGTGGCGGCGTCGGTCTGGTCATCGTAGAGGGCCGCGGCGCCGTTCCACGCCGCTTCGACGAACAACTGGGTCTCGGCGCGCTGCGGCGCCTCGAGCACCTGCTCGGGCGGGCCGTGCTCGACGAGGCGCGCGCCGCCGGGGAACGGCCACATGAAGTAGACCTGGTCGGCGATGCGCCGCGCGAGGTGCAGGTCGTGGGTCACCACCACGACCAGCCGGTGCTCGGCGAGCTTGGTCATCAGCCGTTCGAGCCGCACGACCGCCAGCGGATCGAGGCCGTTCGACGGCTCGTCCATCAGCAGCACGGCCGGCTCCAGCGCGATCGAGCGCGCGATCGCCAGGCGCTTGAGCTGGCCGCCCGACAGGCGGTCGGCGCTGGTGGCGTGGTGGGCCGGCTCGAGCCCGGCCTCGCGCAGCGCCGACAGCGCGCGCTGGTGGATCGCGTCGGCGGTGAGCTTCGTCGTGTGGCGCAGCGCGAAGGTGACGTTGTCGAACGCGGTGCCCGGGAACGGGTACGGCCGCTGCGGCACCAGCCCCAGCTGCTGGCGCACGCGCGCCACCGGGATGCGCGGATCGCGCAGGTCCTGGCCGGCGAGCTCGACCTTGCCGGTGACCTCGAAGTCGCGGTCCTCCTCGTCCTCGCGGATGACGCAGCGCAGCAGGGTGGTCTTGCCGCAGCCCGACGGGCCGAGCAGCACGACCAGCCCCTTCTGCGGCAGGTCCATGTCGACGCCGGTCAGGATGGTGGCGCCGCAGCAGTGCACGGAGAGGTTCTGGATCCGGATCATCGGCGGGCTCCGAGGCGCAGGCGCGCGAGGGCGATCTGCACCAGCGCGTTGACGAGGACGAGCAGCAGGGCCGCGGAGTAGGCGCGGGGTTCGCCGTCCGGGACGTTGCGGGCGAGGTGGTAGACGTGCACGGCGAGCGTGGCGCCGGGGTCGCCCATGCCGGACGGCCAGCGCGTCGAGATGCCCGAGGTCAGGATCAGGCAGGCGGTCTCGGCGGTCGCGCGCCCCAGCGCCAGGACCGCGCCGGCGGCGACCGCCGGGCGCGAACTGGGCAGCAGCAGGCGCCAGAACGTGTTCCAGCGGCTCACGCCCAGGGCCAGCGACTGCTGGCGCAGGGCCGCCGGCAGCGCGTCGATGCCGGCGAGGAACGCCGATGCCATCAGCGGGGCCAGCATCAGCGTCAGCGTCAGCGCGCCGGCGAGCAGCGAGAAGCCGAGGCCGAACACGTTGCTGAACAGGCTCCAGCCGACCAGGCCGACGGCGATCGACGGCAGCGCGCTGGCGACGTCGAGCGAGCGACGCAGCGCGCGGCCGAGCCGCGGGCGGTGCGCCAGGTGTTCGAGCGCGAGGAACGCGCAGCCCAGCGCCATCGGCAGCGACAGCGCCAGCGCCAGCGCGGCGATCGCCAGCGTCGACAGCAGCGCCGCCAGGACGCCCCCGTCGTCGGGCGTGGTCGCGACCACGCGCTCGGTGACCAGCATGCCGCCGATGCCCTCGACGAGCACGTCGACCGCCATCAGCGCGAACAGCGCCATCAGCAGGAACGTGGCGATGCGCGACAGCTGGCTCACGCCGACTCCGGGGTCTGGGCGGGGCGCGCGTTGGCGACGCGATGCGCGACGCCGACCAGCGCCGCCGCGAGCGCCACGACGGCGAGCGCGATCAGGTGCAGCGCCGCGGCGTGCGTGCCGTGCGCGTACTCGAACTCCTGGACCAGCGTCGCCGTCAGCGTGCGCACCGAGTCGAACAGGCTGGTGGGGAGGTTCGGGAAGTTGCCGGCGACCATCTCGACGGCCAGCGCCTCGCCGAGCGCACGCGCGAGCGCCAGCGTCGCCGCGCCGATCAGGCCGGGACGCGCGACGCGCAGCGCCAGCCGCCGGATCACCGCGCTGCGCGACAGGCCGAGCGCGGCGCCGTCGCGGAGGAGCCCGTCCGGGACCTGGCGCAGCGCCGCGAGGGCGAACAGCGCGAACGACGGCACGATCATCATCGCCAGCACCGCGCCTGCCGAGGCCAGCGAGGGGCCGAGTCGGGGCACGATCCAGAACGTTCCGAACAGGCCGAACACGACCGACGGCATGCCGGCCATGACCCCGAGCACCGCTTCGCCGAGGCGGCCGCGGCGCCGGCCGGCGTAGAACCGGATCCAGATCGCCGCCAGCAGGCCGAACGGCACCGCGAGCGCGAGACCGAGGGCCGAGGTCGTCAGCGTGCCGAGCAGCAACGGGAGCACGCCGAGGCGGCCTTCGCCGGGGAACCAGGCCGTGTCGAGCAGCGCGCCGCCCGCACCCTGGTAGAAGACGGCGATGCCGCGCAGCAGCAGGAACACCGCGACCGCCGGCGCCGCGAACGCTGCGCCGAGGCCGAGCGCCGTCAGCACCGCCGCCGCCGCGCGCGGCTCGTCGGCCGCGTGCCGTCCGGGCTGCAGCAGCGGAGGGGGCAAGGAGGGCTGGGTCACGGTGCGTGCGGGGGGTGGCGGAACAGCGCCGCACCGCAACCGGCCGGGGCCACGCACCCGCAGAGTCTAGCGCGGGCGCACGGGTTCGGCGGGCGCCGCGCGCGGCCCGTGCGGGCGCGTCAGCTGCCGGACAACGGCACGAAGCCCTGCGCGTAGAGCAGTTCGGAGCCGGCCGGGGACTTCAGGAAGTCGACGATGCGCTGGCCGGCGGCAGGCACCGTCTCGGGGAACAGCAGGTAGAGGGTGCGGCCCAGCGGGAACGTGCCGTCCTGCACGGTCTGCAGCGACGCCTCGACGCCGTCGAGCTGGAGCAGCTGCAGCGGCTCGCCGCGATCGATGGCGCGGATCGCCTCGCCGATCGACAGGTAGCCGATCGCCAGCGGATCGCCGCTGACCAGGCGCACGCACTGCGCGTTGTCGCCGACGATGACGTCGGCCTGGATCTCGCTGTTCTTCAGGCCGAACTTGTGCAGGAACACCTCGAGCGTGGCGCGGCCCTCGGCCTTGTTCAGCACGGTGATCTTCGCATCGGGGCCGCCGAGCTCCTTCCAGTTGGTGATCTTGCCGGTGTAGATCTTCTTGATCGTCGCGCTGTCGAGCGCCGTCAGCTTGCGGTCGGAGTGCACGACCACCGTGACGCCGTCGCGGGCGAACGGGACCACCGAGATGCCGTCGAGCTCCTCGGGCTTGAGGTCGCGCGACGACATGCCGGCGTCGGCCTTGCCGCTGCGGGCGTCGGCGATGCCGCGGCCGCTGCCGCCGGTCTCGACCTGGTATTGGACGCTCGGGTCCTGCTGCTCGAGCCGGGCCGCGACCTCGGCGATCACCGGCTGGCAGGTGCTGCTGCCGGTGATCACGAAGCGAGGGGATTCGCTCTTCTGGCAGCCGTAGACGGCGAAGACGGCAGCGAGGGCCGCCAGCACAGCAATTTTCGTTCGCATGACTGTCCCCTGGGCAACCGGCGTGCCGGTGACCGCGATGTCGGGTTTCAGGACAGAGTATCCCCGCCCGGCGCGCGCGCCGGCACGTGTCGATGTGTGCGTTTTCGGTGACACGTGCATCGGGCGGGCTGGCGTCGACCCGGGGCGCCGGCTTCGCTACCGCCGTGACCGATTCCCCGGACCGTTCGAGCGGCGCTCCCGCCGCCGACAAGCTGCTGTTCACTCCCGGCCCGCTGACGACCAGCGCCTCGACCAAGCGGGCCATGCTGCGCGACCTGGGCTCGCGCGACGTGGAGTTCGTCGCACTGGTGCGCGACGCGAGGCGCCGGCTGCTCGAACTCGCGGGAGCCGGACCGGGCGCGGGCTACGAGGCGGTGCTCCTGCAGGGCAGCGGCACCTACGGGATCGAGGCGATGGTCACGACCCTGGTGCCCCGGGACGGTCGGCTGCTGGTGCTCGCGAACGGGGCCTATGGCGCCCGCATCGGGCTCGTCGCGCGGGTCCACGGCATCGACGTGCGCGTCGAGACGCGGCCCGAGGACACGCCGTTCCGCGGCGCCGAGGTCGGCGACTGGCTGCGCGCGGATGCCGGTGTGACGCACGTCGCCGTGGTGCACTGCGAGACCACGACCGGCCTGATGAACCCCATCGCCGAGGTCGCCGCCGCCGTGCACGCCGCCGGCCGACGGTGCCTGATCGACTCGATGAGCGCGTTCGGCGCGGTGCCGGTCGACCTGCCCGCGCTGGCGGTCGACGCACTGGTGTCGTCGTCGAACAAGTGCATCGAGGGCGTGCCGGGTTTCGCGTTCGCGCTGGTCCGGCAGGCGGCGCTGCTCGAGGCCGAAGGGCAGGCGCGGACGCTGACGCTGGACCTGGTGGCGCAGTGGCGCGGCCTGGAGCGCGACGGGCAGTTCCGCTTCACGCCGCCCACGCACGTGCTGCTGGCGTTCGCGCAGGCGCTCCGCGAGCTGGAGGCCGAAGGCGGCGTCGCCGGGCGCGGTGCGCGCTACGCGCGCAACCAGGCCGCGGTGCAGGTCGGCCTGGAGGCGCTCGGATTCCGCAGCTATCTCCCGGCGGCGGTCCAGGGCCCGATCATCACGACCTTCCGGTATCCGCAGGACCCGAAGTTCGACTTCGCGGCGTTCTATCGCCGGCTGTCGGACCGCGGCTTCGTGATCTACCCGGGCAAGCTGACCGCGGAGCCGTGCTTCCGCGTGGGGAGCGTCGGGCGGATCGGCGAGCCGGAGATCCGCGGCCTGCTCGCGGCGGTCGCAGAGGTCGTGCGCGAGATGGGCTTCGACCCGGCGGCGTAGATGGTCGGGCGGCCTCGCCGCGCTGCGTCACAGCGGCTCGAAGCCGTGCGTCTGCAGCATCTCGAGGCCCGCCTCGGACTGCAGGTAGTCGAGCAGGCGCGCCGGCATGCCGGACTCCGCGGTGTTCGACACCACCGACAGGCGGTGGACCAGCGGCCAGTCCCCGTGCCGCATGCGGTCGCCCGACGGCTGTTCGCCGTCGAGTCCCAGCACCTGCAGCGGGGCACCCGCCGCGATCGCGGCCTCGGCCGCGGTGATCGACATGCAGCCGATCGCGAACGGGTCGCCGGCGACCAGGCTCGCGCAGCGGGCGTCGTTGGCGCAGGTCGCGCGGACCGCGGCCTCGCCCGTGAGGCCGAGGTCGGTCATCACCAGCTCGCGCTCGGCGACGCTGGCGGGGAGCAGCAGGCGGATCGGCGTGTCGGGACCACCGAGCTCCGCCCAGTTGGTCAGGCCGCCGCCGAGGAGCGACGCCACCTGGGCGCCGCTCAGGTCGGTCAGGTGACGGTGCGGGTGCGCGACGAACACGAGGCCGCGGACGGCGATCGGAACGGCCTCCAGGCCGAGCGGCAGGTCGGCGGGATCCAGGTCGAGCGCCAGGGCGCTGCCGGGGACGCCGGCGACCAGGTCGACGAGCGCGTCGCCCCTGGCGAGCAGGCTGGTGCGCAGCTCCATGGCCGGCAGGTGATCCGCCAGATGCACGGCGGCGTCGGCCGCGACCGCGGCGACCGCGGGGGAGCTGGAGATCGTGAAGGTCTCGCGGTCCCGCGGCAGCGCGAACGCCGCCACGACGGACAGCAGCGAGACGGGCAGCAGGACCATCGTCTTGACCATGATGCCCGGAGTAGCGCAACGGGCGTGCCGTGCCGCGGACGTTCGGAATCCGGACGATCCGGGCGGCCGTCCTCCGCCGCGGCGCAAGCCTGGACGGCACGGGCGGGGCTCAGCGGGCGGAGCCCGCGACGAACGCCCGCAGGCGCTCGGCGACCTCCACCGGCGTCTGCGTGGGGCGCGGCAGCTTGCCGTGGCCGCGCGGCTCGGTGCGGGCGTGCACGAAGGTGAGTTCGTCGCGGGCCTGCTGCAACGCCGCGGCCAGCTCGGCCGTCGAGTCCACGCGTCGGACCCTGGGGTAGCCGCAGGCCGACGCGACCAGCGCCAGGTCCAGCGCAGGGGAGACCGTGGCCTGGGCGCCCGTGGAGTCGTGGACGCCGTTGTCGAGCAGCACGTGCACGAGGTTGCGCGGCCGCTCGTAGCCGATCGTCGCCAGCGCGCCGAGCCGCATCAGCAGGGCGCCGTCGCCGTCGGCGCACAGCACGCGCAGGTCGGGGCGCGCGAGCGCCAGGCCGAGCGCGAAGCTCCCGGCGCAGCCCATCGACCCGACCATGTAGAACTGGTTCGGCCGGTCGCCGAGCGCGTAGAGCGCGCGGCCGCAGAAGCCGGTGGTGGTGACCAGCACGTCGCGGCCGGCGGCGTCGTCGACCATCACCTGCAGCGCGGCGTCGGGCGACAGGCGCCGTCCGGCGGCGAACGCGCCGTCGACCCGCCCGGCCACCGCGCGCTCCGGGGTCGCGGGCAATGCTCCGCCGGTGGCGGCGATGATCCCCTTCGACAGGATCAGCGCGTACGGGCGCCGCTCCTTCGCGAAGTGGGCGCGGGCGCGCTGGAGCGCCGCCGCGAGCGCAGCCGGGTCCGACGGGAAGCGCTCCCACGGGATCTCCATGGTCTCCAGCATCGTCGGCGTCACCGGCCCCATCAGCGCGTGTTGCGGTTCGTCGGCGGCGCCGCCCGGTTCGCCGCGCCAGGTGGTGATCACCAGCACCGGCAGCCGGAAGGTGTGCGTCAACGACGTCAGCGGGTTGACCGCGTTGCCGAGCCCCGAGTTCTGGAACATCACCACCGCCGGCCGCCCGGCCAGCTCGGCGCCGGCGGCGATCGCCACCGCGTCGCCCTCGTTGGCCGCCGGCACGTAGCGCACGTCCGGACTGGCGATCACCGCGTCGATCAGCGGCGTCAGGTACGAGCACGGCACGCCGGTGACGAAGTCGAAGCCGGCGGTGCGCAACGCGGTGAGGACCTGATCGGCCGGGAGGCTGTGCATGGCGGTATTCTTCGGCACGCGCAGAATCCGCACACGGGAAAATGCGCGACCCGCCGGCCTGCCGGTTGCACACTGGTCCGCCTCCCATGCGCATCTTCCTCCTCTGGCTGCCCAAGTCCCCGGCGGTCGCCTCCGAGTTCACCGGGCAGATCGTCGCCGACCGCCTGCTGCAGCACTTCGGCGACCTGTTCGACCCGCAGCCAACGGCGCACGCGCGCGAGTTCGGCGCGGCGCGCATGGCGTGGCTCGAGCTGCCGGTGCACGGCTTCCAGGCGCCCTTCCACGAGGAGCAGGGCCCGCGCTTCGCCTTCGCCGGCGAGTACCCGCTGAACGCCCGCCGCCTGGTGCGGGAGCGGGGCGGCGCGGCCGACGGCAACGTGCTGCTGACGCTGTGCGCGCTGCTGGAGCAGCACCGCGAGGCGATCGTCCGCGAGATGATCCCGCCGGGCGCCCTGGTCGCCGGTGGCCCCGACGGCGCCGTCGTGCACAACGACGGCCTCGGCCAGGCGCAGCTGGTGGAGTACGAGGACGACCGGTTCTACGCGATCACCAACCGCGTGTCGGCGCTGCGCACGCTCGGCGTGTCGCTGCGCCCGGTCACCGCCGACTGGGCCGCTCGCATCGTCACCGGCTGGTTCGCCGGCGACAGCACCGGCTACGCCGGGGTCCGCTACGTGCGCGGCGGCAGCCGCATCGCCCTGTCGGCCCGCGGCGTCGAGCGTTCGGTGTTCGACCCGGTCGGCGAGTGGGTCGCGCCGGCCGCCATGTCCGAGCAGGCGGCGCTCGAACTCGGGCACCGCGCGATGATGGACATGCTCACCGACGCCATCGAGGTGTGGAAGAAGCCGAGCATCGGCCTGTCCGGCGGCTGGGACAGCCGCACGGTCGTGTCGTGCCTGCGCGCGCTCGGCGCGCCGCTCGACCTCCGCGTCCGCGGCTCCCACACCAACGTCGACGTGATGGTGGCCGCCGAGCTGGCGCGCATGGCCGGCGTGTCGATCCGCATCAAGGAGGGCGGCGGCCTGCCGCCGGACACGGCCGAGGACTGCCGGGTCAGCATCCAGAAGGCGCTGCGCTGGCAGGGCGGGATGTTCACCACCCTCAAGCACAAGAACTTCCTCGCGCGCGAGGGCAAGCGCACCATGGACGGCGGTGTCGTCAACGTCATGGGGCAGCACGGCGGCATCGGCAAAGCCGACTTCGCCCGCAAGATCGACGCCGGCGCGCACCCGGAGGACCGCTACGAGGACCTGCTGCTCGACGCCGTGCTCGGCGACGCGCCGATCTACCTGCGGCGGGACCAGGTCGAGCCGGTGCGCGAGACCGTGCGCGCCGCCTACCGCGCCGCCCAGGCGCACGGCCTGCGCGGCCGCGGGCCGCTGCACTACTTCTTCCTCAACGAGTACACCCGGCGCTGGGGCTCGGCGACCGTGAACGGCCAGACCGGCCTGGTCGTGGCGCCGTTCCTGTCGCCGAACATGATCCGCGCCTGCTACGCGTATCCGGCCGACAAGCTCGTGACCAAGCCGATGCACCGCTACATCACGCAGCGGAACGCGCCGGACTGGGCGGCCTTCCCGTACGAAGACCAGGTCACCGAGGACGACGTCCGCAGCGGCCGCGTGCCGCCCGTCCCGGCGCCGAAGGCGAAGGACCAGGAAGACCTGCCCGAATGGCGCGCCCAGCGCCGGCGCCACAAGTTCGGCTACCGCGCCTACTGGCGCACGGTCGCGTATCCCCTGATCGACGAGGCCCTCGAACAGGGCGGCTTCTGGACCGAGATCTTCGACCCGGACCTCGCGCGCGCGCACTGGCTCGACAAGAAGAGCGGCGGCGACCTGATCGCATTGCTGCACCTGATCCCCGAGGGGTAGGGGGCGAGCTGCCATACTGCGGTGCAAGCTCGGGCGCCTGCGGCGCCCTCGCGCACCGCGCGCGCGGACGCGGTCCGCGCGCCGGAGGCGACCGACGACTACGGCGCGGGGACGCAACACCCGCATCGAGAGCATCCGCGAGAGAGGAACGCATCCGCTCCGGGGACGCAGCGGCCGGGCCGGCTGGCACCCGCCGCGCCGCGACACAGCATCCGCGAGGTGACGCAACGGGCGCGTCACGGCGCGTGCGGGCCGGCCCCTGGCCGCTGCTGCGGCCACGCCGTTCGGGCCGGGTCGCGCTTCGCTGGTCGAGTAGCCCCGGGGGCTTGCGCCCCCGAGGCTCTCACAGAACCGGACTTGTGGATCGCACATCCGGCTCTTCGAGCGACTATCGCTTGCGCGGCCGTTGGACGGGGGGCAGCGGACCGGTGTC
>JBFWWV010000017.1:102413-141999 GCA_050245995.1 Planctomycetota bacterium | reverse complement strand
GCTCGACCGCTTCGACCACGAACCACGCCAGGTGGTTGTCCGGCAGCCAGTCGCTCGGCGACGGCGGGAGCAGGAATCCCTGACGACGATCCTCTTGCTTGCGGAACGTGCCCATGCCCTACCTACGATAGGGCGCTGGGCTGCAGGGTTTTGCTTCCCCCGAATCTTCAGGGCTCGGGGGTCATCCCGTGGCGCAGACTCCTAGATGATGAACGGCTGGTTCCCGCACTCGGGCGAGTAGTACTTGATCCGCATCGGGCTCACCTTGCCGGTGGCCTGGTCGAAGACGTTGACCTCGTCGAGGTCGCGCCCGTAGACGTGCAGCGAGACCGTCGGCTTGTCGGAGACGTTGCCGATGCGGTGGATCTCCTCGTAGGGCGGCAGCAGGTAGGCCACGGAGCCCTTGCCGACCTCGGTGCCGCGCGACTGCTGCAGCTCGGCGAACTCGGGACGCGAGCCGTCGTCGAGGCGATCGAAGCAGATCTCCTCCAGCGAGTTGTCGATCAGGCCCATGACACCCCAGCAGGAGTGGTCGTGCACCGGCGTGGCCTGCCCCGGCAACCACACCAGCGACAGCACGATGAAGCGGTTGTTCGGGTCCTTGTGGAGCAGGTGCCGGGTGTAGTGGTCGCGGTCGGCGACCCGGTAGCGCTCGTCGAGCCAGCGGTCGTCGGCGCACAGCTGCTTGGTGAACGCCGAGACCTCGCGGATGATGATCGGCATCGCCGGACGGCGGTCCAGGATGCCGGCGATGTCGCGCACGAAGTCCTGCAGACCGTAGAGAGGGGCGGAGGCTGTGGACATCGGGGTCTGGGTCGGGAAGATTCCACGGACGGGGCCGGTCCAAGGCCGGCCGCTCCGATCCGCATTCTGTTCTTCGCCGGGCGCCCGCGCCACCGGCGCCTTCGACGCAATGACCATCCGCCGCAACCCCCTGGTTCCCTCCGCCCGCACCGGCTCCCGACCCGGTCCATCTCGTCGGCGCCGCGGGCTCCGGACCGCACCGGGGCTTGCCCTGGCAGTCCTGCTGGTCGGCTGCGCGAGCAGCGCGGCGCTCGAACGGAGCCAGCAGTACCTCGAGGACGGCTTCACCCTGCAGGCCTACCTCGAGGTCGACGCCGAGCGGACGCGCCTGCAGGAGGCCGGTCTGACCGTCGGTTCGGAGCTGGAGGCGGCCTGGCTCGACCTGCGCTACCGCTACCTGATCGACCTGTCGCGCGAGGCGATCTACGCCAACCGCGAGCAGCGCGGCCTCGAACTGGCCGGCCAGGCGCTGGCGATGCGGCCGGGCGACGCCGCGGCGGCGGAGCTGATCGCGCGGGCGAAGCGCAAGATGGCGGTGCGAGCCACGGCGGCCGGGCAGACGGCGCTGGCGAAGGGCGACTTCGAGGACGCGATGCTGGCGTTCCAGGAGGCGCTGGTCCACCTGCCGGGCTACGGCCCCGCCGAGGAGGGCGTCGCCGCCGTGCGCGAGGCGGTGTCGCGGCTGCACCGCGAGGCGCAGGAGCAGTTCCTCGAGGCGATCCGCAAGATGCCGCAGTTCCGCTACTCGGAGGTCGACTGGCACGCCACCGCGGCGCTGTCGCGCGACCCGTCGCGCGAGGACGCCGGCGAGGTCCAGGACCGCGCGCTCAAGGAGCTGGCGATCGAGGCCCAGCGGCGCGCCGAGGCGAGCAAGGCCGAGAAGGGCTACGGCGCGGCGCTGATGGAGTACCGCACGGCGCGCGAGCTGTGGTCGGGCCTGCCCGGCGTCGACGACTACATCCGGCAGATGGAGCGCGAGGTCGCGGCGATGCAGAAGATCGAGGCCGCGCAGCTCGCGATCCAGGCCGACCGCCTCGAGGACGCGCGCCACCAGCTCGACGCGGCCTACGAGCTGTCGCAGCTCGAGCGCACGACGATCGACGAGCTGCGTTTCGAAGCGCGCCGCCGCGCGGGGACGATCCGCTACGAGGCCGCGCGCGACCTGGAGCTGCAGGGCGACAAGGCCGGGGCGTTGGCCGCGTTCGAGGCGCTGTCCGCCGAGTGGCCCGACGGGCTCGAGGACGAGCGGACCCGGATCGGCGCGCTGCGCAGCGACATCGCCGGCGCCGAGAAGGCCTACACGGCGGGCGTCGCCGCGCAGGAGCGCGGCGATCTGGCCGACGCGCTGGACCAGTTCCGCACCGCGCGCACCTACTACGAGGGCTTCAAGGACGTCGCGCAGCGGATCGAGCAGTTGCAGGCCGAGCTCGAGCGCGCCGGCGGCGACGGCAGCTGACGCCGGGGCGCCGGCAGGCGATGATCGCCGTCGTGCGCGCGACCTCCCTGGCCAGCCGATTCCTGGTGACCCTGCTGGTCACCGGTGTGCTGCCGTTGGCGGCGTTCGGCTGGTTCACGCTCGGCAACGTGCGCGGGCTGATCGACGCGCAGGTGGTGTCGACGTTCGTGCCGCGGCTGTGCGCCGACCACGCGCAGAAGATCGAAGATCGCCTGCGGCAGATCTACCAGACCTGCAGCGTGGTGCGCGAGATCGCGCGGCGCGCGCTCACCAGCGCCGGCGAGCTGGCCGCGTTCGAGGAGCAGATCGAGCTGGTGCCCGACCTGCTCGACAACTACCTCGACCTGCTGCTGCTGGCCGACGCCGACGGCGGCGTGGCCTACTGGCAGGACGGCCACTACCTCGATCCCGGCACGCGGGGCCAGCGCGCGGCGCGGATGCCGACGTCGGTGGCGACCGCGGGCTGGTTCCGGCGCGCGCAGCGGGAGCGCGGCGCGTCGTACCTGCCGCTCGGCGACTCGCTGTACCTCGAGTCGTGCACCGGCGCGCGGCCGCGCGACCCGGCGGCGCACCACCTCGGCCTCGCGATCGACGTGCCGCGGCCGGGGGAGCGGCCGGGCGTGCTGCTGGCGCTGATCCGCTGGCCGGAGGTGCAGCAGCTGCTGGACGACACGCGCGCGGCGCTGGTGGCGGCCGGCTATCCGTCGGCGTCGGTGTTCCTGGTCGATGCCGACGGCGTGATGCGCGCGCACACCGACCGCGCGCGCTACGGCCAGCAGCTGGAGCCGGCGCCGCTGCGCCGACGGCTGCTCGACGCGCCGCAGGGCGAGGTCGAGTTCGAGCTCGGCGACGGGGCGCGGGCGCTATGCGCGTTCCAGCGTCTCTCGGGCGGCGCGCCGGCGGCCTGGACGCTGGCGCTGTCGATCCCGCACGCGGAGCTGTTCGCGGCGACCAACGCGTTCGCGCGCTGGTTCCTGGCGGCGATCGGCGCGTCGCTGCTGGTGCTGGTGGCGTGGTCGCTGGCGGCGTCGCGCGCCATCGCGCGGCCGGTGCGCCAGCTGGCCGCCGCAACCGGCCGGGTCGCGCGCGGCGACCTCGACGTGCGGGTGCCGCAGGTCGGTGGCGTCGAGCTCGGCGAGCTGGCGGCGTCGTTCAACCAGATGGCGCAGGAGCTCGACGCCGGCCGGCGGCGGCTGGCGATCGCCGAGCGCGAGAAGGCCTGGGCCGAGATGGCGCGTCAGGTTGCGCACGAGATCAAGAATCCGCTGACGCCGATGCGCATGGCGGCGCAGCTGCTGCTGCGCGCGCGGCGCGAGGGCGACGCCCGCGCCGACGCGATCGCCGAGCGCCTGGCGCGCACGGTCGAGGCGCAGACGCAGGAGCTCGACCGCATCGCCAGCGACTTCCGCCACTTCGCCGGCGCGCCGCTGCGCTCGGTGCGCACCGAGCCGCTGGATGCGTTCCTGGAGCAGGTGGGCCAGCAGGCCGGCGCGCTGTTCGAGGCGCGCCTGCAGCTCGAGCTGGTGCCGGGCGCGGGGACGGCGCGCGTTCGCATCGACCGCCAGGAGATGCAGCGCGTGCTGGTCAACCTGCTGCAGAACGCGCTGCAGGCCGCGCCCGACGGCGTGCGGGTGCGCCTGGCCTCGCGCGTCGAGGGCGACCGGGCGATCCTGACGATCGGCGACGACGGCCCCGGCATCGCCCCGGCCGCCCGCGAACGGCTGTTCGAACCGTACTTCACCACCAAGACCTCGGGCACCGGGCTCGGGCTGGCGATCTGCCGCCGCATCGTCGAGGTGCACGGCGGCGTGATCCGACTCGAGGCGACGGGACCCGGAGGATCGACGTTCTGCATCGAGCTGCCGCTGGCGGCGGAGGACGAGGCGTGAACGGGGCGCCGGGTGCGCTCGCGGCCCGGCTGGCCGCCGACCTCACCGACGCGCGGCGCCGCACCCTGCTGCTGACCCAGGACCTCGACGGCGACCGCTGGATCGGCCCCGAGCTCGACGAGGTGAACCCGCCGCTGTGGGAGATCGGGCACGTCGCGTGGTTCACCGAGCGCCACGTGCTGCGCGAGCTGGGCGGGCGCGCGTCGCTGCTCGACGGCGCCGACGATGCCTACGACTCGATGGCGATCGAGCACCACGGCCGCTGGGTGCACGTGCTGCCGCCGCCGCAGGAGACGCGCGACTACATGCAGCGCGTGCTCGACGCGGTGCTGGCCCTGCTGCGCGACGGCTGCGACGAACGGCTCGCCTACGCGGTGCGGCTGGCGACGCTGCACGAGGACATGCACGGCGAGGCGCTGCTGTACACCCGGCAGACGCTCGGCTACCCGGCGCCGCCGGCGGCGGCGTGCGGCGCCGCGATCGCCGACGTGCAGTCCGCGGGCGATGTCGGGTTCGCGGGCGGTGACGGCACGCTCGGGTGCGCGCCGCGACCGCTGTTCGACGGCGAACGGTTCGTGTTCGACAACGAGAAGTGGGCGCACCCGGTCCGGCTCGCGCCGTTCGCGCTGGCGCGCGTGCCGGTGACCGAGGCGGAGTTCGCCGCGTTCGTCGACGACGGCGGCTACGGCCGCGACGCGCTCTGGAGGGCGGACGGGCGAGGCTGGCGCGACGGCTGCGGCGCCGCGGCGCCGGCCTACTGGCGCCGCGACGGCGGCGCGTGGACGGTGCGCGAGTTCGACCGCTGGCGCGCGCTGCGGCCCGGCCGGCCGATGCTGCACGTCAACTGGTTCGAGGCGGACGCGTACTGCCGGTGGGCCGGTCGCCGACTGCCGACCGAGGCCGAGTGGGAGCACGCTGCGGGCGCGGGCGGGCTGGGCGCCGGCGCCGGGTGGGAATGGGTGGCGTGCGCGTTCGCGCCGTTCCCCGGCTTCGCGCCCGACCAGTACCGCGACTACTCGGCGCCGTGGTTCCACACGCGGCGGGTGCTGCGCGGCGGCTCGTTCGCTACCGTTCCGCGCGTGCTGTCGCCGACCCACCGCAACTTCTTCCCGCCCGATCGCCGCGACGTGTTCGCGGGCTTCCGGACGGCGGCGCGATGACGGGCCCGGCGCCGTTCCTCGCGTCGCTGGTGCTGTTCGCCGCGGCGCTGCCGGCGCAGCGCGCCGTCCGCGTCGGTGACCTCGTCGATCTGCGCGACGTCGAGCCGCGCGCGCTGGCGCTGCCGGCGGACCTCGCGTTCGACCCCGAGGATCTGGCGCGCCCGCTGCCGGCGCCCCGGCGCGCCGAGCTCGACGCGCTGCTGGCCGACTGCCAGCGCGCGTCGAAGGTGCACCTGGTCGCTGCCGCCGTGTACCTGCCGGGCCGCGGCAGCTGGTCGTTCACCTGCCGCGCGGACGACGAGCCCGCGCCGACGGACGGCGCGCGGTTCCACGCCGCCAGCGTCGGCAAGGCGATGACCGCGGCGCTGGTGCTGCAGCTCGTGGACGAGGACCGCTTCGCGCTGGCGACCACGATCGACCGCTGGTTCCCGAAGGTGCCGAACGCCGACCGCGTCACCGTCGATCACCTGCTCGCGCACACCGGCGGGCTGCTCGATCCGGACGCCGCCGGGCCCGACGCCGCCGGGCCCGACGCCGACCGGCGCGCGCGCAGCGCCGTCGAGGTGCTGGCCGCCGTCGAGCGGTCGACGCCGCGGTTCGCGCCCGGCGAGCGCTGGGCCTACTGCAACGCCGGCTACCAGCTGCTCGGGCGCATCGTCGAGCTCGAGCTCGAGCAGCCGTTCGCCGCGGCGCTGGAGCAGCGCGTGCTCGCGCCGCTGGGGCTCCGCGACACGCGGGTCGTGACCGCCGCCAACCAGCGCCAGCTGCTGGTCGGCAGCCACTTCCGCGGCGGCAGCGGCTTCGACGCGATCGACTACGCGGCGCCGCTCGCCGCCGGACCGGTGGCGTCGACGCCGACGGACATGGTGCGCTGGCACTGCGCGCTGCTGTCGGGTCGGGCGCTGCCGCCGGCGCGCGCCGCGGCGATGCTCGACCGCATGTGGCCGATGGCGCCCGGGACGCTGTGGTGGGGGCGCGGCCTGATGGCGCTCGAGCTGCCGGCGCCGCTCGGCACGGCGATCTGGTCGGCCGGCGGCATCAAGGGCTTCGGCACCGGCCTCGCCTGGATCGAGCGGAAGCGCGCGTTCGTCTGCGTGATGGTCAACGACGAGACCCCGGTGGGGCCGTTCGTGTTCCGCATCGCCAGCGCGCTGTGACCGCCCGGCGCCCGGGTGCGCTCACAGGCCGAACTGCAGCTGGATGCCGTCGGTGGCCACCAGGTCGGTCGGCTGGCCGAACGGATCGAACGCCACGGCCTGCGCGAACACCGACGCGCCGATGAAGTACGGATCGGCCGGAATCGGCAGCCCGAGCGCGGCGTCCCCGAACTGGCTGGTGGACCGGACCTCGAACAGGAAGGTCGGGAACTGCACGAGCACCGTGCAGCCGGCGCCGAACGGGATGTTGTCGGGCGCGATCGACAGCATGAAGGCGCAGAACACCGACGCGTTGGTCGCGAGCCGCAGCTGCATCGCCCGGTTGCCGAGGTACGGCAGGTCGGCCTCGAGCTCCGGTTCGCTGCTGCTGCCGGCGCAGCCCTGGCCATAGCGACGGACGACGGCGCGCTCGTCGGTCAGCAGCCACGTGCGATCGGCGACCAGGATCGGCGTGCGCCGGACCGGGTCGTAGGTCATCGACGCCTGCACGTGCGGCGACGGCGTGAACGGCACGGGCAGCTGACGCCAGTCGACGCCGTCCCACTCCCACGTCGCCGTCCCCACCATCACGATCCGTTGGTTCCAGCGGTGGTAGACCATGGAGAGCTGCTGCTGCGCCGGCGGCGTCGTCGCCGGCAGTCGCTGCTGCCAGGTCGCGCCGTCCCACTCCCAGGTGTCGGCACTGACCGCGCCGCCGAACATCACGGTGCGCTGTCGCGAAGGGTCGTGTGCCAGCGCGTGGTGCTCGCGTGGCGGCGGTGTGACCGTCGGCTGCCGCAGGAGCCAGCCGCTGCCGTCCCAGGTCCAGGTGTCGTCCAGCAGCCGGGTCCGGTCGTTGCCGCCGAACAGGACGACCTGCTGGCGGTCCGAGTCGTACGTCATGCGGTGGTTCTCGCGCGCCGAGGGTCCCGATGCCGCGGTCTGGTAGCCCGAGTCGGCCCATGTCCAGGCGCCGGCCGACAGGTTGCCGGTCAACAGCTCGAACCCGCCGAACAGCAGGGTCCGCCCCACGCCCTCGTGGTACGCGACGGCGAACTCGCGCAGCGGCGGCGGGCCGAACCCGGAGTACGAACCCCAGGTCTCGCCGTTCCATCCCACGGGCGCGGTCCGGTTGCCCAGGTCGGCGCGATAGCAGAACTGGATCGGACGCCGCAGGCCGGTGTCGTAGACCAGCGCGTTGCGGCCGGCGGGAGCGACCTGCGGCCGGTCCATGCGCTTGCTCCACAGGCCGCCCCAGGTCCAGACCTCACCGGGCGCGCTGAACTGATCGACCATCATGGTGAACCCGTCCCCGCCGCACACCAGCGGGTAGTTGCCCCCCGCCGGAGCCGTGCCGGTGTGCTCGGTCCAGGCGATGCCGTCCCAGGACCACGTGTCGGTCATCGCCCGGTTCCCGGGCGGCGTCGTGCCGAGTTGCGTCACCCACTGTCCGCCGGTGACCAGCAACTCGCCGCTCGGAGGGTGCACCGCCATGCCGAAGGACTGGCGGTTGTGCGGTCGCGGCGAGCCGGCCGGCGGGTCGAGGTCCACGTAGGTGATGCCATCGACCGACTCGCGCACGCGCAGGCCCAGGGTCGTGTTCTGCACCATGACGAAGCGCTGGCGGCCGAGGTCGTAGGTGACCCGGTCGAGGTTGCGCGACGTCGACAGCGGAAACCAGTCCGCGCCGTCGTAGGTCCACAGCCCGTTGGCCGAGCCCGTGTACGGCACCCCACCGAGCACGATGCGATCGCGGGTGGAGTCGAACAGCATGCGGTAGTTCCGGCCGCCCGGCGGCGGGTTCGGCGTCGCGATCTGCAGCCACGACTCGCCGTCCCATTCCCAGGTGTCCTGCAGCGGCGTTCCGCTGGGCGCGCGCAGCCCGCCGAACACGACCATGCGCCCGCGCCGGCGGTCGAAGGCCACGGCGGTCGTCGCCCGCGGCGGCGGGCTGGTCGTCGGTCGCCGCTGCAGCCAGGTGTCGGGCCGCCATTCCCACAGGGTGCCGTCGTAGTTGCCGTTGTAGAACACGAAGCGGTCGCGGCCCGAGTCGTACACCAGATTGCCGATCGGCACGCTGCCCATCTGCGAGCTGAGCTGCTGGTGGCCGAGGTTCACCGAGGCCCACTGCAGCGGCGCTTGTGCTCGGCCCGCGCTGACGATGGCAAGGAGCACGAGCGCGGTGCAGGGCGCGCGGCTCGAACGTGGCGGCAGGTGGTGCGGCATGAGGTGCAGGGCGGGACCGGCAGCCGCGCATCATGAGGTCGAGGTTGCCGCCGCGCGACCGGGGGCCGACGATCGTCCGACAGGTGCGGGTGGTCGGTAGGCTACCCCAGCGTTCCAACGCCCCCGCCCCCGGGGCTTCCGCACCATGCAACCACGTGCCGCCGCGGCCATCGGCCTGGTCCTCGTCCTGATCGTCCTGCTCGCCGTCGTGCTGTTCGGCGGCGGCGGGGCGGCCCTGCCGCCGACGAGCCCTGTCGACGGTGCGGCGGAAGCGGCGGCGCAGGCGCCGGCCACGGGCGCGATCGGCGACCCGGCGGCCGGTGCGCGCACCGACGGCCAGGACGGGCTGCGCACGGCCGTCGTGGCGACGCGCGGCGGCGCCGGCGTGCGCGGCATCGTCCTGGACGCCGAGACGGCCCGGCCGTTGGGAGGCATCGAGGTGCTGGCGCTGCGCCAGCAGCCGTCGTTCGAGCCGCTGATGAACCGCTTCCGCGGCCTGTTCCAGGGCGGCATGTTCACCGAGACGCACCGGCCGCCGCAGATCCTGGGCCGCACGCTGAGCGCGGCCGACGGCACCTTCGAGCTGCAGGGCCTGCCCGACGGGCTGGTGTTCCTCGACGGCCGCAGCGACGGGCACTACGTCCGGACGCCGGGCTCGGCGCGGCTCGCGCCCGACGAGATGGTCGAGGGCGTCGAACTGCGTGCGTCGCCCGCGGGCCGTGTGCGCGGCATCGTGCTCGGCGTCGACGGCGCACCGGTGGCCGGCGCGGCCGTGAGCCTGAGGCCGGGGCTGAACGCGTTCCTCGGTCAGCTCACCGACCGCAAGTACCGATGGCTCGAGACCGCGACCGATCAGGACGGTCGATTCGACATCCCCGGCGTGCCGACCGGCAACGGCTACACCGCGTCGGCGTCGGCGCCGACCATCGCACTCGAGGAGCAGCACGGCATCGGCGTCCAGGCCGGGCAGGTCACCGAGGTCGTGCTGCGCGGCCACCAGGGCGCGGTGGTCAGCGGCCGCGTGTTCGACCCGGCCGGCGAGCCGGTCGTCGGCGCGAACGTGGCGATGATCTACCTCGACATCAGCCGTGTGTTGTTCAGCGCCGACGGCCGCAGCGAGCCGCTGCGCACCGACGAGGACGGGCGGTTCTCGCTGCGCCCGGTCGCCGCCGGCCGCGTGGCGTTCGTTGCCGCCGCCGACGGTCTGGCGCCGTCGTCGATCGCCGAGCTCGCCGTGGTCGACGGCGGCGTCTACCCGGACCTCGAGCTGCGGCTCGGCGACGGCACGACCGTGCGCGGCATCGTCGTCGACGACGAGGATCGGCCGATCGCCGGCGCCGCGGTCGAGCTGCGGCCGTTCGAGCGGCCCGACGACCCGCAGTTCCTGAAGATGATGCTGAAGATCCGACGCGTCGAGGTCGCGACCGACGCCGACGGGAAGTTCGAGGCGCGCGGCATGACCGGCGATCGCCTGGTCGTGCAGGCCGGCAAGCCGGGCTACACGACGTGCATGCGTTTCGGCGTGCGCCTCGACGAGGACCCGGTGCGCATGCAGCTGCAGCGCGGTGCGGTGGTGCGCGGGCGGGTCGTCGACGCCGCCGGCGAACCGGTCACCCGGTTCCGCATCGACACGCGCTCGCGGCCGCCGCAGCCGGACGGCGAGAAGGCCACCGACGGCGACAGCGCGCCGACCTGGGAGGAGGACGGCGACCGCGGCGACCGCGGCGGCGCGCGCATGGAGTTCCGCATGGGCGGCGGTCGCGGCCGCGATCGCGGTCCGATGCGCGAGCGCACCGTGCAGCTGCCCGAGGGGCAGACGATGGCGGACCGCGGCATGAACATGGGCGGCAACTGGCGCGAGATCGCGGCGGCCGACGGTCGCTTCGAGCTGCGCGGCATCCCGCCGGGCAGCGTGCGCGTGCGCGTGCGCGCCGACGGTTGCCTCGACCCCGACAACCAGACCGTGCTGCTGGCGCCCGGCCAGGAGAGCGCCGAGCTGGTGTTCGAGCTGGCCGCCGGCCTCGCCGCGGGCGGCCGGGTGGTCGACGCGGCCACCGGCAAGCCGGTCAGCGACGCGCAGGTGACGGCGTACCGGCAGCGCGACGACGGCGACGGCGGTCGCGGGATGTTCCGCATGTCGGTCGACCCCGAGGACATGGACTTCCTCGGCCTGTCGTCGACGCAGGGTCGCCGCAGCGCGATGACCGACAGCAAGGGCGCGTTCGCGATCGAGGCGCTCGCCGAGGGCACGTATCGCTTCACCGCGCGGCACCCGGACCTGGCCAAGTCGTCGGCCAAGGACGTCGAGATCCGCCGCGACCGCCCGGTGCCGGCGATCGAGATCACGCTCGACGCCGGCGGCGGCGTCGAGGGCGTGGTCAGCGGCGCGCTGCAGCGCCCGGTCGTCGACGCCGTGATCGTCGCGTTCTCGATGCAGAGCGGCACGCTGCGCAGCAGCACCACCGACGCGCGCGGCTACTACCGCATCGACGGCCTGCCGCCGGGTCAGTACGCGGTGTTCAAGTCGCGCATGGACGAGCGCGCCGACAACATTCCGCTCGAGCTGATGAGCAACATGCGGCTCAAGACGGTGACGGTGCGGCAGGGGCAGACCGCGCGGCTCGACATCGAGGACGAACGCGAGGACGGCGTGCGCGTGCACGGCGTCGTGCGCGAGAACGGCGCGCCGGTGCCGCGCGCGCTGGTCACGCTGCTCGGCACCGACCGCGACGGGATCTTCGGCATGGGCGTCCGCGCCAAGGCGGCCGGTGACGACGGCCGCTACGAGCTGGTCGGCATCGCGCCGGGCAGCTACGTCGTGCAGGTCACGCGCTTCCAGGGCCGACCGGTGCAGACCTCGCTGCAGGTCGACGTGCCGTTCGAGCAGCTCGACTTCCGCTACGACATCGACCTGCCCAGCAGCGAGGTGCAGGGGCGCGTGGTCGACAGCCGCGGCAATCCGGTGCCGCGCGCGCAGGTGTCGCTCGGCGCCGCCGACGGCGGCCGCGGCGGCGACGGGCTGCTCGGCATGATCGTGCAGGGCGGGCTCAGCCAGGGGCGCACCGACGACGACGGCGTGTTCCGCCTGCGCAGCGTGTCGGCCGGGACCTACGACCTGCGGGTCGGCCAGCGCGGCGACCGCGGCCGCCGCGCGCCGCGCGAGGGCGAGGTGCGGCACGGCAGCGCCGTGCTCGAGGACGTCGTCGTCGACGGCGTCACCTCGGTGCAGGGACTGGTGGTGACGGTGCCGATCGCGGGGCGCATCACCGGCAGCGTGGTCGACGGTTCGGGCGCGCCGGTGCGCGCCGCGGAGATCTTCTACGCCGCCGACGCGGCGTCGTCGGCGCCGGGACGCAACCCGATCGCCGGCCTGTTCGGCATGCAGGAGCGGCCGATCGTCACCGACGAGGACGGCCACTTCGCGATCGAGGGGCTCAACCCCGGCACCTACGACCTGCGCGTCGACACCGAGGCGCTCGAGGCCGGCAGCCTCCAGGACGTCGAGGTGCACGAGGACGCCGCGACGGCGGTGGAACTGCGCATCGTGCGCGGTGCCACCCTGCGCGTGCGCGCGACCAACGTCGACAAGTCGTCGATCCCGCTGGCGTGGATCTCGCTGCTGGACGGCAACGGGCAACCGGTGGTGCACAAGGTCTCGACACTGACGGTGCTGCGCCGACTGATGGCCGGCCGCGACCAGGTCGAGGACTCCGGCTGGTACGAGTACGGCTCGGTGCCGCCGGACACCTACGCGCTGGTGATCACCGAGCCCGGCAAGCCGGAGCTCCGCATCTCCCGGACCATCGCCGACGGCGAGCGGGTCGAATGGGACGTCGACGTCGCCGCGGAGCTCGCGGCGCGCGACAAGGATCGGTGAGGAATCCCGATTCTCCAGCCTGGGTGGAATAGCGGACGTAGACAGTCGTTGTCGGCGCCGGGTCTCGGTTCGGGAGATCGTTCGCGATCGCGCGACCGACGCACTCTTCGAGAAGTTTCGGCCCGTGGACGACGTCCGACGACCCCAGTGAAACGAGCGGCGACGGCGCCGAACCAGGAACGCACCATGCCACAGCATCTCGCGAAGAAGCCCATGACCGAGCACGACGCGCCGGCGGCGTCGGATCGATCGCCGACGGATGCGGACCGAGTGGTGCTGCCGCTGGTGATCCGCCCGGCGGCGCTGCGGCTCGAGGACGTCGAGCAGCGGCTGCGTCACGACGCGGCGTTCGCGCGCGAGCTGGTCGAGCGCCCGCACTTCTGCGCCACGCTCGCGCGCGCGCTGCTGCAGCGGGATCGCGAGGCGCGGCAGCGCTTCGTCGACGTCGCCACGCTGGCGCTGCACCTGCGGGCGGTGCGCGCCGGCTGACGGCAGGGCCCCGGCGTGACGGTCCGGCGGTAGTGCCGGGGGTGGGTGCCACCGGTCCGGCGGTGCCGCCGTCCGCCTGCTACATTGCCCGCCATGGTGCGTTGCCTCGTCGTCGTCCTCGGGTTGGTGTGCTGCGCGCACGCGCAAGGCGGCGTGAAGCGCTGGGGGGCCATCTGGCAGGACACCACCGTCCTCGCGCTGGACGACGCGGTGCAGGTCGCGGCCGGCGGACAGATCACCGTGCTGCTGCGGTCGAACGGCGCCGTCCATCCGATGGGCGCGAACCACTCGCTGCAGTGCATCGTGCCGCCGCCGCCGCCCGGCCGGACGTTCGCGCGCATCGACGTCGGCGGCACGTTCGGCGGCGGCGTGGCGCTGCTGTCCGACGGCTCGCTGCAGGCCTGGGGCAACAATGCGCAGGGGCAGCTCACCGAGCCGGTCGGCACCGACTTCGTCGAGATCAGTTGCGGCGGCACGCTCGGCCCGCACATGCTGGCGCGCCGCGTCGACGGCTCGCTGGTCGGGTGGGGTCGCAACAACCGCGGCCAGACCAACGTGCCCGCCGGCGCCGGCTACCTCGCCATCGCGGCCGGCGGCAGCCACTCGCTGGCGCTGCGCGCCGACGGCACGATCGCGGGCTTCGGCGCCGGCAGCAGCGGGGAGCTGCAGGCGCCGGCGCTGCCGGCGGGCGTGACCTACACGGCGATCGCGGCCGGCGGTGAGTTCGCCGGCGGGACCATCACCGACGGCTTCTCCGCCGCGATCCGCAGCGACGGCCAACTCGTCGTGTTCGGCGACAACGGCGACGGCGAGCACGCGGTGCCGCCGCTGCCGTCCGGCGTCACCTGGGCGGCCGTGGCCTGCGGCGCGGCCCACCTGCTCGGCCTGCGATCGGACGGCCAGGTCGCGGCGTGGGGCCGCAACCTGAACGGGCAGTGCGATGTCCCCGCGTTGCCGCCCGGTGTCGTCTACACCGCGGTGGACGCGGGCGACGACCACTCGGTGGCGCTGCGCAGCGACGGCTCCTGGATCGGCTGGGGGCGCAACGACTCGCTGCAGGCCGGCGCGCCGGCGTTGCCGCCCGGGCAGTCGATCGCCGGGCTGGCGATCGGCGGCGTCGGTGGCTCCGGGCAGGTGCTGGCGCTGCTCGGCGACGGCACGCTGCAGGCCTGGGGCGCGAACTTCTTCGGGCAGGCCGCACCGCCGGGGCTGCCCGCGGGTGTGGTCTACACGGGCGTGTCGTGCGGGCTGCGCCACTCCGTTGCCCTGCGCTCGGACGGGATCGTCGAGCTGTTCGGCAGCGCGGTGGTCGGCGTGCTCGCCGTGCCGCCGGCGCCCGTCGGTCTCTCGTACACGCAGATCACGGGCAGCGAGGTGCACACGGCCGTGCTCCGCTCCGACGGGACGGTGTTCGAGAGTCTGTCGAACGCGCCGCTGCCGCCGCCGCCGGCGGGGCTGCGGTACGTGCAGATCGACGCCGGCTTCGCGGTCACCATGGGGCTCTTGTCGGACGGCACGGTGCGCGCGCCGCTGCCGGCGCCGCCGCTGCCGCCCGGCACGCGCTACGTCGAGGTCGCGTGCGGCGACTTCCACCACGTCGCGCGGCGCTCGGACGGCGTGGTCGTGGCCTGGGGCAACAACGGCAGCGGCCAGCTCGACGTGACGGCGCCGCCGTTCGGCCTGACCTACGTCGAGATCGAGGCCGGCACCGAGTTCAGCGCGGCGCGCCGCTCCGACGGCCGCGTGGTGGTGTGGGGCACCGCGCAGTACGGACTGCGCAGCCCGCCCGCGCCGCTGCCGGGGCTGTCGTTCACGGGCCTCGCCGCCAGCCCTGGCGACCTCGCCGCGCTGGTCGGCGCCACGAGCACCTACGCGACGTTCGCGACCGGCTGCGCCGGCAGCCGGCCCGGCGCGCGCCTCGTGCCGCAGGACACGCCGCGGCTCGGACAGGCGTTCGCGGTCGAGCTGTTCGACCTGCCGATCGACGGCGCGGTGCTGGTCACCGGCGTGTCGCGGACGACGTCGTCGCAGGGGTCGCTGCCGCTGGCGTTGGCCGCGTTCGGGATGCCCGGCTGCACGTGGTCGGTCAGCGGCGACCTCGCCGCGCTGGTCGTGGGCAGCGGCGGCGTCGCGACCGCGGCGCTGCCGATCCCCGTGGCGCCCGCGCTGCTCGGCGTCGACTTCCACCAACAGGCGCTGGTGCCGGACCCGGGCGTGAACGGCGCCGGCGCCGTGGCGTCGGACGCGGCCACCGGGCGCATCGGCGGCTGACGCCGGGGTGGCGGCGGCGCGGGATCAGTCCGCGATCCCGTGTGCCGGCGGAGCTGCCGGCGCCGCGAACGCCGCCATCGCCAGCGCCGGCCGGCGCGCGGCGGGCTCCAGCGTTCGATCGACGCGCCAGAACCCGCGCGGGTCGAGCCGCCGCACGACCTCGCGCCGCTGCAGGAGTGCGGGCGCAAGGTCGCACGCGCGCAGCATCCAGCCCAGGTCGTCCGCGCCGAGCCCGAACGCCTCCGCCACGGCCGCGTCCAGATCGGCGAGCAGCCGGCGGCGCGCCGCGGCGTCCGTGACGGGTCGCGCAACGGCTGGCACCCAGCCCTCGGCGCGCGCCTGCGCCCACAGCCCGCCATGCCAGGGCAGCACCGCCGACAGCTGCAGCGCCAGCGCGGCGATCGCGAACCGCGCGCCGTCATCGCAGCGCGGCAGCACCGTGTCGGCGAGCACGAAGCCGTTGACGTTGGTGCCGCACAGGCGCTGGCGCAGCGCCCAGTCCCACACCAGCGAGCCGAGCACGCCGGCGACGAACGCGGCGGCGCCGATCGGGGCGCCGGCGTCGTCGCGCGGCGTCAGCGCGCCGAGCGAGTTGCCGCAGGGCTCTTCGGCGAGCAGGCAGGCGACGGCGGTGCGCTCGTTGGTGGCGTTCGACAGCGCGCGCAGCGCGACCCGCGCGGGCGCCGCGACCGGCGCGGTGTCCGGGCGCACGAGGTACTGCGGCTCGAGCCGCAGCTCGCACGCCGGGGCGCGCCAGCGCACGCCGCGGCCGGCGCCGCCGGCGAAGGCGCCGGCGTTCGGGTGCAGGTCGGCGATCATCGCACCCTGGTAGAGCGGCCGCAGCGCGTCGCGCCCGCCGTCGCGCCGCCAGGTGCCGTCGTCGCTCGGCCGGTAGCCGTCGCGCTCGGCCTGCGCGCGCGGCACGAACCGGTGCAGGTCACCGGTCATGTTCAGGTCGCCCTGGCGCCATCGGCACGCGCCGCGGTCGCCGAGCAGCGGCGCGCCGCGCGCGGTCATCCGCCGCAGCAGGTCGAGGTCGCGTTCGTCGGACACGGCGACGAACGCGCCGCTGCCCGGGCTCAGCAGCGCGAGATCGGCGCGGCGGTAGACCAGGCAGGTCGGCGCGGGCGCGGCCCAGTCCGCCGGATCGCAGCGCAGGAACGCGGTGCGCACGGCGTCGGTGCGCCCGCCCTTCTCGGCGACGATCGGTCCGAACCGGTAGCGCCCGTCGATGGCGAACAGGCGGCGACGGTTCTCGAACGAGAAGAGCCACTCCCACCGGCACTCGTCGAGCAGCCGCCGGCGCAGCGGCGCGGCGTCGCGGTCGAAGTAGAGGCTCGCGGGCACCACCAGCCCGAGCCGGCCGCCGGGCCGCAGCAGGCGCAGCGCGCGCTCGACGAACAGCCGGTAGGTGTAGAGCTTGCCGCGGCCCTGGTCCGCGAACGCGCGGCGCAGCGCCGCGATGCGCGCGGCCAGGCGCGCGGCGGCGGCGGGATCGCGGCCGGGACGCGGCGCCTGCAGCGTCTCCCACGGCGGGTTGCCGAGCACCGCGTCGAACGCGCCGTCGTCCCACTCGAGCAGGCCGTCGCCGGCGCGGACATTGCGCTCGATGGCGGCCAGCGGCGGCGCGGCGTCGCCGCACGCCTCGTGCAGGGCGAGCGCCGCCAGCTGCGCGGCCGTCGGGTCGAGGTCGAGGCCGAACAGCTCCTCGGCGGCCACCGCGGCCGGATCGCGACCGGCGGCCACGCGCTCGCGCAGGGCCGCCAGCAGGAACGCGCCGGCGCCGACCGCCGGATCGCCGATGCGCAGCGCGCTCGCGTCGGCGAGCGGCCCGAGCGTGCGCGCGGTCGTCGGTCGCGCCAGCTCGGGCGCCGTGAACCAGGCGCCGCCGCGCTTGCGGTCGGCTGGCGAGAGCAGCGCCGGGTAGCACGCGCCGAGTTCGGCGAACGTCGGCGCCGGGCCGGCCCACGGCGACGCGAGGCCGGCGTCGTCGCACGCGGCGAACAGCGCGCCCCCGACGGGTCGACCCTGCTGCTGCAGGCGCGCGCGAGCGGCGGCGGCGACCACGGCGCGCGCCGCCGTCCAGCGGCGCCCGGCGTGGTCGCCACCCGGCGCGGCCGCGGCGAGGGCCGCGTCGACGGCGGTGCCCAGCTGCACGGCGAGCGCCGCGTTCGCGTCGCGTTCGCGCCGCATGGTCAGACGACGCTGGCCTGGAACCCCTGCTGCCGCAGCGCCGTGAGGATCGCCTCGACGTGGTCGCGGCCGCGGGTCTCGACGATCACGTCGAGCTCGGCGAAGCGCGGCGGCAGCCGCGAGAACGTCCGCTGGTGCGTGATGTCGATGATGTCGGCGCCGGTGTCGCCGATCAGCCGCGTCACCGACGACAGCACGCCGGGGACGTCGCGGATCTCGATGCGCAGCCGCGCCACCTTGCCGTCGCGCGCCAGCCCGCGCAGCAGCACCGTCGACAGCATGCGGCGGTCGATGTTGCCGCCGCTGACGACGACGGCGGTGCGGGTGCCGGCGAACGCGCCGGGGTCGGCCAGCACGGCGGCGAACGCGGCGGCGCCGGCGCCCTCGGCCACGACCTTCTGCTGCGCCGCCAGCACCTGCACGGCCTGTTCGATCGACGTCTCGTCGACCAGCGTCACGCGGTCGACGCAGCGTTCGATCAGCGCCCGCGTGATCGCGCCGGGTCGCTTGACGGCGATGCCGTCGGCCAGCGACAGGCCGGCGTGCGTGGGCGGCGGCATGCCGTGCAGCACGGCGTGCATCGACGGACACGCCGCCGACTGCACGCCCAGGATGCGCAGGTCGGGTCGCCGCGCGCGCGCCCACACCGCCATGCCGGCGAGCAGGCCGCCGCCGCCGATCGGCGCCACCAGGCAGTCGACCTCGGGCCAGTCGGCGAGCAGCTCGATCGCCGCCGTGCCCTGCCCGGCGACGATCGCCGGATCGTCGTACGGATGCACGAACACCAGGCCGTCGCGCTGCTCGAGTTCGCGCGCGTGGTCCTGCGCCTCGGCGACGGACTCGCCGTGCAGCACCACGGCGGCGCCGAGCGCCTCGGTGCGCTCGACCTTGGAGAACGGCGTGCCGACCGGCATCACGATGGTGGCCCGCAGGCCGAGCGCGCGCGCGTGCCAGGCCACCCCCTGCGCGTGGTTGCCGGCCGACGCGGCGACGACGCCCCGGGCGTCGGGGAGGTCGCGGCGGATCTGCTGCAGCTTGTTGCACGCGCCGCGGTCCTTGAAGGAGCCGGTGACCTGCAGGTTCTCGAGCTTCAGGCGCAGCTCGCAGCCCAGCAGCTCCGACAGGCGCGGCGCCGGCAGCAGCGGGGTGCGCACGACGTGGCCCTCGATCGCCGCGGCGGCGCGCTCGACGTCGGCGGCGTCGACCGTCGCGGTCATGGCGCGCCGATGTCCTCGTTCCAGATCTCGGGATGCCGGGCGCGGAAGCGCGTCATGAGCTCCTTGGCCTCGTCCAGGTCCAACACCACGACCTCGACGCCGCGCTGCCGCAACAGGTCCTCCTCGCCGCGGAACGTCGTGTTCTCGGCGATCACGACGCGCGGGATCCCGTACAGCAGGATCGCGCCGCTGCACATCGCGCACGGCGACAGCGTGGTGTACATGGTCGCGCGCCGGTAGGTCGCGGCCGGCAGCCGGCCGGCGTGCTGCAGCGCGTCCATCTCGCCGTGGCGGATCGGGCAGCCGAGCTGCATGCGTCGGTTGTGGCCGCGGCCGAGCACCTGCCCCGGCTCGGCGAGGCAGGCGCCGATCGGCACGCCGCCCTCGCACAGCCCCTGGCGGGCCTCGTCGAGGGCGATCGCGACGAACGGGCGGTCCGCGTCTGACAGCGCCATGGCCGGAGCTTGGCGCCCGGCGCGGGACTCTGCAAGGACGACCGCCGGGTCGTGCCCTGCGCCGCATGGAGGTCGACCCTGCGACGGGGGCGCATCGACGGCGCCGCATTGACGGGGACGGCCGGCGGTCGAGAATCGCGGCGATGCCGACCTGGGTCTGGTGGCCGGTGCTGGGCGCCAACGTCGTCGCGTTCGTGCTGTTCGCCTGGGACAAGCGGCGCGCGCGCCGCGGCGGCCGGCGCGTGCCCGAGGCGACGCTGCTGTGGGCGCTGTTCGCCACCGGCTGCGGTGGCGCCTGGCTGGCGATGAAGACCCTGCGCCACAAGACGCGCAAGACGTCGTTCCGGTGGCGCGCCGTCGCGCTGACGGCGCTGAACCCGCTGTGGCTCCTGCTGTGGTGGTCGTGGTCGACGGCGGCCGCCGCGCGCTGACCGGCGACTCCGGCTCGGCGACTACAGCTTCAGCTCGACCGCGTGTTCGGCGCGGACCCGGAACAGCAGGTCCTCCTGCAGCTTGCGGATCAGCACGTTCTCGACGTTCTGGAGGGTGTCCTCGCTGAACAGCATGAACACGCGCTGCACGTGCTCGATGCGGTGCACGATGTGCCAGCCGTAGCGGGTCTCGATGACGTCGCTGGTCTCGCCGTCGCCCAGGGTCCAGGCGGCGCGGCACAGCGCGGCCGGCAGCATGCCGTCGAAGCGCTCCACGTACTCGATCAGGCCGCCGTCGCGGCCGGTGCGGGTGTCGTCGGAGAAGCGGCGCGCGACGTCGCCGAAGTTGGAGCCGTCGGGCTTGAGCTGCGCGCGCACCTCGGCCAGCCGGTTGGCGGCGCGGATGCGGCCGGCCTCCTTCAGCAGGATGCCGGTGCCGGCGTCGCGGTTCTGGATCAGGATGTGGGCGATCTTGACGCCGCCGCCGAAGTAACGCGGGTGGCGCTGGAAGAACTCGTTGAGCTGGCCGTTGGGCCACTCCTCGTCGGGCTGCAGGTAGTCGAGCCAGCCCTGCAGCTCGCAGGCGAGGCCGCTGCGCAGCTGGTAGTCCGAGAGCAGCCCGTTGACGCGGTCCTGGTCGAGCTCGGTCGGCAGGCCGCGCTGCCGCATGTCCTCGACGTAGAGCTCGAGGTGGCGTTCGAAGCCGAGCTTCAGCGCGTTGGCCAGGCAGGCGTCGAGGCGCTCCTGGTCGATGTCGCCGCGCGCGTGCGCCTCCTTCTCGAGCGCGCGGATGTCGGCGAAGTGCCGCACCCACGGCGCGATCAGGTCGGACTCGAGGAAGCGTTTGCCGTCGGGCGAGCCCTTGCCGTCCGGGCCGCTCATCAGCTGCTCGAAGCCCGGGAAGTGGCGCTCGTCGATGTGCTGGACCAGGTGCGCGAGCCAGACGGGCAGGCCGTCGACCGAGGCGATGTGGTACTCGCGGTCGCGCGGATAGCGCAGCTGGATGAAGTGCTGCTCGGTCCCGGGCGCCGGCGCGGCCTGCTGGACCACGGGCCCGGCGGCGGGCTCGCCGGCCGGGGCGGACGGCCGCTCCTGGCAGGGCAGCGCGGCGACGAGGGTCGCGAAGGCGGTGAAACGGCGGCGGCTTGGCATTCGTGCGGTTCCTGGAGCGCGGGTCGCGCAGGCTATAGGATCGGCCGCTCGGCACGTAACGAATGACCGGATCCACCAGGCAGGCCCTGCTCGACGCGATCAGCGCCGATTTCCTCCGCGAGTTCGGTGGGCCGGCGCCGCGGCTGTTCTTCGCCCCGGGTCGGGTCAACATGATCGGGGCCCACCTCGACTACAACGGCGGCGACGTGCTGCCCATGGCAGTGGACCGCGGCGTCTACGCGGCCGTGCGGATGCGCGACGACGACCTGGTGCGGCTGCGCAGTCTCGATCAGCAACGGAGCTTCGAGCTGCGCGCGGCGCGGATCGGCGACCGCGCGGATCCCGAGCACGGCTGGGCGAACTACCCGCTCGGCGTCTGGCACGGCTTCCGCACGCGGATCGGGCGCGGCCAGGGGTTCGACATGGTGTTCGGCGGCGACCTGCCGATGGCGTCGGGGCTGTCGTCGTCGGCGGCGATCGAGGTGGTCACGGCGATCGCGCTGGACGCGCACTACGAGACCGGCTTCGACCGCCAGCAGCTGGCGCTGCTCGCGCACCGCGCGGAGAACGGCTACGTCGGCCTGCGCTGCGGCATCATGGACCAGTTCGCGTCGGCGCTGGCGCGGCCCGGTCACCTGCTGTGGCTGCACTGCGCCGGCCCGCGCTACGAGCACGTGCCGTTCGATCCGCAGGCCTGCGAGGTGCTGGTCATGGACACCCGCAAGCCGCGCGTCCTGGCCAAGACCGGCTTCAACGAACGCGTCGCGCAGTGCGCCACCGCGCACGAGACGCTGCGCGCCCACGTCCGCGACCTGCCGCACCTGTGCGACTACACGATCGCCGACCTGGAGGCGGCACGCGAGGCGATGGGGGACCTGCTGTACCGCCGCGCGCGGCACGTGATCACCGAGATGGAGCGCATCGCCGCCGGCGTGCAGGCGCTGCGCGCCGGCGACTACGTCGAGCTCGGCAGCCACATCGACGCCAGCCACCGATCCACCGCGGTCGACTACGAGGTCAGCTGCCGCGAGCTCGACGTGATCACCGCCGCGGCGCGCGCCATGGACGGCGTGTTCGGCGCGCGACTCACGGGTGCCGGCTGGGGCGGCTGCGCGATCGCGCTGATCCGGCCGGGCTCGGCCGACGACGTCGCCGCGGCCGTCGGCGCCGCGTTCCACCGCGAGGTCGGCGTCGAGCCGGGCTTCGACCTGCTGCGCATCGGCACCGGGCCCGGCGAGATCTGACCCGGTGACCGACCTGGCGCGCTGGCTGCGGGCGTGGGGCGACCTCGGCGCCGCGGGCGACCTTGCGCGGCGGGTCGCGCTGCGCGACGAGCTGCTGGCCGCCCGGTCCGAGCCGCACCGGCACTACCACACCGTGCAGCACCTGCAGGAGTGAACTGGTGCTGGCGACGCGACACGAGGGCGTCGCCGCCGCCGCCGACGCGCGCGTGCTGCTCGACGCCGACCTGGGCATCCTCGGCGCCGAGCCGGCGCGGTTCGACGAGTACGAGCGGCAGATCCGCGCCGAGTACGCGTGGGTGCCGGGGCCGCTCTACCGGCGCGAG
Source organism: Planctomycetota bacterium (assembly GCA_050245995.1). Lineage (GTDB taxonomy): Bacteria > Planctomycetota > UBA1135 > UBA1135 > UBA2386 > JBFWWV01. Next base: position 119,676 of record JBFWWV010000017.1, on the reverse strand, counting down.
CGGCGCAAGGTGCTGGCTGCCTTCGCGGCGCGCCCGCGCCTGTTCGGCACGGCGGGGTTCCACGCCGCCCGCGAGGGCCGCGCGCGGGACAACCTCGCGCGCGCGCTGCGGCAGCTCGGCTGAACGCGCGCTTAGCGTCCGAGGCGCCGCCGCGTCCACGCCAGCACCTCGCGCGCGACCACGGCGTTGCCTTCGGGCACGAGGTGGCCGCCGAAGTAGAACGCGGCCGGCGGTCGGTCGCCGAGCGCCGCGAGGAGCGCCGGCGACAGGTCGAGGAACTCGATACCGCGGGCGCGCAGCGCGTCGGTCAGGGTCGTCCAGAACGGCGCGTTGCCGGCGGTCACCCACTCGAGGTCCATCTGCGACGGGAACACCAGCACCGGCGCCGCGCGCGCGCCGGCGGTCAGCGCCTCGCGATGGAACGCCTCGAGCAGCGCCAGCGTCACCCGGAACGGCTCGCCGTCGGTCGCCTGCCACAGCGCGCTCCACTCCCGGCGCCGCGCGTACGCGAACCAGCCGGCCAGCAGGCGCGACGTGCACAGGAACGCGAGCGGCGGCGCCGGCTCGAGCCAGTACTCGCCGTCGCGCACGGCGTCGATCACGCTGCCGTCGGCGATCGCCCGCGCGAGGTCCGGGCCGGTCGCGTACGGCGACGGCAGCAGCTCGAGGCGATCGTCGCGCAGCACGAACCGCGGCTTGGTGAACGGCATCGGCGACTGCGGGAAGTACACCGGCCGGTAGCGGTTCACGTGTCGGCCGATGTTCTCGAGCATGATGCCGATGCAGAGCGCGTCGGGCCGCAGCGCGGGCCCCACGCGCCGGAATCGCAGCAGCGCCTGGTCGACGCCGTAGGCGCCGACGCCGAAGTTGATCGCCTCGACGCCGTCGTCGAGCGCTTCGAGCTGTGCCTGCCAGGTGTCGGCGTCGGCGACGCCGATGCAGAAGGTGTACGAGTCGCCGAAGCACAGGAGGCGGGTCGTGCCGGCCGGCGGCGCCGCCGCGTACTCGCGGGCGCCGCGCGCGGCGAGCGAGTTCGTGCGGATCTCGACCCCGGCGATCCGGTCGCGGCGGTCGGGCGTGACCGTCCAGCCGAGCTCGGCGTCGAAGCTGCCGATGCGCGGCGCCCAGCCGTCCGGCGCCTGCCGCGCCGCGAGCCAGCTGCGCTGCGCCGCGTGGTTGACGGCGCCGAACGGCGGCAGGGGCCGGCCGAAGAACGTGCCGTCCGCGTCGAGCGACAGGCGCAGCGCGACCTCGACGAGGCCGAGCGCGACGGCGCCGGAGATCGCGGCGAGCAGCAGCTTCTTGCGGCGCATGGGCGCATTGAAGGTGCTGCGGGGCGGCGCGCAACCAGGAACGCGCCGGGACCGCGTCTGCTCGGCGCCGACCGCGGTCCGGCACGCGCGTCCGGCCGATGCCGCTGCGGGTCAGCGCCGCGTCGTCACCGGCAGCGCCGCCTTCTTGAGGAACAGCAGCGCGAAGCAGGTGTCGCGCTCGTCGCCCCAGCTGCCGTTGTCGTGCTGCAGGCCGAGCAGCTGCAGCGCGCCGTCGAAGTACCAGTCGCGCTCGCCGAGCAGCAGCACCTGCTGCAGCTCGCAGCAGCGCTCGACGCCGAACAGCCAGTAGTACGGCCACTCGTCGAGGCCGGCGGCGGGGCCCGGGTTGTGGCGCACGCTGAGGTTGCGCTGCAGCCACAGCATGCCGCCGCGGATCGCGTCGTCGAGCCCGCGGCGCAGCCGGCGGTCGGTGACGTGGTCGCGGTACATCAGCATCGCCGCGACCGCGCCGCTGGTCATCGAGCCGGTGATCGGGTCGCCGGGTCCGTAGCCCCAGCCGACCTCGGCGATGCGGCTCGCGGTGCCGCGGCGACGATCGTCGTCGGCCGCCGCGGCCAGCGCGTGCGTGACGACCTGTGGCGCGCCCTTGAAGCCGGTCGTCTGCGCCGTGTCGAGCCAGTGGCGCGTCGCCGCCGCCCACACCTCTTCGTCGATCGCGACGCCGCACAGCCCGGCCGCGAACAGGCCCAGCGCGGCGTAGCCGCAATTGCTGTTGTCCCACGACTTCGACGGCCCGTAGTGCCAGCGGCGCGTGCGCGCGCGGTCGACGCTCTCGTCGACGTTCCGGAGCAGCTGCTGCGTCCACAGCTCGAGCAGCGCCTCGTCGCGCGCGCTCGGGGCGCGCGGGGCCGGCTCCAGCAGCGCGCCATCGCGCAGGCGCTGCCACTCGTCCGGCGGCGCGTACAGCCCCTCGAGCGCGAGCAGCGCCACCGCCAGCGAGTACGTGCTCGTCAGCTGCCGCGTGCGCAGCTCGTCGTAGCCCTGCAGCAGCAGCGCGTCGTCGCGGTCGCGGGTGCCCTTGACCAGCGCCAGCAGCACCAGGGCCAGCTCGCCGCCGTCGAGGTCGGTGGCGCCGGGGCCCGCGCCGAGGCGCTGGCGGATCGACTGCTGCAGCGACTCGACGGCGTCGTCGATGCCGTGCTGCACCGCGGCGCGGAACTCGGCGAACTCGGGCTGCAGCACGTCCCGCAGCGTCCAGGCGTCGTCGAGGACGAACGGCTCGTCGGCGCCGCCGGGCGCGGTGACGCGCAGCTCGGCGTGACCGCTGAGGCCGGTCACCAGCCCGCGCTCGCGGTCCAGCGTGCGCTCGCCCGCGCCCGCGCCCGCGACGCGCGCGCGCGGCGGGGCCTTGCGGTCGCGCGGCGGGACGGCGCGCACGGTCCACCTCAGCTGCTGGGCGCCGTCCTCGTCGACCGGCGAGTACTCGACCTCGAGCGCGAACGGCGCGTGGTCGCGGCTGCCCGCGAAGTCGAGCCGCGAGGTGCCCGCGTCGAGGCGGCCGGCGTCGAGGCAGGCGCGCGCGACCAGGTCGCGCAGGTCGACCCAGGGCTCGGCGAAATGGCGACCGTCGGCGTCCAGTTCGCCGGCGAGGACCAGCCCCGCGGACCGCCACGCGCGCCAGTTCTCCGGCTTCTGGGTCGCCGCGCCGGTGTGGGTCAGCACGCGCTCGTAGCGCGCCGCCCCGCGGCCGGGCAGGTTCCAGGTGAACTCCTGTGCCGACAGCGTCGCCGTCAGCAGCGCGCACCAGGCGAGGGTCCTCATCGACGCGCAGGATAGCGCCGTCCTTCGTCGCCTGCCGGCGCGCCGCCGCGGTTCAGGCGTTGGAGATCAGCAGCACGCCGCCGATCACCAGCGCGACGCCGACCACGCGCGGCCACGAGATCGCGTGCTGCGCGAACCCGAGCCAGCCGTAGTGGTCGAGCACCAGCGCGCCCAGCATCTGGCCGGCGACGACCAGCGCGAAGAACAGGGTCGCGCCGATGCGCGGGGCCACGATCAGCGCCGAGGTCACGAACGTCGCGCCCAGCAGGCCGCCGCCGAGCGCCATCCACCACGGCTGTGCCAGCACCAGGCCGGGCCTCGGCAGCCGCCGCTCCATCGCCAGGCACAGCGCCATCAGCGCCAGCGCGCCGATCGAGAACGACACCACGCTTGCCTGCACCGGCGAGCCGAGGCGGCGCCCGAGCTGACCGTTGATGCCCGGCTGGCACGCGACCAGCGCGCCGACGAACATGGCCAGGGGGACGAACAGCGGGTGCGATGCGGCGAGCATGCGCAGCAGCCTAGGAACCGGCGCGGGCGGTGTCGCGGCTCCGCTTCGCTCGGATGGTGTTGGGCGATGTCCTGGCGGCGTCGAGCTTCTGCGATCGGACCTCGTTAGCATGCGCCGCATGGGAAGGTGCGCGCGTGGTCGGGTCGTCGGGTTCGTTCCGGTCCTGCTGTCGGCTGTTGTCTGCGGCGATTCCGCGGCGCAGCGCTGGGTGATGCGAACGGGACCGGGCTACCACTTCCGCGCGGCGCTGATCACCGGGCCGTCCCTCGCGGGGCCGCTGCTGGTGTCGAGTCGGTTGCTCGAGCACGACCTCGTGCTCCGCTTCGCGGGCGGGCGATGGTCGGAGATCCCCACCTCGGGGCGCCAGGGCGACACCGAGCCGACCGCGGTGTTCGACCTGCTGCGGCAGCGCGTGGTGCAGTTCGGCGGCTCGCGCACCTGGGCGCTGTCGGGCGATGTCTGGACCGAGCTGGCCGTGGGGGCCGGACCGCCGGCGCGGGGCGCACACGCGATGGCGTACGACTTCCTGCGCGACCGCGTTGTGCTGTTCGGCGGCGTCGTCGGCGGCCTGACGCTGTTCGACGACACCTGGGAGTTCGACGGGGTCGCCTGGAGCCAGGTGCAGGCGTCCGGTCCGTCGGCGCGCGCGCTCCCGGCGATGGCCTTCGCCCCCGGGCTCGGGACCGTGCTCGTGGGTGGCGACGATCTGGGCCAGGGACTCGGCGACACCTGGGTGTTCGCCGGCGGGACCTGGCAGCAGCTGGCCGCCAACGTGCCGCGGCGGCTCGCGGCCGGGCTCGCCTACGACGCGACGCGTTCCAGCCTGCTGCTGTACGGCGGCGTGCGCCGCACGCAGGCCTTCGGTATCGACATCGACACCGAGACGTGGGAGCTCGCCGGCGGGTCGTGGATCCAGCGTGCCACCACGGGTCCTTCGGCCCAACGGCCCGCCATGGCCACGGACTGGGTGCGGGGCGGAGCCGTGATGTACGCCGAGCACGAGGGCGAGCTGGGAGCCGGCGCCCTGTACCACTGGAACGGCAGCGCGTGGGTGTCGCTGGAGCCGGGGCCGTTGTTCGGTCGGTCGCTGATCGGGGTCGCATTCGACACGGCCCGCGATCGCCTCGTACTGCTCGGTGGCCACCAGGGCTCCTCGTCCATTCCGGATACGTTCGAATGGTACGGTGACATCTGGCACCGGGTGCCGACGACGGCGCAGCCGGCGAGAGGCGTGCCGCTCGTCTACGATGCGCGTCGGCAGCGGGTGGTCGCTGCCGACGGCACCGAGCTCTGGTCGTTCGACGGGATCGACTGGACGGTCGCGACGACGGCGACAGCCGTGCAGGGGGTGGTCCTGTACGACACCTTGCGCGGCGAGGTGATCGGCAGCGGCGCCGCGGGTCTCATGGCGTTCGACGGCACCGACTGGCGGCCGCTGGTCGGCGCGCAGGCGCCGGGCGCGGTCGTCCACCGGACGTCGGACGACCGCTTGATCGCATTCAACCTGCGGCAGAGGGGCTGGTGGCAGCACCACGGCACCACCTGGTTGCCGATGCCGACCCTGTCCCATGCGCCGGCGATGGTGAGCTACGTACCGCAGCGCGGTCTGGGGGTGGTGTCCCTTCACGATCCGTCGCCGGCGTGGGCGATCTTCGACGGCACGCAGAACCTGGTGCCGCGTTCCTGCCAGGACGTCTTCGCGCTGGTGACGGACGCCGGGTCGGGGCGCACCTTCGGGGTGCAGGGTACCGGGGCGGTGTACGAGCTGGAGTGGCCGGACGCGGGGTTCCTCGCGCGCTACGGCACCGGCTGCGCCGGCAGCGGCGGCGTCCCGGTGCTCGAGGCGCCCGGCGTCGTCCAGCCGCAGCTCGGGCGACCGCTGCCGCTGACGGTCCGCGCGCTGCCGGCCCCGCCGGGCACGGTGGTGCTGATCATGGGACTCGAGCTCGCGCTCGGCGGCGGCATGCCGCTCGACGCGGTCGGCGTGCCCGGGTGTCCGTTGTGGACGACGCCGCTCGCCACCGCGTGGTTCGCGCACCCCGGACGACGGCTCGACTGGGCGCCGGTCCTGCCGGCCAGCGCGGCACTCGTCGGGGTGTCGATTGTCCTGCAGCCGTTCGTGTTCGATGCCGCCGCCGGCAACGGCATCGGCGCGACCGGCAACGCCGTGCTGGTGAACGCGCGATGATCCCGGTCGCGAAGCGGTGGGCTCAGGGCGCCGTGATGTTCGCGCTGATCGGCGCGGCCGCGGCGCAGTGGCAGCAGCTGGGGCCCGCGGTGCGCACCTCCGGCGCGGTCGCGTTCGACGCCGCGCGTGGACGGGTCACGCTGTTCGGCGGCGTCCGGACCACGGGATTGACCGCGCACTACCTCGACGACACCTGGGTGTTCGAGTCCGGCTCCTACCGCCTGCTCCCGACCGCGACCACGCCGACGAAGCTGGTCGACCCGCGGATGGTGTTCGACGCGGCGCGACAGCGGTTGGTGATGGTCGGATACACGCCGGTCGGCAGCGCGCACGAGACGTGGGAGCACGACGGCAACGACTGGGCGGCGGTGTCGACGGCGACCGCGCCCCTGGTGCAGTACGGGCGGCTCATGGTGTTCGATGCGGCCCGCGGCGTGACGGTGCTGCAGGTCTGCGGCACGGCCGGCTGTTCGACCTGGGAGTACGCCGGCGTGGACTGGGTGCAGCGCGCGGCGACTGCGCAGGTGACGCCGCGGCAGTTCTGCGGCATGGCCTTCGATCCGCTGCGGCAGCGCACGGTGCTGTTCGGCGGCCGGGATCCGACGGGAGTCGTCCTCGACGACACCTGGGAGTACGACGGCCAGGGCTGGACGCAGGTGCCGACGCTCGCGAGCCCAGGGCCCCGCGACGCGCTGGCGATGGAGTTCGACGCCAGCCGCGGCTCGGTGGTCCTGTTCGGCGGCAGGGGTTTCCCAGCGGTCCAGCAGGAGACCTGGGAATACGACGGCACTCGCTGGATCCAGCTGGCGACCGTGCTGCAACCCGCCGAAGGCGGCAGCCTCGGCTTCGTGTTCGACGCGGCGCGGCAGCGGCTGCTACTGCTGTCGAACGTTGGTTCGTACGTCCTCGAGCAGGGCATCTGGTTGCCGATCCCGGGGTCCGGCCGGCCGGCCGCGCGTTCGGGTCATGCGGTGGCTGCGGATCCCGTCGGCGGACGCATCCTGCTGTTCGGCGGGACGCTGCCGGCGCAGCCGCAGTACCGCCCATTCGGGGACACGTGGGAGCTGGTGGGCGACCGCTGGTACGAGCTCACGCCATTGACCGGTCCGACGCCGCGCTTCGGGCACGGGATGGCGTTCGATCGCGCGCGGGGCTGCGCCGTGCTGTTCGGCGGACGGGACGCGAACGGTGTGCGCAACGACACGTGGGAGTTCGACGTGGCCTGGCGTGCACGGACGCTGCCGTCGTCGCCGCCGGCGCGCGAGCGCTTCGGCATCGACTACGACGCCGTCCGGCGGCGGGTCGTGTTGTTCGGCGGCGCGAGCGGGACGTTGCGCGGCGACCTCTGGGAGTACGACGGCAGCACCTGGCAACTCCGCGCGCAGACCGGCGGGCCGTCGCCGCGCTCCTCGCTCGGGCTGTGCTACGACGCGGGCCGCGCGCAGACGGTGGTGTTCGGCGGTGCGACATCGGCGGGCGTCGACGGCGAGACCTGGACCTGGGACGGCGCGGTCTGGCAACGCCTGCAGCCCGCCGCCTCGCCGCCGGCGCGGTCGCACCACACGATGGCCTACGACCCGGGCCGCGGCGCGGTCTTGATCGTCGGCGGTACGGCGAACGCGGCCATGGCGCAGGACATCCTGGACAGCTGGGAGCTGCGCGCGGGCGTCTGGAGCCAGCTGCCCGCCGGCCCGAGCCCGATCACGCGCAGGGACGCCGCGATGGCGCACGACGCGGCGCGGGGTCGCACCGTGCTCACGTTGGGCGACAACGCCCAGCTGATCCCGTTCTTCGGTCAGGTCGCGCTCTGGCCGCAGGGCGATGCCTGGGAACTCGGGCCGCCGTCGACGGCGACCGCGTCTGTCTACGGCGTCGGTTGCCCGGGCAGCTCGGGTAGTCCGCAGCTTGCGGCGGCCAACGCGCCGGTGCTCGGCGGGACGTTCTCGCTGTCGTTGACCGGCGTGCCGAGCGGCGCGTCCCCGGTGGTGTTCGCGCTTGGCGTCGAGTTCGGTGCGTGGGACCTCGTGCCGCTACCGCTCGATCTCGCTGCGATCGGCCTGCCGGGCTGCGACCTGTGGCTTGCGCCGATCGAGCTGCGCGCGGCCGTCGCGACCGGCGGCGCGGCGACGCTGGGCGTCGCGCTGCCCGCGGCGCTGCCGTCGGGCACGCGCTTCGCGGTCCAGGCGTTGAGCATCGACGCGGCCGCGCCGGGCGCGGTCGGCGCGACGAGCAACGCGGTGCTGGCGACGGCGCGTTGAACGCGGCGCCGGCGGCTCAGCGCGCCACGAGGCTGCCGACGACGCAGAACGCGCCGAGTGCCAGGGTGCAGCAGGTCGCGGTCCAGAACCCGCGCGGGTCCTCGTCCCGTTGGATCAGCTCGCGGAACCAGGCCTTGCCGGTGCCGAGCCCGAGGCCGCCGACCGCGAGCAGCACGAGGCCGAAGCTGCGGGCGAGCGCCAGGTTCTCGGGCGTGGCGGCGAACATGCCCCCTGATCGTCGTCGCCGGCGCGGTCCCTGCAGCGCGGCGCTTCGGGCCCGCGGCACCGGGCGGTCCGTCCGCGATCGGATCGGCGGCTACAGCCCGGCGTGGATCCGGTGCACGTCGTCGTGGTCGTCGATGCGCTCCAGGAACGTCTCGACGTCGCCGCGCTGCTCCGGCGTCAACTCGACGCGGTCCTTGGCCACGTAGCCGAGCTCGGCGGTGGCGACGTCCCAGCCGGCGGCCTTCAGCGCCGCGGAGACCTCGTAGAGGTCGGTCCGGTCGGTGAAGAAGCGCGCGCCGGTGTGGTCCTCGGGCACGTTCTCCAGCGCCTCGACGTCCTGTGCGCCGGCCTCGATCGCGACCTCTTCGGCGTCGACGCCGGCCTTGGCGATGGTCGCCTCGATGATCCCGCGGTGATCGAACAGGAACATGACCTTGCTGCCGAACTGCCCGTCCTTCCACAGCGACCGGATGTCGGCGCCGGTGCGGTTGCGGTTGTCGGTCAGGCACTCGACGATCAGCGGCACGTTGTGCGGCGCCATGCCCTCGTAGGCGATGGTCTCGAAGTTCACGGCGTCGGCGCCGGCGCCGCTGGCCTTCTTGATCGCGCGCGAGATGACGTCGTTCGACACCGACTGCTTGCGCGCGGTCTCGACGGCCAGTGCGAGACGCGGGTTCATCTCCGGGTCCGGCACGCCCATCTTGGCCGCGACGGTGATCTCGCGGACCAGCTTGCTGGTGATCTTGGCGCGCTTGTTGGCGTTGACCTCGCGCTTGCTGTGCAGCCACTGGCGGCCCATGGTCGGCTCCTCGGAAGGTGGTGGTTCAGGCCTGCCGCAGCGGGCGCACGATCAGGTCCTTGAGCGCGAAGTTGCTGCCCTCGCCGACGCGCGTCACGAACAGGTCGTTGTGGTGGCGGATCAGCCCGAACTCGTCGAAGCAGGCGACGCCGCCGCAGATCTCCATCGCCTGCACCAGCAGGTCGCTGGCGACGCGGCTCGAATCGACCTTGACCTTGGCGGCCTGCTCGCGGCCGAGCGAGCCGGCGTCGAACAGCCGGCAGCAGTGCAGCAGCCACGTGAGGTTGCGTTCGACGGCGATGTCCATGTCGACGATGACGTCCTGCACGCGCTGGAAGCGGCCGATCGGCTGGTCGTCGAACTGGATGCGTTCCTCGGCGTAGACGCGGCACTTGTCGAGCGCGAACGCCAGCGACGCCACCGCGAGCGCGGCGATGAACAGGCGGCCGCCGTTCAGCGTCGTGACCATGACCTTGAAGCCCTCGTTGACCTCGCCGAGCACGGCGTCGTCCGGGACCTCGACGTTCTCGAACACGATCGAGCCCGTCGACGACTGCTCCCAGACCTTCTTGCCCTGCATCTCCTGGTAGAAGACGCCCTTCTGGTCCATCGGCACGATGAAGCAGGTCGAGCGCTTGCCGTTCTTGCCGTTCGGGTCGGTCAGCGCGTGTACGACGACGTGGCTGGCCCAGCGCGCGTTGGTCGACCAGCACTTCTCACCGGAGATCACCCACTTGCCGCCCTGCTTCGTGGCGGTGACCTCGGGGTTGGCGGCGTCGCTGCCGCGCCCGGGCTCCGACAGGCCGAACACGAACATGCGCCTGCCGGCGGCGAGGTCGGGCAGGTGCGCCTTCTTCTGCGCCTCGGTGCCGCACAGCTGCAGCGGCTTGGCGCCGAGCGACAGGGCCGCGCCGGGGGTGATCGCGACCGACTGGCTGTGGTAGCCGATCGCCAGGCCCATCAGCACCAGGTCGGTGTGGTCGCCGCCCTGGCCGCCGTACTGCTCCTGGATCGGCAGGCCGAACAGGCCGAGCTCGCCCATCTGCCGGATGCACGAGTCGGGCACGAGCACGTGCTCGCGTTCCCATTGCAGCAGGTGCGGCGCGATCTCGGTGTCGGCGAAGTCGCGGACCGACTCGTAGAACGCGAACTTCTCCTCCGGGATCAGGGGCTCCAGGTAGGTGTCGATGCGGCGGGCCATGCGCGCACCGTAGCGCCGGCGCCGCGGCGGGCCAAATTCTGCGGGCGGCCCGCCGGGCCGCCCCTTTGCCCTTGCCCTTGCCCTTGCCCTTGCCCTTGCCCTGGCCTGTGCCCTTGCCTGCCCGCGCGGAGCGCGGGCAGGGCCCGGGAGAGGGGCTCAGCGGTCCGACTTCACCGGCACGACCGCCGCGTCCCCGGGCGCGGCATCCTCACCCTCGTCGGCCGGCGGCGGCTCGGTCAGCGCCCGCAGGAACAGCTGCGCCGCCGTGCTGGCGGGGTCGATCTCGAGCACCCGACGGAACGCCAGTTCGGCCTCCGCGGGCATCTTCGAGAACTTGAGGTTGTAGCCGAGCACCAGGTGCGCCATCGCGTCGTACGGCTTGTCGTCGAGGTAGCGGATCAGCGTCTTCATCTGCCGCTCGAACACCTTGGGGTCGCCGTAGAGCACGCGCTTGTCGGTCTCGGCGCGCGCGAGCTCGGGGTCGAGGCGCAGCGCCTCGCCGATCAGGAAGGCGGCGAAGTGGTAGTCACCGAGGGCGAACACCGCGTCGGCCAGCGCGAAGTGGATGGTGGCGTCCTCGGGGACCAGCGATCGCGCCTCGGCGTAGGTGTCGGCGGCCTGCCGGAAGCGGCCTTCGCGGAAGTAGAAGTCGCCGAGGTCGAGCAGTTCGCCGGCGCGCTCGGCCGGGGTCAGCTCGCGCGGCGCGCTGCTCGCGACGATGACCTCGCTGTCGGCGTAGTCGGCGTCGTCCTGGATCACGACCGTGCTGTGGGTCGAGACGTAGCCGGGGTAGTACCAGATCGGCGTCGCGTAGGTGTGGCACCACGGGTCCCACCAGCGGGGGCCGTAGCTGGAGTACCAGTGGTGGCGGCGATGGCAGTGCCAGCTGTACCACGACGACCAGCCCCAGCAGAACGAGCCGCTGCCGATGCCGAGGCTCCAGGTCAGGCCGGGCGAGCAGTGCGGATCCCAGTGATTCCAGCTCCAGCACGGGTCGTAGACGGGGCCGAAGCACGAGCCGCGCACGCCGCGGGTGCCCAGCACGTCGATGGTCGTGCGCGGCCGCGGCAGCAGGCGCGGGCCGGGCGCGTGGGGTGCCACGGTGGTCCCGCGGGTGCCCACCACGGCCGGGCGCGACAGCGAAACCCCCGAAGACACCCCCGAGCGAGGGCGTGCGTCCGGACGCGCCGGCCGGCCGCCGGTGACGCCGCGTGGCCGTGCGCCGGGAAGGGCATCGGCCGGGGTGAAGCGGTCGACGAGCCGCGGACCGTCGGTGCCGGCGGGGCGGCCGTCGGGTCGGCCGTTCGGACGTCCGCCGGCGTCATCACCGCGCGGCCGGGAGTCGGGGCGCGTGCGCGGGCCGGCGGCGGGCGTCGGCGTCGCGACGTCGCGCGGCCGCGAGTTCGGGCGATAGCGATCGAGCAGGTGCTGCGTGGTCGTCGGGCGCGGGTCGGAGCGCGGTCCGTCGGTGCGCGGTCGGTCGTTCGGTCGCGGCGTCACCGGCGCCGCGGCGTCGGCGCCGCGCGGCCGGCTCGTCGGCCGGCCTGCCGGGCGATCGTCGCCGCGCGGTCGACCGGCCGTCGTCCCGGCGTCCGTGTCGACGACCCGGATCCGACCGCCGACCACGCGCACGCCGCCGGTCGGCTGCGGGCTGGAGCCCGGACGGTCCGGACGCGACGCCGGGCGGGAGCCGCCGGGCGGCCGCGGGCTCGAGGTCGGGTTCGAAGGGTTGGCGCTCGATTCGGGCCGGGCACCCGGGGTCGATCGCGGGCGGGCCGGCGGCGTGTAGGTCGGCCGCGGCGTGCTGGTCGGTGGCGTGTAGGTGGGGCGCGGCGTGCTGGTCGGTGGCGTGTAGGTCGGGCGCGGGTTCGGGTTGGCCGTCGGACGCGGAGTCGATCGGGGCCGAGGCGTCGATTGCGGTCGCGGGATCGATTGGGGCCGCGGCGTCGATTGGGGCCGCGGGGTCGACTGGGGGCGCGGCGTCGACTGTGGCCGCGGCGTCGACTGGGGCCGCGGGGTCGACTGCGGCCGAGGGGTCGACTGCGGTCGAGGCGTCGATTGGGGCCGCGGGGTCGACTGCGGGCTGGATGCGCCGCGCTCCCGGGACCGCTGTGCGTCCAGGTCGGCGCCGCACAGGCAGATCGCGGTGGCGAGCAGAAGTAGGGTTCGCGGGATGCGCATCATGGTCAGGCCCAGTGGGGACTCGGGGAGTCCACCCGTAAGCAAGAACGATACCCCGACCGAGACTTGTCGTTAATGGCAGCATTGGCAACGACTTGGAGTCCTCACTGCCGCGCCGTTCGCGGTCGGTCCCGGGCGGTCGTGTCGTCTGCCGAGGACACCGCGCCCCCCGGCGGGGTGCAGCGCACGCCGCGGACAGTCGGTGGATGCGTCGGTGCGCATGGGGCGCCAGAATGCCGCGCATGACGACCCTGGGCCGACTGTTCCTGCGCGGGCTCGCCGCGATCCTGCCGTTGGCGCTGACCGGTTACCTGGTCTACGTCTCGGTCGTCGCGGGGGAGACCCTGCTGCACGGCGGCCTCGACTGGCTCTCGCGCCAGTTCCACTTCGACTACGTCTACTGGCCGGGGATGGGGTTCGCGCTGTCGGTGCTGCTCGTCTCGGGCGTCGGCCTGCTGACCTACTCGTTCCTGATCCGCGCGGTCTACCAGAAGCTGACGTCGATGCTGCGCCGGATCCCGGTGGTCAAGTCGGTGTACGGGATGATCGTCGACGTCGTGCAACTGTTCGGCGGCGAGGAGCGGCCGCTGCAGCGCGTGGTACTGGTCAAGGGCGACGGCGGGCGCGAGCAGCTGGGCTTCCTGACGCGCGAGGACTTCACCGACATGCCTGGCTTCGAGCGCGATCGCGTCGCCGTGTTCCTGCCGATGAGCTACCAGATGGGCGGGTTCACCGTGCTGGTGCCGCGTTCGCAGGTGCGCGAGGTGCCGATGAAGGCGGAGGACGCGCTGCGCTTCTGCGTGACGGCCGGCGTGATGAAGCAGCCGAACTGAGCGGCCGGCGCGGGCGGCCGTCCCACGCCCTCAGACCTCGTAGTCGACGCCGTCTTCCTTGTAGCGGACGCTGTAGAGGTCCTTGCGGCGATCGCGCCAGTTCTGCGTCGTGCCGCGATACCGGTGTCGTCGCAGCAACTCGACGTCGAGGTCCTGGAACACGATCGTCTCGGTGTTGGCCTCGCACTCGGCGGCGACCGCGTCGCGCGAGAACGAGATGTCGGCCGGCGTGAAGATGCCGGACTGCGCGTAGTGGATGTCGGCGTTGGCGACCTGCGGCAGGTTGCCGGTGCAGCCCGACAGCACCGTGTAGACGTGGTTCTCGACGCAGCGCGCCATCGCGCAGTGGCGGATGCGCAGGTAGCCGAAGCGCTCGTCGGTGTTGTACGGCACGAACAGGATCTGCGCGCCCTTCTTGGCGGCGATGCGCGCCAGCTCGGGGAACTCGATGTCGTAGCAGATCAGGATCGCGATGCGCCCGCAGTCGGTGTCGAACACCTCGACCTTGTCACCGCCGGTGACGCCCCACCACTTCCACTCTGCGGGCGTGATGTGGATCTTGTACTGCTTGCCGATCGTGCCGTCGCGGCGGAACAGGTAGGCGCAGTTGTAGAGCGCGTTGTCGTCCTCGACCGCGAAGTTGGTGCCGCCGACGATGTTGACGTGGTAGCGCACCGCGAGGTCGCTGAACAGCTCGAGGTAGCGCGGCGTGAACTCGGCGAGCTTGCGCGCCGCGACGCTCGGCCGGCTCGCGTCGACCAGCGACAGCAGCTGCGTCGTGAACAGCTCCGGGAACGCGACGAAGTCGGTGTTGTAGTCGCCGGCGGTGTCGACGAAGAACTGCACCTGCTTCTCGAACTCCTCGAACGACTCGATCCGGCGCATCTGGTACTGCACCGTCGCGAGGCGCACGATCTGCACCGCGCGCACGAAGCGCTTCTTGAACGGGCGGTAGTCGAGGTTGACCCACTCCATGTGGGTCGCCCAGCCGACGCTGTCCTCGTCGTTCGGCAGGTAGTCCGGGATCAGCTGCTTGAGCTCGAAGCCGTTGGCCAGCTGCGCCGTCATCACCGGGTCGTGCAGCGTCTTGTCGGCGACCTTCTGCGCGTAGTCGTGCGCGCTGAGCTCGTCCTTGTGCTTGCCGTAGCCCGGGATCCGGCCGCCGATGACGATGCCCTTCAGGTTCAGCTCGCGCGCGAGCTGCTTGCGCGCGTCGTAGAGCCGGCGCGCGAGGCGCATGCCGCGGTACTCGGGATCGACCATGATCTCGATCCCGTAGAGGACGTCGCCCTCCTTGTTGTGATTGCGGATGTAGCCGCGGTCCGACACGATCTTCCAGTCGTGCCAGTCGGAGCACAGGTCGTAGTCGACGATCAGGCTGCACGACGAGGCGACCAGCTGGTCGTCGTAGGTCAGGCACAGCTGGCCCTCGGGGAAGTGCTTCACCTGGCTCTCGACGTGCTCCTTGGTCCAGGTCGGCATGCCCGGAAAGCAGCGGCTCTGCAGCTTCACGATCGCGTCGAAGTCGTCGACACGGATCTGGCGCAGCTGCAGGTGGCTTTCGAAATCCTTGAGGTCGAGTTCGGCCATCGGGCGAGCCATTGTCACGACGCGGTGCGGGAATGCGAGCGTGCTGCGGGGTCACTCGACAGGGAGCCGCTTCGGAGGTCGTGGATCCGAGGATGGGAGCCAGGTTGGTTCCCCGGAGAGGCCGGAGGGGGCGTTTCCCTGCGTTGTCCACCACCCGAGTGGATCATCGCGGCATGGCCATCCGCATGCCGCAGCCGGCGCCGCGCGCGCCCGCCGTACATTCAACCGGGCGTCGGTCGCCAGTGGCGGACCGACGCCCGGTCGATGGCCTCGATCAGGTGCCGAGGACGGTCACGAGACCGTTCGTGATCGCGAAGCTGCCGAACACCGGCCCGACGACGACGTACTCCGCGGCTTGCCAGTAGACAGCCAGGCCGTGCAGCGCGGGGTTGCTGGGGACAGGTGCTGCATGGACCGCGGCGCCGAGGCCGTCGGCGATCACCGCGAAGGCGTAGGTCTCGAGCGTCCCGCCGTCGAGGTAGGCGACGCAGCCCGGGGCCAGCGTCACGTTGGCAAGGCCGAACGAGACGAACAGGAACACCGTCGCATTCGGCGCCGTCCCGGTCGTCAGCGCGAACGCGGGGTTGCCGAGCGTCGGCAGGCCGAGCGCGGACAGCGTGGGCGTCGGGGTGCCGCAGCCAGGGCCGGTGCTCGCAACCGTCGCGTCCGAGGGCAGAGCGATGCTGTTGGTGTCCATGTTGACCGCAGCGTTGAGGGCCAGCAGGCGACCGTTGACGCTGGCGCCGGAGCTCACCGTGATGCTCGCCAGTGCCAGCAGGTTGCCGGCGAAGCCGGTCGTAGCGGCGAGCGTGGCCGAGCTGCCGATCTGCCAGAACACGTTGTTGGCGTTGGTGCCGTTGGTCAGGTTGACCGTCGCTGCGACGGCCGTCGTCAGCGTGCTGCCGATCTTGATCAAGAACACGGCGTTGTTGTCACCGAGTCCATCGAGGGTCAGTGTGCCGGTCATCTGTGCAGCAGAGGCGAAGCAGTAGACGCCGGGCGTGAGCGTCAGGCCGCCGAGGTCCTGGCCGGTCAGCGTCGTGCCGCAGACGGCCGCGACGACCGCGTTGTAGGCGAGCGCGGCATCGGCCTGCGCCTGGACGGCGACCGGATCGCCGAGGTGCGTCGTGCCGGTGATCGAGCCGGGCGGAAAGCCGGTCAATGCGGTGCCGGGGGCGACCCCGACATCGCCGCTGACGGTGGTGGCACCGGCATTGGTGACGGTGGTGCCGCCGAGGACGGCGAACCCGGCGGCCGAGCCGAGGCCAGGCGCCTGGCCGAGGGCGAGCGAGCCGATCATCAAGGCAATGACGGGCAGGGCGACGATGGAGCGGAACGAGAGGGCGAACGAGGTGATGGTGTTGTTCAGGTGCTTGCTTGTTGGGTTGTCAGAGTACTGCCCGCACCGGATCGGTCGACCGAGGTCGGGGTCCTGCGCGGCGGACCTGCGGGTTAGCTCGAATTCCCAGAAGCGCCAGCCATGTTCTCGCAATCGCTGCATCCCGCTTTGCAGAGACGGAGCTTGCCCTTCGGGCCGGAGAGGGGATGGCTCCGGCGCGCTGGTCCTCGACACGTCGGATCGGACAACCCGAGGCGCGCCAAGCCCGAGACCGTTCAGGGTCTGGCGGCCGTCGGCGAGGTGATGCTCGGCGACGGCGCAGGGTGGATCATCCGCCGTCGTCGCCCTGCAACTCCCCGCGCAGCCACGCCCGCGCGAAGAACCAGTCCGCCTCGACCGTCCGCACCGACACCTCGAGTGCCGCGGCGACCTCTGCGACCGACATGCCGCTGAAGAAGCGCAGTTCGACGACGCGGGCCTTGCGGGCGTCGAGCTGCGCCAGCTTGTCCAGCGCCTGGTCGAGCGCCAGCACGTCGACGCCGACGTCGGGTCCGGGCGTGAGCTGCTCGTCGAGGGTGACCCGCAGGTGGTCGCCGCCGCGCCGCTGTGCCGCGCCGCGGCGGTAGTGGTCGACCAGCACGCGGCGCATGACCGTGACCGCGAGCGCGAAGAAGTGGGCGCGGTCCTCGACGCCGAGCGCCTTCGGGTCCAGCAGGCGCAGGCAGGCCTCGTTGACCAGCATGGTCGGCTGCATGGTGTCGGCGGGGCCGCCCTTCTGCAGCTGGCGCTGCGCCAGCGCGTGCAGCTCGTCGTACACGCTCTGGAACAGGCGTTCGCGCGCGGCGGCGTCGCCCTGGCGGGCGGAGCGCAGCACGAGCGTCAGGGCGGTGCGCGGGTCGGCGGCGGTCATGGCGACGCGAAGAGGATACCCGCGGCGGCGCGAACGGCGGCAACGCGTCGTCGCCGCAGCCTCACGGGGTCGGCAGCAGCATGCCGGCGATGCCCAGCAGGTCGAGGCTCTGCGCCAGCTCGGTCTCGGCGCC
>JBFWWV010000017.1:0-102313 GCA_050245995.1 Planctomycetota bacterium | reverse complement strand
GCGAAGAGGATACCCGCGGCGGCGCGAACGGCGGCAACGCGTCGTCGCCGCAGCCTCACGGGGTCGGCAGCAGCATGCCGGCGATGCCCAGCAGGTCGAGGCTCTGCGCCAGCTCGGTCTCGGCGCCTGCCGGCAGCGGCACCGACGCGGCGGCGGCGCTGCGCCGCAGCGCCAGGGCCAGCGCGCCGCGGTCGGTCCGGCCGTCGAGCAGCTGCAGCACGAGGCGATCGACCGGGCGCAGCTCGACCAGCTCGTGACGCAGGCTGCCGACGCGGTCGCCGCTGCGCGCCATCCAGCGCGCCAGCGGGCTGCCGAGCGGCCGGCTGCCGCCCTGGCGGCGGGCGATACCGCGGTGCGGCTGCAGCTTCAGCACGCCGCCGCGATGGCACTCGTGCAGCGCGCCGAGGATCTCGCGCAGCTCGTCGGGCGGCGGCACGGCGTTGCGTTCGGCGGCGACCTCGGTCGCGAGCTGGTCGAACGGCACGCACTCGGGCCACCGCCGGCCGAGTGCCAGGAACGCGAGCTTGAGCCACGGATGCCCGATCTGCAGCTGCTGACCGCCCGGACCGGTGAACGTCTCGATCGCCTCGCCGTGGCAGTCCGGCGCGGGCGACTGCGGGCGCATCGGGCTGCCGAGCCACAGCGAGCGCACCGGATCGTCGTCGCCGCCCGGCTCGACGCGCGCGACCGGCGCCGCAGCGCGGCACAGCAGGCTGCGGCGGAAGGTGCGGTTCTGCAGGAAGTCGACGTACTGGCCGCGTTCGATCGGGTCCTGCGCGTGTCGGTCCAGGAACTCCGCGACCTCCGCGCGGCGCGCCACGTGCTCGTCGTCCACCGCTTCGCCGACGAACCGCAGGCCCGCGTCCGCGGCGCCGGCGACGAAGTCCTTGAAGTGCACCGGCCGGTTGTCGGCCTCCAGGTGCTCGTGGAACACGTAGGTGTCGGACGCCTTCGCGAGCAGCCGCGCCTCCTCGCCGACGAAGCGCGCGAACGCCGTGTCGTCGCCGCCGCTGGTGCGCAGCAGGAACTCGACGAACTCGCGGCTCCGGGCGATGCGCTGCTGCGGCTCGTCGGTGGCCCGCACGTGGAACAGCAGCATGTCGCGCATCATGCTGCGCAGGTGCCAGCCGGGGTACGTGTTGTAGCTGACGTAGGCCACGCCGTGCGGCGACAGCGCGCGCGCGCAGGTCGCGAGGATGCTGCGCTGCACCACCTCGGGCACCCACGACCACACGCCGTGGCAGATCACGTAGTCGAAGGGCTCGGCGCCGAGGTCCGCGTCGACGATGCTGCCGGCGATCAGCCGCGCGTTGTCGAGCTGCAGCTCGCGGCGCATGCGCTCGCCGGTCTCGATCTGGCCGGCCGACACGTCGATGCCGACGAACTGCGAGCCCGGCAGGCTCAGCGCCATCGGCAGCAGGTTGCCGCCGGTCGCGCAGCCGATCTCGAGCACGCGGCACGCGGTCGTGTCCGGCGCCGCGAGGCCGTGCAGCCGCGCCATCACCGCCAGGTGGTCGGGGTGCGTCGGCTGCAGCGGCTTGCTCTCGTACGGGACGGCGTCGTAGCTGTGTGCCTGCGGGTCCCTGTGGCTCATCGCGGCATCCGTACCGCGGCGGCGGTGTTCCGCCAACCTCGGGCTCAGTGATCCCAGGGCGGCGACAGCCGGAACGCCGCGTTGATCAGGCCGACGTGCGAGTAGGTCTGCGGGAAGTTGCCCGACTGCCGGCGCTGGTCGGTCATGATGTCCTCGGAGAACAGCCCGAGGCCGTTGTCGAGCTCGAGGACCTGGTCGAACACCGCGCGGCCCTGCTCGATCTGGCCGGTGATCGCGAGCGCCTCGGCGAGCCAGAACGAGCACACGGTGAACGCGGCCTCCATCTCGCCGAAGTCGTCGCGCACGGCGTAGCGCCGCAGCAGGCCGCCCGGCAGCGCCAGGTCCTGCTGGATGCCCGCGACCAGGCTGCGGGCGCGCGGGTCGTTGCCGGCGAGGAAGCCGAAGTGCAGCGCCAGCAGGCTCGACGCGTCGACGTCCGGGCCGTTGGCGGACTGCGTCATCACGCCGCGCTTCGGGTCCCAGCACTTCTGCATCAGCAGCGACGCCGCCTGCTGCATCGTGTCGGCCGCGCGCGTGCGCAGCGCCGGCATGCCCAGGTGCGAGGCGACCTCGTGCGCGCGGCGCGCGCCGGCCCAGTGCGTCAGCAGCGTGAACGAGTGCAGCTGGCGCTGGCCGCGGAGCTCCCACAGGCCGGCGTCGGGCTGCTCGAGCTTGACCTCGATCTGGTGCAGCAGGTTCTCGACGAGCCGGCGCGCGCCGACCACGCCCTCGACTCCGGCGAACCGCACGTCGAGCAGCATCCGGCTGATCGCCAGGATCATCTCGCCGTAGACGTCGTTCTGCAGCTGCTCGTGCGCCTGGTTGCCGATGCGCACCGGGCCTTCGCCCTGGTGGCCGCGCAGGTGGTCGAGGATCACCTCGGTGAGCGCGCTCTCGCCGCCGATGCCGTAGACCGGCTGCAGCTCGCGCGCGCCGTCGTCGCACAGGCTGCGCAGGTACAGCAGGAAGCGCTCCATCTCCTCGACGTAGCCCAGGCGCTCGAACGCGTTCAGCGTGAAGTAGGCGTCGCGCAGCCAGCAGAACCGGTAGTCCCAGGTGCGGCCCGAGCCGGGCGACTCGGGCAGGCTGGTGGTGGTCGCCGCGATCAACGCGCCCGTGTCGTCGTACTGGTGCAGCTTGAGCGTGAGCGCCGAGCGGATCACCTCGCGCTGGTACTCGCGCGGCACGCGGCCGCTCTTGACCCAGCGCCGCCACGAGTCGCGGGTCTGCACCAGGAACGCCTCGGCGGTCTCCTCCAGCGGCGCCTCGAGCGGATCGCCCCAGGTCAACACCAGGTGCAGGTCGCGCGTCAGCAGGAACGGCTGCCCGGAGCCGATGTACGTCAGCGGCGCGTTGGTGGTGAGCCGCACCGGCGCCGGCAGCCCGCCGTACTGCAGGTGGTTGCTCGCGGCCCAGCACTGCGGCTGCTTCCGGCCGTAGTCGTAGACCGGCTCGCAGCGGATGCGGACGCGCGGCTCGCCCATCAGCGGGCGCACGATGCGCACCAGCATCGTCGGCCGGTACCAGCGGTCGAAGCGCAGGAATCGCGGCGCGAAGTCGAGCACCTCGAACGCCCAGTCGTCGCCGCGGAACTCGGTCCGCAGGATGTTGGTGTTCTCGAGATAGTCGACGCTGACGCGTCCTTCCGCCGTGGGTTCGATCGAGAACGCGCCGCCGCGCTCCTCGTCGAGCAGCCCGCCGAACACGAAGCTGCTGTCGAAGCGCGGCCAGCACAGCCAAACGATCTTGCCCTCGTCGACGAGCGCGTTGTATGAACAGTTGCCGATGAGACCGAGGCCGTGGACCATGCGTGAAGTGAGAGACTGTGGCACCTGAGGTGGCCAAGGCAAGCAAGAACACCGGCCTCGTCGTCGTGAGCAATCGGCTGCCGATGCGTGTCACCGTCCGCGCCGACGGCGTCGGGCTCGAGCGCAGCTCCGGCGGCCTCGCGTCGGCGCTGGCCGGCGTGCCCGGCATCCGCGCATGGGTCGGCTGGCCCGGCGGCGTGGTCGCGGACGCCGATCGCGCGCGCGTGACCGCGGCGATGGCCGAGCACGCGGCGCGCCCGGTGTTCCTGAACGCCGAGCAGCAGCGCAACTACTACGCCGGCATGTGCAACAGCGCGCTGTGGCCGCTGCTGCACTACTTCCCGAGCAAGGTCGAGCTCCGCGAGCACTTCTGGCCGAGCTACGTGGAGGTCAACAACCTGTTCGCCGACGCGATCGCGGCGGTCGCGGCGCAGGGCGATCAGGTCTGGATCCACGACTTCCACCTGATGCTGCTGCCGTCGATGCTGCGCTCGCGGCGGCCGGACCTGCGCATCGGCTTCTTCCTGCACGTGCCGTTCCCGTCGTCGGAGCTGTGGCGCCTGCTGCCGCAGCGCGAGGCGCTGCTGCGCGGGCTGCTCGGCGCCGACCACCTCGGCTTCCACACCGCCGACTACCTGCGCCACTTCCGCAGCGCCTGCCTGCGCGTGCTGGGGCTCGAAGGCAGCTCCGACGCGATCCCGGTCGGCGCGCGCCGCGTGGCGCTGGGCGCGCACCCGATCGGCACCGACGTCGAGCGGTTCCAGAAGGTGCTCGACGAGCAGCCGACGCTGCAGAAGCTGGAGGAGCTGAACCGGACCTTCGGCGGCCGCCGCGTGATCCTCGGCGTCGAGCGCCTCGATTACACGAAGGGCGTGCCGGCCAAGTTCAAGGCGTTCGAGCGCATGCTCGAACGCGACCCGGACCGCGCCAAGGACACGGTGATGCTGCAGATCCTGGTGCCGTCGCGCGAGGAGCACGAGGGCTACCGGACGCTGCTGCGCGAGATCGAGAAGGAGGTCGGCCGCATCAACGGACGCTTCGGCACGCCGGGCGTGATGCCGCTCGAGTACGTCAACCGCAGCCTCGACGACGCCGAGCTGGTGGCGCTGTACCGCTACGCCGATGCGATGCTGGTGGCGCCGGTGCGCGACGGCATGAACCTCGTGGCGCAGGAGTTCGTGCTGTGCCAGGGCCACGCGCCCGGCTCGCCCGACCACGCCCGCGGCATGCTGGTGCTCAGCGAGTTCGCCGGCGCGGCGATGTCGTTGCCGCACGCCCTGTTCGTCAATCCTTGGGACGTCGACGCGATGGTCGACGCGATGCAGGTCGCGCTGCGGATGTCGCCGTCGGAGCGCCGGCTGCGCATCGCCGACATGCACGAGCGCGTGGTGGAACTCGACAGCCGCGCCTGGGCCGCCGGCTTCCTGGCGCGGCTCGACCGCGCCGCCGCGCACAACAGGGCGGTGCAGTCGGCGCCGGTCGACATGGCCGCCGTCGAGGAGCTGGGCCGCCGGTTCGTCGCCGCGCGCCGGCGGGTGCTGTTCCTGGACTACGACGGCACGCTGCGCGAGCTCGCGGCGCGCCCCGAGCTGGCGAGCCCGACCCAGGCGATCTACGACCTGCTGCGCGGCCTCGCGGCGCTGCCCGGCACCGAGGTGCACCTGGTGAGCGGCCGCCGCCGCGACACGCTCGACAGCTGGTTCGAGGACGTGCCGATCCGCATCGGCGCCGAGCACGGCTACCACCGCCGCACGCTCGACGGCGAGTGGAGCGCCCAGTCTGGCATCGACCTCGGCTGGATGCCGCGCGTGCGCGAGCTGCTCGCCAACATCGTCGCCGAGGTGCCCGGCTCGTTCCTGGAGACCAAGTCGTGCGCGCTGGCGTGGCACTACCGGCTGGCGGACCCGGCCTACGGGCCGTGGCGCGCCCGCGAGCTGGTGCCGATGCTGCAGCAGTTCCTGAGCGGCGAGGCCGCCGAGCCGCTGCTCGGCCACGCCGTCGTCGAGGTGCGCGCCAAGGGCGCCGACAAGGGCGCCTACGTCGCGCAGGTCGTCGCCGACCTCGAACCGGACGACTTCGTGTTCTGCGCCGGCGACGACCGCACCGACATGGACATGTACCGGCGGCTGCCCGCCAGCGCGGTGGTGTGCCACGTCGGCACGATCGTGCCCGGCGCGCAGGTCGTGGTGGAGACCCCGGCCGCGTTCCGCGAGCTGCTCGCGGCGCTGCTCGCCAGCGCCCGGCGCGACACGGGCGCCGCGGCGCGATAGCCGCGGTGCGACGGAATCCGCGTCGTCGTTGACCGGCGCGCGGCGGCGGCGATGCTGTGACGCGCAGCATGCCCGTCTCTCCGGTCGCAGCCCTGGCGTTGATGGTGGCCCTGGGCGCCGGTGCGCAGTGGCTCGCCTGGCGGCTGCGGCTGCCGGCGATCCTGATGCTGCTGGCGGTCGGCTTCCTGGTCGGACCGCTGAGCGGCATGGTCGACGTGGACGCCACGTTCGGGCCGCTGCTGCGGCCGTTCGTGTCGCTGGCCGTGGCGGTGATCCTGTTCGAGGGCGGCCTGACGCTGCACCTCGACGAGATCGGCGGCTCGGGCGCGGTGGTGCGCAACCTGGTGACGGTCGGCGCCCTCGCGTCGCTGGCGGTGATCGCCGGCGTGACCCACGTGCTGGCCGAGGTGCCGTTCGACCTGGCGCTGCTGGTCGGCGCGATCCTGGTGCTGACCGGGCCGACGGTGGTGGTGCCGCTGGTGCGGCACATCCGCCCGTCCGGGCCGGTCGGGCCGATCCTGCGCTGGGAGGGCATCCTGATCGATCCGATCGGCGCGCTGCTCGCGCTGCTGGTCTTCGACGCGATCAGCGCGCCCGAGGAGGCGACGATCGTGCACATCGTCCTCGGCATCCTGAAGACCCTCGGCATCGGCGGGCTCATGGGCTGGGGATCGGGCTGGCTGCTCGGCCGCGCGATCGCGTGGCACTGGCTGCCCGACGGCCTGCACTCGCCGGTCGCGCTCGGCACCGTGGCGGCGGTGTTCCTCGGCGCCAACAGCCTGCAGCACGAGGCGGGCCTCGCCGCGGTGACCGTGCTGGGCATCGTGCTGGCCAACCAGAAGGGCGTCGACATCCACCGCATCGCCGAGTTCAAGGAGGACCTCGGCACGGTGCTGCTGGCGCTGCTGTTCGTGGTGCTGAGCGCGCGCCTGCCGCTCGAGGAGCTGGTCGAGTTCGGCTCCGCGCACCTGTGGGTGGTCGGTGCGGCGATCCTGGTGGCGCGCCCGCTGACGGTGCTGGTGTCGACGATCGGCACCGGGCTCGAGTGGCGGCACCGTGCGTTCCTGATGGCGATGGCGCCGCGCGGGATCGTGGCCGCCGCCGTCAGCTCGGAGTTCGCGCTGCAGCTCGAGGCCGACGGCCGGCCCGAGGCGCGCATCGTGTCGTCGCTGGTGTTCGCGACCATCGTCGGCACGGTGCTGTTCTACGGGCTGCTGTCGGGCCGCATCGCGCGGCTGCTTGGGCTGGCCGAGGCCAGCCCGCGCGGCGTGCTGTTCGTCGGCGCCGACCGGCCGACGCGGGAGATCGCGCGGGCGCTGGCGCAGCAGGACATCCCGGTGCTGCTGGTCGACACCAACATGCTGAACGTGCAGGCCAGCAAGAGCCTCGGGCTCCGCGCCTGGCACGGCAGCATCCTGTCCGAACGGTTCTTCGACGAAGTCGACCTCGTGGGCCTCGGCCGGATCTGCGCCATGACCGGCAGCGACGAGGTCAACCTGCTGTCGATGCGGCGCTTCCGCGGCATCTTCGAGGGGCGCGCGCTGTACCAGCTGCCGCTGCGCACGCGCACCACCAGCCGCTTCGGGCTGGCGGAGCGCGGCCACGGCCGGTGGCTGTTCCGCGAGGACGCCAACCAGGAGCAGCTGCAGGGCATGCTGTCGCGCGGCGGCGTCGTCAAGGCGACGCGCCTGACGGACAAGTTCGGCGCCGACGACTACCAGGCGCAGACGCGTGGCCAGGCGCTGCCGCTGTTCGCCGTCCAGGCCGACGGCACGCTGGTGGTGAACACCGTCGACACGCCGGCGGTCTTGAAGCCGGGGGTGACGATCGTGGCGCTGGTGCCCGCGGACACGGGCGAGCAGGCGGAGCCGGCGCCGGCCGACGCGGGCGCGGCCGACGCGGCCGGCCCGACCGGTTGAGCACCCGGCGTCAGCTCGCCCGCCGGATCGGCAGCGCCGGCTTGTAGAGCGACGGGCCGTCGTCCCGGCGCTTGCGCCGCTTGCGCGCCGAGTGGGCGACGGCGGCGGGGTGCGGCGCGTACATCGCCAGCGCCAGTGCCGCGGTCGAACAAAGGACCGCGATCGCCCAGCAGACGAACTCGGCGAGGTTGGCAGGATCGCTGTGACTCATGGGGGCTCTCCACCCGGTGGGACGCACGCGGCCGGCCAGGCTCGATCCTGGACCGCGCGACGCCGGGTGGCTCAGGTCGAGGCGCCGGTGGTACCGAGCGCCGCTTCGGTCGGCGGCGCGTGCCCCGACGACGGTTCAGGCGCGCCCGCCGTCGCGCGGGGCAGACGGTCGGCGACGCGATCGTCGCGCGGCCGCGACGGGGTCGCTCGGCGTCGGTCCACCGGGATCCGGGCGGGCTCCGCGTGGAGCGGCCAGCCGACGCGGGCTAGGCTGCGCCGCCGATGGACGTCGACGCCACCGCCGCGACCGCTCCTGCGCGCGGCGCGCCCGCGGTCGCGGCGCCGTGGTCGCACCTGCTGACCGCGCTGTCGGCGATCGCGGCGTTGCTGCTGGTGGCGATGGTCGCGCAGCGCGTCGGCTACCCGTTCGAGCTGGAATGGATGGAAGGCGCGATGGTGGACGAGGCGGTGCGCGTGCGCCACGGCCAGCCGACCTACGGCCCGCCGGGCGTCGACCACGTGCCGTTCCTCTACACGCCGCTGCTCTATTGGGTCGGCGCGCTGGCGATGACGCTGTTCGGCGAGAGCTTCCTGGCCATGCGGGCGGTGGCCGTGGGGGCGACGCTGCTGTGCGCGTGGCTGGTGTTCCACATGGTGCGCCGCGACACCGGCTCGGCGCGCGCCGGGCTGTGGGCGGTCGGGCTCCTGTGCGCGGGCTACGGCTGGCTGCGCAGCTGGTACGACCTCGGCCGCAACGACATGCTGTTCCTCGCGACGATGCTGGGGACCTGGTGCCTGCTGCGTCGCGGCACCGCGCGCGCGGCCGCGGCCGCCGGCGCCGTCGCGGTGCTGGCGTTCCTCGCCAAGCAGACGGCGCTGCTGTGGCTGCCGGCGCTGGTGCTGGCGGCGCTGGTGCGCGATCGTCGGCGCGGCGCGTGGTTCGCGGCGGTGGCCGTGGGCGGGATCGGCGTCGCGGTGCTGCTGCTCGAGCTCCGGACCGACGGCTGGTTCTCGTTCTACGCGTTCACGATGCCGCGGTCGCACACGGTGCAGGAGGACCGCGTGCTGGGCTTCTTCACCCAGGACCTCGTGCCGGTGCTGCCGCTGCTCGGCGCGGCGGCGACCGCGCTGGTCCTGCGCTGGCGCCAGGATCGCGCCGGGACCGCGGCGACCGCGCTCGCCGTCCTGGGCGCACTCGCGGCGTCGTACGCGTCGCGGTTGCACGTCGGCGGCTTCGACAACGTGCTGGCGTACGGCTTCGCGGCGCTGCTGGTGACCGCGCCGTGGCTGGCGGTCGCGGCGCCGCGGCCGCGCCAGCGCGCCGTCGGCGCGGCGCTGCTCGCGCTGCAGTTCGCACTGCTCGCCGTCGACGTGCGCGCGCTGTGGGCGCAGCGGCCGACGTTGCTCTACGACCCCGCGGTGTGGCTGCCGAAGCCCGCGCACCGGCACGCCAGCGAGCAGCTGCTCGCGTTCGCGCAGGGCCGGGACGGCCCGGTGTGGCTGCTGTTCCACGGCCACATGGCGGCGATCGCGGGCAAGGCGCCCGCGGCGCACGGGCAGGCCCTGCACGACCTCCTGGGTCACCTGCTGCAGCCGGGGCTGCCGGCCGACGACCGGGCTGCCACGGCGCTGCAGGCGAGTGCCCGGGAGGCGCTGGCGTCGAAGCGGTTCGCGGCGATCGTGCTCGAGCAGCCGTACGGTGCATCGTTCGAGGGCGTGTTCGGCCCCATGCTGTCGGAGTACCAGCGGCTGCCGGGGCCCTTGATCGACGACGCCGTCGCCATCCGCCCGACGGTGGGGATGGTGATCGACACGCCCTACGCCCTCGTGCCGAAGCGCTGACGCGGCGGTCTGGCGGGCCGGGCTCGCGACCGCCCGACTGGCCACCGGCGACGGAAGGCGTAACATGCCGCGGATGTCCACGCGCCTCCTCGTCGTCGCCGCGCTGCTCGCCGCGGTCGCACCGTCCCAGCAGAAGCCCGCAGCGGGAGCGCCGGCGAAGCCCGCCGAGGTCGAGGCGACCAAGGACGTGAAGGAGAGCAAGGGCGCCCCGGCGCCCGCCTCCGGTGTGCGCTGGTTCCCCGAGCTCACCCTGCGCGTGCCCGTCGAGGAGGGCGCGTCGGAGACCGTCGGCCAGCTGCCGTTCACCAACCCCGGCGACGAGGCGCGCGAGATCCGCGACATCGTCGGCAGCTGCGCGTGCTCGCACTGCACGGTGATCGTCGGCGATCGCACCTACCGCTCGCAGACCAAGCCTCGCGAGCTGGTGCAGCTGGTGCACGAGGGCGACGGCGAGCGCGCCGTGCCCGTCGACGCCATCCCGGTCGGCCCCGGTGAGTCCGGCGTGGTGCAGATCCACGTCAAGACGGCCGGCATCCACGGCGAGAAGGTCGTCACGGTCGACGTGCACACGACCGATCCGGAGACGCCGATGGCGCGGCTCGCCGTCACCGTCGAGGGCAAGTTGGCGACGGTGATCGACCCGCCGGCCCTCGACCTCGGCATGGTGGCGCCCGGCTCCAGGAAGGAGTTCACGTTCCGCGTGCGATCGCCGCTGAAGCCGAACTTCCGGGTCCTGGCGCTGGATCAGGCGCCGCCCGGCGTGACCGCGACCTGGACCCTGGAGAGCGCCGAGGGCGAGCCCGCGGTCTGGCGCGTCGACGGCGCGTTCGCGCCCGTGGAGGCGAAGGGCGAGGAGGACCGTGTCGTGCAGCGCAAGCTCGCCGCCATCGGCGCGATGATGCTCCGCTTCCGCACCGACATCCCGTCGCCGAACTTCTTCGCCGTTACGGTGCGCGCCAAGGTCGCCACACCGGTGGAGATCGTGCCGACGTTCCTGACGCTCGGCGCGATCCGCTGCGGCACCGAGTCCGTGGCCAGCGTGCAGTTCCGGCCGCGCGACGGCAGCGACCTGCAGGCGAGGTCGGTGCGGATCGAGAAGTGCAGCATCGCACCCGAGCTGGTGACGGCGACGGCCCACAAGGACGGCGACGTCCTGGTCGTCGAGGTGCACGTGGCGGCCGAGGTGCCGCGCGGGCTCATCCGCGGCGACCTGGTGGTCGAGACCGATCACCCGTCGCTCGGCGAGCAGCGCATCCTGTTCAACGGCTACGCCCGCTGAGCGGCGACGGCGGTCACGCCGCGCGGCGGCGCAGCGCCACGAGCAGCAGCGCGGCGAGCGCGACGCCGATCGCTCCGGCCGCGAGCCACAGCGACCCGCTCGCGCCCTCGGGCCTTGGCGTAGCGCCGTCGGGTGACGAGTCGGGTTCTGCGGACGAATCCACCACTCCGTCGACGGCGTGACCGTCGGGCGCGGCGGAATCGACCGGCGTCACCATCCCGTCGTCCGCGGGCAATGGCGTGGAGCCCGCGTCGGTCGCAGGGGCGGTCGACGTCGGCGAGTTCGTGGCGACGACGACGGGTTCGTCGGCGACGGCGACCACGGGCACGTCGATCGCGAGGTCCTGCCGGAACGCGCCGAGGCTGCCGCCGCGCTGACCGTCGATCAGCTCGTACTGGATCGTCAGCTGCAGGTGCTCGGTCCCCGCCGTCGCACCGGCGTCGACCGCGAACGGCACCTCGAACACCGCGTAGTTGTCGTACGCGGGCAGGTCCTTGAGCGCGGGGGCGAGGCCCGCCTGGTCCGGCGGTCGGAACGTCGGCTGGCCGAGCACGGTCAGGTTGCCCTGCGTCGGCGCGAAGCCGAACTTCACGGGCGGCGGCGACAGCAGCACCGAGTCGCCCTTCAGCAGCATCAGCACGACGACCGTGCCGCGGCCGCCCGCCGGCACGCGGCGCGGCTGGCAGCTCGGGTCGAACGTCGCCGCGTCGCGGCTGGTCAGCGCTCGCTTGGCGGCCTCGACTTCGATCTCCTGCTCGGTGAGAGGGCGGACCGGCAGCAGCGAGCGCGTCGAGGGGCGCAGGTCGCCCGGCTTCGACGCCTTCTCGGCGGGTGGGTCCGGGGCGTCGACCTTGGCGGTCGATCCGTCCTTGCCGCCCTGGGCGCACAGCGTCGCCATCGGGCCACCGAGGATCAGCAAGAGGGTCAGCGCACGCATCGGGCTGCAGGATCCTAGCGCGCCTCCATGGGCGCGTCTTCCGCCCGCTGCTTTCGCTCCACCGACGATGGCGCACGGAATCCGGCGCGCAACCGGCCAGTAGCCACTGCCGCGTCGCAGGGAAGTTGTTAAGGTGTCCCACCCTGTCCCCCCGCCGATCTTCACCACATCGGGTGGTCGGATCGCGCCGCATCCTCTGTCACTGGAGAACCCATGCTCGCTCAGATCTCGCGAGGCACCGTCGTTTCGGTCGCCGCAGCCCTTCTCTTCACACCCGCCATGGTCGCGCAAGACGAATGCGCGACGGCCACGGCGCTCGTTGCCGGCGCCAACGGCCCGTTCGACCTGTCACTGCTGACGCTGTCGACGCCGTCGTTCACGTGCGCCTCGGTCAACAGCGCCGACGGGTGGTACTCGTTCGCGACGCCGGCGATCGGCGGCCAGCTGACGATCGACACCTTCGGCAGCGCCATCGACACCGTGCTCGAGGTCTGGGACGGCTGCGGTGGCGCAGTCGTCGCGTGCAACGACGACACCGGCGGCCTGCAGTCGCAGGTCTCGTTCGCCACGGCCCCGGGTGCCACCTACATCGCCCGCGTCGGCCGCTTCGGCTCGACCGTCGCCGGCCTGTTCAGCATCAACGTGACGTTCTCGTCGCCCGACGAGTGCGCCGGCGCGCTGCCGATCGTCGACGGCCTGAACGGCCCGTTCAACACGACCGGCGCGACGACCTCGGCGCCCGCGACGACGTGCGCCAGCATCAACAGCGACATCTGGCTGGTCCACACGGCGTCCTGTGACGGCGTGCTGACGGTCAACACCGAGAGCGCCGGCACCACCCCGCTGTCGGACACGGTCATGGAGGCCTGGGACTCCTGCGGCGGCACGGTCCTCGCGTGCGACGACGACGGCGGCCCCGGCGCCTACTCGCAGTTCAGCATCCCGGTCCTGGCCGGCACGCAGTACTTCTTCCGCGTCGGTGACTTCGGCACGACCACGATCTCGCAGGGCGTGTTCAACATCCGCGTCGTCAACGCGCCGACGCCGGGTGGCTTCAACGACGAGTGCGCCTGTGCGATCCCGCTGGCGCTCGGCGCCAACGCGGTCGACACCACGGGTTCGACGCTGTCGTCGCCCAGCGTCAGCTGCGCCTTCGTCAGCGGTGGTGACCTCTGGTACACCTACACGGTCGCCGGCTCCGGCTGCCAGGAAGTGCGCTTCGACACGTTCGGCAGCGGCGTCGACACCGTCATCGAGGTCTGGGACGCCTGTGGCGGCACCGTGATCGACTGCAACGACGACACCGGCGGCTTCCCCCCCGGTGAGTCCGAGGTCGTGATCCCGGTCGCCAGCGGCGGCGATTCGTTCGTCGTGCGCGTCGCCCGCTTCGGCTCCGCCACGGGTCCGTTCACCGTCAACGTGACCGAGACCCCGGTCGTGCTGGCCAACGACGATTGCGCCGGCGCCCTGCCGGTGACGCTCGGCGACAACGGCCCGTTCGACACGGCCTGCTCGACGACCTCGACGCCGGCCGGCACCTGCGGCCTGCTGGGCCGTGATCTGTGGTACTCGTTCACGGCCGGCTGCGACGCGCCGCACACCTTCAGCACCTGCGACTCGGATTACGACACCGTGATCGAGCTGTGGGACGCCTGTGGCGGCACGGTGCTCGGCTGCAACGACGACAGCACGCTGATCT
Organism: Planctomycetota bacterium; assembly: GCA_050245995.1. Taxonomy (GTDB): domain Bacteria; phylum Planctomycetota; class UBA1135; order UBA1135; family UBA2386; genus JBFWWV01. Next base: position 88,755 of record JBFWWV010000017.1, on the reverse strand, counting down.
GCACGGCCAGCATCCGCCAGTCGCTGCTCACGGCGCCCCTGGTCAACGGCTCGACCTACCTGGTCCGCGTCGGCGGCTTCAACGGCGCGGTCGGCGTCCACAACCTGCGCATCACCACCGGCACCAGCACCGGCTCGATCGTCAACCCGTCGACGGTCAGCAGCTGCCCGTCGCCGGCCACGCTGACCGTCACCGGCAGCTCCAACATCGGCGAGTCGCTGACCGCCGACCTGATCGGCGCGACCGGTCTGGGCATGGTGGGCTACGGCTTCGCGCCGAACGTCCCGATCCCGGCCCCGTGCGGCTGCGACATCATCGGTGACGGCGCCGGCAACCTCGGCTTCTTCGCCTTCACCAGCAGCTACGCGCTGACGATCCCGTGCTTCCCGAGCTTCATCGGCGTGTCGTTCGACATGCAGGGTCTGGACCTGTTCCCGACCTCCGGTGGCTGCTCGTTCGCCGGCATCCCATTCGGCGCGACGGACATCGCCACGATCACGATCGGCTGATCTTCGGTCGACGCTGCCGGGTGACCCCGTGAGGGGGAACCCGACGCACCGCGAGGTGGTCCGCCAGCAGGCGGGCCACCTCGTGTCGTTTCCGGGGTGTGCGCGTCGGTCGCCGCGCGCTGGAAAGCGGCAAGTTCCCGTTGACCCTGAGCGGCGCCGAGCTGTCCGGTCTGCGGCTTGCAGTCCGCCGTGCCATGCGAACACGCTGCCCGACGGTCCTCTCGCTCTCCTTCGCGTTGTCCGGCTTCGTAGCCCCGGCCCAGGAAGCGGGCGCGGGAGACGTCCCGGCGCCGGCCGCCGCGCTGCGGACAGCCGCCGAGCGGCTGCAGGAGCCGGCGCTCCGGGTGCGCTACCTGCTGTCGCGCGCGCAGGACAGCCGGGTACGCGAGGACGCCATGGCGGCGCTGGCGTCGCTGCCGGGTCTCGACCACGCGCTCTGGTCGGGCACGGTGCGCGGGCCGGAGTGGCAGCGGGAGCTCTGCTACGTGAGCCTGCTGCGCCGCGGCGTGCCGTTCGCGTCGCTGGTGTCCGGAGCCCTGGCCGACGCCGGCACCCGGCCGCTCCTGGCGCTGTGCGCCGAGCTGCGGGACACGCCGGCTGCGGCGCCGGCGTCGCGCGCCCTGGCGCCGCACCTCGGCGCCGAGCGGACGCGGACCCTGGTGCGCGCGGCAACCGGGTTGGCTGCGCTGGGCTATCCCGGCGCCGCGGCGCCGCTGCGGGCGGCGTTGGTGGCGCACGGCTGCGCCTGCACGCGCGCGCCGTCCGGGCTGCCGCGCGCGCACGTGTCGTTCACGACGCAGACGGCGTACATCCGCGACTACGAGCCGGAGATCGCCTGAGGCGCCGTGATCGCCGACCCGGTCGGGTCGGTCCTGCAGAGCGGTGCGGTGCTCGACGTCCAGGTCCGCGGCGCGGAGGTCCGCGCGTTGCACAGGGCGCTGGCGACGCTGCGCCAGCACGCCCGTCCCGAGTAGTGGCACGTGCCGGTCGCGCGGACGCGAGACGGCGCGCGTGGGCCGGGGTTCGCGGTTGTCCCGCGCCGCACGATCCGGCAGAACGGGACCATGGTCCGTCCCTGCATGCTCGCGCTCCTCGGCCTGACCGCCGCCTGCAACACCGTCGGCCCCGCCGCGTTGGCCGGCGCCCGGTTCGACTACAACCAGGAGATCGCGCGCTCGTGGGAGCAGCAGCTCCTGCTCAACCTGGTGCGGCTGCGCTATCGCGACACGCCGCTGTTCCTCGACGTGAGCAGCGTCGTCGCGCAGTACTCGCTGCGCACGGGCGCCGCCGTGTCGCCGGTGCTCAACGTCGACGGCGGCAGCCACACCGAGACCGCGACCGGACTGAACCTCGCCTACGAGGAGCGGCCGACGATCACGCTGGTGCCGCTGCAGGGCGACGACTTCACGCGACGGTTGCTGACGCCGATTCCGCCGGAGACGCTGCTGCTGCTGTCGCAGTCGGGGTGGAGCGTTTCGCGGCTGCTGATGTGCGGCGTGCAGCGGCTCCACACGCTGCAGAACATGCCGCGCGCCGGCGGGCCGACGCCCACCGAGATCGAGGTCGACCCGCGGTTCGACGAGCTGGTGTCGCTGCTGCGCGACCTGCAGGTGACCGGCGGGCTCGACCTGACCCCGGTCGCGGCGGGCGGCGGGGTCTCGATCCGCCTGCGGCTCGGCGAACCCGACGATCCGGACGAGCAGGCGCGCCTCGACCGCCTGCGCGGACTGCTGGCGATGGCGGACGACGCTCGCGAGCTGTCCCTGGTCCGGCAGCCGACCGGACCCGACGAGGTGCTGGTCGAGGCGCGCTCGCTGATGGGGGTGCTGTTCTTCCTGTCGCATGCGGTCGAGGCGCCGGCTGAGCACATCGCAGAGGGGCTCGTCACCCGCAGCCACACGCCGGATGGCGCGCCGATCGACTGGGTCCGTGCCACGGGTGGCCTGCTGCGCGTGCGCTCCTCGGCCGATGTCCCCGACCGCGCGTTTGCCGCCGTGAGCTATCGCGACCACTGGTTCTGGATCGACGACCGCGATCTCGAGTCGAAGAGCACGTTCTTCCTGCTGCACTACCTGTTCTCGCTGCAGGCCTCGAGCGGCGCCGGTCTCGCCCCCACGTTGACGGTGTCGGCCGGCGGCTGATCGCGGCGGCCGCCGACCCGGGTCCCGGGATTCGGTTACGCTCGGTGGTCGCCCTGGCCTTCTCGTTCCGTCCCCCGACCATCGCCAGGCCAGCCATGCGCAGATCTCATCGGCTCCCGTCCCTCGCCCCCGTCCTGCTCGTCGCGACCGCCGTCGCGCTGGCCGCAGGATCCGCCGCGGCGCAGTGCCAGCAGTTCATCCCGCCGGGGACCGGGCTGCCCGGGCTGGACGGTGTCCCTGCGGTCACCGCGCTGTGGGACCCGGACGGCGGCGGCCCGCTCGCGCCGCGCCTGATGGTCGGCGGCACCTTCGACATCGCAGGCACGACCGCGTGCCGCAACATCGCCGCCTACGACCTGGCGGCGGGCGCGTTCGCGCCGCTGGCCCAGGGTCTCGATGGCGTGGTCAGCGGCATGGCGACCCTGGCGAACGGGGATCTGGTTGTGGCCGGGACGTTCGGCGGGCCGCCCGGAATCCTCACGCCGGGACTGGCGCGCTGGAACGGCAGCTCCTGGTCGGCGGTCGGCAATGGCGTCGACCTCGCGGCCTACGACGTGGTGGTCCTGCCCAACGGCGACCTGATCGCCACGGGATTGTTCAGCCAGGCCAGCGGCGTGCCGGCCAACCACATCGTTCGCTGGAACGGGTCGGTCTGGTCGCCGCTCGGCAGCGGCCTGGGCGGGACGTTCCCGTTCGGCGAGCACCTCGCGGTGTTGCCGAGCGGTGACGTGGTGGTCGCCGGGCAGTTCACGTCGGCCGGCGGCGTGCCCGCCAATCGCATCGCCCGCTACGACGGCGCCGCGTGGCACGCGCTGCCTGGGCTGCCCGACGCCTCGATCCGCGCGCTGGCGATCACCACCACCGGCGACATCTACGCCGCGCCCTACGCGCCGAGCGTGACCAGCGGCGGCCTCTGGCGCTGGAACGGCACGTCCTGGGTCGGCATCACCCTCGGCGGCGGCAGCGCGGACACCACGTATCCGTACGTCGGCAGCCTGCAGGCGTTGCCGGGTGGTGGGCTGCTCGTCGGCGGCCGCTTCGGCTCGATCGCCGGCGTGCCGGCGCTGCACCTCGCGCGCTTCGACGGGTCATCGTGGTCGGCGGTCGGCGACGCCGACAACCCCGAGAGCTCCCTCGCGTACGAGGTCCCCGGCGGTGAAGTGTTCGCCGGCGGCGCCTTCTTCGAGGTCGGTCAGCGCGCCGCGCGCGGCCTCGTCCGTTGGGACGGCGCCGCGTGGCAGCAGCTGGGCGGCGGCGTTCCCGGCAGCCTCAGCGTGCAGACCGTGCTGCCCGACGGGCGCCGCGTCGTGGCGGTGTCGGAGTTCTCGCTCGGTCGCTTCCGCGTGTTCGAAGAGGTCGCCGGCGAGTGGATTCAGGTCGGGTCGCCGTCGAGCACGGGCGAAGGCGTCGTCCGCGCGCTCGCCGTGCTGCCTAACGGCGATCTGATCGCCGGCGGCGACCTCGAGCTGCGCATCGGCGGCATCATGCGGCGCTGCGTCGCGCGCTGGAACGGCACCGCGTGGGAGCCGCTGGGCGATTGGCTCCAGGGCAACAGCGGGCTTGGTTGGATCGGCGCGCTCACGGTGCTGCCCGACGGCCGGCTGCTGGCCGGCGGCTACTTCGACCAGATCGGCACGCAGGTCGTGCACAACCTCGCCGTGTGGGACGGCGTGCAGTGGACGTCGTTCGGCGGCGGCGTGAACGGCATCGGTCTCGGCGCCAACAGCGGGGTATTCGCCCTGCAGGCGCTGCCGAACGGCGACGTCGTCGTCGGCGGCTACTTCGCGACCGCCGGCGGCGTGAGCGCGAGCAAGATCGCCCGCTTCGACGGCGCGACGTGGCACCCGCTCGGAGGCGGCATGAGTCCGCCGCAGACCGGCGCGCGCGTCTACGCGCTGGCGCTGCTGCCCGACGGCCGTCTGGTCGCCGGCGGTTCGTTCGACGGCGCCGGTGGTCTCCCGGCCGCACGCGTCGCCGTGTGGGACGGCGTCTCGTGGTCGGCGCTGGGCTCCGGCGTCGACGGCACCGTGTTGGCGCTCGAGACGTTGCCCGGCGGCGAGCTGCTGGTCGGCGGCTCCTTCTCGACCGCGGGCGGGATCTTCTCGCCCAACCTCGCGCGCTGGGATGGCCAGTGGTCCGCCGTCGGCTTCGGCGCCAGCAGCGCCGTGCGGTCGCTGGAGTACCTGCCCCAGGGCCGGCTTTCGATCGGCGGCGACTTCGACTTCGTCGCCGGCGTCCTGTCGCCCGGCCTCGCGGAGCTGCGGACGACCTGCCCCGGCAACGTCGTGTCGTTCGGGCCCGGCTGCACCGGGTCCGGCGGCCAGCTGTCGCTGAGCGGCGTCGACGTCCCGATGCTCGGCGGCGACGTCCACTACCGCGTCGACGGCCTCGCTGCGGGGTCGCTGCTGCTGCGGATGATCGGCCTGGGCGGCCCGCCCGTGACGCTGTCGTCGCTGCACCCCGCGGGCGGGCAGGGCTGCTTCCTGCTGATCCAGCCGATCGAGACGCTGCTCGGCTTCCCGCCGCACGGCAGCTCGATCGACGGTGCGATCGCGATCCCGTCGTCGCCGACGCTGTTGAACGCCGTGTTCCGGCTGCAGTACGGCGAGATCGAGTTCGACGCGTCGCTGGCCATCAGCCGCATCAACTCGACCAACGCGATGGCGTTGACCATCGGTTCGTTCTAGCTGCCGCGGTTCCGGGTCGCGGGCGGCCGTAGCGGGGCCATCGCGACCGGTCAGGGCCGGATCACGCAGACGCGGCTGCCCGGCCGGCCGTGCCGCGTGCACTCGAGCACCATGACCTGGTTGTGCAGCGACGGATCGCCGCGGTCGATGATGCGCGTGACCGCGTAGCGCGAGCACAGGAGCTTCGGATTGGCGGCGCTCGCGCCGGTGGCCTCGCAGACCTCCATGTTGCCGGCGGCGGTGGAGGCCGGCAGGTACGACTGCACGACGGCGACGTGGCCTGGATTCGACTTCGGCCGGTTGCCGTCCATCCACACCAGCAGGTCGCCCTGACGCACCTGGGTCGCGTCGTTCACGGCGTTGGCCGGGTCGTAGTAGGACTGCGCGCCGGTGTTGCGGACGACGTCGGCGGAGTAGCTGCGGCGCCCGGCGGCGCACAGGTAGTTGGTCGCGAACCCCGAGCAGTCGATGCCCAGGTGCTGGTCGCACCAGGCCTGCAGCATCTGGGCCTGCAGCGTCTGGGAGCCCGGATTGCGCACGTCGCCCGAACGCGCCGCCCACTCGAGCGCCAGCTCGTAGTCGCGCGGCGCGCCCTTGCCCATCGCCGCGCTGCGGATCCGCTCGCGGTGCTCCTGGAACCAGCGGTTCTGCTCGAGGGCGTCGGGGCCGCCGGCGCGCCCGGTGGTCTCGCGGTAGTCCGCAAGCCGGGCCGACCCGGGGGTCCAGTTCATCATGAAGTAGGTCCGCAGCTGCACCGCGTAGGTGTCCGCCGCCTGCAGGCCGGTCAGGCTGCAGGCCTGGACGGGCACGCGGACCCGCAGGGCTCGATACTTCTGCACGAATTCCAGTGGGGTGGTCACGGTCGTGCCTGCCAACGTCCGGTCCCGGCCTCGCGTTGCGCGAAGCCCGGGACGGGGGCGGTCCGGGTGACCGTTCGGCCTCGGCGTCGCGGCCGCCGGCTCCGGCAGCCTCTTGCGCCCCCGACCGCCCCTCCCTACTGTTCTCCGCCCCCTGACGACCCCATGGGTTGGCATCGCATCGTCCTGGGCATCGGCAATCCGGGCCCTGAGTACGACGGAACGCGGCACAACGCCGGGTTCCTGGTGCTCGACCACCTGGCCAAGCGTCTGGGGCTGGAGTTCACCCGGCTCGAGCGGCGCGCGGACGACGGTTCGCGCAGCTTCTCCGGCAAGGTGAAGGCCAGGGTCTGCGAGGGTCGCCGGAAGGGACGCGAGTTCCTGCTGGTGAAGCCGCAGACCTACGTCAATCTGTCCGGCGAGGTCGCCGCGCCGCTGCTGCGGCACGCGGGCCGCACGCCGGAATCGCTCTTTGTCGTCGTCGATGACCTGAACCTACCGCTGGGCCGGATCCGTCTCCGGCCGTCGGGGTCCGCAGGAGGCCACAACGGTCTCAAGTCCATCCAGGAGCGTCTTGGATCGGATGCGTATCCCCGTCTCCGTCTCGGTATCGGACCGCTCGCCGGCAACGGTGGCGGCGCCGAAGGAGTGAGGTCGGCCGATTGGCCCGACTTCGTCCTGGCTCCATTCCTCCCGGAGGAACGTGAGGTTCTCGGTCTTGTCCTGGCTCGTGCTGCCGACTGCGTGATGGCGTGGTTGGACGGCGCGAGCTGCGAAACCCTGATGGGAACCTACAACGGTCCGGACCTCGGCCCCGCGGACGCGGGACCGCACCGGCGGGCGTAGGCGCCCTGCCTCGAACCACGGGCCACGCGCCCGGGAGTGAACTGACTTGCAACGCACCCGCACCTACGAATGCATGTGCCTCCTGGACAACCGGGAGGTCCGCAAGGGCTGGCAGCCCGCCAAGGACACGGTGACCGCCGTGTTCCAGAAGCACGGCGCCGAGGTCCTGAGCGCGCGCCGCTGGGACGAGCGCCGGCTCTCCTTCCCGATCAAGGGGCAGCAGCGCGCCACCTACCTGCTGGCCTACCTGAAGGCCGACACCCAGCAGATCGCCGGCATCCGCCGCGACCTGCAGTTCAGCGAGACCGTGCTGCGCGGCGCGGTCCTGACCTGCGACGAGGTGCCGCAGTCGGCCTACGAGCCGGAGGCGGAATTCGACGTCAACGCGATCCCGGTCGACGACAGCCCGGTGCAGTCGTGGGTCGAGCAGGCCGCGGAGGATGCCGAAGCCGAGGCGAAGGCCGAGGCCGAGGCCGAAGCGAGGGCCGAGGCGGAGGCGAAGGCGAAGGCCGACGCCGGCGGTGACGGCGGCGACGACACCAACGAGGCGACCGCCGACGACGGCGCCGAGACCAAGGAGGACGACCGATGACCAGCATGGGCGGCGGCTTCAAGCGCGGCGGCGGCAAGTTCGGTCGGTTCGGCCCGAAGCGGGGCGAGGCCCTGCCGACGGAGCCGCTCGACTACAAGAACATCCCGTACCTGTCCAAGTTCTTGATGCCCAACGGCAAGATCCAGTCGCGCAAGCGCACCGGGTTCGGCGGCCAGAACCAGCGCAAGCTGGCGCTGGCGATCAAGCAGGCGCGGTTCCTGGGCCTGATGCCCTTCGTGGGGAGGCAGTGACATGGAATTGCTGCTGAAGCACAGCGTGGAGCACCTCGGCCGCGTCGGCGACGTGGTGAAGGTCAAGTCCGGTTACGCCCGCAACTACCTGCTGCCGCGCGGCCTCGCCGTCATGGTCACCAAGGCCAACGTCGCCGAGATCGAGCGCGCGCGCGTGCAGGCGCTGCAGGAGGAGCAGGCCCGCATCGGCTCGCTCAAGGAGCTGGCACAGAAGCTGGCGGAGACCTCGGTGACCATCGAGGGCCGCGCCAACGAGGAGGGCCACCTGTTCGGCTCCGTCACCGGCGCGCAGATCGCCGCGGCGCTGCGCGAGAAGGGGCTGCCGATCGAGGAGCGCCAGATCCGCCTCGACAACCCGCTCAAGGAGATCGGCGTCGTCGACGTCGCGGTGCACCTGCACCAGGACGTCGAGTCGACGATCAAGGTCTGGGTCGTCCAGCAGAAGCCCGAATGACCGCGCCGCGCGCGCGGCCGTCCCCCGGCCGCGCGCGCCGTCCGGCCCACCGCGCATGAACGAAGGCATCCGGGTCGCTGTGGTCAGCCTCGGCTGTGCCCGCAACCTCGTCGACTCCGAGGTGCTGCTGGGGCACGCCGTCGAGGAGGGCCTGCAGGTCGTGCGCGAGCCGGAGGACGCCGACGTCGTCGTCGTCAACACCTGCGGCTTCATCGAGTCCGCCAAGCAGGAGTCGATCGACACGATCCTGTCGGTCGCGCGGCTCAAGGACGAGGGCGAGCTGAAGGGCGTCGTCGCCGTCGGCTGCCTCGCGCAGCGCTACGGCGAGGAGCTGCGCCAGTCGATCCCCGAGCTCGACGCGGTGTTCGGCATCTCCGACTACAGCGGCGTGCCGGCGGTCGTGCGCCGCATCGTGAACGGCAGCGACCGGCGCTGGGTGGCGACCGTCGACGGCGGCAAGCCCAAGGGGCCGCGCAGCGATCGCAAGCGGATGCTGCTGACGCCGAAGAGCTTCGCGTACCTGCGCATCAGCGAGGGCTGCGACCACAAGTGCACGTTCTGCGCCATCCCGGCCATGCGCGGCCGCAACCGCAGCAAGCCGATGGACGTGCTGGTCGAGGAGGCGCAGGATCTCGCCGCCGCGGGCATCCGCGAGCTGGTGGTGGTCGCCGAGGACAGCACCGCGTACGGCCTCGACACGACGCGCAAGCGGCAGCTGCACGACCTGCTGCTGCGCCTCGCCGAGGTCGACGGCATCCGCTGGATCCGCCTGATGTACGCGTACCCGCACACCGTCGGCCCCGAGCTGACGGCCGTGCTGCGCGACTGCGACAAGCTGGTGCGCTACCTCGACATCCCGATCCAGCACATCAGCTCGCCGATGCTGCGGGCGATGAAGCGCGGCGTCAGCCGCGAGCAGGTCGAGGCGATCCTGTGGCGGTTGCGCGAGGAGGTGCCAGGCATCGCCGTGCGCAGCACGCTGATCACCGGGTTCCCGGGCGAGACCGAGGACGACTTCGCGCAGCTGCGCGACCTGTGCACGCGGTTCCGGTTCGAGCGCCTCGGCGTGTTCACCTACTCGCAGGAGGAGGGGACGCCGGCGCACGACCTGCCGGGCCAGGTGTCGCCGGCGCTCGCCGAGCAGCGCCGTGCCGAGCTGATGGCGCTGCAGAAGGGCGTGCTCGACCGGTTCCAGCAGGGCTTCGTCGGCCGCGTCGAGCCGGTGCTGATCGACGGCGTCGACGCCGACACCGGCCTGATGGTCGGCCGGACGTACGCCGACGCGCCCGAGGTCGACTGCCGCGTGCTGCTGCCGGCCGGGTCGGCGGAACCCGGCGAAATCGTGGACGCCCAGGTGCTCGCGGCCGAGGATTACGGCCTGCGCGCGGAGCGCGTCGCCGGCCCGGAGGCCGGGTCGGATTCCAGCGGGCGCCGCCGGCAGTGAACGTCCCGAACGCCATCACCCTGTCCCGCCTGCTGGTCACGGCGCTGACCTTCGTGTTCCTCGAGGTCGCGTGGGCGCCGACGGCGCCGCACGCGGCGTGGGCGTGGTGGGCGTTCGCGCTGTTCCTGGTCGCGGCCGGCACCGACTTCCTCGACGGCTACCTGGCGCGGAAGTGGCAGATGGTCACGGCGTTCGGCCGCGTCGCCGATCCGTTCGCCGACAAGGTGCTGATCGCCGGCACCCTGGTGATGCTGCTGCAGTTCGACCGCGCCACCGAGGTCCTGCCGCACTGGTACGTCGTCGTGGTGATCGCGCGGGAGTTCCTGGTGACCGCGGTGCGCGGCGTCGTCGAGGCCGCGGGTCGGCCGTTCCCGGCCGACCGGCTCGGCAAGTACAAGATGGTCGCGCAGTGCGTCACCGCCGCGGCGCTGCTGACGCTGGTCGCCGGCTCGACGGCGCTGCACTGGGTCGCGGTCGCCGGCCTGTGGATCAGCCTCGTGCTGACGATCGTGTCCGGCGTCAACTACGTCTGGAAGGCGCGCGACGTCCTGTTCGGCAGATGACCGCCGCGCCGATGAGCCTGGTCGATCGCCTGCGGTTCCTGCTGGTGACCAGCTGCGGCCTCGGCCTGTCGCCGTTCGCGCCCGGCACCGTCGGCACCTTCGGCGGCATCGCCGTGGCGGTGCTGCTGCAGGCGACGCTGCCGGCGCACGTCGTGTCGGCGTGGTGGATCGCGGCGGCCGTGCTGTTCGCGCTCGGCTGCTCGACGACGGCGTTCGTGAAGCGCACCTTCCCGAACGAGGACCCGGGCGCGTTCGTGCTCGACGAGGTGGTCGGGTACCTGGTCACGGTGGCGACCTACGCGTCGCTGCTGCAGGCCCCGGACGCCATGGGCCACGCCGCCGCGTTCTTCCTGTTCCGGTTCTTCGACGTCGTCAAGGTGCAGCCGGCGCGTTGGCTCGAGGACCTGCCGGGGGCGCTCGGCATCATGGCCGACGACCAGATGGCCGGCGCCTACGCCGGGCTGTCGATGTACCTGATCCTCCCGTTCCTGGGCCTCGTCTGATCTCCACCGATGGCACGCAAGAGCAGCAGATCGACTGGCAAGCTGGCGACTCGTTTCGCCGTCGCGTTCGGCGCCGCCTGCCTGCTGACGGGGCTCGCCGCGGCGCTGGTGGTGCTCGGCAACCTGTCGTCGGCGATCGCGCCGAAGGACGACGACATCCTGAAGAAGGGGCAGATCGCCGCGATCGTGCTGCCCCTGGTGCTGGGCGTCATCGGCGCGCTGGTCGGCCGTGTGCTGGCCGCCAAGGTCGGCTCCCGCCTCACCGACCTCGGGCTGGCGGTGTCGAAGCTGGGCCGCGGCGGCACCGAGGTCCGCGTCCGGGTGTCGGGCGACGACGAGGTCGCGGCGCTCGGGCGGTCGCTGCAGTACCTCGCCAACGACCTTTCCGAGCTGCTCGCGGCGCAGGAGAAGTCCGGCGGCGCGCTGGTGACGATGGACCCGCAGGTGCGGCAGCTGCGCGACAAGGCGCTGCCGCAGACGCTCGCCGGCATGGAGGGCTTCGAGATCGACGGCGCGCTCAGCGCGGGGTCGCGCGGCGGCCTCGACTACTACGACGCGGTGGTCGTCGGCGACTCGCTGGTGCTCTACCTGATCAGCGGCGAGGGCAGCGCCTGCCTGTCGGTGCTCGCGGCGCGCATGGCGCGCGACGAGGTGCATCGGGCGCTCGCGCAGGGGGCACTCCCGCGCAAGGCGCTGAGCCACGCCAACCGCGTCATGAAGCAGAGCCTGCCGCCGGGCGTGTGCGCCAAGGCGACCCTGGTGCAGCTGACGGCGCAGGGCGCCAAGCTGTACCAGGCCGGCGCGCGCGCGCCGATGCTGATCTGCCAGCGCGGCGAGGTGCGCGAGCAGGCCGCCGAGGGGCTCGCGCTCGGCCTCGACGACGGCCCGGTGTTCGACAAGGCGCTGCGCCCGCAGGAGGTGCCGATGAGCCCGGGCACCCGCGTGCTGCTGGTCAACGAGGCGGCGCTGCGCACCGACGAGTTCCGCGACCGCATCGCCCAGCACTCGCCGCGCCACACCGCCATGTTCATGAACATGGTGCTCGGCGGCGTCGAGGAGGACGCCGGCGACGACGGGCTGCGCGAGGACGTCGTGCTGCTGACGGCGAAGCGCACGGGGGCGTCGTGAGGTCGGCGAGGTGACCGGCGGCGCCGAAGGCTCGTTCCAGCGGCGGATCGAGGAGCTCTACTTCGAGCGCGACCGCGACCGCGGCGTGCAGGGCACGCTGCTGTGGTTCGTCGAGGAGGTCGGCGAGCTGGTGCGCGCGATCCGGCGCGGCGAGCGCCAGAACCTCGAGGAGGAGTTCGCCGACGTGTTCGCGTGGCTGGCGACGCTGGCGTCGCTGCACGGGCTCGACCTCGAGGCGATCGGCCGCGGGAAGTACGCGGCCGGCTGCCCGCGCTGCCACTCGGCGCCGTGCGCGTGTCCGCACCCGGCGCCGCCGGCCCGATGATGCCAGCACCGTGACCGGGCCGCGCCCGCTCAGGGCAGCGTGAACCCCGGCGGGATCAGCACGCGGTCGATCACGTGCACGATGCCGTTGCCGGCGAGCACGTCGGTCTGCACCAGCGCCGCGTCGTTGAGCATCGGGCCCGACATCACCAGGATCGGGCTGCCCTCGAGCGTGTGCAGCTCGGACCGCGACAGCACGGCGTTGGCGGTCTGCTCGCCGGCGGCGACGTGGTAGAGCAGAACCTGCTGCAGCAGCGCCAGGTTCGCGGGCTCCGTCAGCGCCGCCACCACCGCTGCGGGCAGGTCGGCGAACGCCTGGTCGGTCGGCGCGAATACGGTGAACGGACCCGGCTGGGCGAGGTCGTCGTCGAGCTCGGCCGCGACGAGCAGCCCGGCCAGCGTCGTGAGGCCGGCGGCGCTCGCCAGCGCCGGGATGTGCGCCGGCGGCTGCAGGACCCGGTCGACGACGTGGATCACGCCGTTGCTGCAGGGGATGTTGATGGCCGAGATCAAGGCACCGTTGACGGTGGCACCGTCGCCGCCGGCCGCGAACAGAGCGCTGGTGCCGCGCAGCGTCGACGCGGTCTCGGCCGCCAGGGCCGCGCCGGCGGTGAGCTGCTGCGGGATCACGTGGTAGCTCAGCAGATCGATCAGCTGGGCCTGGTTCTGCGGCAGCAGCAGGTCGGCGAGCGCCGTCGGGTCCAGCGCGCCGAACGCCGCGTCGGTCGGCGCCAGCACCGTGAACGGTCCGGCGCCCCGCAGGTCGTCGTCGAGCCCGGCGGCGGTGATCGCCGCGACCAGCGTGTCGAGCCCGCGCGCGCGCAGCGTGGCCATCACGTCGACCCGCGGCAGCAGGACCCTGTCGATGGCGTGGATCACGCCGTTGCCGACCTCGATGTCGGCGTCCACGACGCGCGCGTCGTTCAGGAACAGCTGGCCGCCGATGCGGTCGACGATCACCTCGCCGCCCAGCGTGCTGGCGGCGCTCAGCGCGCTCACGTCGGCGGCGCGCGCGACGCCCGTCGCGGTGTGGTAGAGCAGCACGTCGGCCAGCTCGGCGACCGCGCCCTGGGCCGGGTCGCCGACGGCGCCGGGCGGCAGCGCCGCGAAGGCCTGGTCGGTCGGCGCGAACAGCGTGAACGGACCCGGGCCGCTCAGCGTGGCCTCGAGGCCGCTGCTCGTGATCGCGGCCGCGAGGGCGGAGAACCCGAGCGTCGGCAGCTGTTGCGCGATGGTCGAGGGAGGCGGCGACGAGGTGTTGTTGCTCGAGCAGGCGGCCAGCAGGCCGACCGCGGCGACGACGGCAAGGGACTGGAGTCGTGCAGTGGTCATGGTGGTCTGGGGTCGGGGACTCGGGGGCGCCGCGGGGTTCGCGACGGACGCTCGCGCGGATGCATCGTGCCGGTGGTCGGCGCGGTCCGTCGCCATCGGGTTCGGGGGTGTGGGCCGCGCTCCGGGCTCTGCGCCGCGGATCCTCGGCGATATCCTCGGTCCCGGAATTCTCGGCCCCGGTCCGCGTAGGGGGCCGGCCTCGACCGGGCGCAGGTCCGGCCGAGCGCCGCAAGGTGCCAGCTTCCTCTCCCGCCTCAGCCATGCCCGAGCCGCTGCCGCAGCCCCAGCCGACGCCGTTCGCCGACTGGGAGGCGTTCTACGGCAGCTATCGCAAGCCCGGCTACGTGCCGGGCTTCGAGATCACCAGCAAGCTGGGCGGCGGCATGTTCGGGCTGGTGTTCAAGGCGCGGAAGCAGTCGATCGGCAAGGACTACGCGATCAAGTTCCTGAAGGTCGACGACGGCGATGTGCGGCGCGCCGTGCTGCTCGAGCTCGAGCAGGTCCGCTACTTCGCGCAGATCGACCACCCCAACCTGGTGTCGATCGAGGACAAGGGCGAGGTCTCTGGCATCCCGTACCTCGTGATGGCCTACGCCGGCGCCGAGACGCTGCGCGAGCAGCTGCCGGCGACCGACGCGACCCGGTCCGAGGTGCTGCACCTGTTCCTGCAGGCGTGCCGCGGCGTGGCCGCGCTGCACGAGCGGAGCCTGGTGCACTTCGACCTCAAGCCCGCGAACGTGTTCTTGAAGGGCGGCGTCGCCCGGGTCGGCGACTACGGCCTGAGCAAGCTCGTCACGCACAGCCGCGGCAGCCTGTCGATGGGGCGCGGCACGCCGTACTACATGGCGCCCGAGATGCTGCAGCGCCGCGGCGACCACCGCAGCGACGTGTACTCGCTCGGCGTCATGCTCTACGAGGTGCTGTGCGGCGACGTGCCGTTCAAGGGCGACAGCGAGTGGGAGGTGCTGCGGCAGCACGAGAACGCGGCGCTCACGTTCCCCGCCCACGTGCACGCGGCCGAGCGCGCGATCGTCGAGCGCTGCATGGCCAAGGACCCGGCGCGCCGGTTCCAGTCGGTGCACGAGCTGTTGGCCGCGTTCGGCGCGCCGGTCGGGGTCGGCGCCGCAGCGGTCGACGACGCCGGGCGGGCCGTGCCGCCGCCGCCGCCGCGCTCGGACCAGGCCGGGCCGAAGCATGGCGCAGCGGCCGACGAGGACCCGTACGCGAGGTTGCGCAACGCGACCCGGGCCGCCTACGCGAGCGCCGGCGAGATCGCACGCAAGGCGATGGCCAACGCCAACGTGCTGGCGCGCAAGGCGGCGGCCGAGGCGAGAGTGCAAGCCAAGCGCGCACTCGCCGAGGTCCGCAAGAAGCATCAGCGTCGGTCGCTGGCTTGGCGGCGATGGAGCCGCATCAAGCGCATCCGCGCCCGGCGCCTGCGCGCCGAGCGCCGGGCCGAACGGCGGGCCGAACGAAGGGCTGCCCGCCGCGGCGCGCTGCGCGTCGGGCTGGCCCTGCTGGCCATGGGCGCCGTCGGACTGGTCCTCGCCGTCGTCGTGGTCCTGTTCCTCGGGGCGCCGCAGGCGGCGCCGACCGTGGTCGTCTCGGGACCATCCAGTGAGCCGAGCCCCGCGCCCGCCCGCCCGCGAACGCTGCGGGTGCCGGTGCAGTTCGCCGACGCCGTCATCGACGGCGATCCCAAATGGGTGGCGGTGGCCGCGCGCGACCGCGCCATCGCCGCCGCGATGCTGCAGCGGCACCTGGAGACGTTCCGGGCGCGCGCGCCGCTTGCCACCGCGCAGCGCCTCGACGTGCGGGAGCTGCCGCGCTTCGGGCCGCGCCAGCTGGCGCTGTCGGGGGAGCGTCGCGCGGCGATGATCGCCGCGATCGAGCAGCTGCGGCGGGCCCCGGAGTGGCGGCCCGAACTCGCGGCGGCGGCGCGTTCGTACGGCGTCGACGCGCTCGCGTACGCCGCGGCCCTGCTCGGCGCGCCGGGCGTGGAGGATGCGGCGGCGCACGAGACCGACCATCTCAACCGGTTCCTGACCGAGGCGACCGGGTTCGACGGCCTCGCCAGCATCGTCGATGCGCCGGTGCCGCCGGCCGAGCACGCGCGGCTCGTGCGCCAGCAGGGCGAGCTGTGGCAGTGGTTCCTGCACGACTTCGCCGGCACGCCCGAGATCTGGAAGGTCTACGTCGACCTGCGCGACTGAGCGCGGTGATCGGGCGGCGTGAACGGGCGCCGCTTGCGCGGCACCGGGGCGTGCGCACACGATGCATGGGCCGGCGCCGGGCGCGCCGGTCCGGACATGGGCCCCGACTTCGAAGCCGAGCGCGCCGGCATGGTGGCGCTGTTGCGCGCCCGCGGCGTGCAGGACGAGCGCGTGCTCGCCGCCATGGGGCGCATCCCGCGCGAGCGCTTCGTGCCGCCCGCGCTGTCCGCGGAGGCGTACCGGGACTCGGCGCTGCCGATCGGAGACGAGCAGACGATCTCGCAGCCCTTCATCGTCGCGCGGATGGCCGCGGCGCTGGCGCTGTCGGGCGACGAACGCGTGCTCGAGGTCGGCGCCGGCTCGGGCTACGGCGCCGCGGTGCTGGCGGCGCTGGCCGCCGAGGTGGTCACCGTCGAGCGCAACGCGCGGCTGGCGCGCCGCGCCGCCGCGAACCTCGCCGCTGCCGGCTGCGCCGACGTCACGGTGCGAGTCGGCGACGGGACGCTGGGCTGTCCCGAGCTGGCGCCGTTCGACGCGATCGTCGTGACCGCGGGCGGGCCGCGGGTGCCCGACGCGCTGCGGCAGCAGCTGGCGCGCGGCGGTCGCCTCCTGATCCCGGTCGGCGGCGCTTCCGGTCGGCAGCAGCTGGTGCGCGTCACGCGGGTCGGGCGCGCGGACTTCCGCGAGGAGCGGCTGGCGAGCGTGCGGTTCGTGCCGCTGGTCGGCGCGCAGGGCTGGCCCGCGCCGCCGCGCTGGCGCCGCAGTTGACGCGCAGGGGTCGCGGCGACGCCGCGGCCCCCTATAACGTCGCGGTCGATGACCGAGCTGCAGCCACAACCGCAGGCGACGACCTACGTCGAGGTCGCCCTGAACCTGCCGCTGCGGCGCGAGTTCACCTACGCGCTGCCGCCGGGCGTCCAGGCGCGGCCGGGCAACCGCGTGCGCGTGACGTTCCACGGCCGCAAGCTCGGCGGCGTCGTCGTCGCCACCAGCGACCGCTGTGACCTGCCGCCGCAGAAGGTCCGGCGCATCGACGACGTGCTCGACGGCGACCTGCTGCTGCCGGCGAGCCTGCTGCAGCTGGCGCGTCGCATGGCGCAGAGCTACGGCTGCTCGCTCGGCGAGGCGCTCGACGCCACGCTGCCGGCGGTGGCCAAGGTGCGCGGGCAGCGCCGCATCCCGCACCTCGAGGTCAAGGGGCCGCGCGACCTCGCTGTCGCCGCGGTCGGCGAGCTGGAGGACAAGCACCAGCAGCAGTCGCGGGTGCTGCGCACCGTGCTCGAGTTCGGCGCGCCGATGCCGGTGCGCGAGGTGCAGCGCCGCACCGACACCAGCGAGAGCCCGTGGAAGACCCTGGTGAAGAACGGGCTGCTGCGCCGCGTGCTGCTTGCCGAGGAGCTGCACGAGCTGGTGCCGTCGGCCGACGAGCGCGCCGAGCGCCACGCGCTCAACCAGGACCAGCAGGCCGCCGTCGACGCGGTCATCGCCACGCTCGACGCCGGCGCGCACCGGACCTTCCTGCTGCACGGCACCACCGGCAGCGGCAAGACCGAGGTCTACCTGCGGATCCTCGAGGAGGTGCGCGCGCGCGGCCGCACCGGCATCGTGCTGGTGCCCGAGATCGCGCTCACGCCGCAGACGGTCGGCCGGTTCGCGTCGCGCTTCCCCGACGTCGCCGTGCTGCACAGCGGCCTGACCGCGGCCGAGCGCGGCCGGCAGTGGCAGCGCCTGCTGCAGGGCAAGGCCGGCGTCGCCGTCGGCGCGCGCTCGGCTCTGTTCGCGCCGCTGCAGAACCTCGGGCTGATCGTGCTCGACGAGGAGCACGAGACGTCGTTCAAGCAGGACAGCACGCCGCGCTACCACGCGCGCGAGATGGCGATCGCCCGCGGCGAGATCGAGGGGGCCGCGGTGGTGCTCGGCTCGGCGACACCGACGCTCGAGTCGATCGGCAAGGCGCGGCGCGGCATCTACCAGCTGCTGACGCTGCCCAAGCGCGCCGGCACCGGCACGCTGCCGCGGATCCTGGTGCAGGACCTGCGCAGTGAGCCCAAGGAGCAGCAGCGCCGGGGCGTCGTGCTGTCGCGCACGCTGCAGGTGCTGATGCAGGAGCGGCTGCGCGCACGCGACCAGGTGCTGCTGTTCCTGAACCGCCGCGGCTTCGCGCCGGTGCTGCTGTGCCCGAGCTGCGGCGAGGCGGTGAAGTGTCCGCACTGCGCGGTGTCGATGACGTGGCACGTGCGGCGCGCGCGGCTGGTGTGCCACTGGTGCTGCAACGAGCAGCGCCGGCCCGAACTGTGTGCCACCTGCCAGCACCCGCGGCTGCACGAGCTGGGCGTCGGCACCGAGCGCCTCGAGGCCGTGGTCAAGGACCTGTTCCCCGACGCCGTCGTGGCGCGCATGGACGCCGACACGATGGCCGAGCGCGGCGCCCACGAGCGGGTGCTCGGCGCGTTCCGCAAACGCCACATCGACGTGCTGATCGGCACGCAGATGATCGCCAAGGGCCTCGACTTCCCCGACGTCACGCTGGTCGGCGTCGTGTCGGCCGACACCGGCCTGTTCGTGCCGGACTACCGCGCCGCCGAGCGCACGTTCCAGCTGCTGTACCAGGTCGCCGGCCGCGCCGGTCGCGCCGACAAGCCGGGCACGGTGGTGTTCCAGACCTTCTGCCCCGACAACTACGCCGTCGCCGCCGCCAGCCGCCTCGACTACGACGCGTTCGTGAAGCAGGAGCTGGTGTTCCGCCGCGACACCGGCTACCCGCCGTTCGCGCGGCTGATCCGGGTGCTGGCCGAGAGCCGGCACGAACGCGAGACGCAGGAGCTGCTGCGCGCGGCGTGCGAGCCGATGCGCGGCATGGAGAACGTCGACGTGCTCGGCCCGTCGCCGGCGGTGATCGCCAGGGTCAAGGACCGCTGGCGTTGGCACATGCTGGCCAAGTGCTACGACACAGCGGCGTTCGACCGCGCGATGCAGGCGCTCGGCACCGTCGAGGACCGGGCGACGCGGACGTGCCGGGTGACGCTCGACGTCGACCCCGGCAGCCTGATGTGAGGCGGGCCCCGGCTCAGCTGCTCGCCGCGGCCGCCGCGCGCTGCTGCGCCAGCGCGGTCGCCGCGTTGGTCGCCATCATCAGATTCGCGACGGTCAGGTCGCGGCGCAGCGCATCGTCGACCGGCTCGCCGGCGAGCGCATGCAGGAACGCCGTGCCGCAGGCGAAGCTGAAGCTGGCGGTGGGGCCGACGTGCCGCAGCCGCTCGCGGATGCGCTGGCGGTGGTCGATGACCGTGCGGAGCGTGCGCTGGGTGTCCGTCGCGAGCAGGCACAGGATCGCCAGTTCGTCGCGATCGCTGTCCCACATCCGGATGCCCTGGTCCAGGAAGCCGCGGTGCAGCTGCAGGAACCGCTCGGTCGCCTCGGCGGCGCTGCCGGGCGCGAGGTACAGCACGTGCGACGCCATCTGCAGGCCGTCGCCGGCCGACAGCCCGCCGTCGCGCAGGCGCTGGTAGATCGCCTCGATGCGCTGCGGCATGCCGTCCGGATCGCCGCCGTGCACCGTCAGCAGCGCGCACGCCGGCAGGTCCTCGGGGCCGGTCAGCCACCAGTGGTGCTGCTTCATGGTCTCGTAGATCTTCTGCATGCGGGCGACGTCCTGGTCGCGGCCGGCGCCGCCGACGTGCAGCATCGCCGCCGCGGTGCGCTCGAACACACCGCCGCGCCGCACGCCCTGGTCACGGAACCGCGTCCGCAGCGCCTCGCACGCCTTGACGAAGCCGCGGACACCGCCGCCCTCGGCGATCGCGAACGCCGCCAGCACGTAGCGCAGCGTGCTGCGCAGGTCGCTGGCCCAGCCGGCCTCCTCCTTCAGCGTCGCCGCGGCCTGCACCGCGCTGCGCACCAGCGCCGGCGCGTCGCCGTCGGCGGTGACCAGCGGCAGCGCCGCGTAGCGGACGATCGTGCGATCCTCCCACCAGCTCTTCTCGGCGACGAGCCCGTCGGCGAGGTCGAGGAAGCGAGCGAGGGGGTCGTCGGGAAAGGTCGCCATCGGCCGCACGATAGCGGGCGACGACGGTTGGGCATCAACCCGGTCGCCCGAGGCGTACGTCCGTGAACAGGCCGTCCGCCGACCACGCCTGGAACCACGCGCCGACGTCGCCGCCGCGCGCGCGTCCGAGCGCCCGCTCGAGCGGCTCGCCGTCCTGCAGCGCGCGCAGCACCGCGAACGCGCGCGCGTCGAGGTCGAGCCGCAGCACGCGGTAGTCCTTGCGGTAGATCGCGAGGTGGCTGCGGCCGGGCGCCGGCGGCGGCGCGGGGCGATCGTCGCGGAACGCGCCGAACCAGGCGTTGGTCGGGTGGCGGAACGCGAGCAGGTGCAGCGACGGGTTGGCGACCAGGCGGGCGCGCGACCAGTCCGCCGGCGACACGGCGCCGAGCCGCTCGGGCTGCAGCGGGGTGAACGCCGGGGCGTCGAACGCCTGCGCGATGGCGAGCTCCAGCGCCGCCAGCTCGGCGGCGAACGCGCGGTGCTCGAGCCAGCGCTGCCCGCGCACGAACACCGGCATGTGGCGGCCGAAGCGGTTCAGGTTGGGGTGGTCGCTCGGGTGGCGGTCGACGTAGCGCGCGCACAGCCGGTGCCATGCCTCGTGACCGACCAGGTGCTGCAGCGCGCCGTAGTCGCTGGCGAGCACGTCCATCAGCCGCGACAGGTAGGCGCCGTTGTAGACCTGCAGCCGCTGCGCCACGGTCATGCGCGCGTTGGGCACGACCACCGCGCCGGCCTCGACGTCGCGCGCCGCGAAGTGCGCCTGCGCCGCACTGCTGCGCAGGGCGACGTCGGCGGTGGCCGGGTGCCGCATCACCAGCGCCATCCACTCCTGCAGGCGGCGCAGGCTCGGCGCCCGATCCACGCCTCGGCTCACGACGCCGCTCCGACCCGGCGGCGCGCCTTGGGCGGCGCGGCGGCGGCCAGCGGCGCGCGGTGCTTCAGCGCCTTCTTCGCCTCGCGGTGGGTGGTCGCGAAGTCAGGGATCCGGTCGTCCCACTCGAGCAGCGTCGAGCGGCCGCCGCTGAGGTTCCAGGCCAGCCGGTAGAGCTGCCAGACCTCCTTGCAGACCGGGTGGTCGTGGGTGTCGAGCCGGTGCGTCTCGTGGACCGTGTGCCCGGCCAGGTGGAAGTAGACGACGTGGTCCCACGGGACGCGCCGCAGGTAGTCCTCGGCGTCCCAGCCGTGGTTCGAGGCGCTGACGAACACGTTGTTGACGTCGAGCAGCAGGCCGCAGCCGGTCTCCTCGCACAGCGCCGCCAGGAACCCGGGCTCGTCGAGGTCGCGGTGCGCGAACTCGAGGTAGGTGCTCGGGTTCTCGAGGATCAGCGGCTGCTGCAGCTGGTCCTGCACCTGGCGCACGCGCTTGGTCAGGTGCTTCAGCGCGGCCTCGGTGTACGGCATCGGCATCAGGTCGTGCAGGCCCTTGCCCTGGACGCCGGTCCAGCACAGGTGGTCGCTGATCCAGCGCGCAGAGCAGCGCTGCTGCAGCGCCGCGAGCTCCCGGACGTAGGCGCGGTCGAGCGGGTCGACGCTGCCGATGTTGAGGCCGACCGAGTGCATCACGATCGGATAGCGCTCGGCGACCTGGTCCAGCACCTGCAGCGGTCGGCCGCCGGTGTGCATGTAGTTGTCGCTGAGGATCTCGAAGAAGTCGACCTGCGGCCGCTTCGACAGGATGTGCTGGTAGTGCACGTTGCGCAGGCCGAGGCCCGTGCCGAGATCCTGTCGGACGAGGCTCTGCAGGTCGCTCATCGCGGGGTCCCGGTGCGGCTCAGTGCTTGATCGGGACGCCGCAGCCGCCCTTGCCCTCGCAGCTGTTCTTGGCCTTGCAGCCGTTGTCGCCGCTGCCGCAGCCGCCGAGGCCCTTGCAGGTGTTCTGGCCCTTGCAGCTGTGGTGCGCGACCGTGGCGCAGCCGCCCTGGCCCTTGCACTCGTTGTTGCCCTTGCAGGAGTTGTCGGCGCCCTTGCAGCCGCCCTGGTTCTTGCAGTCGTTGAGGCCCTTGCAGGCGTGCTTGGGCAGGTTGGCGTTCTCGGTCGTGCTCGCCGGGGCGTCGTCGGCCGAGCAGCTGGTCAGCGACGTCGCCGTGGCGCCGAGCAGCAGGCCGCCCACGGCGGCCGAGATCAGTGCAGTCTTCTTCATCGGAGGCTCCTGGAGGTGGAGGGAGGATCGAGGCGCCGAAGCGCGCGGGTCGACGATACGGCGCGCGCAGCGCGCCGCAACGCTCGGCGCCCCGCGCGGCGCCCCTGGGGCTCAGTGCTTGACCGGGACGGCGCAGCCGCCCTTGCCTTCGCAGCTGTTCTTGGCCTTGCAGCCGTTGTCGCCGCTGCCGCAGCCGCCGAGGCCCTTGCAGGTGTTCATGCCCTTGCAGCCGTGGTGCGCGACGGTGGCGCAGCCGCCCTTGCCGGCGCAGCTGTTCTTGCCCTTGCAGCCGTTGTCGCCCGACTTGCAGCCGCCCTGGTTCTTGCAGCTGTTCAGGCTCTTGCAGGCGTGCTTGCCCATGCTGGCCTGACTCATGGCCGGGTCGTTGGACTTGCAGCCGGTCAGGGTGGTTGCGGCGGTGCCGAGGACGAGGCCGCCGATGGCGGCGGAGAGGATCGCGGTCTTGGACGACTTCATGGAGCTAACTCCTGGCGGAAGGCGGGGGGACGGTGTCGCCGGCCCGGGCACTGCGCCCGCGACTTGGAGACACGGAGAGGCGCGGGGTTACGAGGCGCCGCGGGAATCGGTCCGGGCAAACTCGGAGCACCCCGCCGGGCCTACGGCCACCGGCACCGCAGCCGGTCCTCGCGCGCCCCGAGTTCGCCGAGCAGCAAGGCCGGCACGGTGTCGTCCAGGGTCGGGTCCTGGGCCGCGGCGTAGGCGCGCACCTGCAGGCGGCCCGGCGGCGCCGGATCGAACGTCACCGCGCCGTCGGCGCCGGTGAGCGCGCCGTAGCGCCACGTCCACGCGAACTCCGGGTGATCGAGCGGCACGAGGACCACGCGGCGCGCTGCCGCCGGCTCGTCCTCGCGGGTGGCGACGGTCACGGTCACGGTCACGACCCGACGCTGCAGGTCGAACGTGCCGGCGAACTCGCCGCCCGGCGCGAGCACGAGCGCGGTCGTGCCGAACAGCGGCCTGTCCGCGTCGGCGCGGCCCTCGACGAACGGCACGTAGCGCCCGGGCACGAGCCACGGCGACCGGGCGACTCCGTCCGCGT
The DNA here is from genome assembly GCA_050245995.1 of Planctomycetota bacterium. Taxonomy (GTDB): domain Bacteria; phylum Planctomycetota; class UBA1135; order UBA1135; family UBA2386; genus JBFWWV01. The sequence continues at coordinate 65,666 of JBFWWV010000017.1, read as the reverse complement.
CCACGGTCGCCCGCACCCGGTGCACGCCGTCCTCGGTGATGCGCGCGACGCCGGCGTGGTCGGGCCACGGCTCGCCGTCGACGAAGAACCGGCCGGTGACGCGCGCCGGCAGCAGGTGACCGACGTCGAGGTCGAGCCGCCGCGCGTCGCCGGCCATCAGTTCCAGCTCGGCCAGCGGCCCGAAGTCCGGATGCCAGAACGAGCGCGGGCCCTGCGCGACGCGCGGCGCCACGAACACGCGGTAGCGCCCGGGTGGGATCGCGCCGAGCGCGAAGACCCCCGTCCGGTCGACGTGGGTGCGCAGCGGTCGCGCGTCCCGGTCGGCCGCGCGCAGCTCCACGATCGGGTAGTCGTCGGCCGTGCGGTCGTCCTCCGCGGGCAGCTCGATCGGGTCACCGGCCGCGGCCAGCGCCTCGGGACTCGGCCCGAAGCGCTCCACGAACCCGAGCGGCCGCAGCGTGCCGCGCAGGGTCGCGGCCGCGTCGATCTCGAGCACCAGCTCGGCGCCGTCCGGCGGCAGCGACACCGGTCGGCGCAGGGCGGCGATGCAGCGCTCGCCCTCGGCGATCACCAGCAGCGCCGTCAGGTCCGGCGCGGCGCGCAGCACCGCCACGCCGTCTGCGTCGCTGTCGGCGCGGTCGAGCGCGATGACGTTGGTGCCGCTGCTGCCGCCGGTGCCGCGGCGCAGCCGTTCGCGCGTGCACCGATACGTCGACAGATCGACGGCGTCGAGGCGGTCCTCGGGGACGACCCTGGCCAGCGTCACGGCGACGCCGGCGAGCGCGGCGCCGGTGCCGCGCTCCCGCACCTGCACGCGCAGCGCGGCCGGCGGCCGCAGCCCGACGCGCAGCGTCTCCGTCCGGCCCTCGCGCAGCTCGATCGCCAGCTCGGTGCGTTCGGCGTACGGCGCCTCGGGGAACACCGACACGCGGTAGTGCCCTGGTGCGAGGTCGGCGAAGTCGCGGCGGCCGGCCGGGTGCGTCGTCGCCGGCTCGGCCCGGAACCGCGGCGTGCCGTGGCCGTGGCGCCAGGTGTCGAGCCAGCAGCTGGCGCCGAACCGCTCGATCGGCGCGCCGGTGCGCGCGTCCGTGACCTCGAGCCGCAGCGCGGTCGGCGCGCGGCGCCGCACCACCAGCTGCAGGTCCTGCGCGCCGTACGCGAACGTGCCGCCGTCGTCGAGCCACTCGAGGTCGGTGCGCGTGGGCGGCAGCTCGAAGCGCCAGCGGTCCTCGCCCTCCCAGCGGGTGCGGCGGCCGAACAGGAACGAGCCGTCGTCGGCGGTGGTCGCCGTGACGAAGCCGCTCCAGCGGTTCCCCGGCGTCGGCAGTCGCAGCTCGAGCCCCTCGACGGGGAGGCCGCGCTGGTCGCGCACCGTGCCGGTGATCGTGCGTTCGGGCGGCGGCATGCGCAGCTCGACGCGGTGCGCCCACTCGGCGACCTGCAGCGGGACCGCGAACTCGCCTTCGCGAGGGCCGTCGAACGGCGCGCGCACGTCGTAGCGCCAGCGGCCCGGTCGGCACGTGCCGAGGTCGAGCTCGCCGTTCGCGTCGGTGTCGCCGCACCAGCGCATGTCGGTCGGCGCCCCGCCGTCCTCGACGCGGTTGGCGTAGACCTCGAAGCCGGGCAGCGGCCGGCCGTCGACCGTCACGACGAGACGCACCGGCGTCGCCGGGTGCAGCGCGAGGTCGCCGAGGTCGGCGTCGATGCCGGGCCGCAGCGAGAACGGCGACCGGTACTCGCGCGACCATCCGGGCAGCGCGGCGGACACCTCGTAGGCGAGCGCGCGCGGCGGCACGAACGCGAACGCGAACCGGCCGTCGGCGGCCGTCGTCTGCGGCGGCGGGTCGACCCAGTCGGCGGGCGGGTCGCCGCGCTCGTGGACCGGGTAGGTGCGCAGCGCGACGGGGACGCCGGCCATCGGCGCGTCGCTGCCGGCGGCGACCACGCGGCCGTGCAGCACGGTGGTCGCGTCGGCGAGCGTGCGTTCGCCGCCCGCGCCGGCGCGGGGCGCCGAGGTGTCGGGGGGCACGTGCCGTCGCGGCGTCTGCGCCGCGGCAGTCGCGTCGGCCGTCGCCAGGGCGCCGACATCGTCGCCCGCCAGCGGCGCCGCGGTCTCGCCGCCGAACTGCAGCAGCGCGCCGACCGCCAGCATCGCCGCGACCAGCGCCGCGCCGCCGCCGAGCAACCACTTCGCCAGCGCGGCCCCTGCCAGCGCCGGCGCCGCGGCCACCGGCAGCGACTGCAGCAGCTGCGCCTTGATCGCCGGCAGGCCGTCCTGCGCGCGCAGGCCTTCGCGCAGCAGCAGCCCGAGCAGCGCCGGAGTCGCCAGCGACCGCGGCAGCGAGCGCCGCAGCAGCAAGAGGCCGCGGCGCAGGTGCGAGCGCACCGTGGCCGGCGACTGGCCGCGGGCGCGGGCGATCTCGACGGCGCGCAGGCCGTGCACGAGGCGCAGCGTCAGCGTCTCGCGGTACTGCGTCGGCAGGCCGTCGAGTGCGGTCGCGACCCTTCGGCGCACGTCGGCGTCCGCGGCGCGGCGTGCGGGGTCGTCGTGGGCGTCGGCGGCGGCGCCGGCCATCGCCGGGTGGTCGCCGCGTTCGCGGCGGCGGAACGCGCGCGCCTGCAGGTCCCGGGCGCGATGTTCGAGGATGCCGAGCAGCCACGGCAGCACCGGGCGGCGCCCGTCGTGCTGGTCCGCGCAGCGCAGCGCCTGCACGAACACCGTCTGCACCAGGTCCTCGGCGGCGGCCGCGTCGCGGCACAGGTGCAGCGCCACCAGCATCAGCCGGGGCGCGGTCGCGTCGAACACGGCGGCCAGCGCCTCGGGGGCGCGCGTGCGGCGGAAGCGGGCGAACTCGGCGTCGATCGGCGAATGGTCCACGGTGGCCGGTGCGATCGACCCGGCGCCGGCGTTGCGCGAATTCCGGGCCACGGTCGGGGCCGCGGCGGGTTGGGGCCGCTCGGGCATCGGGGTCAGCGTAGCCGCGGCGCGCCGCGGCGCGCGGCGATCAGGGGACGCCCAGCACCACGAGGCGTGTGGCGAAGCCGAGCAGCAGCGACCACACCAGGTTGACCAGGGTGCCGCCGAGGTAGTAGCCGGCGTCCTGGTGGATCTCCTCGCGCCGCACCAGCGACTTGGCGCCGAAGATCAGCGCCAGGCCCGTGAGCTCGCCGGCGAGCACGAACGTGATCGTCAGGATGTTCTCGCACTTGCCGATCACGACGTGGGCGTCGTACGGTCGACCGGTCGCGGCCGGGTCGGGCGGCGACTTCGGCGGCGGCGAGTTGCCGATCACTGCGGTGACGACCCGGCCGCTGGTGGCGCAGGTCAACACGTAGCCGGCCAGCACGACCAGGCCCTGCAGGAGCGGCGCGCTCACCAGCGGCGCGATCGTCACGCGTCCGCTCCGCGCCGCGGCTCGGCGGCGAAGCACCGCGGCAGCAGCCCGCGCAGGGCCGCCTCGGCGCGCACCAGCTCGTCGTGGGCCGCGGCGCGCAGGTGGCGCGACACCGCGGGCTGGCTGACGCCGAGCCGCCGCGCCGCGTCGCGCTGGTGGCCGAGGTCGCGGTAGGCGAGGGCCGCCGCGGTCTGGCGCGCGGTCCAGCGACCGGTCCAGGTGACATGCAGCGCCGCCAGCGCCTCGGCGGCCACGGTGACGGCGGTCGGCGCATCGTCGGCGCGGGCGATCGCGAACGGCAGGTCCTGGTCGCCGGCCCGGTCGAGCGCGGCGGCGGCGCGGTGGAACGCGGAACCGTCCATCGCTCCAGCATCGCCCGTGCGGCGCGCCACGTCGACGTCGCCTTCGCCGAGCCCCACCCGGAACTGCAGCGGCCACAGCGACAGGTGCAGGTGCACCAGCGCGTCGAACGCCGGCGCGGGAGTGCGCAGCAGGCCCGAGATCTCGTCGATGCCCTTCACCGTCCGCGGCGGGGCCAGCCAGGCGTCGCCGCCGACGAGCCCGAGGTGCTGGAGCGCCTCGCCGAGGCGATGGGCGAGGCCGGGGCGATCCTCCACGGCGCGGGAGGCGCGCAGGTCTGCGATCCAGGCGTAGACGGGGTCCGGCATCGATGGCGGCAGGCTTCGCGACGCGAGTCAGTGATAGCCTCAGAAGGTCATTATCGTAAATAATAACCTATAAAAGTTATTCATCGTGCCAAGGCGCCATCCGCGAGCCGTCCCCGGTGGCTGCCTCGCCGCATCGCGACCCGCTCCCCGCCGTGGTGCCGCGGGCGAGCGTCGGGGCGGGCGTCGGGGCCGAGGTCGTCGGGCACCGTAGCATGGCCCCGATGATCCGACCCGCCGTCGCCGCCGACGTCCCGACGCTGCTCGAGCTGATCACCGGGCTCGCCCGCTACGAGCGCCTCGAGCACGAGCTCGATCTCGACCGAGAGCGCCTGCACCGGCACCTGTTCGGCGCCGCCCCCGCGGCGTTCGCCCTGATCGCCGAGGATCACGGCGCCGCGGTCGGGTTCGCCCTGTGCTTGCCGACCTTCTCGACCTTCAAGTGCGCCCCGTGCCTGCACCTGGAGGACCTGTTCGTGCTGCCGGAGCACCGCGGTCGCGGCCATGGACTGCGCCTCCTGCGCGCGGTCGCCGCGGCGGCGGAGCAGCGCGGCTGCCCGCGGCTCGACTGGAACGTGCTGGACTGGAACGCGCCGGCGATCGACTTCTACCGGGCCCAGGGCGCCGAGCTGCTGCCGGACTGGCGCACCTGCCGGCTGACCGGCGCGGCGCTCCGGCGCATGGCGGCGTCGGCGGCGGGCTGAGCGTTGCGGGCGCAGGCGCCGCAGCTACCGTAGGCCGGCCCCGATGAAGATCGCCTCGCTGTTCGGTGGCACCACGCCCGTGGTGTCGTTCGAGTTCTTCCCGCCCAAGACCGAGGAAGGCGTCGAATCCCTGTACCGGACGGTGGAGGAGCTGCGGAGCTGCCGGCCCTCGTACGTGTCGGTCACCTACGGCGCCGGCGGCAGCACGCGCGATCGGACGCTGGAGCTGGTGTCGCGCATCCAGCGCGACCTCGGCATCACCGCCATGGCGCACCTGACCTGCGTCGGCAGCACGCGCGACGAGATCCGGGAGATCCTGCGGCGGCTGGTCGACAGCGGCATCCAGAACGTGCTGGCGCTGCGCGGCGATCCGCCCAAGGGCGAGACCGAGTTCCAACCGGTGCCGGGCGGTTTCCGCTACGCCACCGAGCTGGTGGCGTTCATCCGCGACCAGGGCTTCGACCTGTGCGTCGGCGGCGCCTGCTACCCCGAGGGGCACGTCGAGACCCGCGACCTGGACGCCGACCTGTCGCACCTGGTGCAGAAGGTGCAGGCCGGTGTCGACTTCCTCATCACCCAGCTGTTCTTCGACAACGAGGACTACCGCGCGTTCGTGCGCCGCGCGCGCTCGGCCGGCATCACCGTGCCGATGGTGCCGGGCCTGATGCCGGTGACCAACGTGGCGCAGTCGCAGCGCTTCACGCAGATGTGCGGGTCGCGCATCCCGCAGGAGCTGCTGCGGCGGCTGCGCTGCGTCGAGAAGGACCCCAGCGCCGTGGTCGCCACCGGGGTGCACTGGAGCATCGAGCAGGGTCGGCAGCTGCTGGCCACGGGCGCCCCGGGGCTGCACTTCTACACGCTCAACAAGTCGTCGGCGACGCTGGCGGTCCACGCGGCACTGGGCCTCTGAGGCCCCCGGACGCGCGGCGATCGAGCCCGCGATTCCGGCGCCGCGGCATCAAGTCGGCGCACGCCGGCGTTCGATGAGCCGGGAGAACCGGAGCCGGTACCGAGGACGCGCGTGGACACCATTCTGCTGGTCAACGACTCTCCGACCTTGACCAAGGTCCTGTCGAGCCACTTCCAGAGGGCGGGCTACAAGGTCCTGGCGGTGACCGGCGCGATGGACGCCTACGAGGCGTTCATCCGCAACGAGGTGCAGCTGATCCTCACGGACTACGTCCTGAAGGACAAGGACGGCATGCAGGTCATCGAGACCTTCCGGCACACCAAGAACCACAAGGCGCTGCCGATCGTCGTCTTCACCGCGCTCGACGACGAGGCGACCGCGAAGCGCTGCAAGGACGCCGGCGCCAACCTCGTGCTGGCCAAGAGCGGCGGCACCAGCAGCATCCTCGAGAACATCGAGAAGCTGATCGCCGAGTACCGCGCCAGCATGCCGAGCCGGTCGCTCGACGCCGACCTGGGCCACTGCATCGTCAAGGCCACCTCCGAGGTGTTCCGGACGATGATGAACCTGCCGGTGCAGGCCGGCGAGGTGTCGATCGAGAAGGCCAGGACGCGCAAGTCCGAGGTGATCGGCTCGCTGGGCGTCGCCGGCTTCCTGTCGGGATCGATCTCGGTGTTCCTGCCGCGCACGCTGGCGCAGACGGTGGCGGTCACGATGCTGATGCTCGAGCCCGACACCGAGATGGCCAACGAGGAGCTGGTCGACGCCATCGGCGAGCTGACCAACATGATCGGCGGCAACATCAAGACCGAGCTGTTCCAGAAGACGCCGCTGTTCGACATCTCGATCCCCAGCGTCTACATCGGCGAGGACCTGCAGCGCCGTACGGTCGCCGAGGACCTGTGCTTCTACGTGCCGTTCCGGGTGGGCGATCAGGAGTTCGCGGTCGAGTTCCTGATGATCACCAAGGAGAAGGGCGGCACCGGCGTGCAGCAGTCGATGCTCGCGACCGGCTGATCGCGCGCCCTACGATCCGCGGTCGATGCCAGGCTTCGCGGGGGCGGTGCGGCGATGACGGCCGCGTTGGCGATCGGCGTCGCGACCGATCTCGGCGGGCTGGCCGCGGCGCTGGCCTGGTTCTGCTGGCGCGGCCGCCCCGGGCAGCGCAGCTGGCGCGGCGACGCGCTGCAGGTGACGGCGTTCGGCGTGCTGCTCGGCCTGGTCGCCAGCGTGGCGGCGCTGATCCTGACCCGCGACGCGTTCGCGGTGCTGCGGGTGCAGTGCCACGTGCTGTTCTGCGTGCTCGCGCCGGTGGTGGCCTGGCGCGGTGTCGCGCTGCTGGTGCGGCCGCGCGGGCGCGGGGGGCGTGCGGTCGGCGCGCTGGCGCTGTTGCTGGCGCTCGGCGGCGAGGTCACCTACGTGCTGGCGCGGCGGGTCGAGCCGTTCCGGCTGCAGATCGCGCGCGAGCGGATCACCAGCCCGCTGCTCGAAGGTCTGCCGGCGCCGCTGCGGGTCGTCCTCGTCGCCGACGTGCAGACCGAGGCGATCGGCGCGTTCGAGCAGGACCTCGGCCGGGCGATCGATCGGGAGCGGCCGGACCTGCTGCTGTTCGCCGGCGACTACATCCAGCGCCGTGCCGGCCAGCAGGACGGCTACGAGCCGGCGATGGAGCGCTTCCGGCAGTGGGTGACGGGTCTGCAGCACCGGCCGCGGCTCGGGGTGTTCGCGGTCGACGGCGACTGCGAGCTGTACCCCGCGGCGCTCGGGGACGCGGCGCGCACGCTGCGCAACGAGGTCGTGCGGCTCGAGACCGCGGTGCCGGTGCAGCTGCTCGGCCTGGACCTGGCGCAGTCGCGGCGGCCGCTCGACCGCGGCGCCTTCCGCGACGCGGTCGCGGGCTTCGAGGGCTTCACGATCGTGCTCGGGCACGCGCCCGACTACATGCTGACGACGATCGCGACCGGCGACGGCGAGGTGCCGGCGGGGCACGCGCTGCTGCTGGCGGGCCACTGCCACGGCGGTCAGGTGGCGATCCCCGGCTACGGGCCGCCCGTGCGGCTGTCGCGGATCCCGCGCGGCCTCGCGTGGGGCGAGCTGTGGCGCCGGGGCGACCGTTGGCTGCGTGTCAGCCGCGGCATCGGCGTGGAGCGCGGCAACGCCCCGCAGCTGCGGCTGTTCTCGCCGCCCGAGCTGGTGGTGCTCGAACTGGCGGCGCCGTGACGACGGCGTAGCCTCTGCGCCATGTCGCTCGACGCCGCGCCTGCCAGAGACCTGCACCGCCGCCGCCGCCAACGCCTGCTCGACGCGCTGGGCGACGGCCTGCTGCTGCTGCCGACCGCGCCCGAGCAGCTGCGCAACGGCGACGTGCATCACGGCTACCGCCCCGGCAGCGACTTCCACTTCCTGACCGGCTTCCCGGAGCCCGAGGCGGTGCTGGCGGCCTGGCGCACCGGCCGCGGCACGCACCGCGCCGAGCTGTTCGTGCGGCCGCGCGACGCCGAGCGCGAGATCTGGGACGGACGCCGCTACGGCACCGCCGGCGCGCGCCGCGTGTTCGGCGTCGACGCCGCGCACCCGGTGGATGAGCTCTGGACGGCGGTGCCGAAGCTGCTGGCGCAGCAGGCCGCGGTGTTCTGGCGGCTCGGCCGCGACCCGCGCCTCGACCAGCGCCTGCTGGACGCGTTCGCCCGGCTCGCGGCCGCGCGTCGGCGCCGGCAGCCGGCGCACCCGACGGTCGTCGACCCGACCGCGGCGATCGCGCGCCTGCGGCTGCACAAGGACGCGGCGGAGCTGGCGGCGATGCGGCGCGCGGCGGCGGCGACCGCGGCCGGGCACCTCGCCGGCATGCGCGCGGCGGCGCCCGGCATGCGCGAGTACGAGGTGCAGGCGGCGATCGAGGCCGCGTTCCGCGCCGCCGGCAGCCCGCGCACGGGCTACGGCTCGATCGTCGCCAGCGGCCCCAACGCCTGCGTGCTGCACTACCACGAGAACGACCGGCGCATGGCGCGCGGTGACCTGCTGCTGGTCGACGCCGGCGCCGAGGTCGACGGGGTGACCGGCGACGTGACGCGCACGTTCCCGGTCGGCGGCGCGTTCTCGCCGGCGCAGGCGGCGGTCTACGACGCGGTCCTGAAGGCGCAGCTGGCCGGCATCCGCGCGACGCGGCCCGGGGCGCCGTGGAACGCGCCGCACCGGGCCTGCGTGCGCTCGCTGACCGGCGCGCTGGTGGCGCTCGGGGTGCTGCGCGGCACCGTCGCGACCCTGGTCGAGAAGGACGCCTACAAACCCTGGTACATGCACGGGACGTCGCACTGGCTCGGCCGCGACGTGCACGACGTCGGCGCCTACGAGGACGCGCGCGGCCGGCCCGAGCGCCTGCGCGCCGGCATGGTGCTGACCATCGAGCCGGGGCTCTACTTCGGCGCGCGCGACCGGCGCGTGCCGGCGGCCCTGCGCGGCATCGGCGTCCGCATCGAGGACGATGTCCTCGTCACCGCGCGGGGCACCGAGGTCCTGACCGCGGCGGTGCCGAAGACCCGCGCGGCCGTGCAGGCGGCCTGCGCCGGCGGCGGCGCGGCGGGCTGACCGGGGCACGCGCCACGCGTTCGGCCGGGCCGGGGCCAAAGTCGCGGCGTCGCAACGGTCGAAACAGGATCGGGACACCCCGCCCGGATCGATGCCATCGGCGCCTCGCCGGGGCAGCCGCGATCGATGGCGTCATTCCGGCCGGCGCGCGCCCAATCTCCCTGCACCGCAAGCTACCATTTCCGGGGACCGTGTCGCGAGCCGTCCGGTTCGCGGCGTGGCGCCGCGCCCGGGCCCGTCCCGGCGAGACCCGATCGAGAGGACCATGTCGAAGAACCTGGCTGAGGAACGGATGCACACCGCGCGCGAGGCCCTGATCGGCGCCTGGCCGCCGCCGCCCGGCGAGGAGCCCGGCGGCATGCCGGTGCGCAAGATGATGGCGTCGGTGTTCCGCTCGCGGTGGTTCGTGCTGGGCACCGCCGGCCTCGGCTGCCTGGTCGGCGCGTTCCTCGCCGTGACCACGCCGAACACCTACGTCAGCGAGGGCACGTTCCTGTTCACGGCCTCGGGCTCGGAGAGCATCAACGTCGACCTGACCCGGTCGAGCGACACCAAGGCGCAGGCGGTCGCCGCCAACGCGGTGCACGTGCTGCTGGCCGACAACCTGCTGCGTCGCGTGGCCGAGCGCGTCACGCCCGAGGAGATCCTCAAGCCGTATTCGCCCGACGACACCAACCAGACCGGCGTCACCGCCCTGCTGCACCGGATCCAGCGCGACTGGAACGAGGTCGACCTGGCGGGCGCCACGATCGACGAGGCGCTGAAGGTGCTGCGCAAGCGCCTCAACGTGGACCGCTCGCGGCTCGGCGACGTGCTGACCGTGAACTACACCGCGCACGACGCGCGGCTCGCCCGCAAGGTGCTGTCGGTCTACATGGAGGAAGCCAAGAAGTTCCACCAGGAGCAGTACGACGACCCCAAGGTCTACGAGGAGGTCCGCAAGCGCTCCGAGGAGGCCGCGACCGCGCTGACGCTCGGCAACCGCGCGCTGCGCGAGTTCCTGGAGCGCGAGGCGCAGGTGCAGAGCACCTTCGACTTCGAGCTGGAGCGGCTGCGGCAGGCCGAGGCCGAGGCGCAGAGCCGGCTGGCCGGCAACCGCCAGGACGTGCAGGCCAAGCAGCAGCAGATCGCGGAGCTCGAGCGCCACCTGCAGGGGCTGGCACCGACGATGATCGTGCACCGCCGGCTCGACACCTCGAAGACCGTCGAGGGCATCCAGGACGAGATCAGCCGGCTGGAGATCCAGCTCGCCGGCCTGCGCGTGACCTCGGTGCGCGCCGACGAGATCGGCGCAACCGAGAAGCGGATCGAGAACCTGAAGGCCACCATCCGGCAGACCGTCGAGGCCGCGCGCAACGCGCCGGCCTACGACCTCGAGCAGACCAACCCGGAGTACACCGCGGCCACCGAGCAGCTCGGCGAGCTGCGCGGCCAGCTGGTCGGCGACAAGGCGGTGACCGAGCTGCTCGAGCGCACGCACACCGAGGTCTCGGCGCGCCTGCGCCGGCTGCTCGACCTCGAGCCGCGCTACGCGCAGCTGCGCGAGAACGTCGTGCGCGCCGAGGAGGACTCGGCCAGCGCCAGCGCGGCGCTGCGCCAGGCCGAGCTCAAGCGCCGGCTGCAGCTCGGCAACTTCAGCTCGCTGAAGGTGATCGACGACGCGTCGACGCCGTTGGACAAGGAGGGGCCGAACCGCTTCAAGCTGATGCTGGGCGGCCTGGTCGTCGGGCTGTTCGCGGGGCTCGGCCTGGTGGTCATGCGCACCGTGCCCGACCGCACGGTCCGGATGCCGTCGGACCTCGAGGCCCTCGAGGGCGTGACGGTGATCGGCATGCTGCCGCGGCCCGACAACCGCAACCTCAAGCGGCACATTGCCACGCGGCAGCGCGGGCTGTGAGGGGAGACGAAGGGAGGGAACCATGCGCAACGTGCTGATCGACGGCGACCAACGCGGACTGCGGTCCGAGGTCCTCATGGCCGAGCTGGGCCATCTCTGGACCCACCTGCTGCAGCGCGGCGCGGTGGACAGCTACCGCTCGATCGGATTCTGCGCGATCGGCGACGACGAGGGCTCCAACACCCTGGCGGCGAACCTCGCCCTGTACCTCGGCAGCAAGGGCACCCGCACGGCACTGATCGAGGCGACGCTGCGCGCGCCGGTGATGTCGGGGCTGTTCGAGGTCACCGGCTCGCCGGGGCTGGCCGACCTGCTGGCCGATCGCGCCACCCTGCGCGACGTCGTGCGCGCGCGCGTGGCGCCGGGCGTCGACGTGGTGCCCGCCGGCGAGTCGGCGGATCCGTTCTGGGGGTTCACCTCCGATCGGTTCGGCGACACGCTGCGCGAGCTGCTCACCGAGCGCGACCTGTGCCTGGTCGACGTGCCCGGCCTGAACCGCGCGCCGGAGGCCGCCCTGGTCGTGCGCTCGCTCGACGCCGTGGTGCTGGTGGTGGAGGCCAACCGGCACGCCGCCGACGTCGTGCGTCGCAACGTGTCGTACCTGCGTTCGCTCGGCACGCCGTTCCTCGGTGCGGTGCTCGCCGACCTGGTCTACGATCTGCCGACGGCGATCGCCCGCCTCACCTGATCTCCCCTCACCCGCGATCGTGCACGGCATTGCAGAAGCAGATGCGCGCGTCGGCGGCCCGGTCCCGCGCGCCGAGACCGAGCGTCGTCACATCCTGACCGTGTCGCTCGAGGAGTGGTTCCACGGCGGCGCGCTGTCGCGCGTCGTGCTGAGCAAGCACTGGGACCGGTTCGAGTCGCGCATCGACCGCAGCGTCGACGAGGCGCTCGCCGTGCTCGACCGCTACGGCGCGCGGGCGACGTTCTTCGTGCTCGGGGTGCTCGCCGACCGCAACCCCGGCATCGTCGGTCGCATCGCCCGCGCCGGGCACGAGGTCGCCTCGCGCGGCTACTGGCCGCGCGGCGTGGCCGGGATGACCGCCGACGAGTTCGCCGAGGACCTCGACCGCACCGCCGCGGCGATCGCGGCCGCCGGCGGCGGCGCCGTCCGCGGCTTCCGCTCGCCGCGCTGGCTGCAGCGCCAGGACCTGTGGATCTTCGAGGTGCTGGCCAAGAAGGGCTACGTCTACGACGCCAGCATCAACCCGGTCGGCTGGTCGTTCGCCGGCCGCCGCGAGTTCCACACCGTGCGGCGGCACGACCTGGCGGTGGGGGGCAGCCTCGTCGAGGTGCCGGTGTCGACGACGTCGGTCGGCGGCTTCCGCGTGGCCATCGCCGGCGGCAACTGGATGCGGCAGCTGCCGCACGCGCTGCTGTCGCGCGCGGTGGCCCGGTGGCACCGCCAAAGGCGCGATCCGCTCGTGTTCTACCTGACCTCGTGGGAGCTGGACCCGGAACAGCCGCAGATCACCGCCGCGTCGCGGTGGAGCAGCGTGCGGCAGTACCGCAACCTGGGGCGCACGCGCTGGTGCCTCGAACAGTACCTGCAGCGCTACCGCTTCGAGTCGATCGCCGAACACCTCGGCCTGCCGCGCGTCGACGCGCCGGGGCCGCGGGCGGCGCCGCACGTCGACGGTGCGACGCCGTCGGCGCCCGCCGCCCCGTCGCCGCCGCCGCAGGCGGCGGAGCGCACGACCGTGTCGTTGGTCGTGCCGATGTTCAACGAGGAGGACAACATCCAGTACCTCCTGCGCACCCTGTCGACGGTCGCCACCCGCGCCGGCGACGGGCTGCGCCTGCAGCTGGTCCTCGTCGACGACTGCAGCCGCGACCGCACGTGGGAGGTGCTGAAGCACGCCTGCGCCGGTCGTGTCGACGTGCAGCTGCTGCGGCACGAGCAGAACCGCGGGGTCGCCGCGGCGATCATGACCGGCATCCGCGCCGCGCAGTCGGAGATCGTCTGCACCATCGACTGCGACTGCTCGTACGACCCGATGGACCTGCTGCAGATGGTGCCGATGCTGGGCGACGCGGACATGGTCACCGCGTCGCCGTACCACCCGCAGGGGCAGGTCCTGAACGTCCCGCGCTGGCGCCTGCTGCTGTCGCGCACGCTGTCGTGGATCTACCGCAGGCTGCTGCGCGTCGAGCTCCACACCTGGACCAGCTGCTTCCGGGTCCTGCGGCGCTCGCGCGTCGTCGATCTCGAGCTGCAGCACGGCGGGTTCCTCGGCGTCGCCGAGCTGCTGGTGCGCGTGCTGCGCCGCGGCGGCGTCGTCCGCGAGTACCCGACCCTGCTCGAGTCCCGCCTGCTCGGCGTCTCGAAGATGAAGACCCTGCGCACGATCCGCGGCCACCTGGGCCTCCTGTGGCAGGTCGTCCGCGGCCGCGTGCGGTAGCCCGCCGGCGCGCGGCTCAGGCGCGCGGCCGCGCCGCGACCGCCGGCACGCGCCGCGGCCGGGCGCACAGCTCGCGCACCAGGCCGGGCCGCAGCAGGCGCCGCAGGGCCGCCCCGTGCAGCCGGCGGCGTGCGGCGCGGCCGAGCAGCGCCATCGCCGTCCACCGCAGCGCCGTGCCGAGCAGCAGGCAGGCGCGGACCCACTCGGTGCCGAGCCGCCCGTGCCAGCGCGCATGGTAGAGCAGGCAGCTCTCGCGGAACGCCAGGAACGTGCGTTCCGCCGCCTGGGTGGCCGACAGGCCGCCGGCGTGCACGAACGCGGTCGCCGGCAGGTGGAAGACGCCGAAGCCGGCCGCGCGCACGCGGGCGCACAGGTCGGCCTCCTCGAAGTACATGAAGAACCGTTCGTCGAGCGCGCCGGTCTGTTCGAGCGCCGCGCGCCGGATCAGGAACACGCAGCCGCTGACGCAGTCGACCTCGGCCGTGCCCTGCGGCGGCGCCGCGCCGTCGAGCAGCCGCGCGAAGCCCAGCGCGTCGAGCAGCGGGCGCCACAGGCCGTGCCGGCGCCAGGTGCTGCTCTGCACCGCGCCGTGCTCGTCGACGATGCGCGGGCCGAACACGCCGCCGGCCGGCACCGCCGCCGCCTCGGCGACGAAGCGGTCGAGCTCGGCGCGGTCGACGTCGGTGTCGGTGTTGAGCAGCAGGATCCACTCGCCGCGCGCCGCCGCGATGCCGCGGTTGACGCCGTAGGCGAAGCCGCCGTTCTCGGGCGCGCGCACCAGCCGTGCGCCGGGGAACGCCCGCTCGGCGGCGTCGGCGCTGCCGTCGCTGCTGGCGTTGTCGACCACGATCACCTCGGTGGCGGCTGCGGCGGACGGCGCCAGTTGCGCCAGCAGCCGCAGCAGCAGCTCGCGGGTGTTCCAGTTGACGACGACGATCGACAGGGCCGGGAGCGCCACGGGGCCGCGATGTTCGGGCGCGCTGTGCGTGGACGCCAGCATCGTCTGGAGGTCGTCCGGGATCACATCCCCGTGCCGCGCACGACGGCGCGCACGGTGTGGACGATCAGCTTGAGGTCGAGCCACAGCGACCAGTTGTCGATGTAGTACAGGTCCATCTCGACCCAGCGCTTGAACGAGACCCGGTTGCGGCCCCAGACCTGCCAGACGCAGGTGAGCCCGGGCTTGACCGAGATGCGGCGGCGCTGCCACCAGGTGTAGCGGTCGACCTCGCTGGGGATCGGCGGCCGCGGCCCGACCAGGCTCATGTCGCCGATCAGGACGTTGAGCAGCTGCGGCAGCTCGTCGAGGCTGTAGCGCCGCAGGAAGCCGCCGACCCTGGTCAGCCGCGGGTCGTCCGGGATCTTGAAGGCCGGCCCGTCCTGGATGCTGTTCTTGCGCAGGTCCTCCTGCTGCAGCTGCGCGCCGACCTTCATGGTCCGGAACTTCAGGCAGCGGAAGTGCTCGCCGTTGCGACCGACGCGGATCTGCGGGAAGAACACCGGCCCGCGGCTGGTCAGCTTGACCGCGAGGCCGCAGGCGACGAACGCCGGCAGCAGCAGCAGCAGGCCAAGCGCGGCGCCGACCAGGTCGATCAGCCGCTTGGCGAACATCGCCAGCGACCGGTTCGGCAGGCTGTGCAGCGACAGGCCGAGGCGGCCGTCGATCCAGGTCAGCGAGGCGTGCAGGTTGTCCAGGTCCAGGAACGCGGGGAAGAACTGGGCGCTGAGGCCGCCCCAGTCGCAGATCTGGAACACGCGGTGCACGTCGCCCATCACGGCGCGCTCCGACGGGCACACGAGGCACAGGTCGATGCGATGCTCGGACAACACCTCGTCCAGCCGGTCGATCGAACCGAGCCGCGTCATCGCCGCCATCGGCTCGTCGCGCTCCCCGGGGAACGGGACATAGCCGCGCAGGTCGAACGAGCGGCGCGCGTCGCGGTCCCGCGCCAGGTCGGCGGCGCCGTCGTGCGCCCCGATCAGCAGCACCCGCGGTCGCACGTGGGTCGCGAAGCTCAGCGGCGTGCGCAGCAGCAGCATGCGCTGGATCACCAGCAGCATCGCGCCGACGGCGACGACCCGCCAGACCAGCACGCTGGGCGTGCCGAACATGGTCACCTCGACGAAGCCGGCGACCGCCGCGGTGATGCCCCAGTTCTCCAGCACGGCGCGCAGCACCGGGCCGGCGCCGCGATGGAACGGCACCAGGTAGGTGCCCAGGCGCTCCGCCATCAGCACCCACGTGAGCAGGTAGACCGAGGCGATCGCCACGAAGCCCGCCGCGTCCTCGGTCGCGCGACCGGCGTGCAGACCGCCGGCCCAGAGCGCGCAGACCGCGCACGCGAGGTCGAGCAGCAGGGTCGTGACCCCGGTGGTACGGCGGTGGAGCATGGACCGAAACGAGAACGGGAGCGCGGGGCCTATCTAGTCGGGTTCCTTCCAATGACTACAACGCCGGATCGGCCTGCGGCATTGATCGTCTGCAGTCATGCAACCAAATCCTACAGCACTGTCAAGCGCCGGCGGGCACCGCGTTCTGCGCCGCGAGCTGCCGGCTGGGCGCGACCCCCCGGACCAGCGTCGTGCTGCCGATGGCAGCGAGCGTGAAGAACCAGAGGGACATGATCTGCTCGAAGTAGGTGACGCCGATGAAATTCATGCAGTGGAGGAACAGCGCGGTGCCCAGGGCCCAGTGGGTCAGCCGTTCGGCGGGCGCGATGCCCGGCACGCGCAGCGAGCGGGACACGCCCTGGAACGCGGCGACGATCACCAATACGAACAGCAGCAACCGCATTACGCCGCCGCCGACACCTTCGGCCACGTATTGGTTGGTCACGTCCTGCAATCCGGGGCCCCAGTGCCCGGTCCGCGGCACGCCGAGCAGCCACCACTCGTGCCAGTTCAGGATGAACTTGTCGACCAGGTGGAACCGGTGCCAGCCGGTCGAGCCGCCGGCGACGTCGATGCGCGCCAGCAGGTGCCAGATCGGCTGCTTCATCGAGAAGTGCAGCATCACCAGCACCGCGAAACCCAGCCAGCGCCCGTAGCGCAGGGCGCTGCGGAACGGGAACACGGCCGCGGCGACCCCGCACATCAGCACCGCCACGATCGGCGTCGACGACGCGGTCAGGACGGTGATCGCGACGGCGGTCACCGCGCCGAACACGGGCAGCGCCCAGCGGCCGCCGCGGAAGCCCAGCACCGCGTAGAACGGCAGCAGCGTGGCGTAGAAGCAGCCGGCCAGGATCGGGTGCGCGAACGCGCCCTGGCAGCGCAGGCGCCCGTCGCGCATGTCGGTGATCTCCGGCACGCCGCCGAAGATGCCGAACATGTTGTGCATCGTCCGGTGCTCGTAGAGCATCACCCCCAGCACCGCGAAGCTGCACCACAGGAACTGCCGCGCGGTCGTGGCGATGTCCGCAGGGGTGCGGATCACCTGCCGGAAGAAGAAGTAGGTGCACATCGCGTCGAGCGCCGCGCCCGAGCGGTTGACGAACACCGTCAGCGTGCCGGCCTCGAGGGTGCCGGTCAGCACCGACACGAGCGCCCAGCCGAGCAGCAGGCGATCGAGCCGGTTCCACAGCAGCGGCCGCAGCTCGTCGCGCACCACCAGCCGCGCCCACGCCGCCAGGATCAGCACGCGCACGAACGGGAAGTCGAGCGTCGCCAGCACGAAGCGCTGGCCGGCCGGGACGAAGCACAGCAGCAGCACGAGCGGCCAGGTCGCGTGGCGACGCGGCAGCGCGATCAGCAGTACGACCAGCAGGCCGAGCACCGCCAGCATCACCGGGTGCACGCGCTCGACGTTGCCGAAGTCCGAGCCCGCCTGCTGCGGTGTCGGATCCTGCCACAGCGCTCCGGTCGCGCCGATCACGGCGCGCTCCGGGCGTTGGCGGCGGTTCGTGGCGGCTCGGACATGGTCCCTGGTCCCTGCTCGGCAGGAGGCACGGCGGCGCTTGAAGCGCCGGTGTCCCGGCGATGCCGGTTTTCTGTATTCCTACCCCTGTCGATGCCGATGACAATGGCCGGTCGTGAACGGCTGCTCCCAGATGCGAACCAAACCCCTGACTCTGTTCCTGGTGCTGCTGTTCACGGGGTGCGCCGCGGCGCCGCCGTTCGACGCCAAGGCGGTCGCCCTCGAGTGGGCGGCCTACATGCAGCGCGACTACGCGCTGCGCGCCGGCGATCGGCTGCAGATCCAGATCGCCCAGGTCGGCAGCCAGCAGCCCGACGGGGACATCGTCCAGGAGCTGACCGTGTCGCCGACCGGGTCGATCGACCTGCCGCGCCTGTCGCAGCCGATGCAGGTCGCCGGCCGCACCGTCGGCGCGGTGCGGACCATGGTGTTCGAGGCCTACCAGCAGGAGCAGTTCACCAACCCGCGCGTCAGCCTGACGCTGCTCGAGGCGTCGGCGCAGTCGATCTACGTGTGCGGCGAGGTCGGCCGCTCCGGCGCGATCCCGTACCAGGCCGGGCTGACCATGACGCAGGCCATCGCATCCGCCGGCAGCGTCCAGTACACGGCCAAGGAGTCCGACGTCCGCGTCCTGCGCGTCGCGCCGGACGGCACCCAGCGCACGTTCCGCGTGAACCTGTCGGCCGTGCTGCTCGACGAGCAGCCGGACTTCCTGCTGCTGCCGGGCGACGTGGTGTACTGCCAGACCTCGACGATCGCCGACCTGGGCAACCTGGTCGATCTCTACATCCGCCGCCTGCTCCCGTTCAGCCTGTCGGGTCCGTCGGTCGGCAGCATCGGCAACTGACCTCGGCGTGACGACCAGGACGGAGCTATCGATGGCGACGCGGCAGGCCGGCCACGCGAGCGTCCCCGACGCGGTGGCGCGGACGATGCGGGTCTGCATGGTCGTGCACGCCTACTACGAGGGCGACGCGCGCGTCCGCCGCTACGCCGAGTCGCTGGCGGCGCGCGGGCACCGGGTCGACGTGCTGGCGCTGCGGGCGCCGGGGCTGCCGAAGCGGGAGGCCATCGCCGGCGTGTCGCTGCACCGGCTGCCGCTGTCGCGGCGCCGCGGCGGCCTGCTGCGCTACGTGTTCGAGTACCTGGTGTTCACGCTGCTCAGCGCGCTGGCGCTCGCCCTCCGGCCGCGGCGCTACGACGTCGTGCACGTGCACAACATGCCCGACTTCCTGGTGTTCGCCGCGCTGGTGCCGCGCCTGTTCGGCGCGCGGGTCGTGCTCGACGTGCACGACCTGATGCCGGAGGTCTACGCCAGCAAGTTCAAGACCGGGCTCGGGCACCCGGGTATCTGGCCGCTGCGCGTGCAGGAGTGGCTGTCGCACCGCTTCGCCACCGCCGTGGTCTACGCCACCGAACGGTTCCGCACGGTCGCGATCGGCCGCCGCGCGGTCCGCGCCGGCGACAGCATCGCGGTCATGAACGCGGCCGACACCGGCGTGTTCGACCGGCGGCGCCACCCGTGGCGCGGCCCCGAGGATCCGACGGCGTTCGACCTGCTGTACCTCGGCACCGTGTCGCACCGGCACGGCGTCGACCAGTGCGTGCGCGTGCTGCCGCTGCTGAAGGACCGGATCCCGAACGCGCGGCTGATCGTGCACGCGAAGCTGTCGGAGGGCGAAGGGCAGCCGATGCGGGAGCTGCAGGAGCTGGCGCGCGAGCTCGGCGTCGCCGACCGCGTCGAACTGCGGCCGCCGCTGCCGCTCGAGCAGGTGCCCGCGGTCATGAGCCGCGCGTCGGTCGGCGTGTTCACGCCGCACCTGGACGTGCACATCGACATGGCGCTGTCGCTGAAGGTGCCGGAGTTCGTCGCGATGGGCGTGCCGGTCGTGGCGGTCGACACCTCGATCATGCGCGAGCTGTTCCGCGACGACGAGGTGATGCTGTTCCCCGACGGCGACATGGCGGCGTTCGCGGACTGCCTGGTGCGGATCCACGGCGATGCCGACGGCGCCGGCCGGATGACCCGGCGCGCCGACCGGTTCACGGTCGAGCACGCCTGGGAGCGCGAGTTCGCGCGCTACCTGGCCATGCTGGAGCGACTGCTCCCACGGCGCGCGACGCGGCCGGCCTCGGCCGAGAGCTGAGGCCATGATCGGCCGCCTGCTGCGCACCCTGGCCGCGCCGCTGCTGCTGGCAGGATGCGCCGTGCTGGTCGCCGCGATCAGCTGGCCGCTGCTGGCGCTGGTGCTGGCGCTCGACCTGCTGGCGTGGCCGTTCGTGCAGCTGCTGCGGCGACGCTGGCAGCCCGCGTCGCGCGACGTCTCGGCGGCGTCGATCGTGACCGTGTCCTGGAACGGCAGGCACTTCCTGGAGGTGCTGCTGCCGTCCCTGCGGCGCGCGGTAGAGGAGCACGGCGGCGACCACGAGGTGATCGTCGTCGACAACGGCAGCACCGACGGCACCGTCGAGTGGCTCGCGCAGGAGCACCCGTGGGTCCGCGTCGTGGCGCTGCCCGAGAACCGCTACTTCGTGCGCGGCAACCTCGCCGGCGTCGAGGTCGCGACCCGCGACGTGCTGGTGTTCCTGAACAACGACATGGAGGTCCGGCCCGGCTTCCTCGGTCCGCTGCTCGACGGGCTGCGCGACCCGGGCGTGTTCGGGGTCGCCGCGGAGGTGTTCTTCCGCGACGGCGAGCGGCGGCGCGAGGAGACCGGCCGCACGCGCGGCGAGGTCCGGAACGGCTGGCTCAAGCTCGCGCACGTCGAGCCGCTGCGCGACGAGCGCGAGCTGGACTACGTGCCGACGCTGTGGGCCGGCGGCGGCAGCGCCGCGTTCGACCGTCGGATGTACCTGGCGCTCGGCGGCTTCGACACGCTGTACGACCCGTTCTACATGGAGGACATGGGGCTGTCGTACCAGGCGTGGCGCCGCGGCTGGCGCGTGCTGTTCACCGCGCGCAGCCAGGTCGTGCACGAGCACCGCGGCACCAGCCGCAAGGCGTTCGGCGACGACTACATCGACAACGTCATCCGCCGCAACCAGCACCTGTTCCTGTGGCGCAACGTCACCGATCCGCTGCGCCTCGGCAGCGTGCTGCTGCTGCAGCCGCTGGCGCTGCTCGCGCGCGGCAAGCGGCCGGGGCGGACGCTGGCGGGCGGGCTGGGCTTCGAGCTGCGAGCGCTGCTGCGGGCGCTGCCGCGCCTGCCCGAGGCGCTGTGGAAGCGCTGCGCGAGCCGCCGCCACTACCGCTGGTCCGACGGCCGGGTGCTCGCGGCGGCCAACTCGATCGCCGCGCACCGCGTGATCTGCGGCCGCGATCTGGGCGGGCTCGACGTGCCGACGGTCGGCGGCCTGCGCGTGCTGGTGCTGAGCGCGCGGCTGCCGCGGCTGGGCCACGACGGCTCGTGGGTGCTCTGGCGCCGGCTCGAGGCGATGGCGCGCCGGCACCGGGTGACGCTGTTCGCATTCCTCGACGACGAGGCCGAGGCGGCGCACGCCGCGCCGCTGCGGCGGCTCGGGATCGAGGTGGTCACCGCCGTCCGCGAGCGCAATCCGATGCCGGGCAACCTCCACCACGGGGTGCCGGCGCGGCTGTTCCGCGACTACTCCGCGCCGCGGATGCGCGCGGCCGTGCGCCGGATGCTGGAGGGCACCGATCACGACCTCGTGCAGGTCGAGTACGTCGAGATGGCGCACCTGGTCGCGGCCGAGCCGCGGGTGGCGCCGCGGCTGTACGTGTGCCACGAGTCGCTGGCGGTCGCCGCGCGCCGCCAGGAGCGCGGCCTGCGCGGGCTGCTGCGCGCGGCGCAGGCGGCGCGGCTGGAGCGCCGCCTGGTGCGCTCGTTCGACCGGACGGTCGCCCTCTCGGACCGCGACGCGGCGGCGCTGCGTCTGCTCGCCGGCGTCGACGTCGCCGCGGTGCCGAGCGGGATCGAACTGCGCGACTCCGCCGAGGACCTCCGCGCGGTCGTCGCGCCGGTCATCGCCTTCGTCGGCTACTTCAAGCACGCCCCGAACGTCGACGCCGCGCTGTGGCTGGTGCGCGAGATCCTGCCGCTGGTCCGGGCCGCGGTGCCCGACGCCCGCGTGCGCCTGATCGGGCGCGAGGCGCCGGCGTCGGTCGCGGCGCTGGCGCGGCCGGGCGAGGTCGAGGTCGCGGGCTTCGTGCCCGACCTCGACGCCGCGCTGCAGCGCGCCGCCGTGGTGGCGCTGCCGCTGCGCGCCGGCGGCGGCCTGCGCGGCAAGCTGCTCGAGGCGCTGGCGGTCCAGGCCGCCGTGGTGGCCACGCCGATCGCGATCGAAGGGGTCGCCGCCCGGCACGATCAGCACTGCCTGGTGGCGGCCGACGCCGCGGAGTTCGCGGCCGCGATCGTGCGGCTGCTGCGCGATCCCGACCTCCGCTATCGACTCGGGTCCTCCGGTCGGCTGCTGGTCCGCGATCGCTACTCGGTCGGCGCCGCGGCTGCGGCGTTCGATCGCGTACACCTGGACCTGGTGCACGACGGCGCGAGGGCCGGCGACCGGAGGCGCGCGTGAGGGTCGCGCTGTTCCTGACCGCCGAGCTGGAGCCGGCACTGGCGCTGGCGCGACGGGTCCGCGCCGAGCACGCGGAGGCCGCGCTGGTCTGCTTCGTCCGCGACGAGCACCGCGAGGCCGTCGCGGCGGCGTTGCCCGGCGTCGAGCTGCGCCGCGACAAGCCGGCGGGGGGCAAGGCCGCGTTCGTGCGGGCGCTGCG
Organism: Planctomycetota bacterium; assembly: GCA_050245995.1. Taxonomy (GTDB): domain Bacteria; phylum Planctomycetota; class UBA1135; order UBA1135; family UBA2386; genus JBFWWV01. The sequence continues at coordinate 43,451 of JBFWWV010000017.1, read as the reverse complement.
CCGCGAGCGCTTCGACCTGTTGGTGGTGGCATGGCACGGCGGCGCGCGGTTCCAGCCGCTGCGGCTGGTGGCGCTGGTCTGCGGCGCGTCCCGCGTCGTCGCGGTCGACGAGCGCGGCAAGCAGATGCCCGTGCGCTGGCTGGCGCCGCAGACCTGGGGCGGGCACGCGGTCCGGCGCCTGAGCGCGACCAAGGCGATCACCGCGCTGCGCCTGCTGGCGTTCGCGTACCGGTGGACGGTGGGCGCCGCGGTGGCCATGGTGCTGCTGGCGCCGACCCTCGTGCGCACCGGGTTCGGCCGCCGCCTGGGGCGGACGCCGTAGCCGCGCGCGGCCGCCGGCAGACTATGCGGGCCCGCGCTTCGGCCCCGACGCGCGAGTCCCTACACTGCCGGCGCCCATGAAGATCGCGTGCATCGGCGGGGGCCCCGCCGCCCTCTACTTCGCCCTGCTCCACAAGAAGCAGCGTCCTGGCGACCGCGTCGACGTCTACGAGCAGAACCGCGCGGACGACACCTTCGGCTGGGGGGTCGTGTTCTCCGACGAGACGCTCGGCAACTTCGAGGAGTCGGACCCCGAGAGTTACGCGGCGATCCGCGAGAGCTTCGCGCGCTGGACCGACATCGAGACGTTCGTCGGCGGCGAGAAGATCGTCAGCACCGGCCACGGCTTCTGCGGCCTGTCGCGCATGCGCCTGCTGCAGATACTCCAGACGCGCTGCCGCGAGCTCGGCGTCGGCCTGCACTTCGAGCACCCGGTCGTCGACATCGACGCGCTCGTCCGGTCGCACGACCTGGTGGTGGCCGCCGACGGCGTGAACAGCCGCGTGCGCGAGCGCTTCGCCGCCTCGTTCGAGCCGAGCCTCGACTGGCGCCGCTGCAAGTTCGCGTGGTTCGGCACCGACAAGGACCTGGACGCGTTCACGTTCGTGTTCACGCCGACGGAGCACGGCCTGTTCCAGGTGCACGCGTATCCGTTCCAGCAGGGCCGCGGCACCTGGATCGTCGAGTGCCGCGAGGAGGTCTGGCGCGCGGCCGGCCTCGACCGGCTCGACGAGCAGCAGTCGGCGGCGTGGTGCCAGGCGCTGTGGCCGGAGCACCTGCAGGGCCATCGCCTGCTGACCAACAAGTCGGTGTGGCGCACGTTCCCGACGATCCGCTGCCGCACATGGCGCCACGAGAACGTCGTGCTGCTCGGCGACGCCGCGCACACGGCCCACTTCTCGATCGGCTCCGGCACCAAGCTGGCGATGGAGGACTCGATCGCGCTGGCGGCCACCTTGGCCGCGCATCCGCAGGACGTGCCGGCGGCGCTGCAGGCCTACGAGGACGCGCGCTACGTCGACGTGCTCAAGACCCAGAAGGCGGCGCAGACCAGCCTCGAGTGGTTCGAGAACAGCGCGCGCTACCTCGGCCAGAGCCCGGAGCGGTTCCAGTTCAACCTGATGACGCGCAGCAAGCGCATCACCTACGACAACCTGCGGCTGCGCGACCCGGCGCTGGTCGACCGAGTCGACGCGCGCGTCGCGGCCGAGGAGGGCGGCGCGGGCGCAGCGGTGGTGCCGCCGGCGTGGCAGCCGTTGACGCTGCGCTCGCTGCAGCTGCCGAACCGCATCGTGGTGTCGCCGATGTGCCAGTACTCGGCGGCGGACGGCGTGCCCGGCGACTGGCACCTCGTGCACCTCGGCAGCCGCGCGATCGGCGGCGCCGGGCTGGTGTTCACCGAGATGACCAACGTGTCGGCCGAGGGGCGGATCTCGCCCGGCTGCGCCGGCATCTGGAACGAGGAGCAGCAGCAGGCCTGGCGCCGCATCGTCGACTTCGTCCACGCCAACTCCGGCGCGCGGATCGGCATGCAGATCGCGCACGCCGGCCGCAAGGGCTCCTGCAGCCGGCCGTGGGAGGGCGACGCGCCGCTGCCGGCCGGCGGATGGCAGACGCTCGGACCGTCGGCGCTGCCGTTCCGGGCCGACTGGCCCGCGCCGAAGGCGATGGACCGCGGCGACATGGACCTCGTGCGGGAGCAGTTCGTGGCATCGGCCCGCCTCGCCGCCGGCGCCGGCTTCGACGTGATCGAGCTGCACATGGCGCACGGCTACCTGCTGTCGAGCTTCCTGTCGCCGCTCTCGAACCGACGCGAGGACGAGTACGGCGGCGACCTCGACGGGCGGGCGCGGTTCCCGATCGAGGTGTTCCGCGCCGTGCGCGCCGCCTGGCCGCACGACCGGCCGATCTTCGTGCGGATCTCCGCGACCGACTGGCTCGGCGAGCGCGGCTTCACCGACGACGAGGCGGTGACGCTCAGCCGCTGGCTCAAGGACGACGGCTGCGACCTGATCGACGTGTCGACGGCCGGCAACTCGCCGGAGTCGAAGCCCGAGTACGGGCGCATGTACCAGGTGCCGTTCGCCGAGCGCATCCGCTACGAGGCCGGGGTGCCGGTGATGGCCGTCGGCGCGATCCAGGGCGTCGACCACGCCAACACCATCGTCGGCGCCGGGCGCGCCGATCTGTGCGCGATCGCGCGCGCACACCTGTCGGACCCGTATCTGACGCTGCAGGGGAGCAACCGCTACGGGGTGGCTCGGCAGCACTGGCCGAACCAGTACCTCGCGTCGCGCCGTTCGCCGTAGCGCGGGGTCGCAGCGCGACGGCGCTTCAGCCGCCGTCGATCTCGACGCCGAAGGTGCGCCGCACGCTGTCGCGGAACGACGCCGCGAACGCGGCCTGCCCCAGCCGCAGCGCCGCGTCGTACTGCAGCCGCGCCGCCTCGGTCAGCAGCTCGCGCAGCCCGGGCTGGCGCTGGTTGAGCGCCGGGCTGCCGTCGGGCCGCTGCTGCACCGCGACGGCGCCCGGACGCCACTCGGCGAAGCACCGCTGCAGCTCGCTCCACGCGCGCAGATCGCCGGGAGTCAGCAGCATCAGCCGGGCCGCGGCGAGTGCGCCGTCGCGCGGGCGCACCGATTCGCGCAGCAGCTGCGCCAGCGGCAGCAGCGTCTCCGGTCCCGGGGCCAGCTGCACCGCCTCCTCGAACGCGGCCAGCGCGCCGCGGCGGTCGCCGGTCTCGCGCAGGAACTGCGCGTAGCCGAGGTGCAGGCGCCAGCTGCCGACGACCTGCGCGCCGGCCGGCGCCTGCGTCCGCACCGCCGCCTCGTGGCGCAGCGCGTCCTCGTACTGGGCCTTGGCCCGCTCCTGCCAGGCCGCGGCCTCGGCCGCGGGCACGTGCTGCGCCTTGGCCCGGTAGAACGCCGCGAGGTTCGAAAGCGCGTCGGCCGGCTGGTGGATGGGCGGCAGCGGCGCAGCGATCGCGACGGCGCGCTCGGCGTGGCCGAGCACCTCGTCGAGCGCGGCGGTGACGGTGCCGTCCTGCAGCGCCTGCTCGTAGCGCGCGACCGCGTACGAGCTGTTGGCCTTGAAGCTGTCGGGCGCCGTCGCGACGGCGGCGCTCCAGATCGTCAGGTTGCTGCGCCAGTCGAGGTTGCGCGCCGCGGTGCGCGCGCACAGCAGCGCCGCCATGAGAGCCAGCAGCGGCGTGCCGACGCGCGGTCGCCGCGATGCGAGCAGGGCCAGCAGCGCGAGCGGCCCGATCGCCGGCAGATACGCGAGGCGCTCGCCGAAGATCGTGCCGACCGGCACGAAGACGTTCGCGACCGGGGCCAGCGCGACGAACCACCACAGCCCGAGCAGTGCTGCGACCGGCGCGCGCGCGCGTGCGCGCCACAGCACGGTCAGCGCCAGCAGCCACGCCGCGGCGGCGCCCGCGCCGAGCCACCGGAACCACGCCGCGTCGAGCGGCCAGCAGCCGTACGACCAGTCGGCCGACAGGCGCAGCGGCCACAGCACCAGCCGCAGGTAGTCGAGCAGCACCGCGCAGGCGCCGAGCAGCCGGTCGAGCGGCCCGAGCTCGAGCAGGGGATTGTCGAGCACCGGCGGCGGCCCGGGCGGGTCGATCGCGAGCGCGCGCACCGCGGCCCACGCGACCGCGACCAGCAGGCACGGGCCGTAGGTGTCACGCAGGCGACGCCGCCAACGCGCGCCCGCGGGCTCGGCGACAGCGGCGGGTCCGGCCCGCACGGTCAGGTCGCAGGCCAGCAGCAGGCCGAGCAGCGCGACGCCGCTCTCCTTGCCGCCGAGTGCGACGAGCATCGCCGCGGCCATGCCGACGCGGCGCCAGGCCCCCGGCGCCGCCGCGCCGAGGTGCAGGCGCACGCCCCACAGCACGCCCAGCGCGGCGATCAGGTCGGCGCGTCCGGCGAGGTTGGTCACCGCCTCGCAGCCGATCGGGTGCACGGCCCACAGCAGCGCTGTGCCGAACCACGCGATCCGCGGCAGCGCCAGCGCACGCAGCACGGACGCCAGCAGCAGCACGTTCGCCACGTGCAGCAGCACGTCGACCACGACGTAACCGAGCGGCGCCTCGCCGTTGCCGAGCAGCGCGTGGTTGACCGCGTAGCTCAGCGTCGTCAGCGGCCGGAAGCCGCCGGACTGCCGAGCTTCGCCGCCGAGGTCGTCGGTCAGGATCGCCCAGAGGTTGGCGGCGCTCCACTCCGACAGCCGCGGGTCCTGCAGCATGGTCGGCGCGTCGAGCACCGAGCCGGCGGCGAACGCGGTCGCGAACGCCGCCAGCACGGCCAGCAGCAGCGCGGCGTCCCACCAGCGATCGCCGCGGGTCATGCCTCGGGCAGCGCCACGCCGTAGCGCTCGCGCAGGATCGCGCGGTGGTGGAGTTCGTGGCCGGCGACGATCCAGCCCAGGCTCCGCGCCGAGAACTCGAACGTGCTGGCGCGCCCGCGGCGGCGGGCGGCGGCCGCGTCGAACGAGCCGAACTGCAGCAGCGTCGCGGCGCGGACGGCGCGGAACTCGGCGACCAGCCGTTCGAGCGGCCGGGCGTCGAACCCGGCGAGCCGCATCCAGGCCTCCTGGTCCATGTCGGGCAGCACGGCGGCTTCGCCGCGCGCGAACGACAGCGCGCGGAAGCCGAACACGCGCTCGCCGTCGATCAGGTGGCCGAGCACCTGCTTGACGCTCCACTTGTCCGCGGCGTAGCGATGGGCGGCGCCGGCGTCGCCGAGCGTCGCGAGCGCCGCGGCCGTCGCCTCGCCCGTGCGGCGGAGCTGCGTCAGCAGGTCGCCGTCGGGCACCAGCGCCACGTAGCGCGCGTGGTACTCGGGCAACTCGTCGCGGCCGGGCCGCGCCAGGGGCGATGCGTCGGGCATCGAGGTCACCAGGTGTCGGCCGCGCGATAGGCGTCGATCAGCGCGCGCTCGCCGTCCTTGCCGCCCTGCGACTTGCCGTGCTCCATCCCGACGATGCCGGTGAAGCCCTTCTGGTGGATGTGGCGGAACACGTTGCGGTAGTTGATCTCGCCGGTCGACGGCTCGTTGCGCCCCGGGTTGTCGCCGACCTGGAAGTAGCCGATCTCGGACCACGCCCGGTCGATGTTCGGGATCAGGTTCCCCTCGGTCACCTGCTGGTGATACAGGTCGTCGAGGATCTTGCAGTGCGGTGAGCCGACCGCGCGGCAGAGCTCGTAGCCCTGCGCGATCTTGGTGAGGAACAGGCGCGGGTGATCGCGGAAGTTCAGCGGCTCGAGCACCAGCGTCAGGTCCTTCGGTCCGGTGATCTCGACGCAGCGCTTGAGCAGGTCGACGGTGTTCGCCATCTGGTAGCCCCAGTCGAGCCGCGGCTCGATCAGGCCGGGGACCACCGTGCACCACTTCGCGCCGACGCGGTCGGCGACCTCGACCGCGGCCTGCATGTCGGCCAGCACGCGGTCGGCGTGCTCCTTGCGCCCGCCGGCGAACGACGCGTCCTGCCACGCCGCGTGCGCGACGAACACGCCCATCTCGATGCCGCAGCCCTGCATCTTCGCGGCGATCTTCTCCTGCATCGCGGGCTCGCGGCCGCCCATGCCGTTGTCCTCCCAGGCGATGAAGCCCTCGTCGGCGGCGAACTGCAGCTGGTCCAGCAGGTCCGGCGCGTGGTTGTCGAACATGCCGAAGTGCGGTGCGTACTTCAGGTGGAACGCGCCGCGCCGCGGCCCGCGCGCCGGCTCGGGCGCGGCGGAGGATGCGGACAGACGGCCGGCGCCGACGGCGGCACCGACCGTGGCGGCGGTCGAGACGGACAGGAATTCGCGTCGCTGCATGAGTGGCTCCGGCGGCGCAGGATAGTGCCGCGGCCCCGCCCGTGCACCGCTCGCGCGCGCGGATCACGACCTTGCGGCGGAGCGCGGCCAGCCGCTACCGTGCGCGGCGCATGGCGGCGGGCAACGGTGGCTACCACGGTCGCGAGCGCGGCGACCTGCTCGCCCTGGTGCCGTCGCTGCCGGCGGGCAGCCGCGTGCTGGAGCTCGGCTGCGGCGAGGGGCGCCTCGGCGCGCAGCTGCGGCAGCGCGGCCTCGAGGTGCACGGCGTCGAGGTCGTCGAGGCGGCGGCGGCGCGCGCCCGCGCGGTGCTCGACCGGGTCTGGGTCGGCGACGTCGAGCGCATGGCGCTCGACTATCCGTCGGCGCACTTCCGGCTGCTCGTGTGCGGCGACGTGCTCGAGCACCTGGTCGACCCCTGGGCGCAGCTGCGCCGGCTGCGGCCGCTGCTGACCGACGACGCGGTGGTGGTCGCCTCGGTGCCGAACCTGCAGTACTTCCCCGTCGCGCTGGGCCTCCTGTGCGGTCGGTTCGACTACGCCGACTCCGGCGTGCTGGACCGCACGCACCTGCGCTTCTTCACGCGGCGCAGCGCGCGCGCCCTGTTCGAAGGCCACGGCTACGACGTGGTGGCGATGCCGCGGCGCTACCCGTTCCGCAGCGGCGTGCTGCGTGCCGTCGCCGCGGCCCTCGATCTCGGCACGCTGGGGTTGCTGCGCGGCCTGCTGACCGGACAGGTCATCGTGCTGGCCCGACCTCGCGCCGGCGGGCGCGACGGCGTCCGCGACGGCACCGGCCCGTCGCCGCGATGACGGCCGGCCGGCATTGACGATCGCGTCGGCGGTCGGGACATTGACCGCACGCATGGTGTCCGCCGCATGAGCTCGCGCGCCGTAGTCCCGCCGCGATGGTGGGCCACGCGCGGCGTCGGTGACACCCTGTGCCTGGGTCTCGGGGTGCTGATCGTGTGCCTGCTGTGCACGCGCGACCTCTGGCACGGCCTCGACGCCTACGACTTCGTCGGCCGCTTCGAGAACGGCGTCCTCGTCAATCCGCGTCATCCCCTGTACCTGCCGCTGGCCGCGCTGATCGTCCGGCCGCTGGTCGCCCTCGGCGTTCCGGTCTTCGATGCCGCCGTCGCCGCGTCGTCCGTGGGGACAGCGCTCGGCTGCGCGCTCGCGCACCGCGCCGGCCTCGCCGCCGGCCTGCCGCGGCGCGAGGCGCTGCTCGCCACGGCCGCGGCGGCCGCGTGCTTCGCGGTGCTGTACTACGGAACCGTCGTCGAGATCCACGGCGTGTTCCTGATCGCCGCCGGCGCCGCCTGGTGGATCGCGGTGCGCTGCGCGCGGCGTCCGGGCGTCGCCGCCGGCGCGCTGCTCGGCGTGGTCACCGGCGTCGGCGCGTCGATCCACGCGACCGGGCACGTGCTGCTGCCCGCGTTCGCGCTGTTCGCGGCGGCGCAACTCGGCTGGCGCGGGCTGCTGCGCGCCTGGCCTGCCGCGCTGGCGCTGCTGCTGCTGCACGCCGCCGTGGTCGCTGGCCTGCATCTGTGGTTGCTGCCCGAGTCGGTCCGTCACGCACCCGAGCCCGAGGCGGGCGCCGTGTCCTACCTGCAGCACCTGCGCTCGTTCGGCACCGACTGGTCGTGCCTGCCGCGCACGCTGTGGCGCGAGTGGCTGGCGCCGTTCCTGCCGGTGTCGATCCTCGCCCTGCTCGCGTTCCTGTCGCGCGGCCAGCGTCGCTTCGGGCTGGCGATGGTCGGCGCGGTCGTCGGCTACACCGTGTTCACCAACATGCTGCTGGCTCCCGCCGGCATCGTCGCGCGGCCGCAGTACCTGCCGCCGTTCGCGACGATGGAGTACGGCGCCTACCTGCTGCCGCTGGTGTTCCCGGCGGCGGTGCTCGGCCTTCGCCTGCTGCCGCCGCGGCTGCGGCCGTGGCTGCCGGTGCTGGCGCTGTGCTGGTCGCTGCCGCACCTGTTCTGGTCGTCGCGCGTGCCCGGCGACCTCGCCTACGCCCGCGATGCCCTCGCCGTGATGGACCGCCTCGACGCGCGGCTGTACTGCGGCGGCTACGACGAGTTCGACGGCATCAAGCAGCTGCGCCCGCAGGCCGACGTGCATCCCGTCTACGAGATGCACATCGTGTTGGCGTCGCAGCCCGACATCCCGTTCGACCACGTGACCGCCTGGTGGCACGTCCAGCACGCCGAGGTCCGGCGCCGCGGCGGCGAGATGTTGATCACCGACGACGCGCTGTCGCTGATGCGCGCCACGCGCGACGGGCTGCTCGACCGCCTCGTCGACGAGTACCTGCCCGCGCACTTCCGGCTCGAGCCCGTCGAGAAGGGGCGATTCCGCGCGTTCGTCGTGCGGGCCCTGCCGTGACCGGTCGCGTGCGGTCGGACGCTGGCCCGCCGCGTCGACCGCGATAGACTCGGGGACGATGGCGTCGCGCACCGGTCCCAACCTGTCCTTGCTGATGCTGTTCCTCGGCGGCGCCGTCTTGCCCGCGCAGGAGCGTCCGGCGGCGAACGGGTCGACCGCCGCGGCCGCTCCGCCCGCGGCCCCGGTGACGAACGGGTTCGCGCCATACACCGAGACCATCCCCGGCGGCGCAGTCAGCTTCGACATGGTCCCGATCGACGGCGGCACCTTCGCCATGGGCAGCCCAGGGTCCGAAGCCGGGCGCACCGAGCACGAGGGGCCGCAGATCGAGGTCCGGGTCGCGCCGTTCTGGATGGGGCGCTGCGAGGTGCGCTGGGCCGAGTACGACTGCTGGTACGAGGCCGACCTGCCGCAGAGCAAGCAGCCCGACGGCCTCAGCAAGCCGACGCCGCCGTACACCGACATGACCTTCAACATGGGGCGCGACGGCTACCCCGCCATCTGCGTGTCCCACATCGCCGCGCGCCAGTACTGCGCGTGGCTGTCGAAGGTCACCGGCCGGTTCTATCGCCTGCCGACCGAGGCCGAGTGGGAGCATGCATGCCGCGCCGGCACCGACACGCCGTGGTCCTGCGGCGACGACCCGGCGGCGCTCGCCGAGCACGCATGGTTCGCCGACAACGCCGGCGAGAAGTACCACCCCGTCGGGCAGAAGCAGCCCAATCCATGGGGCCTCTGCGACATGCACGGCAACGTCGCCGAGTGGGTCGCCGACACCTGGGTGCCCGACCTGTTCGCCGCCGCGCACGGCGCCGCGCCGCGTGACGACCCGTTCTTTCCGCCGCCGCACGACAAGCGCGACCGCCCGATCCGCTTCCCGCACACGGTGCGCGGCGGCTCCTGGCAGGATCCGCCCGAGCAGTTGCGCAGCGCCGCCCGCCGCGGCTCCGAGCCGCGCTGGAACCGACGCGATCCCCAGATCCCGCGCAGCTGGTGGTACCTCACCGAAGGGCAGCACATCGGCTTCCGCGTCGTGCGACCGCGCGACGAAACCCCGCCCGAGCGCCGCCGTGCGTTCGAGGACCTCTAGCGTGGAGCATCGGACCGCGAGCATCCGGTGCGCGCCGCGATCGCCGTGTCGGGCGCCGGACTCGGCCGCGCCGAGGTGGCGGCGTCGCGCGGCGGGCGCGGTGTCCGGTGTCGCGCGCGTCTCGCGCGGCGGCGCCGTGTCCGACTCCTTGCTCGTCGCGCGCGGTGGCGCTGCGCCGGGCGCCCCCCGCGTCGCGCGCTTCCCGGGTTCCCCTGCGACGCCCCTCGGCACCGTGCCGCGATGCGCCGACCTCCTCGTTCCGTTCCGATCGCCTCGACCATGAGCAACTCGTCCCGCCGCTCGTTCCTGCGCGCCGCCGCCATCGCCGGCATCGGCGCACAGCTGCCCCGTTCCCTGTCGGCGGCACCGCACCGGCGTGCAGCCGACCGCGTCGGTCGCGGCGACGAGCTGCGCATCGGCCTCATCGGGTGCGGCGGGCGCGGCACCGGCGCCGCGTCGCAGGCGCTGTCGACGCAGGGCCCCGTGCGCCTCGTTGCCATGGCCGACATGTTCGCGGATCGGCTCCAGCACTCGCTCGAGGGGCTGCAGGAGAACGAGCAGCTCGCGGCCCGCATCGAGGTGCCCGCGGCGCGGCGGTTCACCGGCTTCGATGCCTACCGCCAGCTGCTCGCCACCGACATCGACGTCGTGCTCATCGCCACGCCGCCGCACTTCCGCCCGATCCACTTCGAGGCCGCGGTCGCCGCCGGGAAGCACGTGTTCTTCGAGAAGCCCGTAGCCGTCGATGCCCCCGGCATCCGCCGCGTCCTCGCCGCCGCCGACCAGGCGCGCCAGCGCGGCCTCGCCGTCGTCAGCGGGCTGCAGCGACATCACCAGAACGGCTACCTCGAGGCCATGAGGCGCATCCACGACGGTCAGCTCGGCCGCATTCTGTTCGCGCGCTGCGCGTGGAACATGGGCAGCCTGTGGCACGCCGCGCGCCAGCCCGAGTGGAGCGACATGGAGTGGCAGCTTCGCAACTGGCTCTATTTCACCTGGCTGTCGGGCGATCACATCGTCGAGCAGCACGTGCACAATCTCGACGTCGTCAATTGGGCCGTCCGAAGCCACCCCGTCGCCGCGCGCGGCATGGGCGGCCGCCAGGTCCGCACCGACCCCAGGTTCGGGCACATCTTCGATCACCACAGCGTCCAGTTCGAGTATCCCGATGGCGTGTTCGGGTTCTCCGAGTGCCGCCAGATCGACGGTTGCCTCAACGACGTCAGCGAGCACGTTTACGGCGCCGACGGCGCGTGCCACATGGACGGCGGCAACTGGCACATCGACGGCGCGCATCCCTGGCGGTTCGAAGGGGATCGCAACGACCCCTACCAGACCGAGCACGACGACCTGTTCGCCAGCATCCGCAGCGGCAAGCCCCTGAACGAAGGCCGCATGGTCGCCGAGAGCACCATGACGGCCATCCTCGGCCGGACCGCGACCTACACCGGCAAGCGCGTCACCTGGGACGACGCGCTCGCATCGGACGAGACCTGGGGCCCGAGCGAGTACGCGTTCGGCGACCTGCCCGTGGATCCCGTGCCCATGCCCGGTCGGCCGCGCGGCAAGTAGCGCGGTCCCTGCGCATCGTCCGTCGCAACCGTCGGACCCTTCCGCTCGCGTATCGGCAACCCGTGCTGGGATCGGCTTCGGTGAAGGAGTCCGCGCCCGAGTCCGTGAACGAGCCCGAGCCCGAGCCCGAGTCCTCGAACGACCGCGAGCCCGTGTCGGCGTCCGGTGCTCGGGTGCTCGGGTGCGGTGTCCGGGCGGGGCGGTGGGCTGCGGCGTCGTGCTTGCCCGCGTCGCGGTCGTGCCGAACTGCCGAACGGTCAGCCCGCCTGGCGGGTTGCGGAGCGAGCGGACCGGGGCCGGGGTCGGACGCGAGCTCCGGGGTGCCGCAATGCGCGTGAGGTGCGCGGGTCAGGGCGCCAGGCGCTCGATCACCCAGCCGCTCCCGTCCCGTCGGTAGCGCAGACGATCGTGGAGACGCGCCGCCCGTCCTTGCCAGAATTCCACCTGGTGCGGCCGCAGCCGGTAACCACCCCATTGTGGCGGCCGCGGCACCGCGCCCGTCCCGACCCGCTCGCGCAGTTCCGTCACCAGGCGCTCCAGTTCCTCACGGTCTCGCACCACGCTGCTCTGTGGCGAGGCCGCGCTCGCCAGTTGTGCTTCGCGCGGGCGTGACTCGAAGTAGCGATCCGACTCCGTCTCCGGAGTCGGCACGATGGAGCCAACGATCCGCACCTGACGATTGCGCGGCTTCGACCACCAGAACGTGGCCGCCGCCTGCGGATTGGCCGCGATCTGCGCGCCCTTGTCGCTGCCCTTGTTCGTGAAGAACGCCAGCCCTTGCTCATCCACCTGCTTGAGGAGCACGATCCGGCAGTGCGGTTGGCCGTCGGCGCCACAGGTCGCCAGCGCCATCGCGTTCGGTTCGCTCACGCCTGCGTCCCTGGCCGCAGCCAGCCAGTCGCGCAGCAACTGCAGTGGGTCCGACGTCAGGTCGGACCGCTCGAGCGGGTCATCGTCGTAGTCGCGACGCAGGTCGTCGAAGTCCACGGTGTCCATGCCCGGATCATCGAAGATCGGCCTCCGCGAATCATCCCCGTCGATCGGCTCCACCAGGTCCTGCGCACGTGCGCAGGACCTGCCCCGGATCATTGCTCGCCGGACCCTCTCGTCCGGGGGCGCTTGTCTCAGGCCGGGATCCGAGTCGCATCCGGGTCGGTCGGCGACTCGTCCCGCGCCGCTGCGAGTGCCAGGCGAACGTGCACCAGCTCGCGCGCCAGCCTTTCGCATTCGGCTCGCAGCCGGCCATGGCGACGCTCCAGGTCCGGCCGCACCTCGCGGGCCAGCCGATGGAATGCGAGGTCCCGCCGAGCCTCTTCCAGGTGGTCTTCCAGCTCGAGCAGCACCGTCTGCAGTGCCCGTTCTTCGGCCTGCAGGCGCATCACCATCGCGACCGCGGGCGTCGCACGGCGAGGCGGAGGGAGTGGAGCATCAGGCGCAGACTGCATCGATGACTCCGTAGTCCGTCAGGTCCTCCAGCACCTGGTCGATCGCCGCGAGTTGACGGCGGGTCGTCTCCACCTGGAGGACCAGTGACAGCGGGTAGTCGATGGCTCCGGTGACGACCTGGTGCGTCAAGCTGGAGAGTTCCAGCTCCGACGCGCGCAGGATCCGGTGAGTCCGGTCGCGTTCGCCTTGGAGCCGGGCGGTCAGGTCGCGTCCGGGGCAGACGTGGGGGTCGGTGTCGGGTTGGTCCATGGAGGGAGGATCGGTCGCGCCCGTGAACTTCCCGCCAGCCACAAGCCAAGCTGATGTCTTGAGTGTTGCACCTCCGCGGTTCACGCGGCGAACTGACGCACGGTCTGCTGGGCGTCCGGGCTGAGCGGGTGAATACTCGAACTGCGCCAGTCCTGACGCCAGGACAGCAGGTCCCGGAACGACATGGCGCGCGGCAGCAGCCCGAGGGCGACGCCTGGAGTGACGCCCGAGGAGTCCGCATTGGTTCGCGGCCGCACCCAGTTTCGGTAGGCCTGGTAGGCGGCGAGTTGCAGCGCCAGGTAGCGCGCCCGCTTGCTGGCCAGCCAGCTTCGCGAGTGCAGCCGCCCATTGCCGTCACGGAGCATCGACTCGGTCAGGTTGATGCAGAACAACGGGTTGAACGAGGTTCGCGGCGCCTTCCCCGAGTACGCGTCGTGTGACACGCGCGTTCCGAAGCGCCTGCGACACTCGGAGCCGTAGAGCGTTTTCTGATCCGTCACCAGCGTTGCGGCCCGGCCATCGAGCAGGGTCTCGAGGCGCCCCATCGCTCGACGAACGCACGCCCTGCCGAGGTCGCGGCGACGACCGTGTCGTGCCTCGTGGCGGCGTTGCTTCCGCTCGGTCCGGCTGCCGCGACGTGCGCGACGCCGGATCGGCGCGACTCGAAGATCGACGACCAGCAGGCTCTCCTTGTCGATCAGCATCGGAATCGTAAGTCGGCTGAACCGTCGCAGTTCGAAGCTCTCGGTCTCGTCGAAGAGCAGGGTCCGGCCCGCCGGCAGCCGGCGCAGCAGGTTGCGATGCAACTGGCGTTGGTGTCGCGCGATCTTGCGGAACTTCTTCTGAACCGCGTGAACGGTCAGTCGCACCATGCGGCCAGCCTGGCGCAGGCCGACGCCGCTCACGAGCAGGCGCAGCAACGGCTCGTTGCACTCCGGACGGCGATCGCGGTAGTCGATTCGGAACGTCTGCCGCGAGAACGTCTTGAGGCACGTCTTGCAGCGGAAGCGCGGCACCGGCCCGGTCCGGCAACGTGGGCGGTAGCTGCCATGGTGGCAATAGAACCGACTGCCCGGATCCCGATGGCGCGGGCAGAGACGGTTGGGGCATCGCGGAGGTACGAAGCGGTCTTCCAAGTCGGTCCAGGCCTTTCGAAGCCGATTGGCTCCAAACAGGTCGTGCCCGGAATCCGCCCGAGAGAACGGTCTACACACTCAAGACATCAGTTCACCCATTGAGCGACGAAGATGTTCGTGTCGCCCTGCTTCTGCCCATTCCGATTGCTCGCAAACACCAGATACCGCCCATCCGGCGAGAACATCGGGAACCCGTCGAACCCCTCGTAGTGCGTGATCTGCTCCAACTCGTCGCCGTGCTCGTCCACCACGAACAGGTCGAAGTTGCGCGCCTTGCTGTGGTCTCCGGTCGCCTGCGCCTCCTCCATCCCCTTCACGTTGCTCGAGAAGATGATGTGCTTGTCGTCCGGCAGCCAGTACGGCCCGAAGTTCGCGCAGCCGTTGTCGGTCACCTGGCGGAAGTCGCTGCCATCGCGGTTGCAGACCGTGATCTCCATGTGCGACGGCCGGACCAGCGCGCGGCTGAGCAGGTCGACGTCCTCCTTCGCCTCTTTCTCGTCCTTCGGGTAGGCCGACCGCAGCACGAGTTTGCGGCCATCGTGTGAGAAGAACGCGCCGCCGTCGTAGCCGGGACGGTTGGTCACGCGGCGAACGTCGCTGCCGTCCGGCTCCATGGTGTAGAGCTCGAGGTCCCCGTCGCGCACCGAGGTGAACACGATCGTCCCGGTCACCGGGCACACGGTGGCCTCGGCGTCGTACCCGGGCTCGGTGGTGAGCTGTCGCAGGTTCGACCCGTCGGTGTCGGCGGCGAAGATGTCGTACTCGCGATGAACGGCCCAGACATAGCCGCGGCCCGAGCGCTCGACCACGGGCGGCTCGGGGCTGTGGTGATGGGTTGACGCGTAGAGGACCTGGCGGTCTCCCTTGAGGAAATAGCTGCAGGTGGTCCGGCCGCCGGAGCTGATCTGTTGCATGTCCCCGGTCTCGAGATCGAGAACGAAGATCTGGTCCGCCGCCATGTCGTGGCTGCGGCGCTGGAGGATCAGCTTGCGGCCGTCGTTCGACCAGTAGGCCTCGGCGTTCTCGCCATCGAACGTGAGCTGGCGCACGTCGCGCAGGTGGCGCTCGCCGGGGAGATCGGGCACGGAATGCCCGGCACGGATCATCAGCGGTCGCTGTGGAACGGCCGGTGGCTCCCCGGAGTGGGGAGCCGGACCGCTCTGGCAGGCAGCGAGGAGCAGCAGGAACGACGAAATCGGCGCGCGCATTGCCTCATGCAAGCGCGCGCGCGTTCAGGTGACAACCGAACGCCGGGAGAGTCGCGTCACGCGACGGTCATTCATTCCGAGCCGACGTCCGGCGGCGGACTCGAGGAGCCCGCTCCTCGTCAGGTCCCGGCGGCACCGGACACGCGTCCGACGGACCCGCCGGCGAGATCGCCGAGTCCGAGGGCTCGTCGTTCTTCTGGGGTCAGGTCGGGGTTGCGCGTCAGGAACTCCTTGTGGTGTTCGGTGACGAGGGCGCGAACGCGCTGCAAGAACCTGTCGACGTCGTGGATCTGGGCGAAATCCGACCGGGTCTGGGGTGCGCTCTGCGGACTCCCGCTCTGCACGCGATCGCTCGGCTCGGGCAGCCGCTTCTGGTCGTCGATCCAGAAGTCCGCGCGCAGATCGAAGAAGGCCACCAGATTCCGCAGGTGAGGCAGCGTGATGGCCGACCTGCCCTTGCAGATGTCGGTCGCCGTCTGCGGAGAAACCCCCAAGGCCCTGGCCAGATCCCGCTTCTTGAGGCGCCGCTGCTCCAACTGGGCAACGATCTTCTCGTGGATGGGGACCATGGCGGCGTAGGATAGCGACGGACCTGCTTTGACTCACCACCGAAACCGAAGGACTGCAATTGCAGGCGGCACCTCGTGGTGTCCGCTGGCAACGCTGCTCGTCTGCGTCGCGGGCTGCGTGGGCAACCCGACGGAGGTGCCGAGTGCCTGGCCACCATCGGACTTCCATTTGCTGGTCGAACAGCTGGCCGAGTCGGGTGGCAGCGCGGTCGCGACCCGGCGCTTCGAGGTCGACTCGTCGGGCGTGTGCGTCTACTCGAAGTCCGACGCGCCGCTGGTGGACCCGGTGAGTCAGACTGCGGTGCCTGTGTTCCGAACGGTGTGCGCCTACCGGCTGCGGCCGGAGGCAACGCGGTTGCTGGCACGCAAGATGCACCGCCGCGGGATCTTGGGGCTGGATTCCCAACAGGGCGACCAACGTGGCTCCGACGGGAAGTCGCTGCGGCTCGAATACGAGGCCTTCGGACAGCGACAGGTGGTGATCGCCAGCGGTCAGGTGCATGGCTCGTTCGTGAGGATCCTGCACGTGGTGAACGCCTACCTGCCGCCGGGCGAGGGGTTCGAGCTGGAGGGGATGATGGGTGATCCGGTGCCGTCGAACCTGACGGGTGTTCCGGCTCCATCGGAGGGGGTGCGAGGGGCCCTGGCCTTTCACGAGGGGCTTCTGGAGCAGCATCCGCACCGGCCGGATCTCCTGTTGCACACGTTCGCGCTCGCTGTGGCGGCCGGGAAGCGCGCGGAGGCGGAGTCCCTGCTGCACCGCTGGGTGGAGGCGAGTGGCATCCAGGCGACGGTGTCGACGCCGTTCTCGGACCCTCCGCGGCTGCTGCCGGAAATGCTGGAGCGGATGCTGCCGCCCTGAACGGTGTTGCTTGCGGGGTTGGGCGAGCGGGGTTGGGCGAGCAGGGTTGAGCGAGAGGAGTGGATCCAGCCCGGAGGATCCAGCCCGGAGGATCCAGCCCGGAGGATCCAGCCCGGAGGATCCAGCCCGGAGGATCCAGCCCGGAGGATCCAGCCCGGAGGATCCGGCCCGAAGGATCCAGTCCGGAGTAGCCAGATCGGAGGAGCGAGCGGGTTTGAGCGAGCGGGGTGGATCGCTTCCGGATGTCGGCCCGGACCGCAAGGGTCGTGTCCGCTACCGGGCGCTGATCGACGGCAGGTTCGGGTACGAGGCGCCGCAGTGTTGCGCGACCGGCCGCGGGGATGCGGCAGGGAGCGCGCTGGGGTGTCCGGGGGCCGGAGCGTGGGCTTCGGCGTCGTTGCGGCCGAACTGCAGGACCTCGGCTAGCGCGGCGCGGACCACCTCGGCGTCGGGGCGTTGATCGAGGAAGTGGCGGCACAACTCGGCGGCGCGCTCGCGGTCGGCGAGCAGGGCCAGGAGGCGGGCGACGTCGGCGACGACGCCGGGCTGGTCGGGCGCGAGTTTGAGGCAACGCGCTGCCGCGCCGAACGCCGCTCGGGGCTCGCCGCGCGCGAGCCACACTCGGGCCTCGAGCAGCAGCGCGGCCACGGAGTCCTCGGCGCCCGGGGCGAACTGCAGCAGGGCCGCGATGCGCCGAGGCATGTCGTCGAACAGGTGGTGCACCGGTGTGAGCAGCCGTATCCGCAGGGCGGCGAACTCGGCGGCATCGGTGACGGCGACCCGGCCGGCGTAGCGACGGATCGCGGCCAGCGCCAGTGGGTCGTCGGCGAGGCCGACGGCGGCGGTGGTGATCAGGACGCGGGGGCGCGTCTGCGCCCACAACTCGCGCAGGTGCGGCGCGGCATCGATGCAGCGCCAGTCGAGGCACACGACGCGGCGGCTCTCGCGCAGATCGCGACCGACGAGCCGCGGCGCGGCGACGGCGCGCATGTGGGTGCCGGGGGGCAGGCAGGCGGCAACCGCCGCGGCGAGGTCGTGGGCGGCGGCGTCGTTCCCTGCGGCGGCGGCGAGTGGCGCGCTCGCGGCGTCGTCGTCGGGGCGCCCGCGCGCGACGGGGTCGGCGGCACACGCCGCCATCGATCCGCCCGCCCCCGATCCGCCCGCCCCCGGTCCGGCCGCCATCGATCCGACTCCAATCGGTCCGGCGGCAGCCTCGCGGGTTGCGATCGGTCCTGCCGTTGGGCAGGTGTCTGCCGGTCGGCCTGCCGTCGGGCCGGCCGCGGGTGTCCCGGCGGCCGCCGGCTCGGGCAGGAACACCAGGGTGCAGCGGGTGAGGTCCTTCACCGGAGTTGGATCGGAACAACCCATGGCACGGCTTGAGCAGCGGCGCGGGGGCGGTCGATAGCGGGGGCGAGGCGATGCAAACCTACGAACTGCTGCAGGTCCCGCGACCCCGGTCGGAGCTGCGCTGCGCGGTGGGCGCGCGGGCGGGCTGGCCGGGAACGATCGACGGCGAGAACGCGCTCGCGCGCGTGCTGGAGACGTGCCCGGTGATCGTCGATCCGCGCGACCGGTCGGTGGCGCACCACATGCGCACGGTGGGGTTCTGGGAGTGGTGGATCACGCGGGCGATCGCGGATTGCATGCGGCCCGGAACGATCTGCGTCGACGTGGGCGCCAACGCGGGCTACTTCGCGGCGCTGTTCGCGGCGCTGGGCGCGCGCGACGTGGTGGCGATCGAGCCGAACGCGGCGCTGGCGGCGCGCCTCCGCCGCACGGCGGCGCTCAACGGCTGGCCGCTGCGCGTGTACGAGACGGCGGTCGCCGACGCGCCGGGGACGGCCAACCTGTTCGTCGAGGGCGAGGACAACCTGGGCGGCGCGTGCCTGGTGGCGCGGGCGAACGAGCGCACGACCGAGGTGCCGGTGACGACGCTGGACGCGCTGCTGGGCGACCTGGCGCCGATCCAGGTGATCAAGATCGACTGCGAGGGCTCCGAGCCGCGGATCTGGCGCGGCATGCAGGGGGTGATCGCGCAGAACCCGGACGTGCACGTGTTCGCCGAGGTGCTGGTCAACCCGGACGCGCGGCGGTGGCTGCAGGACCTCGAGCGCGACGGCTGGCGCCTGCGGCACGTCGACTACGACGCGGAATTGCGGCCGCTGTCGATCGACGAGCTCTCGAGCCGGACGCTGTGGATGCTCTACCTGCATCGGGACGACGCGTGAACCCGCGCGACGACACGACGAGGTCGGCGGTGTCGGCGGCGCCGGTGCGCTGGAACTTCGCGATCCTGACCTACGGCGAGCTGGCGGCGACGCAGCGCTGCCTGCGCAGCCTGCAGGCGACGATGCGCGAGCCGTTCCGCGTGTTCGTGGTCGACAACGGCTCGACCGACGGCACCGTCGAGTGGCTGGCGTCGCGCCGGGAACCGTGGCTGCACTACCGGCAGAACGCGACGAATCGCGGCGTGCCGGGCGGTCGCAACGACCTGCTGGCGTTCGCCCTGCCGCACCTGCGCGCCGAGGACTGGCTGGTGTTCTGCGACAACGACCTCGAGTTCGGCCAAGGCTGGCTCGCGCCGTTCGCGGCGGCGATGCGGCGCTTCCCCGGCGCGCGGCTGCTGGGCAAGGCCGGGCACTTCGTCGAGGTGCGCGACCGCGACCGCGTGCTGGCGCCGATGGCGACGACGACCGGCCCGGTCGACGTGCTCAGCGGCGGCTTCGCCTGCATGGCGCGCGCGGACGCGGCGGCGGCGATCGGCCCGTTCGACGAGCGGCTCGGGCTGTTCTGGCACGAGGACGACGACTGGTGTGTGCGCGCGCTCCAGCGCGGCTTCGAGGTGGTGGCCGTGCCGGAGGCTCGGATCGAGCACCACGAGCACGCGACCGGCGCGGCGAACGACGGGCTGCGCGAGGGCGGCTCGCTGCAGAACCAGGCCTATCTCGCCGACAAGTGGCGCGCGGCCGGATGGGTCGACGAAGGCGGCTGGGTGCGGCGCGACCGGCTCCCGCAGGGTCTGGGTTGCTGGCAGCCGCCGGCGGTGCGCGCCGAGCTTCGGCGCCGCGGCGGGTTCGCCTCGCCGATCGGTCGCGCCGAGTTCGCGGCGGCGCACGCGCTGCTCGATCGGCTGGTCGACGCGCAGGAGCCGGCGGCGGCGTTCGCGCGGTCCCGCGAGCCGGTGCCGCGCTGCCTGCCGGTCCTGCTGCACTGGAACCGCGAGTGCGCGACCGCCGCGGGCGCGGACGCGCTGGTGCGCCAGCTCGATCGGGTCGACGAGGCGTTGCGACAGCTGGCCTACGCGCCGCTGCTGCGGCCGATGGTCCGCGTTGCCGCGCCGCGCGCGGGCGCCGGTCCGGCGCAGGGCATCTGCCATCCAGGCGACTTCGACGACCCGGACTGGCTGGCGGCGGCGGACGCGCTGCAGCCGTCGCACGGGCAGCGCGATCCGCACGCCCGCGACCGCGTGTTCTGGGAACAGGCGAGCGTGCTCGTGCAGCTGCGGCGGCACGCGGCGCTCGAACGCGGCGATCGGGTCCTGATGGTCGGCGAGCGCCGCGCGCTGGTCGCGCACTGGCTCGAGGAGCGCGGACTCCAACTCGTCGACTTCGATCCGGCGGCGCCGCCGCCGGCGGGCGCGTGCGCGGCCGCGCTGATCGATCGCGTGTTCGACCAGGACGTCGTGCGCGCCGCGTTGGCGGCGGCGGCCCCGACCGCGCTGGTGGTGGTCGTCGGCGACTGCGTGCTCAACGGCGCCGCGTCGCGGCGCGAGCCGCAGCCGTCGCAGTTCGAACACGACCTGCTGGGCCGCGCCGGCCTGGCCCCGATCGCGGCGGTCCGGACCGCGGTCGACGCGGCGCTGCTCGAGGGTTGCAAGGACGGCGTGGCGTCGTCCGAGCGGCGGCCACACCTGTGCGAGCTCCTCGGCGACCGCCTGCTGACGAGCTTCGCGATCGCGGCGCGCCGCGCGCCGGTCGCGACTCCTGGCGCGGCGCCGCCGTCCGCCGTTCTGCAGCCGCGCAGCGCCGCGATCCCGGACCCGTGGGCGCCGCTCGCCGGCGTCACCGTGGCCGTCGATCTGCGCACCGTCGCCTACGCCGACTCGACGTCGCGCGGCATCGGGCACTACACGGCGCACCACCTCGAGGCGATCGCGCGCCGCGCGCCGCGGCTGCGCCTCCGGTGCCACCTGCCCACGGGCGTCGAGCTGCCTTCGCGCCTGCGGTTGCCGAACGTCACCGCCGCCGACGTCGACGACTGGTCGCCCGAGCGCGCCGAGCTGGTCCATCTGCCGGACCCGATGAACCTGGCGCAGGGGTACGACTCGCCGCTGCGCGTGTTCCGGCACCCGCGCACGACGGTGACGTTCCACGACCTCACGCCGCTGCGGCACTACGTCCGCCAGTGGCCGGCGCGCACGCGCACCGCCTACACCGACCGGCTGCGGCAGCTCGAGCGCAGCGACGCCGCGCTGCTGTGCAACTCGCGGTTCACCGCCGACGACGTCGTCGCCACGCTCGGCGTCGATCCCGCGCGCGTGACGCCGATCCTCGCGGGGCCCAACGGCGCGCGCCCCGGCGCGACCGCCGACGACGGACTGGTCTGGCGCGAGGTCGCCGCGCGCCTCGGCCTGCGCGCGCCGTTCGCGCTGCACATCGGCGCGCTCGACGAGCACAAGAACTTCCCCGCCGCGCTGTCGGCGTTCCTGCAGGTGCGGCAGCGTCGCCCGCTGCAACTGGTGGTCGTCGGCGCGGTGGACGCCGGCATCGAGTACTGGGCCGGCCACTGCGCGGCCCGCCGGATCCCGGACGTGGTGTTCGCCGGCTACCTGCCGCGCGCCGAGCTCGACGCGCTGTACCGGCGCGCCGCGGCGCTGCTGTTCCTGTCGAAGAGCGAGGGCTTCGGCTTCCCGCTGCTCGAGGCGATGGCCGGCGGCTGCCCGGTGATCGCCAGCGACGTCACGTCGCACCCGGAGGTCACGGGTGACGCCGGAATGCTGGTGCCGCTGGACGACGCCGCGTCGGCCGCGGCCGGGGCGCTCGCGCGGTTGCTCGACGATCGAGAGCTCGCCGCGTCGCTGCGCGCGCGCGGGCTCGAACGCGCCGCCCTGTTCTCGTGGGAACGGGTGGCAGACCGGACGCTCGAGGTCTGGAGCCGGATGCTGCGCGGTGCGGCGCTTCCGACGTCGGCGCTCGGCGTGGCGAACGCGTCGATGCGGTAGCGCCGGCCTCCGAGGGCGCTTCCCCGCGGACCCGACTCGTCGGTAGACTCCCGGTTCGAGAGTCCCCGGTCGCCCCCGACCGGGTGGCTGGAGTCCCCGCCGACCACCCCGCCGGCGGACCGTCCCTCCCCGCATCATCCATGCAACCACGCGCACTGGCCGCCCGCCTCTTCCCGCTGGTCCTCGCCCCGATCGTGTCGGCGCAGACCCCGAACTTCCTCGGCTTCACCACGGGCTTCCTGGCGTCGTTCGCGGATCGCGCCGGCGCCAACCCCGCGAGCGACGTCGATGTCCTGCAGCGGTTCGATCCGCGCAGCTACCGCCACTGGCTGCTGTCCCAAGCCGATCCGACGGGCGGGACCAAGGAGCTGACTGCGGTGCGCATCGAACTGCAGGATCAGATCGGCAACACGCCCGAGACCTACAACGTGGTCGGCTACGAAGGGACGGGGATCGGCGGCATCACCGATCCGGAGTACCTGCCGGATCGGAGCGCGCCGCCGTGGTTTCGCACCGGCCCGCTGCAGACGCCGCCGAGCATCTCGACGGGGGCCTTGCGCATGACGGTGCTGATCGGCGTCGGCGTCCCACAGGCGCCGGAGCGGTACCTCCCCGGCGTGTCGGGGCAGCGGGAGCGCGTGTGGCTCGGGGTCGGACTGGGCGGCGGCAATTGGCCGACGGACGGGCTCGGCGTGGTGATGTCGTCCTCCACGTCGCCGGCCAGCGTGGCTCCCCCCGGGGACGTGGTCGGGCCGCGGATCCAGGACGCCGGCATCCTGTCGGGAGCGAGCGCGAACTACGTCGGCAGGCGCGAGTACGCCGTGCCGCCCGCTGGGGTGCTCCCCTTCGATCCGTCGCTGCTGGTCCTCGACGGCATGCCTGCCACTGCCAACGGCGGCTGGCGCCAGCTGGGACTCGAGGTGCTGGCGCGGACGACCGCCGGCGTGTGTCTGACGCAGACCAACCAGCCGGGTTACCCGGCGAGCGTCGCGCCCGGCGCCACCGCCAACATGCTGTCGGGCCTGCATCCGGACATCAACAACAGCACCGCGTCGCAGTCGCCGCCGGCAGGGTATCCGGCGCGCGCCGACGACATCGGCTTCCTCGTCACCGAGCGCAACATGCCGAACGCGTTCGTGGTGGTGTCGATGGCGTTCGGCCCGTTCGCGGGCGGGCCGCTCGGCGACGGCTCGCTGCCGATCGCCTCGGTCCCGGGGTTCACCGCGCCGGGCAGCGCCGGGGTGCTGTGCGTCGACGCGTTCGGGCCGTCGCTGTCGTTCTTCGGCTTCAGCGACGACAACGGCAGGTTCCGGGTCATGCTGAACCTCGACGCCGCGGCCCGGGCGGTGATCGCCGGGCTGCAGCCCCTCGACGTCTGGTGGCAGGGCTTCGTGCTGGATCCGTCGGGGAGCCCGATGAGGGCCCGCGGCACCGGCTGCGTGATCCAGCACCTGTGACGGCCAGCGCCCGCGTGCGCCGCGCCGTCAGGCGTGCACGCCCGGCGCCTCGGTGCCCGTCTTCTCGACCCACTCGACGTAGCTGCCGGGGTAGATCACCGGCGCGCCGCCGGCCGCACACGCGCTGACGTCGAGCACGCGGTTGGCGAGGCCGCGCAGGAAGGTGCGGTCGTGGGACACGAAGATCATCGTGCCCTCGAAGTCCTGCAGCGTCTGCACCAGCATCTGCTTGGTGATCAGGTCGAGGTGGTTGGTCGGCTCGTCGAGCACCAGGAAGTTGGGCGGGTCGAACAGCATCTGCGCCAGCACCAGCCGCGACTTCTCGCCGCCGCTGAGGATGGCGACGCGCTTGTCGGCCTCGTCGCCCGAGAACTGGAACGCGCCGAGCAGCGTGCGCTTGGTGCCCTCGCCGGCGAGCGGGAACTTGCGGTTCAGCTGGTCGAGCACGGTGCCGTCCTGGTCGAGCACCTCGAGCGACTGCTGCGCGAAGTAGCCCATCACCACGCTCGGGCCGATCTTGACGGTGCCGCCGTCGGGCTCGACGGCGCCGGCCAGCATCTTCAGCAGGGTGCTCTTGCCGGCGCCGTTCTGGCCCATCACCGCCCAGCGTTCGCCGCGGCGGACCTCGAAGTCGAAGTCGCGGTAGACCGCGTGTGCGCCGTAGGCCTTGCTCACGCCCTTGAGGATGGCGACGTCCTCGCCGACGCGCGGCGGCTTGGGGAACGCGAACGGAACGATCTCGCGCTTCTTCGGCGGCTCGAGCCGCTCGATCTTGTCGATCTTCTTCTGCCGGCTCTGCGCCTGCGCCGCCTTGGCGACGTGCGTGCCGAAGCGGTCGATGAAGCGCTGCATCTTCGCCAGCATCGCCTGCTGGCGTTCGAACGCGGCCTCCTGCCGCCGTGCCCGGTCCTGCTGCTGCTTCTCGAGGAAGTCGTAGTCGCCGGTGTAGGACACCAGCTCGCCGCCGTCGATGTCGATGATGCGCTTCACGACGCGGTTCATGAAGTCGCGGTCGTGGCAGGTCAGCAGCACCGCGGCGCGCGAGCGCTGCAGCCACTGCTCGAGCCACAGGATCGACTCGATGTCGAGGTGGTTGGTCGGCTCGTCCATCAGCAGGACGTCGAAGTCGCCGAGCAGCACCTTGGCCATCGAGGCGCGCATCTTCCAGCCGCCGGACAGCGCGCCGACGTCGCCGGCGATCTGGTCGTCGCGGAACGCCAGCCCGTGCAGGATCTCCCTGGCGCGCGCCTCGAGCTCGTAGCCGCCGAGCGCCTGGTACTGCTCCTGCACCTCGCCGAAGCGCGCCAGGATCCTGTCCATCCTGTCGGCCTGGTCGGGGTCGGCCATGTCGTTCTGCAGCTGCTCGAGCTCGTGGTGCAGCTCGCCCACCTGGCCGCACCCGGCGATCACCTCGTCGAGCACGCTGCGGCCCTGCATGTCGTGCTGCTCCTGGCGGAAGTGGCCGATCGTGATCCGCTTGGGCAGCGACACCTCGCCGTCGTCGGGGTGCTCCTCGCCGGTGATCAGCCGGAAGATCGTCGACTTGCCGGCGCCGTTCGGCCCGACCAGCCCGACCTTCTCGCCGGGGTCGAGCTGCATGCTGGCTTCGACGAACAGCGCCTGGTTGCCGTGGCGCTTGTGGATGTTGTTCAGGGCGATCATCGGGGGGCGGGATGGTCGCCTGGGGCCGCGGGGGTCACAAGCCCGTATGCCGGTTCGGCCCCCCCGCTCAGCGGCCGGCGGCCGGCCGCGGCCGGAACACCGGCAGGAAGTCGCGCGCGTCGTCCTGGGTCAGGACGCGCCGCGCGCCGTCGGCGACGGTCACCAGCACGACCTCCTCGTCGCCGTCGGCGATCGAGGTCACCAGCACCTGGGCGCCGTCGGGCGACCACACGCCTGCGGTGCTGCGCAGCGTGCGGTAGGGGATGCTCCCGGTGTTCGACTCCTCGGCGGTCCAGCCCTGCAGGTGATCGGCGGGGCGAACGCCCGCGAGCGGGCGCACGTCGGTGCCGTCGGCCGCCATCGTGTAAGTGGCGAATTCGCCGTCGCGGTCCGAGTGGAACAGGATGCGCGCGCCGTCGGGGGACCAGGCGGCCGCGAAGTCGACGGCGGGCGACCTGCTGAGGTTGCGCGGCGGCGCATCGCCGTCGACCGGGGCCGCGTAGACCTCCGCGTCGCCGTCGCGCTGCGAGGTGAACAGCAGCGACGAGCCGTCGGGCGACCAGCTCGGCTGGCGGTCGTGGCCGTCGCCGCGGGCGATCGTGCGCTCGTTGCCGCCGTCGCGATCGACGACGTGCAGCTCGAACCGCTTGCGCTGGTCGTCCCACCGCTCGAACGCGACGTGCGCGCCGTCGGGCGACCAGCACGGGAAGTATTCGTAGCGGAACGACCCGCCCGAGCCCTTGGTCAGTCGCTGCGGCCGACCGGGCCGATCCTCGGCGTCGAACTCCACGACCCAGATCTTCCAGCCGCCGCTGCGATGCGAGTGGAACGCCAGCCGGCGCCCGTCGGGAGACCACGCCGGTCCGACGTCGCTGCCGCCGGTGGTCAGCTGGCGCAGGTCGCCGCCGTCGAGCGTGCACGACCAGAGGTTCAGGCTGCCGTTGCGATTGCTCGTGAACGTCACCCGGAGCCCGGTGGTCGGGTCGTTCTTCGACGGGAGTTCGACTGCCTCCGGAGGATCCTGCTGCGCGGTCGCGGCGGCGACGAACAGACCGGCGGCGAACAGGCTCATGACCAGCGGGTCGGGCGAACGCATCCGCGCGACGATACCCGGGGTTGTCGCCGCGCTGGCGCCGCTGGGGCAGGGAACATCGCCGGCCCCGATCTGCAGGCTGCTCGCGCGGCGGGCAGTGGCGCGGCGGCGTTGCGCTCAGGTCGGCGCCTGCCAACGGCCGATGCCACCGGCGGCTCCCGTCCGGAGAAACGCCATGACCTTGGTCCTTCCGTCGTCGCTCGACGAGTCGTGCCCCGATCAGCGCCGTCGCCTCGAGCAGGACGCGCGCCGCGGCCACCAGGCCGTGTACGTCGGCGACGACACGGTGCTGTGCCGCGTGCTCGGCGAGCTGCTGATGTACGTCGACGCGCAGGATCGCGGCCACGCGCCGCACCTGATCATGAACGGCTGCTGGGAGCCCTGGATCACGGTGGCGCTCCGGGACCTTCTGCGGCCGGGCATGACCTGCATCGACGTCGGCGCCAACCTCGGCTACTACACGGCGGTGATGGCGCAGGCCGTCGGGCCGACTGGCGCGGTGGTGGCGTTCGAGCCGAACCCGCGGCTGCGCGAGCTGGCGCGGGCGTCGATGCTGCTGAACGGCTTCACCGCGCGCACCGTGATCGCCGGCCAGGCGGCCTGTGACCGCGACGGTGCGCGGGTGCGGTTCCGCGTGCCGGAGCGCATGCCGATGAACGGCCGCCTGCTGCGCGAAGGGGAGCAGTCGACGGGGCGCGGCGAGTTCGAGGTGTCGACCGTCACGCTCGACACCGCGTGCCGCACCCTGCGGCGGCTCGACCTCGTCAAGATCGACGTCGAGGGCGCCGAGGAGCAGGTCTGGGACGGCATGCAGGGCCTGCTCGACCGGCACCCCGGTGCGACGGTGGTCCTCGAGTTCCACGGTGCCCGCGACGGCGCCGAGCGCCTGCTGGGCAAGATCGAGCGGCGCTGTCGGCTGCGCTGGATCGACTACGACGGTCGCCCGGCGCCGATCACCGCGGCCGAGCTGCTCGGCGCGCGTCGCGACGAGGACGTGATGCTGTTGCTGCGCCGCGACTGACGTCTCCGTGCCAGGCTCGCCGCGGTCGATCCGCGCACCGGGTCCCCTGCCGGCGCGAAGACCGTCGGACGGGTTGGTTCCGATCGGGTCCAGGTTCGCCGCCGCACGGCCCTGGTTACGATGGGGAAATGGCGGAAGCTGGTGGTAGTGGCCATGCCGGGCTGCGCTTCGGACCGTTCGAAGTCATCGAGGAGCTCGACCGGGGCGGGATGGGCACCGTCTACCTGTGTCGTCAGTCGGGACCGATCGAGCGCAAAGTCGCCGTCAAGATCATCCGTCCGGATCTGGTCGACGCCCAACTGCTCGCTCGGTTCGAGACCGAGCGCCAGGCGCTCGCGCGCATGGACCACGAGTGCATCGCCAAGGTGCTGGATGGCGGCACGACCAGCGCCGGCGAACCGTGGTTCGCGATGGAGTACGTGCCAGGCCTGCCGCTAGACCGCTACTGCCTCGAGCGTCGGCTCACCACTCGCCAGCGACTGGACCTGTTCCTGCGCATCTGCGACGCCGTACAGCACGCGCACCAGAAGGGCATCCTGCACCGAGACCTCAAACCGGACAACATCCTGGTCCGTGAGCAGGGCGATCGCCCCATCCCGAAGATCATCGACTTCGGATTGGCCAAGCCGCTCGGGGTCCGACTCACGGCACAGCTGAGCACCACCCGCGGGCAACCGCTGGGCACCTTCGAGTTCATGAGTCCGGAGGCGCTCGGCGATGACCCCTTCGACATGGACACCAGGGCGGACGTCTATGCCCTGGGCGTGACCCTGTACCAGCTCCTGGTCGGGTCCTTGCCGTTTCCGTCGCAGCGGCTTCGAGAGGCAGGCTTGTTCGAGGTCCGCCGGATCATTCGCGAGGAGGACCCGGAGCCTCCGAGTCGCCGCCTGACCACGCGCTCCAACCGACGCGACGCGGACGCGGCATTCGGCAAGGAGCCGCCGGCGCTGTCGAGCTCGATTCTCGGCGACCTCGACTGGATCACATTGAAGGCACTGCGCAAGGATCGCCGGGAGCGTTACGAGTCCGTCGGAGCGCTCGCCGCCGACATCGGCCGCGCGCTGCGCGATGAGCCGGTCGAAGCTGGACCACCGAGCATCAGATACCGGCTCCGCAAGTGGGGTCGTCGCCACCGCGTTGGCATTGTGGTCGGCTCGCTGCTGGCGATGACCGTCGTGACTTGGATCGTCGCGATCATCGGCGCTCAGTGGCAGCGCCTGCGGCAGCAGCGGGTCGCCGAGCTCCTGGCTCGTCCGGCCATGCTCGCGCTGCTGGTCGAGGAGGCGTGGGAGCGGCAGTTCCCGGTCGATGAGACGGTGATGCCCGACGTCGAGTCGTGGCTCGGGCTCGTCTCGAAGTTGGAGGACGATCGGGACGACGTGGCCGCGCTGGTCACCGCGATCGACCGCGGCGAGCTGGTCGTCGCGCACGCGTTGCGCCCAGCGCTGGCCGGCTTCGGCGATGCCCTCGACGAGGTGAGGGCGAGCTACCCGGGTGGGCGCAGCTTGTGGCAGAACGTCACGCGGCGGCTGTATCGCGCGCAGTCGTTGCGAGACCGGAGTTTCGGCGAGCCTGGGTCCACCTTGCGTGGCGAGTGGGAGGCGGCGATCGCCGCCATCGCGGAGAGCCCACACTACGCGATCGCCGACATGCCGATGCAGCTGGGACTGGTTCCGCTGTGGGAGAACGACGCCGGCTACTGGGAGTTCTGGGTCGTCGACAGCGGCCGCCGCCCGGCGAGGGAGGAGGCGGCGCGCGGTGGGTTGCGCGGCGACACCGGGATGATCCTCGTGCTGCTGCCCGGCGACCCGCAGTTCGTCATGGGGCCGAGTGACGACGAGCGGCACCCGCGGTTCGATCGGATGCACGAGCGTCACGGCGACGAGCCACCGATCGACCAACCGATCGCCGCCCCGCTCGACCCGTTCTTCCTGGGCAAGTACGAGATCTCGCAGGGGCAGTGGTGGGAGATGGCTGGCTACAACCCGAGCAATGAAGTTGGGGCGACGCTGCCCGTCGAGCAGGTCAGCTACGACCTCGCGATGCCCGTGCTGCAGCGCTACCGCATGACGTTGCCCACGTCGGCGCAATGGGAGTACGCCTATCGCGGGGGTGTGGATGCGCCGTGCCCCATACCGCTCGACCTTGCGGATCACTACGGCAACCTCGCCGACAGGAATGCGGCGGTCACCTACTTCGAGCGCGACGAGGCGCTGGACGACGGCTTCGTCCGAACGTCGCCGTGCGGCAGCTTCCTGCCCTCGGCCTTCGGCCTCCACGACCTGGTCGGCAACCTCAGCGAGTTGTGCCTGGACGGATTCGAGGACACGATCGCGCCCGGCTACGTCAAGCTCGAGTCCGGCACGGGTCGACTGCTCACCGAGGACGCTTCGCGCGCGATCATCCGAGGCGGCAACTTCCAGGTGGGCGTCACCATGTTGCGCGCGGGGCTGCGCAACGAGATGCCGCGCTCGAATCTGTCGCGAACCGTGGGTCTGCGCGCTGCCCGGCGGCTCGAGCGAGAGTCTCGGTGAATGTTCGCAGCTGGTCAGCCCGGCGAGCGGCTCCGCTGGCTCAGTAGTCGATGCCCCAATGGACTTCGTCGACCTTCGGGTCGGACAGCGCTCGAGCCAGGATCAGGAACTTCCCGCCGATGCAGCCGCAGGTCCCCTGCCATGTGCCGTCGTCGATGGTCGGTGGATGCTGCTTTCCATCGTAGTAGGCGTACAGCGTGTCGTCGGTGAACCGCATCAGCAGGTTCGGCCCGCATCTCAGGAATGTCGTCACCTCGGCGAGTGAGTGCGCAACCTGGATTGGCACGGGAGTGGCGCCCCCTGCGTCGATCGTCACGCAGCCACGTTTGCCATCGTGCTCCCAGAGCAGCGCCACTGACTCGAGATCGAAGCTCGCGTCGCCGCGGACGATCCACGCCGGCTGGATGGACTCCGGCAGCGGCAGCTCTTCCGAGCGGCCGTCGAACTCCAGTTGAACGGTCTTGGTGTCGAAGATGACTTCGATGCGCGGTCTGCCTCCGTCGGTCTCCACCGTCTGGTGAGTGTCTCTCCCTTCGGCGGCGGCTTCCTGGAACTCCTCTCCCTTCCACTCAAAGGACTTCACTTCTCCTTCGACACGCAGGGTGATGAGGCTTTCCTTAGCGGAGAGGAAGGTTGCATTCTCGAACGTCGTCGTGAGCCATTTCTTGGTCCTGTCGATCTCGTGGGCTGCGAGGTGGATGCGGGTGCTGTCTTCATGGACCTGGACGATCCACGACTTCGTGTCGGTCCTACAGGCCGCCGAGTGCTTCGCTGCCCATGGCTTCGCCGAATGGAACCAAGGGTCGAACCCGTCGACCGTCGGCTTGATGGAGACGATGCCGAAGCCGTTGCTGGTCAGGCCCTCGCAGAACACCGTGCCCTGGTCCGGTGACGGAAACACGCGGACGACGCCGACATCGGGCGCGATCACCACTCCCTCGGAGACCGGGTTGCCCTGTGTGTCGATCGACACGCTCGCGATGCGGGCCACGCGCTTCAGGCGGGGCGGCCTCCGGTCCAGCAACAAGATGCCGAGGGCAACCACGGCAGCCGTCGCCGCCAGGGAGCCCCAGACCCGGATCCCAGCCCCCATGCGCGCCGCGGCCACGACCGCTGCCAACAGAAGCAAGGCGACGAGACCCCATGCAATGACTCTTCCCATCGCCGGATTGTCGCAGGTCCGACAAGGCGCCGAAAGTGGTTGGTCGCCCTCCGTCAGACTCCTCGCGTTTGTTGCTGCATGCCGGTTCGGCGAAGCCGATCGGGTCCGCTCGCCCGTGGTCCGGGAGTGGCCAGTCCCGAGGACATCCCCTCGCAGTCGTGACCGTCCGCCGCTTCAGCCGCGCGCGCGCTGCACGTAGTCGCCGAGCGCGTGCCACTGCGCGTGCAGGTCGTGCTCGGTGCCGTCGAGCGGCGCCTTGAAGAAGCACGCGAGGTGGTGCATCGGGCCGTGCTCGCCGCGGCGCGCCGCCAGGTCGGCGAACCGCACCAGGTCGAGCACCAGCGGCGCCGCCAGGATCGCGTCGCAGCCCTGCCACGTGAACTGCATCGCCATGCGGTGGCCGAGGAACCCTTCGAAGTGGATGAAGTCCCAGGCGGTCTTGTGGTCGTGCAGCGACGGCACGTAGTCGATGCCGACGTGGGTGTGCAGCGGGTAGCCCAGGATCCGCGGCAGCAGCCCGTCCTTGCTCTGCACCTTCGCCTGCTTGTTGGCCGCGTCGGCGAGCACCACGCCGTCGCGGTCGCCGAGGATGTTGTAGCCCTGCCAGGTGAGCACCCGCAGGTTGCGGTACTTGAACATCGGCGCCAGCGCCGACTTCACCAGGGTCTCGCCGGTCTTGCCGTCGGCGCCCATGTAGGGCGCGCCGTTCTGCTCGAACAGCTGGCGGATCGCCGGCACCAGCGCGGCGTCGCTCGGCGTGAAGTGCACGAACGGCAGGCCGAGGCTGGCGGCGGCGTAGGCGTACAGCGTCGAGCTGCGGACGACCTTCTCGTCGCCGCGATCGAGCGCCTGCTCGAACGCGGCGATCGTGCGGTGGGCCGGCGCCGGCGGCAGCGGCGGCTCGGTCGACGTCAGGTTGACGCAGACGACGCGGTCGAGCTTGTGGCGCTGCTGGAACTCGCGCAGGTCGGCGCGCAGCCGATCCACCTGCGTGCGCAGCGCGACGCGGCCGCGCTTGGGGCTGCCGACCATGCGCTCGATCGTCGCGCCCGGATTCACCAGCACGCCGCGGCGCACGTTCTTGTCCAGCGCACGCAGGTCGCCGCGCAGGGCCTGCAGCAGCGGCCACGGGATCGAGCCGCCCTGCTCGTGGATCTCGGTCGCCGACCGCACGAAGTCGCCCTCGCGCACCTCGTGGCCGCCGAACACCACGCCGTCGAGCGGCGTCAGGTCGAGGCCCTCGCACAGCGGGGTGGCGGTGGTGAGGCCGTGCGGCGGGCTCAGCTTCCGGGCGATCGCGCGGCAGCCGGTCACCACCGTGGTGGCGAGGCCGCCGTAGGCGCCGAACAACCAGACGCCGAGGCGCGGCTTCTTGCCGGGCGCCCTCGGGGCGCGCCGGGCGGGGCGGGTGCGGGTGGGTTTGGCCAAGGGGGCGGAGGAGGATAGCGGAACGTCGCGCCGGTGCACGCGGTTCGCTGCCCGCCGCCGGCGGTTCGTGGACAACGCCGGACCGCAGCGACATAACGGTCGCGTGCAGCGTCCCCGGCTCTGGTGGTTCCCGGTCCTGCTCGCCGTGCTCGTGGCCGGCGGCTGGTACTACACCCGGAACGCCAAGGAGGGCGACCGCGAGCTGCCGGTCTACGTCCACGGCGGCGAACGGATGGCCGCCGGCGAGGAGATCTACCGCCGCGCCGCCGAGGCCAAGCCGTTCACCTACCCGCCGTTCGCCGCGGTGCCGTTCGTGCCGTTCGCGCAGCTGCCGGCGTCGTGGCAGCCGGCGGTGTGGTTCGCGGTGACGCTCTTGATGCTGCTGCCGATCCTGGTCTGGCTGCAGCGCTGGCTGCAGACGCCGTGGCCGGGCGCCGGGCCGCCGCGTGCGGTCTGGGCCTGGGTGCTGGCGGCGCTGGTCGCGCTGCGGCACGTGTCGTCGGTGTTCGAGAACCAGAGCCACGACCTGATGGTGTTCGCGCCGGCGGCGCTGGCGATCGCCTGGTGCGGCCGCGGCGGCCGCGCGCGCGGCGCGCTGGCCGGGCTGATGGCCGGCGCGGCGGCCGCGTTCAAGGCGACGCCGCTGTTGTTCCTCGTCTGGTTCGTGCCGGCACGCGCGTGGTGGGCGGCGGCGACGCTGGTGCTCGGCTTCGCCCTGCTGTCGTTCGCGCCGGACCTGCTGTGGCCGCGGGCCGACGGCGGCTCGTGGCTGCTGCAGTGGATCGACGTCAACCTGCGCGGCCTGCAGGTCGGCGGCGCGGCGGCGGCCGAGGGCGCCTGGAACCCGCACGGCATCCTCAACCAGTCGCTGTCCGGCACGCTGACGCGGCTGCTGTCGCCGCCGGTGGTGAACGACGTGTTCACGGTGCCCGCGGCGACGCTGGTGGACTGGCCGCCCGGCGCGGTCAAGGCGGCGATCCTCACGGCGCAGCTGGCGGTGGTGGCTGGGATCGGCCTCGGCGTGCTGTGGCTGCGGCGCGGCATCGTGCTGGCCGCCGCCGCGGACCCGGCGGCGGTCCCGCTGGTCCAGCGCCGCGGCGCGCTCGGCGCCGGCGGGCTGGTCCTGTGCGGCATGGTGCTGCTGTCGCCGATGAGCAGCAAGTCGCACTTCTGCGTGCTGCTGGCGCCGGCCGTGTTCTGCGCCGACCGGCTGCTGCGCGGCCGCCGCGACGTGCTGCTGGCGTGCCTGTTCGGCGCAGCGGCGCTGCTGGCGACCGGCTCGGCCAAGGGCCTGCTCGGCCGGCAGGTCGGCAACCTCGTGCTCGGGCTCGGCGCGGTCACCTGGAGCACCGTGCTGCTGATGCTGGCGACCCTGCGCGCCCTGCGGCCGGCGGCCGGTGTGATCCGCTACGACGCCGCCTAGACCGAGCGTCCTGAGCCGCAGGTTCCGAGGCACAAGGTGCCCCTCCGCCGCCCGCTCGCGGCCCGGCGCCTCCGCGACCGATCCACCGACAAACCTGTGTCGGCGCTGCCTGCGAGCGGCGCCCGGCGACGCATCCTGTGCATCCGAATGCCCGACTCAGGACACTGGGCTAGTCCTTGTCCGTCGCATCGCCGCCGGTGGCCGGCGCGGGCAGTTCGTCGACGGACCGCGCGACGAAGTCGCCGGCCAGTCCCGCGGTCGCCGGCGCCCCGACGGTCGACGCCTGGATCCGGCCCTTCCTGCCGAACTCGAACCGCCGGGTCGGGCTCACCCCCTGGTCGCAGTACAGGCGGACGCGGATGGCGGGGTGGTTGGCGCTGGGACGGGCGATCGGCAGGACGTACAGGTCGTCGCCCTTCGCCAGCTCGGGCACGACGAAGAAGCCGCTGGCCGGCAGGTGGTCGAGCACCGTCAGGATCGTCATCAACGCGTAGCCGTCGTCGTCGGTGTACGCCGGTCGTTCGAAGGCCCGCTCGTCGAGGATCGGCGCCTCGAGCACGGCGACGACGACGACGTTGGTCAGCGGGCGGTCGCCGCGATAGCGCAGGCGGACGCCGTCGGCGCCGATGGACGACGTGCCCCAGGGCTTGCCGTCGAGCCGGAACTTGCGCCGGTCGATCTTCCGGAACGCGGAGAACGACACCGTGTCCGGGGGCAGGGCCGCCAGCTCGTACCGCGCGAGGATGCCCTCGACGCATGCGGCCGTCTGGTTGCGCGAATGGACGATGCTCGCCCGCGTCATGCTGTCCGCGATCAGGCGCTCCCGGCCCTGCCTGAACCACTCCGAGAGGTGCGAGTAGAAGTCGCTCTCCAGGAACGCGGGCAGCGAGACGTCGCGGTCGGGCAGTCCGCCGCGCAGCAGGTCCGACAGCACGGCAGGCGCGAGCGTGCGCCGCAGTGCCTTCAGCTCTCCGTCCGGCGACCATGCACCCTGGTCGAGCAGCAGTTGGGCGTCGCGGGTCAGCAGCACGAGGCCGGCGAGCAGCGCGGCCTCGGGGTCGCTCCCGGCCCTGAGCCGCGCCGTCGGCGTCAGGTCCGCATCCAGCGGCGGAAACCAGTGAACCCGGCCGTCGACCAGGTGCAGGCCGCGGCCGAGCTCGAGCGCGGCCGCGGCGCGGCGCACGAGTCCGGGCCCGACGTCGGGGTCCGGCGCGGCCTGGGCCAGCGCGGTCGCCGACACGAAGGCGAGAGCGATGCAGCGGATCGACGACACTCGCGTGCTCCTTTGGTCCCGAGTGGGGTTCGCCGGATCGTGCCGCCGCGGCGCGTCGGCCGCCAGTGCTGGTCGAGCCTGCGCCGGGCCTGGGCGGCGATCGGGACCGACCCGGGCCCGTTCCTCAGGCGCTGCGGCCGTGCAGCAGCACCAGCACCAGCCCGAGGTAGACGATCCCGGACACCACCAGCGGCAGGTCGCGGAACAGCAGCCGCGACGGGTCGCCGCCCTCGCTGCGGCGGTACACCAGGAACAGGTAGCGGAACACTCCGTACGACACCACCGGCACCGTGTACATCAGCGCGTCGGTGTGGTGCCGCGCGATCGTGTCGGGCGCGACGGTGTACAGCGCGTAGGTGAGGATGCTCAGCGCGGCGAGCGGGCCGATGATCATGTTCAGCAGCGGCTCGCTGTAGTCGCGCATCGTCGCGCGGGTCTGCGCGCCGTTGTCGGTCTGCCGGCCGACCTCCTCGTAGCGCTTGCAGAACGCCAGGAACAGCGCGAAGAAGAACGTGCACAGCGCGATCCAGTGCGACGTCTCGACCGCGATCGCGGCGGCGCCCGCCTCGACGCGGATCTGGAAGCCGATCGCGATGCACATGCAGTCGACGATCACCACGCGCTTCCACCAGAACGAGTAGAGCAGGTTGAGAGCGAGGTAGGCCGCGGGCCAGATCGCGAAGCGCAGGGCGGCGCCGCGGTCGGGGAACGCGCCGGCGCCGTGGTCGGTCAGCCAGGCGATCGCCAGCGCGAGGCCCCAGACCGCGACCAGCAGCGCCGCGGCCGCGCGCGGCGGCACGGCGCCCGAGGCGATCGGTCGCAGCCGCTTCTTGGGGTGGCGGCGGTCCTCCTCGCGGTCGACGAGGTCGTTCAGCACGTAGATGCCGCTGGCGGTGAGGCAGAAGGTCGCGAACGCGCCGAGCGCCTGCAGCCACGCGGTCGGATCGGCCAGCCGGGTGCCGGCCGCGTCCTCGATCGGCGTGAAGAACAGCAGCGGGGCCAGCACCAGGAGGTTCTTCACCCATTGGTGCGGGCGCAGCGCCTGGACCGACGGCAGCAGCATCGCGGCATCATTGGGGCGCGGTGCGGGAAGGCAAGTGCGCGCCGTTTCCCGGCGCGCACCGGTCCGCTACTGTCCGCGGGCCCGGCATGAAGCACGATCGCACCCGCGGACTCGACGGCCTGTTCCGCCCCCGCTCCGTCGCCGTCGTCGGCGCGAGTCGTCGGCCCGGGTCGATCGGGCGGCAGGTGGTCGAGAACCTGATCCGCGGCGGCTTCCAGGGCCCGGTCTACCCGGTCAACCAGCGCGCCGAGGTGGTGCTCTCGGTGCCGGCGTTCCGTTCGGTCGCGTCGATCCCGGGGCCCGTCGACCTCGCCGTGCTGGTGGTGCCACCGGACGCGGTGCTGAAGGTCGCGGCCGAGTGCGGCCGCAAGGGGGTGCGCGGGCTGGTGGTCATCACCGCCGGGTTCCGCGAGATCGGCGGCGAGGGTGCGCTGCGCGAGGACAAGCTGCGCGCGATCGCGGCGCGCCACGGCATGCGCATCGTCGGCCCGAACTGCATGGGCATCGTCAACACCGAGGCCGCGTACCGCCTCGACGCCAGCTTCTCGGCGACGCTGCCGAGCCCGGGCGCGGTGGCGATGGTGTCGCAGTCGGGCGCGCTCGGCGAGGCGATCCTGGCCGACGCGGCGCAGGCCGGACTCGGCGTCGCGATGTTCGCGTCGGTCGGCAACCGCGCCGACGTGACCGCCGCCGACCTGCTCGCCTACTGGGAGCACGATGCCCAGGTGAAGGTGATCCTGCTGTACCTCGAGACGGTCGGCGAGCCGCAGGAGTTCGTCGAGGTGGCGCGTCGCGTCGCGCGCAAGAAGCCGATCATCGCGGTCAAGTCCGGCCGCAGCGACGCCGGCGCGGCGGCCGCCAGCTCGCACACGGGCTCGGTCGCCGGCGCCGACGTCGCTGTCGACACGATGCTGGCGCAGTGCGGCGTGCTGCGCGTCGACAGCTTCCGCGACATGTTCGCGCTGGCGCAGGCGCTGCTCGACCAGCCGCTGCCGTCGGGGCCGCGCATGGCGGTGGTCACCAACGCCGGCGGTCCGGGCATCCTGGCGACCGACGCCCTGGTGGGCATGGGGCTGCGCGTGGAGCCGCTGGCGCCGGCCGTGCAGAAGGGCCTGCGCAAGGCCCTGCCGGCCGAGGCGTCGGTGCAGAACCCGGTCGACCTGATCGCGTCGGCCGACGCCGCGCGTTACCGCGCCGCGCTGCAGCAGGTGGTCGCCGACCGGGACATCGACGGTCTGGTGGTGCTGTTCGTCTCGCCGGTGATGATCGACGCCGCCGCGGTCGCGCAGGCGATCGTCGACGAGACCAAGGGCTGCGGTCGGCCGGTGCTGGCCTGCGTGATGGGGCGGCAGCGCGGCGACGAGGCGCAGCGCATCCTCGGCGAGGCCGGGATCCCGGTGTTCCGCTACCCGGAGGACGCCGCGGTGACGCTGCGCGCCATGCTGCGCCGGCATGGCTGGCTGCAGCGCCGGCCGGCGCGCCTGCCGCACCTGCGCGTCGACCGCGCCGCCGCCGCGCGCGTGCTGCGCCGGCGCAGCCAGGGCGGCTGGCTCGCCGCCGCCGAGACCGAGGCGGTGCTCGCGGCCTACGGCATCCCGTTCCCGCCGTCGGCGCGCGTGCGCACGGCCGGCGAGGCCGTCGCCGCGGCGCACGAACTCGGCTGGCCGGTCGTGCTCAAGGCCGAGGCGGCCGACCTGCTGCACAAGAGCGAGTTCGGCGCCGTCCGCACCGGGCTGCGCACCGGCGACGAGGTGTTCGCCGCGGCCGGCGACCTGCTGACGCGGCTCAAGTCGCGGTTCCGCGACGTGCGGCTGCAGGTCCAGACCCAGGCCCGCGGTCACCGCGAGGTGCTGGTCGGCATGACCCGCGACCCGCGCTACGGGCCGCTGTTCGCCGTCGGCATGGGCGGCGTGCAGGTCGAGGTCCTGCGCGACGTCGCCGTGCGCATCGGCCCGCTGGACGGCAAGGACCCGGCCGAGATGTTCGCGGCGCTCAAGGGCGCGCCGCTGTTGGCCGCGTTCCGCGGCACCCCGGCCGTGGACGTGGCCACCGCCGGCAACGTGCTGCTGCGGCTGCAGCGCCTGGCGACGGACTTCCCGCAGGTCGCCGAGGTCGAGGTCAACCCGCTGATCCTCGCCGAGAAGGGCCGGCGCTCGTTCGCGGTCGACGGCCGGCTGCGGCTGGAGGCCACGTGAGCGGCGGCGCCGGGCTGCGGTTCTCGCTGGTGGTGCCGATCTACAACGAGGTCGACAGCGTGCGCGCGCTGCTCGACGAGGTCGACCAGGTGCTGGCGCCGCACGGCCCGTTCGAGGCGCTGCTCGTCGACGACGGTTCGACCGACGGCAGCCGCGCGCGGATGGTCGAGTGGAAGCGCGAGCGCGACGCCCGCTGGCTGCGCATCGTCTGCCTGCGGCGCAACAGCGGCCAGAGCGCGGCGGTGCGCGCCGGCGTCGAGCAGGCGCGCGCGCCGGTCGTCGCCACGCTCGACGGCGACATGCAGAACGACCCGCGCGATCTGCCGCCGATGCTGGCGGTGGTCGAGGCCGGGGACGCCGACGCGGTGGTCGGCGTCAGGCGTAACCGCCGCGACACCTGGGTGCGCCGCACCAGCTCGCGCATCGGCAACGGCGTGCGCAACCTGGTGACCGGCGACCGCGTCACCGACGCCGCCTGCGGCATCAAGGTGATCCGGCGCGACCTGTTCCTGCGAGCGCCGGCGTTCCACGGCATGCACCGCTTCATGGCCACGCTGGTGCGCTGGCTCGGCGGCCGCGTGGTCGAGCGCGACGTCAACCACCGGCAGCGTGCTGCCGGCGTCGCGAAGTACGGCATTGGCAACCGCGCGCTGCGCGGCCTGCGCGACTGCTTCGCGGTGCGCTGGCTCCGCGCGCGCCTGCTGCGGCACGAGGTGGGGGAGGAGCTGTGAGCCTGCTGCGCCCCGCGCTGCTGCTGCTGGCGGTCACGCTGTTCGTGACCTGGCCGCAGGCCGGCCTGCAGGACTGGACCGGCACCGAGGGCCGGCGCGTGCAGATCGCGCTGGAGATGGCGCGCGGCGGCGACTGGCTGGTGCCGACGCTGTTCCACGAGCCCACGCTGGCGAAGCCGCCGCTGCACTACTGGCTGCTGGCGCTGCTCGACGGCGGCGGCACCGAGGACTGGTACCGGATGCGGCTGCCGTCGATCGCGCTGTTGTGGGCGCTGTCGGTGCTGGCGTTCGGACTGCACCGGCGGGCGTTCGGCGCCGCCGCGGCCTGGGTCGCGGCGCTCGGCGTGTGCTGCGCGCCGATGGCCGTGTCGCAGTTCGCCTCGGCGGAGATCGACCCGGTGTTCGCCTGCTTCACGGCGGGTTCGCTGTGGCTGCTGGCATTCGGCGTCGCGCGCGAGCGCCGCGACGCGTTGTTCTGGGGCGGCGCCCTGGGCGCGCTGGCGCTGCTGACCAAGGGGCCGCCGTACTTCGTGTTCGCCGCCGGCGCGTGGCTGGTGTGGTTCCGGCGCCGGCGCATGCGCGGGTTCCTGGTCTACGCGGCGCCGTTGCTGCTGCCGCCGGTGGCGTACTACGCGTACCTGGCGTTCGGCGCCGACGTCGGCGACCTGTCGGCGACCGCCAGCGAGGAGACCGTCGGCCGGCTGTTCACGTACCAGTGGCACCACGTGCTCGACACGCCGGAGTTCCTGCTCAAGGCGCTGCTGGTGC
Organism: Planctomycetota bacterium; assembly: GCA_050245995.1. Classification (GTDB taxonomy): domain Bacteria; phylum Planctomycetota; class UBA1135; order UBA1135; family UBA2386; genus JBFWWV01. Next base: position 3,759 of record JBFWWV010000017.1, on the reverse strand, counting down.
AGCTGCCGCTGGTGTGCTGGTGCTTCTGGGAGTTCCGCTCGACGCGCGACGCGCGCATGGGGCCCGAGGACCTGACGCTGCGCATGTGCAGCGGCGCCGCGGTGCTGGCGGTGTTCCTGCTGGCGCTGTTCCCGGGCAAGCCGACGCGTTACCTGCTGCCGAACGTGCCGCTGTTCACGTTCGCGGTGGCGCCGGCGGCGGCGCACTACGCGACGCGGTGTCACCGGCTCGGCGGGTTCGCGCGCGGCGTCCTCCGCGGGCTGGGGTTCGCGGGTGCGGTGCTGCTGGTGGCGCTGCCGTTCCTGCCGGCGCCGGTGCCGCTGCGCACGGCCGCGTTCGCGATCGCGTGTGGCCTGATGCCCTGGCTGGTGCGCACGCCGCGCGCGCTGGTGGCGATGGTGTTCTGGCTGCCGGCGTTGGCGGCGTGGACCGTGCTGGCGGACTTCCGGGACCGCTGGGAGCACGGGCCGCGCGCGCGCACCGTGCACGGCGCCCGCGCCGGGCAGGAGCTGGGGCACCTCGGCGGCGGGCTCGGCCGCGAGTCGTACGAGGCCTGGGGTCACGTGCACGGCGGCCTGGTGCTCGGCATCGGCGCGCTGCCGCGCGGCAACGAGGCGGCCACGCGGCAGCCGACCGCGCCGCTGGTGCTGCGCGAGGCCGAGCGCTGGCCGCCGCTGCCGGAGCTCGAGGGCTACCGGGTGCGCACGCGGCTGTTCCTGCCGAAGCAGACCTTCGTCATCGAGGAGCGCGCCGGCCGGTGAGCCGCGTCCTGCTCGTCCGTCTGTCGGCGATGGGCGACGTGGTGCAGTCGCTCGGCGCCGTGGCTGCGCTGCAGGCGGCACGCCCGGACTGGCAGCTCCACTTCGCGACCCAGCGCGAGAACGCGCCATTGCTCCTGGAGCTGGGGCTGGCCGGCGTGGTCGCGCACGACCGCCGCGGCGGTGTGCGCGCGGTGTGGCGCACGGCGCGCGCGCTGCGGGCGCTGCGCTGCGACCTGGCGCTCGACCTGCAGGGCAACGCCAAGAGCGCGCTGCTCGCCCGGTTGTCGGGCGCGCCGGAGCGCGTCGGCGCCGCGGCCCGCTGGCGCCAGGAGCCGTGGAGCCGCATCGGCCTGACGCGCTGCGTCGAGGTCGACGGGCCGCGGCATCCGGCCCTGGTCGCCCACGCGGTCGTGGCCGCCGTCGCGCCCGACGCGGTGTGGCACCTGCCGCGGCTGGTGGCGACCGCGGCCGAGGTGGCCGCCGTCGCCGACCGCGTGCGATCCCTCGGCGTGGCGCCGGAGCGGCCGTTCCGCGTCGTGGCGGTCGGACGCGAGCGCGATCCGCGCAGCCAGCGGCGGGGCGGCCTGGCGATGGAGCTGGCGCCGCGCGATCGCCCGGTGCTCGCGCTGCTCGGCCCGCAGGAAGCGGGCGTCACCCTGCCGGCAGGCGTCCCCGCGTTGCGTCAGCTCGCGGGTTCCGTGCGCGAGCTGGTCGCGCTCGGCGCCCTGGTGTCGGCGAGCGGCGGCGACGCCGTGGGGCCGGACCAGGGACCGGTGCACGTGCTGGCGGCGGCGGGCGCGCCGGTCACCGTGCTGTTCGGTCCGCAGGACCCGGAGCGCACCGCGCCGCCGGCCGCCCGGGTGCTGCGGCGCGCGGATCCGCCGCCGTGTGCGCCGTGCCGGCAGCGCCGCTGTCACCACGAACAAGGGCCCGTGTGCATGTCGTTCTGCAGCGCCGACGGTGCAGAGGTGGCGAAGCCGAGTTGGCTCCGCGGCCGGTCGACTTAGGATGACCGGACGATGGCCGGGCCCCCTCCCAACGATCCCGCGGTCCTCGAGACCTTCCCGAACCCGACACCGGAGCGCGACTACGAGGTGCGCTTCGAGTGCCCGGAGTTCACCTGCCTGTGCCCGAAGACCGGGCAGCCGGACTTCGCGACCATCCGGATCGCATACGTGCCCGACCGCGTCTGCGTCGAGCTGAAGTCGTTCAAGCTCTACCTCTGGAGCTACCGGGACGTTGGCGCGTTCCACGAAGCGGTCACCAACCGGCTGTGCGACGACCTGGTCCGCCTGCTGCAGCCGCGCTTCCTCGAGGTCGCGGCCGAGTTCAAGGTGCGCGGCGGCATCTACACGACGGTGGTCTGTCGGCACGGCGAGCGGCGGGCGCCGTGAACACGCGCCGCCTGCTGCGCGGGGGGGTGTGGTTCCTGCTGTTCTGCTGCCTCTGGCTGCCGCTGTTCGACGATCCGCCGCTCCACTCGGGGGCCTTCGTCCAGGGCGTGGACCGCGACCGTGGCGTGGTCGCGTTGATCGGCCGTTCGCCCGAGCGCCTGGCCGCGCACCTGCTCCCGGCCGAAGGCGACCGGCGGTTGCGCAGCCTGGTCGAGGACGACGCGCAGCGACGGCACCGCTTCGAGTTCGACGGGCTCGCGCCCGGCGAACTGTACCGCTACGAGGTGCGCACGGCGGAAGGCGACGCGATGGTGGACGCCGGGTCGTTCCGGACGGCGCCGGCCGACGATCAGGCGGCGGTGCGGTTCGCCGTCGTCGGCGACTCCGGTGGGCTGCCGGGGTGGGTCTGGCTGCAGCGGTCGGCGCTGTTCTGGCTGCCGGCCGCCCGCGACTGGCTGCCGGCGCAGGGAACGGTCAGCGCGATCGGCGCGCGGATCGCGGCTGCGTCCCCGGACTTCGTGCTGCACGTCGGCGACGTCGTCTACCCGTGGGGCCTTCAGGCCCACTACGGACCGGGGTTCTTCCGCCCGTTCGCGGCGGCGCTGCGCACGGCGCCGTTCTACCTGGCGCTCGGCAACCACGACGTGATGAACGACGCGGGGCGCCAGCTGCTCGCCAACTTCGAGCTGCCGCGCGGGACCGTCACCGGGGACGAGCGCTGCTACTCGTTCGCGCGCGGGGCCCTGCGCGTGGTGGTGCTCGACCTGCAGGGGCCCGTCGACGCCGCGCACCCGGCGGCGCGGTTCCTGCGGCGGGAGCTCGAGCGGTGCGCCGAGCCGTGGCTGGTCGTCGCCTCGCACTACCCGATCCAGAGCGCGTCGCGGCAGCGCGACCGCGCCGACCTGATGCTCGAGGTGCTGCCGCTGCTGCGGGAGTACGGGGTGGACCTGTACCTGGCCGGGCACGACCACACCTACCAGCGGTTCGGGGTGCCGGGCGAGCTGATCCAGGTGGTCAGCGGCGCCGGCGGCAAGAGCCTCTACGAGGTGCGGCCGGACCGGCGCGCCCAGGTGCTCCAGTCGCAGTACCACTGGTGCAGCGTGGACGTCGCCGGCCCGACCCTCCGGCTGCGGGCCCACACGATCGAGGGGGCCACCATCGACACCGTCGAGCTCAGGAAGGCGGCGAGCGGGCCGCGGTTCGCGGCGATGGAGCGCCTGCAGCCGGACCGCGCGGCGCGCGTGCGGGCGTTGGCGGACTGAGGTGTGGCGCCCCCCAAGCGGTTGTGGGGGAACGGCTTCAGGCGCGCCCGGGCGCGCGGCTCTTTTTCGTCAGCGCTCTTGACGGGCCCGGGTCGATCGCTACCTTTCCTCGCCCCGCTCAGGCCGGCAACGGTGCGCGAGCGGCGATCTTTGGCATTCAGGGTGGCCTCGAAGTCGAGCGTGTGAGCGAATCGAGAGTCGGCACGGCGGAAGCAGTGGCCGGCACAGCCACCTGTTCATCGCGCGAGCGGTGGGCGGGTAGACACTGGACTGAACATTCTTCCAAGTGAAGGGTTTGATCCTGGCTCAGAACGAACGTTGGCGGCGTGGATGAGGCATGCA
>JBFWWV010000016.1:0-147824 GCA_050245995.1 Planctomycetota bacterium | reverse complement strand
CACCACGGGCACGGCGGCGGGATCCATCCCGACGGTGTGCAGGCGAACGCTGCCCGGATCGGAGCGCCCGTCGAGCAACCCGCCGGGGACCGGCGCCACCAGCGCGCGCACCGACCCGCCGCGCAGACCGCGCACGTCGAGCCACTCGCGAAGCTCGGCCAGCGATCGCGGCCCGTCGGGATCGGTGCCCAAGCCCACGGTCGGGTCGATCGCGGTCGCGCGCTCGTCGCGTTCGCCAGCGGCCCGGCTCCACAGCACCCCCACCACCAGAGCGACGCCCAGCAGCAGGATCGCCGCCGCCGCCAGGCGGCCGTGCCGACCGCGCGCGCGCGGCACCGCAGCCGGCGCGGCCACGCCGGCCGTCGCCGCCTGCAGCCGCGGCCACAGGTCGGGCGCCTGGACGGCGCCGAACTCCTCTTCGAGCGCCGCATCGAGCACGGCCAGTTCAGCTTCGTTCGGCATGCGGTCCATCGTCCAGTCTCCTCGTGATGCAGTGTCGCAGTCGGATCTTGATGCGGCGCAACCGGCTCTTGAGTCCCTCGACGCCGACGTCGGCGGTCGCCGCCAGCGCGGCGCGCTGCGCGCCGTCGCGATAGCGGCGCTCCAGCAGCTGCCGCTCGTCCGCGGTCAGCGTGTCCAGGCAGCGGCGCAGCGCCGCGCGATAGCCGTCGCCGTCGTCACGGCGTTCGCAGTCCGCGATCGCCGCGTCGACGTCGGGGTCGAGCCGCGGCGCGCGGCCGGCGCGGCGGCACGCGGCCAGGAACAGGTTGCGCACCGTGGCGCGCAGCCACGCCCGGACCCCCGGCGGGCTGGCGTCGTGCAGCTCTGCCTGCAGCAGCAGCACGAACGCCTCCTGCACCAGATCCTCGGCTTCCGCCGCGCCGCACCCGAGCACGCGCAGGTAGCGCCACAGCGCCAGCTGGTGCGCCCGCACCAGGTCGGCGGTGAGCGCCGGGAGGGTCGCGCCGGGGACGGGTGGGGCCGCCCGCCCGGGCGACGCCGGCGGAGTGAGGTTGCGCGTCTCGGTCACGACCCTCGATGATCGCACGTTCCGGATGGGGTCGAGAATTCCACCGGCGCTCCATGCACGAACGCACCCCCGACCGCACCCTGCTCCACGCCCTGGCCGACCCCGCCGAGATCGAGGCGGTGTTCGTGCGCGCCTGGCACCTGGCGCCGCTGCCGCGGGCCGCGACGCCGCTGCCCCCGGGCCGCGCCGAGCCGTGGACCCTGCTCGAAGGCTGCCTCGACGAGCCGCTGCTGTGGCTGTCGGACCCGCAGCGGACGGTGCGGCTGTTCGCCAACGTCTGCACGCACCGGGGCCGCCAGCTGGTCGAGCAACCGGCCGACTGCCGCAACGTGCGCTGCCCGTACCACGGCCGGACGTTCGACCTGTGCGGCCGCGCGATCAAGGCGCCCGGGTTCGAGGCGGCGGGGTTCCCGCGCATGTTCGACCACCTGCTGACGGTGCCCGACGCCGAGTGGCGCGGCTTCCGCTTCGGCTCGGTCGCGCCAGCGGTGCCGTTCGCCGAGTGGATCGAGCTGGCCGAACGGTTCGCCGGTCCGCTGGTCGAGGCGCTGCCGGCGGAGCCGACCGAGACCCGCGACTACGAGGTGCCGGCGCACTGGGTGTTCTACCTCGACAACTACCTCGAAGGCCTGCACATCCCCTACGTGCACCAGGGCCTCGTGCCGGCGCTCGACTGGAGCGACTACGGCATCGAGTGCCACCCGCACGGCAGCGTGCAGATCGGCCGCGCCGCCCCCGGCGAACCCGTGCTCGAGCTGCCGGCGGACCACCCGCTGCACGGCCAGGGCATCGCCGCGCTGTGGATCCAGCTGTTCCCCAACACGCTGCTGAACGTCTATCCGTGGGGCCTGTCGATCAACCTGATCGAGCCGCTCGGTGCCGCGCGCACGCGCGTCCGCTACCGCGTGTTCGTCGCGCGCCCGGAGCTGCGTCAGCAGGGTGCCGGCGCCGACCTCGAGCGCGTCGAACGCGAGGACCAGGCCGAGGTCACCGCGGTGCAGCGCGGCACGCGCAGCCGGTTCTGGCGCGGCGGCCGCTACGCGCCCGGCCACGAGGACGCGGTGCGGCACTTCCACGGCTGGCTGCGCGGGCGGCTGGCGGAGCCCTGACCGCACGACGACTGCGCCGGTTCAGAGCACGCGGATGGTCGTCGGATCAGTGAGGTAGACGGCGCCGCCCGCGGGGGCGATCAATGCCTGCATGAACCACTCGGTGCCGTGGAACAACGGTAGGTTCGGGATCGGCAGCGCCAGCACGGCGCGGTCCTCGCCCGGGTCCGGCAGCGCGAACCGGATCTCCGAGAACGCGGGGTCGATCCACAGATCGCCGAACGGCAGCGCGACCGGGGCTGGCAGATGCGGCCCGATGCCCACGAGCGCGGCGTCGCCCTGCGGCAGCCGCACCTGCATCCGCATGGTCGTGCCGACGCCGCAGCCCGCCCAGGTCTCCGGCAGGCCGAACCACGGCGCGATTGCCGGGAAACCGGCGAACGCGTGCAGCTGCGTCGCCGTCTTCGCCCATGCGTGGTGCCCGCCGGCGTCGCGGTCCAGTACCGGCTCCGCCAGCGGCAGCAGTTCGAGGTGACCGCTGCGCGCCGCGAAACCAATCACACCCTCGGCACCGCGGAACACCGCAGTGGTGCCGTTCGGCGCCCAGGCGAAGCGCGGCGCGTCGTTGGCCCCCATCGTCAGCGCCGCCTGCAGCCAGCGGTCCTTCTGCGCGTCGAACACATGGATCAGGTTGCCTTCGATCGCGGCAGTGACGGCGCCGCCGCCGCTCTGCAGCAGTGCGGCGCCGGTGGTCAGCGGCACGAACGCGCCGGTGCGAGCCGAGAAGCCGACCGCGCCCGTAGCGGTCCGCAGCAGCACCGAAGTCGAGCCGATCGCCGCGTCGTAGACGGTGGACACCGATGCGGTGCCCGCCGGCGGTGCGTACCACTGACCGGTGCACGAACTGAACAGCTGAATCAGGCCGCTGGCCGGCAGGGCCGCCACGACCAACGTGTTGCCGGCCTGCGCCGACGCCGCCACCGGGCCCGCGAACGCATTGGTGATGCCACTGAACGCGTACACCTGGCCTCCACTCGAGGCCGTCACCCAGGTGCCGTAGCCCCGCACGATGCCTGGCGGCGCCTGCACCCAGGTCATGTCGCGCGGGCCGCAGACGAACGTCGGCGAGCCGGTGACCGACGAACTGCCGACGAGACCCTCGGTCCGGATGCCCGCCGCCGTCGACGACGGGTGGTTCAGGGCCGTGCCGGTGATGCCGGAGAATACCGTGCTACGCACCGCGACCAGATCGCTGCCGGGTTGGCTGGTCCATCCCGAGAACCCGCCGGGGCCGGCCGTGGCCTGCAGTTGGATCCACGCCGAACGCTGGCTCGAGAAGCCGTACTGCGCCGACGCGAACCGCAGCAGCGCGCTGCCGCCGCTGAGCCCGCCGCCCTCGAGCGGTTCCGCGCGCCCCGGCAGGTCGTGCCACGTGCCGGTGTAGGCGTCGAACGCCGCCGCGCCGTCGCAGTCGCCGACGCCGTCGACGAACACCATCGTGCGCTGGGCCAGCGCCCCGCCCCAACCGACCGGGATCTGGTGCGGATGCCAATCGCCGGTGAACGCCGAGAACGCGTGCACGGTGCCGCCGTCGCGAACGTAGGCGACCGACTCGTCGAAGTTCATCTGCACGGTGGCGAAGTCGACCGGCAACGAGGCGAATCGGCCGGTCCACGCGGAGAACGCAGTCCATCGGTCACTCTCGGGCGTCAGCAGCAGGTCGTCGCTGTGGATCACCGTCGTGCCGAAGCTCGGGGTGAACGCGTGCCAACGGCCGGTCACCGCCGAGAACACGCGCAGGTAGGTGCCGTCGCGGTAGACCACGAGCTTGGCGTCGTTGCCGTAGTCCCTGGGCCCGACGTAGCCGACCTGAACGCCACCGGGCGGTGAGATCGACTGCCAGGCCGACGGCTCCTGGGCGGCGGTGGTGCCGAGCAGCAGCACGGCTGTCGCCAGCGAGCGGCAGCAGGGGCCGAGAAGGCGAGAAGAGCCGGGGCTCGAGTGGTCGACCATGGCGCTACCTGCGGTTCTCCCGTGTCCTTCCCCGCCCTTCCGTGCGGAGATCGGTTCAAGCTAGCGCATGCCGCCAGATCGCGCAAAGCCCGTCGGGCCGGCTCGCGGCCGCGAAGGCCCGAGGAGTCCCGGTCGACGCCGCGCGGGCTACAGAATCGCGTCCTGCCCCGTCAGCTGCCGGCCGATGATCAGGCCGTGGATGTCGTGCGTGCCCTCGTAGGTGATCACCGACTCCAGGTTGCACATGTGGCGCATGGTCTGGTACTCGTCGGTGATGCCGTTGGCGCCGAGCACGTCGCGCGCGAGCCGGCAGCACTCGAGCGCCATCCAGCAGCTGTTGCGCTTGGCCATCGACACGTGGAAGTGCTGCATGGTGCCGGCCTCCTTCATGCGGCCGAGCTTCCAGCACATCAGCTGCGCCTTGGTGATCTCGGCGGCCATCCACACCAGCTTGTTCTGCACCAGCTGGAACCGCGCGATCGGCTTGTCGAACTGCACGCGGATCTGGCTGTAGCGGCAGGCCTCGTCGAACACCGCCTGCGCCGCGCCGACCGCGCCGAAGGCGATGCCGTAGCGCGCCTGCGTCAGGCAGTTCAGCGGTCCCTTCAGCCCCTGGATGCCCGGCAGCATGTTGCTCTTCGGGATCCGGCAGTCCTCGAGGATCAGCTCGCTGGTGTCCGAGGCGCGCAGCGAGAACTTGTTCTTGATCTGCTTGGCGGTGAAGCCCTTGGTGCCCTTGTCGACCAGGAAGCCGCGGATCTCGCCGTCGAGCTTGCCCCAGACCACCGACACGTCGGCCATGCTGCCGTTGGTGATCCAGTACTTGTTGCCGTTGAGCACGTAGTGGTCGCCGTCGGCGACCGCCTTGGTCAGCATCCCGCCGGGGTTGCTGCCGAAGTCCGGCTCGGTCAGCCCGAACGCGCCGATCAGCTCGCCCTTGGCCATGCCCGGCAGGTACTTCTGCCTGTGCTCCTCCGACCCGTAGGCGTGGATCGGATACATGCACAGCGAGCCCTGCACCGACACGAACGAGCGCAGGCCCGAGTCGCCGCGCTCGAGCTCCTGCAGGATCAGCCCGTACGCCGTCGGCGACAGACCCGCGCAGCCGTAGCCGGTGAGGCTCGCGCCGAGCACGCCCATCTCGCCGAGCTCGGGGATCAGGTGCGTCGGGAACGTCGCGGCGCGGTTGTGCTCCTCGATCACCGGCATGAACCGATCCGACACCCACTCGCGGATGGTGTCGCGGATCATGCGCTCTTCGTCGTTGTAGAGTTCGTCGACGTTGTAGAAGTCGAGGGCCTTGTACTGGTCGGTCATGGGCTTGCGGCCGCGGGGTTTCGCGGGGCGAGCACGATAGGGCCGGGGCCCGGGGGAAGGAAGCGCCGCCCCGACCGGGCGGCACCGGGGCCGACCGGGCCGATCGCTGCGAGTCGCGGCCGGCACCCCGCCCGACGCCGCGGCCCGACGCCGCGGCCCGACGCCGACCGCGGTGGAGATCCCGTTGCCAACGGCGACGGGCGACCGGAACGCGCCTTGCCACCCCGACCCGCGCGACGATGATGCGGCCCACCTCGACCCGACGCGCAAAGCCATCGACCGCACCACCGCAGATCCGCCGCGCCGGCGTTGCCCGTGCTGCGGCCACGTCGCCACCACCGACGCCGGCGCCTGCCCGCGCTGCGGCGGCGAAGCGCGCGCACTCGCCGACACGCCACAGACGCTGCCGGCAGGGCGCGGCCTGTGGCCAGCCGACCTGCTGCGCGGCTTCAAGACGCTGACGCTCGCCGGCCTGCAGGTGCTGCACCACCGCGCGTTCGTCGGCCGCATCGGCGTGCCGATCGCGGGCAACGCCGTCGGCGTGATCGTCCTCGCCGTGGGCCTCGGCATGCTGTGGGCGCCGGTCGCGGACCTGTTCGCCGCCGAGTGGCCGCTGCTCGACGGCTGGCGCGCGGCGAACACGACCGCAGGCCCGGCCCGCCTGCTGCTGGCGACCGCGTGGACGCTGTGGCCGGTGTGGCTCGAGGCGGTGACGGGCGCGCTGGTCGAACCGCTGGCGGCGACCGCGGAGGTGGCGATCGGCGGCCCGGGCATGCAGGCCGCGGCGCCGTCGGTGCCGGGCGCGCTGACCGAACGGCTGCAGCGCCGCGCGCGGGTCGTCACGTTCCAGCTGCTGCTGCTGCCGGCGGCGTGGCTGCTGGCCCTGGTGCCGTACGTCGGGCTGCCTCTGGTGTTCGTCGCGACCGCGGCGGTGGCCGGCGGGCTGTGGACCGAGCTGCCGGCCGAGCGCCGCGGCCGCTCGCACCGCGAGCACCTCGCCGACCTGCGCCGCAACTGGCCGCTCGTCCTGGGCTACGGCATGGCCCTGCAGCTGCTGTTGCTGGTGCCGATCGCCAACTTCGTGGTGCTGGCGCCGGCGGCGGCGGTCGGCGCGTCGGTGCTGTACTTCCGGTTCGACAAGGTTTGACGTCCGGGCGCGGGCCACCCGCGCCTCGCTTCCGGACCGGGCAGGACCTACCCTGGTCGCCCCCCATGAGCGGCCAGCCCACGCAGCGCCAGATCCTGGTCACCAGCGCCCTGCCGTACGCCAACGGCCCGATCCACCTCGGGCACATGGTGGAGTACCTGCAGACCGACATCTTCGTGCGGTTCCAGCGCCTCCGCGGCCACCGCTGCCTCTACCTGTGCGCCGACGACACGCACGGCACGGCGATCATGATCCGGGCGCAGAAGGAGGGCCGCACGCCCGAGGACCTGATCGCCGCCAGCAGCCGGGAGCACCAGCGCGACTTCGCCGCGTTCGGGGTGTCGTTCGACCACTACGGCTCGACCAACAGCCCCGCCAACCTCGAGGTCTGCAGTCACATCTGGCGGCAGCTGCGGCAGCGCGAGCTGGTCGTCGAACGCGAGGTGCAGCGACTGTACGACCCGCAGCAGGGCACGTTCCTGGCCGACCGCTTCGTCAAGGGCACCTGCCCGCGCTGCAAGTCGCCCGACCAGTACGGCGACAGCTGCGAGAAGTGCGGCTCGACCTACCCGGCGACCGAGCTGATCGACCCCCGCAGCGTGCACAGCGGCGCGGTGCCGGAGCTGCGGCCCAGCAAGCAGCTGTTCGTGCGGCTCGAACCGCTGCAGCCGATGCTCACCGAGTGGACCCAGCGGAGCGGCGCGCTGCAGCCCGAGGTCGCCAACTACCTGAAGGGCCACTTCCTCGACAAGCCCCTGCAGGACTGGGACGTGTCGCGGCCGGCGCCGTACTTCGGCTTCGAGATCCCCGACGCGAAGGGGCAGTTCTGGTACGTGTGGTTCGACGCGCCGGTGGGCTACGTCGCGGCGACGGCCGAGTGGTGCGCGGCGAACGGCGCGTCGCTCGACGACTGGTGGCGCAACCCCGACTGCGAGATCGTCCACTTCCTCGGCAAGGACATCACCTACTTCCACACGCTGTTCTGGCCGGCGATGCTGCACACGGGCGGCTTCCAGCTGCCGCGCCGCGTGCACATCCACGGCTTCCTGAAGGTCGGCGGCGAGAAGATGTCGAAGTCGCGCGGCACGTTCGTGACGGCGGCGACCTACCTGCAGCACCTCGATCCGAGCTGGCTGCGCTACTACTACGCCAGCAAGCTCGGCCCCGGCATCGACGACCTCGACATCGTGCCGGACGAGTTCGTCGGCAAGGTCAACAGCGACCTGGTCGGCCGTGTCGTCAACCTGGCCAGCCGCGCCGCGAAGTTCGTCGAGTCGACCGGACTGTCGCCGGCCTACCCCGACGACGGCGGCCTGTTCCGGCGCGGCGCCGAGCTCGGCGACCGCATCGCCGCCGCCTACGAGGCCTGCGACTACCGCGAGGCAACCCGGCTGTGCATGACGCTCGCCGACGCCGCCAACGAGTACGTCGAGGGCAAGGCGCCCTGGACGCTCAAGAAGGACCCTGCGAAGGCCAAAGAGCTGCAGGACGTCTGCACGGTGGTGCTCAACCTGTTCCGGCAGATCTGCGTCTACCTGGCGCCGGTGCTGCCCGACCTCGCGCACAAGGCCGGCGAACTGGTCGGCGGCCCGATCGGACACTGGCGCGAGACCGCGACCCCGCTGGTCGGCGTGCCCGTCGCCCGCTTCCAGCACATGATGACCCGCATGGAACCCGACAAGCTCGACGCGATGTTCACCGCCGCCAAGGCCGAGGCCGCGGCCGACGCCCCGGCCGTCCCCTCCAGCGCCATCCAGCTTGGCGCCGACGACGACGGCGGCCCGCTCGAACGCGAGCCGCTGGCACCGACGATGACGATCGACGACTTCACCAAGGTCGACCTGCGCGTGGCGCGGATCGTCCAGGCCGAGGCCGTCCCCGAGGCCAAGAAGCTGCTGAAGCTGACGCTCAGCCTCGGCGGCGGCACGACGCGTCAGGTGTTCGCCGGCATCAAGGCCCACTACCAGCCCGAGCAGCTGGTCGGGCGGCTGGTGGTCATGGCCGCCAACCTGCAGCCGCGGCAGATGAAGTTCGGGCTCAGCGAGGGCATGGTCGTCGCCGCCGGCGGCGACGGCGAGGCGTTCCTGCTGTCGCCGGACCAGGGCGCGAAGCCGGGCATGCGGCTGCACTGACGCCCCCACCCTTCGCCGGCGGCCCCCGTGCCCTCGGCGCGCCGATCCGGCCGCGCGCCCGCCCGGCCGAGGACTGGCGCGCGGCGCCCCGCCCGCTGCGCGCACGCTGGCGCGCCACCCGCTAGGATGAGGCCGCGCGCCCCCCGCGCCTCGGCCCGGATCCTGCAGGAAAGGAGAGTCGTCGATGCCCACCCATGCGCGCCCGGCGATCGCGTCAGGGCTCCAGGCAGCGACGCGCCGCCGCCGTCGCGGCGACCTCGGCGCGTTGCTGTCCATGCTGCTGCCCGGCTGCGCGCCGCCGGCGACCCCACCGCCGACCTTGCAGGCCGAGCCGACGTCCGCCGGGCTGGAGGTCGTAGTGCGTGGCGCCGACTACCAGCAGGCCACGCTGGTGCTGAACCGACCCTGGTCGGGCGAGCAGGCGCTGTTCGCCGGCTTCGTCGGCCTGCGCTGCGATCCCGTCGTTCGGCCCGCGGATCGCGCGCGCGGTGCCGGGGTCCAGGGCGGTGGCCCGATGATGGACGGCCGCGCCGCGTTCGTGATCCCGGCGGCGACGGTCGCGTCGATCCGGACGCCGGCCGTGCTGCAAGCGCTGGTGACCGGCACGCGCGCCGACGGCTCCTTCGTCTCGGCCCTGAGCCCGGGGCTGGTGCTCGAGCGCCACGATGCGGTGCGAATCCGGCCCTGCACGGCGGGGTGGCTCCTGTCGCGCCGCGCGGGTGCGCTGGTCGCGCTGCTGCTGGCCTTGCCGGTGCTGGCGATGCTGTTCCGGCTGCGATGGGTGCCGCCCCCGAACGCATGGAGGGCGGCGCTCGCCGGCGTCGTGGTCCTCGGCCTGCTGACCCGGGCACCGCTGGCGCGGACCTCGTCGGTCGAGGCCGGGGACGCGCCGCCGCCGTTGTTCTGCCGGGCGGTGGCGGACGATCGCGCCGCGCTGCTCGAACGCCACTACGGGCCGGGCGTGCGGGTGCTGCTCGAAGCCATCGCCCACGCGCGGCGGCCCGGCGAGCCGCTGTGGATCGCCATGGGCACGGATCGACCGAACGGGCGGGAGTTCCTCGCCGCCCAGCTGGCGCACCTGCTGCCGGCGGTCCGCGTCACCGACGCTCCGCCGCAGTCCGCCGATCCGAGCCTGGTGCTGCACATGCTCGTCGATGCAGAGACCCGGGCCCGGAACGCCCAGCGGGTCCAGGGCACGCTCGGCGCGGTGCCCGCCGCGCCGGAGCCGCGCCGGTCGGGGCAGGAGCTGGCTCGCAGCGCGGTCGGCGTGCTGATGCGGGCGGACCGGTCGCGATGACCGCGCTGCTGGCATGGACCCTGCTGGCGGCCACGGCCGTCGGCATCGGTCAGCTGGTGCGCGACGCCGGCGGCAACGGAGCGCCGCGGCTGGGCCCGCCGACGACGGCACTGCTGGGCGCGCTGGCGCTCGCGGCGCTGCTGCCCAACCTGTTCCAGATCGGGCTACCCCGCGCGCTGCTGCTCGCCGGCACCTATGGCGCGGCGGCGGCGGGCCATGTGCGCTGGCTGCGCGCTCGCCGGCCGCACCCCCTGGACCCACGGGCGCTGGGAACGGCGTGCGTGTTCGCCCTGGCGCTACAGGCCCCGATCGCGCTGGCGACCACGATGCCGCCGCTGAGCAGCGACGCTGCGCTGGTCTGGTGGCCGAAGGTCGCGGAGATCGCCGCCGGCTCGCGGCCGCAGGTGCCGGTGGACGAGGGCTTGCACCTGCTGCCGTTCTACCCGCGCGGCATGGCCTGGCTCGCCAACGTCGCCTGGCCGTGGGGCACGCCACCGGCCGAGGTCGCCCGCGCGACCCCGCTGCTGCTGGTGTGGCTGACCGCCCTGGTGATGGCCGACTTCGTGCGCTCCCGGGATCGGCCGGGCGCGGCGCTGCTCCTGGGCCTGGGCTGGCTGCTGCTCCCGGGCGTCGCCCAGAACGCGAACGCGGGGCTCGGCGAGCCCGGCGTCGCCGCCGCGGTGCTGCTGTCCGGGCTCGGCCTGCACCTGCGGCGCCGGCACCGACTGGGCCACGTGGTCGCCATCACCGCCGGCGCCGGCGCCGCCTCGATCAAGGAGGAAGGCAGCCTGGTGCTGCTCGTGGTGGTCGCGACGTTCGCCGCGGATCTGCTGCACCGGCACCGCCGCCGCCCGGCGCTCGCGGCGGGCGGCGCCGCCGCCCTCGCGCTGCTGCCGTTCGCGCTGTGGCGCGGCCAGGTGCCGCAGAGCCGGTTCGACACGCTCGGCCTGTTGCTGGCCGACCCGGACCTGCTGCTGCTGCGCGCCGCCGCGGTGGTCGAGAGCATCCTGCGGATGCTGGTGGCACCCGGCTCGCTGCGCATGCCGCTCGAGGACGCGTTCGCGATGCCGGTCTGCTGGATCGGCTGGGTCGTCGTGGGCAGCCTCGCGGTGCTGATCCCGCGCCGCGGCCCGCCACACCTGCCCGTCCGCAGCGCCCTCGTCCTGCTCGCCGGCGCGCTGCTGGTCTACACCGCGTCCTCGGCCGACGTGCGTTGGCACGTCCGCACCACGCTGCCCCGCCTGATGGTCGAGGTGGCGCCGCTGCTGCTGTTGGCGGCCAGTTCGAGGCTGCTCCTCGTCGGCGCGAACCCGGCGCGCAGCGCGTCGGGCGATTCCCCGGAACGCGCACCCGAGGAACGAAAAGAGCGAGGACCGGACATGCCGGTCCTCGCTCCAAAATCCGGTTCAGGGTCCTGACGGACCCTGGAGGCGGCTCAGCGCTTGGCCTTCTTCTTGCCGGCCTTCTTGGTCGCCTTCTTGGTCGCCTTCTTGGTGGCCTTCTTCTTGCCAGCCTTCTTAGCCTTCTTCTTGGCAGCCATTCTCTCTGTCCTTTGCTAGGGTTGGTTGGTGGATCAAGGGGGAAGCAACACGGCGAAGCAGACCCGCGCCTGATCTCAGGACTACATCGGCGCGCGCCTTCGACGGATTCACCGGAAAGTCCGCAGCCATCGGCAGATACCGCCGCGCAACGGCGCGCACGCGTAATGCGAATCACTACGCTGCAGCCTAACCAGGCTTTGAATCTCGAACATTGATCGCCTGCGACGCGACCTCCGAGGACTTGGGTTTTTCTTGCGGAAGGGCCCGTTTTTTCTCCGACGGAGCTCGACGAGCTGCGCGGAACGACCACATGCGGCGTGCGCGCGCGTCGAGGTTCTCCACCGTTCTCCACCAGTCTCCACGCGAAGGCGTCGGCGCACGACTCCACGTCGACCACGCGCGCGAACTGGACGCGCGGCGAGCGCCGCCGCACCGACAGGTCGATGCGTCGCGGTACGCGAACGCGGCCGTCACTCCCCACGGGAGCGACGGCCGCGCGCGTGGCGCGGCATGACGCCGCGCGTTCGGACGATCTGTCAGTCGAACAGCTTGTCGAGCGACTTCTTCGCGTCCTTGCCGTACTCCTCGCCGAGCCCGGGGTCGTCGACGTTGCGCTCCTGCGACGCCTTGTAGATGTCGGCCAGCTTCTTGGCGGTCTCGTTGGCGTAGAGCCGCACCATGCCGACCGTCGTCCGGTCGTCGAACAGGATCGTCAGCAGCGTGCGGTCCCCCACCAGGCTGAGCTGGATGTTGTCGCGCTCGCCCTGGTGGTACATCGCCGTGAACTCCTCCTCACCGAGCAGTCGCGCCATCTCCTTGGTGGCCGCGAACGAACCGGCGACCAGCGCCGAGATCGTGTCGATGTCGATGGTCCGCTGCTCGCCGCGCTTGGTGACGAGGTGGCCCTCCTTGTCGATCAGCAGCGCGCACTTGGCGCCCGACAGCCGCAGGAACTCCGCCAGCAGCTTGTCGATCGCCTCGATGTCGTCCTTGTAGAACGTCAGCCGGTCGTGACGCAGCCGTTCGTTGCGCGTCATCTTCTTGGGAGTGGTCATGCTGCGCCCTCTCAGGACAGGTTGTTGCCCATGAAGAACCAGACCACCCCGGCGGCGGCCGCGACCATCACGACCGACAGGGTGACGATCATGCCGATGCCGCCCTTCTTCTGGGCGGTGCGCGGAGCGGCCGGCGCCGGGGCGCGACCGCGGCGGTTCTGCTGCGCCGCGGCAGCGGCAGCGGCGGCGGGCGGCGCGGTCCGCGCGGCCTGCGCCGGACGCGGCCGCGGCGCACCGCGACCAGCAGCGGGTCGAGCCGCGACAGCTGTGCCCCCCTGCCGCGCCGCTTGCGGCCCCTTCTGCGGCGCGGCCGGGCGCTTGCCCTGCGGACGCGGCGCAGCCGCGCGAGCGGGCGACTTGGCCTTGGACTCGGCGGCGGCGGCCGCGGCGGGCGCCTGGCGCTTGCCGCCGCGGTTGTCCATCCGGTCGATGCTCTCGAGCACCATGCCGGCCAGCGTCTTCAGGGTCGGGAACACGCCCTCGCCCGTGTACGCGACGGCCTCGAAGGTCGGCACGCCGAACTTGTTCAGCTGGCGGTCCATCTCGTCGACCGACATCGCGCCCGGCAGGTCGCGCTTGTTGTACTGGATGACGTGCGGCAGCTCGCGCACGTCCTTGCCGTACTCGGTCAGGTTCTCGATCAGGTTCTGGTACGACTCGATGTTCTCCGGCATCTTCTCCGGATCCGAGTCGGCCACGAAGATCACGCCGTCCACACCCTGCAGCACCAGTTTGCGCGTCGAGTTGTAGTAGACCTGACCGGGCACCGTGTAGAGCTGGAACTTCGTCCGCATGCCCGCCACGTTGCCGAGGTCGAGAGGCATGAAGTCGAAGAAGAGCGTGCGGTCGCCGTCCGTCGAGATCGAGGTCAGCTCGCCCTTGTTCTCCTCGGGGGCCTTCTGGTGGACGATCTCGAGGTTGGTGGTCTTGCCACTCATGCCCGGACCGTAGAACACGATCTTGCAGTTGACTTCCTTCAGTGCGAAGTTGATCTGGACCATGGATCAGGTCACTCCCGGCAGGCTGCGTCGATCCGTTGCCACGCACTCCAGCACGGAGACGCACGCTCGGATCGTTCGCGACCTCATCGACAACCTGCCGCGGGTCTCTTGAGCAAAAGGTGTCGGCGCGGCGGACGCGCCGGCGGGGCCGGAGGCGCGGCGCAGGCACGCCCTGGCGCGCCCCCGGGCGGTCCGGGGCGGCGACCCTGCTGCCGGCACGCGGCTCAGCTGCCCAGCTTGGCGCTGCGCCGCAGGCGCTGGGCGGTGCCCTGGATCTCGGACCGGCTGGCCTCGAGGTCGGCGAACTGGTCGAGCAGCACCGCCAGGATCGAGCCGGCCACGTCGATCAGCACCGCCTTGCCGTGGGCGGCGTGCACCGTGAAGGTGTCGAACGCCGGCAGACCGCCGTCGCCGAGCGCCTTGTTGGTGGTCATCACCAGGTACGACGCCAGGCCGGCGATGATGTCGTCGCGGAACTTGTTGCCGACCGACTCGGCGACCACCAGGCCGTCGAAGGTCACCAGCAGGCACGCCTTGACGCCGGGAGCGCGGCGCAGCTCGTTCAGACTGTCCTGGATCGCACTCACTACGACACCCCCATCGCGTACAGCGAACTCGCCACCAGCTCCTGCAGCTCCGCGAGGATGCGGTCGACCGGCGCGGTGGCGTCGCACTGCACGCCGGCCAGCACCTCACCGTAGCAGCAGATGCAGATCACCCCGAACGGCCCCTGCAGGACGCCCTTCTTGAAGCTGCCGATGTCGAGCCGGCGGCTGAACCGATGGCTCGACTTGGCGACCACGCGGACGGTGCGCAGGAACGGGTCCTTGCCGTCCTTGATGTCGCCCTTCACCAGCGCGCGGGTGCCCTTGATGTAGGTCGCCTTGCGCACGCCCTGCATCTCGGCGATGCCGGCCAACGCGTCGCGGATCGAGCCGATGCCGTCCTCGCTGCGGATCGCCGGCGAGCTGGCGGCGAGCGGCGCGTTCGGCAGCACCCCGCCTTCCTCGGCGCTGCGGAACAGCGCCTCGATGTCGTTGCCGAGCGGCTTGGCCCCCGCGACCAGGCGGCGCAGGTTCTGCAGCTCGGGCTCGTCGATGCCCGATGAGACCGCCTCGATCAGCGTGCGGGCGCGCTGCACGGCGCCGACGCGGCAGAACACCTCCGCCAGCAGCACGCGCGCCTTGCGCTCGCGCGGGTCGAGCCCGATCGCGCGCTCCAGGTTCTGCACGGCCTCCAGGCCCTCGCGGGCCGAGAAGTCGCGGTAGTAGTTTGCCAGGCGGGCCTGACCGAGGAACAGCCAGGGCCCGGGATCGCTCGGGAACCGCACGCTCCACTCCTCGCAGGTCGCGTGCAGCGAGCCCTGGTCGCCGATCTCCAGGTAGATGCCGACCAGCTCGCGGAACAGCTTGCTCGACGCGGTCTTGTTCAGGCGGCCGCGCAGGTCGTCGACCTTGGCGCGGTTGACGCCGCGCCACGCGAAGTCGCGCAGCTTCTGCAGCTCGAGCGAGTCCGGGAACAGCAGCAGCCCGTCGTCGGCCGCCTGCAGCGCCCGCTCGAGCATGTCCAGGTTGATGAAGACCTGGCCCAGGTCGACGAACGTCGACGGCGACGGTTCCTCGCGCACACGCTGCTCGAGGCGCCGCAGTTCCTTCCAGATCTTCAGTCGTTGGATCAAGTTCACGGGTCCGTCCCTCAAAACCGCGCTAGCGCAGCAGCACCACGTCGCCGTCCGCGCCGGCGACCGCCACGAACACGCCGTCGACGCCCGGGGCGCCCGTGAACGTGCCTTCGTCCTGGTATTCCCACTGCAGCGCGAGGTCCGTCGCGGTGCGCGCCTGCAGCAGGTCGCGCGGCGCCTGCTGGCCGTCGCGCGGCGAGCGGCACACGGTCACGACCGCGTCGCGCCGCACGCAGAGCCAGCGCAGATCGTAGGGCAGCTCGACCGCGCGGAGCTGCTCGCCGGTCTTCGGATCGAACTGCAGCAGGCGTCGGTCGGCGCCGCCGACGAACACGCCCGTCGGGCCGACCGCGAACTCCGCGTCGGTGCAGTTGCGGCCGAGTTCGGCGGTCCACAGCACCCGGCCCGACTGCTCGTCGACGGCGCGCACGCGGCCGTCGCTGCAGCCGAACCAGACGGTGCCGCCCTGCGCCCAGATGCGGGTCGAGATCCCCGCCGGGCACCGCAGCACGGTGATCAGGCGGCCATCCGCGGCGTCGATCTGCAGCACGCGGCCGTCGGCGGTGCCGATGCGCACGTTGCGGCGCTCGATGGTCGCGGGCCCGGTGGCGGCGCCCTCGAGCGGCCGCTGCCAGAACTCGTGGCCGTTGCCCTGGTCCAGGCAGTGCAGCACGTTGTCGCGATCGATGAACAGCAGGCGGCCGTCGCGGACCGTCATGTCGAACACCGCCGGGCTCGACGGGCGCACCGGCCAGCCGGCGGCGCCGCGGCCGTTCTCGAGCAGCACGCACTCCAGCGAGCCCTCGTTGGTGAAGTACCAGGCGCGGTCGCCGGCCACGGCCGGCGTGCCCTCGACGGCGCGCAGCCCGCCGAGGTCGACCAGCGCCCGCGCGCGGCCGGCCCGCGCCGAGGCGATGCCGAGCTTGCCGTTGCGCAGGCCGACCACCACCCAGTCGCCGGCGGCGGCGACCGCCGTCTGCGCCGACTCGGCGAGGTCGATGCGCCGCGCCGGGATCACCGTCATCGGCACCTCGATCGACGCCGACTTGCGCGGCTCGACCGTGAACGGCGCGGTGTCGAAGCCCTCCAGCTCCAGCGCGTAGGCCTCCGGCGACGGCCCGCACATCAGCAGCGTCGGCGTCGTCACCGGCCGCTGCTCGCCGTCCCTGGTCTCCGTCAGCGGTGCGCCGTCGCGCAGCACGCGCGCGCCGAGCGGCCGCGAGGTCAGCTGCACCGGGATCCGCGTGCGGCGGGCCGCCGCGGTGATGTCGTAGTTCTCCAGCAGGTCGACCGACAGCACCCAGGCGTTGGTCAGGCGCCCGGCCTCGAGCTCCTGGGCGCGCTTCTGCTCCAGCTCCTCGGCGCGGCCGAGGAAGTCGCGCATCTTGGTCCAGGTCTTCTCGACCTGCTCCTCGAGCGCCCACTCCATGTCCTCCTGGGCCCCGGTCGTTCGGAGCAGCGCGCGCACGCGCTCGATCGCCGCCAGCGCGTCCTCCGGCCGCCCCTCGAGGAACAACTCGCGGTGCCGACGCCAGTCGTTCTTGTACTCGACGCGCAGGCGCTCCAGCTCGCGCTGCCGCGCGGCATCGCGGTTGAGCAGCGCGGCCTCGTACTTGAGCCGCAGGCCGTCGATGCGCGCCAGCTCCTCGCGGGCGCGCGCGGCGGCCGTGGTCAGCGGGTACTTGACCAGGAACTCGTCGAACACGCCGGCCGCCTGGTCGTACTCGTCGCCGTCGAGCATCGCCTGGACGTCGAGCGCGTCGAACTCGTCGGTCGCGGCCTGGTCGTAGAAGCTGTACGCCACCGCCAGCGCCACCAGCAACAGGCACACCACGCCCAGGGTCGCCATCGCGCGGCGCCGGCTGCGGGCGCGCTCGTCGAGCGTGTAGAGCGAACGGACCTGCTCGCTGATGTCGGACCGCGTGCGGTCGAGCATCAGGATCTTCTGCAGGTAGGCGATCGCCTCCAACGGCCGGTGCTGCTTGACCAGCGTCTTGGCGATCGACTCGTACAGCTCGATCACGCGCGGCTGGTCGCCCGCCTTGCTGTGGACGTTGACCAGCAGCTTCTTGAGCTCGATGTCGTCCGGCTGCACGCCGAGCAGCCGCTCCAGCAGCGTGCGGACGCGGCGCAGGTCGCCGGCCGCCATGAACATGTCGACCAGCACCTTGCCCTCTTCGACCGGGTCGAAATCGGGCAGCCGCACCTCGTGGTGCGCGAGCGCCAGCTCCACCAGGCGCTCGCGCCCGGACAGGTCGGTCGGCACCAGCGTGCCGGCCGCGCGCAGCCGCTGCGCGGCGCCGCGCATGTCGCCGGCGGCGATCCGGTACTCGGCGTCGCACTTCAGGTGGTAGATCGAGTTCTCGAACTCCGACGTGCTCTCGTAGGCCTGCGCGGCCATCGAGTGCACCTCGGGCACGCCGACGCCGAGCTCGATCGCCTTCTCGAACAGGTTGATCGCGTCGTGCGGGCGCCCCTCGCGCATGCACGTCTGGCCGACCTTGACCAGCTGGTCCTGCGGCAGCTGCTCGATCGAGCCGGCGTCGAGCAGCTGGCTCAGGTTCTTGAACACCGCGAAGCTGGACAGGCCCGAGACCTCGACGATGCGGGCGACGGTCCGGCGGCCGTCGACGCAGTCGTAGACGATCGCGCACTCCTCGCCGATGTCCTCCGGGTCCGGCGGCTTGCCCTTGCGGACGAACACCTCGAGGCCGTTGACGATGCGCTCGGCGATGTAGGACCACTCGTCGATGCGACGGGCGGCCTCCATGATCACGCTCTCGGTGTTGAAGAAGAACCGCGCGTCGACGACGCCCTCGCGCTCGGCCATCGAGTCCTGGCCCTCGAGGAACTCGAACCGCGCGTCCTTGCAGAAGAACAGCTCGTAGACCTCTTCCTCGACCTCGTAGCGCATCTGCGCCGCGAGCTCCTCCTCGGTGAGGTAGCCGCCGGCGAGCAGCGAGTCGAGCAGGTCCAGCTGGTTGCGGCCGGCGTGGTCGCGGATCTCCTCGACCGCGTGGGCCTGGATCCGCCCGACCCGCACGAAGGTGGCGATGGCGCGGTCCAGCAGCGTGTGCTGGTTGAAGTAGAGCGTGACGCCGCGCGCGTCGAAGTAGAGCACCTTCCACAGCCGCGGCGACTGGATGCTCAACAAGCCGACCTTCTTGTTGAGCGCAAGCATCTGGAAGACCTGGGCCAGGTCGACGCTTGCGAGATCCCCTCTGAGTGCCATGCGAAGGTTGGGTTGTGGTCAGGGCGCCGGATCGGCCCCCTCGAATCGCGTCTATCGGCAGGACCGCCCGCCGGCGTTGAGCGGTCCGCGGCGGCCCGGACGGCGGCGTGCACACGGTGCGCCGATATCGGCCGGTGAGCCCGCGCGGCCGCTCCTGCGCACCGCCTCCGGGCGGAGCGGTAGGGGCCGAGTCCCGCCGGTCGGTCACGCCACAGGGGGCACGGGGCGGGCACGGGGAGCTTGCGACCTCGGTGGCGCCGCCCTACCTTCGGCCCCTCGATGCTCGGTGTGATGGGCCGATTCCTGCGACGGCTGCTGGCCGTCCATTGCGAACTGTGGGGCCGCCTCGCCTTCCGGCTGGGGCGCCGTGCGCACGCGCGTCGACAATTCGAGCGCGTGCTGCGGCTCGGCGGCGATGAGTTCACCGCCTACGTCCACCTCGGGCGGATCGCGCTCGGCGAGGGCGACTTCGCCGGCTACCGCCGCGAGATGGGCAACGCGCGCGCCTGCGACCCCGAGCGCTTCGCGCGCCTGCGCCCCGCCGCCGACGGCATCGAGACGCGCGCGGCGGGCACCCCGTTCGAGGAGACCGGCGAGCGGGCCACGTGGCGCTCGGTGCGGCCGGGCGGCCCCGGCATGACCCGGCGCACGCCGGTGCGGTCGGCGGAGCTGCCGACCGAGAACCTCGACGACTCGCAGCGGCACGGCCCGCTGTTCGAGCTGCCGCTCGGCCTCGGCGAGTACACCGAGCAGCCGCGGCCGCGCATGCTGCGCGACGACTTCTGCTCCAACACCGAGCGCGAGCGCTTCCGGCGGCTGCCGCCGATCCGCGGCGAGGACGTGCGCGCCGCCGACTTCGACGAACTGGCCCGGCGCCTCGGCGGCTGATCCGCGGCGTCCGATCCCGACGGCCGATCCCGGCGGTGGCGCCGCCGCCGCAGATCGTGCCGCCCGCCGCGCGCGAACGCGTCGCTGGCGGTCGGCGGCGCGGGCTCCTAGACTCTGCCGCCCCTCGCGGCCCGCCCCCTCACCGGCGCCGGGACGCAACGACCCCGACCGTCATGCGCGAAACCGCCCTGAAGGAAGTTCACGCGAGCCTCGGCGCCCGCCTCGTCCCGTTCGCCGGCTGGACCATGCCGGTGCAGTACGAGGGCATCCTCGACGAGGCGCGCACGGTGCGCTCGCGGGCCGGCCTGTTCGACCTCGGGCACATGGGCCGCGTGCGCGTGCGCGGCCCGCAGGCGGTCGAGTACCTGCAGCGCCTGCAGACCAACGACGCCGGCACGATGACCCCGGGCCGCATCCGTTACGCGCTGATCCTGGACGACCAGGGCCGCACCCAGGACGACATCCTGCTCTACCGCGAGCCCGGAGGCGACGGCTGGTTCGTGGTCATCAACGCCGGCAACAGCGAGCGCGACCTCGGCATCATGCGCGCGCTGGCGCAGGACTTCGACGTCGAGGTCGAGGACCAGACCGACGCGCTCGGGATGATCGCCATCCAGGGTCCGCGCTCGCAGGACATCACGCAGCGCATCTGCGACGCCGACCTCGCGGCGCTGAAGTACTACACCTGGACCACCGGCACCGTCTGCGGCGAGACCATGGAGATCTCGCGCACCGGCTACACCGGCGAGGACGGCTTCGAGATCTACGTGCCGCAGCACAAGACGACGGCGGTCTGGAACGCGTTCTTCGCCGCCGGCGCCGAGCACGGGCTGAAGCCGATCGGACTGGGCGCGCGCGACACCCTGCGGCACGAGGCCGGCATGCCGCTCTACGGCCACGAGATCGACGAGACCACCAACCCGCTCGAGGCGGGGCTCGGCTGGGCCGTCAAGTTCACCCACGACTTCGTCGGCCGCACCGCGCTCGAGCGCCTGCAGCAGAAGGGCGGCACCGGCCGCCAGCTGGTCGGGCTGGTCACCGACAGCAAGCGCTGCCCGCGCCAGGGCTACAAGGTCCGGCACGGCGGCCGCGAGATCGGCCACGTCTGCTCGGGCAACATCTCGCCGACGTTGGACACGAACATCGCCACCGCCTACGTTCGCGACGAGTACGCCGCCGCCGGCACCGAGCTCGAGTTCCTGGTCCGCGACAAGGCCGAGCCGTGCAAGGTGGTGGCCCTGCCCTTCTACAAGCGCTCGCGCTGAGCAGTCCCACGCCCACGAACCACCCATGCGACCTGACGACCGCAGCTACCTGAAGAGCCACGAGTGGTGCAAGATCGACGGCGAAGTCGCCACCATCGGCATCTCCGACTTCGCGGTTTCGCACCTGTCCGACCTGGTCTTCCTCGACCTGCCGCAGAAGGGCACCAACGTGACCGCCGGCGAGACGTTCGGCGAGATCGAGTCGGTGAAGGCGGTCAGTGACCTGTACTCGCCGGTCAGCGGCGAGGTCGTCGACGTCAACAAGGACCTGCCCGACAACCTGGACTGGCTCGGCAGCGAGCCGTTCGGCAAGGCCTGGATGCTCAAGATCAAGGTCACCGGCAAGGCGCCGGACCTGATGGACGCCAAGGCCTACGACGCACACTGCGCGGCCGAGGGCTGAGCCCGGGTGCCGGCGGGCCCGACGTCGCTGCGCCTGCTCGACGAGCCGGCGACGCCGCCGGCCCGGAACATGGCGCTGGACGAGGCGCTGCTGCTGGCCGGCGACGACGCCGCCCTGCGGCTCTACGGCTGGGCGCCGCACGCGGTGTCGCTGGGCTACTTCCAGCGGATCGCCGACTTCGCCGACCTCGAGGCCTCGGTGCCGAAGGTGCGGCGCCTCACCGGCGGCGGCGCGATCTGGCACGGCGACGAGCTGACGTTCGCGCTGGCCGCGCCGGCGGCGCTGCTGCCGCGCGACCTGGACGCCGGCTACGCGCTGCTGCACGACGCGGTGGCCGCGGCGCTCGGCGAGATCGGGGTCGCGGTGACCCGCCTGACCGTCGGCGCCGCGCCCGGGCCGCGACCGCACGCGCGCTGGTGCTTCGAGGTCCCGGGCCGGCACGACCTCGTCGACGACCGCGGCCGCAAGCTGGTGGGTTCGGCGCAGCGGCGCGTGCGCACGGCGGCCGGCCCGCGCGTCCTGCATCACGGCTCGATCGTGCTGCGGCGGCCGGCGGCGACGCCGTTCGTCGCCGCGATCGCCGACCGCGTCGACCCCGCGTCGGTCGCGGCGCCGCTGCGGCGCGCCCTGGCGCGGACGATCGCCGCCGCCGTGGGCATTTCCCTGGGCCACGGCGCATGGACGGCGGCCGAAGCGACGCTGGCACGGACGCTGCAGCGCGACCGCTACGACGCCCCCGCGTTCCTGGCGGTCCGATGACAAGACCCGCGCGGGCGCGGGATCAAGTCGGCGGGGCCCGGCGACGAAAGAACGAGCGCGAGGGCCCATGATCACCACCACCGCCGAACTCGAAGAACTCATCGATGGCACCGTCAGCATCCCGACGATCCCGACCATCCTGACCGAGATCACGCGGATCTTCGACTCGCCCGACGGCTCGGCCCGGGACGCCGCGGCGGTGATCGAGAAGGACCCGGCGATCGCCACGCGCGTGCTGCGGCTGGTCAACAGCCCGTTCTACGGCCTGCGCAACCCGGTCTCCTCGATCAACCTCGCCTGCTCGATCCTCGGCCTGAAGGTCATCAAGAACCTGGTCGTCCAGGCCACGGTCCTGCAGACCTTCGGCACCGGCCCGGAGATCGAGACGTTCGACGTGAGCTGGCTCTGGGACCACAGCTTCAAGACCGCCGTGGCCTGCCGACTGCTGGCCGAGCACTCGCCGGCCGCCGGCGGCCTGCAGAAGGACGACGCCTACACCTGCGGCCTGATCCACGACGTCGGCAAGATGATCCTGCTGGACTCGCAGACCGACCGCTTCGCCGAGGCGCTCAAGCACGCGCAGCAGGAGTCGCTGCCGCTGGCCAAGGCCGAGGGCGAGATCTTCGGCTTCAACCACGCGCACGTGGGTGGCCTGCTGGCGCAGCGCTGGAAGCTCGCCGACCTCGTGCAGGCCGCCGTGACCTACCACCACAGCCCGGCCACCAACCCGGAGGACTGGGCGCGCGGCTTCATCGTCAAGGCCGCCAACACGCTGGCGCACCGCGCGGCCGACGGCACCAGCGGCGGCTACCGCGGCGACCTGTGCGACGACGACGCGCTGCTCGCCCTGCAGCTGTCGCCCGAGACCATGGCCGAGATCCTCGCCCAGGTCCGCGCCACGACGATGCAGTGAGGCGCTTGGCGCCGCCGCGCCGGCGTCCCTAAGGTGGCGGGCGATGGACCCGGACCGCGCCTTCGACCCAGCATTCGACCCAGCCTTCGACCCAGCCTTCGACGGGGCCCTCGACCCGGCCACGGGGCTGCTGGCG
The DNA here is from genome assembly GCA_050245995.1 of Planctomycetota bacterium. Lineage (GTDB taxonomy): Bacteria > Planctomycetota > UBA1135 > UBA1135 > UBA2386 > JBFWWV01. The sequence continues at coordinate 124,965 of JBFWWV010000016.1, read as the reverse complement.
GTCGCCATGGCCGCCATCGCACCGGCCGACTGGAGCACCTTCGCGGCCGCCGCCGCCGCGGCCCAGGACCGCGCCCTGCCGCGCGCCGAGTGGGAGGAGGCGCTGCTGCAGGCGACGCTGTTCTTCGGGTTCCCGCGCGTGGTGACCGCGTTCGAGCGCCTCGCAGCCGCGTGGCCGGCGCCCGCGCCGCCGGCCGGCGGCGACGTGCCGGAGGGCGCGCAGGCGGAGCGCGGCCGGGCGCTGTTCGCCGCGATCTACGGCCGCAACGACGGCGCAGTCCGCGACCTGCTGGCGTCGTTCCACCGGGCCTTCCACGACTTCGTGCTCGAGGCCGCCTACGGCCGGATCCTGAGCCGCCCGGGCCTGTCGCCGCTGCGGCGGGAGCTGCTGGCCATCGCCGCGCTGACGGCGCTCGACCAGGTCCCGCAGCTGGTGGCGCACGGCCGCGGCGCGATGACCTTCGGGGCACCGGCCGGCGCGGTGCGCGCGGCGATCCTGGCGGCCGGCGTCGCTGAGGCGCGCGCCGACGAGCTGCTGCGCCGGGTGCTCGGCGGCGGACGCGGCTGAACCCTCGGCTGGGCCCCTCGGCTGGGCCCCTCGGCTGGGCCCATCGGCTGGGCCCCTCGGCTGGCCCCATCGGCTGGCCCCATCGGCTGGGCGCGCGGTCGCGGACCGGCGGCGCCGCTCAGACCGCGATCGCCAGAGCCTGCTCCATGGCGCCGGCCACCGAGGCCGGCAGCTGGCCGAGCATCCGCAGCGACTGCACGGCGGCCTCCGGCCCGGCGTCGCCCCCCAGCACGGCGGCGACGGCCTGCGCCGCCCGCGCCAGCTCGGCCACCTCGGCGTCGCCGTCCGAGGCCTGGGCCGGGCCGAGCAACGCGGCGATGCCGGCGGCGATGCTGCGGTCGTCGTCCCAGAGCAGTTCCTCCGCCGTGCGCACCGCCAGCACGCAGGCGCGCACCGCCAGGGCGTTGGCCTGCGGATCGCGCTGCATGCGCGCGAGCGGCTCGAGACCGCCCTGCGAGCGCAGCAGGCGGTGCAGCACGGTCTGCAGCACGCCGCGCGCGCGCACGCCGGACAGCGGCCCGGCGGGCCCCAGCGACTGCGCGAACTGCTGCATGGTGAACACCGCGCCGAGCTGCGACGGCGCCGTGGCGCTGCCGGCCATCGGCTCGGCGAGCAGGCGTGCGTGCGGGTCCCCGTGGGCGACGTGGACCCCGGCGCAGCCGCTCTGCCGCAGCACCTGCTCCAGGTCGCGGTCGGCGCCGACGCGGTTCCAGCAGCGCCCCAGCAGCACCAGGTCCTCGGCGCGCACCGACGGCAGCAGCAGCAGCTCGGTGATGTTGTTGTCCTGCAGCAGCGCGGTGATGCCGGCGGTGGCGGCGAAGCTGGCGACGTCGGGACGGACGCGCAGGCCGTTCGCGAACAGGGCGCCGTGCCGCTCCTGCAGCACGAAGTGCGTGCCGTCGGTCACCGCCTCCCCGATGCAGCGCCAGCACCGCTCGGCGGCGGCCTCCAGCTCCCCGCCCGCGCCGCCGCTCGACGCGGTGCGAACCAGCACCCACAGCGCGGCGACGAGTCGCCGGTACGGAGCGTCGGCGAGGCACGTTCCCATGGCAGCGTACGGGGTCGGCGCCGCGGTCAGATGCGCGTGCCGCAGTGCTTCTCGACCAGCTCGATCAGCTCGTCGGGCTCGAACGGCTTGCGGAAGTAGTCGGCGGCCCCCATCTCGGCGCTCTTCTGGTGGCCGCGGGCGTGCTCGCGCGCGGTGAAGATGATCACCGGGATGTTGGCGGTCGCCGGGTCGCGCTTGAGCCGCGTCAGCGTCTCCCAGCCGTCGATGCCCGGCATCATGATGTCGAGCAGGATCAGGTCCGGGGTCAGGCGACGGGCCTCGGCGATGCCGTCCTCGCCGTTGGTGGCGGAACGGACGTGGAAGCCGGCGGCCTCGAGCACCATCTGCGTCGAGACGATGATCAGCTTCTCGTCTTCGATGATGAGAACGGTTCGGTCCATGGTCATTGTCTCACTGGATCGGGCGTTGCAGCCGCCATTGCCGTGGACGTCACGTGCTCTGGCAGAGCGAAGGAGAACTCGGCCCCGGCGCCCAGGGCGCTGTGGACCTCGATGCGGGAGTCGTGGGCCTCGACGATGCCCTTGGCGACGAACAGGCCGAGGCCGGCGCCGCCGTGGTGGCGCGTCAGCGGATCCTCGACCTGGAAGAACTTCTCGAAGATGCGGCGCTGGTAGCGCGGGTCGATGCCGATGCCGGTGTCCTTGACCGCGAGCCGCGCCTCGCCGTCCGGCGTGCGGAACAGCCGCACCTCGACCGAACCGCCGTCGCCGGTGAACTTGACGGCGTTCTCGACCAGCGCCTGGCAGGCGCGCCGCAGGTCGGCGCGATCGGCGTTGAGCGTCAGCGACGGGTCGAGCTCGCAGCACCAGCGCAGCTCGATCCGGCGGTCGCGCGCCGGCTGCTCGAACGGCGTCAGCAGCGCGTGGCCGAACTCCTCGACCGTGAACGTCTCGCGGTCCTGGCCGTACTCGTCGGAGTCGAGGTGGCCCAGGTTGATCAGCTTGTCGATCTGGTGCTCGAGCCGGCCGCTCTGCTCGCGGATCGAGTCGACGACCCGCATCTGCCGGTCGTTCAGCGGGCCCAGGCTGCCCTTGGCCATCATCGTCGAGAACGTCTTGATGCCGGTCAGCGGCGTGCGCAGCTCGTGGGCGACGATCGACAGGTACTGGTTCTTGAGCTGGTCGGACTTGTACTCGGCGGTGACGTCCTTGAGGACGCTCAGCGACCCGGCCGGCTGGCCGCGGTAGTCGTTGACCCGGCTGGTGATGCACTTGATGTAGAGCAGGTCCTGCTCGCTGTGGTGCACCTCGACGGTCTGCGTCGCCTCGCGCTGGGTCGCCATGCGGGCGTGGTCCTGCACCAGGTTGCGCATCAGCTCGTCGCGGCCGGCGAGGCCCTGCAGCGGCTTGCCCACCGCCGCGAACGCCTTGACCCCCAGCAGGTCCTCCGCCACCGGGTTCAGGAGCGTGACGTTGCCGTCGCGATCCACGAACACGATGCCGTCCATGATGTTGCTGATGATGGTCATCACTCGGGACAGGTCGAGGAAGAACGTCTCCTGGGTCTCCTGGAAGCGCACCGACTGCTGCTGGCTGCGCTCCCGCAGAGCCTCGTATCGGCACTGCAGGCCCCGCGAGTCCTGCTGATCCAGCAAGAACGACCGGTATTGGTCCTGCGCCAGCGCGAGCAGCGCGGCGACCCGCTCGGCGGCGTCGGCCTCGCGCAGCAGGCCGCGACAGCCGCTGGCCAGCGCCCGCTGCAGCCCGTCCTCGTCGACCGCGGCCACCAGCAGGAACGCGGTCACGCCGTTGCGACGGGCCGCGCGCACCAGCGCCTCGAGCTCGACCTCGCTGCAGGTCTCGCGCACGAAGCAGGCGCGGTGCCGGCCGGCGGCCAGCTCGATCATCGCCTGGGCGACGGTGGCGTTGATCGTGGGGCAGCCGAACGCCTTCAGCGACGCCGCCTCACGCCCGCCCGGCGCGGGATCGACGACGAGGATCGCTGGTTCGGACGTGGCCATCGCCGCAATGCCGTGCGCGGCCGGAGGGAGTCCATCGGGTCGCGCTGCGCGCCCCGCCGGCCGTTCCCCCGCGCCGCACGCCGATCACTTGCTGCTCTTGATCGCCTGCAGCGCGTCGTCCTCGGTGTCGAAGATCGACAGGTGCTTGCTGATCCTCATGATCTCGAAGATCTTGATGATGAACGGCTTGATGTTGCTCAGGTAGAGCTTGCTGTTCCGCGACGCCGTGACGTTGTTGGCCACGATGATCAGGCCGACGCCGCACGAATCGATGATCTTGACGTTGTCCAGGTTCAGGATGAAGTGCTGGAAGCCGTCCTCGATCTTCGCGTTGATCGTCTCCTTCAACGACTCCTTCAGGGAGTCCGTCACATAGAAGTTCAGGCTCCTGTCGTTGAACGAGATGATGACGGTCTTGTCGTCGTTCAGCGTCGTGACCGACAGGCCTTGGCTCTTCTTGCCAACGATTTCCATTGGTTGTCCTCGAATGCGTCGCCCGGCCGGTCCTCCCGGCCACCCGGCGCTCATCGGCGTCCCGGCCGCGGCAGGTTGAGCCGGCAACCGCGAAGGCCGCCGAAAAGTGACGCCACCCGCCCGACGGCCGCCTTGCCATCGGCGCCAGGCCGCCCCGGCTATTCCGCCCCGGATCCGGACTCGTAGCGCGCGGCCACGTTGGTGCGGCCGATCTGCTGCAGCAGCGCCGGGCTCTTGCGCAGGCCGAGCTGCCACGCCTTGTTGGCGACGCTGGCGACGGTCCGGCCCAGCGCGCGGGCGACCTCGAGGTTGTCGTGGTCGGGGTACAGCTCCACCAGCCGCGCCGTCTGCGCCTGCGTCCAGCGCGGCATCCGGCCCGCGGCCGCGCTGCGGCGGCGGCCCTTGGCGAAACGCTTGTCCTTCTGCAGGCACAGCCGCTCGGCGGTCGCGGCGATCTCGGCCGCCGGGCGCCGCAGGCACACCTCCAGGTCGAGGTCGCTGCGGGTGCCGTACAGCTCCTTGAGCATCCGCAGCTCGGTCCGGCTCCAGGCACCCGTGCGGAGTTCGGCGCGCAGCGCCGAGGCCCGGCGCAGCACCTCGGCCATCGGCCGGCACAGCATGACCGCCAGCAGCCGCGGCTCCACCGCGCCCCACGACCGCCGCAGCTGCAACTCGTCGTCGGCCGTCCACGCCGCGCGCCGCATCGGCCCGCGGTACAGGGACGCCGCGCGACGCCGCACGCTGTCGGCCGTGCGCCGCAGCAGCTCGGCCGTGCCCTGCACGCCGCGCCGCGGCAGCAGGTGCCGCAACCGCTCGAGCTCCTGCACCGACCAGTTGCCGCGCCGCAGTGCGCGGCCGGTCATCCCGCCGGGTCCTCCGGGGTCGCGCCCAGGAACCGCGACCAGCGCACCTGGACCTCGGTCTGCACCAGCTGCCGCACCGCGCGCGTGGTCTCCAGTTCGAGCGCCTGCTCCGCCAGCGCGCGGCACTCGTCCATCGTGAACGTGCGCAGCGTCAGCTTGACGCGCGGCAGGAACACCGGCGCCATCGACAGCTCGCGGAAGCCGAGCCCCAGCAGCAGCGGGGTGAAGTGGTGGTCGCCGGCGATCTCGCCGCAGATCGACGCCGCCTTGCCGGCCGCGGCCGTGGCCCGCGCGATCTGCTCCAGCACCCGCAGCACGCCGGGGTGGAACGGGTCGTACATCTTGGCGACCCGCGGGTTGTCGCGGTCGACCGCCAGCAGGTACTGCACGAGGTCGTTGGTGCCGACCGACACGAAATCCACCAGCGGCAGCACCGACGGCAGCACCTGCACCATCACCGGCACCTCGACCATGATGCCGAACTCGATGTGCGGGTCGTGCGGCTCGCCGGTCTTGCGCAGGTCCTGGACCAGCTGGTCCAGCACCTGGCGGCAGCGCTCGACCTCCGAGCGGGTCGTCACCATCGGCAGCAGGATGCGCGCGTGGCCGCCGGCGCTGGCGCGCAGGATCGCGCGCATCTGCGTGTAGAGGATGTCGGGCCAGTCCAGGCAGATGCGCAGGCCGCGCCAGCCGAGCACCGGGTTGCGCTCCTCGGGCGTGCGGAAGTAGCCCAGCGGCTTGTCGCCGCCGACGTCCAGTGTGCGGAACGTCACGGTCTTGCCGCGGCTGCCGGCCATCGCGCGCCGGTACATCGCCACCTGCTCGTCCTCGGTCGGGAACTGCGTCCGTTCCATGAACGCGAACTCGGTGCGGAACAGCCCGATGCCGGCGATCGCCTCGGTCTCCAGCGACTCCAGGTCGCGCACGCCCTCGACGTTGGCGTAGAGGTCGACGTGGGTGCCGTCCTGGGTGACCGGCGGCTGGAAACGGACCTCGAGCACGCGGCTCTCGACGCCGCGCTGCTCGCGCAGCCGCTGCTGGTACTGCGCCAGCTCCTCGGCGCTCGGGTCGATGATGACCACGCCGGTGTCGCCGTCGAGCACCACGGTGGTGCCGCTCGACGCCTTGCCGAGCACGTCCTCGACCCCCACCACCGCCGGGATGCCGAGCGAGCGGGCCAGGATCGCGCCGTGCGAGTACTTGCCGCCGTGCGCCGTGACGATGCCGCGCAGGTGCTCGCGGTCGAGGATGCCCGCGTCGCTGGGCAGGAACTCCTCGGCCGCGAACAGGTAGTCGCGGCCGTTGGCGGTGTACTTCGACCGCTCCTTCTCCATCAGCGACGCCACCAGCTGGCGGCCGATGTCGCGCAGATCGGCGGCGCGCTCACGCATGGCCGCATCGGGCATGTTCTGGAACACCTGCTCGTAGCGGGCGACCACCCGCTGCAGCGCCACCTCGACGTTGCAGCCCTGCGCCTCCACCTCGCGGGTCACGTCCTTCCGGAACGTCGGGTCGTGCAGGATGCTGACCTGCGCGTCGAAGATCCGGGCGTCGTGGTTGGACAGGGCGTCGGCCAGCTCCTGGCGCAGGGCCAGGATGGAGGTGCCCACCTCGGCGATCGCGTCGTCGAGGCGGCGGTGTTCGCTCGCGGTGCCCTCGGGCCCGACCTTGAAGGTCGGGATGTAGTCCAGCGTGCCGTGGAAGTGGACCAACGGCGCGATGGCAATTCCGGGCGCGGCGGCGATGCCCTTGAGCTTGCGAGACATCGGTGACAGAGGGTTTTCAACGCTGGGCGCCCCGTTTGCAACAAGGGCTACACCCGACACCTGCGGCCGGTCGATGGAACGGACCGATGCGACCGGTGGCGTCGCCCCGGCGCGGCCTCCGCGCCGGTCGCGGTGCCCACCAAGGCGTCCTTGAACCGAGACCAATGAGCACCCAGGGCAACGAGCACAAGTCGTCCAAGGACGCGCTGGCCGCGATCCTCGGCTCGCGCGGCACCCACGACGACCGGGCCGACGGCGACCTCGCCGCGACCGGGCTGGAGGCAGGCGACGAGCACGGCGAGTTCGACGATCACGACGGCGAGGGCGCCGAGGACGAGGCGTTCGACGACCTCAGCAGCGACGGCGCCGAGGACGCCCTGGAGCTGGTGGACGACCTGGCCGAGCCCGGCCGCGCGTCGACGCGCCGGCGCCGCAACCGGGGTCAGCCCAAGCCGCCGACCCCGGGCGGTCGCTGGACGCGGACCTTCGGCCTGCTCTGCCTGCTCGGCGGCACCTTCACCTCGTTCCTCGAGGGCCAGGCCAAGCTGCCGGAGTGGCTGTCGAGCTGGGGCTATGACAGCTCCGTCCTGCTCGCCGTCGGCACCGTCGCCTACGTGCTCGGCGCGATGCGCCGGCAGGCGACGCTCGCCCAGGCGCGCTACGACGCGATCTCGTTCCAGCAGCAGGAGGCCCAGCTCGACATGCAGGCCAACCTGCAGTACCTGATCGAGCAGCAGCAGCAGCACGCCGAGCGCCCGCCGGCGCAGGGCGAGGAGCTCGAGCGCGTGCTGGTCGGCCTGCAGCGCCAGGACGAGAAGGTCAACAACCTCTCGCGCGCGCTGAAGATGTACGGCAAGCCGCTGATGGAGATCGCCAACCAGAGCGCCGACGTCAGCGCCCAGGTCAACCAGGTGAAGGGCCACCTCGAGGCGATGCTCGCCGCGATGCAGCAGGGCTTCACGCGCGTCGAGACCGCCGCGCGCAGCCACACCATCGACATCGGTCCGCTCGCGCAGAAGGCCGACGAGACCGCCGAGGACCTGCACCGCACGCTGACCGCGTTCGGCGACCGGCTGCCCAAGGCAGGCCAGATCGAGCAGCAGATGGTGCGCATCGAGGCGCAGGTCCAGGCGATGTCGCAGCGCTTCGACGACAGCGACATGCGCAAGAGCCTGGTGCGCCTCGAGGACACCAGCAAGGTGCACGGCAAGAAGCTCGAGGAGCTGGCGCGCGCCGAGTCGCTGCAGGCCGAGTCCAGGAAGCTCGAGAAGCTGCTCGACACCAGCATCGGCAAGGTCGGCATCGCCGTCGACCAGGTCCGCGACAAGAACCTCGGCGCGCTCGAGAACGCCGTGCGCGACATCCAGCGCGAGCTGGCCGGCCTCGCGACCTCGGTCGCCTACATCCAGCAGGCCGTCCGCGACGGCGGCGGCCGCAGCGCGTCGCCGCGCGCCAGCCACGCGCCGGCGCCGACCGCCGCGCCGACCGCGGCGACGGCCGCGGCGACGACCGCCCCGACCACCGCCCCGGCCCCGGCGCCCGCGCCGACCGCCGGCGGCGCCCCCGCCGCGCCCGCGGCCGCCGCGGGCAAGGACGGCGACGACCCCGGCTACCGCACCGGCAAGCGCGCGTCGTCGGGCAAGAACGTGCTCGGCGCGATCGCCAAGCTCAAGCAGATGAAGAGCTGAGCGCGGGCGGGGCAGCGCGCTCACCGCGCCCGCAGCGCCAGCTCCAGCGGACCGACCGCGCCGACCGGCACCGTCGCATTGGCCGCAAGATCGCCACGATCGTTGCCGACGGTGAGGAACACCTCGCGGTCGCCGAGCCACAGCTCGGCCGCGTAGCTGCCGTCGGCGCCGCGCGCCATCGTGTCGCCGAACAGCAGCTTGCCGTCCTCGACGACCGACAGCGCGACCCACGCCGACTCGGGCGCGTCCGGCGGCACGGTCACGCGCACCGGCACGCGCCGGCCGGGGCGCAGCGCGATGCGCAGCTCCGGCGCCGCCGCAGCACCGACGAGGAAAGCGACCGACACGAGCGCCAGGCCGGGTCCCCTCACGACCATCCGGTATTCGCCATGTGGCAGCAGCGGCGTCTCGAACACGTCGCCGCTCGGGTGCACGACGTGCACCTGGCGGCCCTCGGCCGTGTAGATCGTCGCGACGATCCGGCGCTGCTGCGCGTCCGTGCCGAGCGGCGGCAGCAGCAGATGCACGGCGACGGCCTCGCCTTCGGCGAGCCGCAGGTCGCCGAGGTCCAGCACGGACGCCGGTTCGAGCCTGCAGCCGAACGCCAGCTCGGGCGCGCCCTCGACCAGCACGCGGATGCGGTACGGGCCGGGCACCAGGCGGTCGACCGCGAACGCGCCGTTCGCGGCGACTGCGACGCGGGCGACGCCGCGCCCCTCGCCGTGGCCCAGCTCCAGCACCGCCGACTGCGGCAGCCCGTCGCGGCCGAGCACGCGGCCGCGCAGCCCGGCGTCGGGCCAGTCGGCCGTCGCGACCTCGATGCGCAGGGGCCGGCGACCGGGCCGCACATCCCTCCGCTCGCACACCCGGAAGCGGGCCTGGTCGTCGACGCCGTCGCCGCGCGGACGCGCCAGCACCAGGAGGTCGACCGGCGCGTCGCCGAGGTGCGGCAGCGCGAACCTACCGTCGGCCTCGGTCTCGGCCTGCATGAGGAACTCGGGGACGGACGGCGAACCGCCGCGCATCGCCATCACGATCGCGCCCGCGAACGGCCGCTGCAGCGGATCGACGACCACGCCGCGCAGGCCCGGCCGCGCGCCGACCTCGGGGTTCCACTCGGCGCGCTCGCCCGGGCGCAGCCGCAGCTCGGCGCGCGCCACGCGCTGGTTGCCGTGCATCAGCTCGACCTCGACCGCACCGGGCGTGACCTCCTCGAGGTCGAAGCCGCCATCGGCCCGGACCGGCGTGCGCACGTGGCCGAACTCGTTCCACGCGCCGACGCGCACCATCCACCCGCCCTCGGGCCACCCGCCCTTGGGGTCCGCGGGCATCATGCGGCCGTGGATGGCCGCCGCCGCCGGCAGCGCGACGCGCACGCTGCCGACCGTGGCCAGCGGAACCTGCAACTCCGCGCGGAACGCGCCGTGCCCGGGCGCGCGCGCCTCGACCCGCACGACACCCGGTCGCAGCCCGTGCACGGCGAACGACCCGTCCACGGCGCTGCGCACCAGCACGCTGCCCCAGCTGCGCGCCAGCCGACCGTTCGCGAGGCGCTCGAAGCGGGCCTCCTCGGCCGGCCCGACGCGCACCGCGGCGCCGGCCAACGGCGCGCCATCGGCGGCGACGACCACGCCGCGCACGCCCGCGTCGCCGCGGGTCAGCGTCAGTTCGAGCTCGAGTCGGTCGCCCGGCGCGCCGTCGAGCAGCTCGACGCGACTCGGCGAGAACCCGGCGCGGCGCGCGCCCAGGTAGCGGTCGGCGCCGAGGTCGCGCAGCTCGAAGCGCCCGTCGCGGTCGGTCCGCCCGACGACTTCGCCGACCGACCAGTCGTGCGGCGGCGACAGCCACACGTCGGCATCGGCGAGCGGCCGCCCGTCGTCGTCGCGCACCTGGCCGCGCACCAGCAGACCGCGGGGAATGCGCAACTCGACGGGGCGGCCGCGGTGCGCCACCGTGCCGGTGTCGCTGCCGCGGTCGGTGCCGACCACGACCACGTCCGGCAGCTCACCGTCGAACCGGAACCGGCCGCGCGCATCGGTCTGCACGGTCACGTTCTCGAACCGCGTCGACGCCGTGATCGCCCGGCACCACACCGTGATGTCGGCCGCCGGCGCGCCGTCCGCCCACACCACGTCGCCGTGCACCGCGTCGGGCTGCGCACGGTCGACCTCGGGGTGGCCCTGCGGCCGCTCGCCTGCCGACGCCGCGGCGCGCGTGCGGTCCGCCTGCGGCGCGGCCTGCCCGCCGCCGCCGTCCGATGTCCCGGAGTCGCGTCCCGGAGTCGCGGCGACGCGCGCCGGCAGGTCGGCCGTGGGTGGCACGATGGCGGGCCCGTCGGCGGCGGTGGACCACGGCGACCAGACGAACAGCGCCGCGGCGGCGACCGCGGCGCCCACGAGGGCGGACTTCTTCATCAGCAGGGCTCCGGTCAGGGTCGCGGCGCCGGCGCCCGCGGCGGCCGCCGGGACGGCGACGCTGGCATGCCCCAGCACGGTCGTGCGCACCGCGGCGAGGCCGCGCTCCGCGACGGCCAGGACCAGCATCGAGGCGATGCCGGCCGGCAGCAGCGCGCGCAGCTTCTCGAGGCCGCGCGTCAGCTGCGCGCGCACGGTGCCTGGCGGCCGCCGCAGCGCGTGGGCGATGTCGGCCGGCGCCATGCCGTGCCGCAGGTGCAGCACCAGCGCCGACCGGTAGTGCTCCGGCAGCCGGTCGATCGCGTCGTCGACCGCCGCGGTGAACTCGAGCTCGCCGACCTGCTGCAGCGGATCGACGGCGGCGGGTGCACCCAGCCGGTCGGGGTCCGGCACCCGCCGGGCCCGCGCGCGCGCCGACTTCGCCTGGTTGGCGACGATGCCGACCAGCCACGGCAGCAACGGCCGCGTCAGGTCGAACCGGTCGCGCTGCTCGATCACCGCGACGAACGCCGCCTGCAGCACGTCCTCGGCCTCGGCCGGCGAGCCGCACAGGTGCAGCGCCGTGCGCAGCAGCCGCTCGGCGGTGGCGTCGTAGACGGCTGCCAGCGCGTCCGGGTCTCCGGTGCGGCGGAACTGCTGGAAGCGCTCCTCGAGCGACGGCATCGACCCGGGATTATCCTCGGCGCCCGAACTGCTGCAGCGAATGCCCGAATCCGCGCGTCGGACGCACCCGCACAATTCGGTTTCGCCGCGGCGCCTGCCCGGGTTGTCCCGGAGTCCCCCGACGAAACGCCGGACCCGAGAACCATGCGACACCCGCCGACCGCCCCCCTGGCCCTCCTGCTGACCGCGCTCGCCGCGGCGCCGGCCGCCGCCCAGATCCGCCTCGAGGTGCGCCAGGGCCAGCACCTCGCGACGCACGCCTTCGGCTGGCCGCTGGCGATCAACGCCGTCGGCGTCGCCGACGTCGACGGCGACGGCGATCCCGACCTGCTGGTGGCCAACGACAGCGGCCCGCCGCGCGTGTGCTTCGGGGCCGACCGCGGCGACTACCGGCAGGTCGCCGTCCTGCCCTCGGGCAGCAGCGCCCAGCGCTGCGTCGCCACCGGCGACATCGACGGCGACGGCGACCTCGACGTGTTCTTCGGCGGCGGCCACAAGGCCTACGGCGGCGGCGAGGCGCCGACCCTGCTGCGCAACCTGGGCGGCGGCACGTTCGCGCTGGTCACGGGCATGCCGGTGCCGTTCCACGTCTGCAGCGCGGCGGCGTTCGCCGACATCGAGCACGACGGCGATCTGGACCTGCTGCTGTTCGAGCCGCAGAGCGGCCCCGACGGCTTCAAGGTCTGGGAGAACGACGGCGGCGGCACGTTCACCGACGCGACGGCGAGCCGGGTGCTGACGCAGGCCTTCCAGTTCGCGGCCAGCGCCGCGACCGACGTCGACGGCGACGGCTTCGTCGACCTGCTGGCGCCACCGTACTGGCTGCGCAACGACGGCACCGGGCACTTCGCGCAGCCGCCGGGCTGGAGCTTCGCGCCGGTCGGCACGCGGTGCTTCCTGGTGGCCGACCTCGACGAGGACGGGGACGCGGACGTCTGCAGCGAGCTCGGTGTGCACGTCCACGTCGGCGCCGGCGTGTTCGCCCTGGTCGGATCGCCGCCGCCCGGCGTGACCTCGGCGTGGATTCCGGACTTCTGCTCGTGCGTCGCCGCCGACCTCGACGGCGACGGCCATGTCGAGATCGCCGGCGTCGCCGGCCGCGCCAGCCGGAGCCTGCCCCCTGGCCAGCTGTTCGTCTGGCGCGACACCGGCGGCCACGTCTACCAGGACGAGTCGGCGACGTGGCTCGACGCGGACACGCGTCGCGACCACACCGTCGACTACTGGTTCGGTGCGGCGGCCGCGGCCGATCTGGACGGCGACGGCCGCATCGATCTGGTCGTCGGCGGCAGCGAGGGCCGCACGAACTCCTCGACGACCGTCGGCGTGCCGCCGCGCCTGCTGAAGAACTGCGCCGGCGACCGCTTCGCCGACGTCGCCCGGGCGGCGTTTCCGTTCGTCGAGGGCGCGGCGCAGAAGGTCGCGACCGGCGACGTCGACGGCGACGGCCGGCGGGACGTGTTGATCGACGGCCACCGCCTGTTCGTGCAGGACGCCGCCGGACGCTTCGCCGAACGCGACTTCCAGGCGTCGACCCAGCCGCGCGACGGCGCGCTGTTCGACGCCGACGGCGACGGCGACCTGGATCTGCTCCGGGTCGGCGGCCAGCAGCTGCTGCTGCGCAACGACGGCATCGGCAACCTGCAGGACATCAGCGCGACGACGCTGCCGGCCACCGCGTTGTCCGCCAACGCGGTCGCGACGGGCGACGTCGACGGCGACGGCGACCTCGACGCCGTGCTCGGCGAAGGCCCGGGTCCGCAGCGCCTGCGGCTGTGGCGCAACGACGGCGCCGGCGCCTTCTCCGACGACCCGTCGGCGATGCCGGCGCGGATGCTCGACGCGCACCTGCTGCGGTTCGGCGACCTCGACGGCGACGGCGACCTCGACCTGGTCGCGACGACGGGCTACTACTTACCGTCGGCGATCGACGCGGTCGGGTTGTTCCTGAACGACGGCACCGGCGCCTTCTCCGACGCGTCGGCGACGCACCTGCCGGCCCCGCTCGCCAACGGCTGGGACCTGCAGCTGATCGATCTCGACGCCGACGGCGACCTCGACATCGTCACCAATTGGGCCACGCTGCAGAACGACGGCACGGCCCACTTCGTCGACCTCGGCGGCAGCCACATCGCGGTCGCCGACCTCGACCAGGACGGCGCCCTCGACGACATCACCGGCGGCTGCTGCGGCGTCGGATTCGGCAGCGGCGGCGTCTCGTGGGGCTGGGGCACCGGCGTCAGCCACCGCGTCCATCCCGACGACCTCGACGGCGACGGCGACGTCGATCTGATCGTCGTCGCCTACGACGGGATCCCGCAGGCGGGCGACGTGATGTTCGCCGGCGTGCTCGAGAACATGCTGCGCGACCTGCGCTTCGCCACCCGGCCGCGGCTCGGCGCGCCGTTCGAGCTGCAGTTGCGAGCCGGCAGCCCGACCGGCGCGCCGGCACTGCTCGCGCTGGGGCAGCCGCTGGCGCAGCCGATCCCGGTGCCGGGGCTCGGCGACCTCTGGCTCGACCCCGCCACGATGCTGGTGCTCGGGCTGGTCGGCGTGCCGGACCCGGACACCGCCGCGAGCTGGTACGTGCCGGTCCCCGTCGCGCCGGCGCTGCTCGGCCTGCCGGTGGCGGCGCAGGCGCTGTTCGGCGACCTCGGCGCCGGTCGGCCGGCGCGGCTGTCCGCGACGCGCGTCGAGGTCGTGCTCCCCTAGCGGATCGGCGCGGCGCTACCATCGGCGGCATGCCGCGCCGAACGCCGCGCCTGCAGTGCCTGCTCGCCGCCCTCGACCGCGCCGGCGGTGCTGCGCCGCGGCGCCCGTTGCGCGACGCCTGGCACCGCATCCTGCGCGAGAACGTCGTCTACCTCGTCGACGAGGCGACGCGCGACCGCGCGTTCGCCGCCCTGAAGAAGGTCACCGGCCTCGACGCCGCGGCGATCGCGCGCTGTCCGGACGAGCTGCTGCTCGAGGTCTGCGGCGGCGGGCGGATGGCGCCGCAGCAGGTGGCCAAGCTCCGCAGCTGCGCCGAGCTGTTCGCCGCGGTCGGCGACCCGCGCGCGCTCGTGCAGTTGCCGCGACCGGCGGCGAAGAAGGCGCTGAAGCGCTTTCCCGGCATCGGCGACCCGGGCGTCGACGTGCTGCGCATGCACGCAGGCGCCGAGGCGGTGCTCGGGGTCGAGAGCAACGCGCTGCGCGTGCTGCTGCGCCTCGGCTACGGCGAGGATCGCGGCGGCTACGCGCGGCAGTACCGCACGGCGCAGCAGGCGGCGATGGCCGAGCTGCCGGCGACCGCCGCGGCGCTGACCCAGGCCAGCGCCATGCTGCGCCGCCACGGCCAGGAGGTGTGCCGCACCACGCGGCCAGCCTGCGCCGGCTGCGCGCTGCGCCGCGACTGCCCGACCGCGAAGGCCGCGACCGGCTGATCGCTCAGTCGCCGCGCGCGCGTCCGGCCAGCAGGCGGTCGACGCTCAGCGTGCCGGGCCCGTAGGCGAGCAGCCACAGCATCGCCACCAGGAACGGCAGCGGCGCGACGTCGGCGAGGCTGTCCTGGAACAGCAGTCCCTGACCGACCTCGCTCGGGTGCGCGGTCAGCAACGCCACGACCATCGTGCACGACAGCAGGAACGCGGCGCCGCGCGTGAACAGCCCGGCGATCAGCAGCAGCCCGCCGACCATCTCGATGCCGGCGATCATCGGCGCCTGCAGGTGCGCGAACGGGATGCCGAGGCCGGCGAAGAACTCGCGCACCGAGTCGAGGTTCTGGAACTTGCCCCTGCCGGTCAAGAAGAACGCCTGGCCGAACACGAGGCGCGCGAGCGGTGCGGCGACGGGAGCGAACCAGGCGCCGGCGCGGTCGCCGAACGCGCGCATCCGCGCCAGCGGAGAGGAATCGGGCATGGGATCCTTGGGGTCGGGACGAAGGCCGCGTGATACTGCACCGCGTCCATTCGTTCCGGACAACTCCATGTGCCAGAAGCCGACGCTCGCCGCGCTGCTCCTCGCCGCCTGCGCGGCGCCGACGCCCCCGCCGGTGCCCGTCGACTGGCAGCCGCCGATCGGCGCCGCCTACCTGCCCGCCGACTACCACGGCGAGCTGTTCGTCGACTGGGCGGCGATGCGCGACCTCGGCCTGCTCGATCGGCTCGAACGCCTGCCGATGGCGCCGCAGATGCTCGAGGTGATCGCCAGCCACCGCGGCGGCGACATCGACGCCGTCGCGCGGATGCGCACGGCGTGGGTCCCGACCGAGGCGCGCGGCGTGACGATCACCGAGCTGGTGGCCGGCGCCGAGCCCGCCGCCGCCGCCACCGACCTGCGGATCGGCCCGTTCGCCGGCGAGCGCTGGGCCCACACCGACACCGCGCCGGTGTCGATCCGACCGGCTCCCGACCTGATCGTCGACGGGCCGCCGAAGCTGCTGACCGACCTCGTCACCGGACGCAGCCCGACCGGCGGCCCGCACGCCGAGCTGGTGCCGATGCTGTCGGGCTCGGGGGTGCTGGCGCAGATCGCCTACGGCCGATTCGGCAGCCGCTACGACACGCTGCTGCACACCTTCGGCGCGCTGTTCGGCGCCGAGGACGACCCGGTCGACTTCGTGCGGCTGCGCCTCCGCCACGACGACGACGGCGCGCTGCACGCGGAGGCGCGGGCGCGGTTCGCGCGCGGCGAGCGCGGCCTCGCCGACGCCGCGGCGCTGGTACGCGAGCGGCTCGACACGGCCCGCGCCGACCCGCGGTTCGCCGCGTTCCGGCCGCAGCTCGACGCGGTCCGGGTCGTCACCGAAGGCGCCGACCTCGCCGTCGCCCTGCCGCTTGGCTCGCCGCGCGAGGCCGTCGGCACCGTCGAACGGCTGGGGCTCTTGCTGTTCGCGCAGATGCGCGCGGGGCGCTGACCGGGCGCCGGCTACTCGTAGCCGTACTTCTGCAGCAACGGCGCGAACCACTCGTTGGCCGCCTGCTGCTGCCCGGGATCCAGGTCGCGGCGCCAGCGGCCGATGCTCGACGCGGGCGTGGCGCTGGTGCCGTGCTGCTCGAACAGCCGCCGGGCGTCGCCCTGCAGGTAGTCGACCACGCCGCGCGAGACGCCGAGGCCGAGGAACTCGAACACCCGCGGCACCTGCACGTCGGGATCCGTCACCAGATCCTCGTAGCGCACCAGCAGGCTGTCGCAGTCCTCGAGCAGCTCGGCGCCGCGCTCGAGCAGGTGGCGCAGGTCCTTGAGCCGCACCTCGAACTCGGTGCCCTCCCACAGCGCCGACTGCTGCTTCTCGAACGCGTAGGTCGACGCCAGCGAGTCGCGCGGGTCGCGCACCAGGTGGACGTAGGCTGCCTGCGGGAACATGTCCTTCAGGAACTCGAGGTCGCACACCGAGGTGACCTTGTCGCCGAAGAAGTCGGCGTCGCCGGCGACCCGGTCGCGGAAGTGCTGGACGAACGTCGGCATCGTCTGCAGGAAGGCGTTGCGCACGTCGCGCACGTGGCGCTCGGACAGGATGCCCGGGGTCGTGAAGCCCTCGCCGTCCTCGGCGACCCGCGACGACGGCGTGCTGGCCAGCAGCAGTGCACGGCGCAGGAACCCCGGCCACGCCGCCTCGACGGTCATGGCGATGCGCTCGTGCGAGCCGAGCAGCTCCACGGCCAGCGTCGACCCCGAGCGCGGTGCGGTGGCGACGAAGACCGGTCTTGGCATGGCGTTCAGTATCCCGCGGGGTCCCTGAGGTCACAGGGAACGGGATCGGCCCGCCGCCGTCAACCCGCGACCGCCCTCGAAATGCCCCGGACCGGACCGGCGGCGCTCAGCGCTTCCAGTCGCGGATGCGCCGGCGCAGGTCGAGCTCGATGTCGGCGACCGCGATGCGCTCCTGCTGCATGCTGTCGCGATCGCGGACCGTGACCGTGCCGTCCTGCAGGGTCTGGCCGTCGACGGTCACGCACCACGGCGTGCCGACCTCGTCCTGGCGGCGGTAGCGCCGGCCGATCGCGCCCTTCTCGTCGTAGGCGGTGCGGATGCCGGCCTCGCGCAGCTGCTTACAGATCTCGCGGCCCTTCTCCGGCATGCCCTCCTTCTTGACCAGCGGGAACACGGCGACGGTGACCGGCGCGATCAGCGGGTGGAAGTGCAGCACGACGCGCACGTCCTCCTTGCCCTTGTCGTCGGTCAGCACCTGCTCCTCGTAGGCGTCGATCAGGAACGTGATCGCCGTGCGATCGCAACCGGCGGCCGGCTCGACCACGTGCGGGATGTAGTGCTCCTTCTTCTCCTCGTCGAAGAAGCTCTGCTCCTTGCCGCAACCCGCGCTGTGCTGCGTGAGGTCGAAGTTGCCGCGCTTGGCGATGCCCTCGAGTTCGCCCCAGCCGAACGGGTACTCGTACTCGACGTCGGTGCAGCCGGTCGAGTAGTGCGCCAGCTCGTCGTCCGCGTGCACGCGCTTGCGCAGCTTGTCGGCCCGGACGCCGTAGCGCGTGTACCAGGCGAAGCGCTCGTCGACCCAGTACCGGTACCACTTGTCGTCGTCACCCGGCGGCAGGAAGAACTCCATCTCCATCTGCTCGAACTCACGCGTGCGGAACACGAAGTTGCCGGGCGTGATCTCGTTGCGGAACGACTTGCCGATCTGCGCGATGCCGAACGGCGGCTTCTGCCGCGCGCTGCTGGCGACGTTCAGGAAGTTGGTGAAGATGCCCTGCGCGGTCTCCGGCCGCAGGTAGCACACGGTCGAGCTGTCCTCGACCGGACCCATGAACGTCTTGAACATGAGGTTGAAGTTGCGGATCTCGGTGAACAGGCCGTCCTGCTGGCACCCGGTGACCGCGCGCTTCTTGAACTCCGGGTCCGGGCACACGTAGTCGTCGAGCTTGTCGGCGCGGTAGCGGCCCTTGCAGCGCTTGCAGTCGACCAGCGGGTCCGAGAAGCCCTTCAGGTGGCCCGACGACTCCCACACCTTCGGGTGCTGGATGATCGCGCTGTCGAGGCCGACGACGTCGTCGCGCTCGACGACCATCGCGCGCCACCACGCCTCCTTGACGTTCTTCTTCAGCTCGACGCCGAGCGGCCCGTAGTCGTAGCAGGAGTTGAGCCCGCCGTAGATCTCGCTGGATTGGAAGATGAAGCCGCGCCGCTTGCACAGCGACACGATCTTGTCCATCAGTTCGGGGGGCGCCTTGGCCATGGGGCGGAGGACGGTATTGCCTCGGCTCCGGAGGCACAAGCCGGCGCGCGATCAGCCATCGTCGGTGGCGTCGGCAGCCGCCAGGCGGTAGCCGATGCCCGGTTCCGTGAGCAGGAAGCACGGGCGCGCGGGCTCGGGTTCCAGCTTCTGCCGCAGCTGGCCCATGTAGACCCGCAGGTAGGCGACGTCGCCCTCGTGCTGCGGTCCCCAGACGTCGCGCAGGAGTTGCGAATGCGTCATGACCTTGCCGTGGTTGCGCGCCAGGAACAGCAGCAGCCGGAACTCGGTCGGGGTGCAGCGGACCTCGCGTTCCGCGGAGCCGATGGTCCGGTGGACCAGCCGTCGCGCCGCGTCGAGCCGCCAGCCGTCGCCATCGGCGGCGGTCCAGCGCCAGCGCGGCTCGGCGTCGCCGGCGGCGGATCGGCGGGAATGCCGCAGCGCCACCCGCAGCCGCGCCAGCAGCTCCGGCACTCCGAACGGCTTGGTCAGGTAGTCGTCGGCGCCGGCGTCGAGTGCCGCGACCTTGTCCTCCTCCTGGCCGCGCGCGGACAGCACGACGATCGGGACATCGGTCCAACCGCGCAGTTCGCGCACCAGATCGACGCCATCGCCGTCCGGGAGCGCGAGGTCGAGCAAGATCACCTCGGGCGGCCTCGCCGTGCACAGCAGGCGGGCCTCCTCGAGCGTGCCGGCTTCGGCGACCTCGTACCCGCGTGGCCGCAGCGCCGAGCGCAGGAAGCGGCGGATTGGCACCTCGTCGTCGACCAGGAGAATCCGGACTCCCGCCACGCCGTCGCCGTGGTCAGCCATGCCGTGGCTCCGCCTCGTCGCCGGGCTCGGCGGTGTCGACCGCCGGCTGCCGCGCGGGCACCGGCAGCCGCAGCTGGAACGCCGCGCCGCGGCCGCCCGGCAGCAGCAGGCCCGCCTCGCCGCCGTGCGCCTTCAGGATCGCCGCGCAGATCGGCAGGCCAAGGCCCATGCCGGTGCTGCCCTCGCCGCGCTCGAACCGGCGGAACAGGCGCCCGCGCAGCCGCTCCGGGATGCCGGGGCCGTCGTCCGCGACCTCGATCGCGATCGCGTTCCCCAGCGGACGGGCGCGCACGCTTACGGTGGTGCCGGTCGGCGTGTGTCGCGCCGCGTTGTCGAGCAACAGGAAGATCGCCTGCTCGAGCAGCACCGGGTCGGCGAGCACCAGCGGCAGGCCCTGGCTGACGTCGACGACGAGCACGTGCGCGTGCAGCAGGTCGCGCGCCCGCAGCAGGGCGGCCCCGACGATCTCCTCGACGCTGGTCCATTCGCGCTTCAGCGTCATCTGGCCGTCCTCGAGCCTGGTCGCGAACACGAGGTTGGCGATCAGCTCGTTGAGCCGGCCGGCCTCCCGGGCGATGCCGATCAGCAGTTCCCGCCGGGCGTCGACGTCGGTCAGCGCGTCGTCGAGCAGGCTGCTCGCGGAGCCGGTGATGGTCGCGAGCGGCGTGCGCAGGTCGTGCGACACCGACGCCAGCAGCGTGCTGCGCAGGCGCTCGACCTCCGCCTCGCGCCGGATGCGCTGGCGTTCCTCGGACATGCCGAGACGCTCACAGGCCAGCGCGGCCTGCTCGACGAAGGTGTCGAGCAGCAGGCGCTGTTTGGCGTCCGGCGCGCCGGCTGGCGGCCGCGGTCGCAGGCCGAGCACGGCCTCCTTGCCGCGCGCCGACCGCACCGGCAGGAACAGGGCATCCGTGCCGGGCAGGTTGCGCGTGCCGATCCCCGCCGCGGTGCCGTGGTCCCAGCACCACTGCGCGACCGCCAGGGTCTCGGGGCCCAGCCAGTCCACGCCGCCGTGGGCGGCGACCACGCCGGCCGGGCCGATCGGCTCCGCCGCGACCGGCACGATCAGCACCAGGTCGGCGCGAACAACGTCACGCAGATGGGCGATCGTGATGCGGCCGACGTCCTCGACCGACTGGGCATCGGCCAGCTCGCGCGAGAACGAGTGCAACGCGGTGACCTCGCGTTCGCGCTCGCGCGCGGCCTCGGCGCGTTCGCGCCCGGAGGCGACCAGCGATCCGATGCTCAGCGCGACGAACAGCATCACGCCGAAGGCCAGCAGGTAGGCCGGCTCCGTGATCGTGAACGTGAAGCGCGGCTCGGTCATCAGGAAGTTGAACGCCAGCGCGCTCAGGAGCGCCGCCAGCACCGCGGGCCAGCGCCCGAACCGCTGCGCCGCGACGACGACGCCGAGCGCCAGCAGCAGCGCCTCGACCGACAGGTCGGGCGGCGCGTAGGCCGCCAGCGCGACGGCGATGGACACCGCGGTAAAGGCCAACGCACCGGACACCCCGCGCCAGGACACGCGCAGCGTCAGCCGCACCGGTGCAGCCTGCATCGGCACAGCGTCCTCGCCGTCGTCCTGGATCACGTAAACGTCGGCGCTGCGGCTGCGACGGATGACGTCCATCGTGAACGACCCGAACACCAGTTCGTACAGCCGGGTCCGACCGGTCCGGCCGACCACGATGCGGCTGATCTCGTGGCTCTCGGCGAACCCGACGACCGCGCTCGCGGCGTCCGGGCTCTGCACCGACGCTACGCGGGCACCGAGCGACTCGGCGATGCGCAGGTTCTGCAGCACGCGTTCGTGTTCGGTCGCCGCGGTCGGCCGGGCGGACGGCCTGGCCACGTGCAGCGCGAACAGCTCGCCTCGCATCACGGCGGCCATGCGGTGCGCCGCCCGCACCAGCCGGGCCGAGAACGGGCTGGGCCCGACACAGACCAGGATGCGCTCGTTGGTGCTGCGCACGCGCCGCGTGCCGCCGGCGAGCCGCTCCTCGCGGCGGCGCTGGTCGACGAGCTGCGCGGTCTTGCGCAGCGCCAGCTCGCGCAGCGCCGCCAGGTTGCCCTTGCGGAAGAACGCGTCGGCGGCCGTTCGCGCCGCCTCCGGCACGTACACCTTGCCCGCCCGCAGCCGTTCGAGCAGGACGTCGGGCGCCAGGTCGACGACCTCGACGTCGTCGGCGTCGTCCAGCACGTGATCGGGCACGGTTTCGCGCACCTGCACGCCGGTGATCCGCGCGACGACGTCGTTCAGGCTCTCGACGTGCTGCACGTTCAGCGTCGTGTGCACGTCGTTCTGCGCGTCGAGCAGCGCCCGCACGTCCTGCCACCGCTTGGCGTAGCGCGATCCCGGTGCGTTGGTGTGAGCCAGCTCGTCGAGCAGGAGCACGGCGGGCTTGCGCCGCAGCGCCGCATCGAGGTCGAACTCGGTCAGGGTCGTGCCGCGGTAGTCGACGGTTCGCCGCGGCAGCTGCTCGAGACCGCGCAGCAGCTCGGCCGTCTCGCTGCGGCCGTGCGTCTCGACGAGGCCGACCACGACGTCGGTGCCCTGCGCGCGCAGGCGCTGCGCCGCGGACAGCATCGCGAACGTCTTGCCGACGCCCGGGCAGGCGCCGAAGTACACCTTCAGCCGGCCACGCATCGCCTTCTGCCGCTCGCCCTGTACGCGGGCCAGCAGCTCGTCGGGATCCGGTCGGTCGCCGTCGCGGACTTCCATGGCGCGCGTGGAGACGTAGCGCGTCTACCGCATGCCGTCGAGCGCGCGGTTCAGTTCCAGCACGTTGACGATGCGGCCGCCGGTGAACGGCCCGCCCGGGGCGAACGCCGCACGGTCGACCATCCCCTCGATCGCCGCAGCGGCCGACCCGCGGGCCACGGCGATGCGCGGGATCTGGTAGCGCGCGGCCGCCTCGCTGATGTGGGGGTCGAGGCCGCTGCCCGACGCGGCGGCGAGATCGCCCGGCAGCGGGTTGGCCGCGGTCGCAGCGTATGCGGCGATCGCCTGCCTGGCCCGCTCGGTCAGGTCCGTGCTCGTCGGCGACTCGTTGCTGCCGCCGGCCCCGGCTGCGTCGTGGCCGACCGCCGACGGCCGGGGCCAGAAGTAGCGGAGCTGCGAGAACGGCTGCGCGATCAGCCGGCTGCCGACGACGGTGCCGTCGCCGCGAACGAGCAGCGAGCCGTCGGCAGTGTGCGGGGTCACGACCTGCGCGAACGCCAGGATCAGCCCCGTGTAGCCGCCCACGCAGACGCACAGCGTCACGACGGCGAGACGGAGGCTGGTGACGATGGCTGCCATGGACGGGCCTCACTTCATGAACTGCAGGTGCTCGGCGACCGGCCCGAGCGCCGCCGCCGGGAGGAAGGTCAGCGCGCCGAGGAACAGGATCGTCGCGAGCAGCATCACGCCGAACGTCGGCGTGTCGACCGCCAGCGTGCCCGCGGACGCCGCAGTCGCCCGCTTGTCGGCGAGCGAGCCGGCAATCGCCAGCGGCAGCACGATCGGGACGAAGCGCGCCAGCAGCATCACGACGCCGGTCGCGACGTTCCACGGCACGGTGTTGTCGCCGAGGCCCTCGAGGCCGGAGCCGTTGTTGGCCGACGCGGAGCTGAACTCGTAGAGGATCTCGCTGAAGCCGTGCGCGCCGGTGTCGTTCGGCGTCGCGGCACCCCACGGCGTGCACGCGAACAGCGCGGTGCCGCCGAGGACGAACACCGCGTGCGCGAACATCGCCAGCACCGCGAGCTTGACCTCGTGCACCTCGACGCGGCGCTGCAGGTACTCCGGCGTGCGCCCGACCATCATGCCGGCCACGAACACCGCCAGCACGATGTAGACGAACATGTTGATCATGCCGACGCCGACGCCGCCAAACGTCGCGTTGAGCCACATGCCGACCATCGGGATCAGGCCGGTCAGAGGGTTCAGGCTGTCGTGCATGCAGTCGACCGAACCGTTGCTGGTGCACGTGGTCGCGACCGCCCACAGCGGCCCGGACGCCGCGCCGAATCGCAGTTCCTTGCCCTCGAGGTTGCCGACGTCCTGGGCGATCGGCAGGTCGACGAAAGCCCGGGTCGGCGCGGTCTCCCAGGCGATGGCGCAGCCAGCCTTCGCCAGCAGCAGCGCCAGCATCACCGCGAACAGGACCGCGGCGTGGCGCATGCGGCCGACGATGCGGCCGAAAGTCCAGACCGACGCCATCGGCACCAGCAGGATGGCGATGGTGGCCAGCGCGTTGGTCCAGAACGACGGATTCTCGAACGGATGGGCGCAGTTCGGGCCGAAGAAGCCGCCGCCGTTGGTGCCGAGCTGCTTGATCGACAGGAACGCCGCCACCGGGCCGCGTGCGATGACCTGCTCGGCGCCTTCGAGCGTCGTCGCGTGTGCGGCGCCCGCGAGCGTCATCGGCACGCCGCCGAGCACCAGCGGCACCGCGACGACGACCGCCAGCGGCAGCAGGACCAGGAACGTCGCGCGCTGCAGGTCGACGAAGAAGTTGCCGAGCTGCGTCCGGCCCGACAGGCCGCGGGCCATCGCCACCAGCGCGGCGATGCCGACCGCCGGCGACACGAACTGCAGCCACATCAGCGCGCACAGCTGCGTCAGGTGGCTCATCGACACCTCGCCGGAGTAGTGCTGCAGGTTGGTGTTCGTCGTGAACGACGCCGCCGTGTTGAAGATCAGGCTGCCCTCGAGCGCCGCCTTGCCGTCCGGGTTCAGCGGCAGCCATTGCTGCGACGCCATGACTACGAAGCCGACGACGAACATCACGACGTTGAACGCCAGCATCGCGAGGCAGTACTGCTTCCAGTCCTGCTGCCGTGCGCACAGGCGGCCGCCCAGGACGTGGAACCAGCGGTCGATTCGGCCGGCAGCGCCGCCGAGCGCCACCGGGTCCATCGCCCAGCGCAGGTAGCGGCCGAGCGGCCAGGACAGTGCGGCCGCGCCGCCGACGATCAGCAGGATCAGCAGGATGGCGTCCATGGGAATTCGGGCTCGGGGAACATCACAGCCGCTCGGCGGCTGCCGTCAGCAGGAACAGCAGCCCGAACACGCACAGGCCGAGCAGCAGGAACAGCAGGTTGGCGAGCATCGGAGATCCTCGGTTCAGACCAGGTGCAGCGCGGCGAGCAGCAGGTCGATCAGCTTGATGCCGACGAACGGCGCGACCACACCGCCGAGGCCGTAGACCAGCAGGTTGCGCCGCAGCACGACCGCAGCGCTCGCCGGCCGGTAGGCGACGCCGCGCAGCGCCAGCGGGACCAGGGCGACGATGATCAGCGCGTTGAAGACGACGGCACTCAGGATGGCGCTCTGCGGCGACCGGAGCCCCATGACATCCAGCGCCGCCAGCGGACCCGGGCTGCCGGCGGTCGCGTACACCGCGGCGAACATCGCCGGCAGGATCGCGAAGTACTTCGCCACGTCGTTGGCCATGCTGAACGTCGTCAGCGCCCCGCGCGTCATGATCAGCTGCTTGCCGATCTCGACGACGTCGAGCAGCTTCGTCGGACTGCTGTCGAGGTCGACCATGTTGCCGGCTTCGCGCGCGGCCTGCGTGCCGGTGTTCATCGCGACGCCGACGTCGGCCTGCGCCAGCGCCGGCGCGTCGTTGGTGCCGTCGCCCGTCATCGCGACGAGCCGGCCACGGGCCTGCTCCTCGCGGATGCGGGCCAGCTTCATCTCCGGCGTCGCCTGCGCCAGGAAGGAGTCGACGCCGGCCTCGGCGGCGATCGCCGCTGCGGTCAGCGGGTTGTCGCCGGTGATCATGACGGTGCGGATGCCGACCGCGCGCAGCTGCTCGAAGCGCTGCCGGATGCCGCCCTTGACGACGTCCTTCAGCTGCACCACGCCGAGCATCTGCTTGCCATCGGCGACCACCAGTGCCGTGCCGCCGGAGCGCGCGACGTCGTCGGCGGTCGCCAGCACGCGGGCGTCGGGCCGGCCACCCTGTTCGGCGACGAAACCCGCGATTGCCTCGACGGCGCCCTTGCGGATCCGCCGCCGTGCCGCGGCCGGCGGGCCGAAGTCCACGCCGCTCATGCGGGTCTGCGCCGTGAACGGCACGAACGTCGCGTGCGGTTCGGCGACCTCGCGGCCGCGGAGTGCGTACTTCTGCTTCGCCAGCACGACGATGCTGCGGCCCTCCGGCGTCTGGTCGGCGAGCGACGACAGCTGCGCCGCGTCGGCGAGTTGCTCGGGACGCACGCCCGGGGCCGGCAGGAACGCCGTCGCCATGCGGTTCCCGAGCGTGATCGTGCCGGTCTTGTCGAGCAGCAGCACGTCGACGTCGCCGGCCGCCTCGACAGCGCGGCCGCTGGTCGCCAGGACGTTGCGCCGGATCAGACGGTCGATGCCGCTGATGCCGATCGCGCTCAGCAGCGCGCCGATCGTGGTCGGGATCAGGCACACCAGCAGCGCGATCAGGACCGGCATGGAGAACTCGGCGCCAGCGTACAGCCCGAACGGCCGCAGCGTCGCGCAGACCAGCAGGAAGATCAGCGTCAGCGCCGCGAGCAGCACCGTCAGCGCGACCTCGTTCGGCGTCTTCTGGCGCCGCGCCCCTTCGACCATCGCGATCATGCGGTCGAGAAAGCCCTGACCGCGCTCCGTCGTGACGCACACGACGATGCGGTCGCTGAGGACGCGGGTGCCGCCGCTGACCGCGCAGCGGTCGCCGCCGCTCTCACGGATCACCGGCGCCGACTCGCCGGTGATCGCCGATTCGTCGACGCTGGCGATGCCGTCGACGACGTCGCCGTCGGCCGGGATCGTCTCCCCGGCCTCGACGACGACGCGGTCGCCCTTCCGCAGTTCGGCCGCGGCGACCCGGTCCTCGCCGCCGTCTTCGCGCAGCCGCCGCGCGAACGTCTCGGCGCGCGCGGCGCGCAGCGCGTTCGCCTGGGCCTTGCCGCGGCCCTCGGCCATCGCCTCGGCGAAGTTGGCGAACAGCACGGTGAACCACAGCCACAGCGCGAGCTGCAGCACGAACGGCCAGTCGTCGCTGGCCGTGAACACGCCGGCCGTGGTCAGCACCGCGCCGACCATGGTGACGAGCATGACCGGGTTCTTCGCCATCACGCGCGGATGCAGCTTCGCGAACGCGCTGGCGATCGCCGGGCGAACCAGCGCGGTGGTGAACAGGGCTTCGGGTTGGCGGCTCATGGCAGTGCGGTCAGAAGCGCTCCGGCCGCAGCACGGCGATCAGCAGGTAGACGAAGCAGGCGAATGCGATCAGACCCAGCAGCAACCACGTCATGGCAACACCTCGCGGCGACGAAGCCCGGTGTAGTCGCTGACCGCCGGCGCGGGAATCAGCGCGTGATCAGGAACGCGGCCCCGGCATCAACGGCGCATAAGGACGACGCGGCCCGGCCCGCGGGGCCGTAAGCGCAGCTTGATCCGGACCGGCGATGGCGCCGCCGTCGCCGTCGTCGATCGACGACTCGGCGCGGCCCTGCAGCGAACCCAGCGTCGCCGACAACGTGTAGCGGCCGGGCGCGAGCCGCAGGTCGAGGCCGCACGGCGACCCCGGTTGCCATTCGGCGCCGAGACCGCCGAGGCGGACGCGCGACCCGGTTCGACCCGGGACCGACGGTAGTCGCCCAGGTGGTCGACCCGGCGGCAGCTCCGCTCAGCGCGCGGTGCCGGACGCATCGGGGGCCGCGCGTCGGCGCCGGAAGTCACGCGGCGGCGGCACCGCCGAAGGGACGGGAAGGGACCCGCGGCCTACGCTCGGATTTCGTGAGTCCCCTCGGCCCGCCCGGACCGAGTAGCCCCGGATGCCGACCCCACCTGCACCGAGTACCCGGACGCCCGAGCAGCAGTTCGAGCGCTTCCGCCAGCACGCCGACGCCGGCGCGCTGGCCGCGGTGTTCGACGCGGTGGCGCCCGAGCTGCTGCTGGTGGCCGCGCACCTGGCGCCGCAGGCGACCGACGCCGAGGACCTGGTGCAGGCGACGTTCGTCGACGCGATCGAGCAGCGCGCGCGCTGGGACGGCGCCAGACCCCTGGTGCCGTGGCTGATCGGCATCCTCGCCAACCACGCGCGGCAGGCGCGGCGCAAGGCGGCGCAGGTGCCGGACCCGACCCGGCTGCGCGCGGAGTCGGCGACCGGCGCGGCGCCATCGGCGCACGACGAGGCCGCCGCGCGCGAGGTCGGCGAACGCATCGCCGCTGCGGTGCAGGGCCTGCCGCGCCAGTACCGTCAGGTGCTGACGCTGCGGCTCGTGCACGGCCTGTCGCCGACGGCGATCGCGCACGCGTTGGGCTGCCCGGTGGCGACGGCGAAGACGCGGCTGCAGCGCGGCATGGAGTGGTTGCGGAAGGCGCTGCCGCCGGGCCTCGCCGCGTCGGCGGTGCTCACCGCGATGGCGGGGCGCGGCCTCGCCGCGGTGCGCGCGGCGGTGCTGGCGCGCGCCGCCGACCTGGCGCCGCTGGCCGCCGCCGGCGCGGCCGCGGCCGCGGCCGCGTTCACGATCGGAGGACTCGCGATGAAGAAGACGCTCCTGGCCGCGGTCGCGGCGCTCCTCGTGCTCACGGGCTGGCTGGCGATCGACCCGCCGCGCGACGACGTCGACACGCCGCTCGGGACCGCGCGCGGTCCCGTCGTCGCCGGCCAGGTCGCCGCTCCCACCGCGCTGCCGACCGCCACCGCAGACGACGCCCCCGCGCCGCCCGCCACCACGCGCACGGCGGCCAACCCCGACGCCGCGGCGACGCTCGGCAGCGTCGACCTGCAGTTCGTCTGGCGCGGACTCGACCGGCCGGCCAGCAACCTGCGGGTCTGGGCCAAGAGCCCCGACGAGGCGCGACGCTGGCAAGCGGACCGCGACGGCCGGATCCGCTGCGCCGACCTGCCGCCGGGCGACTGGTTCCTCAGCGGCCGGACGCTGTGGCACGGTCTCACGATCGACGCCGCCGCCACCACCGAAGCGCGCATCGAGGTCGAGCCGACGATGCAGTTCGAGGGCCTCGTCGTCGACGCGCGCGGTCGCCCCGTCGCCGGCGCCGACGTGCTGGTGCAGTACTACCCCGACTCGAGCGATCGCGCGCCGCGGCTGGTGGCGCGCTCGGGCCCCGACGGCACGTTCGCGGCGGCGACCGACTGGGGCGGCGCGGTCTGGGCGCACGCGGACGGGTTCGCGCCGAGCCCGGTCACCGAGCTGGCCGATCACGGCCTCGACCCGGGTCAGACCCTGCGGCTCGAGCTCGGCGACGGCGTCGCGACGGTGCGCGGCCGCGTCACCTGCGACGACGGCCCGGCCGCGCGGGCCGAGCTGCTGGCCGTGCGCACCGATCCTCCGTACGAGCTCGGCGCGCCGCTGTCGACGCGCGCCGACGACGACGGCCGCTTCGAGCTCACCGGCCTGCGCGCCGGCCAGTGGCTGCTGGTGGCGGCGCAGGACGGCTTCGCGCCGACGCCGCGCGCGATCGAGGTCGAGCCCGGCATCGACCCGGCGGTGCAGCTTCACCTGCATCGCGGCGCCGTCGTGCACGGCACGGTGCGGCGAACGGACGGCGCCGCGCTGGCCGGCCGCGTCGTGGCGCGACCCGGCTGGGCCGGCGGCGGCCGTCGTTTCTCCAACGCGCTGCGGCCGGTCTACCACCGCTACACCGGTGAGGTCGCGATCGCGGCCGACGGCAGCTACCGGCTCGCGGGCCTGCCCGCCGGGCCCCTCGAAGTGGAGGTCACCGCCGGCGACGAACCGCTGCGCGACCAGCGCCTCGTCGAGGTCACCGCCGACGGCGAGCTGCGCTGCGACTTCGAGCTGGCGACGGCGACGCGCGTGCGCGGCACCGCGGTCGATGCCGCGGGCGCGCCGCTCGTCGGCTGGGTGGTCTCGGCGTCACCCGAGGGCGGCGGCTACATGCGCGCCGCGCGCGTCGACGACGACGGCGCGTTCGAGCTCTCGGGCATGGAGGCCCCGGCCTACACCATCGAACTGCACCCGGACCGGGACGCCGACAGCCCGCGCGTGCTGTGGCTGCGCCGCACCGGTGTGCGGCCGCAGGACGGCGAACTGCACCTCGCGCTGCCGTGCGCCCACGGCGACGGCGCCAGCATCCGCGGCAGCGTCCGGCTCGCCGACGGCAGCGTACCGCCGGCCGCCACGCTGCTGCTGACGGCCGGCGAAAACGCGCCGGGCCAGGCCCTGCAGCTCCGCCTCGACGAGGGCGGCGCGTTCGCCGCGCACGGGCTGCCGCCCGGCGACTACCGCGTGCGCCTGCACCTCGGCCTGCGCGCCAACCTGCTGGTCGGGCCGCGGCAGCTGCCGCCCGGTGGCGACGTGGACCTCGGCGCGCTGCGCGTCCCCGTCGCCGGCACGCTCGAGGTGCGCCTGCGCCGCGCGGACGGCCGCGACGCAATGCCGCTGGAGCTGCGCGCGATCGACCTCGCCGGCAACCGCGGCGAGTTCGAACCCGGCCCCGGCGGCGTGCACCGCAGCGCACCGTTGCCGGCCGGCACCTACCGCGTGCGGGCGTGGGGCGCCGACTTCGCGCCGGTCGAGCAGGAGCTCACCGTGGTCGCCGACCGGGTGTCGGCGTCGGTGCTCACCGTGGTCGACGCCGCGCCGGTCGCGTTCGCGTTCGCGCTCGAGGGCGAGGGCCAGGGCGGCGACCGGCCGCCGATCGAGCTGGTGCTGCGCGACGGCGACGGCGCACGCATCGGCGGCGGGCGCGCCCCGACCGACGCCGATGGCCGCGGCAGCTGGACCCGCGGGCTGCCGGCCGGCGAGTACACCTGGGAGGCGCGCACGCTGCCGGCCGGGGCGCCGCGACGCGGCACCTTCCGCGTGCCCCCAGTTGCCGGCGACACGGTTGCCGGCGACACGGTCGGGGGCGACACGGTCGGGGGCGATCCGGTCCGGGTCGACGCGACGCTGCCGCGCGCGCCGTGACCGGCGTCACGAATCGCGGTTGAGGGCCGCGAGCCGCCGCCGCGCCAGCTCCTGCAGCAGCGCGTTCGACCAGCGCGTCGACTCGTCGCCGTCGGCCGCGGCAGCCGCCTGCCACGCGGCGCGCGCGCCGTCGCGGTCGCCGGCGAACCACAGCGCGTCGCCGAGGAACAGCTGGTTGACCGCGATCGGCGCCAGCGCGACGCAGCGCCGCAGCGCCGTCTGCGCCAGCGCGGCGTCGCCGTACGGCCACGGCGCCTTGCTGCGGAAGCGCCCCTGCAGCCGCAGCGGCGCGCCGTGGTCGAACTCGGGGTCGGCGGCGACGGCGGCGTCGATCGCCGCGGTCAGCTGGCCGCCGTAGCCGGCGAACAGGCTGCGCGCCGGACCGTTGGCCCAGGCGATCAGCGACAGGTGCAGGCCGCGGTGCAGGTGCGCTCCGACGTCGTCCGGGCGCTGCCGCAGCGCGCGGTCGGCGGCCTCGAGCCCGGCGGTGCACAGCGACAGGATCTCGGTGCGCGCCGGGTCGGTCACGCGGTCGTCGGCCGCGGTCACGGTCGCGACGTCGGCGTCCGGTGCGCTGTCGAGCAACGCCAGCGACGCGCGCTGCAGCCGCAGGTCGGCGGCCTGGAACAGCAAGGCCGTCGCCTGCAGCGCCAGCGCGGCGTCGTCGGGCGCGGCGACGCTGGCGGCGAGCGCCTGCTGCGCCAGCGCGTCGAGCGCGGCGGCGGCGCCCGGCCCGGTGCGCGCATTCGCCTCGTCAGCGGCGCCGTCGGCATCGGCGCGCGCGAGCACGGAGTCGACCGGCGGCGCGGACAGGGCGCACGCACCGCACAGCATCGGCATCAGCATCAGCATCAGCATCAGCGACAGGAGCGGCGACGGCGACCGGCGGGTGACGTTCATCTGGGGCAGAGGCGCAGACAGTGCGGATAGTAGAGCCTCTCGTCGCCGCAGAGGCGGCCGAAGTCCTGGCCGTTGCTGGCGTAGGTCGCCAGCAGCGCGCCGTCGTCGAGCCGCAGCGCCTTCGCCGCGTAGGTGAACAAGCCGGGATCGTCGCCCTCGGGTGGATGGAACACGACGCGCGGCGCCGACCACGGCCCCCACGGCCGCGGTGCCGTGCGTACCGCGACATCCGAGCTGCCGAAGCCGAGGCTCTGCACCATCCAGAACGCAGAGCCCTGCCGCACGACGCTGAACTCCGGCGCGCCTTCCGCCAGCACCGGCGCGGGCGCGGCTCGCAGCGCGGCGTGCGCCACCCACCGGTCGCCGTCGCGCCACTCCGGCGCGCGCAGGTCACCGCGTGCGAACGCGGCGTGCGGCCACCGCAGCACGAACACCGCGTGGTCGCCCGGTTCGCGCAGCACAAAGGCGTAGACGTGGTCGCCGTCGGCGAGCACCGCGGTGCCGACGACCACGTCGAACGGCGCCGGCGCCGGCAGTTGCGCCGGCTCCTGACGCCAGTCGTCGAGCGGCCCGTCGACGCCGCGCAGCACGAACGCGCGCCAGCCGGCGGCGCGGAACGAGAACGGCCCGTCGCCGCCGGTCGACTCGACGCGCGTGCAGAAGACCACGGCGACGCCGCCCGGTCCGGCCCCATCCAGACAGGCGCCATCCAGGTAGACGCCGTGCAGCGGCCACAGCCACGCAGCACCCTCGGGCGCGAACCAGTCGCCCGGCGCCGCGGCGGTCCCGCGGCCGCGCCACGCGAACTGCATCCTGGCCGCGGTCGGATCAGCACCGGTCTGCAGCCCCACCGAGTTGCGCACCATCGCGCAGCCGGCGCGGCGCGGCTGCGGCGCGCTGCCGGGCGCGCGTCGCGTCACGAACGAGTCGCCGAACAGCCACAGCACGCGGTCACCGCCGAGCGGCACCGAGTAGGCGGCGTCGCCGCCGCGCCAGTCGGGGTCGGAGCGGAACAGCCGTTCGGCCTGCGGCCAGGGCGCGGCCGCGTCGATCGCCGGCGCAGCAGCCGACGCGGGCATCGGCCCGCGACACGCCACCGCGAGCACCCCGACGACGATCGCGACGGACCGCGCGGCCAGGGAGCCGGCGCCCGCCGACCCGCGGCGGGTCCCTTCCCTGCGCGGCCCTGCGGCAGCCGTCAATCGTGCGCGTGCCCGGCCCGCGACGGCGGCGCCGCCGCGTCCTCGAGCGCCAGGTCGCGCCAGACCAGCTGGGCCACGCGCATGGCCTGCTCCACCGAGGCGCCGTCGACGACCGTGGGCCGGCCGTCGGCATGGAACCAGCGGAACCGTCCATTGGCGGTCGCGCGCAGGAATACGTCGAGACGTTTGACTCCGAGATGCGCCATGTCGCGCGTCACCGGGATGGTGGCGGACGCCAGGGCATCGGGAGTTCGCGGTTCGGACATGGGAACCCCCTGCTTGGAACCCGGGCATCCTACCGCCTCCTGGCCTCGTGCGCAGGACGGGTCGGCGTTAAGGTGCCCGCGCGCCTGGCGCCGTCGCGCCGCGCGCGCCGCACCACCCCATGTTCCTGTTCGACCGCATCGGCCTGCTGGCGCTGCTCGGCCTGTTCGCCCAGGCGGCGATGACCTGGCTGTTCGTGTGCCTGTTCTCGGTGCTGCTGCGGGACGGCCACCGGCCGCGGCACCTGCGCGAGTGGCGGGCCGCGTTCGTCGCCCTGGCCATCGGGTTGTCCCTGATCTGCTTCCGGTTCTTCCGCGCCCACGACGCGCCGATGCCGGCCCGATGGGGCGACGGCGCGCCGATCGTCACCGCGATCTACTCGGTCTACCTGCTGGCCAAGGTGCTGTTCGCCCAGTGGCTGCTGCGCGGCGCCGCCTCGCTGTCGGGCCAGCGGCTGCCGGCGCTGGTGCGGCGGCTCGACTGGCCGCTGCGGATCGGCTTCGCGGCCGCGCCGCTGGTGTTCGTCGACATCACCTTGCTGCTGGCGCTGCAAACGCCGGTGATGGTCGGCTACGGCCTGCTGTCGTGGTCGCTGATGCGCGAGCGCGGGTCCGCCGGCGCCGGCGCCGGCCGGCGACTGGTCCGCCTGGCGCTGATCGCGTTCGCCGCGGTCTGGGTCGTCCACGGGATCTGCTCGGTCACCGCGCTGGTGACCGACTCCCTGCTCGCCAGCACGTGGCTCGGCCTCAACTCCCACGTCGACGCCGGCGTCGAACTGCTGCTCGGCTCGGGGCTGATCGTGACGCAGCTGCAGGACGCGCACCAACGGCTGCAGCGCTCGCTCGAGGAGCAGGCGCGCTTGCGCCAGGAGCGCAGCCGCGACGAGAAGCTGCTGGCCCTCGGCGCGCTGGTGTCCGGCGTCGCCCACGAGCTCAACAACCCGCTGACCGCGATCCTCGGCTTCGCGCGCGACATCGGCGAGCCGTCGCGCGCCGCCTACGCGTCGCAGGTGGTCGGCGAACAGGCCGAACGCTGCCGCGGCATCGTGCGCAGCCTGTCGGCGCTGGCCGGCGAGTGCGCGCATCCGCGCCGCGCGGTCGACTGCACGGCGCTGGTCGAGCGCGTGGTGCGCGGACTCGAACGACAGGCGCTGGCCGCGGGCGTGACGCTGCAGCTGCAGCTCGGGCCGACGCCGATGGTCCTGGCCGACCCGATCGGGATCGAGCAGGTCGTCGCCAACCTGCTCGCCAACGCCATCGACGCCAGCCCGCGCGGCGGCGTCGTGCGCCTGCACGGCGGTGTCGCCGGTCCCGTGCTCGTGCTGCACGTCGACGACAACGGCCCGGGGGTGCCGGCCGAGCTGCAGAAGCGCCTGTTCGAGCCGTTCTTCACCACCAAGCCGTCGGGCAAGGGCACCGGCCTCGGGCTGGCGGTGGCGTTCGCGATCGTGCGCAGCCACCAGGGCACGCTGCGCGTCGCCGACGCGCCCGAGGGCGGCGCGCGATTCACCGTGCGCTTGCCGCTGGCCGAGCCGCAGCTGCAGGCGACGACGGCGACCGCGGAGGCACCGGCGCCCGCCGGCGCGCGGCGGATGCTGGTGGTCGACGACGAACCGACGATCCGCGCGGCCCTGCGCAGCCACGGCGAGCGGCTCGGCTGGACGATGATCCTGCAGCCGTCGGCGGAGGCCGCGCTGCGCCACTTGGAGCAGCACGAGGTCGACGTGGTGCTGTGCGACCTGCGCATGCCGGGCCTCGGCGGCGCGGGCTTCTACGGCGAGGTGCGCCGGCTCCGGCCGCAGCTGCTGCCGCGCTGCATGTTCTTCACGGGTGACCTGGCGTCGGCCGAAGCGGTCGCGTTCGCGCGCGAGCTCGAGAGCCCGCTGATCCCGAAGCCGTTCGACTTCACCGAGCTGTTCCGCCGGGCGGCGAGTCTCGCGAGGTCGGCGGCGCCGGTCGGCGGCGCCGGGCCGTGGTCGGGGTGAGGGGCAACCATGGAGGCCTTCGTCTGTGCCTCCCTCCCTGCTCCTGCCTCCCCTCCGGGAGTACCACAGAAGACAAACCACTGAGGGCACAGGGAGCACGGAGCAGAAAGCAAACGACCACACGAGCGCAGCCGCCCAGCATGAGCCAACGCACCGCACGCGACGCACGCGCACACCGCAGAGGTCCTCGCCCGGCTTGGCGGATGCCTTGGCTGGGCGGGTGCTTTCTGCTCCGTGCTCTCTGTGCCCTCTGTGGTTTCTTCTCTGGCTCGCGGATGCCTGCGTGCCGCGTGACGGCTCCCTGAGTCGAGTGCCCTCTGCTCCGTGCCCCTCCCGTGCTCTCCGTGCTCTCCCTGTTCCTCCGGGAGTACCCCAGAAATAAAACCACAGAGAGCACAGAGCACACAGAGCAGAAAGCACACGACCACACGAACGCAGCCGCCCAGCAGGAGCCAACGCACCGAACGCGACGCACGCGCACACCGCAGAGGTCCTCGCCCGCCTTGGCGGATGCCTTGGCTGGGCGGGTGCTTTCTGCTCCGTGCTCTCTGTGCCCTCTGTGGTTTCTTCTCTGGTTCGCGGATGCCTGCGTGCCGCGTGACGGCCCCCTGAGTCGAGTGCCCTCTGCTCCGTGCCCCTCCCGTGCTCTCCATGCTCTCCCTGTTCTTCCGGGAGTAGCCCAGAAAGCAAAACCACAGAGAGCACAGAGCACACAGAGCTGAAAGCACACGACCACACGAACGCAGCCGCCCAGCAGGAGCCAACGCACCGAACGCGACGCACGCGCACACCGCAGAGGTCCTCGCCCGGCTTGGCGGATGCCTTGGCTGGGCGGGTGCTTTCTGCTCCGTGCTCTCTGTGCCCTCTGTGGTTTCTTCTCTGGCTCGCGGATGCCTGCGTGCCGCGTGACGACTCCCTGAGCTGAGTCGAGCGCCCTCAGCTCTGTGCCCTTCCCGATGCTCTCGGTGCTCTCCCTGTTCTTCCGGGAGTACCCCAGAAAGAAAAACCACAGAGAGCACAGAGCACACAGAGCTGAAAGCACACGACCACACGAACGCAGCCGCCCAGCAAGAACCTACGCACCGAACGCGACGCACGCGCACACCGCGGAACCGCGGATGCCTCGCCCGGCTTGGCAGATGCCTGGCTTCTCGGTTGCCTTCTGCTCCGTGCTCCGTCCTGTGGTTGTCTCTCTGGTGCACGGATGCGTGCTTGCCGCGGGTCGGCCACCGGAGTCGAGCGCTCCCTGCTCCGCCCCTCCCGACGCACTCCGCGCTCCAGCGCCTTCCCGGGAGCACCCTCTGGTCAGAGGATGTCGAGCACGCCGTTCGAGCCGTTCATCAGCGTGCTGACGCTCGCCTTGTAGTTGACGTCGGCGGCGATCACGGCGTTCCAGGGCAGCGCCTCCTTGTCGCCGACGCCGGCGAGCGCGGCGGCGGCGAACGCGCGCGCGAGGTCGGGGCGGCTGCTGTCGCCGAGGGCGGCGATCAGCGGGTCGATGCAGCGACGATCGCGGATGCTGGCCAGCGCCATCGCCACCGCGCTGAGCGCCGCCGTGCTCTGCGACTGGTCGAGCATCTCAAGCAGCACCGGTACCGTGCGCGCGTCGCCCAGGCGTCCGAGCGCCTGCGCGCACTGCTGCAGCAGGAACGGCCGCCGCACCGACGTGCGCATCAGGTCGACCAGCATGTCGGCCGAGTCGACGTCGCCGAGCATCGCCAGCGCCGTGCACAGGTAGCCGGCCATCGTGTCGCGGCGCTGGTTGTCGGCGAGCAGCGCGCGCAGCGCCGTCGTCGCCCCGGTGTGCCCGCACAGGCCGAGCGACAGGGCCAGCGCGCTCTGGGTGTTGTCGTTCTCCAGGTCCTGCAGGTCGCGCAGCAGCAGGTCCGCGATCTCCGCGTCGACGGCGCCCTCCCGGCGCAGGTGCTCCTGCCCGATCAGCCCGAGCGCCAGCGCGACCCACGGCCGCTCGGTCGCCTTGTTGGCGTCGAGATAGACGCCGAGCAGGGCGCTGCGGTTGGCGGCGCCGCCGATCCGGCCGAGCGCCAGCACGGCGAAGAAGCGCGACTGCTGGTCGACGCCCCTCTGGTAGCACTTCAGCAGCGCCTCGGCCGGCTCGGCGTCGGCCGGCAGCTGCTCGCGCGGCAAGCACAGGCGCCCGAGCGCCAACGCCGCCGACTGGCGGATCTCGTTGCTGCGCCGGTCGGCGAACAGGTCCGCGACCAGGAG
The DNA here is from genome assembly GCA_050245995.1 of Planctomycetota bacterium. Lineage (GTDB taxonomy): Bacteria > Planctomycetota > UBA1135 > UBA1135 > UBA2386 > JBFWWV01. The sequence goes on along the minus strand of JBFWWV010000016.1, from coordinate 88,036 downwards.
CTGCTTGGCGCGCTGGTGTCCGACGCTGTCGCCGGGGCCGAGCAGCCGCGCGATCGCGCCCGGCACGTGCGCCTGCACCAGCATCGCGCCCTTGCCGAGGTCGAGGCCGTAGAAGCGCCACAGCTCCTCGACCACCTGCCACAGCAGCAGCTTCTCGCCGGCGGTGCGCGCGCCGGCCGGCGTCAACAGGCCGAGCCCGTGCACCAGCGCCACGCGCAGGTCGCGGTCGCGATCGCTCTCGTCCTGCAGGCGGTTCAGCAGCAGGTCGCGCACCGCGCGCTTCAGCGCCGGGTCGCGGCTGCGCGCCGCCAGCAGGCCGAGCGACCACGCCGAGAACGTGCGCGTCCGGTCGGGCACCGCGTCCTTGCCGCACAGCCGCCGGCCGTCCTCGTCGTCGCGCAGCAGGCCGACCAGCGTCGGGTAGCCGCCCTGCCGGCCGGCGATGCCGAACGCCAGCGCCGCCGTCTCGCGCACCTCCTGGTCGCTCGCGGCCAGGTGCGGTTCGAACAGCTGCTCGAGCCGCAGGCCGTCCGGATCGAGCCCGACCTTGCCGAGCCCGATCAGGCACGACGTGACGATGTCGCGGTGGCTCTCCGCCTGCAGCGTCCGCGCCAGCGCGCTGGCGATGCGGTCGCGGCGGTCGGTCTCGGTCGGCGCCTGCACGTCGCGGCGCGTGCCCGGCTGCCGCCGCGCCCCCAGGTAGAACTCGTCCGAACCGCTGACCGTGCCCGTCGGCAGCGGCGGGCAGTTCGCCATCAGCTCGTCCTTGTTGAACTCCCACCAGACCTGCCAGCTGGTGCCGTCGCTGATGTTCGGCCGACCGCCGGTCGACGGCCCGCCGCCGCCGGGACCGGCCGGGCCGCCGATCGGCGTCGGCGGACCGGGCGTCGGGCCGCCGCCGCGAAACTGCCCGCCGTGCGCCGGCAGCAGGGCCGTCACGGTGCAGACGGCGAGCGCGGTGGCCACGGAACGGAGCAGGGCAAGGCGCGCCATGACCGCGAGTCTAGTGAACCGCGGCGGCGCCGTAACAGGGCCCGGTCGAAGGGGGCGATCCGACCGGGGGGACCGCCCCGTCGGGCCCGGGCGCGGGTCCGGCTCATTTCCCGGTCACGGTCACCACGTCGGTCATCCCCGGCGGCATCGGGAACGTCCACTCAGCTACCGCGCGCCGGCGCGAACGCGACGCATGCGAAGTCGGGCAGCGGGCGCATCCGCAGGCTTCGCCAGATCGCGCCCCGGGTCGGTGGCGGCAGCCGCCGCGGGTGACGCCGCGCGTCCCGAAACGAGACCCGGGCACCCGCCCCCGCCCCCCGCGACCGTCCGACATCACGGCGGTCACCGTGCAGCCGCCGTCCCTCCCGTCACCCCCCGCCCCGACCGACGCCGTCGCCGCCTCCGCATCGGGTTCAAGCCGCCGCCGCAGGCTTCCGAAAGGCGATGCGGGTGCCGGCCTCGGGAACGCCGGCGCCTCGTACGTACCGCACTCGGGGAGGACCGACTTTGAGACCGCACTTCGTCGCCATGATCGCCTGCACTCTGACCTTGCCGACGCTGGCAGGGTGCGCCCTGTTCTCCTCCGACCGACCGGCGCCGGGCCGCGTGCAGGAGTTCACGGCCGCGGTCGAACGGGTCCACGTCGAGGCGGAGCTGGCGCGCGAGCGCTCGGCCGACGCGGTCACTGCGCTGCGCATGGTCGCGTTCGGCGAGTTCGGCGACGACCCGGTGCCGGCCTACGAGCAGCTGATGCAGGCGATCGGCCGGAGCGAAGGCCAAGCCGACGTGCTGGCCGAGGCGGTGGCGAGCATGCACGCGGCGTCGCAGCCGGTGTTCCAGAACTGGGCGCAGGACCTGGAGGCGATCCAGGACCCGGCGCTGCGCCAGCGCGGCGCCGCGCGCCTGCAGGCCGCGCGCGAACGCTACCGCAGCATCGTCGACGCGATCGAGCCGGCGGTGGCGCGCAACCGCAGCCTCAACCAGCGGCTGCGCGACCACGCGCTGTTCCTGGGCCACGACCTGAACCCGGCGGCGCTGGCCGACGTGCGTCCGGGCGTGCAGGCGGCGCAGCAGGACGGCACGGCGCTGCTCGCGAGCTTCGACCAGGCGCTGGCGGCGGCGCGTTCGTACCTCGAGGTGTCGTCGCTGCCGGTGGGCACGCCGACCGCGCCCGAGACCACGGCGCCGACCGGCACGCCGGCGGCGCCGGCCGGCGAGATCCCGGCCACCGATCGCCAGCCGGTCCGCCTGGACGGCCAGCGCAGCGGGCGCCGCTGAGGCGCGAGCACCCGGGATCCTGACCTGCCTGCGCACGGAGGGGATGCGGCGTGACCCATGAGCTGCTGCTGATCCTCCCGATCGCGCTCGGCATCCTGACCGCCGCGCTGCTGCTGCGCCGCTCGGCGCTGCGGCAGATGCAGCGCGCCGTGCAGGAACGCGACCGCGCGCTGCAGGCCGGCGCCACGGCGCGGCTGCAGCATCCGGTCGTCGACCTGTCGCGCTGCCTCGGCTGCGGCACCTGCGTGCGCGCGTGCCCGGAAGAAGGTGTGCTCGAGCTGGTCCACGGCCAGGCGATGGTCGTCGCCGGCGCGCGCTGCGTCGGTCACGGCGTGTGCGAGAGCAGCTGCCCGGTCGACGCGATCACGGTCACGCTCGGCGACACCAGCGAACGCGACGACATCCCGGCGCTCGACGAGTCGCTGCAGGCGATCGGCCAGGACGGCGTCTATCTTGCGGGCGAAGTCACCGCGAAGGCGCTGATCCAGAGCGCCGTCGAGCAGGGTCTCGCGGTCGCCGACGCGGTGCGGCGCCGCCGCGACGCGGGCCATCCTGCGCCCGACGGCGCGTTCGACCTGGCGATCGTCGGCGCCGGCCCGGCCGGGCTGGCCTGCGCGCTGGCGGCCAAGGCACACGGCCTTTCGTTCGTGCTGCTCGAGCAGGAGCACGAGATCGGCGGCACGGTCGCGAAGTACCCGCGGCAGAAGCTGGTGCTCACCCATCCGGTCGACCTGCCACTGCACGGGCGCCTCGATCGCACGACGTTCACCAAGGAGGAGCTGATCGCGCTGTGGCAGCAGATCGTTGCCGAGCACGAGCTGCCGGTGCGCACCGGCGAACAGCTGCTCGCGCTGCAGCGCGGCGCCGACCGCGCGCTCGAGCTGACCACGCCGAACGGCGTGATCGCCGCCGCCAACGTGTGCCTGGCCATCGGCCGACGCGGCACGCCGCAGAAGCTCGGGGTGCCCGGCGAGGACCTGCCCAAGGTCGCCTACGGCCTGCTGGACGCGGCGTCGTTCCAGGGCCGCAGCGTGCTGGTCGTCGGCGGCGGCGACAGCGCGCTCGAGACCGCGCTCGCGCTGGCCGAGCAGGACGGCAACCAGGTGACGCTGTCGTACCGCGGCGAGGCGTTCGTGCGCGCGCGCACGCGCAACGTCGAGCGCCTCGAGGCCGCCGAGTCCGAGGGCCGCATCACGGTCGCGACCAACAGCCGGGTGCTGGCGATCGCCGCGGACCACGTCGAGCTCGAGGTCGACACCGACCGCGGCGCGCGCCGCGGCCGCATCCCGAACGACCACGTGTTCGTGCAGATCGGCGGCACGCCGCCGTTCGACATGCTGCGGCAGGCCGGCGTGTCGTTCGACCCGGCGCTGCGGCCGCAGCAGGACCCGGTCGAGGAGCAGGGCACCGGCGCCTTGCCCGCGCTGGTGCTGGCGCTGGTGCCGACGCTGCTGGCCGCGGCGTTCGTGCTGTGGCACGCCGACTACTACGGGCTGCTGCCGATCGAACGACCGACCCACCCCAAGCACGCGCTGCTGCGGCCGGGCATGGGGCTGGGGCTCGGCCTGGGCATCGCCGCCACCGCGCTGATCGGCGCCAACCTCGCCTACCTGCTGCGCCGCGCGCGGCTGCCGCTGTTCCGCTGGGGCACGCTGAAGGGCTGGATGACGGCGCACGTGGCGACCGGCATCCTGGCGCTGGTCACCGCGCTGCTGCACGCGGCGATGGCGCCGCGCAACACCGTCGGCGGCACGTCGTTCTGGGCGCTGTGCGTGCTGACCGTCACCGGCGCGATCGGCCGCTACTTCTACGCGGCGCTGCCGCGCGCCGCCAACGGCCGCGAGCTGGAGCTGGCGGAGCTCAAGGCCGAGCTGGCGCGCAGCGACTCGGCGTTCGCGCCGAGCGAGCGCGACTTCGGCCGCCACGCGCGCCGCGTGCTGCAGGAGCGCATCGAGGCCCAGCAGTGGCGGTCGTCGTTCGTCGGCCGCGTGATCGGCCTGCTGCTGTTCCGCCGGCGCCTGCGGGCGCTGCACGCGGAGCTCGAGGCCGAGGGTCGTGAGCGCGGGCTGCCGCCGGAGCAGATCGCGCCGGTGCTGGCGCTGGCCGAGCGGCTGTCGCGCGCGTCGATGATGGTCGCGCACTTCGAGGACCTGCGCGCGGTGCTCGCCACCTGGCGCTGGCTGCACCGCTGGATCGCGCTCTTGATGGTCGCGCTGATGGTGCTGCACATCGTGCACGCGCTGTCGTTCGCGACCATCGGCTTCGGCGGAGGAGCCCGATGAAGCTCGCGTCCGCGCGCCTCTGGCTGTCGCTGTCGTGCTGCGCCGCGGTCGTCGCGTTCGCGGCCAGCAACCTCGGCAAGACCCTGCCGGGCCCGCTGTCGGCGGCGCACGCGCAGGTCGAGGACCTCGACGGCGGCAACTCGTGCTCGCAGTGCCACGGCGGCTGGTTCTCCGACCTGCAGGCGTCGTGCCTGAAGTGCCACGCCGACATCGAAGGGCAGCTCGCCGAGCACCGCGGCCTGCACGGCGCGCTCGAGCCCGACCGCGCCCGCACCTGCGGGCTGTGTCACAGCGAACACCACGGCGGCGACTTCGCGCTGATCAACCGCGCGAGCTGGTCGCTCGCCGGCTTCGAGAGCCGCGAGGCGTTCGACCATCGCCGGGTCGGCTTCGCGCTCGACGGCCGCCACCTCGACCTCGACTGCAGCCGCTGCCACACGAACGCCGACGCCGCGCCGCTGGCCGCGGGCGAGCGCCGCTTCCTCGGTCTGCAGCGCGACTGCGCCGCCTGCCACCACGACGTGCACGACGGCGCGATGCGCGTGCGCTGCGACCAGTGCCACGGCCAGCAGTCGTTCGCCGAGCCGGCGTCGACCGGTCACGAGCGCTACCTGGCCCTGGACGGCGCGCACGGCGCGCTGGCCTGCACCGCGTGCCATCCGGAGGGCTCGCCGCGCGCGGTCCTGGCGCTCGGTCGCACCGAGCTGCGCGACCCGCGCGGTTGTGCGGACTGCCACGCGTCGCCGCACCAGCGCCTGGCCCGTGCGGCCGCCGAACCGCCGGCCGCCCCTGGCGGCGAGGCCGCGCGCGGGGCCGCCCCGGCGCGCCACGGCGGCGACCGCAGCTGCGGCGAGTGCCACCAGCCCGAGCACCGCACGTTCCTCGACGCGCGCGCGGTGATGACGCCGCAGCTGCACCGCGCCACCGGCTTCTCGCTCGACGCGCCGCACGACGCGGTGACGTGCGGGCAGTGCCACGCGCCGGGCGGCACGTTCGCCGAACGGCATCCCGGCCGCACCCAGGACGGCTGCGCCAGCTGCCACGACGACCCGCACGGCGGTCAGTTCGCGGACTCGGCGCTCGCCGGCGCGGGCTGCGTGTCGTGCCACGAGCGCCGGGGCTTCGCGCCGCACGCGTTCACCGCCGAACGACACGCCAGGACCGCGCTGCCGCTCGACGGCGCCCACGCCGACGCCGCCTGCGCGGACTGCCACGCGCGCGAGCGCGACGACCTGCCGCGCCGGTTCCACGGCACCAAGAGCCGCTGCGAGGCGTGCCACACCGACGGCCACGGCCGCGCGTTCGCCAGCGTGACCGGCGAGCTGCAGCAGGACGCGCGCGGCACCTGCGCCGTGTGCCACGGCACCGCGTCGTTCGGCCGCGACGGCGCGCCGTTCGACCACGGCCGCTACACCGGCTTCCGCCTCGACGGCGCGCACGCGCTCGCCGCCTGCGAGACCTGTCACCCGCGCGCCGAGCAGCCCGACGCGAACGGCCGGACCTTCGGCCACACCGCGGCGCACGCCGCCCTGTCGACCGGCTGCGGCACGTGCCACGACGACGTGCACCAGGGCCGCTTCGACCGCCCGGGCATGCCCGCCGCCGTCGACGGCCGCCGCGACTGCGCGCGCTGTCACGACACCGCGTCGTTCCGCGCGTTCCCGCAGGGCTTCGACCACGGCCGCTGGACCGGCTTCGCGCTGCACGGCGCGCACGGCAAGGCCGCCTGCAGCAGCTGCCACATCGAGACCGGCCTGGTCGCCAGCGGCGACGTCGCCGCGCCGCTCGGCACGCGCTGCGCCGACTGCCACAGGGAACCGCACGGCGGCCAGTTCGCCGCCGCCTGGCCCGCGCCCGGCCCCGGCGCCGCCGGCATGACCGACTGCCGACGCTGCCACCGCGACGGCCTGTCGTTCGGCGACCTGAAGTTCGACCACGACACCGACGCGCGATTCCGGCTCGGCTCGGCGCACCAGAAGGTGCCGTGCGCGTCGTGCCACCGCCCGATCGACACCGGGCCGGGCGCCGAGCACCCGATCGTGCGCTACCGGCCGGTGCCGCGCGAGTGCACCGATTGCCACGGCCAGCAGCAGGACCCGTTGCGCCGCCAGACGCGGCGCCGCCAGGAGGATCGATGAAGCGTTCCGGCCACCGCAGGAGGCGCGCGCGCGCGTTCGTTCCGGGTCTGCTGTCGATCCACGCGCCGTGGGGCGCGTCGCTCGCTGCGTCCCTCGCGATCGGAACCCTGGCCGCGCCCGCGGCGGCGCAAGACCAGGACATCGCGGTCACGCTGGCGCTGCGCGTCACCGCCGTGACCGCCGACGGCAAGGTGGTCGTCGATCGCGGCGAACGCGACCTGCTGCGGATCGGCGACGTGCTCGAGCTGCTGCCGCCCGACGGCACCCGGCTGCGCGCGCGCGTCGTGCAGGTCGACGAGCGCAGCGCGATCGTCGAGCTGGCGGGCGGCGCCGCCGCGCCGCGGCCCGGCACCAAGGGCGAGGTCCGCATCCCGCGCGCGCGCGCCGCGTCGCGGCCGCAGCCGGCCCAGCCGGTGCGCCCGCGGCCGGCGCCGCAGCCGCAACCGCAGCAGCCCCGAACCCAGCCGCAGCAGCCGTCGTCCGACGCGGCGCGCCCCGATCAGCCCGCCCAACGCCCGCCTTCGGAGTGGCCCGCGCGCGACGACGGCTGGCAGCCCGGCATGCCGCTGCTCGCGGCGGTCGAACCGCTGCGCCCCGAGCAGCGGCCGCGCTCGTTCCGCGGTCGGTTCACCTCGACGGTCGGCATGTTCGGCTCGACCATCGGCGACGGCTTCGACCCGCTGCTGCGCACAGGCCTCGAGTTCGACAGCAGCAACCCCGCGGGCCATGGCGGCGAGCTGCACTTCGACGCCGAGTTCGACGTGCGCACCGAAGGCGAGGACGACGGCGGCGTCGACCTGCTGCTGCGCCGGCTGTCCTACAGCCTCGGCGGCACCCGCTTCGCGCCGGAGCGCTGGGAGGCCGGCCGCTTCCTGCACACGGTGATGCCCGAGCTGGGCGTCGTCGATGGCGTCGAGTGGTCGAAGCGCGCCGCCGACGGCTCGCGCCTCGGCGTGTCGTTCGGGTTCCTGCCCGAGCCCGACGAGGACTTCGAGAGCGGCAAGGACCTGCAGCTCTCGGTCGCGCACGAGTGGCTGCTGGACGCGGACGGCACCACGCGGTTCGCAGCCGGCCTGCAGAAGACCTGGCACCACGGCACGTCCGACCGCGACGCCGTCGTGCTGACGTTCCACCAGGTGCCGATCGACGGCTGGCAGCTGCACGGCTTCGCCTGGATCGACGTCTACTTCGGCGACGACGCCGTCAAGGGGAAGGGCATCGAGCTGACCGCCGGCCGCTTCGCCGTCGGCCGCACCTTCGAGAACAGCGGCTTCGACCTGTCGTGGACGCGCACGCGGTTCCCCGAGATCCGCCGTCGCGAGTTTCCGCTGCTGTCGCCCGACCAGCTCGCCGACGAGCGCAACGACCGCCTCGTGCTCGACACCTGGCAGATCCTGTCCGAGGCCGGCGACCGCGTGCACGCCACGCTCACCGGCTTCGACGACGACGAACGCGCCGGCGGCATCGCCGAGCTCGGTCTCGCCCTGCAGGACCGCGTCGGCGAGCACACCACGCTGGACCTGGTCGCGTTCGGCGGCCAGGCGCTGTTCGAACGCGAGCTCGGCGGCCGCGTCGCGTGGTCGCGGTTCCGCGACGGCGGCCACGTGCAGCTGCTGTACGAGCTGGCCTGGCACCGCATCGACGATCGTCCGGCCGACGGCGACGACCTGTTCGAGCACCGCCTCGGCGCCACCTACGGCCAGAGCACCGCGTCCGGCTGGGTGCTCGGCGGCCGCGCCGACCTGATCCTGTGGGACGACGAGGTCGGCTGGTCGATGACCCTCACCGCGCAGACCAACTTCTGAGGCCCGCCATGCGATACCGACTGCTCCCAGCCTGGATCCCCGCGTTGGCAGCGGCCGCGCTCGTGCTCGCGTGCTCGGCGACCGCGCCCCAGGACGCCGCCGTGCACCGCTGGTGGGCCGGCCTCGGCCCGGTGCTGCCGCACGACACCTTCCCCGGCGACTGCCAGCTCTGCCACGAAGGCGAGACCTGGACCCAGCTCAAGCGGGACTTCCGCTACGACCACGCGGCCGAGACCGGCGTGCCGCTGCCCGGCGCGCACGGCCAAGCCCGCTGCATCCGCTGCCACAACGACCGCGGGCCGGTGCGCACGTTCGCGCAGCAGGGCTGCGTCGGCTGCCACGAGGACACCCACCAGGGCTGGCTCGGCAGCGACTGCACGTCGTGCCACGACCAGCAGAACTGGGTGCCCCAGGGCATGCTCGAGTTGCACGCGCGCACGCGGCTGCCGTTGTTCGGCGTGCACGCCGTCACCGGTTGCCACCGCTGCCACCCCGGCGCGATGGTCGGCCGGTTCCAGCCCACGGATCCCGAGTGCGTGAGCTGCCACCAGGAGGCGCTGCAACGCGCGACCAACCCGCCGCACATCGGGCTCGGCTGGGTCGACGACTGCAACCGGTGTCACATACCGACGAGCTGGAAGCAGGCGCGGCCGAACTAGCTGCGGTGCAAGCAAAGCGCTCCGCGCTTTGCGCACCGCGCGCGCGGGCGCGGTCCGCGCGCCGGAGGCGACCGACGACACGGGCGCGGGGACGAAACACCCGCATCGACAGCATCCGCGAGAGAGGAACGCATCCGCTCCGGGGGCGCAGCGGCCGGGCCGGCTGCCGCGCAGCCTGCGGCCGGGGACCAACGACCGGCGGATTCCCCCGGCGCATGCGCGATCGTCGGTCACCGACCATCGGCGACGACGTCGGCGCCACCTCGCAGCGTTCCGAGGTTCCTCGCGGATGCCGCGGCGCGCGATGCGAGCGCCAGCGAGCGAGCCGAAGCCGCGAGCCAGGCGGCTGCGTTCCCGTCGCGGCTGCCCCTGGCATTCAGCTTCGGGGCCCCCGCTCGCGCGGGCCTCGAAGCGCGACACGGCCCGAGCGTCGTGGCCGCAGCAGCGGCCAGGGGCCGGCCCGCACGCGCCGTGACGCGCCTACTGCGTTGCCTTGCGGATGCGCCGTCGCGGCGCGGCGTGTGCCAGCCGGCCCTGCCGCTGCGCCCCCGAAGCGGCTGCTCTCCGAGTCTCGCGGATGCGTGCGTCGCGGGTGTTGCGCCCCCGCGCCGTGCGGCGAGGGTGCGGAGCATGTCCGCCTCCGTAGCGATCGACGCCGCGGATCCCAGCGATCCCCCGTGAAGATCGACGGTCCCACCGGCGCCGGTCCGGGGGATTGCCCGAGACCGCGGCGGGGTTCCGAGTACAGTGCGCGCCGTGAAACGCCCCAGTCTGCGCCAGATCGAGTTCTTCGTGGCCTTGGCCGACCAGTTGAACTTCCGCCAGGCCGCCGACCGCTGCGGCGTGTCGCAGCCGGCGTTCTCGGCCCAGATCCAGTCGCTGGAGGCGCTGCTGGGCGTGACGCTGTTCGAACGCGACAGCCGCCGCGTGGTCCCGACGGCCATCGGCCAGGAGCTGCTGCAGCACGCGCGCGAGATCCTGCAGCGCACCGACGACATGCTGGAGCAGGCGCGCGCGTCGGCGGGGCCGCTGCGCGGCACGCTGCGGCTCGGCACGATCCCGACCGTGGGCCCCTACCTGCTGCCGAAGGTTCTGCCGGCGCTGCAGGCGTCGCACCCGGAGCTGCACCTGGTCGTGCACGAGGACCTGACGGGTCACCTGCTGCCGATGCTGGACCGCGGCGAGCTCGACGTGCTGCTGCTGGCGATCGACGTGGACCTGGGCGACCTGCCGACCCTGCCGCTGTTCAGCGATCCGTTCCTGCTGGCGGTGCCGAAGGGCCACCAGTTCGCCAAGGCCGAGCAGGCCGAGCTGGCGATGCTGCCGTCGTGCGACCTGCTGCTGCTCGAGGACGGGCACTGCCTGCGCGACCAACTCAAGCAGCTGTGCGACAAGAACGGCGGCCGCGAGCGCACCGACTTCCGCGCGTCGAGCCTGGGGACGATCATGCAGATGGTCGCCGGCAACCAGGGCCTGACGCTGGTGCCCGAGCTGGCCGTCGAGCGCGAGGTGCACGACGACAAGGTCGTCGCCGTGCGCTTCGGCATCGACGGGCCGTGCCGGACCGTGGGCCTGGCGTGGCGCCGCGTGTCGCCGTCGGGCGAGGAGTACAAGAAGCTCGGCGCGGCGATCGTGGCGGCCTACGCCGCGGCCGACTGAGGGCCCGGCCGCCCCGCGGAGAAAAAGCCCGGGGCAGCGGCCCCCCACCGCCCCGGGCAGCTCGTCTCGTTCGTTTCGTTCGTTTCGTTCGGTTCCCTGCTTCTCTCTCTTGTCTCCTGAGGCAGAGACCATCTCTGCCACCGATCCGTCGCCCGAGGGGGGAAAGAAAACCGCCGAGTGCGCCGCGAACCGGCCCGACGGTTGTCGCAACGCGCGGCTGTGCCCTAGCCTGCGTCGATGAAGCGCGCCATCTGGAACGGCACCGTCCTGGCCGAGAGCGATCGCACCGTGGTCGTCGAGGGCAACCACTACTTCCCGCGCGAGAGCGTCCGTCAGGACCTGCTGCAGCCCAGCGCCACGACCAGCTACTGCGGCTGGAAGGGCACCGCGAACTACCACACGATCGCAGTCGACGGGACGACCAACGCCGACGCGGCCTGGTACTACGCGGATCCGAAGCCCGAGGCGGCGAACATCAAGGGTCACGTCGCCTTCTGGAAGGGCGTGACGGTCGAGTAGCCGGCGCTCGGGCCGCGGCCTACGCCTGGAACGTGATCGACCCGCTGTCGAGGTCGTAGAGGAACGTGCCGGCGATGTCGCTGACGACGATCCGCACGATCGACGTGTCGTCGAACGTCGCGGTGACCGTGACCGTGGCGTCCGGACCGGTCAGCGTCGCGGTCAGCGTGCCGATCGGGTACTGCTGGCCGATCTCGGTGTCCGTCTGCAGGCCGGCGGTGCGGAACACCAGCGAGCAGCTGGGCGTCGTGCCGGTGATGGCGCTGTCGTCGACCACGGGCGGGCCACCCGACACGGTGGCGGCGCTGGTGTAGATCAGCTCCAGCTCGTTCTGGTTGGTGACGCCGCCGACGATCCCGGTCAGGTTGCCGCTGCCGCTGATGCCGCCGCCGCTGATGGTCCACTGCGCCAGCATGAACTTGTCGGCGGTGCCGTAGGTCAGGGCCAGCGCGGTCGCGGTCTGGTCGATGGTGTCGGCGAGCGTCGAGGCGATCGTCGCGGTCTCGTCCTCGCCGTTGGGGCCGAAGACGTCGATCACCGCGGTGAGGGTGCAGCCGCCGACGACGAACGTCACGTCGAGGTCGTTGCCGGCGCCGGCCGACCAGGTGAGCCCGGCCGGGTCGGGGATCGACCCGCCCGACTTCATCCGCCAGAGCGCGGCGAGGTCGAGCAGGACCTCGACCTTGTCGAACAGCTCGGGGAAGCAGTCCTGGACGGTCTCGACGCGCTTCTGCAGGTCGGGATCGAAGCGGCTGGTCGCGTCGCCGCAGCCGGCGAGCGGCAGCAGCGCCAGGGGCAGCAGCGCCAGGGGAAGGGCGAGCGGGGCGAGTCCGTTGGCGAGCGGGCGGGTCGTGTGCATGGCGTGTTCTCTCGAGCGACTCGGGACCACGAGGGTCGATGCCGGCGCCCCCGGATGCAAGGCCCGACGGCCGACGACGACCGTCCCGTGCGGAGACCGATGGCATCGGCAGTTCCCGTATCGGGACGAGGCCCCCAGCCGCTGTAGCCGAAAACGACGCCGCGCCGCCCGCTCGATCCGGCGCATGCGACTCGGGGGAAGGCAGGGGGAAGGTCGACGAGGAAGGACGCATGTACGGGCTGCACCTGAGGACTCTTGGTCTTGCCGCCGGAGCGGCGCTCCTGCGGACCGCGGCGGTCGCGACGCTGCTGCTGCTGGCCGGCTGCGGCGAGGGCGACCAGCGCGCCACCGTCACCACCGCGCAGTCGTGCATGAAGTGCCACAACGGCTCGCTGCACGACGACTACTCCGGTCCCGGCCTGGAGAACCCGCACCCGTTCCCCGGCGCCGAGAACCTCACCTGCACGCAGTGCCACGGCGGCAACCCGGCCGGCGTCGACAAGGAGCAGAGCCACGTGCCGCCGCCGCCGCAGATCGGCGACCGCGAGCGCCAGCGCGTGAACGCCACCGCCCACTTCAACCGGCTGACGCTGGCCGGCATCGACAAGTACGCCGACTACACGGTCGACGGCGTCGCCTGGACGGCCATCGACTACCTGCAGTTCGTCAACCCCGGCGACCTGCGCGTCGTGACGCAGGGTCGCGCGTGCGGCCAGTGCCACGTCTCGCACGCCGAGTGCACGGCGCGCAGCCCGCTGGCGACGTCGACCGGCATCTTCTCGGGCGCGATGTTCGCCGCCGGCGCCGACAACCTGGTCGCGCAGAACACAGGTCTCTACTCCGACACCGCCGCCGACCTCGGCGTGCGCGACCTCACCGATCCCGGCTGGTCGCTCGACCCGAACGTGATCGGGCCGGTGCCGCTGCTCGTCGAGATGCCGGTGCACAGCAAGCGCAACGTCACCGCCGCCGACCAGCTCAACAACAACCCGAACTACCTGGCGCCGGCGCTCGTCGACGACGTCGACCCGGCCACCAACCGGGTGCTGACCAACTCGCCGCTGCACCACCTGTTCATGGAGCAGGTCAGCTTCACCTGCGGCGACTGCCACCTGGGCAGCGCCGGCAACAACAACCGTTCGGGCGACTACCGCAGCTCGGGCTGCACCGCGTGCCACATGCCGTACAGCCTCGGCGGCCGCGCCGGCAGCCGCGACCCGCACGTCGACCGCACCGAGCCGCTCGACCCGGACGACCTCGATCCGCCCGAGCGGTCGCACGTCCGCAGCCACCAGATCCGCAGCGTCGCGCGCACGCTGAGCAACGGCCACCCGCAGCTCGGCATCGACGACCACACCTGCGCCGGCTGCCACCAGGGCAGCAACCGCACCGTCATGCAGTTCTGGGGCATCCGCCTCGACCAGAACGAGGACGTGCGCAACCGGCGCCAGTACCCGATGAACCCGTTCTCGTTCCGCAACACCGCGGACGACACGCGCCTGTACGACCCGGCGCTGGGCAACCGCGAGTTCAACGGCCGCCGCGCCAACCAGTACCTCGAGTTCGAGGACTACGACAACGACGCCCGCGACGACACGCCACCGGACGTCCACCACGAGGCCGGCATGGGCTGCATCGACTGCCACGGCAGCTTCGAGCTGCACGGCGGCGACGTGAACGCCGGCACCAGCCAGCCGATCGTGTCGCGCATGGAGCACGGCGTGGCGATCCGCTGCGAGGACTGCCACGGCACGGCGACGGCCTACGCGCCGACGGTGGCCGGCACGACCTACGACGGCAGCGCCGCGACGCTGGCCGTCGACAGCCGGGGCAACCCGCTGCGCCACGTGGTGCGCGAGACCGACGGCAGCTACTGGCTCACCAGCCGGCTCGACGGCCGCCGCCACTACGTGCCGCAGACGCGCGACGTCGTCGTCGACAGCAGCAAGGTGCACCCGGTCTCCGGCGAGCCGATCTACAACCGCATCGGCTCGTACGCGATGGGCCGCGACGACAACGACCCGTCGACCGGCATCGGCCCGCAGCAGAGCGGCCCGCACGCGGGCTTCTCGCACCTGGACACGATGGACTGCGCGGCGTGCCACGCGGCGTGGACCAACACCTGCATGGGCTGCCACCTGGTCGGCGAGTTCAACGGTGGCAACAACTTCCACAACGTGACCGGCGAGCGGATCCTGTTCCGCGAGCGCTTCGCCGACTTCGTCTACCAGTCGCCGGTGCCGTTCCAGCTCGGCGTCGGGCCGGACAACGAGATCGTGCAGACGTCGTCGAACACCAAGGTGTTCTTCTCCTACCTCGACAGCACGCCGGAGCTGTCGAAGGTGTTCGCGTTCAGCGACCGGCGCGGGCGCGGCAACCACCCGGGCACCGCGTTCCCGTCGCTGAGCCACAACTCGATGCTCGCGCACTCGATCCGCGGCCGCGTCACGAACACCAACGAGGGCCCGCGCTACTGCGTCGCGTGCCACCTGACCACCAACAGCGTCGGCACCTACGGAACCGAGTACACCGCGTTCCGCAACGCGCTGGCGACGCGCAACTACGCCGCGCTCGACTTCGACCTGCTGGCGCTGCACATCGGCCGCAACCCGGGCAACCGGCTCGACTCGCCGATGTGGGTGCACATGGTCGCCGGCCTCGGCAGCGGCCTGTTCGCGTTCGACGACAACGGCGCGCCGGTCAACGACCTCGACACCTTCGCCGGCCGCAAGGGTGCGGGCGGCACGGCGCCGAAGACCGCGTTCCCGACGCGCGTCGGCTTCATCGCGCTCGACCTCGACCGCATCGTCGAGCCGAACGGCGTGCCGAACGGCAGCAACAACCACTCGCTGCGCCACCCGGGCACGGGCCCCAACCTGCGCGACGGGTCGCCCGACCCGACGATGGCCGGCCCGCTCGGCGCGACGCTGATCCAGCGGCTCACGGACCCGACCACGGGCATCGTGCTCGACTGGTGGTTCGACGCCGACGCGGCGCCGCACGGCGGCGTGACGACGGTGGCGCCGGGCCGCTGACGGCGGCCGCTCGCCACCGCGCGTCAGCGGCGCGCGCCCAGGCGCAGCGCCGCGCGCGGGCGCGGCCAGCACCGGTCCTGGCCCTGCGCGATCAGCACCCCCGCGTCCATCGGCACGTCGACGACGCGCTGGACGGCACCCTGCGCCGGCCAGTGCACCTCGACGAACTCGACCGCCGCCGCGTCGCCGAGACCCAGGAACGCGCGCAGCGGGTTGCAGCCGAGCGACGCGCCGGGGCCGATCGCGGCCCAGACGTCGCGCGCGGCGCCGTCCGTCGCGCGGACCCGCGCGCGCAGCCGGGCGCCGACGCCGAACCAGTTGTCGCGCGCGCCGCGCAGCTCGACGGCGAGCCAGCGGTTGCCGTGGCCCGGGTTCTCGAAGCACACGTCGCCGAACGCGTCGTCGGGGTGGTAGCCGCCGACCTGGCACAGCAGGTCGAGGTCACCGTCGTCGTCGAGGTCGGCCATCGCCACGCCGTTGCCCTTCTGCAGGTGCCCCAGCCCGGCGGGGAACGTCGCGTCGCGGAACCGCGCGCCGCCGAGCAGCAGCGCGTTCGGGAACAGCGCCGCCAGGTCGTGCGCACCGGTGGCGACGTAGGCGTCCGGCCAGCCGTCGGCGTCGACGTCGCCGAAGTTCAGGCCGGTCGCCATCAGCACCCGGCGCATGCCGCGCGCCGCGGCGACGTCGCGGAAGGTGCCGGTGCCGTCGTTCTCGAACAACCGCTGCGCCTCGTCCTCGACCGCGCCGTCGAGGTAGAACGCCGCCACCGACCGGATCTGGCGGTAGTGGTGTTGGTAGGTCACCAGCAGGTCGAGGTCGCCGTCGTTGTCGCAGTCGAAGAAGCCCGCCGGGCCGCTGCTGTCGGGCGCGTCGACGCCGCGCGCCGCGGCCGCCTCGGCGAACGTGCCGTCGCCGCGGTTCACGTACAGCCGGTTCTTCGCCATGTGGTTCGACACGAACAGGTCCGGATCGCCGTCGTTGTCGATGTCGCCGAACACCGCCGCCATCAGCCGGTCCGGGTTGTCGATGCCCGACGCCGCGGTGACGTCCTCGAACCGGCCGGCGCCGTCGTTGCGGTAGAGCTTCGACGGGAACCGCAGCCCGGTCGCGGCGCGCTCGGTCTCGTAGCCGACGAACAGGTCGAGGTCGCCGTCGCGGTCGACGTCGGCGAACGCGGCGCTCCGCGACGGCGCCCCGAGCTCGATGCCGGCCGCGGCGGTCACGTCGACGAAGTGGCCGGGCCGGTCCTGCCGCAGCAGCGAGCACGGGAACTCGCAGCCGGCGAACATGCCGCCGCCGCGCAGCACCAGCACGTCGAGCAGGCCGTCGTTGTCGACGTCGGCCTGCACCAGCGCGCTGCCGCCGAGCTGGTTGCCGAGCCCCGCCTCGGCGCCGATCTCGGTGAAGCCGCCGTCGCCGTCGTTGCGGCACAGCCGCAGCGGCGCGTCGAGGTCCATCGCGCAGGTCAGCACGTCGAGCCGGCCGTCGCCGGTGAAGTCGTCGACGGCGACGCAGCCGGCGCGCGTGTGCGCCGCCAGCCCGAGCTCGCGCGCGCGCTCGCGGAAGCGCGGCAGCGGCGCCTCGCCGGCGAACACCGACGGCGCGATCCGGTGCTCGGCGGGCACCCCGTCGGGCCAGGTGCCGAGCGCCATGTGCGCGATGTTCAGGAGCCAGGTGGCCTCGAGGCGCAGGTCGCTGCCGGGCGTGCGCAACAGCTCGACCAGCACGTCGCGCGCCGCCTCGGCGCCGCGCGTCTCCTGGTGCACGGCCGCCGCCGACAGCGGCAGGATGCAGCTCTCGGCGTTGTGCCGCGCGATGCAGTTCTGCCGCTCCGCCAGCCGGAAGTGCGCCGCCGCCAGCCGGAACAGCACGTCGGGCAGCCAGCTCCTGGTCTCGTCCGGGTGCTCGCGGCACAGCTGCAGGCACTCCTCGCACAGACGGATCGCCTCGTCCAGCTCGCCGGTGTAGACCAGCCCGAGCGACAAGGACCAGCGCACGCCGAAGCGCTGCGTCAGCGGCGCGTCGGCCGGCAGCTCGGCCAGCTGCTCGCGCCAGGCGTCGAGGTGCCCCGTCGACAGGAAGATGTTGCGGTCGTGTGGCGCGTCGATCAGCCGCCGCAGCCACCTCTCCTTGTCGGTGGCCGAGGCCGGCAGCGGCGCCAGCACGGCGTGCGGCTCGCTGCAGCAGGACGGCAGGTCCTGCGGCGCGGCCAGGACCGCGGGCGCCGTCAGCAGGACGGCTGCGGCCGCCGCCAGCAGGCGATCCGAACGCGGCGTGAGGTGGTGCATGGGCCGTGCAGGATAGCGCGGGGCGCCCGGCCGCGGGCCCCCGGCGTTTCGCCGTGCGGCCGCGCGCGCCGTTGCCCGGACCGCGCCGGCGCGGCACGCTCACGGGCGTGAACTTCCGCCGCGCCGCGTCGCTCTCGCTGCTGCTCACCCCGATCGCCTGCGTGCCGCTGCAATCGGCCTTCGGCGAGAAGAACGCGGCGCCGCCGCCGGCCGACGCCCCCGCCGCCGCCGACGACGCGTTCGCGCCGGCGCGCTTCCTGGTCGGGACCTGGGTCGCGCGCGACGGCGACGGCGATCGCCAGGTGCTCCGCACCGAGGCCTGGACCGCGCCGGCCGACGGCGTCATGCACGGCGTCTCGCGCACCGAGCGCGGCGACCGGCTGCTGGAGTTCGAGCTGCTGCGGATCGCGTTGCGCGACGGCGTGCTGCAGTACGAGGCGCGACCGGCGGGGCGCGGGGCGACCTGGTTCGCGCTCGACCGGGCCGAGCCGGAGCGCATCACGTTCGCGGCGCCGGAGCACGACTTCCCGAAGCGCATCCACTACTGGCTCGCGGGGCCGGGCGAGCTGCGCGCGGCGATCGACGACGGCACCGACGACAAGCGCATGGAGTTCGGCTGGCGGCGCGGCACCGCCGACGGCCGCTGAGTCCGCCGTCGCCGCTCAGTACCAACGCCAGAGGTCGGCGCTCTCGGGAGTCGGCCGCCGCCACTGCAGCGCCGCCTCCCGGGCGTCGAGCCAGGCCCGCCAGCGCAGGCCGCGCTCGCCGGCCTTCTCGCGATCGCCGGGCAGCAGGCCGAGGTAGTCGGGCCGCTCGGCATCGGCGACGAACTGGTGCAGCGTCTGCTGCGCGAGCTGCAGGCCGGCGAGTTCCATGGGCTCGTGGGCGTCGACCGCGTCGGCCTGCAGCACCGCCGCCGCCGCGCGCAGGCCGCGCGGGTCGCGCATCCAGCACAGGCCGCGCGCGGCGCTGGCGCGCAGCAGCAGCGACCGCGCCGGGTCAGCGGCCCACTCCAACAGCAGCTCGGCAGCGCCGTCGACGTTCCACCGCCCGAACAGCTCGGGCAGGCGCCGCACCTCGGCCTCCGGCCGCGTCGCCGCGCGCACGACCTGGTCGATCGCCCACCGCCGCGCGTCCTTGTCGCCCAGCCGCAGCAGCGCCAGCCGCCGCGGATCGAGGCCGGTCTCCACCACCACGGTCGGCGCCGCGCCGTCGGCGTCGACCGCCTGCCGCAGCGCCTTGCGCGTGTCATCACCGCCGACCGCTGCCAGCGTCTGCAGGACCCAGGAGCGCAGCGGCTCGGCGGGACTCCGCGCCAGCAGCTCCAGCAGCTCGCGCTCGGTGCGCAGCCCCCAGCGCCGCGCCATCAGCACGGCAGCGCCCACGAACTGCGACTCCGGCACCAGCCACACGTCGGAGGCGACGGCCAGCTCGCGCCCGGCGGTCTGCGCCAGGGCGGTCCAGGTCCACAGCAGCTCCTGCCCCTCGACGGCGCCCTTCTCGATCATCACCTGCAGCAGCGGCGCGCTCTCGGTCGCGCCGGCCTCGCCGGCCGCCAGGATCAGCGCGCCGCGCACGGACAGGCGCGTCTCGCGCGCCAGGCGGTCCTTGAGCAGTTCGGCGATGCGCCCGGTCGGCGCGCCAACGCGGCCCAGCACGCGCGCGGCCAGCGCCGCCAGCGCCTCGTCGTCGCCGACCACGACCTGTTCGAGCTGCTTCACGGCGGCGTCGGTGTCGATGCGCGCCTGCACACCGAGCAGCCGGATCCGGTAGCGCGGATCGGCGCTGTCGCGCGCGAACTCGACCTCGAACGCAACCGCCGGCTGGGCCTTCTGGCCGAGCGTGGCCACCTTGTCGCCCACGTCGCGCAGCAGCACCCAGTCGGTGAACGGCAGGTCCAGGTGGCGCAGGCGCCGGACCAGCTGGTCGCGCCACGCGTCGCCCCCCGACTCGCCGGCCGACTCGGCGCCCGTCTCGGCGCCCGGGCCCGGCGGCGGCTGCTGCTGCGCCCGCAGCACCGCGGCCGGCGCCACCGTCCAGCAGAGGGCGCAGGTTGCGGCCAGCCGTGCGCCGGCGGCGCGGCCCCCGGCCCACCGCCGCCGACCGCCACCCGTCCGAGCCTGCCGCGCGCCACCCACCGCGGGCAGGATAGCGCCCGGCCCTGCCGACCGCGACGCGCTGCCGCCGATCGCCCGGGCCGGGCGGAACGCGCGGGCCCGCCCTTCAACCGCGGCTGCCAGGGGCCTACCCTCGTCGCCCCGATGAGCTCCGCCCCGGTCCACGATTCCGTCCGCCTGCGCGACCTCGCCGACAAGGCCCTGCAGGGCGGCGCCCTCGCCGCCGACGAAGGCCTGGCGCTCTACCGCGGCCTCGACCAGCCGTCCCTGGGCCTGCTGGCCAACGACGTGCGGCTGCGCCTCAACCCGCCGCATGCGGACGGCAGGGTGCGCGTCACCTACATCGTCGACCGCAACCTCAACCCGACCAACGTCTGCGTCACCGACTGCGGCTTCTGCGCGTTCTACCGCCGCCCCGGCGACGCCGAGGCCTACGTGCTCGACCGCGAGGTGATCTACCAGAAGGTCGAGGACCTGATCGCGCACGGCGGCATCCAGCTGCTGCTGCAGGGCGGGCACCACCCGTACCTCAAGACCGACTGGTTCGCCGAGCTGTTCCAGGACCTGAAGCGGCGCTACCCGCAGATCTGGATCCACGGGATGAGCCCGCCCGAGATCACGCACCTGAGCAAGCTCGAGAAGCGGCCGGTGCGCGCGGTGCTGCAGGACCTCAAGCAGGCCGGCCTCGACAGCATCCCCGGCGGCGGCGCCGAGATCCTGGTCGAGCGCGTCCGCGAGATCATCGCGCCCAAGAAGGCCACCACCGCGCAGTGGCTCGAGGTGTTCCGCCAGTGGGCCGCACTCGGCGGCCGCGGCACCGCGACGATGATGTTCGGCCACGTCGAGACCGACGCCGAGCGCATCGAGCACATGACGCGCATCCGCGAGCTGCAGCAGGAGACCGGGGTCTTCACCGCGTTCATCCCGTGGACCTTCCAGCCCGACCACACCGCGCTCGGGCCGGCGATGCTGCAGCCGCACGGCGGCCGCAAGGCGACCGTCGCCGAGTATCTGCGCACCCTGAGCCTCGCGCGCCTCTACCTGCAGAACGTCCAGCACGTGCAGTCCAGCTTCGTCACCCAGGGCATGAAGACCTGCCAGGTCGGCCTGGCGATGGGGGCCGACGACTTCGGCTCGGCCATGCTCGAGGAGAACGTCGTCAGCTCGGCGGGCTGCACGCACCCGACGTCGATCCCCGAGATCGAACGCCACATCAAGGAAGCCGGCTTCGTGCCGCAGCGCCGCACCATGCTCTACGAGCCCGTGGACACCCCGGAGACCGACAAGTTCGGCAATCCCAAGGACCGCAAGAAGGCCGTCGTCTCGGAGGCGCGGGCATGAGGACGCACCACTACGACCCGCTGGACCAGGACCTCGCGGCGCGGCTGATCGAACGCGCCGGCCTCGGCGACCTCGACGCCAAGGTGCGCGCCGGCGAGCGGCTGACGTTCGAGGACGGCGTGCGCCTGTTCGAGACGCCGCACCTGGCCGCCGTCGGGCTGATGGCGCACCGCGTGCGCATGCGCCGGCACGGCCGCAAGGCGTACTTCAACATCAACCAGCACGTCAACTACACGAACATCTGCGTGTACTCGTGCAAGTTCTGCGCGTTCGCGGCCAAGGAGGGCGAGGAGCGCGCCTACCTGATGACGCCCGAGATCGTCGAGCAGAAGGTGCGGGAGCAGCTGCACCGGCCGGTCACCGAGGTGCACATGGTCGCCGGCATCCACCCGACGATGCCCTACGAGTACTACCTCGACGTCGTGCGCGCCGCCAAGCGCGCCCGCCCGGACATCCACGTGAAGGCGTTCACGATGGTCGAGATCGAGCACATGCTCAACATCTCGGGCAAGAGCGAGGACGAGGTGTTCCAGGACCTGCGCGAGGCCGGACTGGGCAGCTGCCCCGGCGGCGGCGCCGAGGTCCTCGTCGACCGCGTCCACCGCGCGGTGTTCCGCGACAAGATGGGCCCGGACCGCTGGCTCGCCACCGCGCGCAAGGTGCAGCAGCACGGCTTCAAGATGAACGCCACGATGCTGTACGGCCACATCGAGAAGACCGACGAGCGCGTCACCCACCTGCTCAAGCTGCGCGAGCTGCAGGACGAGTGCCAGGGCTTCATGGCCTACATCCCGCTGGCGTTCTGGCCGTATCACACCGACCTCGAGAACTACGGCCACGTGACGACCGGCTTCCTCGACCAGCGCAACATCGCCGTCGCCCGGCTGCTGCTGGACAACTTCCCGCACATCAAGGCCTACTGGATCATGCTGACGCAGGAGTCGGCGCAGACGGCGCTGAGCTTCGGCGCCAACGATCTCGACGGCACGGTGACCGAGGAGAAGATCACCCACGATGCGGGGACCACCGAGCCGCAGGCGCTCGGCGAGGCGCAGCTGCAGCACCTGATCCGCCAGGCAGGGTACGAGCCCGTGCAGCGCACGACGGTCTACGAGGAAGTCCCGGTCGCCTGACGGGCGCCGGGCGGCGCGCCTGGACGCCGCGGCGCAGCGCGGTGGATCGAGACGCGGAGATCATTGGCCGACTCCAGCGCGGTCACCGGGGCCCGCGTTTGCGGTCGCAGCGACCTCCCTTTGCGGTGCGCCGCGTCCCCCGTGCGTCCGACCATTCGCCGCCGCCGGCTCCGTGCAATGTGGGGACGCCGAACCGCATATCCGGGCGTGGACATTTCACAGTCCCCATCGACAGCAGCCCGGACAAATGATCCCCGGGTCGCCGCACAGTGACCCAGCTCCTCTGGCTTGACAAGATCTGTTCTGGCAATAGCTTGGTGAATCATATCGGGGCCCGCACCGTCTCTATGCTCTGTATGGCCGCGGGATCGATCTGAATCTCACCGGGTCCGAGCCATTCGGATCGTCATTTTTCAACCTCACCACCGACCTCGGCCTCACTCCGGGGACAGCACTGCTATGAAGTCGCTCTTGACGTTCCGTCGGGCCAATCGTTGCCCGGCGGACACCCGGCGGACGCCCGCATCCTCGCCTCGTCACAACGCCCTACGCGCCCATGGCTCCCGCGGGTCGTCCGAAGTGACGATTCTGCTCGGCCTGGCCGCGGCCGGCCTGATCGCGATCCCGGCCGCGTTGTCGCTGTTCGGCGGCGACCCGCTCGAGGGCCTGCCCGAGGCCAACGAGGGCGCGCTCGAGGGCCCCGGCGGCGTGCACGTCGACCCCGGTCAGAACGGCACGCTGTCGGAGTCGGAGCTGACGTCGAACAACTACCCGACCGACGGCTACCCGAGCCCGCTGTTCGGCGCCACGCCGTGGTCGCAGAAGCTGCTCCTGTTCGAGGAGTTCGGCCGCGACCCGATGCCGACGGTCTACACCGAGGGCACCAACCCGTTCCCGTCGGTCGCCAACGCGCAGAGCTGCCCGGACACCGCCGACATCGACGCGTTCCTCGGCCAGCCGATGTACCCGGCGCCGACGCGCCTCGCCAACGAGGTCGACCAGAACCCGTGGGACCTGCAGATCGAGAGCTTCCTGGGCCGCGACTGCGACACCCCGCCCGCCGAAGGCCGACCCGGCGGCGAGCACTTCGCGCACCAGCGCTGGGCCGAGTTCCCGCCCGAGGTGTGCTTCCAGGCGGCGATGACCGGCGCGCGCACCAGCACGTCGCTGCGCGACGTCAAGCAGATGCACGGCTGGACCGCCGGCGAGTTCGGCCCCGGCGGCCTCTACCACGTCTGCGCCACCGGCAACTCCGGCACCAACGCCGGCATCCCGGTGCGCTTCCACCCGGCGATGCCCGACCAGAACCAGCACGCGCTGTGGACCTTCGACGGCACGCTGCCGCCCAAGCTGCTGATGGCGCGCTACGGCGAGGCGGTGCTGTTCCGGCACTACAACATGCTGCCGATCGATCCGGCCGCCAACCGCGGCTTCGGTCTGCACACGATCACGACGCACGAGCACAACGGCCACAACCCGGCCGAGAGCGACGGCTTCGCCAACGCCTTCTTCTTCCCGGGCCAGTACTACGACTACCGCTGGCCGATGATTCACGCGGGCTACGACTCGATCAACACCGACGCCAGCGACCCGCGCTGCGGCGCGCCGGACGGCAACGGCGGCATCACCAACCTGCGCGGTGACTGGCGCGAGACGATGTCGACGCACTGGTTCCACGACCACATGCTCGACTTCACCGCGCAGAACGTCTACAAGGGCAACGCCGCGATGATGAACTACTACAGTTCACTCGACCGCGGCAACGAAGCGATCGACGACGGCGTCAACCTGCGCTTCCCGAGCGGCACCGCGCTCGACTGGGGCAACCGCGACTACGACGTGAACCTCGTCGTCGCCGACAAGGCCTGGGACCGCGAAGGCCAGCTCTGGTTCAACATCTTCAACACCGATGGCTTCATCGGCGACCGGATGACGGTGAACTGGCAGTGGCAGCCGTACCTCGACGTCCGCGCCCGCAAGTATCGCTTCCGCATCCTGAACGGCGCGGTGTCGCGCTACATGCGCCTCGCGCTGGTCGACAGCCGCGGCCGCCCGGTGCCGTTCTGGGGCATCGCCAACGACGGCAACGTCATGGAGCACGCGGTGGCGTTCGACGGCACCCGCGGCACCGATCGCGGCATGCTGCCCGAGCAGTCGATCGCCGAGCGCTGGGACATCATCGTCGACTTCAGCCAGTTCCGGCCTGGTGAACGCCTCTACCTGGTCAACTGCCTCGAGCACGACACCGGCCGCAAGACCGGCGAGGACATCCCGCTGCGCGACATCACCAGCGGCCGCTACCGCCCGTTCACCCGCGACACCGACGGCGACGGCCTGGCCGACCGCTGGGAAGGTGGCGACCCGTGCGTCGGCAAGATCATGGAGCTGCGGGTGCACGAGTACACCGGCACCGACCTGAGCATGAACCCGGCCAACTACGTCGCCGGCCGGCAGAAGATGATCCCGCTGAACCGTCCGACGGCGGCGCAGCTCGCCACCGCCCGCCACCGTACCTTCACGTTCGGCCGGTCCGGCGGCTCGGACGGCAAGCCCTGGACCATCAAGACCGACGGCGGCGACGGCCTCAACGCCGACCCGCGGCGCCTCTCCGCCGCGCCGAACATCGGCGACAACGGCGGCCTGGGCGCCCTCGAGATCTGGCACATCGAGAACGGCGGCAACGGCTGGAGCCACCCGGTGCACGTGCACTTCGAGGAGGGCATCATCCTGACCCGCGACGGCCGCTCGCCGCCGGAGTGGGAGCGCTGGGCCCGCAAGGACATGTATCGCGTCGGCCCGCACCCCCACAGCGGCGACGACGTCGAGATGGCGATCCGCATCCGCGAGTTCGGCGGCACCTACGTCGAGCACTGCCACAACACCCAGCACGAGGACACGGCGATGCTGTTGCGCTGGGACGCCATGCGCCCCGGTCAGCTGGTTCCGCTGCCGTGCCCGATTCCGACCTGGGACGGCGTGGAGTACGTGGACACGGTCGCGCTGCCGACCGCGTTCAGCGGCGACGGGTTCGGCCCGCAGGCGCGCGTCGGGTCGACCACCACCACCAAGGGTTCGACCCTCGACCTGACGCCCACCAAGTAGACTGTCACGGTCGCCCCTCGGGCCCTGCGCCGCATCGGCGGCGCGGGGCCCTTCGCATCCGGCTCCTCACCACCCATCCGTCATGCGCTCCGTCCATCGTCCCTCCCCATCGCACCGGCTCGGCCTCGCGCTGGCCGGCATTGCGTTCGCCGGCATGTTCGCCACCCCCGTCGCGGCGCAGACCTCGAAGGTCGTCACCGGCGGTGACCAGTGGGGCGCCAACTACTTCCCGAACTACGAGCTGACCAACCAGGACGGGGAGACGGTGCGGTTCTTCGACGACTGCATCAAGGACAAGGTGGTCCTGATCAGCTTCATCTACACGAGCTGCCCCGACGCCTGCCCGCTCGAGACCGCGCGCATCGCCGAGGTGCAGGGCATCCTCGGCGACCGCGTCGGCAAGGACGTGTTCTTCTGGTCGATCACCATCGATCCGGAGAACGACACCCCGGAGGTGCTCAAGGAGTACCGCGAGCGCTACCAGGCCGGCCCCGGCTGGCAGTTCCTGACCGGCAAGCTCGCGGAGATCTCGCGCTTGCGCATGAAGCTCGGCCTCTACGACCCGAGCTACGAGCAGGACCTGAGCGACCACGGCCTGAACATGCTGATCGGCAACCAGAAGACCGGTCGGTGGATGCGCACGGGGCCGTTCGAGAACCCGTACGTGATGGCCACGCAGATCGGTGAGTGGCTGCACAACTGGAAGCTGCCGCGCAAGAACGACCGCGACTACGCCGACGCGCCGGAGATCCGCGACGTCAGCGAGGGCGAGCGTCTGTTCCGCACGCGCTGCAACTCGTGTCACGCGATCGGCGGCACCAACACGCAGCTGGCGCGCCTGGGCCCCAACCTGTTCGCCGTGACCGACCGTCGCGAACGCGAGTGGCTGGTCCGCTGGCTGCTCGAGCCGGACGTCATGCTGGCCGAGAAGGACCCGATCGCGATGCAGATGTTCGAGGCCTACAACAAGGTCCCGATGCCGAACATGCAGCTCAGCCCGAAGGAGGCCGAGCAGCTGCTGGTCTACCTCGAGGAGGAGAGCCAGCGCGTCGCCGCAGCGGCGCCGACCCTGGTCGGCGAGGACGGCGAGGAGAAGGAAGCCCCGCACTCCTGCTGCCAGAAGAACGACCACGTCGTCGTGGGCGACGATGCGGTCGCAGCGGCACCGGCGGCGCCCGCCGACCAGGACGCGACCCCCGCCCCCACGGACAAGAGCACCCGCGGCATGTCGCCGATCGCAATGGTCTCGATCTGCATGGGCATGCTGCTGGCATTGGTCGCGGCATTCCTGGGCAAGCGGTCGTCCGGCGCCTGACATAGGCGGGTCCGCGACGCCGCGATTGCGGCGCTCATTGGCGGAGGAGCGTCGCCAGGACGCGCTGTGCCGCAATGACCTAGTCGCACACCGCAAAGGGTGCGTGAATCCAACCCGGTGCAAACACGGGGACTACGCACTTCGGTCCAAAGAGGGTGGGCGCCGGCCTAGTTGACTTCCCCTAGCCGTCCGGTATGAGAACCACCCTCTTGGCGGGCTCCTCACCCCGCTGACTCACCACTCCTCACAGGCGGCCTTTGGCCGTCAGCACCCAATGGCACCCACCCGATCCGGCCATCGGTCCGGAATGCGCGCGTTCGTCGACACGCGCACCCTCCTCGTGATTGCGGCCACCGGCCTCATCTCCGTCCCCCTGGCCTGGAACCTGCTCGGCGGCGACGACCCGCTCGACGGCCTGCCGCACGCCAACCACGGAGCGCTCGAGGGCGCCGGCGGCGACGAGGTCGATCCCCGCGCCAACAACATCGGCGAGCTCGCCGCCAGCAACGGAATTCCGACCGGCGGTCTGCCCAGCCCGCTGTTCGGCGCGCGCGACTTCTCCCAGCAGATGCTGCGGTTCGAGGAGTTCGGCACCGAGCGCCTGCCGGCCCAGTACCAGGCCGGCACGTCGTTCCCGATGCCGGCGGACGCGCAGAGCAGCCCGGAGGGCTCGGCGATCGACCAGTTCCTGGCGCAGCCGATCTTCCCCGCCCCCACGCGCCTGGCCAACGACCGCGACGAGAACCCGTGGCGCCAGCCGATCGAAGCGTTCCTCGAGCGGCCGTTGATCACGCCGCCGGCCGAGGGTCGCCCACCGGGCGAGGGCTGGGCCCACCAGCGCTACGACGAGTTCCCGACCGAGGTCTACACCGTGTCGGCGATGGCCGGCGCGCGCACCAACGGCGGCCTGCGGGACGCCCGCCAGCTCCACGGCTACAGCGCCGGCGAGTTCGGGCCCGGCGGGCTCTACCACAACGTGACCGGCGCGCCCGGCAGCGAGGGCACGACGGCCGGCATCTCGATCCGCATGCACCCGAACATGCCGGTCCAGGGCCGCAACGCGGTGTGGACCTTCGACGGCACGCTGCCGCCGAAGCTGCAGATGGCCTGCATCGGCGAGACGGTGCTGTTCCGCCACTACAACGCGCTGCCGATCGACCCGGCCGCCAACCACGGCTTCGGTCTGCACACGATCTCGACGCACGAGCACAACGGCCACAACCCGGCCGAGAGCGACGGCTTCGCCAACGCCTTCTTCTTCCCCGGCCAGTACTACGACTACCGCTGGCCGATGCAGCTCGCCGGCCGCGACTCGATGAACCAGGAGGCCCTCGACCGGCGCGCCGGTCGCCCCGACGGCAACGGCGGCATCATCCCGGTCGGCGGTGACTACCGCGAGACGATGAGCACGCACTGGTTCCACGACCACATGCTCGATTACACGGCGCAGAACGTCTACAAGGGCAACGCCGCGATGATGAACATCTACAGTTCGATCGACCGCGGCAACGAGGCGATCGACGACGGCGTCAACCTGCGCCTCCCGAGCGGCAGCGCGCTCGACTGGGGCAACCGCGACTACGACGTCAACCTGCTGGTCGCCGACAAGGCGTGGGATCGCCAGGGGCAGCTCTGGTTCAACGTCTTCAACCTCGACGGCTTCGTCGGCGACCGCATGACGGTCAACTGGCTCTACAAGCCGTACTTCGACGTCCGCGCCCGCAAGTACCGCTTCCGCATCCTGAACGGCTCGGTGTCGCGCTACTTCAAGCTCGCGCTGGTCGACAGCCGCGGCCGCGCGGTGCCGTTCCACATGATCGCCAACGACGGCAACATCATGGAGCACGCGGTCGCGTTCGACGGCACCCGCGGCACGCAGCGCGGCATCCTGCCGATGCAGTCGATCGCCGAGCGCTACGACATCGTCGTCGACTTCAGCGCGTTCCGGCCCGGCGAGCGTCTCTACCTGGTCAACCTGCTCGAGCACGACGACGGCCGGCGGGCCGGCGACGTGATCCCGCTGCGCGACGTCTGGAACGGCCGCTACCGCGCGATCCAGCGCGACGACCGCTGGGACGGCGACCCGTGCGTCGGCAAGATCCTGGAGTTCCGCGTGCACGAGTACACCGGCCAGGACCTGAGCATGAACCCGGCCAACTACACGGCCGGCCGCCAGAAGATGATCCCGCTGAACCGGCCGTCGGCCAACGAGCTCGCCAACGCGCGGCACCGCACGTTCGAGTTCGGTCGCTCGGGCGGCACCGACGAGATGCCGTGGACCGTCAAGGTCGACGGCGACGAGAGCCACGTCGCCGACCCGCGCCGCATCAGCGCCGCGACCAACATCGGCGACTACAGCGCCGACGGCATGGGCAACCTCGAGGTCTGGACCATCCGCAACGGCGGCAACGGCTGGAGCCACCCGGTGCACGTGCACTTCGAGGAGGGCATCATCCTGTCGGTCGACGGCCGCGCGCCGTTCGAGTGGGAACGCTGGGCCCGCAAGGACATGTATCGCGTCGGCCCCGAGATCGAGAGCCACCGCGAGATCGAGATCGCGATCCGCATCCGCGAGTTCGCCGGCACCTACGTCGAGCACTGCCACAACACGCAGCACGAGGACCACGCGATGCTGCTGCGCTGGGACGCCGAGCGCCCCGGCCAGCTCGAGTTCATGCCGACGCCGATCCCCACCTGGGACGGCGTCGAGTACGTGGACTCGGTGGCGCTGCCGACGGCGCGCACCGGCGACGGCATCGGGCGCAGCGACGACTGAGTGCGCCCCGCCCCGGATCCGCTGCGGCGGATCCGGGGACCGCGTCCTGCCGCACGCTGCGATCGGCGGCGCAGAAGGTCGAGGCCGCGATCCTGGGCCTCGTCCCGAGGATCGCTAGCCTGGGGTCGTCCGTCGCCGACTCCTCACCGCGGCGACCTTCCCCGGCTCACCCGGGAAAGGACCTCCATGCACTCCGTCTCCCGCCCCGCCCGGGCTGCGCACCCGGCCTGCGGCGCCGTGGCCGCCCGCCCGCTGCTGCTCCTGGCCGCGCTGCTGTGCGTCGCCGTCCCGCTCGCCCCGGTCGCGCCCGAGGAGAGCGGCGTGAACCCGATCGCCGGCTCGCTCGAGGGTCCCCGCGGCGAGGTCGACCCCGGCCGCGACAACCCCGGCCCGTTCCGCAACAGCAGCAACGGCGTGCCGACCGGCGGCCGGCCGAGCCCGCTGTTCGGCGCCAGACCGTTCACCCAGCAGTTGCTGCGCTGCGAGGAGTTCGGCACCGCGCCGCTGCCGACCGCGTTCGCGCCGGGGCTGCCGCTGCCCCAGCCCCAGGATGCACGCACCGGACCGACCGGCAGCGAGCTCGACGCGTTCCTGGACCAGCCGCCGTACCCGGCGCCGACCCGACTGGCCAACGACCGCGACGAGAACCCGTGGCGCGGCCGGGTCGAGGCGTTCCTCGACCGACCGCTCGACACCCCGCCCGCCGAGGGCCGGCCGCCCGGCGAGGGCTGGGCCCACCAGCGCTACGACGAGTTCCCGCCGGAGGAGTACGTGCAGACGGCCATCGCCGGCGCGCGCACCAACGGCGGCCTGCGCGACGGCCGCCAGCTGCACGGCTACGCGCGGGGCGAGTTCGCGCCCGGCGGGCTGTACCACAACACCACCGGCAACCCGGGCAGCGACGGCACGACCGCCGGCATCGAGATCCGCTTCCACCCGAACATGCCGGTGCAGGCACCGAACGCGCTGTGGACCTTCGACGGCACGCTGCCGCCGAAGCTGCTGATGGTGCGCTACGGCACACCGCTGCTGTTCCGCAACTACGACGTGCTGCCGATCGATCCCGCCGCCAACTTCGGCTTCGGGCTGCACACGATCACGACGCACGAGCACAACGGGCACCAGCCGGCCGAGAGCGACGGGTTCTTCAACGCGTTCTTCTTCCCGGGCCAGTACTACGACTACCGCTGGCCGCTGCAGCTCGCCGGCCACGACACCGTCAACACCGACGCCAGTGACCCGCGCGCCGGCACCCCCGACGGCCACGGCGGCCGCCGCAACCTGCGCGGCGACTGGCGCGAGACCATGAGCTCGCACTGGTTCCACGACCACATGAACGAGTTCACGGCGCAGAACGTCTACAAGGGCAACGCCGCCAAGATGAACTACTACAGCTCGATCGACCGCGGCAACGAGGCGATCGACGACGGCGTCAATCTGCGCTTCCCGAGCGGCACCGCGCTCGACTGGGGCAACCGCGACTACGACGTGAACCTGCTGATCGCCGACAAGGCGTGGACCGAGGACGGCCAGCTCTGGTTCAACGTCTTCAACCTCGACGGCTTCGTCGGCGACCGCATGCTGACGAACTGGCTCTACGACCCGTACCTCGACGTGCGCGCGCGGCGCTACCGCCTGCGGCTGCTGAACGGCTCGGTGTCGCGCTACTTCAAGTTCGCGCTGGTCGACCAGCGCGGCCGGCCGGTGCCGTTGCACCTGATCGCCAACGACGGCAACATCATGGAGCACGCGGTCGCCTTCGACGGCACCCGCGGCACCCGGCGCGGCATCCTGCCGACGCAGTCGATCGGCGAGCGCTACGACATCGTGGTCGACTTCTCGCGGTTCCAGCCGGGCGAACGCCTCTACCTGGTCAACACCATGGAGCACGACAACGGCAAGGTCGCCGGCGACGTGATCCCGCTCGGCGACATCCTGTCGGGGCGCTACGAGGTCCGGCAGCGCGACGACGAGTGGGACGGCGACCCGTGCGTCGGCAAGTTCCTGGAGTTCCGGGTGCACGAGTACGCCGGCCGAGACCTCAGCATGGACCCGGCCAACTACGTGGTCGGCCGCCAGAAGATGGTGCCGATCCCGCTGCCGTCGCGCGCCGAGCTGGCGGCGGCGCGCCACCACACCTTCGAGTTCGGCCGCTCCGGCGGCTCCGACGACGCGCCGTGGTCGATCAAGACCGACGGCGGCGACGGCCTCCGGGCGGATCCGTTCCGCGTGGACGCGGCGCCCAACCTCGGCGAGCTCAGCGCCGACGGCCTCGGCCACCTGGAGATCTGGACGCTGCGCAACGGCGGCAACGGCTGGAGCCACCCGATCCACACCCACTTCGAGGAGTCGATCCACCTGACCGTCGACGGCCGCACGCCGCCCGAATGGGAGCGCTGGGCCCGCAAGGACATGCACCGCATCGGTCCCGAGGCCGACGGCGCGCGCGAGATCGAGATCGCGATCCGCATCCGCGAGTTCGCCGGCACGTTCATGGAGCACTGCCACAACACGCAGCACGAGGACCACGCGATGCTGCTGCGCTTCGACAGCGAGCGGCCGGGCCAGCTGGTGGCGCTGCCGGCGCCGCTGCCGACCTGGGACGGCGTGGAGTTCGTCGACTCGCAGGCACTGCCGACGGCGCGCACCGGCGACGGCTTCGGCCCGTCCGAGCCGTTGGGCGACCGCAGCGGCAGCAGCGGCAGCGGCAGCAGCGGCTCCGGCTCAGGCTCCGGCTCCGGCTCCGGCTCCGGCAGCCGCTGACCGCGCGCTACACCACCACCATCACGTCCTCGAGCGGCCGCCGCTCGAGCGCCTTGGCCGGCACGACGCAGTCGTCGCTCGGATAGCCGACCGGGATCAGCAGGAACGGCCGCTCGTGCTTGCCGCGGCCGAGCACCTCGCCGAGGAACGCCATCGGGCTCGGCGTGTGCGTCAGCGTCGCCAGCCCGGCGTGGTGCGCCGCGGCCAGCAGCAGACCGCAGGCGAGGCCGACGCTCTCCTTCAGGTAGTAGACCTGGCCGCCGTCGTCGAGGTGCACCAGCTGGAACGCGACGATCAGCCACGGCGCGACCTCGAGGAACGCCTTGTCCGCGTCGGTGCCGAGCGGCTCGAGGTCCTGCAGCCACTGCTCGCCGGCGCGCCGCTCGTAGAACTCGCGCTCCTCGCGCTCGGCGGCCAGCCGGATCGCGCGCTTGGTCGCGGGGTCCTGCACGCACACGAACCGCCACGGCTGCTTGTTGGCGCCACTCGGCGCGCTGTGCGCTGTGCGGACGATCCACTCGATCACCGCGCGGTCGACCGGCCGATCGCTGAACATGCGCACGGTGCGGCGCTTCTGCATCACCTCGCAGAACGCGCGCGCGGCCTGCTCGGCCGGAACGCCCGGGTCGTGGCGCGCCGGCAACGGGACGAACCTGGGTCCGGTCATGCGGCCATGTATACCGCCGCCCGCGCGCGTCGCGGCGACGTTGCGGCGCCCGCTTCGGCGGCGCATGATCGGCGCCGATGAGCGAACGCTCCGAGCCGCCGGCGCCCGGGCAGCCGACGCTGCCCGACGACCTCGAGGACGAGGTGCTGCAGGCGCTCGAGCAGGACGACGCCGCGCGCGACGCGGCGCTGGCGACCCTGCTCGAGCGCGAGCCCGCGCACGCGACGGCGATCCGGCGCTGGCTCCTCGCCGCCGGCGTCCGGCTCGGCGCCAGCGCCTGCCCCGAGGACGACGACGAGCTGTGCGATCCGCCGCGGCGGATCGGCAAGTACCGGCTGCTGCGCCTGCTCGGCCGCGGCGCATTCGGCAGCGTGCACCTGTGCGAGCACGACGGCATGCCGGGTCGGTTCGCGCTCAAGCTGCTGCACCAGGGCCTCGACTCACGCGACGTGCTGCGGCGCTTCGCGGCCGAACGCGAGGCGCTGCTGCGGCTCGACCACCCGGGCATCGCGCACCTGATCGACGCCGGCGAGACCGCGGCCGGCCGGCCGTTCTTCGTGATGGAGCACATCGACGGCGACCCGCTGCTGGTGCACTGCCGCCGGCACGGCCTCGACCTGGCCCAGCGCATCCGCCTGTTCCTGCGGGTGCTCGACGCCACCGCGCACGCCCACCAGCGCGGCATCCTGCACCGCGACCTGTCGGGCAGCAACGTGCTGGTGCAGGGCCAGGGCGACGCAGCGCAGCCGAAGATCATCGATTTCGGCGTCGCCAAGTCGATCGCCGAGCCGCTGGTCGAGGACGGCGCGATGACGTTCCAGGGCACGCTGATGGGCACGCCCGAGTACATGAGCCCGGAGCAGGCGCAGGGCCAGCTCGGCGCGATCGACACCCGCACCGACGTCTACTCGCTCGGCGTTCAGCTGTACGAACTGCTGGCGGACCAGCAGCCGATCCCCGGCGTGGTGCTGCGCGCGCAGGGCATCGGCACCATGGCGCAGGTGATCGCCCGTCACGTGCCGGCACGGCCCAGCCAGGTCGCGCCGCGGCCGCTGCAGGCGCAGCTGCGCGGCGACCTCGACGCGATCGCGATGAAGGCGATCGCCAAGGACAGGGAGGAGCGCTACGCGTCGGCCACCGAGTTCGCGGCCGACCTGCGCCGCTACCTGGCGCACGACCCGGTGCTGGCCAGCCCGCCGCGGACCTGGTACCTGCTGCGCAAATTCGCGCGCCGCCACCGCGGCCGCGTGGTCCTCGCCGGCCTGGCGGCGGCGGCGCTGCTGGCGGCGCTGCTCGTGAGCCTGCATCAATGGCGTGCGGCGCGCGACGCGCGCGCCCAGCTGCAGCGCATGCACGAGGAGCTGGCCGCGCGCGCCGAGGGCGGCTTCCGCCTGCTCGCGAGCCAGCAGCGGCTGCGGGCAGCCGAGCGCGCCGCCGCGACCCTGGTGCCGCCGTGGCCCGACCGCGTGCCGGCGCTGCAGGAGTGGCTGCGGCGCTACGGCGCGCCCCTGCAGGCGCTGCTGACGGAGCTGGCGCAGCGGCGCGACGAGCTGCGCCAGCAGAAGGAACGCGCCCCGGGCCGCACCCTCGCCGACCCGATCGACGAGGACCTGCTGCTGGCGCTCGACGAGATGCACGGCGAGCTGCAGCGCTTCTGCGGCCCCGGCGGCACCCTGCGCGACGTGCAGCGGCGCCTCGCGTGGGCGCAGGAGGTCGCGACGCCGGCGCTGCAGAAGGACCAGGCGGAGTGGGCCGCCACCGCCGCGGCGCTGCGGCGCGACCGCGGCTACCAGCTGGCACCGCAGCCGGGCCTGGCGCCGCTCGGTCGCGATCCCAGGACCGGACTGTTCGAGTTCCTCGACCTCGCGAGCCATCCGGCCGGCGCGCCGCTGCCGCGGCGCGACGCCGACGGCGGCATGCCGGTCACCGCCGACGCCGGCGTGGTGTTCGTGCTGGTGCCGGCCGGCTCGGTGCGGCTCGGCGCACTGCGCGACGAGCCCGGCCTGCCGCAGAACGACCCGCTCGCCGCCGACGACGAGCTCGGCGGCCGCACCGCCACGCTCACCGACGTCTTCGTCGCGCGCACCGAGCTGACGCGCGGCCAGTGGGCCACGCTGGTCGGCGACGACCCGCCCGAGCAGCCGCAGCTGCCGCAGACCGACGTCGACTGGGAGACCGCCGCGGCCCTGCTGCAGCGCTGGGGCATGGCGCTGCCGACCGAGGCGCAGTGGGAGTACGTGTGCCGCGCCGGCACGCAGACGCCGTGGTGGCGCGGCGGCACGATCGCCGACGCCGGCGCCGTCGGACACTTCGGCGGCGAGCTGCAGCCGGTGGCGCAGCTGCCCGCCAACGCGTTCGGCCTGTTCGACGTGCACGGCAACGCCGCGGAGTGGTGCCAGGACTGGAAGCTCGACTACGGCGCCGCGTTCCTGCGCGCCGGCGACGGCCTGCAGCTGCTGCCGACGCCGATGCGGCTGCCCGAGCTGCGCGCGGTCCGCGGCGGCAGCGCCGCGAGCGGTCCCGCGGCCGCGCGCAGCTCGGCGCGCGCCGGGCGCCCGCCGCTCGCGCGCGAGCCGATGCTCGGGTTGCGGCCGGTGCGCGCCGTCGTGCGCCCGTGATCCCGGGCGCCGATTCTCCGGAAGCCGAAGTCCGAATCCGCGAGGTCGACACCAACGGCGCGATGAACGCACTTCCATCGACCCGTTCCCTTTCCCTCCTTCCCACCCTCATCACGACGACCTTGACCCTGCTGTCGATGCCGGCGATCGGCCAGATCGGTCCGGCACACCGGACTGCCCAGGTGGGCTCGCCGCTGCCGGTGGTCGCGACGATCGCCTACGACCGCGCGTCCAACCAGATCATCGGACTCGACGCCGGCTTGAACACGGTGGCGTGGACCGTGACGCCCGGCAACACGGGCACCAACGACTGGGTCCAACTCGCCGCCGGCCCACTGCCGTTCAACCTGCCCACGCCGATGGCGGCCCGAGGGATCGGCGCCGCCGCGACCGTCATCGCCTTCGACCTGTTCTTTCAGGACACGTGGGAGTTCTCCACGGCCACCAACACCTGGACCAACATCACCGCGACCGTCGGCAGGCCGGCGTGCGCGCAGGCGTCACCGACATTGGCGACGCATCCGGACGGCCGGGTATTCCTGTTCACCAGCACGTCCTGCACCGGCGAGCGGCTGTGGGTCCTCAACGCAACCGCATGGCAGCCGGTGCCTGTCATCGGCGTCCAGCCGCCGTCGCGCGGGGGCGCCGGAGCAGCGTTCCTGGGCAACGACCTGATCCTGTTCGGCGGCGGCACGCCTGGCCAGGTGCTCGGTGACACCTGGCGCTTCACCCAGGCGACGCAGACCTGGACGCAGGTCATTCCCGCCGGCGCGACGCCGGCGCCGCGCCGGGGTGCCGCCCTGGCCTCGAACACTCGCGACGGCAACGTGGTCCTGGCCAGCGGCACCGACCTGCAGTCCAACCCGCTCCGCGACGCCTGGATCTTCGACGGCACCAACTGGTCCCAGGTCACCGACTCGGTGACGCCGGTTCCCTCGACGTTCAACGCCAGCGGCGTCGCGTCCGGGGCCTACGACGTCCTGCGGGACGAGGTCATCGCCGTCGAGTTCGACGATGGGAGCTCCCCCGCGAGCACCTTCGTGGACAGCGTGGTCTTCACCGTCGGCACCAAGGGCCTCCAGGACTTCGGCGCCCAGATCGACGCCTGCTCGTGCCCGTCGACCGGTCAGCCGATGACGCTGCAGTTCGTCGGCAACGGCGACGTCGGCAGCGGTTTCGTGCCGATCTGGAGCACCGTCGGCACCGGCCAGGCCATCGTCCTGGTGACGAGCTTCAGCGCGAACAACCCGCAGCCCATCGGGGCGCCCGGATTCGCAAACTGCATCCAGGTCATCGACACGTTCGACAACACGCTGTTCATGCCGTCTCCGGCGTTCATCGCGATCCCGAACAACAACGCGCTGATCGGCCTGCGGCTGTTCTACCAGGCAATCGGAGCCGGCGAGGCGTGCGTCTCCAACGGCGTCGAGGTCCGGGTCGGCCGGCCCTGATTCGCGGCACTCGGCTCACCGCGCCGACGCGTGCCACGCGAACACCCGCATCCGTCCGTCGACGTGACGCGTGAGCAGCGTGACGCGCATCGGCGCGACCTCGACCTCGTCACCGCGCCGCAGGGTGCGCTCGAAGTCGACCGCGCCCCAGCTGCAGCCGGCCGCCGGACAATCGGCGGCCGCCGCGACGATCCGGTGCTCGACCGCGACATCGCCGCCGGCGAACGCGGCGAGCAGCGCCTTGGCCGCACCCTCGGGAGTGTCGGCCACCACCGGCCGCCCGTCCGGGCCGAGGTCGAGGAACACCAGGGCCGGCGCCTCGCCGCCGTGCGCGAGCTTGCCCTCCTGGTCGGCGCGCAGGGCCACGCCGCCGGACCGCTCGTTCGAGACGATCGCCGCGAGCAGCGCGTCGCGGTCGCCCGTCTCGATGGCGGTGAACACCTGCCGGGCGGCCGTCAGCACCGCGCCGGGGCCGGGGATCGGCGCCGGCGCCGGCGTCGGCGTGGACCAGGACGAGACGAGACCGGCGACCGCGAGCAGCGGCGCCACGACGAGCGAACGGGTGCGCATTCTTGCAGCTCCTTGCCGGCGGCCCCACGGCGGCCGGTTCGCTGCGAAGGACGCCGGCCCGGTCGCCGATGTTAGCGGGCCGGCGCCGGATTCGCCGCCCGCCGCAGCCGCGGCAGGAAGCGGCCCGTTCGGGCCAGGTAGTCCCGGTACTGCGGGTGGGCCGCCGCGAGTTCGCGCTCCTCGCGCCGCGCGGCCGGCAGGTAGAACGCCGCGACCAGCAGCGCGTCGAGCAGCAGCCAGCCCGAACCGGTGCCGACCGCCAGCCCGGCCAGCAGCGCAAGGTTGGCCGTGTAGATCGGATGCCGGATGCGCGCGTAGACGCCGTGCTGCACGACCGCGTCGGGGAGCCACGCGTCGTGGCACGGGCTGTAGTGGCGGCCGAGGCTGCGCTTGGCGTGCACGAACAGGCCGAGCGCGGCCAGCGCCAGCAGCAGCCCCAGGACCTGCAAGACCGCGCCCGGTCGCCACGGCAGCCAGGCCGGGTGCGTCGACCACAGCGCGCCGAGCCCGGCGACCGGGACACTCCAGCGCACCCAGGCGTAGACCGGCCGGAACGCCGCCGACGACCGCAGCGGCGCGCGCTTGCCCTGTGCGTAACGCCGGCCGCGGTGGTCGTAGCACCACCGCGACACCGCGACGACCAGGAGCAGCACGACGGTCGCCAGCCACGGCGCGATCACGACCCCGCCTCCAGCAGGAAGGTCGGGATCGTCGCCCGGATCGACAGCGAGCCGACCCGGGTCTCGACGACGACGCGGTAGCGGGTCGGCGAGAACTGCTTCACCTCGCGCACCCACAGCTCCTGCACCAGGTCGCGCTCGACGGCGATCAGCTCCGGGATCCGGACCTCGACCTTGGTCGGCCACATCTTGAACAGCTCCGGCCCCTGCGGGTCGTAGGGCAGGCCGAACTCGCGGCAGAGGGCCAGGTACAGCAGCTTCTGCGTGTGCGTCAGCGCGCTGAGGAAGATCAGGTGGCTCGGGCTGTTGCGCATCGAGCTGCGGTACTCGCGGTCGAAGTGCGCCTCGGCGTAGCGGTGGCCGACGCGATACTCGCGCACCAGCAGCCGCTCCTCCACGGGCCTGCCGGGCATGACGTTGAACTGCAGGGTGCTGGTGTGCTGCTCGGCGATCGACTGCAGCGGGGCGACGGTGTCCAGGGTGGTCATGGCGGTCCTCTCGTGGGTGACTCGCGGCCCGGCGGAGTGCCCGGCCGTCACCCCCTGCGCGCCCGGAGCGCCGCCGCAGGGGAACGAGGACCGCAGGAATCTCAGTCGAGCCCGAGCGCCCGCCGCACCGCCGCCTGGTCGACCTTGCCGCCCGCGAAGTCGTCGAACGCCCGCTCCGGCGGCGTGATCATGTGCTGCGCGATGAACGGCGCGCCCTCCTCGGCGCCCTGCTGGCCGTCCTTGAAGCAGCACTCCCACTCCAGCACCGCCCAGCCGTCGTAGCCGTACTTCGTCAGCAGCGTGAAGATCGACGTGAAGTCGACCTCGCCGTCGCCGAGCGAGCGGAACCGGCCGGCGCGGTTCTGCCAGCTCTGGTAGCCGCCGTAGACGCCGACCCGGCCGTTCGGCCGGAACTCGGCGTCCTTGACGTGGAAGCACCGGATGCGGTCGTGGTAGAGGTCGATGTACTGCAGGTAGTCGAGCTGCTGCAGCACGAAGTGGCTCGGGTCGTACAGCAGGCACGCGCGCGCGTGGCCGTCGACGTGGTCGAGGAACGCCTCCCAGCTGGCGCCGTCGTGCAGGTCTTCGCCCGGATGGATCTCGAATGCGCAGTCGACGCCGCAGTCCTCGGCGTAGTCCAGCAGCGGTCGCCAGCGCCGCGCCAGCTCCTTGAAGCCGGCCTCGACCAGCCCGGTCGGCCGCTGCGGCCACGGGTACATCGTGTGCCACATCAAGGCGCCGCTGAACGTCGGCATCGCCGTGAGCCCCAGGTGCTCGCTGGCCTTCAGGCACAGCTTGACCTGCTTCGAGCCGTACTCGCACATCGCCTGCGGCGTCGTCACGTCGCTCGGCGCGAACACCTGGAACATCGACGCGTACGCCGGGTGCACCGCGACCAGCTGCCCCTGCAGGTGCGTGCTCAGCTCGCTGATCGAGACTCCGTTGGCGCGCGCGGTGCCCTTCAGGTCGTCGCAATACGTCTTGCTGCTCGCCGCCTTCTCGAGGTCCATGCAGCGCGCGTCCCACGACGGCACCTGCACGCCCTGGTAGTCGAGCTCGCTGGCCCACGCGCACGCGGTGGCGAACCGGTCGAGCGGGGCCTGATCGCCCATGAACTGCGCGAGGAAGATGCCGGGACCTTTCATCATCGGAGGGGCTCCTTGGTGGCGGGAACGGGGCTGCACGCTACGCCGAAGGCGGCGGCGGTGACAGTGCGTGGTCGCGGCGAGACGTGAGTTACCCGCGGGACCGCGTGGCCAGGTTCCGCGCCGGGGTCCGGCGGATCGCACGGCGACGTCTTCGATCCGTCCCGGCGAT
The DNA here is from genome assembly GCA_050245995.1 of Planctomycetota bacterium. Lineage (GTDB taxonomy): Bacteria > Planctomycetota > UBA1135 > UBA1135 > UBA2386 > JBFWWV01. The sequence goes on along the minus strand of JBFWWV010000016.1, from coordinate 48,183 downwards.
GCGCGGCAGCGAACCGCGCGCTACAACCGCGCGCCATGCGCTCGCCGATCGCCGCCGCCGCCGTCGTCGCCTTCGCCGCCCTGCTGTCCGCCCAGGGCGACGCCGCCACCACCGACATCCACTGGCACACCGACCTCGCGTCGGCGCGCGCCGCCGCCAGAGACCAGCACCAGCCGCTGCTGCTGCTGTTCCGCTGCGAGCGTTGAACGGACTGCCGCGACCTGTACGGACAGTTGGTCCGCACGCCGCCCGAGTTCGCCGAGCAGGCGCAGCACTACGTGTGCGCCCGGATCACCGACATGCGCGAGGTCGACCTGGACTTCGTGCGCTTCGACTTCGACCTGACGATGGCGGTCGTGCTGATGCACCCGGACGGCACGGTCTACCACCGCTACGGCGCGCGCGCGGCCGACGACGCGACGGCGTGGATGTCGGTGCCGCACCTGGTGACGCTGCTGCGCGACACGCTCGACGACCACCGCGCGTACGAACGCGCGCCGGCGCCGCCCGCGCAGCGCGCGCCGCGGCGCGCGATCGACCTGCCGCCGCTGCGCCGGCAGCTCGACGAGGGCCGCCAGCTGGACTGCGTGCACTGCCACACGGTGCACGACACCGAGCACCGGCACGCGGTCGAGCAGGGCACCTGGCGCGACGAGCAGAAGTGGCTCTACCCGGACCCGGCGCGCATCGGCCTGGAGCTGGACCCGGGCGACCAGCGCCGGGTGGTCGCCGTGGCCGCGGACTCGGCGGCGGCGCGCACGGGGCTGGCACCTGGCGACGAGGTGCTGGCGTGCGGCGTGCAGGCCAACGTGCGCACGATCGCCGACCTGTCCTGGGCGCTGCACCAGGTCCCGTTCGCTGGCGGCCCGCTCGCGATCACGGTGCGCCGCGACGGCGCGACCGCCGAGCGGACCCTCGAGCTGGCGCCGGGCTGGAAGGTGTGCGCGCCGCGCGACTACGCGTGGCGCCCGTTCCAGTGGAACCTGTCGCCGGCGCCGGGCTTCGGCGGGCCGCCGCTCGACGCCGCGGCCAAGGCGAAGCTCGGCATCGACCCCGCGGTGTTCGCGTTCCGCGTGCAGTACCTGGTGGACTGGGGCCCGCGCGCGACGCGCGGCCGCGCTGCGCACGCCGCCGGCATCCGGAAGGGCGACGTCGTGCTGTCGTTCGCCGGGCGCAGCGACTTCGGCTCGACCAACGAGCTGCACGCCTGGGTGAGGCTCGGCCTGCAGGTCGGGCAGGAGGTCGAGGTCGAGCTGCTGCGCCGGGGCGCGCGCCACACGGTGCGCTACGCGCTGCCCGAGTGAAGCGTCGGTGCCGAGGCCACCAGCCCGTGGCGCCCGAGCCCGGGGCCGTGGACAATGCACGCATGAGGACCCGGTCGCCGAGACGCGAAGCCATCCTGCACCAGGTGGACGCGCAGGGAGTGCAGCGACCGTTCGGCATCCTGGTGCGCATGCCCGAACCGAGCCGACTCGAGCTCGGGCGCCTGCTCGGCTGCCGCGTGCAGCCCGGCGAGTTGCCGGAGGCGCAGGCCTGGCGGCTGATCAACGAGAACATCCGCGGTCTGCAGGCGCGCACGCACTGGGTGCACGAGATGCTGTCGCCGTTCTCGCGCAACAACAACTGGTGGGAGATCGTCACGCGCACCGCCAGCGCGCTCGGCCTGCGCTTCTACCCGGGGCTCAAGGACGAGGAGGTCGAGCGCCTGCTGTTCGACCACCTGGCCGCCGAGTACCTGCGCGGTCACGGCAGCTCGTTCGGCGATCCCGACCGCTTCCTCGGCGAGCTGCACCCGAACCTCGGCCGCGCGATCGCGTCGCTCGGCCTGTCGCACACCGGCCGGCACGCGCTGCTGGCGACGCTGCTCCGCGCCGCCGCCGCCGAGCCGATCGGACCGGCGCACCGACGCGCGCTGCCGACCGACTCCGACGACCCGCGCGAGGGCCACAACCGGATCGCCGACTGGCTGCGCAAGGCGATGCCGTGGACCTGGGCGACGTCGATCCCGACCGGCCTCCGCCTGCTGCACCAGCGGCTCGGCTGCGTCTGCCACGCATTCGCGCGCGCGTGCCGTCGGCCCGGCAACTTCGGCAAGGTGGCCGCGGCGCTGTCGGTGATCTGGCTGTACGACCTGGTCGAGCGGACCGCCGAGCAGTTCGACGTGGTCGGCGGCTGAGGGGCACACGGCGGCGAAAGAAGGCGATCTCCGCGGCCGTTCGTCTCTCCCCCATGGACGTCCTGCAGCTGCGCGCACGCCTCGGCGAGGCCGACATCGACCGCCTGGTCGCCGAGTTCTACCAGCGCGTGCGAGCCGACCCGCTGCTGGCGCCGGTGTTCGCCGCGCGCATCGCCGACGACGCGTGGCCCGCGCACCTGCAGCGGATCGCGGGGTTCTGGGTCACGATCCTGCTCGGCGTTCGGCGCTACCTGGGCGACCCGATGCAGCCGCACGCGGGGCTCACGACGCTCGGCGCGGACGCGGCCGAGCTGGACCGCTGGCTCGCGCTGTGGCGCGAGGTCGCGCTGCAGACGCTGGGCGCCGAGGTCGGCGAGGCGGTGGCGCACCGCGCGGAGCTGATGCGGACCGCGATCCTGTCGGCGATGCGGCGTCCGGCGGCGGCGTCGTAGCGCGAACGGTTCCTACCGCGGCACCTTCACCCAGCCGCCCTTCGCCGCCGACCGCATCGCCGCCTCCAGCACCGCCTGCACCGCCACGCCGTCGGCGAAGTCCGGCGCGAACGGCCGGCCGCTCTGCAGCGCCGCGACGAAGTCCGCGAGGTGGTGCACGAACGTGTGCTCGTAGCCGACGATGTGCCCGTCCGGCCACCAGTTCGCGGCGTAGGGATGCACCTCGTCCATGCACATCACGGTCCGGAAGCCCTGGCCGTCGCGCGCGTCGGCGAAGCGGAACACCTCGAGCTCGTTCATGCGCTCGAGGTTCCACGCGATCGAGCCGGCGGTGCCGTTGACCTCGATGCGGTTGTGGTTCTTGCGACCCGGCGCCACCCGCGTCGCCTCGTAGGTGCCGATCGCCCCGCCCCGGAACCGCGCCAGGAAACAGAACGCGTCGTCGACGTCGACCTTGGCCTTGGTCTTGCCGCGGCCGGTCGGGCGCACCCTGGTGAACGTCTGCTGCACGCCGCACACCGCCTCGAACTCGAGGCCGGTCAGCGCCCGCGTCAGGTCGATCAGGTGGGCGTTGAGGTCGCCGTGCGCGCCCGAGCCGCAGCGCTTCTTCTCGGTGCGCCAGCTGGCCGGCGCGTCCGGCGAACTGAGCCAGTCCTGCAGGTAGACGGCCCGCACCTGCCGCACCTCGCCGATGTCGCCGCGCGCGATCATCCGCGCGGCGAGCGCGGTCGCCGGCGCGCGCCGGTAGTTGTGCCACAGGCCGACGCGGACCTTGCGCTTCTTCGCCATCGCCGCCATCGCCTTGGCCTGCTGCAGGCTCAGGGCGAGCGGCTTCTCGCACAGCACGTGCTTCCTGGCCACCATCGCCGCCATCGCGATCTCGTAGTGCGAGTCGTTCGGCGTGGCGACGTCGACGACGTCGATGTCCTCGCGCGCCAGCACCGCCGACAGGTCGACGCTGGACTCCTCGAAGCCGAGCTTCTGCGCGGCCTCGGCGGCGCGGGCCGCGTCGCGGCCGATCACGACCTTGGGCACCACGCGGCAGGGCAGGTCGAAGAAGTGCCCGACCTGGCGCAGCGCGTTGCCGTGGGCGCGGCCCATGAAGGCGTGGCCGACCATCGCGACGTTCAGGACCTGGCGATCGGGCTTCGGGCCCTTGCGCGAGCGGGACGTGGACGGGAGCGGCGTCGTGAGCGTCATGGCGCGGACCATACCGGCGTCCCCCCCGCCGCCGCACCTGTGCTCTCGCGCGACGCGCCTGGCGAGCCGGCGGCGCCGGCGTTGTTGCGCCGGGAGCTCCGGATCAGCGCGAGCCGCCGAGCAACACGCGCAGGTTGCGGCCGCCGCCGTCGGGCTGGTGCCAGCCCAGCGACAGGTCCGGCAGGCCGTCGCCGTTCACGTCGCCGAGGTCGATCGACAGCCGCGTGTCGCGGTTGCCGAGGCGCGTCGGCGACAGCGGCGCGATCGCCGTGAAGCCGCCGAAGCCCGCGTTCAGGAACGGCTGCACCGATGTGCTGAGCCGCCCGTCGGCGAGCACCTCCTCGACCGCCAGCATCGCGTCGACGCTGCCGTCGCCGTTGATGTCGCCCAGCTCGAGCTCGGTCTGCCGCCCGCGCAGGGTGACGAGCGGCGAGCCGAAGCTCTGGATGAAGGCGCTGACCGCGACCTCGCCGGCCCTGCCGGCCGGGCGGCCGTCGTTCAGCATCAGCCGCAGCGTGGCGTCCTGTCGCACTGCGTCGCCCTCGGCCGCGATCAGCAGGTCGACCGTGCCGCTGCCGTCGAAGTCCGCGGCGGCGAGGCGGGTCGGCGCGATGCCGGCGATGATCGCCCGTCGGTCGGTTGGGTCGTCGGCGTCGAACGACCGCTCCCAACGGTCGCGGCCCGGCACGGGGTCGGAGACCAGCCGGTAGAACCGCACGTGGTCGGTGTCGATGCCGACGCCGCCGGGGACCGCCATCGCCAGCTCGAGCCGCACCGGCGCGCCGTCGACCTCGGCCGCGAAGTCCCCCAGCACGAAGTCCGTGGCCAGCCCCGGCACGCGCAGGATCGCCGTCGCCAGCGGCCGCACGAACGGGAACGGCGTCTCCGGTGGTCCGGCGCTGCCGCGCCAGACCATCAGCAGGGCGTCGTCCTCCGCGCGCAGCCCCTCGAAGCGGATCAACGCGACCAGGTCCATGTGACCGTCGCCGTCGACGTCGGCCGCGGTCACCTTGGACGACGCGTCGACGTGGGCGCCGACGAAGTGCGCGGGGAGCAGCGGCCGCAGGTCGCCGCTGATCGCGGTCGGCACCTGCGAGATCGGGCCGAGGGCCTCGGGGCGCCACATGCCGATGCGCAGCTGGCCGTCGAGGCGACCGTCGCGCTCGCCGTCGTCGACGAACACCAGCGCGTCGGCGACCCCGACCGGCCCGGCCATCACCGACACGGTCTCCGGCACGAGGCCGAGGTGGTCCATCTCCTTGCCCGGGGCCAGCGCGCCGAAGCCGTTGTTGTCGCCGAGCCGGATCTTTCCGTTCGCGGGCAGCGCCAGGTCACGGGTCGCGCCGTTCGAGGCGATGCCGACCGTCGAGAACCGGCCGCCGACCACGCCCTGCAGTCCGGTGTCGAACCCGACGTCGGGCGACAGCAGCGTCCCGCGCCCCTTGTCGGTGAAGAACAGCATGGTCGACAGGCGCCGCTCGCGGCGGCCGTCGACGTCGATCTCGTGCCAGACGAACACCGCCCTGGCCTCGGGCTGTCCGCGCGACGGGTCGGCCGGGAAGGCCACGCCCGGGTAGAGCCCGCGCACCTCGGCGCCGAGCTCGGTGAACACGGTGACGGCATCGGGGTCGAACTCGCCGGCGGACTCCACGTAGCGCAACAGGCCCAGCGAGAACGTCGTGGCGCCGCCGGTCGCGCCGACCAGCAGGTCGTCGTTGCCGGCGCCGACCCCGTCGAGGTTGATCGCGAGGCTGGAGCGGAACGGCACCCCGGGCCGGAACAGCTGGCCCTCGAGCGGCTGCGCGTAGCGGCGCGGCTCGACGCCGAGCGGTCCGACCGCCGGGTGCAGCAGCATCACCATCGACGGCGTGTTCTGCGCCGGCGGCACCACCGGGCCGGACGTCGGCGGCAGCCCGGCCAGCACGATCGCCATCGTCGTCGGCGACCCGCCCAGCGCGTGCAGCCCGACCGCGGTCGAGCGGGCGTCCGGCACGTAGCCCTGGATCGGCACGACCAGGTCCATCGCAACCGTGACCGGATCGAACGTCCCGTCGCCGCGGCCGTAGGCGATGTCGAGGCGCAGCGTGGTGCCGCCGGCCGCGACCGCGACGTCGAGGTTGCCGTCGCCGTCGAAGTCGCCGACGTCGATCGCGTCGTAGCGGTACTGGCGCACTCCGAGCGGATGCGAGCCGAACGACGGCTGGCCCGCGATCACGACCGAGGTCAGCAGCACGGGCGGCTGGTTGCTGTCCGCGCCGGGGCCGGGCAGCAGCACGAGGTCGCCCCAGCCGTCGCCGTCGAAGTCGCCGACGCGGACGCGGGTCATGCCCTGGCGGGTCTGGAACCGCACGGCGTTGCCCAGCGGCGGCAGCGGCGCGGCCTGCCCCAGCACGATGTCGTGCGTCGCCACCGTGGTCGAGCCGCCGTTGACCAGGAACAGGTCCGGCACGCCGTCGCGGTCGAAGTCGGCGCTGGTCAGGTCCCGCGGGTCGAGCTCGGTCAGCGACTGCGGCGCCGAGATGCGGCGCGCGTTGCCGAAGCGCGTGAACAGCCCGTTCTCGAGCGACGCCAGCAGCTGCACCGAGGTGGTGCCCGCGCCCTCGGTGTAGAGCACGCCGAAGTCGGTGGCCTGCGCCTCGAACGGCGCGCCTTCGAGCGCGATCGGCGCCAGCGCCACCGGCTCCACGTCGAACAGCGTGCCGCGCGGTCCGAACACCGGCTCCGGGTTGGCGTAGACGAACAGCCCCTGCGCCTGGACCTCGGCCAGGACCTCCCCGGTCGCGCCGGGCATCGCCACCTTGACGACGATCGTCACGTCGCCGGGGCGACCGTCGGGGGACGGCGGCATCTTGAAGACCAGCCGGTCCAACGTCGATGTCTCGCGGTCGAGGTCGAGCACACCGCCGATGCGCGTGCCCTTGCGCAGGTCGATCGCCACGCGGTCGAAGTCGATCGCGCCGGTGGTCGACCCGGCGATCAGCGGCGCCAGCGCGCGCCCGATCAGTGTCACCGACGCGCCGAGCCGCGCCGAGCCGAGCGCCGGCACCATGACCGACAGCTCCGGGCGATAGAACGCGCCGCCGACGGCCTGCGACCGGCCCGAGATCGGGTCGTCGACCGAGAACGTCGCCGGCCCCGAGAAGGTGTTGCCGGGCACCTCGGCCGTGACCAGGCGCTCGCCTTCGAGCAGCGGCGGATCGACTCCGGGCACCGGCTCCGCGAACGCGGGCTGCTGGCACAGGCGCGTCACGGTCGCGATCGTGTTGACGGCGTCGGCGGTGGTCACCGCCACCTGGATGCCGTTCTGGTCCGCGCTGCGCATGCCGCGGACCGCCAGCCGGATCGTCTGGCCGCCGATCGGCGACAGGAACACGGTGGGCCCGTCGAGCAGGCGCAGGCGCGGCTGGCGCAGCAGGGTGACCGGGACCGGATCGGCGATCTCGCTCCCGTCGACGAGCACGGCGAGCACGGCGGCCAGGTCGAGGTCCGCGCCCAGCGCCGCGCGGATCGGATCGGTGCGCAGGTCGAAGCCGACCACGGTCGACGAGCCGGGCCCCGACACGATCGTGGGCGCGCCCTGCTCGACCGACACCCCGCCGGCGCGCAGTTGCACCTGCAGGTTCGCCGTCGGCAGCAGCTGCGCGTTCGCCACCACCACGGTGCGGGCGATGGCCGCGGGCACCGGCACCAGCGGGAAGTCCTGCGCCGGCAGGCTCAGCGACGGCGGCTGCACCTCGGCGGGCGGCGGCGGGTCGTTGTTGCTGGCCAGGGCCCCGCCGACCAGGCCGGCGCCGCAGCCCGGGAGCACGCCCAGCAAGCCCAGCAGGAGCCCGGTCCTGCGGAGGCGGGTCGGCAGGGACCCGGGGCGTGGGGCGCGGAAGTGGACCATGCGACGCGACAGTGTACCACGCCGCCGGCGGCGCCGCCGGACCGGCGGGTGGCGTCATTCGACCGCTGCCACGGCGGCTTCGAGCCCGGCCGCCGTCTGCGCGCCGCGCAGCGCCTGCCGGATCCGGCCGTCGGCGTCGACCACGTAGGTGACCGGCGTGACGTTCGACCAGCGCACGGTGTGGAACGCGTCGACGAACGCGGCGTCGGCCAGCAGCACCGGCCGCGCGAAGCCCTTGCGGGCGATCGTCGCCGCGGTCTCGGCGGCCGGGAAGTCGAGCACGCCGTCGGTGCACACGTGCAGGATCGCGGCGCGCGCCGGCGGCGTCGCCTGCTCGAATGCGCGCACCTCGGCCGCCTCGGCGTCGCACGCATGGCACCGCGAGCGGAAGAAGTGCAGCACCGCGGGCCGCCCGCGCAGGCGCTCGGCGGTCCACGCGTCGCCTTCGCCGTCGAGCAGCCGGAACGCCGGCAGCGCCTCGCCTATGTTGCCCTGGATCACGCCGTCGACGTGGCGGCGCACGATCGCCATGGTCGCGTAGTAGCCGCCGACGAGCAGCAGCGGCAGCAGCCACACGGCGGCGCGGCGGCGGGTGGATTGCGACCCGGACGGGACCTGGCTATTCATCGCGTGTTCGATTCTCGAGTCGAGAGGAGGAGGTGACGATGCCCACGGGCGCAGCGCGAGTCACGGTCTACGATCAGGATCTGCATTGGTTCGGGCCGGTGCTCGAGGAGTGGACGAAGATGATCGCGCGCTACTCGCAGCGCGTGACCAACACCCCAGGCAACCCGGACGACCCCGACGCGGCCTACTGGCACTGCGAGAAGACACTCGTGAGCATGCTGCACGCGGCGGCATGGCGCCGGGACTGCCCGGCCATCGTCGAGGTGCATTCGGGGGCCGATGTAGCCATCGAACGCGATGCCGGCACGACATCGAGGTACGGGCTGCTCGATCTCTACGTGATGAGCGAGGACGGCGAGCGCCACCTGTTCCTGGAAGCGAAGCTGGAGCATCGCAGACATCTGGACCGCGCGTCGGCCACGCAGGTAGCCGACGCGCAGTGGCGCGAGACCCGGACCCAGCTCTCGGAGTGGCGCAGGAGAGTGCAGCCGTACGCCAGCTTCCCGGCGCAGTCCTGTTGGCTCTCGGCGCTGTTCCTCGGGCCCCGTCTGCCGCAGCGAACGGAGTTCGCCCCTCCCGTGTTCGGCGCACGACTCGACGACGGGAGCCCCGTCGCTCTCGAGTGTTGGGCGCCCGCCACCGGCCCTGCACCTGGCCAAGCAGTGCCGCACGACCGCCAGGCAGCGGAGTGGGCGCCCGGCGTGCTGCTGCTCGCGCGCACCGAGTGCTTCCGAGCCGACTGAGTCGGATCGCGCCGGGCGCGCCGACTCGCTGGTTCTCCAAGTCTTGTCCGCGCCCGGCCTTGAGGCGCCTCTGCACCTGCCCCACCACGGTTTGTGCTTTCGGCCGCGGAGCCGTTCGCTATGGTCCTCGCCCCGTGACGGTCGCCATCGGTGGAGTGCCCTACGGCGTCGGCGCCCCGCTGCTCGCGGGGCTGGCCGAGGAGCCGGGCTGCACGCTGGTGCAGCGGCCGCCCACCGAGCTGATCGAGCTGCTGCGGCAGGGCCGCCTCGACGCGGCGCTGGTGTCGTCGGTCGAGGCGATCGAACGACCCGGCTATTCGGTGGTGCCGGGCCTGGGCATCGCCTGCAAGCGCGAGGTGCGCTCGGTGCGGGCGTTCCGCCGCCGCGGCGCGCCGGTCCGCCGCGTCGGGCTCGACCGCAGCAGCGCCACCTCGGCCGCCCTGCTGCGCGTGCTGCTGCGCGGCCCGCGCCGCCGCGACACCGACCCGGCGACCGGCGGCCCGACCTTCGAGACGATCGCGCCCGTGCGCGCGCCGGCGGACCTGCCGCACGACCTGGTGCTGCTGATCGGCGACCTGGGCCTCGGCGCCGACCCCGGCGACCGTGAGGTCTGGGACCTCGGGCGCGAGTGGGTCGCGTTCACCGGCCTGCCGTTCGTGTTCGCGGTCTGGCTGCTGCGGCCGGGCGCCGACGCCGAGGCGATCACGCCGCTGCTGCGCCGCGCGCGCGCACGGGGCGCGCGGCTCGGCGCGGTCGACGGCACCCACGGCGCCGTCCACTACGATCTCGACGACGACGACCTGCGCGGCCTCGCCCGGTTCTGGGCCGAGGCACGCGCCGCCGGCTTCGGCGCCGCGGACGCCGAACCGACGTTCTGCACCAGCACCCTGGAGGGGACCTGAATGAACGACGACGCACGATCGCGCAACCAAGGCCAGCTGTTCGTCTCCGACGACGCCGCGGACGGCGCCGACGCGGAGCCCAAGGCCCGCGGCAAGGGCCGCGCGCCGAAGGCCGCCAACGGCGCCACCGCCGAGCAGATGGCCAAGCGCCAGCGCGAGATCTCGGTCAGCGAGTTCTTCACCAAGAACCGCCACCTGCTGGGCTTCGACAGCCCGCGCAAGGCGCTGCTCACGGCGGTCAAGGAGGCCGTCGACAACAGCCTGGACGCCTGCGAGGAGGCACGGCTGCTGCCCGACATCCGCGTCGAGATCCGCCGCTACAAGGACCACGAGAACCAGTTCACGATGATCGTCGAGGACAACGGTCCCGGCATCGTCAGGGCGCAGGTCCCCAACGTGTTCGGCCGGCTGCTGTACGGCAGCAAGTTCCACCGCCTGCGCCAGAGCCGCGGCCAGCAGGGCATCGGCATCTCGGCGGCCGGCATGTACGGCCAGCTGACGACCGGCAATCCGGTCCGCGTCAAGAGCCGCACCAGCAAGCGCGCGATCCCGCTCGAGTTCGACATCCGCATCGACGCCAGCAAGAACAAGCCGGTGTCGACCGACCGCGAGATCGAGTGGGACAAGGACCACGGCACGCGCGTCGAGATCGACCTCGAGGGCGAGTACCGCCGCGGCCAGCGCTCGGTCGACGAGTTCCTGAAGCTGTGCGCGGTGGCCAACCCGCACGTGCAGTTCACGTTCGCCGACCCCGACGGCAACGAGCGCGTCTACGAGCGCGCGACCAAGGAGCTGCCCAAGGAGGTCGAGGAGATCAAGCCGCACCCGCACGGCGTCGAGCTCGGCATCCTGATGAAGATGCTGCAGGACAGCGACAACCGCACGGTGTCGGCGTTCCTGCAGGGCGACTTCTCGCGCGTCGGCCCCAAGGTCGCGAAGGAGATCTGCCAGGGCGCGGGCATCAAGCCGGAGACCAACCCGCGGCGGCTGTCGACCGAGGACGTCACCAGGCTCAAGAAGTCGATCGACAAGACCAAGATCATGGCGCCGCCGCTGTCGTGCATCGCGCCGATCGGCGAGGACCTGATCGTGAAGGGCCTCCAGAAGGAGGTCGAGGCCGAGTTCTACGTCGCCAGCTCGCGCGCGCCGGTGGTCTACCGCGGCCGGCCGTTCGCCGTCGAGGTCGGCATCGCCTACGGCAAGATCGGCGAGACGCTGGAGATGACGGAGAGCGGCAAGATCGTCGCCATCACCAAGAAGCAGCAGAACCAGGAGGCGCTGATGGGCGCCGCCGACGACCCGATCAAGCTGATCCGGTTCGCCAACCGCGTGCCGCTGCTGTTCCAGCAGTCGGCGTGCGCGATCACCAAGGCGGTGATCGCCACCAACTGGAAGAACTACGGGCTGCAGCAGCCGCGCGGCTCGCTGCCGATCGGCCCGATGGTCGTGTTCGTGCACATCGCCTCGGTCTGGGTGCCGTTCACCAGCGAGTCCAAGGAGGCGATCGCCGGTTACGACGAGATCCAGAACGAGCTGCGCCTGGCGCTGATGGACTGCGGCCGCAAGGTCGGCATCCACGTGCGCAAGGGCAAGAAGCTCGCCAGCGAGTTCAAGAAGCGCAACTACATCGAGACCTACATCCCGCACGTCGTCGAGGCGCTGAAGGAGATCCTCGAGCTCGACGACAAGGCCGTCAGCGAGGCCACCGAGAACCTGACCACCGTGCTCGAGAAGAGCCGCAAGCTCTGACACCAGGACCGAGGGGGACCCCATGGCACAGAAGAAGAAGCCCACGGCGCCGCAGGCGACCAAGAAGACCCGCAAGAAGCCGCTGACGCCGCTCGACAAGGTCACCGTCAGCGAGATCCTGAAGTGCGCCGAGCTCGTGCACGGCCGCATCACCAAGCTCGACAAGCCCGAGCTGAAGTTCCCCGAGCGATCGCTGCGCAACGCGCGCTACGACAAGAAGGGCGGCTTCCAGATGGGCCGCGGCCGCATCGAGCGCACGCTGACGGTCAACACCGTCAAGACCTTCGCGCAGACGCTGAAGCTGATGTCGCTCAGCAAGACGATGGTCGAGGACGACGACTTCGCCACGAAGCGAGAGGCGTACTACGTCTCCAAGAACTGGGGCGACGCCAAGTTCACCGAGCAGCCCGAGTCGGACACCGTGATGGACGACATCGAGGCGCTGTTCAGCCTCGAGGGCGTCACGCGCGAGCAGCTGCGGTTCCGGCCCGAGGAGCACGGCGGCAACGTCGCCGGCGAGCTGGTGGTGCTCGACCGCGACCGCGAGACCGGCCAGGAGGAGCGCATCGACTGCACGCGCTTCGGCAGCGGCTCCTACTCGATCCCCAACTCGGTCGAGCACTTCCGCTTCGAGACCAAGTGCAAGTTCGTGCTGGTCATCGAGACCGGCGGCATGTTCGCGCGGCTGCACGAGCACAAGTACTGGCGCACCGCCAACTGCATCATCATCGGCACCAGCGGCGTGCCGACCCGCAGCACCCGCCGCTTCATCCGCAAGCTGTCGGACGACAAGAAGCTGCCGGTCTACTGCTTCAACGACTGCGACCCCTACGGCATCTCCAACATCTACCGCACGCTCAAGGTCGGCTCGGGCAACGCGGTGCACCTCAACCAGTTCTTCTGCGTGCCGCAGGCGCGCTACCTCGGCGTCACGCCGCAGGACATCATCGACTTCCAGCTGCAGGACGCGACGCACCCGCTGAAGGACGTCGACATCAAGCGCGCCAAGGACGCCCTGAAGAACGACCCGTTCTTCCAGGCGCACAAGGAGTGGCAGAAGGCCATCGAGATGATGCTCAAGATGGGCGTCCGCGCCGAGCAGCAGGCGCTGGCGAAGTGGGGGCTCAACTACGTGATCGAGGAGTACCTGCCGCGCAAGCTGGAGGCGACGCAGAAGTTCCTGCCGTAGGGGCCAAGGAACCGGTCGCGAGACACCAGGCGCCCGCCATGAGCGCACTCGACGACTGGCGACGGGGAGACGTGCGACTCGGGCTGCTGCTGCTCGCGGTCGGCGGCGGCGTCCTCGCCTTCGCCTACCAGGCAATGGGAGATGGCACGTCCCCAAGGCTGTGGGTCGCGGCCTGGGCGTTCGGTCCGTACCTGGTGCTGCTCGGACTGAACAACCTGGTTCGCGCCTTGGTGGCCCACGGCGATCGAACGGACGGCGGGGAGGGCCGGTGACTCGCCGGGGCATGCAACCGCCGTCCGGCTCGATCGATGGAGGGCAGGGCCTGTCGGCGGAATCACGGGCCGGGATGGCGTCACCCCGGGGCCCCCGTCCGGCGACGTTTGGCGTCCGCCGCAAGCTGCCGACCCCGACGGTCACCGCAACTGGCGATGTCCCAGTGGCATGGCGACTACGCCATCGAGCCCGCCTCGCTGCGTCTCAGTGCGGACCAGTTTCGCCTAAGCGAAAAAAACGAATGCTCGCCCTGGAGACGGCTCAAGTTACACTCCTCGGGCCTCTGACTGGACCGAACCGTCCGGTCAGGCCCCTGCTGCCCCTGACCCTGCTACACACCATGCGAAGAATCGCCTTGCTCACGCTGGCGGCTGCGGCCGTCGCTCCTCTGACGGCGCAGTCGAACACGGTCGCTGGCCTGGACGGCCGCCTGTCCGACGTCAACTCGCTGACCGACTTCGGCCGCCGCGGTGTCCATCCCAACGGCGAAGCCGGCATGGCGATGCTGAACACGATGTGCAACCCGGGCTCGATCAACATCCCGTGGCAGTCGGCCGGCACCAGCTCGACGCAGCCGATGAACACCAACCACCCGAAGTTCGGGTTCATCATCGCGCGCGAGTCGAACGGCCGCTTCGAACAGATCAACGAGTGGTCGTGGTGCAAGCACGCCTTCACGTCGACCAACTTCAGCGGCGCCTGCGGCACGTGCATCAGCCCGGGCACCGGCCAGCTGATGGGCATCAACTGCTCGGACACCTACGGTGCGGGCAACAACGCGAGCCGCACCTGGCTCGGCCCGCCCCAGGAGATCGACCCCTGGCTCGGCACCTGGAACCCGATCAACAGCTACTTCGACCGCGGGGACCCCGACGTCGGCGCGCCCAACAACAGCGACGGCGTGCGCAGCAGCGCCGGCGGCTGGGACGCGGTCGACCACCGCGTCACCGTCGACGAGACGGACATGCTGGTGCCCGGCGCCAGCTACTACTACGGCATCCACCTGATCCACGAGGGTGAGGCGGTGGCCAACCGCGGCGACAACTTCGCCTCGCGCGGCTTCGCCCCGTCGTGGAACGGCAGCTCCTGGAGCTACAGCAACACGGCCGGCATGACCTACGGCTCGATCCTGACCCGCTGGTCGGGCGCGAGCTTCGACCTCGCCGGCAACGGCAACGACGACGGCCGCTTCGCGGTCGCGGTCAAGATCACCCCGAACGGCGGCTCGTTCCACTACGAGTACGCGATCCACAACATGGACAACAGCCGCGCCGGCGCGGTGTTCCGGATCCCGGTCGACGCTGGCGCCTCCGTCAGCGGCATCGGCTTCGGCGACATCGACACCAACGCGCTGAACGACTGGAGCGGCGCCCGCGTCGGCAACGAGATCGTGTTCACTGCACCGGCCAACAACCCGCTGGAGTGGAACACGTTCTACAACGTGTGGTTCGACTGCGACGTCGCGCCGAGCAACGGCCTGCTGCACATCGACCAGGCCCGCGTCGGCCCCGGCAACCTCACGGTGTCGGTCCCCGCGCAGGTGCCGAGCGGCATCCCGACCGCGTTCAACACCAGCGTCGGCGTCGGCTGCACCGGCACCTCGGGGCCGTGCCAGGCCAGCGTCTACGAGTTCTTCAACACCCCGGCCGCGTTCGACCTGGCCGGCAGCTCGATGGGCCTGTCGCTCAGCGGCTCGGACTACACGCTGGGCGCCGCGACCGGCACCTTCGTCACGCCGACCGGCACCAACCTCAATCTGGGTGACGACACCCAGGCGACGGTGAACCTGCCGTTCACGCTGTCCTTCCCGGGCGGCTCGACCACGTCGCTCGCGGTGTGCTCCAACGGCTTCATCTCGCCGACCTCGAACGGCACCGACTTCTCGCCGACGGTCGGCGAGTTCCTCGGCGGCGGCGCCCGCTGGGCCGCGGCCTACCACGACCTGAACCCGCAGAGCGTCGGGCAGGTGCTGGCCGACGTCAGCCCCACCGCGGTGCGGATCAGCTGGGTCGGCGTGCCGAGCTTCTCGGGCACCAGCAGCCACACGTTCCAGTACGAGTTCCTGCCCAACAACCAGGTCAACATCTACTGGCAGACGATGCAGACCTCGGGCAACGAGTACCTGGTCGGCTGGACCGCCGGCAACGACGCCAACGACCCCGGCAACACCGACATGGGCGCCGCGATCGCGGCCGGCTCGCTGTCGCTGTGCCCGGGCGCCGTCAACGTCCTGCCGGTGTCGCTCGACGCCAACGCCCGCCCGGTGCTCGGCACGACGGTGCAGATGACCACGTCGAACATCCCGGCCGGCAGCGTGCTGTCCGGGCTGCTCTACTCGGTCACCCAGGCGACGCCGCCGATCGACCTGACCAGCATCGGCATGGAGGGCTGCTTCGCGCACGTCATCAACCCGACCACCTGGACGATCCAGATCGGCCCGGGCGCGACCGCGGTCGACAGCATCCCGCTGCCGAACGCGGCGGCCTTCGTCGGCGTCGCCGTGACCTGGCAGTCGCTGACCCTGAGCCCGGGCACGACGAGCAGCGGCTTCCTGTCGTCGAACGGCCTCGTGACCCTGCTGGCGGCCCAGTAGTGGATCGCCCCGGCGCGGCGGCATCGCCGCCGCGCCGGCCCCGCGCGCCGCCCGAAGGCAATCGCGCGCCCGCCGCGGCATACTGCTGCGGCTCCATGTCCGCCGCGCCCGACGAGACCGTCCTGCAGTCCCGGGTGCCGCCGGCGGCGGCGGGCCAGACCCTGGCCGCCTGGCTCAGCGCGCGGTTCCGCTACCTGGACCTGGACGGCTGGTGCGCCGAGATCGACGCGGGCCGCGTGCAACGGAACGGCACGCCGGCGCGCAGCGGCGACGTGCTGCGGGCGCGCGATCTGGTCGCCTACCGGCCGGTTCACCGCGAGCCCCACGCCGACCTGCGCATCGAAGTGCTGCACGACGAGCCGACGTTCGCCGTGGTGCAGAAGCCGGCGCACCTCGTGTCGCACGCCGACGGCGCGTTCGTGCAGAACACGTTCTTCCGCGTGCTCGAGCGCCACTACCGCGGCCTGGGCGCGGCGCCGAAGCTGCGCCTCGTGCACCGCCTCGACCGGGAGACCAGCGGCCTGATGGTGGTCGCCAAGACGGCCGCGGCGGCGACGGCGCTGCAGCAGCAGTTCACCGCCGGCGGCGTCGCCAAGGAGTACCTGGCGATCGTGCACGGCGTGGTGGCGGCGGACGAGTTCACCGAGGACGGCGCGATCGCCCGGTCGCAGGCGAGCGAGATCGCGATCCGGCGCGCCGTGGTGCCGGCCGATCACCCGGGCGCGCAGGCGGCGCGCACGACCTTCGTGGTCGAGCGGCGGCTGCCGGAGCACACCCTGGTGCGCGCGTTCCCGGCGACCGGGCGCACGCACCAGATCCGCGTGCACCTGACGCACCGCGGCCACCCGCTGGTCGGCGACAAGCTGTACGGGCGCACCGACGCCGAGTACCTGGACTACGTGCGCTTCGTCAAGGCCGGCGGCGACCCGTGGTGGGACGGCCGGCTGCAGGCGGGCCGGCAGCTGCTGCACGCGGCGGCGCTGCGGTTCGCCCACCCCGAGACCGGGGCGCCGGCAGAGTTCGCGGCGCCGCTGCCGGACGACATGGCGCAGTTCGTGCGCGACCGCAGCTGAGCGCCGCGGCGCGGCGCAGGACTACGGCACCGGACTACTTGTCGGTCTCCGCTTCCTTGGCGCCGGTCGCGGGCGTCTTGGCGGCCGCGGGCTGCAGCGCCGCGGCGACGAATCGCAGCGACGTGCGCAGGTTGTCGAGCATCGACTCGCCGCCCCACGCGTGCTCGCCGCCCTCGACCAGGCGGAAGGTGTGGGCGATCTTCTTCTCGGTCATCAGGGTGCTCAACGCCCGGTTGGGATCCGCGAAGCCGTAGCGGTCGTCGGTGCCGGCGTCGAAGTAGATCCGTGTCGCCGCGAAGGCGCCGTCGGCGGCGTTGCGGACGATGCCCATCGGCATCTCGGCCGCCCACCGCGCCGGGTCGATCGGATCGCCGAACACCTGGTCGAGGCCCATGCGCAGCGCGCGATCGACCTGGCGCTCGTAGCCGGCCGGCAGCGCCTTCGGGTCGTCGGGGAACACCGCCGAGCTGTGCGCGGCGACGACGCCGAACACGTCCGGGTGCCGCAGCCCGATCTTCAGCGCGCCGTAGCCGCCGATCGAGATGCCCATGATCGCGTGCTGCGCCGGCGCCTTGCTCACCCGCAGGTGCTCGATCGCATACGGCACGACGTCGCCGACGATGGCGTCCTCCACCTTGCCGGCGCGCTCGCCGTTCACGTAGACGCAGCGGCCGCGGCGGCCGGCGGCGGCCCGGAACGTCACGAACACCATCTCCGGGATCGCCTGCTGACCGCGCAGCTCGTCCAGCGTCGCCGTGCCGCCGCGCATGTCGAACTCGCGGTAGCCGCCGAAGCCGTGCAGCCACACCACCAGCGGCCAGGTCCGCCCCGCGTTGGCCTCGTCGTCGAAGCCCTTGGGCAGGTAGGCGCCGCAGCGGATCGGCCCCTCGGCCAGGTTCTCGGTCGGGATCTCGATCTCGCGGAACACGAAGTTGGCGAGGTCGGCGCGCGGCGCCTCGCCGCGCTCGCCGCGGCCCTCGCGCTCCCCGCGGCCCGGACCGTCGTCGCCGCCGCGTTGGGCCGGCAGTCCGGCGCTGAGGGTGATCGAGACGAGGACGGCGAACGGCAGGACGCGCATGCTTGGCTCCGGGTGTCCGAGGAGAACGGCCGGCGGAGTCTCGCCGACCGTTCCCCGAGCCACAAGCATCGGAGCCCGGCGACGCGGTCGGCGCCGGGCCAGGGGCCGGGTCCGCGCTCCGGGTCCGCGTTCGGGATCCGGCTCGGGTCAGGGCCGCGCCAGCTGCATGGCCGCCGGGGCGACCCCGGCGCGCGCGGCACCGTTCGCCACCGGGCGCGCGACCCGCGACCAGGCGAGCAGCGTGCCGGCGCGGTCGGCCGACACGACGGCGGATCCATCGGGGCCGATCGCCAGCGCGGTGACCGCCGCCGCGTGCGCCTGCTGGCGCGCGAGCACCTTGCCGCCGATCGCGTCGATCGCGCGCACCGAGCCGTCGGCGCAGCCGGCCAGCAGCACCGCCGCGTCGGGCGCGAACGCCAGCGCGGCGACCCCGCGAGTGCCGGTGTCGATGGTGTGCAGCAGCTTCTGCCGGCGACCGTCCCAGATCCGCACGCGACCGTCGGCGGCGCCGGCCGCGACGAAGCGTCCGTTGCCGCTGATGGCCACCGACTCGACCGGGGCGCGGTGGTCCTGCAGGACGTGCTCGCAGGTGCGCGCCTGCAGCGACCACAGGCGCACGGTGTGGTCGGCGGAACCGCTGACCAGCCGCAAGCCGTCGCTCGACCAGCACACCGCCTGGACGCGGTCGCCGTGGCCGGACAACGCGACCTGCTCGCGGCCGACCAGTCCGACGACGCGCACCTGGCGCTCGACCGTGCCCACGGCGAGGCTGGTGCCCTCGGGCGACGCCGCGGCGCAGACGGTGTGGGGCTGCCGCAGGGTGCGGACGATCGCGCCGGCGCCGTCGTGCAGCTGCACGGTGCCGTCGGCCACCACGGTGGCGAAGCGATCGCCGCCGAGCGGCGCCACGCCCACCAGTGAGGGCGTCGACGACAGCAGGCGGTGCGTGCGCTGGCCGCCGTGGACGTCGAGCACCTCGGCAATGCCGTCGCCGCCGACGACGGCGACACGCGAACCATCGGGCGAGAACGCGACCGCGGCGATCGCCGCGCTCGGCAGAACGGCCGGCGCCTTCCGCGCGCGACGCGCACGGCGCCGCGCCGCCATCCAGACGAGCCACAGCGCCGCGCCCGCCGTCGCGGGCAGCAGCCGCGGCCACAACGCCCAGGTGGCGAACTGCACCAGCACGAGGAGGACGGCGACGACGATGGCGCGCTCGCGCGCCGGCCTTCGCGCGCGCGACAGCGCCGCCGCGCGGGTGACCGCGCCCGGCATCCGGTGACGCCAACGCTCCGACAGGGCGTCGTTGCCGAGCACCGCCGCCGGGGCCGCCGCCATCAACGACGCCAGCCACTGCGGTTTGCCGCCGCCCGCGGGCGCCGGGGCCGCCGCGCGCCGCACCGCGGGCGCGGGCGCCGGCGCGACGGCCGGAGTCGGCGACGCCTTGGCCTGCTGGCCCTTCGCCTTCTTCGCCTTGCCCTTGCCCTGGCCGGCCGCCCCGGCGATCACGTCGGCGAGCCGCGGCACGTCGGCGACGCGGCCCGCGCAGGCCGCCAGCAGCGCGCGCACGCCGGTCTGCACCGCGGCGTCGCCGAGCTGCTGCAGCGCGGCGAACAGCTCCG
This sequence comes from Planctomycetota bacterium, assembly GCA_050245995.1. GTDB lineage: Bacteria > Planctomycetota > UBA1135 > UBA1135 > UBA2386 > JBFWWV01. The sequence continues at coordinate 28,617 of JBFWWV010000016.1, read as the reverse complement.
AGCTCTGCGGCTCCTCGAAGTCGCCGCGCGTGAACAGCACGTTGTCGGAGTTGTCGTAGGTCGCCCACAGCTCCGGCCGCTCGGCCAGCGCCAGCAGCGCGGTGTGGATCGCCAGCGCCGCGAACCGGTCGATCTCCGGGCCGAAGTCGGCGCCCTCGCGGCGCGGGTGCTGGTAGGAGGGGTGGCCGAGCTCGTGGCCGGGGCTGCCGCGCAGCGCCGGCACGTACATGCCGTCGTAGTCGATGAGCACCAGCTGCCCGCGCGCCACCATCACGTTGCCGTGCTGCAGGTCGCCGTGCGCGATCTGCGCCCGCTCGAGCTCCACCATCAGCGCGGCCCAGTCGGCAGCGAGCGCCCGCAGCCCCTTCGGGTCGCCGAGCAGGTCGCGGACGTGCTCGTTGAGCGGCGCGCCGCGGACCCATTCCATCTTCAGCACCGGGTACCACTGGCCGCGGATGCGGATGCCGTCCTGCAGGTACTCGAAGCCGACCGCGCTGCGCAGCGCGCTCTGCTCGAGGTGCGCGCCGATCGCGGCGTAGCGCTTCTGGATGTCGGGGATGTTGCGCAGGAAGCAGCGCACCGCGTACTCGCTGCGGCCGCTGCGGATCTGGTACACGCTGGCGTTGCCGCCCGAGATCGGGCGCGGCAGCCCGAGCTTCGTGAGGACCGGGGAGCCCTGCTTGAGGGCAGGGTCGCCGAAGCACAACTGCGGCCCCTGCACCGCCTCCTGATAGTCACTGACTCCGGGCCACGCCATGTCGTCTCTCCTTCGGGTTGCGGGCACGCCTCAGAAGGGCGTCGTCTCGTCCGCTTCGATCCAGTAGGTGCCGGGGCCCGGTTCGCCCGGCGCGACCGCCGGCTCGCAGGCGACCCGCACCAGGGTCACGTCGTCGTTCTGCAACAGTCGCTCGTCGCGCAGCTCCGCGACCAGGCGCGCGAACCGCTGCTCCGGCTCGTCGCCGTCGAACAGCAGCGCCAGCGCGCGCCACGGCAGCTCGCCCTGCTCGTGTCGTCGCAGGAACCAGCACGCCAGCGCGTCACTCATCAGCCAGAAGGTGTCGCCCGGCAGCAGCTCCCCCGCGACCGTGTGCACGCGGCGCCGCAGGGCGTCCGCCGGGTCGTCGGCGGTGCTGCCGATCAGGAACGGACCGCCGCTGAACTGCTCGGCGCGCACCAGCGGGAACGCCAGCTCGAGCGCGCCGCGCCGCACCAGGAACAGGTTGCTGTCGCCGACCGCCATGGCGCGCCAGTGCGGGGCGGACGGCTCGGCGGCCGTCGCAGGGTCCGCGGCGGCCGCTTCGTCCCCGGCGGCGAGGACATGGGCGGGCGCGTCGGGCGCCGGATGGAGTTCCAGGCCGACCAGCGCGGCGAACGCGCCCAGCTCGGCCTTCTGTTCGGCGTACCACGGCAGCTTGCGCGCGCCGGTGCGGCCGGCCATCGCCCGCTGCCACGACGCGCGCAGCCGCGTGACGTCGCCGACGATCGTCGGCGCATCGAGCCGACCGCGGCCGAAGGCGCGCACCAGCACGCGGGCCCACTGCCGCGAGAACGACGCCTCGGTGGCACCGTCGGCGACCGCCACGCGCATGGGGCCGGCGTCGCCGGCCGCGTCGGTCCACGCGGCGTCCTCGTACTCGTCCTCGCTGTTGCCGCGCTTCGGCAGCCACAGGGACCTGGCTTCGATGTGCATGGTCGGATGCTCGCGAGCGGCGTGGTCGGGACCGGTGGACGCGCTGCCGCGCCGCGGGTCGCCCCGCGGCCGCGGCAGCTGCGCGGTCAGCGCAGGTTGCTCGGGCGGGTGCCGATCTCCAGCGCCTGCACGACCAGCGGCAGGTCGGCGTTGAGCACGAAGCCGCGGGTCTCGTCCGAGACGTCGAAGCCGAGCTCGCCGGCGACGCGGCGCATGAACGGCGTCAGCGGGCTGCTGCCCTGGAACAGGGTCTGCGCGTACTGGTCCGGCAGCTCCTGCACGTCGTCCGGGAACGACAGCGTCTGCGCGTTCGGGTTGTCCGACAGGTGCACGTTGAACAGCAGCACGTTGCCGTCCTTGGTCTGCATGCTGCGCAGCTTCTGCATCATCTCGGTCGGGTCGCCGTCGGTGGACTCGCCGTCGGTGATGTGGATCACCACCGGCGGGAACGCCTTGGGGTGCTCGTCGAGCCAGTTGCCGAGGATGTCCTGCGCCAGCGTGAACGCCGCGCACATCGGCGTGCCGCCGTTGGCCGTGGCGTCGAACCAGATCGGGAACTTGACGGTCTGCTCGACCAGGCCGCCGGCGCCGTCGTCGACCTTGCGCACGCGTTCCTCGACGCGCGCCGGGTGCTCGGCGATCTCGCTGACCGGGACGATGTCCTGGCCGAGCAGGTCGCCGCTGAACGCCGGCCCGACGTCGGCGCCGTAGCCGATGACGCCGATGTGGTAGTAGTCGCGCACGCCCTCGGACTTGGCGCACTTGATCACCAGGTCCTGCAGCAGGCGGTTGATCGCGTCGGCCACGCCGTCGGCCTTGGCCTTGGTCTCGCCGTCGGCGCCGAACATGTCCTCCATGGAGGCGGACTGGTCGACGACGAACAGGAAGCACGACGGGTTGGTGCGGCTGATCTCTGCGGAATAAGGCATCTCTTCAACTCCCTTGTGTCCCCCGCGCGGCTTGCCGGTCGGTGCAGTCGGATGACTGCGCGGGCCGTCCGGTGCGCGGGCGAGCAGGTGTCGAACGGGCCGACATCTCCCTTGAGGCCCGGACCCGGATTGGTTCCCACGGTGGAACGCCGCTGCGGTGTGGGCGCGCTGCCATCGGCGGTCTCGTCCCTGGACAGGCCAGACGCGGTCGGCTCAGGTCCCGCGGCCGCCGGCGCCGCCGACCCGGAAACCGGCGGCGGCGGCGGTGCTATGGGCGGCCATGCCCGATCCCACCGGCGAGCACCCGGGGCCGACCACCCGCCTGCTGCACCGCGCCCGCAGCGCGCCGCGCGAGGGTTTCGCCGCGCTGCATGCGCGGATGGCCGATCCGCTGCTGCTGTGGGCGAACCTGCACGTGCTGCCGCCGCTGCGCCGGCGGCTGCCGCCGGAGGACTTCGTGCAGGAGGTCTGGGCGCGCGCCTACGCCGGGTTCGCCGGCTACGACCACGCCCGCACCGACTTCCGCGCCTGGGTGTTCGGCATCGCCTACAACGTCCTGCGCGAGAACCTGCGTTCGCTGTCGCGGCGCGGGCGGCGCGAGGTGGACGGCGCGGACCTGCCCGAGCCGGTCGATCCGCGCTCGACCGCCGGCACCCGGACCGCGCGGCGCGAGCGCGGCCAGCGCCTGCTCGCGCACGCCGAGCAGCTCGGCGACGACGAACGGCGGCTGCTGATCTGGCGCGGCATCGAAGGGCTGCCGTTCGCCGAGGTCGGCGCGCGCCTCGGCATCGGCGCGGTCGCCGCCGACAGCCGCTGGCGGCGGCTGCAGGCGCGGCTGCGGGCGTCGTTCCCCGGCTGGCTCGACGAGTCCTGACGGCCGCCGCCGGCGGTCAGCGCGCGAGCTCGGCGCACTGCCGCCGCAGCGCCGCGGCGAACTCCGCGAAGCCCGCGGCGTCGACGCACGCCGCGGCCTCGGTGAGGTCGCGCTCGATCTGCTCGAGGTCCGGCGTCGGGCCGGTCACCAGCCGGTTGGCGCGATCGACCAGCGCCAGCCCGAGCTCGTGTCGCGCGCCGAGGTCCGCGGCGTCGGCGGCGACCCGCTCGCGGCGCAGCGCCACCGCGCGCTCGATCGCCGCCAGCGCCGCCGCGCGGTCGCCGAGCTCGGCCTCGGCGCGGCCGAGGTAGACCTCGTTCTTGGCGTCGCGCGCCAGCAGCTGGACGTCGAGCGGCCGCTCGGCGCGCACCGCGGCGATGTGCGCCTGCTGCGCGCGCAGCAGCGACCGCGCGGCCTCGGCGTCGCCGCGCTGCAGCAGGATCGTGGCCCGAACGAGGCGGACGCCGATCCGTTCGGCCTCGCGCGCCCCGTCCTGGTCGACGTCGGCGGCGAACAGCCGCTCCGACTCCGCGCACCGCTGCAGCGCCAGGTCCAGCGCGCCCTCGTCGCGATCGAACTGCGCCATCACGCACAGCACGGTGGCGCGCTGGGCCCGCTGCATCGCGTCGTCCTCGCCGAGCAGCGCGAGCGCCTGTTCGTACAGCGCGCGCGCCTCGTCGCGGAAGTCGATGCGCAGGTCGCCGCGCCGCACGAGCGCGGTGCCGAGCTCCGCGCGGCACGCGGGGTCGCCGCGGTCGATGCCCGCGCGCGCCAGGTCGACCGCCGCCCGGTAGCAGCGATCGGCAGCCTCGGTGTCGCCGCGGTTGGCGACCCCGCTGTGGCCGAGGACGTCGCCGAGCCGCACCCAGGCCGTGATCAGGTCGCGGCGCAGCTGCGGATCGTCGGGCGCCGCGCCGTGCAGCTCCTGCAGCGCGTCGCGCGCGCGCTCGAGCATCCGCTGGCGCAGCTCGACGGCGCCCGGCAGGTTGCGGACGGCGGTGTGCAGGTCGTAGAGCAGCGAGCGCGCCACCGTGCGCACCCGCTGCTCGCGAGTCTCGAGCGCCGCGCGGAGCTCGCGCTCCCGGCCGAGGAACCACAGCGCGGACAACAGGCCTGCCGCCAGCAGAAGGACGGCGACGGCGCTCGCCGCCGCCAGCGCCGGCTCGTTGCGCGCGAAACCCAGCAGCCGGCGCGCCACCCCCGGCCGCCGCGCGAGCGGTGCCTCGCCGCGCGCCAGCCGATCGCAGTCCAGCGCCAGCGCGGCCGCGGTCGCGTAGCGCCGAGCCGGTTCGCGCGCCATCGCCATCGCCAGCACCGCGCGCGCGTCGGCCGGCAACGCGCCGTAGCCCGGCAGCGACCAGACCTCGCGCCGCGCCAGCGCCTGCAGCGTCGCGGCGACCGTGGGCGCGGCGAACGGCGACTCGAGGCGCAGGCACTCGAACAGCAACGCGCCGAGCGCCCACACATCGGCGCGCGCGGTTGCCGGGCCGCCGTGGATCCGCTCCGGCGCGAGGTAGGCCGGGGTGCCCCGCAGCTCGCCGGAGAGCGTCAGTTCGCCGCGGTCCTGCCCCGCCTGCGTCTCGCGCGACAGCCCGAAGTCGGTCAGCACGGGGGCGCCGTCCGGCCGCACGATGACGTTCGCCGGCTTGACATCGCGGTGCACCACGCCGAAGCCGTGCGCGTGGTGCAGGGCGCGCGCCAGCTCACCCACCAGGCGGGCCGCGGCCGGGAGCGGCATCGGCTCGCCGCGCAGACGGCGCTGCGCGAGCACGCCGCTCAGCGGTTCGCCGGGGACGTGGTCGCTGGCGATCCACAGCCGGCCCTCGTCGCGGCCCGCGCCGAGCACCCGCGCCAGCCCGGGGTGACCGAAGCGCCCCGCCAGCGCCGCCTCGCGCAGCAGGCGGGCCTCGGCGAGTTCGTCGTTGCCGCGCCGGTGCAGGATCTTCAGCGCGACCGCGCGCGCCGTCGCCTGCTCGTGCGCCAGCCACACCGTGCCCTGACCGCCCTGCCCCAGCTGGCGCAGCAGCCGGAAGCCGCCGAAGGACCGCGGGTCGTCGTCGTCGGTCGCGGCGTCCCGGTCGAGCGAACGGATCAACAGGTACTCGCGGGCCACCGCCTCCTGGTGCGCCGGGTACAGGTCGAGGTACTCGCGCAGCGGCCGGACGCCGGCGCCTTCCTGATCGGCGCGCATGCGCAGCAGGAAGTCGACCACCGGCCACTCGGGCCGGGAGCCGTCGGGCGGTTCGTCGGGGGCGGGCTCTGGGGCGACCACGGTGGGCCGGCATTGACCGCACGACGCCGATTCCGTCGCGGATTCGGGCGTGGACGGAACGCCGCCGCGCCGGGTCCCACCACGGTGCGCCGCACCGGACTCGTGGGCCGCGAGGATCAGCGTCGATGCGACGATGCCTCGAGCCAGGCGCCGACGCCGCGCCGCAGATCCTCGCGCCGCGCGGCCGGAACCTCGGCGCCGGCGCCGAACAGCGTGCGGTAGTTGAAGATGCCGATCCCGCTCGCGCCGGCGGCGACGGCCGCGTCCAGCTGCGCCCTGGTCTGCGCGGCCGCGCCGTGCTTGTAGACGCCGACACCGACGATCACCGGGACACCGGCAGCGACGTCGACCGCGTCGCGCACCTGCGCGGCGAACCGCACGTCGTCGTCGGTGTAGTTCATCGGCACGATCGCGTCGACGAGGCGCTCGCGGCACCAGCGCGCCCAGTCCTGGCGGTTGCGTTCGAGCGCGATGGAGCGGTCCGCGAGGACGGCGGCGCTCAGCAGCACCCGCCGGTCGAGGCCGCGAAGCGCCGCCTGGACGTCGGCGACGACGCGCGTGACGGCATCCGCCTGCCACCGCCGCAGCGCCACCTCGTCGTCCCGGCTGCGGCCGGTCGAGCCGGTGAACCGCACCATCGTCGCCGGGTCGGCGCCGAGCAGGCGGCCGTCCGGCTCGGGGTCCGGGAACCGGATGTAGTCGAGGTGCAGCCCGTCCACGTCGTAGCGCTGCGTCACCTCGCGGCACAGGTCGACCAGGTACGCGCGGACCTCGGGCAGACACAGGTTGAGCGCGAGGTACTTGCCGTCGGCGCGCCGCTGCGGCTCGACGTCGCGGTCGTGCAGGAACCACTCGCGGCGGCTCTGCCACAGTTGCCGGGGCTCGGCGGGTTCGCGGGTACCGACCCAGCCCGGCGCCATGTTGACCCAGGCGTGCACCTGCATGCCGCGCGCGTGCGCCGCGCGCACGACCGTGCCGAGCGGGTCGAAGCCCGGGTCGCGGAACTCGAACTGCTCGGACCAGACCTCGATGCTGCTCGGATAGTAGACGGTGCCGTTGCCACGGACCTGGAAGATCACGGCCTCGAAGCCCGCCCGGTGGCAGGCGTCGACGACACGCTCGAGGTCCGCGGCGGTGCGGTAGTCCCAGCGGTCGACCCACACCGAACGACCGATGCCGTGCCGGAGTCGGGGCCCCGAGGCGCAGCCGCCCAGCACCAGCGCCGGCGCCGCCGTCACCGCCAGGAGCGCCGCGAGTGCCGCGGCCGCCCGGCGCCTGGATCTGCATCGTACGATCATCGAACACCTCCCGCGGCGGAGGGTACCGGCTGCGGCGCGAACACTCCACTCGCACTGGCTCTCCGGCCGATCCTCGGATAATGACCAGGACTCCGATGCCCGAACTCTCGTCGCCCGCGGCCGAGCTGCAGCAGAAGATCAAGAACCGCACCGCGGTGATCGGCGTGGTCGGCCTAGGCTACGTCGGCCTACCGCTGATGCGCGCGTTCTTCAAGGCCGGCTTCCCGGTCGTCGGGTTCGACGTCGACGCCGAGAAGATCAGGCTGCTGCGCAAGGGCCAGTCCTACCTGAAGCACCTGGGCGAGGACTTCGTCACCGAGATGGCGGAGTCCGAGAAGTTCACGGCGACCGCCGATCCGGGCGAGCTCGCGCGCGCCGACGCGATCATACTGTGCGTTCCGACGCCGCTGGGCCGCCACGGCGAGCCCGACATGAGCTACATCGTCAAGTCGTCGGAGATGGTGGCGTCGGTGCTGCGCAAGGGGCAGCTGGTCTCGCTGGAGTCGACCACCTACCCCGGCACCACGCGCGGCGACATGCTGCCGATCCTCGAGCGCACGGGCCTCGTGTGCGGCCGCGACTTCTTCGCGGCGTTCAGCCCGGAGCGCGAGGACCCGGGTCGCAAGGACCACGACACGCAGACGATCCCGAAGCTGGTCGGCGGCGTGGACGAGACCAGCGGCCACCTCGCGACCGAGCTGTACGCCGCGGCGATCCGCAAGGTCGTCCCGGTCGAGACCGCGGAGATCGCCGAGGCCGCCAAGCTGCTCGAGAACATCTACCGCTGCGTCAACATCGCGCTCGTCAACGAGCTCAAGCCCGTGCTCGGCGCGATGGGCATCGACGTCTGGAAGGTCGTGCAGGCCGCGGCGACCAAGCCGTTCGGGTTCCAGCCGTTCTACCCGGGCCCCGGCCTCGGCGGCCACTGCATCCCGATCGACCCGTTCTACCTCACGTGGAAGGCCCGCGAGTTCGGGCACCACACGCGGTTCATCGAGCTGGCCGGCGAGATCAACAGCTCGATGCCGCACTACGTCGTGCAGCGCACCGCGCACGGTCTCAACGAGATCGGCAAGCCGCTGCGCGGCGCCAAGGTGCTGGTGATCGGGCTGGCCTACAAGCCCGACGTCGACGACGTGCGCGAGACTCCGGCCGCCGAGATCATCAAGCTGCTGCTCGAGGACGGCGCCGACGTGTGCTACCACGACCCGCACGTGCCGCTGTTCGCCGGCATGCGCAAGTACATGGAGTACCGCATGCACTCCGTGCCGCTGGCCCCGGAGACGCTCAAGAACACCGATTGCGTCCTGATCGTCACCGACCACAAGGCGATCGAATGGAAGCTGATCGCCGAGCACGCGCGGCTGGTCGTGGACTCGCGCAACGCGATGGCGCCGTTCCAGCCGATCCAGGGCCACTACGTGCCCGCCTGAGTCGGGTGCCGGCCTGAGGCGGCGCGCCGCCGGTCAGTCGCGCCAGTTGTAGTACGCGATCGCCCAGATCGCGGCGACGCCGTCGCGCCAGCCGATCTTCTTGCCCTCGCCGTAGCCGCGGCCGCGGTAGCGGATCGGCACCTCGAAGATCCGCACCGGCATCCGCGCGACCTTGGCGGTCACCTCGGGCTCGACCGTGAAGCGCCGGCTCTTGATCACGATGTCGTCGAGCACCTCGCGCTTGAAGCACTTGTAGCAGGTCTCCATGTCCGTCAGGTTCAGCCCGGTGAACAGGTTGCTGATGAACGTGAGGACGCGGTTGCCCAGGTAGTGGTGGAAGTGGTCGCGCTCGCGGCCGGGATCGCGGTCGTCGACCAGGTAGCGCGAGCCGTAGACGACGTCGGCCTGGCCGCCGTCGAGCGGCGCGAGCAGCACCGGGTAGTCGTTCGGGTCGTACTCGAGGTCGGCGTCCTGGATCACCACGTAGCGGCCGCGCGCGTGCTGGAACCCGGTCTTCAGCGCCGCTCCCTTGCCCTGGTTGTGCGGGTGCAGGACCGCGCGCACGTCGTCGTGGCGGGCCGCGAGCTCCTGGACGAGGTCCCTGCTGCCGTCCTTGCTGCCGTCGTCGACCAGCACGATCTCCTTGTCGATCGGCACCGCGCGCACGGCCGCGACGATGGTCTCGAGCGTCTGCCGCTCGTTGTAGACCGGCATGACCACGCTGAGCTTGGGCGCAGGCGCGCCTTCGGGCGTGGGAGGTGCGGCGTCGGGCATGGCGGGGCGCGCGGATTGTCGCCGCGGCGGCGATCGGCGCCAGTGTTTGCTCCGGCGGCGGCGGCGATGCGAAGGATCCGTCGTCGCACGGTGGACCGCGAAGGGGACGACGGCAACGATCCCGCGCCATGTCGGATCCGAACCGCAAGGGAATCCTCGGCCCCATCCTGATCGCCGCCGCGGTGTCGCTGGCCGTCACGATCGTGCGGCTCTACGGCGAGTTGCAGGACTGGAACCCGCAGCTGTTCGGCAAGGGCGCCGGCGGCGGCAACGCGCTGGTCGGCATCGCCTGGCTGGTGATCCCGTTCGGCTTCTGGTTCGGACGCCGGCTGGCGCAGGGCGGCAGGCGGCCGCGCTCCACCGTGCGGGCGATCGGATTCTGCGTGCTCGGCGTCGCCCTGATGTTCGGCCTGTTCGCCGGCGCGATGGCGCAGGACATGATGCCGCGAACCAAGGTCGCGGTCGCCGTGTTCATGGGCGCGACGGTCGCGTTCGGGTTGCTGGCCGCGGCCGCGTGGCCGGCCGCCTGGCTGGCGCTCGCGGGCTATGGCCTGTTGGCGCGCATCCCCGTCGCGGTGATCCAGTACCTGGCGTTCCAGGACCCCGGCTGGCAGCACACGCACTACGCGAAGGGACCGCCGCCGCCCGCGCCGCAGGACCCGGACCACGCGCTGTTCGCGCTGACCATCGCGCAGCTGACGATCTGGCCGTTCGCGTTCACGGTGCTGGTCGGCGGGCTGTTCGCCGCGATCGGCGCGGCGACCGTGCGCCGTTCCTGACTCAGGTCGGCGGCCCGAAGTCGAACTCGCGGCTGCCGAGCGGCGCCGGCCGCCGGCGCCCCCCGGTGGCCCAGCGCTCGACGAGCGCCTGCGCCAGCCGGTCGGCGCTGCAGAACGGCTCGACGTCCGCGGCCGCGGTGTGCCACTGCTCGACGGCACCCTGCACGGTGGCCGCCAGCACGAACGCGGTCTCGGCCGGGTCGGCGGCGAACAGGGTGCCGTCGGCGTTGCCCTGCAGCAGGAGCTCGCGCAGCGTCGAGCGCAACCACCGCTGCTCCTGACGGTCGTCCTCGCGCAGCCGCGCGGTGAAGCCGCTGCGCAGCTCGGTGGCGAGCACGCGCAGCAGGTGCGCGGCGGCCGGCGCGTCGAAGTGGAAGCCCAGCCAGGCGGCGAGGAACCGGCGCAACGCCGCGGCGGCGCCGCCGGCGCCGACCGGGGGCACCTGCAGCGCGCGCCGGCGCTGGCGCTGCCAGTGGTCCAGCACCGCGAAGAACAGCTCCTCCTTGCCGGCGAAGTGGAAGTACACGCCGCCCTTGGTGACGCCGGCGCGCGCGGCGATGGCCTCGAGACGGGCGCCGGCGTAGCCGTGCCGCGCGAACAGCTCGGTGGCCGCGGCGAGCAGCCGATCGCGCAATTCGGGGTCACGGGGTCGGGCCATCGGCCCCCGCAGGATACCCGCTAGCGAGCCCGCCCGGACGGCGCGTCAGCGGCCGTTCTGCGCGTACAGGAACGCGAGGATGCGCGCGACGGCCTCGTACGCGGCGACCGGGATCTCGCGGCCGATCGCGAGCGGCCCGAGGCACTGCAGCAGGTCCGGGTCGCGCTCGACCGGCACGCCGTGGCGATCGGCCGCATCGAGGATGCTGCGCGCGACGTCGCCGCCGCCCTTGGCGAGGACGCACGGAGCCTGGTCGGCGCCGCGGTCGTAGCCGAGCGCCATCGCGCGCAGCGCCCGGCGATCCTCGCGGCGTTCAGGCATGCAGGTCCACCATGGCGCTGCCGTCGCGCGGCGGCAGCACGAGGTCGACGACCGGCAGTCCGGCCGGCGGCGCCTGCAGCACGCGCACGCTGCCGGGTTCGAGCCCGCCGGCGCGCAGATCCTGGCGCAGCGGCTCGATCGCCCCGAGCAGCGCCGCCGCGGCATCGGCGCGCGCGGCGACGAAGGTCGCGTCGACCGCGTCGCCGCGCACGGTGACGTCGACGCGCAGGGCACCGAGCCTGGTCAGGTCGAGCAGCAGGACGATCGTGAACGGTCGATCCCCCGGCGCCGCCCCGGCGCCGCCGTCGCCGGCGTCCGGCATCAGGAACATCCGAGCGTCGAGCAGGCCGGCCTCCGGGCTGGCCGGCAGCGGCAACCACAGCGGCGCCCCCAGCTCGCGGCGCGCCGCGTTGTCGCGCTCGACCTGCGACAGACCCGCGGCCAGGAGCCGCGCCACGTCGTCCCCGCGCGCGGCTGCGGGTTCGGGCGACGCCGCCGCCTCGAGCTGCCGCAAGGCGCGCGCCTTGGCGGTGTCGCGCAGCTCGGCGGCGGCCGTTCGTTGCGCAGCCTCGGTCAGCGGAAGCAATCGCAGCACGCGCGCCTCCTGGTCGTGGCCGAGGCCGCGATCGATCGCCTGCAGCGCCGCCGCCGAGGGACGGCCGTCGCCGCACTGCGCGAGCGCTCCGCGCAAGGACTGCGGCAGGCCGTCGCCCGGGGCCGCGTCCGCCGCGACGCGCGCGGCAGGGTCCGCCGGCGCACCCCCCGCGGGCTCGAGCGCCTGCAACCGCGCCAGCAGCGCGAACAGGTCGGCGCCCCGCATCGACGCGAGCGGCGGCAGCGCGGTGGGCTGCCGCGCGGGCGCCGCGCGGGCCAGCTCGATGTGCGGTTCGGTCCGCGCCACCACGAACTCGTAGGTGCGGCCAGGCTCGAGCGCGAACGCCGCCTGCGCGAGGAACACGCCCCCGCGATAGCCGAGCCAGATCGCTGCGCCGTCCTGCGCCACCACCGTCGCCTGCAGGCTCTGTCCGGCGTGCACCGGCAGCTGGCGCGGCGCCGGCGCGACGTCGCCCGCCGCGGCGGTGGCCGCGGGCCGCGCGATCCCTGGCGCCGGGGACGTCCGATCCATGCCATCGGTGCATCGGCACCGGGGCGGCCCCGGCTAGAGCCCGCCGCCGCCGGTCCGGGCCCGCGTCGTCCCGGGCCGGGGTCCGCGCGCTGGCCCGGACCGTTCGGCCGCGGTCCGCGTGGAGCCTGGGCGCGCGACGAGCTAGAACCAGGAGCGTGACCAACGGACCCGTGCTCGCTCACCTTCGGCAGCTGGCCGCCCGCGAAGGGCCGATCGTCGTGGCGCACCGCGGCGACAGCCGCAACCACCCGGAGAACACCCTGGCCGCGTTCGCGGCGGCGGCCGCGCTGCCGACGCCCGTGCAGGAGTTCGACGTTCAGGTCGCCGGGGACGGGACGCTGGTCTGCATGCACGACCACACCGTGGATCGCACGACGGACGCAGCGACGGTCCTGGGGCCGGGAATGCTGGTTGCCTCCTTGGAGGCCCGGCACCTGCGAGCGCTGGACGCCGGCGTCTGGAAAGGGGCCGCGCACCGCGGCCAGCGGATCCCCTCGCTCCAGCAGGCGCTCGAGGTGCAGCTGCCGGCGTCGGTGCCGATGATCGAGCACAAGGGCGGTGAGGCACGGGTGTTCGTGGACGAGCTGCGCCGGCTGGATTGCCTGGAGCGGGTGCTGCTGCAGTCGTTCGACTGGGACTTCGTGGCGGCGGCCGCGAAGCTGGCGCCGACGCTGGCCACGGGCCTGCTCGGCCCCACTCCCGAGCACTCTCTCGTGGACGACGGCGTGACGGCCGCGGCACGCGCGATCGGCGCCGGGTTCGTGCACTGGCACGCGCCGCTGCTGTCCCGCGACCAGATCGAGCGGGCGCATCGGCACGACCTGCTCGTGTGCACCTACACCAGCGACGACGAACTCAGCTGGCAGGGCGGACGGGCGCTGGGCGTCGACGCGATGTGCACCAACGATCCCGCTCGGATGCTCCGGGCGCTCCGCCGCTGAGGGCGGAGTCCCACCGGTCCGTAGCACTCATCGATGCGAGCATCGTCCCCGAAGCACGGGACGTCGGGGCGACCCCGCCCCTCGCCGTTGAGCTGCCGCGCGCAGCGCCGTCAGATCCGACCCTGGCGGGCCAAGCCGACGCCGCGGCCGTTCGTCAGTAGGCGCGGACCACGAGACCGGAGTCCGTCCGATCGATCGTGACGAGGAACCCGCGCCCGTTGGCGTCGGCGATCTGGCCGAGCGCGCGACCGCTCGATGCCTGGTTGATCAGCAGGCGCATTCCGCGCTGGGTCAGGGTCACGGTGTTGCCCGAGACCAGCGCCTCGACCGGCAGTCCGGTCGACAACTCGTGCAGGACGACCAGCGGCGTCCCCATGTCGGCGGGCATCTGGATGCGCAGATCGCTCGGGGTGGTCACCACGCGGAAGGAACGCACGGCGCGCTGCGTGAACTGGGCGCCGTTGACCTGCATCGAGTTGACCGGGCGCGACGAAGGCAGGATCCAGACGCCGGTCTCCCCGCCGCCGCCGAGTGCGTCGTCACCGACGAGCGGAATGGCCAGGAGCAAACCCAACGCGAGCCCAATCAACACGCGAAACAGCGAGATCACGTCAGCAAGCCTCCTGGGCAGTCAGAGGGAACCATGCGGGGAAGCTCCGGGCCAAGCGCAGCTCGACTTCCGGGTGGCCCCTCAATAGATGGGCAAACTGGCTTCGTTTCGTCAATTCCCGGGCGATCAATTGCCGTTTGTGCGGCAACTCGTCGTGCAGGCGCTGGAACCACTTCTGGCTCTCGTCGAACCGGCACAGCTGCCCGAGGGCCAGCGCCAGATTGAAATACGCCATCCCGAACCGCGGTTGCCGGTCCACCAAGCCGGAGTCGACCAGCGCGGTCAGCAGTTCGATCGCCCCCTCCGGGTCGCCCTCGTGCATGTGCACGTTGCCCAGGTTCAGCAACGCGAACCCACGCATCGTCGGATCCTTCGTCCCCGCAATGACCTGGGCGAACTGCCGGCGCGCAAGGCTGCGCTGGCCGCGCACCGAGTGGACCAGGCCCAGGTAGATGCGCGCCTCGTGGTCGTCCGGCGCAAGCGACAGGCACTCCGACAGCAGACGCTGCCCCTTGGCCAGGTTCTCGGCCGGCGTTCGCGGACCGTTCTCGAACAGGTCCTTTGCGGCGACCCACTCCCCGGCCGGCTGCCCCTGGGTGCGCGCCCAACGCGTCACCTCGTCCAGGAAGCTGCGGCCGCGCATGGCCATGTCGGGCACCGGCACCGGCTCCTTGCCGACCTCGCGGTAGAAGTCGGGGGACAGCCCCATCAGGGCGAACCCGCGGCCGAGCTCGTACAGGATCCGCGCCAGTCGGTTGCGGTTCTCGGTCAACTGCTTCCAGAGCCTGGTCGCCGCCGAGGACTCGTCCGACGCGGCGGCATGCTCGGCCTCACAGATCGAGCGATGCAGGCGCGCCTGCGTGCGGATGCCGTCCAGGAAGCTCCGGCAGGCCGTGCACAGGTCGCTGTGCACCATCACTCGCCGCACCGAAGGGGCGTCGAGTTCACCGTCCAGCATGGCGGACAGATCCACCTGGATCTGCATGCATGGATCATTGCCGCGTTCGGTCAAGGTCACGGAAGGTGTGGTGGAACGGAAGGCGGTGGCGTGAGATCGGGGAAGCGAAGTTCGGTGCGTGCTAGCCGGCGGAGCGGCAGCGGTTGCCGGATTCCGGGGTGGGGTCGGGTCGGGTCGGGTGCATTGCACGACCTTCTGGCAGGATTGCCCGGGTTCGTCGCGCCATTGCCGACGACGCGGCCTTCACCGGCCGGCAGGCCGAGCCCAGCCCGTCCAGTTGCTGCAGGCTCTGCGCCATGCCGCGGAAGATCTTGCGGCGCCCGCGGAAGATCACCATCTTGAGGTTCTCGAGGCGGATGTCGAGGACCGCCGCGGCGTCGCGATAGGACCGACCCTCCACCTCCACCATCGACAGCGCCAACTGCTCCTTGGCGGACAGTCGCTCGAAGTGGATCAGGTAGAGGTCGAGGTAGAGGATGAAGGCCTGGTTGACCAGGACCGCGCCCTCGCCATCGCTCGCCGCCCGCTCGGGGGAGCGGGCGCGCTGGTCGGCGCACTGCATGTCCTCGTCGAGGCTGTGCTGCCGCGCGGTGCGACCCGCTCCGCGCAGGAACTTCAGCAGCGTGTTGCGGACGATGCGATGCCCCCAGTTGCGGAACGCATCCGCCCGGTCCGACAGGAAGCGGTGCGGGTAGCGGTAGATGTTCAGGAAGACCTCCTGCAGCACGTCCGCGGGATCGACGTGGAACGAGGTCCGGCGCAGCTGTCCCTGGATCGCCATCAGGAACGCCGCCTCGTTGAGCTCGAAGAGCAGCGCGAACACGGCGGCATCGCCGGTGTTCTTGTAGATCTCCATCAGGGTCGTGCTGAGCCAGTCGGAGCGCTCCTGCGCCGACTCGAAGTCGACCCCGTCACGCGGTGCACGATCCTCTGCGAGCCGCTGCAGCGCCGGGTCGCCCGTGCGCTCCCAGAGGTCCACCAAGCGGGCCTTCAGGGCGGGACGCTGTTCGGTGCTCTGGATCGCGGCATGCATGGCCACCTCCGCGGGATCGGGATCCCGTCTGACGTTGCAAGGGCATCTTGCCATAGGCCGAGCGAGCCGGAAAGTAACACCGGGGCTTTCGCCCGTGCGCGACTCCCCCGCGGTCGACGGCCCGCCGCCGACAACGATGCTCCCGGCGCCCGTGCGCCGAGCCGTATCCCTGCGCTCAGTCCCGCGGCAGCAGCGGCCCGCGAAGTTCGCTCGGGACGCGCAGCTCCAGGCCCGGTCCGTCCGCGCCGCTCGCGTCGGGCACGACCCGCACCCCGCACTCGGCGGCGGCCACGCGGAAGTCCGCGATCAGCCCCGCCGCCGGCTCCGCCCGGCCGCGGCCGTGACCGCGGACCGCGAGGAACGGCCCGGCCTCGTCCTCACCGGCCTCGAGGACCAGATCTCCGAGTCCGGCGGTCCGGGCGTCGACCAGGTCGATCGCCAGCCGCAGCAGATGCCCGAAGGTCTCGATGCGGCCCCAGACGGCGTGTCGCGGCGCGCCGACGATGCGGACCTCACGGCCAACGTCGCCGCCGACCCCGCCGCCGTCGTGGAGGACGTCGTGGCAGAGGCCGAGCAAGTCGATCGCCTGCAGGCCGCAGGCGGCGTGATCCGCCTCGGTCCACAGCTCGGCCTGCACCGCCTCGCACCAGTCGAGCACCGCCGCAGCCTCGCCCCGGCCGGCGAGCGCGCCGCGCAGCTCGCCGAGCAGGTGGTCCTGGCTCGCCAGCAGGGATCGCAGGCGTTCGCCGAGGGGCGGCAGCCCGCGCGCCTCGCGGCGCAACAGAGCCGTGCCCTGCCCGCCGAACTCGCCGCGGACCACCAGGGTGGCCGGGTTCCGCGCCGGCGGGGCCGGCAGGGTCCGCGCCCCGTCTCGCGATGGCAGCACGAACGTCTGCCCGGAACGGGCCGCCGGCTGGCGGTCCTGCGGCCCGGGAACGGGGTGCGAGCTGTCGGGAGTGCGGGTTGCTGTCATCGTTCGATCCAGGCGCGAGAGCGCGCGCTATCGTCCGGCATCGAACCGCCGACGCCATCGACTTGAGCCGGCCCGGCGCGTCCGCAGCCAGCCGGCGGCGCCCGCGCCGCAATCCCATCCGAATGCCTCCGACCCCCGACCGCATCCGCGAGCTCGCCCACGACTGCGGCTTCGAGCTGGTCCGGTTCGGCCCGGCCGATCCCGGTCCGCACGGACAGCACTTCCTGCGCTGGCTCGAGGCCGGCCGACACGGCGAGATGCGGTACCTCGAGGACAACCGCGACCGGATCCTCCGGCCCGATCGGTGGCGCGCGGGCGTGCGCTCGTCGATCGCGCTGGCCGTCGACTACGGCGGCCCCCCGGTCGGCCTGCAGGGCGGCGGCGACGTGGCCCGCTACGCCGCCGGGCGCGACTACCACCGCTGGCTGCGCGAACGGGTGTTCGCCCTGCGCCGGCGGCTCGAGGGCGAGGGCGTCCCGTACGGCTCCATGAACGGCGGCGCCGACGCGGTGCCGGTGCTCGAGCGCGCGCTCGCGGTCCGCGCCGGCATCGGCTTCCTGGCCAAGAGCGCGATGGTGATCTCGCCCACGCACGGCCCCTGGCTGCAGCTCGCCGAGTTGCTGACCGGCATGGACCTGCCGCCCGACGCGCCGGCGCCGGGCACCTGCGGGACCTGCACGGCCTGCCTCGACGCATGCCCTACCGGCGCCATCACGGCGCCGCACGAGGTCGACGCGCGCCGGTGCCTGAGCTACACGACCATCGAACTGCGCGGCTTCGCGGCCCCGGACCTGCGGGTGGCGCAGGGCGAGCGCTTCTTCGGCTGCGACGTCTGCCTCGAGGTGTGTCCGTTCCACGACCGCAGCCCGCGCCTGCTGCAGACAGGCGACGCCCGGCCCAAGGAACTGCGGCCGCATCCGGTGCTCGAGCGGTGGACGCTGGTCGACGTGCTCGGCATGGACGAGGCGCACTTCCAGACCGACTGGACCGGGACCGCGATGCGCCGCGCCGAGCGCTCCGGCCTGCGGCGCAACGCCGCGGTCGCGCTCGGCAACCGCGGCGATCCGGCGGCGCTGCCGGCGCTGGTCGCGGCGCTCGACGACGCCGACCCGGTCGTGCGCGGCCACGCCGCCTGGGCCATCGGCCGCATCGAGCGGCGGCACCCGGCCCTCGACGCGCGGCGCCGCACGGAGACCGACGCGCAGGTGCGGCGCGAGCTCGACGCCGCGCTGGGCGGCGACGCGGCGGGCTCGCCGTGACGCGGTGAGGCGACGCCGCGGCGCGACGGGTCGCGAACGCAGGACGACGCCGCACGCCGCCGGTGGCAACGCGCGTTGACCGCTCCGGCCCGCGACGCCGCCCGACCGCGCCGTCCGGATCCCGCGACGTCGCCCCGACCGGACGGCGCCGCGCACCGCGCCGTGCGCGTGCGCCACATCGCCGATGACACCGGCACCTGACCCGCGCGCAGCACGAATCCGCGCCGCCTGGCAACCAACTTGCTCTTGTCGCACTGGCCGCGATCCATGGTGGAGCGCGGCGCCGACCAGAGGAGAACGAACGATGGGCAACCAGGACTACTACGGCGAGCGCAAGTGGTGCGAGCACTGCAAGGACTACGTGCGCTACCTGATGAGTGTCGACCATTCGTTCTGCGTCCAGTGCGGGAACAAGGTGCGCTTGTTCAGCAACGACGACGCCCGCCGGTTCCTCGAGACCGTGCAGCGGCACCGCTGGCAGGCATCCTGATTCGGGCCGGTTCGGCGCCCAGCCCGCGCCGACCGACCCCGGTTGCTCGCAGACCCTGATCCCGACGCAACCCGCCGGTCACCTCCCGGCGGGTTGCGCCTTGTACGGACGGGGCGGTCGCGGACGGGGATGGAATCGGGCCCGCGACCCGGGCTAGAGTCGGCGCGTTTCGCCCACGGAACCCCGACCCCGATCGCCCACCGGATCGCCATGCAACTGTCCGACTTCCGCAACGAGCCGTTCACCGACTTCGCCGCCCCCGCCAACAAGCAGGCCTTCGAACAGGCGCTGCACTACGTGCAGGAGAAGGTGCTCGGCCGCACCTGGACGTGCTGGATCGGCGGCGAGGAGGTCCGCGGCAAGGAGACGTTCGAGACCCACGACCCGGGCGAGCTGACGCGGATGATCGGCTTCTTCCAGAAGCTCGGCGTCGAGGACGGCGAGCGCGCGGTCGAGGCCGCGCACGCGGCGTTCCCGCGCTGGGCGGAGACCGCGGTCGAGGACCGGGTGCAGCTGTTCCTGCGGGCGGCGCAGCAGTTGCGTGAGCGCAAGCACGAGTTCTCGGCGGTGATGGTCTACGAGGTGGGCAAGTCGTGGGCCGAGGCCGACGCCGACACCGCCGAGGCGATCGACTTCATGGAGTACTACGCCGGCCAGATGCTGCAGATGGCGCAGCCGCAACCGGTGACGCCGGTCGCCGGCGAGCGCAACGAGATGCGCTACATCCCGTTGGGCGTCGGCGCGATCATCCCGCCGTGGAACTTCCCGCTGGCGATCATGGCCGGCATGACGACGGCGGCGCTCCTCGCCGGCAACACCGTCGTGCTCAAGCCGGCCAGCCAGTCGCCGTGCATCGCCGCGCTGTGGGTGCAGTTGATGTACGACTGCGGGCTGCCCCGGGAGGTCCTGAACTTCGTCACCGGCCCCGGCTCGACGATCGGCGGCGCGATGGTGCAGCACAAGCTCACGCGCTTCATCTCGTTCACCGGCAGCCGCGACGTCGGGCTGTGGATCTTCGAGCAGTCGGCCAAGACCCAGAAGGGCCAGCTGTGGATGAAGCGCCTGGTCGCCGAGATGGGCGGCAAGGACAGCATCCTGGTCGACAAGGACTGCGACCTCGACGCCGCGGTCGACGCGGTGGTCGGCTCGGCGTTCGGTTTCCAGGGGCAGAAGTGCTCGGCGTGCAGCCGCGCGATCCTGCACCAGGACATCTACGACGAGTTCGTGAAGCGCATGCTGCCCAAGGTCGAGGCGATCAAGCAGGGCCACCCCACCGACCCGACCAACTACATGGGGCCGATGGTCGACGGCGCCGCCAAGCGCAAGACGCTCGAGTACGTCAAGACCGGCAGGAAGGAGGGCAAGCTGCTGATCGGCGGCGCCGAGGGCCCGACCCACGGCTACTACGTCCAGCCGACCGTGTTCGGCGACGTCAAGCCCGACGCCAAGCTGTCGCAGGAGGAGATCTTCGGCCCGGTGCTCGCCCTGATCAAAGTGAAGGACTTCGAGGAGGGGCTGCAGGTCGCCAACAACACCGAGTACGGCCTGACGGGCTCGGTGTTCACGACCGACCCGCGCAAGAAGGACGAGGCGCGCCGCCGGTTCCACGTCGGCAACTTCTACATCAACCGGAAGTGCACCGGCGCCCTGGTCGGCGGCCACCCGTTCGGCGGCTTCAACATGTCGGGCACCGACAGCAAGGCCGGCGGCCCGGACTACCTGCTGCAGTTCCTGCAGGCGAAGACGATCAGCGAGAAGATCGGCTGATCGCCCGACGACTCGCGGCGCGCAGTCAGGAGCGCGCGGCGAGCTCGTCGACCACCCGGTCCACCGTCCGGTGGAACTGCGCCAGCAGCGACTCGGCGCGGCCGAGGCGCAGGGCGGCGTTGGCGCCGGTGCGCATGTTGGCCTGCATCTGCTCGCAGACCGTCAGGTCCTCCTCCATCGTCGAGAGATACGTCTCCAGGTGGCTCTTGCGCTGGAACACCTCCTGGTAGTCGACCGCGCCGCCGGGCACCAGCATCGCGGTGCGCACCTTCGACGTGTCGGTGTCGACCGGGAAGACGCTCAGCAGCTCGACATAGCCCATGTGCAGCAGCAACGTCGTGTTGGGGAACAGCGCGTAGACCACGGCGGCGTGATCGAGCAGCCGCCAGCGGTCGCGCGCGCCGTCGTCGAGCTCCTTCACCGACGGGCCGGGCATGACCATGCGACCGTGCGGCGCCCGGTGCTCGAGGATGCTGCAGTTGTGGAAGTAGCCGGCGCCCGCGGTCTCGGCATGCAGGTACGGCAGGTGATAGACCTCCTGCGTCGCGTCCATGTGCAGCTTCCAGTTGAGCCGCCGGGTCTGCACCCCGGGACTCGTCATCACGTAGTCGCCCAGGCCGAACGAGCCGAGCTCGGCGATCAGCGGCCCCAGGTAGTCGTCGATGTCGAGCTCGACGCCGGGTGTCGGCACCGCGAACACCAGGCCGTGACGCTCCGCGCACGGCAGCTCGACGAGGCCGCAGCCGGCGCGGTCCAGGTCCGGGAACGCCTCGGGCACCGGCAGCTTGCGCAGCGCGCCGTCGTTGCCATAGGTCCAACCGTGGAACCAGCAGGAGAACACCGGCTGCTCGCTGCCGCCGGCGCCGTCGAGCGGACTCTGCACCAGCCGCGCCCCGCGATGGCGGCAGACGTTCAGGAATGCGCGCAGGACACCGTCGTCGCCGCGCACGCACAGGATCGGCACCCCGGAGAGGTCGTGCGTGAACCAGTCCCCGGGTCGCCGGACCTGCGATCCGAAGCCGACCAGCAGCGGCAGGCGGCGGAACAGCACGCGGCGTTCGCGCTCGAACCGCTGCGGGTCCGTGTAGCGCTCGACCGGCAGCTCGCCGCCCGGCTGGCTCAGGTCGGTGCGCCCCTCGGTCACCAGCGCCCGCGCCTGCTCGAGCAGGCGGATCTGTTCCTGTTGCTGCATGGCTGCGGCGGGCTGGCACCTTAGCAGGCGGCGCCGCCCGGCGCACCGGGCCCGGGCGGCCGACGCCGCGCGCCGGTAGGATCGACGCACCCATCGGAGGAAGACCGCCTTGGCCGAGCTCACGACGTCCCGGTTGCGCGCGCTGCACCTCGCCGAGAACCCGAACGACGACTACCTGCTGCGCCAGGAGCTCGACGACCAGGGCTTCGACGCGCAGGTCGAGCTGGTGTCGGATCGCGCGACGCTGCTGCGGCGCGTCGAGGACGGCGCGGCGGACGTGCTGATCGTCGACCTGCCTCTGGTCGAGGACGTGACCGCCGAGGTGTTCGACGACCTGGCGCAACGGCACCCGCAGCTGCCGGTCGTCTACCGCTGGGGCGACTGCGGCCAGCGCATCGCCGAGCCGCCGTCGGAGCAGCTGGGGCGCCGCCTGCGCGAAGCGCTCGACATGCGGCTCGACCGGCCGCAGGACGGCGCGCTGCGCGCACGCCTGATCGACGAGCTGGTCCGCCACCAACGGGTGCACCTGGACCTGGTGCGCCAGGACCTGTGGGACACGGACGCGGCGCTGCGGCGGATCACCGAGGCGATGGCGGCGCTGCTGCGCGTCGAACGCGTCAGCGTCTGGGAACTGACCCCGGGTGACAGGGCGCTGCGCTGCCTGGACCTGTTCGTCGCCACGGACAGCAGCCACACCGTGGCGCCGCCGATCGACTCGTTCCCCGAGTACCTCGCGTCGCTGCAGCGCTCGCTGACGCTGGCGGCGCCCGACGCGTTGGCCGACCCGCGCACCAGCGAGCTGCACGGCTACCTGCGGCCGCCGGGGATCCGCGCGATGCTCGACGCCCCGGTCCGGCGCAACGGCAGGGTCGTCGGCGTCCTGTGCCACGAGCACACCGGCCCCGAGCCGCGCAACTGGTCGCTGCTCGAACAGTGCGCCGCGGCCAAGAGCGCCGGGATCGTCGGACGCGCGTTCGAGGTGCGCGACCGCCGCCGTAGCGAGGAGACCGCGGCGCGGCTGCAGCGCCTCGAGGCAACCGGTCTGGTCGCCAAGGGGGTCGCGCACGACATGAACAACCTGCTGACGGCGCTGGGCGGCAGCCTCGAGCTGGCCCGCGGCGACGGCCCGGGGCGCGACGCCGCCCTGGACAGCGCGCGCGCCGCCGCGCAGGGCCTCGCCGCGCTCGTCAAGGACCTCGCGGCCATCGGCCAGAACGAGACCCTGCACCGCGCGCGGCTCGACCTCCGCGCCTGGCTGTCCGGACAGGCCGACCTGCTGCGCGCGATGGTGCCGAGCCCGGCCGTGCTCGAGGTCGACCACGGCGACCAGGAGCTCGTCGTGCGCGCCGACGCCGCGGCCCTGGCGCGGGTCCTCGTCAACCTGGTCCGCAACGCCGCCGAGAGCCTGCGCACCCCGGACGGACGGATCACCGTCCGCCTGGGTCGTCGGGCTTCTGCCGGCGACGGCGCCGACCGCGCCGAGCTCCAGGTCGTGGACGACGGGATCGGCATGTCGGCCTACACCCTGCAGCAGCTGTTCCAGCCGTACTTCTCGCGCCACGGCGGCGAAGGCGGCCGTGGCCTGGGACTGGCGACGTCGCTCGGCCTGGTGCGCCAGCACGGCGGCACGATCGATGTCGACAGCCAGCCCGGGCGGGGCAGCCGGCTGTCGGTGCTGCTGCCGCTGGCGGGAGCCGACCGCCCGCTCGCGCGCTGAACCCTTTTCGGCGCCGGCGCCCCGCGCGACACTCCGGCCATGGCCGACGCCCCGAACCCGCTGGTCCCGACCGCCGAGCACGCCCGCCTCGAGGACAACGTCGGTCGCTGGAACGTGCAGTGCACGTACCACCTGGGCGGCGGGCAGCAGCCGATGCAGGCAACCGGGCAGGACACCATCGAACGGGTCGGACCGTTCTGGACCCTGAGCCACTTGCGCAGCGACCTGATGGGCGCGCCGTTCGTCGGCCGCGCCGCCGTGGGCTACGACCCGCGCACCGGCAAGTGGGTGTCGACCTGGATCGACTCGATGAGCCCGTTCCTCTACGTCCTCGAGGGCGGGTTCGACGCCAGCGGCAAGGTGCTCGAGCTCACCTGCGACACGATCGGCGCCGACGGCCAGCCGCTGCGGCTGCGGACGCGCGAGGAGCACCGGAGCCGCGACCACCGCGTGCTCGACATGTTCCGCATCGACGAGGCGGGCGCCGAGACCCAGGTGTTCCGGTACGAGTACCGGCGCGCGCGGTAGGTGGCCCTTCTTGCGCGCGCAGCGCGCGCGCAAAGAAGTGCAAGGCAAGGGCAAAGGCTAGGGCTAGTGCGAGCGACTCCGTGCCCAGGCCGCGCGCCAGCGCGGCCGGTGCCCGCGCGCGCAGCGCGCGCTGGGTTGGACGGCGCGATCACGCCGCGCACCGCGCCTCAGCCTTCGCCTTTGCCTTTGCCTGCGCGCGCGAAGCGCGCGCAGGATCGCCGCGCGCCATCCCCATTCTCGCTCCAGCCCGCGCTTCGCGCCGGCGGGCACCGGCCGCGCTGGGCGCGGCCTGGGCACGGGCACCGGCGCGCTGCGCGCGCCTGGGCACGGGCACGGGGCGCGGGCGCTGCCCGCGCGGCTACAGGAACTGCACCATCGCGCCGCGCGAGCTGGAGGCACCGCCGATCGCGCCGCCATCGCTCACCAGCCACTGCGCGAACAGCACCGCGCCGACCAGCCCCGGATCATCGGGGAGCGTCACGTGGAACGTGCCGAAGCCCGCACCAACCGCGCCGGGCGCGCCCTGCAGCGGCAGGAACACGGCGAACAGCTCGGGCACACCGATGTGGACGTTGATGCCCAGGAACTGCGTGCCGGGCGGCGCCTGCGTGGCCGACACGACCAGCGCCGCGGGGGCGCCGCCGAGGCCACCCGCGACGCCGATCCTGAACTCGGTGTTGCCGACGTTCGCGGGCACGGCCGCCAGCATCTCCGGCAGGATGCCGCCGCTGCCCGGCGAGCCGGTGCCGTAGACCAGGCCCTGCGGCGGGATCCGTTCGCTCGCCAGCGTGGGCCGGTCGAACGGGAACTGCCGCGCCGCGACGCGCGGATCGGTCAGGCCGACGCTGACGAACTGCGCCAGGTTGTTCAGCGCCTGCGGCGGCAGGCCGAGCGGCACCAGCAGCGGGTCCTTGTTGTTGAGGTTCGGGCCGGCGCCGCCGTTGTAGAACCCCATCACCTGCTGCAGCGACGTGAACTGCCCGGTGTGCATGAACGAGGTGCGCAGGCCGCTGTTGCGCAGGCTCGGCACCTTGAAGCGGCCGCGGTCGGCGGGGTTGTTGGTCACCGACTGCCGGCCGTCGTCCTGCGCGATCGGCCGCAGGCCGAGGTTGCGGAAGGTGCCGTCGCTGAACAGCGGCGGGGTGTGGCACAGATTGCAGCGCCCCGGCCCGTTGAAGACGTTCATGCCGCCGAACTGCTGCGGCGTGAGCGCCGCGGTGTCGCCGCGCTGGAACCGGTCCCACGGCGTCTGGTCGGCCACCAAGGAGCGCTCGTAGGTGGCGAGCGCCATGCCGATGCGCGCTGCGGTGATCGCCGGGTCGCCGAACGCGGCGGCGAACAGCTGCGGGTAGGTCGGGTTCGCGGCGATCGCCGCCGCCATGTCCGGCGGCACGTTGGTCGCGAGCGCCATCGGGTGCGCGCCCTGCAGCTTGGTCGTGACCTGCGCCCACGCCCGCTGGTCGTGCGCCATCTCGACACTGCTGACCACCGGTCCGACCGCCTGGCTCTCGAGCGCCGCGTTGGCGGTGAGGGCCACCTGCCCGGACACCGGATCGGTGAACACCGGGGTGGCACGGCCGTCCCAGAACATCTGCTGGAACCACGCCGCGTTGAGGAAGCTCGGCGAGGCGCGCCCCGTGACCTGCGCCCGGGTGCCGAACAGCGGGTCCGGCAGGTAGTCGTTGGCGGCGTCGCTGCGCACCGTCCCGGGCGACCCGAAGGTGTCGTCGGGCGACGGCTGCACGCCGTCGAGCCCGGGGTGCGGCACGCGGCGACCGTCGCCGCCGCCGAACTCGGGCAGGTGGCAGGTGCCGCAGGCGACCCGGTTGTCGCTCGACATCTGCTCCTCCCAGAACAGGATCTTGCCCAGCACCGTCTTGGCGGGCGTGATCGGGTTGCCGGGCGGCACCGGCACCGGCGGCAGGCCGCCCTGACCGGGCAGGGCTGCCGCGGTGAACGCGAAGACGGGAGCCAGGACCGCTGCGACGCCGACCAACCGGACGCGCAACACCGTCAGCAGGGATGGAGCCATGAGCGCGCATCGAACGTAGCCGACGGCATGCGCCCACGGCGAGTCGCACAAGGGCGAAGCAGCGGCCCGGCGTCGGCGACGCGTGCCGACTATCGTCCGGCGGCGTCGGCGTGGCGCGGGGCCGCTGCCGGCGGACTCGACGCCCGCTGCGAACGCGCGGGGCGCGGTGCGATCGGCGCGCTGCGCACCCGACGCTCTTGCTCGGCGATGAAGTCGACGTAGGCGCGCGCGCGATCGAGCCGCCGCGCCGTCCGGAATCCGCGCAGCGCCGCCTGGACCCGGCCCAGTCGCCACGCCGTGTTGGCGGCGGCGACGCGCGCGGCTGTGTCCCACGGATCGGCGCGGAGCAGGCGGCGGAAGTGCCGCGCCGCCGGTTCCCACTCGCCGCGCAGGTAGTGGCGGTAGCCGGTCGCGAACAGTTCGTCGCGCCGCCGTGCGTCGGGCGACCAGCGTCGGCGCGCGAGCGCGAACCCGAGCCACGCGACGCCGCCGGTGGCCGCGACCTGCAGCGTCCACAACGCCCCACGGTACAGCGACGGCCGATCGTCGAACACGAAGCGCGCCAGGAGCGCCAGGTCCGCCGCGACCAGCAACCCGGCCAGCAGCGCGACGCCCCGCCCGACCATGCCGGTGCGCAGCCAGTACACCGCGACGGCGATGCCGAGCGCACACAGGGCCGCGTTGGGCAGGAACAGGTCGGGGAACACGCGAGCGCACACGCTACGCAGAACCCGCGCCGATCGCCACGCGGCAGGTGCGCCGGCCGCGGCACCGCGCTACCGTGCGCCGCGCCGATGCAGCTGCACGACCACAGGCTCTATCTGCTGTTCACGCCCGAGCGGGCGGGATCGCGGCCCTGGCGGGTGCTCGACGCGGCGTTGCGCGGCGGCGTCGACCTGGTGCAGTGGCGAAGCAAGGCGCGCGACGACGACGGGTTCCAGCGCTGCCGCGAGCTGTGCCAGGAGCGGACGGTGCCGCTGATCGTCAACGACGACGTGATGCTGGCGATCCGCGAACGGGCCCACGGCGCCCACGTCGGCCAGGACGACATGCCGGCCGGCGTCGCCCGCCGCCTGCTCGAGCGCGGCTGGCTCGGCGTCAGCACCCACGACCTCGCGCAGCTCGCCGCCGCCGAACACGCCGGCGCCGACTACGTCGGCTTCGGCCCGTGCTTCCCGACCGCCACCAAGGGCTACGAGCAGGGCCTCGGTCCGGCCGCGATCGAGGCCGCCGTCGCCGCCGCCAGGGTGCCGCTGTTCGCGATCGGCGGCGTCGGCGTGCACAACGTGCAGCTGCTGTACGGGCTCGGCGTCCGACGCATCGCGGTGTGCGGCGCGATCCTGGACGCCGACGATCCCGAGGCGGCCGCGGCGACCCTGCGCGCGGCGCTCTGACGGCGGGTGCGGCCCGCTCCGAGCCGGTCGCCTCAGCGTGGACGGACCCAGCGGAAGATCGTCAGTGCGCCGGCTCCTTCGTCGGCGGTCACGACCAGGTCGCGCTGCGGGATCGCGACGACGCCCTCGGGCGAGTCGCCGGTCGGCAGCAGTTCCACGAGCCGCGGCCGGCGCGGGTCGGCGAGGTCGCAGACCGCGACGAACGACCCGCGCTCGCTGAGCGCGAACGCGAACTCGCGGTCGCCGAACCGGCCGGTGGCGATCCCCTCCATCTCGATGCCGCGGTTGGCGGCGCGGTGCTCCGGGAACAACCCGGCCGCCGCCGCCGCGCGTTCGAGCTCGCCGGCGTCGTCCCACACCGGCTCGCCGTCCCGGGACCACGCGCTGATGCCGCGACCGCCCGTGAGGTCGAGCTCGCCCTCGTCGGCGGTGTAGAGGACCGCGCCGTCCGCGCTCCAGGCGATCGCGTCGGGCTGGCGCGGGCCGCCCGGCACGGGTGCGCCGCCGCCGTCGGTCGGCGCCGGGATCCTCGTCCCGATCGAGCTCGGATAGCCCTCCGCGAGGTCGATCGCCTCGTCCTCGGTCAGATCGGTGCGCCGCTCGCTGGCATTCCCCGTCGAGAACACGCGCACGAGGGTCGGCGCCGCCGGGTCGCGCAGGTCGAGGAGCGCCATGCC
Source organism: Planctomycetota bacterium (assembly GCA_050245995.1). GTDB lineage: Bacteria > Planctomycetota > UBA1135 > UBA1135 > UBA2386 > JBFWWV01. The sequence continues at coordinate 892 of JBFWWV010000016.1, read as the reverse complement.
GTTGTTCTCCTGCAGCGTGACCGCCGCCGTGTCGCCGTGCACCGCGACGAACTCGGGCTGCGGGTCGTCGGGGTAGCGCAGGCCCGCCGCGGTCAGCGCCGCGGCCGGCAGCGGCACGGAGACCACACGCGACGCGGCGACGTCGTCGAGGTCGAGTGTCACGACCTGCACGAGGCCGGGCGCGGACCGATCCTGCGGGAACGACGCGCCGCCGGTCGGGTACCCGGGCCGATCGTCCTCGAGGACCACACCGCCCTTGTCGACGACGATCGGCTGGTTCTCGATGCACACGATCGCGACGAGGTCGGCGCCGCGGCGCAACAGCGCGACGCTGTCGGGCTGGTGCCCGATGGCGACGCGACCCAGCTCCTTCGGCGTGGACTGCACGCTCGCGTCGATCACCACCAGCGCGCCGGCGTTGGCGGCCACCGTGGGGTCCGGCGCCGCGGCGCCGATCTCCGGCCCGTGCGCGACCACGGCGGCGACGACGACGTCTCCGTGCCAACTGACGCTCGTCGGCTCGCCGCCGGTGACGACGTCGGGCAACGCCACCGGCAGCGACGGCTCGCGCAGGTCCACGAAGCCGACCCGTCCGCCGCGGGCGTCGCTGAACGCCAGGGTCCTGCCGTCCGGACTGGCCGCGACGATCTCGGCGATCCCGCCCTTCACGGCGAAGGTCGCGAGCCGCCGGAAGGCCCCGGTCGCCGGCAGCTCGGCCTCCGCGGCGTCGCCTTGGGCGCAGGCGCCGCCGGCCAGGAGACCGAACGCGATCAGGACCGGGACACGACGGCTGCGCATGTCGAGACCTCTCGCCGCCAACGTGAGACGATCGTGAACCGCAGGTCAATCCGCCGGCGAGCGGCGCCGTGCCGGACTCGATATGCTGCCGCCG
>JBFWWV010000015.1:49888-148267 GCA_050245995.1 Planctomycetota bacterium | reverse complement strand
CTTTCGATCTCGTGCAGTTGTCTTCGACTCATGGTTGTCTCCGGCGACTCCATGGAGGACTTGCACCTCCTACCTGATGAACATGCCAGGCACACCCCGCATGCGCGGGGGCAGCGAAGCTGACTACTGGGGAGGCGCACACCGCGAGGGCGACGCATCCGCCCAACTCCTCGGGGTCTCGGATTGCTGCGAGGTGGCGCCGCCGCCGTCGATGACTTGCGATCGCGCGTGCGCCGTGGGAATCCGCCGGGCGATGGTCGCGCCGCCACCGGCTCTCCGAGGTTCCGCGCGGATGCCGCGGCGCGCGAAGCGAGCGCCAGCGAGCGAGCCGAAGCCGCGAGCAAGGCGGCTGCGTTCCTGTCGCGGCTGCCCTGGTACTCAGCTTTGCGCCCCCCGCCTTCGCGGGGCGCAAGGCGCGACCCCGCGCGAGCGTCGTGGCCGCAGCAGCGGCCAAAGGGCCGGCCCGCACGCGCCGTGACGCGCCTTCGGCTCGGCTTCGCGGATGCGCAACGCGGCGCGGCACGTGCCAGCCGGCCCGGCCGCTGCGGTAGCCGGAGCGGATGCGTCCCTGGTCTCGCGGATGCTCTCGATGCGGGTGTTGCGTCCAAGCACCCGTGTCGTCGGACGCCTCCGGCGCGCGGACCGCGTCCGCGCGCGCGGTGCGCGGGCGAGCGAGCGAGCTTGCACCGCAGAATGCCTGCTAGTCCTGTCGCCAGCCGCGCCGGCCGTCGCGGCGTTGCTCGAGCACCTGGGCGCCGCTCGTGTCATGGACGCGCACGGTGTCGTGGACCATGTCGCCGTCGGTGTCGCGGTACTCCATGCGGACGCCGTCGATCCACTCGTCGACGCGCTCGTAGGTGCCGTCGGCGTCGCGGTCGAAGGCCTCGCGCACGAGCTTGCCGCTGCGGTCGTAGTCGCGAATGGTCTCGAAGGTGCGGTCGTGGTCGTCGTCGACGAGTTCGCGCGCCCGGGCGCCGCCGTCGCGCCAGGTGGCGCCGAGTCCCCAGGAGTAGGTCGTCCAGAGGAAGTGCGGGTCCGCGGGCTGCGCGTTGGCTTCGCGCTCGTTCCACAGCGTCAGGGCGCTGGCGGCGATGGCGCTGCCGAGGCACCACAGCGCCACGGTGCCGGGCGACGCGCCGGGGTTGCGGGACCGTTCGGCCTGGCGCTCGTCGTGCGCGCGGGCGACCTCGGGTGCGGCGGCGATGGCCTGGGCCGCGAGATCCTCCTCGGAGATGTCGGCGTCCTGCAGGATCTCGCGGGCGCGCTCGGCCATCGCCGCCGGCACGGTGATCTTGACGCCCGCGAGGTTCATGAGCTTGCGCGACATCGCGAACTCGTCGGCCAGCGAATCGCTGTCGGCGTAGGCGGGGATGTCGTTGGCCTTCAGCAGGGCGACGACCACCTTGGCGTGGATGGGGGTCGTGGCGATCTTGACGACGACCGGCTCCCGGTGGTCTCCGTCCCGGCCCGACGATCCTCCGTGTGGGGTCATGGCGGCATGCTAGCGGGTCGGGACACGCGCGCCGAGCGCCTTCGATTCGCCGGTCGGGGCCGACTGGCGCTCGCCGAGGCCGGGGCCGGGGCGTAGCCTCCCGCGCATGGTGTCGCGTTCGCAGGACCTGCCGTCGCACGTCGTCGAGGAGCTGTGCCGCCTGGCGCGCGCGGCCCAGGATCACGCGTACGCGCCGGCGTCGCGGTTCCGCGTCGGGGCTGCGGTGCTGGGCGACGACGGCCGGATGTTCGCCGGCTGCAACGTCGAGAACGCCAGCTTCGGGCTGACGATCTGCGCCGAGCGCGGCGCGGTGTGCGCGGCGGTGGCGGCCGGCGAGCGCGCGCTGCGGGCGGTCGTCGTGGTCACCGACCTGCTGGACCCGGCGCGGCCGTGCGGCGCGTGCCGGCAGGTGCTCGCGGAGTTCGGCCCGAGCATGCCGGTGATCCTGTTCGGCGCCGGGAATGCCCAGGTCAGCACGACGCTCGACCGGCTGCTGCCGGATCCGTTCACGTTCTCGGCCGGGCCGTAGGCGCGCCGGCGGAGGGCGCGTACCATGCGCGCCCCATGCCACCCGCGCTGTCGCCCACCGAGTTCCGCGTGCCACCCGTCGACGCCGTCCAGCTCGAGACGCGCGCGCAGGAACTCGCCACCCGTTCGATCAAGAAGCAGGCGAAGGTGCAGGGGCTGCGGCTGTGCGTGCAGATGATGGACCTCACCACGCTGGAGGGCATGGACTCGCCGGGCAAGGTGCGGCAGCTGTGTCGGAAGGCGCGGCAGCCGATGCCGGGGTCGGACGTGCCCTCGTGCGCGGCGGTCTGCGTCTATCCCGATCTGGTCGCGGTGGCCGTGGAGGCGCTGCGCGGCAGCGGCGTGCAGGTGGCCTCGGTGGCGACCGGCTTCCCGGCCGGCCGCATCGACCGCGCGTTCAAGCTGCGCGAGACCGAGGCCGCGGTGGCCGCGGGCGCGAGCGAGATCGACATGGTGATCGACCGCGGCGCGTTCCTCGCCGGCCGCTACGGCGAGGTGTTCGACGAGATCTGCGCGGTCAAGGCGGCCTGTGGCCAGGCCCACCTGAAGGTGATCCTCGAGACCGGGGAGCTGGCGACCTACGACAACGTCCGGCGCGCCTGCCGCGTGGCGATGCTCGCCGGCGCCGACTTCGTCAAGACCAGCACCGGCAAGGTCAGTCCGGCGAGCACGCTGCCGGTCGTGCTGTTGATGCTTGAGGCCGTGCGCGATCACTACCTCGAGACCGGTCGGCAGGTCGGCGTCAAGGCGGCCGGCGGCATCCGCACGGCCAAGGACGCGCTCCGCTACCTCGTGCTGGTCAACGAGACCTGCGGCGACCTGTGGATGTCGCCGCATTGGTTCCGGTTCGGCGCGAGTTCGCTGCTCAACGACGTGCTCATGCAGCTGGAGAAGGAGCGGTCGGGCCGCTACCAGCGGCCGGTGGACTTCAGCGCCGACTGAGGCAGAGCATGAGGACCCAAGGACGATCCCGGGCCGCCCTGTTCGCCGCGACGCTGACCGCGGCGCTGACGGCGACCGCGCGCGCGCAGCAGCCGGTGGATGCGGCCGCGGACGGCGGTGCGCGCGGCGACGCCGCCGCACGGCCATCGGTCGACGACGCCCCGGCCGGCATGGTCTGGATCCCCGGTGGCCGCTTCGCGATGGGCAGCCAGGAGGGCGACCTCGACGCCCCGCTGCACGAGGTCGAGTTGTCGGGCTTCTGGCTGGACGCGACCGAGGTGACCAACGCGCAGTTCGCGCGGTTCGTCGAGGCCACGGGCTACGTCACCGACGCCGAGCGGACGCCGACCGCCGAAGAGCTCCCCGGGGTCCCCGAGGCCGATCGCGTGCCCGGGTCGCTGGTGTTCCAGAAGCCGTCGGGCGACGTCCCGCTGCAGGAGTACTGGCGCTGGTGGCAGTTCGTCCCCGGCGCGTGCTGGCGGCATCCGGAGGGGCCAGGCTCGGACCTCGACGGCCGCGAGCAGCACCCGGTCGTGCACGTCAGCTGGCGCGACGCGGCCGCCTATGCCCGCTGGGCGCAGAAGCGGCTGCCGACCGAGGCCGAGTGGGAGTACGCCGCCCGCGGCGGCCTCGATCGCCAGCGCTTCGCGTGGGGCGACGAGCAGCGCCCGGGTGGTCGCTGGGTCGCCAACATCTGGCAGGGCGCGTTCCCGCGCACCAACGACCTGACCGACGGGTTCGCGGCGACGGCGCCGGTGCGCAGCTTCCCGGCCAACCGATACGGCCTGTTCGAGATGTCGGGCAACGTCTGGGAGTGGGTGCACGACCACTACCGGCCGGACGGCTACGGCAGCCGCACGGCGCGCGCGGCGGTGCAGCGCGATCCGCAGGGGCCCGCGGACAGCTTCGATCCGGCCGAGCCCGACCTGCCGAAGCGCGTCATGCGCGGCGGTTCGTTCCTGTGCAGCGACGTCTACTGCCTCGGCTACCTGCCGGGCACGCGGATGAAGTCGAGCCCCGACACCGGGCTGTGCCACACCGGCTTCCGCTGCGCGAAGGACCGTTGAACTACGCGGTCGCGGCGCGCACGCGTTCGCGGCGTCGGCGCTGCACGGCGAGGCCCAGCGACAGGCCGCCGAGGCCGGCGGCGACCACCAGCAGCAGCGCGGCCTTGAACCCCTGCGCGTCGAGGCGCCACGCCTGCAGCGCCCGCAGCGGCAGCCAGCTCTGCGCCTCGAGCTCGGCGAAGCCGCGCTGGTACGGCAGGCCCTGCCGCACCTCGAGCATCGGGAAGCGCTGCAGGATCGCACGGCCCACGGCGTCGGCGACGCCGCGCAAGGCCGCCTGACCCGAGTCGCCGGCCGCCAGCATGCGCGGCTCGTCGAGCTCGAGGTCGAGCTCGATCCACGCCAGTCGGCTGTCGCTCTGCCGGCACGTGCACCGACTGACGGTGATCGTGAGGAGGGCACCGTCCTGGTCCTGCAGGCCGATCGAATGCCGCTCCTGCTCGACGGTCCACGTGGCGCGCAGGGAGGCAGGGTCGAAGCCCAGGTCGGCCAGCAGCTGGCGCGCGAGCTCGCGCTGCCGCGCCGTGACCAGCGTCGTCAGCGGCAGACCGTCCGGGCGGCGGATGCCGGGATCGACGACGAAGTCGGCGTCGACCGCCGGCCCGCCCCCGGGCCCGGCAGTCGCCGGCCACCGCACCAGGAGACGCGCGACCTCGGCCGACGGCGCGCCGCTCGGCGCCTCGCGGCGGACGCAGATCCCGCCGGGAGCCTGCAGGACGCGCAGGGCCGGGTCGTCGTACCAGAGGTCGACGCGATTGGTCTGGCCGACGACGCCCTGCAGGGCGCGGTCGCCGACCACGCGGGGCGACGCGACGAACGCCTCGTGGAGCCACATCCACAGCGGCACGGACTGATCGTCCGGCACCCGTGCCCGCAGGTGGGCATCGGCTGCGCCGCCCGGCGCCGGTGGCGGTGCGCCGACGAACGGCAGGCCGGCCGCCAGCAGCACGACGGCGAGCGGCAGCGCAGCCGCGAAGCGGGAACGGGACGGCGTGGCCATGGGGGAGCCTCGCTGGACTGTACCGCACGCGGGGGGCCAAGGCCTCGGCGCGCGCTCGCGGCGTCCCGATGTGGTCCGGCCGCGGTTCAGCACAGGCGCGCCCCGTCGGTGTACACGCGGTGGTCCGCGCCGCGCGCGAAGCCGAGCAGGGTGGCGCCGGCGGCCCGGCACAGGTCGAAGGCCAGCCCCGACGGCGCCGATACCGACACCACGACGGGGATCCGCACGCGCAGGCACTTGAGCACGAGGTCGAAGCCCGCGCGCCCGGACAGCACCGCGATGCTGCGGCCGAGGTCGGCGCCGGCACGGGCCGCCATGCCGATCGCCTTGTCGAGCGCGTTGTGACGGCCGACGTCCTCGCCGTGGCCCAGCAGGGTGCCGTCGGCCGCGGCGACGACCGCGGCGTGGCACCCGCCCGTGGCGGCGAACAGCGGCTGGTGCGCGCCGAGCAGCTGCACGAGCCGCGGCACGCCGTCCCTCGGCACCCTCGGCACGCCGGGCAGCAGCGGCGGCAGGTCGTCGAGCAACGCGCTCGGATCGGCCATGCCGCAGATCCCGCACGAGCTCCGGATCTCGTGGGTCCGCGCCAGTCGCCCGCGCACGGCCGCGTCCGGCTCGCGCGCCAGCGTGACGTGAAGCTCGTCGGGCTGACCGCGCGCCGCGTCGGCGGCGACCGCGGCGGTCTCGCGCACGTCGGCGGCGCTCGCGACGATGCCCTCGCCGAGCAGGAAGCCCAGCGCCAGGTCGTCGTCGCGGCCGGGTGTGCGCATCGTCAGGAGCTGCTGGCCGTGGACCACCAGCAGCAGCGGCTCCTCCTGCACCAGCAGGTCGGCGCGACCGTCGCCGCGGATCCGGCGGACGGCGCCCGCGGGCGGCGGCGGATCCGGCGGCGAGACGTCGACCATCGAACGGATGCTACGCCTCCTGCGCCGCGCCGTCGCCGGCGGGTCGGCGCATCGCGCGCTCGAGCACCCGGCCGAGGTCGTGCAGGCGGGTCGGCTTGGGCAGCACGCCGGCGATGCCGAGCGCGGCGGCCGCCCGGCGCACGTCGTCGCCGAGCAGGCCCGACGTGAGCACCACCGGCAGGTCCGGGCGGATCCCGCGCACCGCGGCCGCGACCTGCAGCCCGTCCATCTCGGGCATGCTGTGGTCGGTGACCACGACGTCGAAGCCGTCCGGGCACTGGCGCAGCGCCTCGAGCGCGCCGGTCGGCCGCTGGAACGCGCGGGCGCGATAGCCGAGCCGTTCGAGCATCCGGACGGCGACCACGCCGAGCGGGGCCTCGTCGTCGAGGAACAGCACGCGACGTCCGGCGCCGTGGGCGGGCGGCCGCGGCGTGGACGGGTCGCGCGCGATGTCGGCCGCCGCGGGCAGCCAGACGGTGAACTCGGAGCCGACCCCGGGTGCGCTGTCGACCTCGATCGCGCCGCCGTGCCCGTGGACGATGCCGTGCACCACGGCCAGGCCGAGCCCGGTCCCGCGCTCCGGCGGCTTGGTGGTGAAGAACGGCTCGAAGATCCGCTCGCGCACCGCGGCGTCGATGCCGCTGCCGTTGTCCTGCACCGCGAACGTCACGTACGGGCCCGCCGGCAGCCGGGCGCTGCCGAGCTGCAGCGGGGACCGCAGCGCGCGTTCCCGCACCGTGACGACGATCGCGGCATCCTCGTCCCGGCACGCATGCCAGGCGTTGGTCACCAGGTTGACCAGCACCTGCTGCAGCTGGCTGTCGTCCACGATCACCGAAGGACAGGTCTCGGGCAGCTCCGTGCGCAGGGAGAGCGTCGCCGGCAGCATGGCGCGCAGCAGGGAGCGCACCTCGCCGACCAGCTCGATCGGCGAGCTCCGCGCCGGGTGCATCGGTTGCTCGCGGCTGAAGGTCAGGATCTGCCGCACCGTCGACGCCGCCCGGGCCACCGCGCGCTGGATCTCCTCGACCGCGCTCCTCGCCCCGGGGGCCGCGCCCAGGTCGTCCGCCAGCAGCTCGACGTTGCCCTGGATCGCGGCCAGCATGTTGTTGAAGTCGTGGGCGATGCCGCCGGCGAGCGTCCCGATCGCCTCGAGCTTCTGCGCCTGCCGCAGCTGCGCCTCCAGCTCCTGTCGGCGGCGTTCGGCCCGCTGGCGCTCGGTGATGTCGCGGACGAACCCGCAGAACCAGGTGTCGGCGCCCTCGCGGATCGCCGCCACGGTCACCTCGACCTGCAGTCGGCTGCCGTCGCGGCACCGCGCCGTCCGCTCGATGCGACGGCCGTGCAGGTGGCCGCCGGCGACGGTCCGCGCGCGCTGCAGCGCGTGCACCAGCGCCGGGCGGTCCTCCGCCAGCAGCACCAGCTCGGTCAGCGGGCGTCCGATCGCCTCGGCGCGCGTCCAGCCGAACATGCGCTCGGCCTCGCGATTCCACCCGTGCACGACGCCGCGCGCGTCGGCGGTGATGACGCCGTCGATCGCGGCGTCGAGCAGCACGCTGGCGCGCTCCTCGCTGCGGCGCAGCGCGTCGGCCGCGCGCCGTTGGGCGTCGACGTCACGGCACAGGCACAGGATCGCCGGTTCGCCGTTCCATTCCACGGCCGTGCCGGTGATCTCGGCCACGTACCAGGAGCCATCCGCGCGGCGATGGACCGTGCGCAGCACGGTGCCGTTGGTGTCGATGCGCCGCAGGATCGAGCGCACCTCGTGCTCGGCGCGAGTGTGGCTCCAGTCCCAGACGTGCAGGCCGCGCATCGTGTGCAGCTCGCGGCCGAGCATGTCCGCGAAGCGCTGGTTGCAGTCGAGCAGGCGCCCGTTGCGCGACAGCAGCAGGATGCCGTCGGTCGACGCGTCGAACAGCGCGCGCAGGCGGGCCTCGTCGGCGCCCCTCGTGGCCGAGCCCGGGTGCAGGGCGCCGAGGTCGATCATCAGCCCGCGCAGCCGCAGCGGCTGACCGTCGTCGGCGACGACCTGCACCAGGTCGCGGATCCAGACCGTGCGCCCGTCGGCCGCGATCATGCGGTAGTCGAGCCCGTGGGCGCGGCGCTGGCGCACCTCGCGTCGGAGCGTCTCGAGGACGCGGTCGCGGTCGAGCGGGTGCAGGTGCCGCTCCAGGAAGTCGACCTCGTCGATCCAGCGCTGCTGCGGGTAGCCCAGCATGCGCTCCGCGTGTTCGCCGACCGATGCGAAGCGGAGCGTCTCGGCGCACGCCACCCAGGCGACGCCCGGCACCGACGCGATGACGTCGTCCCGAGCCACGCCGGGCGCGGCGCGGCGCCAGGCGCGGAGGCGGTGCACGGCCAGCGCGAGCGCGAGGGGGTCGTCGCCGCGGACGACGTCCAGCGCGCCGGCCGCGAACGGCGCCGCGGGATCGGCGGGCAGCCGGTCGATCAGCGCGAGCACCGCGGTCGGCGGCGCCGGCTGCCCGAGCGCGACGAACGCCGACGATGGCCACGGGCAGACGATCAGGTCGAGCCCGCTGCACGCGTGGGCGGCGAGGACCGCGGCGGGCGTCACCCCGTGACGCTCGACCCAGGACAGTCCGTCGAGCTCGCGCCAGGACCGGGGCAGGCGCGTCCAGTCCTCGACAGCGCCGACGAGCACGCCACGCAGCGGGACATCGATCATCGCACGGGCTCCTCTCTGGCCGTTCGGTCCGAGGCCGCGCGGCGGTCGCGCGACCCGCGGATCGTAGCCCGCGCACGGCCCGTCGGCACCCGTGCATCCCGATCGGATCGAGCGGCGGCGCGCATGGCGCGTGCGTGCCTACGGGTCAGTCCGTAGCATCGGCCGCGCATGGAGCGCCTGGTCTCGCTGTTCGGCATCGCCGTCATCCTGGCGATCTGTTTCGTCGGCTCGCGCAACCGCGGGGCGATCTCGTGGCGCCTGGTGGGCTTCGGCCTGCTGCTGCAGGCGGTGCTGGGCTTCACGTTCCTCTACTGGGACGCCGGCAACCGCGCGCTGCAGCAGTTCGGCCACGCCGTCGACTCGTTCCTGCAGCTGTCGAAGGACGGCAGCGGGTTCGTCTTCAACGCGCTGGCGGAGCCCGCGGTCGTCGGCGAGGCGTTCGGACCGCAGAACGGCTTCATCTTCGCCTTCATGGTGCTGCCGACGCTGATCTTCTTCAGCAGCTTCATGGCGGTGCTGTACCACCTCGGCGTGATGCAGTGGATCGTGCGCGGCATGGCGTGGTGCATGGTGCGCACGCTGCGCACCTCGGGCAGCGAGTCACTGTCGGCGTGTGCCAACATCTTCGTCGGCCAGACCGAGGCGCCGCTGCTGGTGCGCCCGTTCCTGAAGCGCATGACCATGAGCGAGCTGCACACGATCATGGTCGGCGGTTTCGCCACGATCGCCGGCGGCGTGTTCGCGCTCTACGTCGGCTTCGGCGTCTCGGCCGGACACCTGATGGTGGCCAGCGTGATGGCGGTGCCGGCCGGGCTGATCTGCAGCAAGATGCTGTGGCCGGAGACCGAGCAGAGCGAGACCATGGGCACGGTGTCGCGCATCGACGCCGAGCCCTACGGCAACGTGGTCGAGGCCGCGGCGGCCGGCGCCGGCGACGGGCTCAAGCTGGCGCTGAACGTCGGCGCGATGCTGATCGCGTTCCTCGGCCTGGTCGCGGTGATGAACGCGACGCTCGGCCTGTTCCACGAGAACGCCAGCGTGCAGGGACTGCTGGGCTTCCTGTTCTGGCCGATCGCGGCGGTGATGGGCGTGCCCGGCGACGAGATCGGCACGCTGGCGGAGCTGCTCGGCACCAAGATCGTGCTGACCGAACTGGTCGCCTACAGCGAGCTCGGCGCGCGGATCGCCGAGGGCACGGTGTCGCCGCGCACGCAGCTGATCGCCAGCTTCGCGCTGTGCGGCTTCGCCAACCTCGGCAGCGTGGCCATCCAGATCGGCGGTCTCGGCGCGATGGCGCCGGAGCGCCGCGGCGACCTCAGCAAGCTCGGCCTGCGCGCGATGTTCGCCGGCGCGCTGGCGACCTGCATGACCGCCTGCGTGGCCGGCGTGCTGGCGGAGGTGGCGCGGTGAGCGCGCGCGAGGCGATGGGCGAGGTCGCCCGCATCGATGCGGCGGCGGCGTTCCTGCGGCAGCGGCTCGGCGCCGACCGCTGCGCCGCGCTGCAGCTCGGCATGGTGCTCGGCAGCGGCCTCAAGGACTTCCGGCAGCAGCTCGGGGACGCGACCGAGATCCCGTTCGCGTCGGTGCCGGAGTGGCCGGCCCCCCAGGTCGAAGGCCACGGCGGCGCGCTCGTCGTGGGGGTGGTCGCCGACCGACCGGTCGCGTGCCTGACCGGGCGGGTGCACCTCTACGAGGGCTGGACGCCGCGCGAGGTCGTGCGCGCCGTCCGCACGCTGCGGCGGCTCGGCGTCGGCTCGTTCCTGCTGACCAACGCCGCCGGCGGCATCAGCGACAGCCTCAGCGCCGGCGACCTGATGGTGCTGACCGACCACCTGAACCTGACCGGCGGCTCGCCGCTGATCGGCGCGCACGAACCGGCGCTCGGGCCGCGGTTCCCCGACCAGTCGCAGGTCTACGACCCGCGCCTGCAGGCGCTGCTGCACGACTGCGGCAGCGGGCTGCAGCGCGGGGTCTACGCCGGGCTGCTGGGTCCGAGCTACGAGACGCCGGCGGAGGTGCGCATGCTGCGCGCGCTCGGCGCCGACGCCGTCGGCATGTCGACCGTGCACGAGGCGATCGCCCTGCGCGCGACGGGCGCTCGCATCGGCGCGCTGTCGCTGATCTCCAATCTCGCGGCCGGGATCGCCGATAGTCCGCTGAACCACGACGAGGTGCTGGCCGCGGGTCGCCAGGCGGCGGCCGCGCTGACGGAGCTGGTCGTGGCGTTCTGCCGGCGGCTGCCGCCGTCGCAGTGAACCCGGAGCCGCGAGTCGACCCGCAGTGAATCCACCCGCCGAGAACCCGCCCACGCAGAACCTGCCGGACCTCGACATCCGCCCGTACCGCGCCGGCGACGAACACGCGATCCTGGGCACGTTCAACCGCGTGTTCCGAGAGGTCTGCGGACCGGGCTACGTCGACCGCACGCTGGCGCAGTGGCGGTGGCAGTACCGCGACAATCCGCAGGGGCATCGCATCTGGCTGGCGATGGCGCCGGACGGCACCTGCGCGGCGCAGTACGCCGGCGTGCCGCTGCTGGCCGACACACCGTGGGGCCCGCAGACGTTCGTGCACTGCGTCGACTCGATGACGCACCCGGACTGGCGGCAGGGGCTCAAGCGCAAGGGCCTGTTCGTGCTGACGTGCGAGCCGTTCTGGGACGACAGCAAGCGCCGCGGCGACGCGTTGTTCTACGGGTTCCCGGTCGACACCGCCTACCGGATCGGCAAGCGCTACCTGCAGTACACACAGATGTGCATCGTCGACTTCCTGATCCGCGATCGCGCGACGCCGCCGCTGGCGGCGCCGCCGGACGTGGTGGTGGAACGCGTCGACGCGGTGCCAGCCGAGGTCGACGCGTTGTACGAACGGCTCCGCGCCGACGTGCGGTGCATGGTCCGCCGCGACCGCCGGTACCTCGACTGGCGCTACGTGCAGAACCCGCAGCGCGCCGACTACGAGCTGTGGACCGCCCGCCGCGGCGGCGCGCTGCAGGGACTGCTGGTGCTCAGGCCGGGCTCGGGCCTCGCGCCCGACGCCGCGACGATCGTCGACCTGGTGGTACCGCGCGCGGAGACCGCGGCGCTCGACGCGCTGCTCGCCGCCGCCGTGCGGCGCCAGCACGAGGAGCAGCGTGCGCGCCTGATGACCGCGCTGCCGGGCTGGTCGCCGGAGCATCGCCACCTCGAACAGCGCGGCTTCGCGCCGACGCCGTCGGCCAACTGGCTGCAGCGGCGCCTGGTCCACAACATCAACGGCCCGCCGGTGACCGCCGCGTTCCTGGAGCGGGAGTGGTGGTTCACCCTCGGAGACTCGGATCTGGCGTGAGCGCGTGGCACGGCCGATGCCATCGCCGCCGCGGCGGCGGGGATCGACGCCGCGCCGACGATCCGGAACCATCGCGGGTCGGCACCGTTCGGCCCGCCCTTTCGCCATGAACGCACCCACCCGCGCCGTCCGTCTCCTGCTCGCCACGATCCTCGCCGCCGCAGCCGCCGCCCAGCACGACGGCCAGCACGAAGCTCCGCCGCCGACGACCCTGCACGAGGCCTGGACCGCGGCGCTGTCGACGATGCGCGCGCACAAGGCGCCCGGGCTGGTGTTCGTCCTGCCGCCCGCGGACGCGGCGGCCGACCCGGCCGCTGTCCAGGCTGCCCTGGCCCGCCTCGCGCGCCACGCCATGGGTGGCCTGCCGAAGCTCGATCTCCGCACCGCACGCGACCTGATGTTGCTGCAGGTGCAGGCGCTGCGCATCTCGCAAGCGCGCCCGACCGAGGACGACCCGCGCCCGATCGAGAGCGGCCTGCCGCTGGCGTTCGGCCTCGCGGTGCCGGTCGTGGCGACCGCGGCGACCGCCGCCGAGGCCGGCGCGCGCCCCGGCGAGACCGTGCTGCTGCTGCGTGCCGACGGCGAGCGGCTGGCCGGCTTCGCGGTCGACCTCGGCGAACCGAAGGCCGTGGCCGCGGCGCTCGCCGAACACCTGTGGGCCCCGGACGCGCTGGCCGTGCGGCAGGCCGCGGTGCCGCCGGAGCTGCGCGACGCCAGCCGGGAGCTGCGGGAACTGCGCGACGGGGCGACCGAGGACGCCGGTCGGGCGCGCTACGCGGCGCGCCACGAGGAACTGCAGCGGCGGATGTACGCCGTCGCCCCGGCGATGGTCCACAACCAGCACGGCCAGCCGACCTCGGACCCCGTGCTCGACGGCTGGCTGCTCGGCACCACGCCGCTCGGCACGGCCACAGGCGAGCAATGGGACACGTGCCCGGCGTGCGGGATGATGGCGCCGGGCCTGGCGCTGCGCTCGACGCTCAAGCTGCTCGCCGAATGAGCCGTCCGCTGTGCGGCATCGCGCTGCCGAACGACCGCGGCTTCCTGCAGCGCTGCGAGCGGCTGGTGCGCGAGCGGGCCGAACTCTTCGAGCTGACGCCCGAGACCCTGTGGCAGCGCGGCGGCGCGCCGGGCGCCGGCCACGCGGCGATGCGGGCGCTCGTGACGGAGCTCGGCCGACCGGTGGTGGGACACGGCGTCACGTTCGGGGTCGGCGACGCCGCACCGTCGCCGCGCCGCGCCGAGCACCTGCAGGCGCTGGTGCGCGACCGTGCCGCGTTCGGCTTCGCCTGGTACAGCGAGCACCTCGGCTTCGTCGCCGCCGACGCGCTGTACGCCACGCTGCCGCTGCCGATGCCCGCGACCGACGACGCCGTCGCGTGCGCCGCCGCCGGCCTGCGCGCGCTGCAGGCCGTGCATCCGGTGGTCGCGTTCGAGAACAACGCCGACCTGTTCTGCCTCGGCGACCCGCTGGCCCAGCCGCTGCTGTTCGAGCGGCTGTGCTCGGCGGCCGACGCCTGGCTGCTGCTCGACCTGCACAACGCGTTCGCGTTCTGCCAGAACCTCGGCGTCGACCTGGACGCCTGGCTCGACCGCGTGCCGTGGTCGCGTGTGCTGGAGATCCACCTGAGCGGTGGCAGCCCCAGCGACCCCGAGTGGCTGCCGAGCCGCCGCGTGCTGCGGCTCGACTCGCACGACGGGGCCGTCCCCGAGCCGGTCTGGCGCGCGTTCGGGGCGGCGCTGCCGCGCGCGACCGCGCTGCGCGCGGTGGTGCTCGAGTGGCTGCCCGACGGCATGACCGCCGAGCACGCCGACGTGTTCACGGCGGACTTCGAACGCGCGCGGAGCCGGCTGTGCTGAGCCACGTACAGCGCGCGCTGCTGGCGGCCTGCGCGGCCGCCGATCCGGTGGCGCACCTGCGCGGCGCGCTGGCGGCGCCCGACGCCGCCGAGCGCTTCACGACAGCCGAGCGCGCGCTGCTGGCGGCGGTCGACGCCGACGGCCTGCGGCTCACGCGCCTGATCGTGCAGAAGCTGCGCCTCGAACGGCTGCTGCGCGGCGACCCCGCGGCGGCCGGCGCGTTCGCGCGCGACGCCGCGGCGTTCCTCGCCGAGTTCAAGCGCTACTGCGCGGCGGTGCCGCCGACGGCGATGTTCCCGAGCGAGGAAGCGGCGCTGTTCGCCCGGTTCACGCCGACCCGATCGTGAACCGGCCGTGTCGCGGTTGTGCCGACGCGCCGCGCCCGTAAGGTCGGAGCAATGGATCGGCAGGCGCTCCGGCAGGATTTCGAGCGCGTGCGCGCCGTCAGCATGCGGCTCGCCGCCCCGTTGCAGCCCGAGGACTGGCGCGTGCAGTCGATGCCCGACGTCAGCCCGCCGTACTGGAACCTCGGCCACACCAGCTGGTTCTTCGCGCGCAACGTGCTGCGACCGCTGGGGCGCGACTGCGGCGACTTCCCGGGCTTCGACTACGCGTTCAACTCGTACTACGAAGGGCTCGGGCCGCGCCTGTCGCGCGACCGGCGCGGGCGCGTCGCGCAGCCGGGGACGGCGGCGACGCTGGAGTATCGACGCGCGGTCGACGCGGCCGTCGTGGCGGCGATCGGCGACTGCGCCGGTGAGCAGTTCGCGGCGCTGGCGCGCGGCATCGGCATCGGCCTGCAGCACGAGCAGCAGCACCAGGAGCTGCTGCTCACCGAGATCCTCCACATCCGCTGGTCGGCGCCGTCGGACCTGCGGCTGCCGTACGCGGCGGCGATCCCGGCGGGCGAGCCCGCGGAACCCGGGCCGCTGCGAGCGCTCGACGTCGCCGGCGGCGTGGTGGAGATCGGCCACGACGGCCCGGGGTTCTGCTGGGACAACGAGCTGCCGCGGCACCGTCGCGTGGCCACCGACTTGGCGCTGGCCGATCGGCTGGTGACCAACGGCGAGTGGCTGCAGTTCGTCGCGGACGGCGGCTACGACGATCCCCTGCTGTGGCTCTCCAACGGCTGGGCCGCCGTGCAGCAGCACGGCTGGCGCGCCCCGCTGTACTGGCACCGGCAGGACGGCGCCTGGACGCGGTTCACGCTGCGCGGCGCGGTCGCGGTGGACCCGGCCGCGCCGGTCGGCCACGTGTCGTTCTACGAGGCCGAGGCGTTCGCGCGCTGGTACGGCCTGCAGTTCTCCGGCTGGCGCCACGCGCGGCTGCCCGCCGAGCACGAATGGGAGCACGCCGCGCGCACGCTCGGCTTCGCGACCGGGCACGCCAACCTGCTCGACGACGAGCCCGCGCGCAGCGCGCTCGACGTGCGCCGCGCGCTGCCGGGCACGGGCGCGCGGCAGCTCGCCGGCGACGTGTGGGAGTGGACCTCGAGCCACTACGAGCCGTACCCCGGCTACCGCCCGTTCGACGGCGCGCTGATGGAGTACAACGGCAAGTTCATGGACAACCAGCGGGTGCTGCGCGGCGGGTCGTTCGCGACGCCGCGAACCCACGCGCGCGTCGCCTACCGCAACTTCTGGCCGGCGGCGACGCGGTTCCAGGCCGCCGGCGTGCGGCTCCTGCTCGATCGCTGAGCGGGACCGCGGCGCTGCGCTTGCAGCAGGCGGGTGCCGCCGCCATCCTGTCGCCGATGGAGGCCTCGAGCCCATGGACTGGCGACGACGCGCCGTGATCTGGCTCGGGATCGCGCTCGCCGTCTACCTGCTGCTGGTCGGCGTCGTCGCGTGGAACCAGGACCGGCTGGTGTTCCCGATGGCGGGAGCCGGAGATCGCGGCAGCGGCAACCTGCCGGGCGTCACCACCTCGACGCTGCGCCGTCCGGACGGCGGCGAGTTCCGCATCGCGACCGCCCGGCCGATCGACGGCACCGCGCCGTTCGCCGTGGCGGTGTACTTCGTCGGCAACGGCGAGGACCTGTTGAGCGCGGCCTACGGGGCGCTCGAGCTGTCGCGCTACGGCCTCGAGGTCGTCGGCGTCGAGCACCCGGGCTACGGCGCGAGCGCCGGCCCGCCGAACGTCGAGACCTTCCAGCAGGGTGCCGAGGTCGCGGCGGCGCACGCGCGCGCCCGCGCGGCGGCGCTCGGCGTGCCGCTGATCGCCGTCGGCAGCTCGCTCGGGACGTTCTGCGCGGTGCACCTCGCCGCGCAGGGGCTGGTCGACCGTCTGTTGCTGCGCGCGCCGCCGACGTCGATGGCGGCGGCCGCGAAGGCGCGGTTCTGGTGGCTGCCGGTCGACCTGCTGCTGCGGCACCGCTTCGACAGCCTCGCCGTGGCCGGACGGGTGCGGTGCCCGGCGCTGGTGGTGCACGGCGACCGCGACGGCGTGGTGCCGTTGGCGCTGGGCCGCGAGCTCGCCGCGGCGTTCGCGGGTCCGACCGAGCTGATCGTCGTGCCGGGCGACGGGCACAACGACCTGCGGCTCGACCGCGAGGGGCCGTCGGGCGCGCGCATCGGCGCCTTCCTGCGCGGCCGATGACGCGGCACCGGCGGTTCGGCTGGCTCGCCGTCGTGCTGGCGGGAGTCGCGGCCGCGCTGGCGGTCGCCGCGGCGTGCGACGGCTGGCCGGATCTGGGTACGCACCTGCGCGACGACGCCTACTACGAGTTCGTGTGGGCGTGCAACGTGGTGGGCGCACGCGGCCCGACCGTCAGCGACGGCGTCTGGACCAGCGGGGTGCAGCCGCTCTGGTGCCTGCTGCTCGGCTACGTGTGCAGCGGTCAGTGGTTCGCGATCGCCGACTTCGCGGTCGTGCTCGGCGTCGTGCTGCACCTCGCGACGGCCACAGGCTGGGTGCTCGCCGGGCGCGGCGGACCGGCGGCGTGGTGCGCGGGGCTGCTGTGGCTCGGCAATCCGCTGCTGCTGCGCGAATGCCAGAACGGTCAGGAGACGGCGCTGGCGTGCGCGATGGCGGCGCTGCTGTGGTTCGGGCGGCGGTGGCCGGAGCGCGCGTTCACGGCGGTCGCGGCGTGCGCCGCGCTGGCGCGCACCGAGCTGCTGGCGCTGGTCCTGCTGGCGGCCGCGGTGCGTTGGCGGCGACGCTCGCGACCGGGAGCGAGCGGCATGCGCGCGTGGACCGCGCCCGCGGTCGCGTTCGCGATCCGCCTCGGGTTCGACCTCGCGTCGGGGGGCGGCGCGTGGCCGGACGCCGCGTTGCCGATGGCGTTCCTCGCGCACGCGAACTTCGCCGCGACGCTGCCGACCGCGGCCGAGCAGCTGGCGCAGCACTGGTGGTACCTGCGGCCGATGCTCCTCGGGCACCCGTTCCAGCTCGCGGCGATGGCACCGCTGGCGGCGCTCGTGTTCCTCGTGGTGCGTTCGCGCCTGCCGGCGTGGCTGCGGGCCGCGCCGCTGCTGGCGGTGGGCCTGGCGACAGTGCTCGGCCTCGGCGACCTGTGGGTGCCGCTCGGCGCGGCGCTGCTGCTGCTGCTCTGCCCGCGTCGCACGCCGGGCCCGTGGCCCAGGGAGCTGCTCGCCGTCCTGGCGTTCGCGGTCGGCGTGGTCGCGCTGCACTGGGCGCTGCGCTGGCACCCGCGCGACTACTACCTGGCACCGCTGGTGGTCGCGGGCGGCGCGGCGGTCCTGCGGCTGCGCCGTCACGCCGCGCTGCTGGTGCTGGTTGCCGGCGCGCAGCTGGGCTGGCAGCTCGCGCGCCCGCTGCCGAACGAACCGCTGCGGCACCAGCGCGCGATGGCGGTCGGCGGCGCGGTGATCGCCCGGCTGCTGCCGCCCGGGACGCGGGTGGGCTGTTTCAACGCCGGCATCGCGACGTTCGTGCAGCACCTCGCCGGCGACGACGCGGCGCGGGTCGTCAACCTGGACGGCGTCGTCGATCGGCGCGCCTTCGCGGCGCTGCGCCGGGGTCGGCTCGGCGACTTCCTCGACGCGAACGGGATCCGCCTGCTGCTCGACAACCCGGTGCAGTGGTCGATGGATCCGACGCTGCCGCACGCGTGCGGCCGTTGGTTCGGCGACGACTTCGCGCCGGAGCGCGATCTCGTCGAGTTGGTGCGCTGCGTCGAACCCGGCGTCGACGCGGGGCGACCGGGGACCGACGCGTTCGTGCTGGCCTGGCGGCGCGGAGCGGGGCAGCCGCCGACGCTGCCCGACCGCGCCCGGCTCGTCGGCCAACTGCCGGACGGCGCGCCGGTGGTGTTCTGGCCCGCGATCGACGGCGCCGTGCTCGAGGCCGAGCTGCGCGACGGTCGCCGTGTGCCGCTGCTCCGGGCCGCCGCCGGCGCCGCCTACGCGTTGTCCCCGACGCTCGGCGGCGAGGCCACCGGCCGCCTGTTCGAGCGCGGCGGGACGCACCCGCCCGATCGCCCGATCCTCGTCCTGGCGCCGCGGCGCGGGTAGGCTCGGCGGGTCGTGCGCTGGCGCTTCCTGCTGTTGGTCTTCGGCCTGACGCTGATCCTGGTCGGCGGCGTGCAGGAGATCATGCTCTGGCGCGTCGCGCAGCGCACGCCGGCGGAGCGAACCTGCGCCGAGCTCGGGCTCGACGGTCCCGGGCCCAACGCGCACCTGATCCTGCGCGACGTGCTGCTGTGCGAGAGCGCGTTCGTCTACGAGGAACGCGGCGGCCGCTGGACGGTCGCGTGGGTGCCGGCGGTGCCGAAGGGCACGCGCCTCGGTCCGACCGGCCGGCCGGACCCCGACGACGTCCGCGTGCTGGTCAAGATGTCGCGCGCGCACGGCATGGCCGACGTGGTGCACGCGTCGCAGTCGCCGACCTTGCAGGGCATGGTGACCAACACCATCGAGCGCCTCGGCGAGGACGAGCGCGCGCTGCTGGCGCGCAACTACCCCGGGGTCGACTTCGCCGCGTGCCAGATCTTCGAACTCGACCGCACCCCGGCCGGCTGGCTGCGCGTCGCCGGCTGCCTGCTCGGCGGCGCGCTGCTGGTGTTCTACACGCTGTGGACGCTGCTGGCCGGCGGCGGCCGCATCGCGCACGGTCCGCTGCCCGACGCCGCGGCCGAGCGCGGCGACCCGCCGGGCCGCGGCGCCACCGCCTGACGGCGGCTCCGACACCCGCGGGAGAACGCTTCCGCGGCGGCCGGCCGGCTGCTCCAATCGGCCGGCCATGACGCGCCTCACCCTGAGCGAACAGTTCTTCCGCGACCAGGCGACCCACGGCGCCCGCGGCGACCTCTCGACCGTCCTCAACCGCATCAGCCTCGCGGCGCGCATGATCGCCAGCGAGATCATGCGCGCCGGCTTCGTCGGCAAGCTCGGCTACACCGGCACGGAGAACGTGCAGAACGAGGCGGTGCGCGCGCTCGACGTCATCAGCGACGACATCGTGCGCCAGGTGTTCGACAAGATGCCGATGGTCGCCGGCATCGGCAGCGAGGAGATGGAGGACGTGCACCCTGTCGTCGGCGGCGAGGACGGCAGCTACGTGCTGACCGTCGACCCGCTCGACGGCTCCGGCAACGTCGACGTCGACGGCCAGATGGGCACGATCTTCGGCGTGTATCGGCGCGCCCACACCGGGCCGGTGCAGCTCGCGGACTTCCTGCAGTCGGGCAGCCGGCTCGTCGCCGCGGGCTACGTGCTGTACGGACCGTGCACGATGTTCGTCTACTCGGCGGGGGGGGCGGTGCAGGGCTTCACGCTGGACCGCTCGATCGGCACCTTCTTCCTGACGCATCCCGACCTTGTGATCCCCGAGGGCAGCGGCAACTACTCGGTCAACGAGGCCAACGAGTCGAAGTGGGACGACAAGACCCGCGCCATGGTGCGCGCGTTCCGCCTGCAGGAGACCCGCTGCGGCAAGCGCTCGGCCCGCTATGCCGGCGCCCTGGTCGGCGACTTCCACCGCACGCTGCTCAAGGGCGGCATCTACATGTACCCCGGCGAGGTCAAGAAGCCGGAGGGCAAGCTGCGCCTGCTGTACGAGAACGCGCCGCTGGCGTTCGTGTGCGAGAAGGCCGGCGGCATGGCGACCGACGGCAGGCAGCGCATCCTGGACGTCCTGCCCGGCAAGCTGCACCAGCGCACGCCGCTGTTCCTCGGCAGCAAGGGCGACGTCACCGAGGTCATGGAGCGGCTGGCCTGACGGGCGGGGGGCCGTTCGGCCCGGAGCGGGCACGCGAAAGCCGCGCGCACGCTGGCGTCGCGCCCGGCGGCGATGCAGCATGTCGGCTTCGCACCCGATCGGAGAACCGAACATGAATGTCGAGACCGTGATGACCCGCGCGCCGCGTGCGTGCCGCCCCGACGACACCCTGGCCCACGCGGCCGGCATCCTCTGGGACCAGGACTGCGGCGCCGTGCCCGTGGTCGATGGCGACGGCCAGGCGATCGGCATCGTCACCGACCGCGACTGCTGCATGGCCGCGCTGACGCGCGGGCGCCGGCTCGAGGAGATGTCGGTCGGCAGCGCGATGGCGAAGACCCTGTTCACGATCCGCGCCGACGCCAGGGTGGCGGACGCGCTGGCGGCGATGCAGCAGCACCGCGTGCGGCGCCTGCCGGTGGTCGACGCCGGCGGCGCCCTGTGCGGCATCGTGTCGATGGCGGACCTGCTGAACGCGGGCGCCGCGGCGGTGACGCCGACCGCGCTGCTGTCGGCCGTCGCCGCGATCTGCGCGCCCAGGACCGCCAGGACCAGCACCGCGCCGCCGGCCGCCGCCGCGGCGCCGAAGGCGTCGGCCGCCGTGCTGGTGCCGAAGGCGCCGGCCGCGCGCGCGGCCGCGGCGCCGAAGAAGCCCAAGGCCCGCGCGCGCAAGAAGTGAGCGCCGCCGCCCGAGCCCGCCGGGCCAAGAGCGCCCTGCTGTCGCTGGGCACCGCGCTGGCGCTCGGCGCCTGCGCCGGCGCCCCCGCGCGGCCGGCGCAGGTCGCCGCCGCCGCCGACCGCGTCGACGTGACGTTCGACGGCGCGCCGTTCTGCGGCTACCGGCCGACCGGCGGTCGGCGGCCGGTGATCTGGCCGCTGTTCGCGCCGTCGGGCGCGGCGGTCACGCGCGCCTTCCCGTTCGCGCAGGTCGACGGCGAGCCGCGGGACCATCCGCATCACGAGAGCCTGTGGTTCGCGGTGGCCGATGCGAACGGCGTCGACTTCGACGCCGGCGACGGCCGGATCGTCGAGGTGCAGCAGGAGCTGGACCCCGCGCGCGGCGCCGTGCGCGGCGTGTCGGTGTGGCGCGACGCGGCCGGGCGCGAGGTGGCGCGCGACTTCCACCGGGTCGGGTTCGCCGGGGGCGACGGCTGGCGCATCGTCGACCTCGACGTCACCGTGATGGCCAGCAACGGCGGCCTGCGGCTCGGCGGCCGGGCCGGCACGCTCGGGCTGCGGCTGCACCCGGCGCTGTCGCTGCGCTCGGGCGCGCGGGCGCGGACCGCCGACGGCCGGGAGGGGGCGGCGACCTTCGGCGCGCGGTCGCGGTGGGTCGCCTGCAGCGGCGAGTTCCAGGGCCGCCGCGTGACGGTGGCGGTGTTCGATCACCCGCAGAACCCCGGCCATCCGGTCGCCTGGAACGCGCGCGACTACGGCCTGCTGACCGCCCAGCCGTTCGCCGGCGCCGCCGCCGGCGAGACGACCGCGCTGGACCTGCCGGCCGGCGCGCAGGTGCCGTTCCGTTACCGCGTGTGGATCGGCGAGGGCGAGGACTGGGTCGACCGCGTCGACGACGCATGGTCGGACTGGGTCGCCGGTGGCTGAGGGCGCGGTGCGGCGCCGTTCGCGTGCAGAATCCGACGAACCGCAGGCAGGGCGATCGTTGCCGCGTAGGCTGTGCGCCATGGTGTGCCTGGTCCTCGCGCTCCCGGCCCTCGGCGCGGCCTCGGCGGTGCTGGCGCAGGAGCCGGCGTCGACGCGGTTCGAAGCGGACGTGGCGCCGCTGCTGCAGCGTCACTGCGTGCGCTGCCACGGCCCCGACAAGCAGAAGGGGGACCTGCGCCTCGACCGCCGCGCGGCGCTGTTCCCCGCCGACGGCGACGCGTGGACGGTGCGCCCCGGCGATCCCGGTTCCAGCGAGCTGCTGCGGCGCGTGCGGCTGCCGGCCGCCGACGACGAGGTGATGCCGCAGGACGGCGACCCGCTGCCGCCCGATGCCGTGCTGCGGCTGGAGACCTGGATCGGCGCCGGCGCGGTCTGGCCCGACTCGGGGGACGCGTGGTTCGAGGCCGCGGCCCGGGCGGCGACGCCGCGACGGCTGTCGTTCGAGCTGCCGCCGCGCGGCGACGCGGAGGACGCGCAGATCGAAGCGACCCTGGCTGCGCTGCGCGCGCGCGGGCTCAGCGCGCATCGACTGGCCGAGGACGAGGCGGCGGTTGCCGTTCGTGCGCCGCGCCGGCGCGACGCCTTCACGGACGGCGACGTCGCCGCGCTGCGCGCGCTGGCGCCGGTGCTGGTGTGGCTCGACCTGTCGGGGACCGGCATCACCGACGCGGCCGCGCCCGGGCTCGCGGCGCTGCCGCAGCTGCGGCGGCTGCAGTGCGCGGACACGGCGCTGGGCGACGCCGCGTTCGGCGCGCTCGGCGCGCTGCGGCGCCTCGAGGTGCTGAACGCGACCGGCACGCGGCTCGGCGACGACGGTCTGCGATCGCTCGGCGAACTGCCGGCGCTGCGGCGGGTCTACGCGACGGGGACGGCGGTGAGCGCCGCGGCCGTCGCCGGGCTCCAGGCCGCGCGCGCCGGGCTGCGCGTCGACCGCGGCGACGCGCCGGAGCGACGGCTGCAGGCCGCCCGCGCCGAGGTCGCCGACGCGGGGGCCGCGGCCGCGAACGCGACGTGCCCGGTGTCCGGCAAGCCGGTGACGCCGGGGAACGAACTGCTGCACGACGGCCTGCGCCTCGGCTTCTGCTGCGCCGACTGCCGTGCGACCTTTGCCGCCGACCCGGCGCGGTTCGCGGGCGCCCTGGCCGACCTCCGCCGTTCGCCCGGCACCGGGACCAAGAAGCCATGACGAGTCGCCGCCCGCTGCTGCCGTGCCTCGCGGCGTTCCTGCTGGTCGTCGGCGCCGCGGCGCAGGACGACCGCGGCTTCGACCCGGCGCGCCTGCAGCGGGTCGGGGCGCTGCTGCGCGGCGAGGTCGAGGCGGGCCGCCACGCCGGCGCCGCGTGGCTGATCTGGCGCGCGGGCGCCGTGGTCGAGCAGGACGCGGTCGGCGTCCGCGACCTCGCGTCGGCGGCGCCGATGACGACGTCGACGGTCGTGCGGATCTATTCGATGAGCAAGATCGTCACCGCGCTGGCGGCGCTGCAGCTGCACGAACGCGGCGCGTTCGAGCTCGACGACCCGATCGGCCGCTGGCTGCCCGAGCTGGCCGCGCCGACGGTGATCCTGCGCGAGCGCATCGGCGACGCGACCGCGCGGCCGGCCAGCCGGCCGATCACCGTGCGCATGCTGCTGAACCACACCGCCGGCTTCAGCTACGGCTTCGGCGCCGACGAGGTCGTCGACCCGCTGTATCGCGCGGCCGACCTGTGGTCCGCGGAGTCGCTCGACGAGTTCGTGCAGAAGGTCGCGACGCTGCCGCTGGCGTTCGAGCCCGGCACGCGCTGGCACTACAGCGTGTCCGACGACGTGCTCGGCGCGCTGATCGAGCGCGCCAGCCGCCAGCCGTTGGACGCCTACGTGCAGGAACACCTGACCGGACCGCTGGGGATGGTCGACACCGCGTTCGACGTGCCGGACGACCGGCGCCGGCGCCTGGCGTCGCTGTCCACCGTCGAGGACGGCGCCCTGCGCGCCGCCGAGCCGATCCTCGGCTCCTGGGCAGAACCGGGGCGCGGATTCCCGTCCGGTGGCGGCGGCATGTTCTCGACCCTGGCAGACTGGTTGCGGCTGTGCCGCGCGGTGCTGAACGGCGGCGAACTCGACGGGGTGCGCGTGCTCGGTCGCAAGACGCTCGAGCTCGCCGGCCGCAACTCGCTCGGTCCGGACCAGGGCGGTCCGGCGCCGGGCGTCGGCTGGAGCCTGTTCGCCGCGGTGCGGACCGACAGCGGCGCAGCCGGTCAGCTCGGCAGCGATGGAATGCTCTACTGGAGCGGCGCCGCGACGACGCACTTCGTGATCGACCCGCAGGAGCAGCTGGTCGCGATCCTGCTGTGCCAGCACGTTCCCTACGACCAGCACCACGTGCTCGCCCGGTTCCGCACCGCGGTCTACCAGGCGCTGCGATGACCCGCGACCCGGGCGCGCGCCTGCGCATCGGCGTGGTCGGCGCGGGGCGCAGCCGCAACGGGCTCGGGCCGTTCCTCGCGCAGCACTTCGAGGCCGCCGGCGCGCAGGTGGTGGCGGTCGCTGGCCGCACCGCCGAGCGCGGGCGCGCGAACGCGGCGGCGCTGGCCGCGACGCTCGGCCACGACGTGGCGGCCGCCGACGACCTGGAGGGCGTGTTCGCGCACGAGCTCGACGCGCTGGTGGTGGCGTCGCCCGCCGAGCAGCACCTCGTGGCGCTGGAGGCGGCGCTGCAGAACCGGGTCGCGTGCCTGTGCGAGAAGCCCCTGGTGACGCCGGCGCAGCTGGCGGAGGGTCGATCGGCGCTGGCCGGCTTCGCCGCCCGCGGCGTGCTCCTGGCCGAGAACACCCAGTGGCCGCACGTGCTGCCGGCGGTGACGGCCCTGCACGGCCCGGCGCCGGCTCCCGCGCGCCGCCTGGCGATGGGGCTGAGCCCGACCGGCGTCGGCGCCGTGGCGATGCTCGAGGACGCGGTGCCGCACCTGCTTTCGGTGGCGCAGGCGCTGCTGCCGCCGGCTGCGCAGCGCACGGCCGTGCTGGCGGCCGTCGAGGTCGCGCCGCGCGATCCCGCGGCCACTGCCTGCGCGCTGCGTCTGCGTCTGGTCCACGACGACGGCGAACTGCAGGCGGAGCTGCACCTGCGCCGGCAGCTGGAGCAGCCGCGGCCGGCGTGGCTCGCGGTCGACGACCGCCGCATCGACCGTCGGATCGGTCCGGGGTATTCGATCGCCTTCGCCGCGGACGATCGCGAGGTGTCGGTCGAGGACCCGCTGCGGCAGCTGGTGCGGGCGTTCTGCGCCGGGCTCGCGGCGCCGGCGGCGGCGCGAGCCAGCGCGGCGGCCGTCGCGGCGCCGGCGCTCGCGTGGCGGCTGGCGCGCTACGGCGAGATCCTGGCCGCGGCAGGCGGCTAAGGCGCGGCGCGGAGGCGGGGATCGGCGCTGGCGCCGACGCGGCGCGCAGGCGACACTTGGCGCGTCTTGGATCCCACCACCAACCCTCGTCCCGAGTCCGCCCCCAGCGCGTCGCCGACCCCGCCCGCGGGTGCTGCGGCGACGCCGACCCAGACGCCGGCGCCGGTCCACGACTTCGCGCGCAAGCTGCAGCAGCCCACGCTGTGGCCGTACGTCGTCGACTACGTCCGCTGGCAGCGCGCCCTGCGCGCCGCGCAGGCCGAGGGCAAACCGCTGCCGGAGCAGCCGGCCTTGGCGCCGCTGTCGATCAACCTCGACCTGACGACGGCGTGCAACTACGCCTGCGACCACTGCATCGACTGGGACATCCTGAACAGCAAGGTCCGCCACAGCGACGAGCAGCTGCGCGAGTCGCTGCGGACGATGGTGGACCGCGGCCTCAAGAGCGTGATCCTGATCGGCGGCGGCGAGCCGACGCTGTACCCTGGGTTCGCGTCGATGGTGCAGTTCCTGAAGGAACTGCGGCTGCAGGTCGCGGTGGTGTCGAACGGCAGCCGCGGCGACCGGCTGCTGCAGGCGGCGCCGTTCCTGCAGAAGGGCGACTGGATCCGGCTGTCGCTGGACTCGGGCAGCAACGAGGTGTTCCGCCGCATGCACAACCCGTCGAGCAAGACGCTGACGCTCGACGAGATCTGCAGCTGGATCCCGCGCATCAAGCAGGCGAACCCGAGCTTCGACATGGGGTTCTCGTACGTGATCACCTGGCGCGGCGGCGCCCGCGGCGACGTCAAGGTGGTCGAGAACATCCACGAGATCGAGATGGCGGCGGAGCGCGCCGACAAGAGCGGCTTCGACTACATCTCGTTCAAGCCGTTCCTCGAGCGCACCGGCGAGGGCAGCGAGATCATGGATCCGGCCAAGATCGAGGGTGCCCTGCAGCAGGTGATCGCCCGGATCCGCGCCGCGCTCGACCGCGCCCGCCGCGCCGCGCGCAAGGACTTCCGGATCGTCGAGAGCACCAACTTGCGCGTGCTGATGCAGGGCAACTGGCGCGACTACACGCGGCAGCCGCGCACCTGCCACATGCAGATGCTGCGCCAGGTGGTGACGCCGCTGGGCACCTTCAACTGCCCGGCGCACCGCGGCGTGCAGAAGGCGCGCCTCGGCGAGGCCGCGCTGTGGCGCGACGGCGAGGCCGGCGTCGCCGCGACGCAGGAGCTGCTGGCCGGCTTCGACGCGAGCGTCGAGTGCCAGCAGGTCACGTGCCTGTACCACTCGACCAACTGGTGGATCGAGGAGCTGGTCGCCAGCAGCGCCTCGCTGCCGGCGCACGCGCCGGCCAACGACTGGGGCGACTGGTTCCTGTAGCCCTGGTGCCGTCGACGGCGAGGTTCCTCGCCCGATGGCTTGTCGTCGGCCCGGGGCGCGGCCGATGATCGGGGCATGACCGCGGACCCGTTCGTGCGCCTGTTCGGCATCGCCCTCACCCTGCTCGCGACGGCCTGCGGGCAGGATGCCCGCGAGGACCGCAGCAAGGGCCAGGACCCGCAGCCCGGCACCGGCTACGTCGAGCCGACCGACGCCCCGGATCGCACGCCATCGGACTTCGCCCGGTTCGTCGCCGAGGGCGACGGCGGGCACTTCGACACCGCGGTCACGACCTATCGCAACGACGACGGGGTCACGGTGCGCTTCTTCGCCGCGGTGCACATCGCCGACGCCGCGCACTACGCCGAGCTGGAGCGGCGCTTCGCCGAGTGCGGCCGGCTGCTGTACGAGCTGGT
The DNA here is from genome assembly GCA_050245995.1 of Planctomycetota bacterium. Taxonomy (GTDB): domain Bacteria; phylum Planctomycetota; class UBA1135; order UBA1135; family UBA2386; genus JBFWWV01. Next base: position 121,457 of record JBFWWV010000015.1, on the reverse strand, counting down.
CGGCCCCGAGGACTACCGGCCGAAGAAAGGCGCCGAGCGCGGCAGCAGCCTGATCTCGATGATCCAGACCGGCATGAAGAACGGTCTCGAGCTCGAGTTCCAGCTCGACGGCGTCGACTACAGCGCGGCCAACTTCGTGCACGCCGACATGACGCCCGAAGAGTTCGAGGACTCGATGGCGGAGCGCGGCGAGAACCTGTTCGTGATGCTGTTCCAGGTCGGCATGCAGGCGCAGAAGGCGATGATGGAGCAGGCCGCCGCAGCCGAGGACGACCCCTCTGCGGCGCCGGTGGAGACGTTCGACCTGGTCAAGGCGTTCCAGAACGGCGAGGGGCGGCACGTCATGCGCCTGACGTTCGCGCAGCAGCTGGAGTCGCTCGAGGCCGCGTCGGCCGGCGGCGACGGCAGCACCCTGCTCGAGGGCCGCAACGAGAAGTGCCTCACGGTCCTGCAGCGCGAGATCGCGCAGGGCGCCACCGACCTCGGCATCTACTACGGTGCCGCGCACCTGCCGCACATGGAGCGACGGCTGTGCGAGGATCTCGGCTTCCACAAGGTCGGCCACGAGTGGCTGGTGGCCTGGGACTGCACCAAGCGGCCGGACCCGAAGGTCGACCGCGAGCTGTGGCGCCAGCGCCGCGAGGCCAAGCGCGACCTCGGTCGGATCGGCAGCGCGATCGAGGCATGGATGGCGGCGCACGACGGCGAGGTGCCGACGATGGCGCAGCTGACCGGAGCTGCGGACGGCGCCGAGGCGGCGTGGACGGGCGCCACCGCGGATCCGTGGGGCAACGCCTACCGGGTGGTCGGCTACGAGCGGCAGCCGTACTTCGACGTGCACTGCCTCGGGCAGGACGGGGAGGCCGGCACCGACGACGACCTGCACACGTCGACGCCGCGCGACCTGCGGCGGATGGAGCGGGGCGAGCGACGAGCGGGCTTCCTCGACCGGGTCCGGGACCAGGCTTCGGCCGCGCAGGCCGAGAAGGCGCAGTCCGACTGCGACTCGATCCGCAAGAGCGCCACCTTCTTCCGGGTGAAGAACGGACGGTGGCCGGCCATGGCCGACCTGACGGCCAAGGACGAGCGGGGCTCGGCCTACATCGACGACCTGCAGCCCGACCCGTGGGGCAACGCCTACGTCCTGCGCGAGCTCGAGAACGGCAGGGCCGAGGTGCGCAGCGCGGGTCCGGACGGCCAACTCGACACGGCGGACGACCTGACCAGTCGCTGAGCCCGGCGCGGTTCGCGGGCCCGCACCGGGATTCGCGCCCGAACCGCAAGAAGTCGACCGCCGCCGGCGCCATGGGCGGTGTTCTCTGGGGGACACCGCGATGACCGCCGCCGACCCCGGGATCCACCAGCAGCTGCAGCGCCACCAGGCGTTCCTGCAGCGGCTCGCGCGCACGCTGGCCCGCAGCGAGCACGACGCCGACGACCTGGTGCAGCAGGCGTGCGTGATCGCGCTCGATCGGCCGCCGACGCGCGCACCGACGCGCGGCTGGCTGCGCCGCGTCCTGCACAGCGTCGCCGGCAACGAGGCCCGGCGCGCGCGGCGGCAGCGGCGCCGCGACGCCGCGGTCGCAGCGGACCCTGCTGCCGGCAGCGCGCCCGACGCGATCGTCGAGGCGCTCGCGCGACAGGAGGCCGTGCTCGCAGCCGTTCGCCGGCTCGACCCGCCGCTGCAGCGCGTGGTCTGGTTGCGCTACTACCGCGACCTCGCGCCGGCGGAGATCGCGCGGCGGCTCGGCGAGCCGGTGGCGACGGTGAAGGACCGGCTGCTGCGCGCCCGGCGGCGACTGCGCGCGACGCTCGCGACCGACTACCGCGGCCGCACCCGTGCACTTTGGCTCTGCCCGTGGATCGGAGGACTCGGAATGACGGCGAAGGCGACGTGGTCCGCAGGCCTGGCTGCGGCCGCCCTGCTCGGATGGCTCGCGTGGGGCGGCGGCCCGGACGGAGCGATGGTGCCGCCGGACGGCGCGGAGGCCCCGTTGGCCGGAGCGCCTGCACACGGGGTGCCGGCCGGCCAGTCGCCTCAACTGCGCACGGAGCGATCGCTGGTGGCGGGCGGCCCCGTGGAGTCGTCCGCCGCCGCCGATCGCGCGGTCGCCGACGGCGCGACCGCCGACGCGCTGCGGTCCGGTCGGGTCATCGATCTGGAGGGGCGCGGTGCGCCGAACGTCGGGCTGCGCTGGGGCGCCGGCGGGGACCGGCGATGCGAGAGCGCGGTCGACGGGTCGTTCGCCGTCCCGCGCGTCGCGGCGGACGGACTGCGCGTCGACGACCCGCGCTGGGTCGCCGTGACGATCGCGGTCGGCAGGGACCGCGCGCGTGACGGTGCGGTTCCGCCGCTGCTGCGGGTCGTCGCTCCGGCGTCGGCGCGCTCGGGGCGCGTGCTCGACCTGCAAGGGGCGCCGATCGACGGCGCCGCGTTGGAGCTCGAACCGCCCCCCGGCTTCCGCACACGCCTGCCGGTGGTGCTCGACGACGACGTCGACGCCCGCTGGCGCGCGACCAGCTCCCCGTCCGGGACGTTCCGCTTCGACGGGGTGCCGGCCGTCGCCGGCGTGGTGCTCTCGGTGCAGAGCCCGGGCTATCTGCCGCAGCGCCTGCTCCTGGGCGCCGCCGCCGACGGCGACCTCGAGCTCCGGCTGCAGCCCTCGGCCGGCGCCGAAGGTCTGCTCACCGGGCTGGTCGTGCGCGCCGATGGCCGGCCGGCGGCCGACGCACGGGTCTCCCTGGGTGCCCAGGTCGCCCGCACGGACGCGGACGGCCGCTTCCGACTGGAACGCGAGCCGACCGCCGCGGACGCCGGAGCGATCCAGCGCCCGCAGACCGACCTGCTGCGGCTCTGCGCGGTCGAGCCGGGGTGCCTGCCGGCGCAGCTCGAGCTGCCTGCGCACAGGGACGAATGGCCCGAGACGGTGCTGCTGCAGCTCGGCGGACCGCCCCTCGCGATCCGCGGTCGGGTGGTGGACCCGTCGGGCCGCGGGCTCGCGGGGCGCAAGGTGTTCCTCGACCGCCTGACGTGGTTCTCGCGCGACCACAACGGCCAGACGCTGGAGAACCTGCTGGCCGGGCATGGCGACCGGCGCTGGGTCTCGTTCGCGACCGAGGCGGACGGCTCGTTCGAGCTGCCGGGTCTCTTGGACCGCGACTACGTCGTCGTCGCCGCCGACCCGGACACGATGCAGCAGGTGCGCTCGGCGCCGACGCGCGCCGGCACCGACGGACTGCAGCTCGTGCTCGACCCGCACGACTGCTGGGACTCCGTGCAGGGCCGCGTGGTGACGATGCACGGCGATCCGGTCGCCTCTGCCACCGTCACGGTGCTGTGCACCGTCGGCGGCATGTACTACGGCGAGACCCTGGTGCGCGGGTCGACGCTCGCGACGCAGCGCGCGACCGCCGACGAGCACGGCGTCTTCGAGCTGCGCCAGGTGCCCAAGCAGGGCGTGTCGCTGATGGTGGACGGGCCCGAAGTGATGCAGACACGCCACTTCACCGGCGACCGGCCGATCGGCGACCCGGCGCTGCCGCGCCTGCGCGGGCTCGAGCTCGTCGCCACGGTGCGCGTGCACCTGCAGGTCCGGCTGCGCGATCCTGCGGAGGCCACGCACTTCGCGGTCCTCGACCGGGACGGCGCGCCGATGCGGCTGCAGACCTGGAAGGGCAAACCGATGCTCGGCACCCGCGCCGAGCTGCTGGAGGGCCGCTCGCACGTGCTGACGGCGCCGGTGCACGGCTGCTGGCTGCAGCTGCTGCGCGGCGACCAGGAGGTGCGGCGCGTGCCGCTGATCCTGCGCCCCGGCGACGTCAACCTGCTGCAGCCCTGAGCCGCGGCCGGCGGGCTCACCACTCGGTCTGCCGGCCGAGCTCCTTGGGACGGTCCTTGCCGTCGGCCACCTCCCAGGCGGTCCAGCACAGGAGCCGCGCGATCGCCTCCATGCTCGTGTAGTCGAGCTTGTCGGCGTGGTCGGTCACCTGGTGGTAGTCGGGGTGCTCGCCATCGCACAGGAACACCACCGGCACGCCCTTCTGCGCGAAGTTGTAGTGGTCGCTGCGCTCGTAGTACGTGTCACCGCTGGTGAACGTGATGTCGAAGCGCGGCGCCAGCTGCGCCGCGAGCCTGCCGAGCGAGGAGTACTTCGCGTGCTGGAAGCTGGGGGTGATCTGGACCTCGCAGCCCGGCCCCGATTTCACGGCGCGGCCGATCATGTCGATGTTGACATTGGCGACGATCCGGTCGAGCGGCCAGCTCGGATGGTCCGCGTACCACGCGCTGCCCCACAGCCCGAGCTCCTCGCCGCTGACCGACAGGAACACGATCGAACGCGCCGGCGGCTCGCCGCCCTTGGCCAGCGCCTCGGCCAGCGCGAGCAGGCCGGCGGTGCCGCTGGCGTTGTCGTCGGCGCCGTTGAACGCGTCGCCGTCGATGCGCCGGCCGATGTGATCGTGGTGCGCCGAGATCACCAGCGCCTCCTGCTTGCGGCTGCCGCCCTGCAGCACGCCGACCACGTTGCTGGCCTTGCCCTTCTTGACGGTGTCGATGCGGATCCGGACCTTGGCCGTGGCCTTGGGCTCCTCGGTCGGCCCGGTGACGGCGCCGTTGTCGGCGATGGTCGCGCCGACGGCCCGCAGCAGCGGCATCGCCGGACCGCCCGCCACGACGATCAGCGGGATCGACAGGTCGACGCCGCGGCCGTCGCCGCCGACCGACTGCAGCGGGTGGTCCGGCAGCAGGCCGCGGTAGTTGAGCGTGTTGCCGTACGAACCCGGATCGCCGGGGAGCACGACGACGCCGACCTTGGCGTCCAGCCGGGCGAGCTGTCGCGCGACACCGGTGTAGATCTGGATCGCGCCGAGGTCGGCGGACGGTCCGCTGCCGCGCGGCGGGGCCGTGAGCACGACGACCGGGATGCGGCCCTTCAGCGTGCCCGGCAGCTCGTCGCCGCGGCCGCCGCCGCACCAGACCAGGCGACCGCTGGCGCTGACGCGCTTGGTGCCGGTCGCCGGCAGCACCGCGACGTCGGTGATGTCGACGTCGTCGACCGTGATCCCGGTGCTGTCGTGCAGCACGAGTTGCTCGATCGGATACCACTGGAACCAGCCGCCCTTGTCGCCGTCGGGCGCGAGCCCCAGGCGCTCGAACTGCGCGGCCACGTACTCCGCGGTCTCCTGCTGCGCGGTGCTGCCGGTGTAGCGCCCGCGCCGCGCGTCGTCGGCGAGCCAGTAGGCGTGCTGCTGCAGCAGCTGCCGCGTCACCAGCGCCACCGTGGGGGGCGCGCCGGCGGGCGCCGCTGCGGGCTCGCCGAGGTCCGGCAGCTCCGGCGCGCTGGCGGTCTCCGGGGCGGCGCCGGCCTGGGCCGGCGCGGCGGACAACAGGAACGCGGCGGACAGCAGGATGCGCAGGACCATGGCGGGAGAATACCGGCACTGCGCACGGGGAGCTTGTGAGCGCGCATCCCGACGGGAAGACTTCGCGGAATGCCGCGCCGAAGCCTCGCAGCCGTGTCCCTCGTCCCGATCGTTCTCTGCGCCGGGTGTGGGCTGTTCCCGATGCCCCGGTTCCTGGACGGCACGATCGCGGACGGGGCCTACACCGCGCCCGACGGCGACTTCACCGTCATGCTGCCGCACCCCGATGCCTACGAGGCGCGGTGGATGCAGGCCAAGGAGGTGCCGTCCGACCTCGGGCTGTACGTCAGCTTCGGCCCGGCGGCGTTCGATCAGTCGATCTATCGCGTGGTCGTCTATCGCGAACGGGGCGAGCCCGGGGAGCAGGCGGACCTCGCGCGGATCGCCCACGGTCTGGCGGCGGACTACTCGGTGCAGCTGCAGCCGATGACGGGCGAGCCGCTGGTGTTGGCCGCGGAGGAGCGCGCCGAGGTGGACGGCTGCCCGGCCTGGTGCCTGCGCTACACCCAGGCAGCGCCCGCCGGCACGCTGCAGGACGAGGCGTCGACGATCGAGCACGTCAGCTACACCGTGCAACGCGGGGATCGCGTCTACTCCACCTGGGTGCAATCGTGCGCCGGCTACGGCCGCCAAAGGGGCGTCGACGCCGTGACGTTCACCGCGTCGGTCGCCTTCCCCACGCGCTGATCGCGGGCCGTCTCAGGAGTCGTCGGCCGGCGCCGAATCCAGCACCCGCCGCAGGCGGGCCTCGTCGAGCCGCACCTGCAGCGTCCTGGTCTGCTGCGGGACGACCGCGCCGGGCGGCAGCCCCTTCGGCTTGCGGACGTTCTTCGCGAAGGTGTAGATCACGTCGATCGCGCGCTCGCCGCGCGCCTTGCTGAAGTGCACCGCGAGGTGGCCGGCGTCCAGAAGGGTCTCGAGGCTGGCGGTCTTGCCTTTCGGCAGCCGCACGACCACGTGCGACCCGGCGCGGCCGCCGCCGACGTGCAGCCAGAGGTCGTTGCCCTTGGCGATGCGCATGCTGAGGCGGTCGTTCTGGTGGTTGTCGCGTCCGACCAGCAGGTCGTATCCCTCGGCGGAGACGAAGCGGCGCAGGTTCTCGTCGGCCAGACGGGGCTTGCCGTGCGCCTTCGGCTTGGGCTTCTGCCGCGCCGGCTCCCTGGGCTTCGGCACCGCGCCGAGCGCCTGCAGGGCGGCGCGCGCGGCGTCGAGGTCGGGGGTCGGGCCGTCGAGGTCGCGCCGCACCGCGGTGAGCGCCTCGAACTCCGCCTGCGCCTGCGCCAGCCGCTCCGCGGCGATGGCGCGGCCGTCCTCGAGACGGCGCGCGCGGTCGTAGCGCGCCTGCGCCTGCAGCCGCACCGGCTTGCTCGGGTCGAGCTCGATCACGCGGTCTTCGCCGGTGTCGGGGTCGATCACCGTCATCGACGCCGCGCCGCGCTTCGCCGTGTGCAGGTAGGCCAACATCAGGTCGCCCTCCTGCCGCAGGGCGCCGGCCCCTTCGCTCTGCCGCAGCTGCTCCTGCAGGCCGTCGGCGCGGGTGCGCGCGCGCGCCGCCGCGCGATCGCACAGGACGCGCAGTCGCTCGCCGTCGCCGGCCGTCTCCGCGACGCGATCCAGCGCCAGGAAGTGGGCGTCGATGGCCGCCAGCACCGGGGGCGCGAACCGCGGCGCGGGCTCGGCGGGCGCGGCGCCCGGCCGGGGCGGCGGCGGCGCGTAGCGGTCCCCGGGCCGCAGCGTCCGCACCGCGGTCACCACCGGCCGCGACAGCTCCAGGATCCTGCCGGCGTCGTCGCACAGCGCCCACAGCCCGCGTGCCGAGAACAGCTCGACCTGCAGGCGCAGCGCGCCGCTCGCGGCGCGGAACGCGAGCGCGAGGCGCCGTTCGCCCTCGGCCTGCTCGACGCCGGTGACCGTGGCGTCGGTCAGCAGCTTGCGCAGCGCGTCGGCGCGCGGCCCGGTCGCCTGCTCGTCGCGGCGGAAGCGCCGCGTCGTCGGCGCGACCCGCGCCCGCTGGCTGCCGAGCGCTATGTGCACGAAGCGCTTCGCGGGGGAGCCGCCCGCTTCGTCCCGCTGCAGCACGAGCAGCAGATCGTCGCCGCCGCCGACCGCCTCGCCCAGCGGCGCGACGTCGAGGACGCGCGCCGCCGTGAGGACCGCCGCGAGCTCCGCGGCGGCCTCGCGCAGCTCACCGGCCGACAGACCGGGCGCCACGGGGCATCAGCCCTTCTTGAGCTCCTCGACCGGATCGTAGATCCAGTTCTGGGCGGCGTAGTCGTACTCGACCAGGCCCTCCGGGAAGAACAGCTCGAGCTCGCGCGCGGCGGCCTCCGGGCTGTCGCTGCCGTGGACGAGGTTGTAGCTGCGGCTGCTGCCGTAGTCGCCGCGGATCGTGCCCGGCGCGGCGTCGGGCCCGAACGTGGCGCCCATCAGCGCGCGGCAGATCTTGATGGCGTCGACGCCCTCGAGCGCCAGCGCGACCACCGGCGAACTGGTCATGAACTGGACCAGTCCCGGGTAGAACTTCTTCTCGCGGTGGGCTTCGTAGTGCTTGCCGGCCAGCTGCTGGCTGATGCGCATCAGCTTCAGGGCGACGACCTTCAGGCCCTTCTGTTCGAAGCGGCTGAGGATCTGGCCGGACAGGCCTCTTTGCACGGCGTCGGGTTTGAGCAGAATGAGGGTGCGTTCCATGGACCTTCTCGACGGTGGATGCGGTGGGGCGCGGCCCGGGCCGCGCGACATTCGGGCGAGCACGATAGCAGCAGCTCCGGCCGCGGGCCCGGGTTTTCCCCGTCGCGGCCGGCTCGGGCTGGTGCTGCTGGCGGCGCTGGGCGCCTGCACCACGCCCCCGCGCGAGAACTCGTTCCACCGCTCGGTGCGGGCGGAGAAGGTCGACCGTCTGCAGCTCGTGCGCGAGCAGCAGGAGCGCGACGAGCACGTGCTGCGCGCCGCGATCCTCGAGGACCACGTGACGCTGCAGCACCTGCGCGACGCGGCGGCCCTGGCCGGCAGCCGTCGGCGGGACGCGGAGCTGGCGCACGAGGTGGAGCTGCGCCAGCTGGCCGCGGCCACCGCGGAGCTCGCGGCGACGCAGGAGCGCACCGCGGCGCAGCGGGCCGAGCTCGACCGCGTGCGCTCGGCGCTGGCCGAGATCGAGCTCAAGCAGCTCAAGCTCCAGGCGCTGCGCGAGCAGCAGCTGCAGCTCGACGGACAGATCGCCGCCGCCGAGCGTGCCCTGGCCGCGCAGGCCGCGGAGGTGGAGCCCAAGGTGCAGGCGCTGCAGGCGCGCCTGCAGGCGGCCAGGGCGCTGCAGGTCCAGCTCGACGCGGCGCTGCAGCAGCTCGACGCGATGGCGACCGGCGCCCAACCGACCGAGAACCAGCCGCAGGGCGAACAGAAGCCGGCGAAGTGACGGCGCGCCGCGGCGCGTCAGCGGGCCGAGCGGAGCGAGCCGACCGCCTTCTGCACCGCAGCCACCTCGTCCGGATCGGTGGTGTAGGCGTCGGCGACCACCAGCAGGTCGTCGCGCAGCACCAGGTGCAGGTGGCGTTCCGGACGCGACGCCTGGCCGGGCCCGACCGCGGTCGCGTCGACGGCGATCACGCGCAGCTCGCGCGGCCCGGTCGCCGGCTCGGTCCACGCGCCGACGTCGGCATGGGCCTGCATCCCGGCGCGGCGCAGCAGGTCGGCCAGCCAGCGATCCGCCAGCTCGGTGGTCCAATGCGGGAACCCGGCCGGCGGCGCGTAGCCGGTGAGCCACATGCGCCCGCTGCTGCGCGGGCACGACCAGACCACCTGGAACGGCGAGCCGGCGCAGCGCCGCTGCGGCACCCAGCCGCGCGGGCCCTGCGCGGCGATGCCGTGGCGTTCGTTGCGATAGACGCCGTCGGCGGCGACGTCGCCGCCGGTGTGCGCCTGCAGCGCCTTGGCCGCCTGCTGCGCCACGTTCGCGTCGGTCACCAGCAGCCGGTAGGTGGCGAGCAGCGCGTCGACCGCCGCCGCGCGCCGCGCGAGCGCGTCCTCGGCGCCGCGCAGCAGCAGGAGGTGGCGCAGGCGGCCGAGGGTCAGCGCGTGCACCACGAGCTTGTCGCCGTCCTCGAGCTCCGCCTCGGCGCGCGCGCCGCCGAGGCCTTCGACGCCGGCGGGGACGCTCGGCGGCAGCCAGTCGGCGGGCGGCGTGGTGCGGGCCGTGGGCGCCCGGCGGCGCAGCTGCTGCAGCAGGCCGGCGACCACGCTGGCGGCGCCGAGCGCGGAGTCGCCGAGCTGCACCGACACGTCGAGCGCGAGGTCGGTCCCCAGCAGCAGGAAGGTGGCGCCTTCGACGACCGCCGTCCGGTCCTGCGCGATCGGCACGCACAGCCAGCCCTCGGCGCCGCCGATCCGGTAGTTGCACGCCGGGCAGGTGAACACGTCGTCGACGCCGCAGCGGTCCGTCGGCACGTCGACCGCGAGCACCGGCGCGAGGCCCGAATCCGGGTCGTCGGCGTCGAGCGGCCGCGCGACCAGCAGGCCGGCCTCGATCAGCGGGTCCTGCTCGGCGCTGCGGTACTCGTAGACCACCGGCGCGACCACGTACTGGCCGATCCGGCGCGTGGCCGTCACTTCGCCGGTGCGCTGCACCGGCACCGCGCCCCCGAGTCTGGCCCGCACGGTGCGGGCGTGCACCGCCTGCACCATCGGGTGCTCGGGTTCGAACCGCGCGAGGTAGCCCTCGGCGTCGCCGGCGTTGAACGAGCGGTCGAGCTCGCGCAGCAGCGCGCGGCACGGCTCGAGGGCAGGCGATTGGGCAGGCGATTGGGTAGGCGCCGGCAGCGAGAGCACCGCCAGCGCAAGCCACGCGCGCACACCGCTCATCGACCGGCCTCCGCCGCGGCGAGCCACAGCCAGCCGCCGTCGGCGGCCAGCATCGGCAGCGCGTCGTCGTCGACCTCGGGCGCCAGCAGGTGGCTCAGCACCGCCGGGCTGCGCGCGGCGGCCGTGCTCGGGTCCGAGGCCAGCGCCAGCCGCACCAGCTCGGGCTGGGTGCGGTCGGGCCGCAGCGCGAACAGCAGCAGCAGCGCCGCTGCCGCCGCCAGCAGCATGGTCGGCCACGAGCGCCGGCGCACCAGCGTCGGCGACGGGCGCGCCGAGCCCAGCGCCCGCAGCGTCCGCGCCACGAAGTCCGGCGTCGGCGCCGGCGCGTCGTAGCGCAACAGCAGCCGGCGCCACTGATCGGCCCGACCCTGCTGGGCCGCGGTCAGAGTGCGCCCGACGAACCCCGCCGAGACCGGCGGTGGCGCGTGCGCCGCCAGCAGGTCGCGCGGCAGGGCGTCGCCGAGGGCCTCGCCGTCGCCTTCGGCCGCCTCGTCGCCGGCCGGCAGCGCGCCGGCGTCGCGCAGGACCGCCATGGTGCGGCCGACGAAGTCGTCGCCGATCGGCGGCGGCTCCAGCTCGAGCCAAGCGGCCTCCGGCGGGAACTCGGGCAGATCGCGCTCGGCCTCGGTCATGCGCCGGCCCTCAGGTACGGCTCGAGGCGCGCGCGCAGGGTCTCCTTGGCGCGGAACAGGCGCGACTTCACGGTGCCCTCGCTGACCCCGGTCACGACGGCGATCGCCGCGTAGTCGAGGCCTTCGTACTCGCGCAGGATGAACGCCATCCGCTGGTCCTCGCCCAGCTCGGCCAGCGCCTCGCCGATCTTGGCGCCGAGTTCGGTGTTCTCGCTGCTGGCCTGCGGGCGCAGCTCGCGGTCGTCGGGCACCTCGCGCTGCGCCTCGCCTTCCTGCAGCGGCGTCAGCGACTGGGTCGGCAGCCGGCGCTTCTTCAGAACGTCGTAGCAGTGGTTGCGGACGAAGGTGTAGACCCAGGTGGTGAACCGGGCGCGGCTCGGGTCGAACTGCGGCAGGGCGCGGAACACCTTCAGGAACACGTCCTGCGCGATGTCCTCGATCTCGCCGCGGAAGCGCGGCCCCAGGAAGCGGAAGCAGATGGCGATCACGGGTCGATGCAGCAATTCCACGATGGTGCGGCTCGCGGCTTCGTCGCCGCGTTGGGCCGCAAGGACCGTGGTTTCGGGCAGGTCGATCACGAGATCGGGAGAGGGCGGGCGCTGATTCGATCCAACCCGTCCGAGGTTCCGAACGGGCGCCGCGAACCGGGCGGGCGGCTCACAGGCGGTAGGGTAGCAGGTCCTCGTCGTCGGCGGTCTCGCCGAGCCGGTCCGCGACCAGCCGCGCATCGACCGTCACCGTCTGGCCGCGGCGTTCGCTGGCCTCGAACGACAGGTCCTCGAGGCACTTCTCGAGGATCGTCATCAGCCGCCGCGCGCCGATGTCCTGCGTCGTGCGGTTGGCGCGGAACGCCAGCGCCGCCAGCCGTTCGACGCCGTCCTGGGTGAACTCCAGGGTCACGTCCTCGGTCCGGAACAGCGCCTGGTACTGCCGCACCAGCGCGTTCTTCGGCTCGGTCAGGATCCGCACGAAGTCGGCCTCGGTCAGCGACTGCAGCGCCACCCGCACCGGGAACCGGCCCTGCAGCTCGGGGATGAGCTCGCTGGGCTTGTGGAAGTGGAACGCGCCGGCGCACAGGAACAGCACGTGGTCGGTCCGCATGTGGCCGTAGCGGGTGTAGACCGCGCACCCCTCGACCACCGACAGCAGGTCGCGCTGGACGCCCTCGCGCGACACGTCGGGGCCGTCGCCGCCGCCGCCGATGATCTTGTCGATCTCGTCGATGAACACGATCCCGTCGTTCTGGGCGCGGTCGAGCGCCTCCTTCACGACCGCGTCCATGTCGAGCAGCTTGTCGGCCTCCTCGTCGTGCAGCAGCTGCCGCGCCTCGCCGATCTTCAGCTTGCGCACCTTGGTCTTGTTCTGCGGCGCGCGTCCCCAGAGCTCCTGCAGCGCCTGGGTGTCGATGCCCATGGTCTCGTTGCCCTGCGGGCCCATGACGCTCAGGGTCGGGGTCTTGCTGTCGCGCAGCTCGATCTCGAAGGTCGTGTCCTCGAGCTCGCGGGCGGCGAGCTGCGCCCGCAGGCGCTCGCGCTGCTGGCGGCGTTCCTGCGCCGCGGCCTCCGCGTCGGCGGAGACGGGCTCGGGAGTCCCGGCGGCCGGGGGCGGCGCACCGCGGAACGGCCGCGCCCGCCAGAGCCCGCCGGCGGAGCCCTCGAGCATGCCGGGTTCGCCGGCGCCGGGGTCGTCGTACTCGTGCAGGCCGCGGGCGTCGAACAGCGCCGCGAGGATCCGCGCCTCGGCGGCGGCGGCGGCGCGCTCCTCGACCTCGTGCACCTTCTCGGCGCGCACGAGGGCCACGGCGGCGTCGACCAGGTCGCGCACCATCGACTCGACGTCGCGGCCGTGGTAGCCGACCTCCGAGTACTTGGTGGCCTCGACCTTCACGAACGGCGCCCGGGCCAGCGCCGCCAGGCGTCGCGCGATCTCGGTCTTGCCCACGCCGGTCGGCCCGATCAGCAGGATGTTCTTCGGGTAGACGTCCTGCGCGACGTCGGTCGGCAGCTGCCGCCGCCGCCAGCGATTGCGCAGCGCGACCGCCACCGCCCGCTTCGCCTTGGGCTGGCCGACGATGTACTCGTCGAGCCGCCGCGTGATCTCGTGGGGTGTGAGTTCGGTGCCGAGGTCGCTCATGCTGGGGCGAACAGTCTACCTCCACCCGATCGTCGGCGTCGCGGTTGCAGTCGGGCCCGTCGACCGGCGAGTCGTTGGCGGGTGGGCTCGGTCGACGTGCCGACAGGAGCTACCGTGGGTGCGATGGGAGCCTTGCGAGGGCTGCGGCGGCGAACGGCGAGCCCGACGCCGTTGGCGCGAATGGCTGCGCTGACCGCCCTGAGCCTCGGGGCAGCGACCCCTGGGCAGGATCGGTCGATTCCCGAGCCGGAGTGGGGAGGCTCCTGGTTGATGCTGGTCTGTCGCGACGGCCAACACTGCCTCATCTGGCGCGACCCGGGGCTCGTCGACACCATGAAGCTGTCGGCCGACGAGGACCGGATCCTGGTCGAACACTTCCGGTCAGCTGCCGGCGGGAACTCACCGCCGGCCTGCTGCTGCGTGCGGAGTGCGTCCTGGGCGTCCACGAGCTCGCGGCCGACGCCGGCCGACGCTGGCGCCGGGGGACGCTGGGCCTGCCCGACCTGATGGCCGGCCGGCAGGCGGGTGAAGAGTTGGCGCTGCAGCTCTGCATCGCGACGCCGCAGCACGAAGTGCTCGGCGTCTCCGACGTCCTCGGTGTGAGGGTGCAGCCGGCGCGTGGATCGAGGCGCTCGGGGAGCCTGCCTCCGCCGACGAACACCGGTAGCGAGAACGACTCGGAAGGGCGGTGCCGAACGAGGTCCGCCGCGGCGACCAGCGTGCCGACGACACCACCGGACACGCTCCCAACACACCGACCCGCCGCGCATTCGGGCTGGACTCCGGCCCAGTGAGCGGGTCTCCTTCCCGGCCGACCCCCGATCGGAGGCAAAGCCCGATGGCGAAGCGCCCAGCCAAGAAGACGCCTGGCAAGACGATGCCGGCCAAGAAGACACCCGCCCCCAAGGCCCCGACCCGCCGCGCCGCCGGCGCGACCGACCGCCTGGACGAGTTGCAGCGGCTGATCCAGGTCATGGTCGACCAGGACGTCGTCGAGGTCGAGATGGAGGACGCCGGCACGCGGCTGCGCGTGCGGCGCAAGGACCCGCAGTCGGTGGCGTTCGCCGCGCAGCCGACGCTCGCGATGCCCGCCGCCCACACGGCACCGGCGTCCGGGGGCGGCCCCGTCGCGGCGGCCGCCGCGAGCGCGCCCGCGGAGCCGGAGGGCGAGGTGTTCAAGTCGCCGATGCTCGGTACCTTCTATCGTGCGCCGTCGCCGGACGCCGAGCCGTTCGCCAAGGCGGGCGACAAGGTCAACGCCGACACCACGCTGTGCATCATCGAAGCGATGAAGGTCATGAACGAGATCAAGGCCGAGCGCGAGTTCGAGATCCTCGACGTGCTGGTCAAGAACGGCGACCCCGTCGAGTTCGGCCAACCCTTGTTCCTGATCCGGTGACCTGCGCATGTTCTCGCGCATCCTGATCGCGAACCGCGGCGAGATCGCGCTGCGGATCCTGCGGGCCTGCAAGGACCTCGGCATCGAGACCGTCGCCGTCTACTCCGAGGCCGACCGCGACTCGCTGCACCTGCGGTGGGCCGACGAGACCGTCTGCATCGGCCCGTCGCCGAGCAGCGAGAGCTACCTCAACATTCCGGCCCTGATCGCGGCGGCCGAGATCGCCGACGTCGAGGCGATCCATCCGGGCTACGGCTTCCTGTCGGAGAACGAGCACTTCGCCGAGGTCTGCCAGAGCTGCAACATCAAGTTCATCGGCCCGTCGCCGGAGACCATCGCCAACTGCGGCGACAAGGTCGCGGCCAAGGCGCTGGCGCGCGACGCCGGCGTGCCGACCGTGCCGGGCTCCGACGGGCCGATCGAGTCGGAGCAGGAGGCGCTGGAGATCGCGCGGCGGATCGGCTTCCCGGTGCTGATCAAGGCGGCGGCCGGCGGCGGCGGCCGCGGCATGCGCGTCGCCCACAACGAGCCGAGCCTCGTCACCGGGTTCCACGCCGCCCGCAGCGAGGCCGAGAAGGCCTTCAAGGACGGCACCGTCTACCTCGAGAAGTTCATCGAGAAGCCGCGCCACGTCGAGATCCAGGTGATGGGCGACATGCACGGCAACGTCGTGCACCTCGGCGAGCGCGACTGCTCGCTGCAGCGCCGACACCAGAAGCTGCTCGAGGAGAGCCCGTGCCCGGTGCTCGACCCGGCCACCCGCCTGGCGATGGGCGAGGCCGCGGTGCGGCTGGCGAAGGCCGCCAACTACCACTCGGCCGGCACGGTCGAGTTCCTGCTCGACAAGAACAAGGACTTCTACTTCATCGAGATCAACTCCCGCATCCAGGTCGAGCACCCGGTCACCGAGATGGTCACCGGCACCGACCTGATCCGCGAGATGATCCGGATCGCCGCCGGCGAGCAGATGTCCTACCGCCAGGAGGACGTGCGGCTCAGCGGCCACGCGATGGAGTTCCGGATCAACGCCGAGGACCCCGACCGCGGCTTCAAGCCGAGCCCGGGCCGGATCCACACCTTCGTGGCGCCGGCCGGACCCGGCGTGCGCTGGGACAGCCACGTCTACCAGGGCTACACCGTGCCGCCGCACTACGACTCGATGGTCGGCAAGCTGATCATCCACCGGCCGACGCGCCGCGAGGTGATCGCCACGGCGCGGCGGGCGCTGCAGGAGCTGACCCTGGAGGGCATCACCACGACCGCCGGCCTGTTCCTGCGCATCCTCGAGCACTCGGACTTCGCGTCCGGCGAGGTCGACACCGGCTTCATCGATCGCTACTTCGCGCCGCGCTGATGCAGGCGGAACCGGGCAAGGTCAGGGGACGGCTGCTGCTGGTCGCCAACCTCGCCGCCGCCACGGGTGCGGCCGGCACCTACGCGGTGGGCTTCCTGCAGCCGGGTCTGGTCGGGGTCACCGCACCGGCCGGGCTCGGGTTCGACGGTCGCTTCGTGCTGCTGCCGCTCGACACGCCGGTGGCGTTCCTGGTGCTGGCGCTCGCGCTGGCGCTGCTGCTGTGCAACTTCGCCTGGCTGGTCCGCCGCGCGCCGGCGCCGGCGCCGCGCACCTACGTGCACAGCGAGACGCCGTCCGGGCCGGTGCGCGTCGCGCGCGAGGCGCTCGAGGCGGGCCTGCAGAAGAGCGGCGAGGCGCTGCCCGAGATCACCCGCCTGCGCGTCCATGTCGACTGCGCGCAGCCCAAGCGCATCCTGGTGAGCGGTCACTTCCAGTGCGCCGAGGGCACCTCGAACCTGAACGCGAGCCAGCGCCTGCGCGCGGTGCTGCGCGACCGGTTCGCCGAGATGGTGCGGCTCCAGGACGGCGCCCGCGTCGACTACGAGCTGGAGTTCCAGGGCTTCTTCGGCAAGCTGGCCAAGAAGGCGGTGGAACCGCAGGTGGCGCTCGAGCCGGAGCCGCCACCGTTCACGGGCCCGCAGTACCCGATCGACGACGACGAGGACGGAGGGCATCGCTGATGCGGGTCGGAGTGTTCACCGGCGGCGGCGACGCCCCGGGCCTCAACGCGGCGATCTGCGGCCTCGGGCGCCGTCTGCAGGCGCAGGGCGCCGAGCTGCTCGGGTTCCGCGACGGCTGGCGCGGCCTGATCGAGGACGACAGCCGACCGCTCGGCACCGTCGACTTCCAGCACCTGCTGGTCCACGGCGGCACGCTGCTCGGCAGCAGCAGCGCCAACCCGTACCGCGACCCCGAGCGGGACGTGCCGCGCGTGCTGGACACCATGCAGACGAACCGCCTCGACGCGATCGTCGCGATCGGCGGCGAGGGCACGCTCGGCGCCGCCGACCGCCTGTTCACCGAGCACGGCCTGCCGGTGGTCGGCGTGCCCAAGACGATCGACAACGACCTCGAGGCCACCGACTTCACCTTCGGCTTCTTCTCGGCCGTCGAGGTGGTGACCCGCGCGATCGACGACCTGCGCAGCACCGCCGAGTCGCACGGCCGCGTGATGGTGGTGGAGTGCATGGGGCGGCACGCGGGCTGGATCACGGCGTACGCCGGCGTCGCCGCCGCCGCCGAGGTGATCCTCGTGCCCGAGCGTCCGGCGCAGCTGGCCGAGCTGTGCGAGAACCTCGAGCGGCTGCGCCGCGCCGGCGCGCGCGCCGCGATCGTCGCCGCCGCCGAGGGCTGCCGCGTGTTCGACGGCGAACGCTGTCTGTCGTCGCTCGACCGCGACGAGTTCGGCCACTACAAGACCGGCGGCGTCGCCGACCTGCTGGCGCGCGAGATCCAGACCCGGATCGGCTGGGAGGCACGGGCCCTGGTGCTCGGTCACCTGCAGCGCGCCGGGCGGCCGATCGCGTTCGACCGGATCTTCGCCCTGCGCCTGGGCGCCAAGGCCGCCCGGCTGGTGCTGGAGCGGCGGTTCGGGACGATGGCCGCGCTGCGCGCCGGCGAAGTCGTGGAAGTGCCCTTGCGCGAGGCGCTGGCCCAGCGGAAGGTGCTGACGGACCAGTTCCTCGATCGATACGAGACCTTCTTCCTGCCGATCAGCAGCCCGTGACCGCGTCCTCCGCAGAACGCCTATCGTCCCCACGGCTCGCGCGCACCGCGGCGGCGCTGGCGCTCGCCGCCATGGCGCTACCGGCGCAGCAGGACCCGCTCGACCCGCTGGGCCAGGACCCGCAGGCGACGCAGCAGCCGCAGGGCGTCGAGCCGATCGGCGGGCAGGTGCCGTCGCTCGACGCGATCCCGGGGCAGGAGCCGGTCGACCCGGACGGGCTCAGCAGCACCTGGATGCGGCCGGACGCGTTCCAGGGCTTCCCCGTGTTCCCGCCGGACCTCGGCGGCTACGGCCGCTACCCGAGCGCGCCGACCGGCTTCGGCGCGCCGCCGGACCAGGTCGGTTCGCTGCCGCCGCCGGCGCTGCCGGTGGCGCCCGACTGGCCGGCGTGGATCCAGCGCAAGCAGCCCGGAGACCTGCCGTACGACGCCGGCACCGCGGTCCTGGTGCGGCAGAGCGACCGCGTCTGGCTGCGCCAGGCGGGCGACGACGCGTTCGTTCCGCTGTACCACTTCGACACCGCGCGCGGCCTCCTCGCAGGCAGCGACGTCGAAGTGCGGCGCACCGGCGAGTTCCTGCTGCTGCTGCACGGCGGCACGCGCTTCGCCTCGAACGGCGCCAGCGACCTGCAGCTCGTCGCGCTGGGCGAGAGCGAGGCGCACGTGGCGGTGCGCTACCTGACCCGCATCGAGCTCACCGTGCACCTGCGCGGGCTGCGCTGCGACCTGCCGGACGGCTCGTGGCTGCGCATCGAGCCGATCCCGGAGGGCGCCGACGGCGCCGCGGCGGGTGCGGTGCAGCTGGTGATCGAGCGAGCCAGCGAGCCCGGGCAGTACCGCGGCCGCGCCACCATCTTCAACGCCGGCGACCGCCCCGTCGTGTGGAACACGCCGTTCGGCGCCCGCGAGCTGGCGCCCGGTTTCCGCGTGACGCTGTTCCTGGACCCGCCGGCGCATGCGCTGCCGCGCGACCTGCAGCTCGACGCGGTCGAGGCCACGGCCGACGGCGCCCGGCGGCGCTTCCGCGCGACGGGCACCGGCGCGGTGACGTGGTCGGGGGCGCGGTTCGCGCTGCCGCCCGCCGCCGAGCTGGAGCTCGACCCGCTGCTCGGCGACCCGTTCGCCGCACAGCGGCCCGAACCGGCGCCCGCGGCGCCCACCGAAGACGCACCCAAATGAGCGAACGGCAACGAGCACTGGTCACCGGCGGCGCCGGCTTCATCGGATCGCACCTGTGCGAGCGCCTGCTGGCGGACGGCTGCGACGTCGTCTGCATGGACAACCTGATCACCGGGGACCTCGCCAACGTCCAGCACCTGTTCGGGCAGCAGGGCTTCGTGTTCGCGCACCACGACGTCACCAACTACATCCACGTCAGCGGGCGGCTGGACTACGTGCTGCACTTCGCCTCGCCGGCGAGCCCGATCGACTACCTCGAGCTGCCGATCCCGACGCTGAAGGTCGGCGCGCTCGGCACGCACAAAGCGCTCGGCCTGGCCAAGAACAAGGGCGCGCGCTTCCTGCTCGCGAGCACCAGCGAGGTCTACGGCGATCCGCTCGTGCACCCGCAGAAGGAGGACTACTGGGGCAACGTCAACCCGGTCGGGCCGCGCGGCGTGTACGACGAGGCCAAGCGTTTCGCCGAGGCGATGACGATGGCCTACCAGCGCGCCCACGGCGTCGAGACCCGCATCGTGCGGATCTTCAACACCTACGGCCCGCGCATGCGCCTCAACGACGGCCGGGTGCTGCCCGCGTTCCTGAGCCAGGCGCTGCGCGGCGAGCCGATGACCGTGTTCGGGGACGGCAGCCAGACGCGCAGCTTCTGCTTCGTCGACGACCTCGTCGAGGGCATCCTGCGGCTGCTGCGCAGCAACGAGAAGGAGCCGGTCAACATCGGCAATCCGAGCGAGATGACTATCCTGCAGTTCGGCGAGGCCATCAAGAAGACGACCGGCGCCGACGTGCCGTTCGCGTTCAAGCCGCTGCCGGTCGACGACCCCAAGGTGCGGCGCCCGGACATCGGCAAGGCGCAGCGCGTGCTCGACGGGTGGGCGCCCAAGGTCGCGCTCGACGAGGGGCTGCGGCGCACGACCGAGTACTTCCGGCGCAAGCTCGCCGAACCCGGCGGCGCCTGAGCCGCGGCGCTGGCCTGCAGGGATGACGCCGGCGGAGGTCCACGTCGAGGTCGCGGCGGCCGCCGCGCTGCTCGCCGGTGCCGTGCTCGAGACGCCGCTGGTGCCCGCCCCCTGGCTGTCGGCGCAGACCGGCGCCGACGTCCGCCTCAAGCTGGAGAACGTGCAGGTCACCGGCTCGTTCAAGGCGCGCGGCGCCCTGCACGCGCTGCTGCGCCTGCCGGCTGGCGTGCGCGCCCGCGGCGTGGTCACGGCGTCGTCGGGCAACCACGGCCTCGGCGTCGCGCGCGCCGCCGCGGCCCTCGGCTGTGCGGCGCTGGTCCTGGTGCCGACCACGACGCCCGCCGACAAGCGCGCCGCGATCCAGGCGCTCGGCGCGGAGGTCCGCGAGCACGGCGCCGACTGCGTGCTCACCGAGGCGCACGCGCGCGCGCTCGCCGCGCAGGACGGCCGCACCTACGTGCCGCCCTACAACGACCCGGACGTGCTCGCCGGCCAGGGCACGGTCGCATTCGAGCTGCTGCAGCAGTGGCCGGAGGTGGAGCGCGTCTACGTCGCCGCCGGCGGCGGCGGCCTGCTCGCCGGGATGGCCGGCTACGCCAGCGTCGCGGCACCGGCGGTCGAGTGGATCGGTTGCTCGCCGTCGGCGTCGCCGGCGCTCGACGAGTGCGTGCGCCAGGGGCGCGTCGTCGACGTGCCGTGCGCGCCGACCTGGTCGGACAGCACCCACGGTGGCGTCGAGCCCGGCGCCATCACGGTGCCGCTGTGCGCCGCGTTGGTCCACGACTGGCAGCGCGTCGCCGAGGACGAGATCGCCACGGCGCTGCGCGACTGCCTCCGCCAGCAGCACCTCCTCGTCGAGGGCGCCGCCGGCGTGGCCCTGGCGGCGCTGCAGCGGGACCCCGCCGCGCGCGGGCGTCGCGTCTGCGTGGTGGTCTGCGGCGGCAACCTGCCCTGGGACGCGCTGCGTCGCCTGGTGGCCGCGCCGTGAGGGCGGTTCAGACCCGCAGCCGCGGCATCACCAGTTCGAAGCACGCGCCGCCGCCCGGCTCGTCGCGCACGCGCAGGCTGCCGCCGTGGTCGGTGACGATGCGGTGACTGATGGCGAGGCCGAGGCCGGTGCCGCTGCCGGGGGCCTTGGTGGTGACGAACGGCTCGAAGATCCGCTCCTTGAGCGCGCCCGGCACGCCGCCGCCCTCGTCGACGACGCGCAGGACCAGGTCCTCGTCGCGCACCTCCAGCGAGACGCCGATGCGGCTGCCGGGCGGGCTGGCGTCGAGGGCGTTCTTCAGCAGGTTGAACACCACCTGCCGCATGTCCGCCGGGTCGCCGAGGACCGGCGGCGGCGACGCCGGCAGGTCGAGCTCCATGCGGACGTCGGCGCGGGTCGCCGAGTGGTCCAGCATGGTCGCGACGTCGCGGACCTCGCGCTCGAGCCACACCGGTTCGCGGCGGCCGGACTCGGGCCGCGCGAACGCGAGCAGCCGCGCGGTGGTGTCGCGGACCCGCATGGCCTCCTTGGCGATGATCTCGAGGTACTCCCGTGTGCGGCTGGACGGGTCCGCGTTGCGCGCGTCGGCCGCGCCGCCGGCGGCCGCCCGCTGCGGGTCGGCGGTGGCACCCTGGGTGACGACCCGGGCGCTGCGCTGATCGCGCAGCAGCCCCTCGGCGCACGTCGCGATCGCGGCGAGCGGGTTGTTGATCTCGTGCGCGACGCCTGCCGCCAGCGTGCCGAGGTCGGCCAGGCGCGCCGTGCGCAGCAGTTCGCTGGTGCGCTGCGCCACCCGTTCCTCGAGGTCCTCCTGCTGCCGGCGCAGCCGCCGCGTCATCGACTGCAGCGTGGCCGCCAGGATGCCGAGCTCGTCGTTGTGCCGGATCGGCAGCTGCAGGTCGAGATTGCCGTCGCCGACGGCCAGGACGCCGTGGCGCAGCTCGGCCAGCGGGCGCAGGATGCGGCGCTGGAACAGGAGCGCGGCCCCGAACAGCGTCAGCACCGCCATGGCGGCGATGATCGTGACGATGCGCACGAACTCCTCGGAGCTCTGCACGAGGTTGGCGCCGAGCTCGCGCGCCTCGTGCTCGATCGCGGCGGCCAGGGCGAGGGCCGCGCGGGACGCCGACCGCACGTGCGGATCGGCCAGCTCGAGGCCGGAGGACGGGTCGGCGAGCAACCGCTGCAGCAGGTCGAGCTCGGTGCGGATCATCCGCGCCAGCGACTCCTCGTTGGCCTCGTGGTCGGGGTCGGAGGGATCGGGCAAGCCGCCGTTCTCGTCGTCGGAGCCCGGGGCGAAGCGCCGGGCGATGTCGGTCGCCGTGTCGAGGTGCTGGAGCGCGTCGGCGTCGGCGGCCTCGCGCGCGGCCGGCGGCAACGTCGGCGCCGCGGTGACCCAGGTCTCGATGCCGCGCAGCTCGTCGGCGAGCGTTCGCGCCTGCG
This sequence comes from Planctomycetota bacterium, assembly GCA_050245995.1. GTDB lineage: Bacteria > Planctomycetota > UBA1135 > UBA1135 > UBA2386 > JBFWWV01. The sequence goes on along the minus strand of JBFWWV010000015.1, from coordinate 99,373 downwards.
CGATCTCGCGGGTCTCGACGTACATGCACTCCACGTTGTGGTGGACGCGCTGCACCATCACGATCAGCAGCGCGATGCTCGACAGCATCAGCACCGACAGCGGCAGCAATGCGACCCAGAACACCCGGCGCAAGGAGTGGGTCTGGCGGATCGTCTGCGTCATGGCGTGCGGAGAGCGTCGCGTTCGAGAGTCTTCGCGTGCGGCGCTGCTGGTTCCGGGAGGTGAGGCCCTTCGGGATTCTGCCATATTCACTCCGGCACGGGGCGAAACTCGAGATCGAGTCCCAGCGTGATCCGATAGGTCTCCGGCAGCACGCCGAGGAAGTAGCGCCGCGGCAGCGGCAACACGTCGGAGTCGATGGTGCCGACGCCCTGGACTCGAACGCGCCCGACGCCGGCTGGCGCCAGCCACAGATCCATCGGCAGCACATTCGGTCGACCGCCGAGCTCGAGGCGGCCGATCCACCGGATCTGCTGCAGCCCGAAGCGGTAGTCCGTGGTGGCCCACTCCGCCCGCCCCACGAAGCGCAGCGTCTCGCCGATGCTGAGCCCGAGGAGGTGGCGCAGCTGACGGTCGAACGTCGCGGCGCCCGTGTCGGACTCCGGCTCGAGCCCGCGCAGGTCGATCTCCCAGCGCAGCTCGACGGCGCGGCCGCGCTCGTCGTACACCAGCTCGCCCTCGATCTGGTCGGTGCGTGCGGCGACCACGCCGCGCAGCCCGCTGGCCTCGAACCGGGCCGAGCTGTGCGCCCGGTGCAGTTGGCAGCGCGCGCCGGGCCGCGGCGGAGTCGGCGTCCCGGGCAGCGGCAGCGCGACCGAGGCGGCGGGCTCGGCGACGCGGGTCGGGGTCGGCGGGCGCAGCACCTGCCGCACCGCCAAGGCCGCGAGCGCGACCGCCAGGGGACCGAGCACGGTGACCAGCCGCCGGCGCTTCACGGCGTCACCCCGGTGGCGCGCCACTGCCGCCAGAACGACGGGCGCAGGAGGTCGCGGGGGTGCACCGTGTCGCCGGTCATCGTCACCAGGAGGTCGCACACCGACGGGTGCGCGGCCAGCAACCCGACGACGCGGTCGACGATCCAGGGGCGCCGCATGCCGCGCTGCAGCAGGCGCGACAGCATGGAGCGCGGGCCGACCTCGCGGCGCCGTTCGCGCTCGTAGCCGCGCAGCGCCGCCGCCGCGCGCCGCGGCGCGGCCCGGCCCTGTTCCAGCGCCGCGGCCAGCGCGCGGGCGCCGTGCAGAGCGAAGTAGATGCCCTCGCCCGTCAGCGGATCGACGTAGCCGCACGCGTCGCCGACCAGCGCGGCGCCAGGCAGCGCCTGGCGCGTGGTCCGGAACGCGAGCGGCCCCGTGCCGCGCCAGGGCTGCAGCCGCCGCGCGTCGGCCATGCGCTGCTGGAGGCGGGGCGCCTGCTGCAGGTGCGCCGCGACGAACGCGTCGAGGTCGCCGTCGCGCAAGCCCGGAGCGCGGCGGTCGACGACCAGGTTCAGGTGGAACGTGTCGTCGTCGACCGTGGTGGCCGCGAAGTAGCCGCCGGGGACGAAGTGGACCTCGGCGGCGGCGGCCGGCGGCACGCCGTCGAAGCGGCCGACCAACGCCAGTCGATCGAGCCAGCCGAGCGCGCGCTGCACGCCGAGTCCGGCGGCGACCTGCGAGCGGACGCCGTCGGCGCCGATCACCCGGCGCGCGCGCACCACCAGTTCGCCGTCGCCGTACCGCAGGCGGGCGCCGACGATCCGGCCGTCGTCGCCGCGCAGCAGCTCGCGGAAGCGGGCGCGTTCGAGCCAGCGGACCTCGGGGCGCGCGCGCGCCGCGTCGAGCAGCAGCAGGTCGAGGACCTCGCGCCGCACTGCGTAGCCGCTGTGCGCGTGCGGCCGGTCGCCGAGGGCGCGGAACGCGCCGCGCGCCGCGGTGTCGCCGGCGTGCAGCTGCATGCCGTGGACCAGGCGGACACCGGCCGCGCGCAGCACCTCGTCGACCCCGAGCTCCGCCAGGTACGGCCGGCACTCGGGGCTCAGGAACTCGCCGCACGGCTTCTGCCGCGGGAACGCCTTCTGGTCGGCCAGCACGACGTCGAAGCCGGCGCGCGCCAGGTGGGTCGCGGTGGTGCTGCCCGCCGGTCCCGCGCCCAGCACGAGCACGTCGCAGTCGATGGCGGCGGCCGAGGTCATTCGATCGCCCTCCGCCCGGTGCGGGTCAGCAGCAGCACGGGCAGCACCACGGCGTCGCTGACCAGCGCCAGGCCGATGGCCAGCGCCGCCAGCGTGGCGAACTCGTGCGCCGTCTGCATCGAGCCGAGCAGCCCGGTGCCGAAGCCGAGGGCCAGCACGAGGCTCGAGACCAGCATCGGCCGGCAGACGTGCTCGAACGCCGCGGCGACGCGCTGGCTGGCGGGCCCGCGGCCGCGCCGGAAGCGGTGCAGCAGGTGGATGGTGTTGTCGATCACGAGCCCGAGCATCACGCTGCCGATCATGGCGTTGGCGGCCGTCAGCGGCGCGCCGGTCCACGCCAGGCCGCCGTAGAGCAGCACGCAGGGCAGCGCGTTCGGCACGATGCCGATCAGCGCGAGGCGCAGGGACCGCAGGCCGATCAGCAGCCCGGTGAAGATCCCGACCAGCGCGAAGCCCAGCCCCGCCATCTGTCCGCGCACCAGCAGGTTCGAGTCGCGCGCGATCTGCACCGCGAGCCCCGCGGTGTGCACGCCGTCCCAGCCGAGGGCGTGCGCGCGCCGCTCGATGTCGGCGAACAGCGCCGTGCGCGCGGCGCTGCCGGACGGCGCGAGGCGCAGCGGGACCATCACGGTGCCGTCGCGACCGAGCCGCGCCGGACCGGCCAGTCCCGCCGCCGGCGGGGTCGACGCCGCCGCCGCGAGGAACGGGATCAGGCGGTCGGGCGTGCGCGCCAGCGAGTCGCCGTCGACCAGCACGGCGACCGTCTCGGCGCCGCCGCACAGGGTGCAGAACTCGGCGAACTCGGCCCGGAACGGGTCGCTCGCCGGCAGCACGGCCATCGGGTCGTTGTCGACCTCCTGGCCGCTCCACTGCATGATCGCGGTGGCCGCCGCCAGCGACGTCAGCACCAGCAGCACCCCGCGTCGCCGCAGCAGCCAGGCCGTGTAGCAGCGGAACGGCAGCCCGGTCCCGCCGAGCAGGGTGACGGGACCGCCGGGGAACGACGCCAGCCACCGCGGCAGCAGTACCAGGGTGACCGCGTGTGCGACGGCCGTGCCGACCGCCGCGAGCACGCCGAAGTCGGCGACGGCCGGGATCGGGTGCAGCGACAGGGAGCCGAACCCGAGCATCGTGGTGGCCGCCGCCAGGGTCGCCGGCCGCGCCAGGTCCGCGCGTGCCCGGAGGGCGGCCGCGACCGCCGCGTGGCCGTCGGCGCGAAACCGTCGGAACACCGCGACGAAGTGGACCGCGGCGGCGACACCGACGGTGAGGATGACCGGTTCGAGCAGTACCAGCACCGGGTCGAGGCGCAGGTCGAGCCCGTACATGGCGGCCCCGAGCAGCAGGATCGTCACGAAGGCCGGCAGCACCGTCGCCACGGCCTGCGGCAGGTCGCGATAGAGCAGCAGGGCCAGCAGGAACAGCACCGCTGCGATCACCGGCACCAGCCGATCGCGATCGTCGCTCACGCCGCGCGCGATCGCCGCTTCCGCGAGCGGCAGACCGGCCGCCAGCACCCGCAGGGTCGGCGGGGTCAGCTCGCGCGCCGCGTCGACCAGCCGGGTGGCGTCGGCCGTGGGTTCGAGGTCGAGGACCACCAGCTCGAGGTCGTCGGCGGGCGACTCCGGTCGATCCGCCGAGCGAACGCCCGGGCGCGCCCCGAGCCGGTCGGCGAGGGCGTCGACCGCGGCGCGTTCCAGCGGCGCGATCGGCGTGCGCGAGAGCGGGGCGAACGCGAAGGCCACCGTGCTCTCGCCGCCGAAGGTACGGGCCAGGCGCTCGACGCGCTGGGCGTCGGGGGTGCCGGGCGCCTTCAACGCCGAGTTGTGGATGTCGACGCCCACCTGCAGCTGGAACCAGAGCAGGACGGCGAGGCCGGGCAGCAGCAGCAGCCAGGGCCAGCGACGGGGTGCGTTCGGAGAGACCATCCGGAAGGTGCGCCACATCCGGAGACGGCGCGGTCGATCGACGCGCAGCGCGAATCCGGTTACAGCCAGGGATTAGCAGGTCGCGTGCCAGGGCCGGAGAAAGTTCTCTCCCGGCGGCCCGATGGGATGCCCTGCGAGCGCCATCGGCCGGTCGCCGTCGACGCCAGCGATCAGCCATCGCGGAGTGACGCGCCGCCGCCCGGTGAGCCGGTAACTCCTGCAACTCCGACGTGCAACGATTGCGCACACCAGCGGTGGGCGCCGGCGCCGCTCGCGCCGCGGCAGCGGGCGGGGACGCTGCGACACCCGGGGCGCCGCGACCCTTGCCGTCCGGACTTCCCGCGCGGCCCGCGCGGCTCGTGATGGTCCTGGCATGCGCTTTGCGTCACGCTCCAGCGATGGTCCCGAAACTCCTCTCTGTCGTCGGAGCACTCGCGCTGGTGGGCATCGGTGCGGCTGGCATCGGCAGTCTCATGCTCGTGAAGGACCGCATCCGCGTCGTGGTGCAACCCGATGCCGTGGTCGAGACCGACAGCACCGCGCTGCTGCGCGATGACGTGCGCGCGCTGCGCGACGACGTCAGCGCGCTGAGTCAGGCGCTCGGCGACAACCTCGGCCGACTGGTCGAGGCGCTCGAGACCAGCGCGACACAGCGCCACGGCGAGCTGGTCGGCAGGTTCGCCGGCGTCGACGACCTGCGCCGCGGCACGGCGACCGCCGTCGCGCGTCTGCAGCAGATCGAGCAACGACTCGACGGGCTGGCGCAGTCGTTCGCCGGCACGCCGGCGACCGGCAAGCAGCAGGCGCAGGACGCGCCACCGCCGGCCGCCGCCGAGCCGGTGCCTGCCGAGCCGGTGGCTGCCGAGCCGGTGGCTGCCGAGTCGGTGTTGGAGCCGGTGGTCGATCCGGCCGAGGAGTCCGGCGGCGACCCGGCCGCCGCGGCGCCGACGCCGGTCGCGACCGCCGGCGCCCAGGCGCCCAAGGCCGGCAAGGGCTTCCTGAGCTTCCAGCTGCCGAGCCGGTCGCTGGCCTTCGACCGCGAACAGGACTTCGAGGTCGTTGCCGAACTCAGCCGGGTCGGCTTCGACGCCAAGAGCACGCTGCACGACTTCAGCGGCGTGACCCAGCGCGTCGAGGGCACCCTGCACGCCAACCTCGCCGACCCGAACGGCGCGTGGTCGGGCGCGGTCGAATGCGACGCGGCGACCCTGGTGACGGGCGTCGACGGCCGCGACGAGGCGATGCGCGAGCACCTCGACACCGAGCACCACAAGGCGATCCGCTACGAGATCGAGCGCTTCGCGCCGGACGAGGGCGGCATCGACGCCGCCGCCAGGACCGTGCGGGGCACGGTGCACGGCACGATGCACATCCGCGGCGTGGAGCAGCCGCTGGCGATGGCGGTGACCCTGCACTTCGACGAGGGCAAGCGCCTGTGCGTCGACGGCAGCGCGACCGTGGCCCTGCCCGACTACCAGGTGCCGGTGCCCAGCAAACTCGGCCTGATCAACATGGAGGAGCAGGTCAAGATCTGGATCGCGCTGCGGGCGCGCGTGCGCACGGGAGGCAGCCATGGCAAGTGAGCGCCGCCCGTCCGCGGGCCGCCGCCTCCTGGGGCTCGTGCCGCTGGCGCTGCTGCCGGCCTGCTACGCGTCCAACGTCGTCGCCGAGCAGGACCGCGCGGTCGCGCTGCAGGCGCTGCCGACGGAGTGGCGGCCCGCCGCGGCCGCCGACCTCGACGGCCTGTTCGAGTCGATCGAGATCCGCGGCGACGCCGCGCTGTCGCTGCGCAAGGTCTACTACTGGTTCTCGGCCGACGGCGTCTACACCGGCGCGGCGCTGGTCGACGGCGACGACGCGGTGGCGTTCCAGACCCTGAACGGCGAGTGGCTGCTCGACGCCGACGGCCTCCGCCTCGACGGCGGGGACGCGGTGCCGACGATGGCCGCGCCGGTCACGGGGACGCCGACCCACGTGCGCATCGACGCCGAAGGCGGCAGCCTGGTGCTGCAGCGGAGCGCGCAGTGACCATGGCCCTGGCCGCGCCGCGCGATTCCGACGTCTTCAGCCGCCCCGGCTGGTGGGACGACGGGGACCGCACGTACGCCTCGCTGCGCGCGGTCAACGAACTGCGGCTCGAGATCCTCGGCGACTGGATGCGCCGCTGGTTCGGCGCCGAGGGGCCGCGGCGCGTCGTCGACCTCGGCTGCGGCGGGGGCCTGATGGCGCTGCCGCTGGCGCAGGCCGGCGCGCGCGTCGTCGCCGTCGACCGGAACCTCGATGCGTTGCGCGCGGGCCACGACCACCAGCGCGCACTGCGCCGGCGCGGCGTGGAGTTCGTGCGCGGCGACCTGTGCGCCGCGCCGCTGCCGGACGGCAGCGCCGACCTGGTGCTGCTGAACGACGTGGTCGAGCACCTCGAGGAGCCGGCCGCGGCGCTGCACACGGCGGCGCGCCTGCTGCGCCCCGGCGGCCGCCTGTTCGTCAACACCATCAACCGCACCCTGCGCGCGCGCGTGCTGGCGATCTGGCTGGGCGAGGGCCTCGGCATGATCCCGCGCGGCACGCACCGCGCGCGCCTGTTCGTCCGGCCGCAGGAGCTCGCCCGGAAGGCGCGCGCCGCCGGGCTGGTCGCCACCGACTGGAGCGGCGAGCGGCCGCTGCTGCTGCCGTCGCTGCGCGCCCGCGCCGTCCGCGTGGGCCGCGGCCGCAGCCTCGCGGTGGGCTACTGCGCCGGGTTCCGGCGCCTGCCGGATTCCTCGACGGAGACCTCGTGACGCACGCACGTTCGATCGATCGCATCCTCGCCGTGGGCGCCGCCCTGGTGTGCCACACGGCGTTCCTCGCGGCGGTGAGCTCGATGGCGCTGGCGCTGGCCAGCGGCATGCAGCTCGGCCTCGGCCCGTTCCGCGGCACGGCGGCGCTCGTCGCGAATCTCCTGCTGGTGCTGCAGTTCCCGCTGCTGCACTCGTGGCTCCTGGCGCGCGGCGGCCACCGCTGGCTCCAGCAGCTGGCCCCCGGACCGCGCGGGAAGAAGCTGCACATCACCGTCTACGTGACGCTCGCGTCGCTGCAGCTGCTGCTGACCTTCTGGGCCTGGTCGCCGACCGGCACGGTCTGGTACCAGGCGGGCGGCAGCAGCGGCTGGCTGCACTGGTCGCTGTTCGCGGCGGCGTGGCTGTTCCTGCTGAAGGCGCTGGCCGATGCCGGCCTCGCCGTCCAGACCGGCGCGGCGGGCTGGCTGGCGCTGTGGCGCGGCCGCAGCGTCGACTACGGCGGCATGCCGACCGCGGGCCTGTTCCGCAGCTGCCGCCAGCCGATCTACCTGGGCTTCGCCCTGATCCTGTGGACCGCGCCGACCTGGACGCCCGACCAGCTGCTGCTGGTCGGCGGCTGGAGCCTCTACTGCGCGATCGGTCCGCTGCACAAGGAACTCCGGTGGCGCATGCGCTACGGCGAGCGATTCGCCGCGTATCGCGCCGCCGTTCCGTACATGATTCCGAGGTGGAAGCGATGAGGATCGCCGCGGTCGGCAGCGCGCTGCCGAACAACTACTACGACCAGGAGACCTTGACGCGCTACCTCACCGAGGTGATGCGCGACGAGCCCGCCGCCGCGCGCCGGTTGCCGCAGCTGCACGCCAACACGCGCGTGCGCGGCCGCCACCTGGCGTTGCCCCTCGAGCGCTACGCCGAGCTGCAGGACTTCACCGACTGGAACGCCGCGTGGCTGCAGTGCGCGCTGGAGCTGGGCGAGCGGGCGGTGACCCGGGCGCTCGAGCGCGCCGGGCTGGTGCCCACCGACATCGACGCGATCTTCTTCTCGACGGTCACCGGCCTGGCCAGCCCGTCGGTGGAGGCGCGGTTGATGAACCGCATGAAGATGCGGACCGACGTGCGCCGGGTGCCGATGTTCGGCGTCGGCTGCGTCGCCGGCGCCGCCGCCGTGGCGCGCGCCGCGGACTACCTGCGCGGCAACCCGGACGGCGTGGCGCTGGTGCTGACCGTCGAGCTCTGCTCGCTGACGCTGCAGCGCGACGATCGCTCGGTCGCCAACCTGATCAGCGTCGGCCTGTTCGGCGACGGCGCCAGCGCCGCCATCGTGACTGGCAGCAACCGCAAGGCGGACGGCCCCCGGATCCTGGCGACGCGGTCGGTGTTCTACCCCGACACCGAGGACGTGATGGGCTGGGACATCGGCAGCCACGGCTTCAAGATCGTGCTGTCGCCCCAGGTGCCGGTGGTCGCGCGCGAGCGCCTGCCGCAGGACATCGACGCCTTCCTGGCCGACCACTCGCTGTCGCGCGCCGACGTGCGCAGCTGGGTCTGCCACCCGGGCGGACCGAAGGTCCTGCAGGCGCTGCAGGACGGGCTCGAGCTCGACGAGCAGGCTCTGGCCTGCAGCTGGGACAACCTCGAGCGCCGCGGCAACCTGTCGAGCGCGTCGGTGCTGCTGATCCTCGAGGACACCATCCGCGACCGGCGACCGCCGGCGGGCAGCAAGGGCGTGATGCTCGCCATGGGGCCGGGCTTCTGCAGCGAGCTGCTGCTGCTCGACTGGTAGCCGGCCCTCAGCCGCCGGCGCGCTGCTGGCCCGGCATCGGATCCGGCAGCAGGTCGAGCCAGCTGCGCACGCGCGCCGCGACGGCCTGGGCGATCTCCCGGCTCGCGCGCCGGTAGACCTCGACCTCGCCGCCGTACGGGTCGGCGATGTCGGCGCCGTCGGGCCGCAGCAGCGCGGTGTGCCCCTGGACCTCGGGGGCGCCGCCCAGCACCGCCTCGCGATGCGACCGCGACAGGCACAGGATCTGCCGTGCGCGGCGCGCGAGTTCCACCGTGAGCTCGGTGCTGCGGTGCCCGGTGAGGTCGAGGCCCAGTTCGGCGCCGACCAGCTGGCTGCCTTCGCTGGCCGGCATCCCGTCCATGGTCGCGGTGCCGGCGCTGTGGAACCAGAGACCGCGCGCCAGCACCCGATCGTCGGGCAGGTCGAGCGCCCGGGCGACCTCGCGGCGCGCCATCGCCGCGGCGAGCGGCGACCGGCAGGTGTTGCCGGTGCAGACGAACAGGATCAGCTCGGCGGCGGTGTGCAGCACCTCGTCGCGCGACAGGATGCCTTCGCGCAGCACCTCGACCTCGGCGCCCGTGCAGCGCGCCACCGTCGACGACGTGCCGAGCGGCGACGGACCGTCGTCGACGATGCGCGCCAGCTGGCCGCCGAACTCGCGCGCGATCGCCAGCGGATCGCACAACGGCGGGCTGCCGGTGCGGTTGACGCTGGTCAGCCAGAGCGGCTCGCCGAGCGCCTGCAGCACCTCGCGGGTGAAGTCGTGGGCCGGCACGCGCAGCCCGACGTCGCCGCCGGCACGGGCCGGCAGCACCAGGGTCAGCGGCCCGGGCCAGTAGCGCGCGGCCAGGCGCTGCGCGCGCGGATCGTCGAGGCGTGCGACCGCGGCGGCGCCGGCGGCGTCGGGCACGTGCAGCGTGAACTCGTGCTCGGGTGCCCGGCCCTTCAGCGCGCGGACGCGTTCGCGGGCGCGTTCGACCGAGGGCAGCGCCCCCAGGCCGTAGACCGTCTCGGTCGGCAGCGCGCACAGCTCGCCGGCGCGCAGCGCCCGAACGACATCGGCGACCAGCCGCGCCCGATCGGCGGTGCGAAGTTCGGTGCGGAGGCCGGGCATCGGCGCCGACGATAGCGCGGCGCCGCCCGGGTCGCGAAAATTGACTCGCGGTCCGGCGCTACCTATCGTCCCGCCGGGAGCGATGACGACCCCTGCGCGCGAGGAACGGCAAGCCAGGATCCGCACCCAGCGGCTCGCCGAATTGGGCGCGCTGCTGGCCGGGTTCGCGCACGAGGTCCGCAACCCGTTGAGCACGATCGGCCTGAACCTGCAGCTGGTGCTCGAGGAGTTCCAGGACGCCGAGACCCCGCGCGACAAGCGCACGCAGAAGCGGGTGGCCACCGTCGAGGCCGAGGTGCGGCGTCTGCAGAAGATCCTCGAGGAGTTCCTGAGCTTCGCGCGGGCGCCGGAGCCGCAGCTGCGGCCCCTGGACCTCGACCGCCGGCTCGCGGCGGTGGTGGACTTCCACGCGCCGGACCTGCAGGAGCGCGGGGTGTCGCTCCGGTACTATCCGGGCTCGGTCGGCGAGGTGCCGGTCGACTGGGACCATCTGCAGGCCGCGTTCGTGAACCTGATCCGCAACGCGGCCGACGCCACCCCGCCGGGCGGCGAGGTCCTGGTGTCCAGCCGCCGCGACGGCGACGACGTCCTGGTGCAGGTCACCGACACCGGCGCCGGCATCCCGACCGAGGTGCAGCCGCGGATCTTCGACCCCTACTTCAGCACCAAGAAGACCGGCACCGGCCTGGGCCTGCCGACGGTCCGCCGGGTCGTCGAGGAGCACGGCGGCACCCTGACGTTCACCTCCGAGGTCGGCAAGGGCACGCAGTTCACCGTCCGCCTGCCCGGCCGCGCCGCCAACGGCGACGCGGCGGCCGCCGGGAGCGCCCCACGGTGACGACCGATCCGATCCTGGTCGTCGACGACGACGACGCGCTCCGGCAGACCCTGGTCGCGGCGCTCGAGAGCCTGCCGGTCGAGATCACCGAGGCGGACTCGGGCCGCCGCGCGCTCGAGCTGCTGGCCGAGCGGCGCTTCGCCGTGGTCGTCACCGACCTGGTCATGAAGGACCAGGACGGGTTCGCGGTGCTCGCGGCCGCCAAGGAGGCCTACGCCAACTGCCGCGTCGTGATGCTCACGGGCCACGGCGGCCGCGAGGTCGCCGTGCAGGCGATGGAGACCGGCGCGACCTACTACGTCGAGAAGCCGGTGGACCTCGGCGACCTGCGCGCCAAGGTCCGCAAGTGCCTCGAGGACCACCAGAAGGACCTGGCCTACGACAGCCTGCGCGGGCAGCTCGAGCGCACCATGGGGATCGACGGCATCGTCGGTCAGGACCCGCGCATGCGCCGGGTGCTCGAGAGCGTGCGGCAGATCGCGTCGACCGCCGCGTCGGTGCTGATCCTCGGCGAGTCGGGCACCGGCAAGGAGCTGGTCGCGCAGGCGGTGCACAACTTGTCGCCGCGGCACAAGAAGCCGTTCGTGCCGATCAACTGCGGCGGCATGAGCGAGGGCACCATCGAGTCCGAGCTGTTCGGCCACGTGAAGGGCGCGTTCACCGGCGCCGTCGCCGACCGCGAGGGCAAGTTCGAGTACGCCAACGGCGGCACCCTGCTGCTCGACGAGGTCGGCGACATGCCGATGCAGACGCAGGTCAAGCTGCTGCGCGTGCTCGAGGAGCGGTCGGTGGCGCGGCTCGGCGACAACCGCCAGCGCCCCGTCGACGTGCGCGTGCTGGCCGCGACCAACGCCGACCTGCAGCAGAAGGTCAAGGACGGCGCGTTCCGGCAGGACCTGTACTTCCGCCTGCGCGTGGTGACCATCGAGCTGCCGCCGCTGCGCGAGCGCCGCGCCGACATCAAGCTGCTGGTCGAGCACTTCCTGCGCCACTTCGCCAGGCTCCACCAGAAGGGCGTCGAGTCGATCGACCGCGACGCGCTGGTGCCGCTCGTGCAGTACGAGTGGCCCGGCAACGTGCGCGAGCTGCGCAACGCGGTCGAGTCGATGGTGGTGCGCGCGCGCGGCAACATCCTCACGCGCAACGACCTGCCGCCCGAGATCTGGGCGCCGCTGCCGACCGACCAGGACGGTTGGCAGTTCCTGGCCGGCCGCACCGCCCAGGAGGTGGAACACAACCACATCCGGGTGGCGCTGCAGCTGCACAACGGCAACCGGCAGAAGACCGCCAGGTCGCTCGGGATCAGCGAGCGGACCCTGTACCGCAAGATCCGCGAGTACGGGCTGTAGCGCGCCGAGCGCCAGGTCAGCGGCGCACCAGGGTCCCGTCGACGGTGAACGCCAGCGCGGCGTCGGCCGCCTCGGCAGCCGCGGCGTCGACGCTCTCGAGCGCCGGTCGTTCGCCGCGGCGCCCGACATGGGCGGCCAGGATGTCGGTCAGGTTCCGCAGGAACGGGTCCGGGCACGAGACCACCACGGGCGACGGCGAAGGCGGCAGGTCGCGGTACTGCGCGGCGAGGTTGTGGAGCGCACGGCCCCAGCGCTCGTACCCGGCGGCCACTGCGCGCGTGTGCCAGCAGCACATGGCGACGACCGCGAGCACGGCGATCCGGGCGACCACGCCGAGTCGCGCCGGCAGCGCGGCAGCTCCCGACCAGGCAGCCCAGAACAGCAGCGCGAACCCCGGGGTCGCGGGGTACAGGTAGTTGGCCTGGACGTGCGGCAGCGCCATCACCGGCACCAGCGGCGCCGCGATCGCGACGACGCTCGCGACGAGCAGGCGGGGCCGGCCGAGGGCCGCGGCGATCCACACCGCGAGCCCCGTCAGCGCCGGGATCCAGCGGGTGCCCCAGAGCGTCGGCGGGCCCTGGGCGCCGAGCGCGAACGGGAACGCCAGGTAGCGCAGCAGGCGCAGCGGCTCACCACCCTGCAGATGCATCGAGTACTCGGGCGCCGGCGCGGCATACGCGAGGCGGAACATCGCGAACGCGAGCGCCATCGCCGTCAGCGCGACCAGGACGCCACGACGCCAGCGCGCGCCGGGGGCGGCGCGGCAGCCCAGGACGACCAGCAGCGCGATCGGCGGCAGCGTCACCGCAGTCTCCTTGCAGCACAGGGCCAGCGCGAAGGCCGGCAGCGCCAGCAGGGCGGAGGCTCCGCGGGACGTCACCGCGATCGCCGACAGCAGGCAGCAGGTCACGGCGCTGCGGTCGTACATCGCGGCCGCCCAGGCGACGCCCTCCACCGCCGCCGCCGACAGCAGGACGCCGCCGGCGACCAGCGGCGGCAACCCGAGGCGCCGCAGCAGCAGCGCGAACAGCAGCGCGTTGCCGGCGTGATGCAGCAGGCTGAGCCAGTGGACCGCCGGCGGCGTGCCGGCGAGGTCCAGCTGCAGCATCAGCAGCCCGAATCCGAGCGGCCGGTAGAACAACCCGTCGCCGCGCCCGAACGACGACCAATCCCACACCGTCGCCCCCGACTGCAGCGCGTCCCGCAGCAGCAGCTCGTCCATCAGGTACCAGCCGCGGTTCCGCGCCAGCGGGAGCAGGCAGAACACCGCGGCCGCGAGCACGACCATGGCGATCCAGGGCATCCATGCGGCTCGACCGGCGGCGCCCGCTGTCCTATCGTCCGGACATGTCACGGCGGTTTCCGGTGGGCCTCGCTCTGGTGTGGGCGGCATGGACCTGTGCGTTCGCCTTCGCCCCCAGCCAGACCCTCGTGGCCCAGGCGGACGAGGGGGAGTATGCCATCCTGCTGGCGGATGCCCAGCGGGACCTGGACCGCGGCGAGCTGCGATCGGCAGAGGGCGGGTTCGTCGAGATCGTCGACGCCGCGGAGGACCCGCCCGACGAGCGGCCGAAGCCCGAGATCCTCGACGCGGCGCACGCCGGCCTGCTGGCCATCGACCTGCGCCGGGGCCGCTATGACCGGGTGCTCGACGGCATCGCCGAACTGCCCGAGCGCACCCGCGAGGCAGCGGCGGTGCGCGGCCTGCACGCCCGGGCGCTGCGCGCCACCGGCAAGTACGAGGAAGCCGTCGCGATGTGGCAGCAACGGCTCGATCGGGACGACGGCGACTTCGAGGCGCTGTACCAGATCGGCGAGACGCAGTGGGCGGCGGGCCATCGCGAGGCCGCGCGGGCGACCTGGGCCGCCGCCGTCGCCCGGACGATCCCGGGCGACGCCGCCGGCATCGCCTGGCGTGCGCGCTGTCGCTGGCGGCTCGGTGGGCCCCGACAGCTGGAGGCCGCGAGCCACGAGCTGATCCGCGCGGTCGGGCTGGTCGAGCACCAGCAGCTCGCGCGCGTCACGCTCGGCGTGTTGCGCTTCCAGGTGTACGGCGAGACCGCCAACTACCCGAGCGGCGAACGCGACCTGCTGAAGGTCCTCGAGCTGCACGGCGACGTCGAGGAGGCGCTGCTGTGGCTGTACCGGCTGCGGAGCAGCAACTTCCAGCTCGACGGCGGCAAGACCGAGCGCTACCTCGACCGCGCGCTGCGGCAGAACCCGAACTCGGTGCCGGCGCTGGTGCTGCGCGGCGAGCGCGTGCTCGACGACCGGCGCTACCGCGACGCCGCGGAGATCCTCGACGAGGCGCTGGCGGTCGACCCGCGCGACAAGGACGCCCTCGCACACCGGGCCGCGGCGGCGTGGCTGCTGCACGACCACGACTCGTACCAGGCGCTGCGCGACCGCGCGCTGGCGGGGGACTCCGGCCAGCCCGACGTCGACCGCATCCTCGGCGACCACCTCGTCGCGCTGTACCGGTTCGCCGACAGCAAGCCGTTCTACGAGGCGGCGCTGGCCGTCGACCCCGACCACGTGCCGGCGCTGCACGGCCTCGCCAAGGCGATGATCTACACCGGTGACGGCGTGCGCGCGAAGGAGCTGCTGCTGCACGCCAAGGCGCAGGAGCCCGGCTTCGTCGACCCGTGGCGCAACAACGCGCTGGCGGTGCAGGCGCTGCTCGAGGAGGAGTACACCGTGGTCCGCGACGACCACTTCGCGGTGCACTTCCACCGCGAGGACCAGCAGGTGCTGCAGGAGTACCTGATGCCGATCTGCCTCGAGGCGCTGGAGGTGCTCGGCAAGAAGTACGACTTCCGCCCCGAGCAGCAGGTCACCGTCGAGGTGTTCCACACCTGGGACGACTTCTCGGTGCGCACGATCGGCTACCGCGGGTTCACCGCGCTCGGCGCCTGCTTCGGCCCCTTCATCACGCTGGTGTCGCCGGGCGACACCGACCTGCGCAAGCAGGACTTCATGTGGGAGGCGACGGTCTGGCACGAATACGCGCACGTGCTGACGCTGGGGCTCAGCAAGCACCGCGTGCCGCGGTGGCTGACCGAGGGCTTCTCGGTGCACGAGGAGGGCGCGCGGAACAAGGCCTGGGAACGCGGCATGGACCGCGAGCTGTTCGACGCGTTCCACAACCGCGACATCCCGCCGGTGCACCTGCTCAACCGCCTGTTCCGCGGCGAACGCATCCTGTTCGGCTACTACCAGGGCGGGCTGATCGTCGACCTGATCGCGCGCGACCACGGCTTCGACAAGGCGATCGAGCTGCTGCGCGCCTACGGCGACGACCTCGAGACCGAGGCGGCGTTCGAACGGGCGCTCGGCATGTCGTCGGCCGAGTTCGACCAGCGCTTCCTGCGCTACGTCGAGCAGGACAAGCTGCGCGGCATGAAGCTGGTGCCGCGCTGGGACGAGGCGGCGCTGCAGCAGCTGCAGGTCCGGGTCGCGCGCGCGCCCGACGACCTGGACGCGCGGGTCGCGCTCGCGTGGGCGTTCCTGCAGCGCGACAACCCGGTCGACGCCGGCCCGCACCTCGCGGCGGCGCTGCAGCGCGACCCCGACTTCGGCCCGGCGCTGCTGGTGCGTGCCCGCCTGCTGGCGGGCCGCTCTGCGATGGCCGACGCGCTGGCGCACTGGCAGCGCGGCTTCGCGGCCGGCGCCGAGGACTTCGACTCCCGCATCGCCTACGGCCGGGCGCTGCTGGCCGCCGGCGATGCCGACGGCGCCGAGCAGCAGTTCCAGCGCGCCAAGGCGTGCTGGCCGAACTGCACCGAGCAGGAGAACGCGCCCGAGCTGCTGCTGGCCAAGCTCTACCGCGACACCGACCGCCGCGACATGGCGCTGATGGAGATGAAGAGCTACTGCCGGCGCACCGCGCGCGCGTACGTGCCGCGCTGGACGCTGGCCGGCTTCGAGCGCGCCGCCGGCAACCGCGCGCAGGAGGCGCGCTACCTCGAGGAGTGCAACCAGATCGACCCGTTCCGGCGCGAGCTGCACGTCCGGCTCGGCGAGGCCTACGAGGCGCTCGACCGGCGGGCCGACGCGGCGCGCGAGTTCGAGGTGGCGGCGGCGGTGGCACCGGCGCTGGACCGGGAGTACCTGTCGCCCAACGCCGAGCGACCGGCCTTCGACGACCCGGGCGAGCGCGAGGCGCGCGGCGCGCTGTGGCTGCGCGCCGCCCGGTTGCGCAAGGCCCTGGACCAGGAATCCGAGGCCCGCGCCCTGGTCGAACGGGTGCGCCGTGAGCTGCCCGGGACCGAGGCTGCGGCCGCCGCCGAGGCCCTGGACGAAGAGTGGCGCGGGCGCTGACCAGGGGCTAGCGTACGGGGTCCGTACCGCTCGGCGGGCGGACGATCCACACCACACGGCATGCTCGAACTCCTGAAGCAGAGCTGGAGCAACGTCCAGGACCGCCTGCGCAAGGCGGCCGGCGACGCGGCCTACGACGCCTGGCTCGGCGACCTCCGCCCGGTGCTGCTCGAACGCGGCGTCGTCTACATCGAGGCCAAGAGCCGGATGGTCAAGGACCGGGTCCAGCGCCTGTTCCGGCCGCTGCTGCAGGAGATCCTGTCGGGCGAGATCGGCACCGCGGTGCAGGTCGAGCTGCAGGACCCGCACCAGGGTCAGGAACTCGAGCAGCTCGAGGTGTCGCCGCAGCAGCCGATCGTCGACGACGCCAACAAGACCGCCTGGCTGGTGCTCAAGAACCTCGCCGGCGGCCGCCCGCTGCCGGGCACGCGGTTCTTCTTCCACGGCCCGAGCGGCGTCGGCAAGACCTTCCTGCTGCGCAGCTTCCGCGACGCCACCGGCGCGGTGACGTTCACCCTGCCGGACCTCCTGCGCGCGTTCCAGGCCGTGCACCGCGACGGCCGCGTACGGGAGCTGCAGGCCGAACTGCTGGCGCCCAAGGTGCTGGTGCTCGACGAGCTGCACCGCATCGCGGACAAACCGCGCCTGCAGGCCTTCATCGGCCAGGTCCTCGACCGCCGCGACGTCGACGGCAAGGCCACCGTGATGGCCTCGCGCTGGCACCCGAAGGAGATCCGCGACCTCGACCAGGCGCTGTGCGCGGCGATGATGGGCGGCTTCGTCGCCAAGATCGACCCGCCGGGACCGGTCGGCCGACTGCGCTACCTGCGCGCCCTCGAGGGCGCGCCGTCGCGCAACGGCCGCGCCACCGCGGTGGAAGGGCTGGCGCAGCGGCTCAACGGCACCTTCCCCGAGCTGCGCGCGGCGTGGGCGCGCTCGCGCGACGCCGGTCTGCCGCGGCGCTACCTCGAGCTGATCGACCCGGCCCGCACGTTCGCGCGGCTGCGCGACCGCGTGTGCGAGCGCCTCGACGTCACCGCGGCCGATCTGCTCGGCAAGGGCCAGGGTCGCCAGCTGAGCCTGGCGCGCAAGGTGCTCGCGTTCCTGTGCGTGCAGGAGGGCCTGAGCCGCGCCGAGGTGGGTCGCTTCCTGAGCGCCCGCACGCGCGCAGCCGTCAGCTACATGACGCGGTCCCTGGCGCAGGACATGGCGCAGAAACCGCAGGTGCGCGCCCTGGTCGAGGGCCTGCTGTAGGCGGCACCCGATGGCCTACCTGGTGCTCGACGGTCCCGACGGCGGCGGCAAGAGCACGCAGGCCGAGCTGCTGACCGGGCACCTGCGCCAGCTGGGGCGCACCGTGCACCACCTGCGCGAACCCGGCTCGACGCCGGTGGGCGAGGCGCTGCGCGCCCTGCTGCTCGACGCCGCCACCGGCGAGCTGCTGCCGCTGAGCGAGGTGCTCCTGTTCACCGCGGCCCGCGCCGAACTGGTCGCGCGGGTCGTCGCGCCGGCGCTGCACCGCGGCGACGACGTGGTCGCCGAGCGCTGCTACGCCTCGACGCTGGCCTACCAGTGCGTGGCCGCGACGCCCGGCGTCGACTTCGACTGGGTGCTCGACGTCACCCGCCGCGCGCACGGGCCGTGGCTGCCGGACGCGATCTACGTGCTCGACGTCGACGTCGAGACGGCCAAGGCGCGCCGCAGCTCCCGCGCTGCCGATCGCTTCGAAGGGCGCGACGACGCGTTCCACCAGCGCGTGCGCGACGCCTACCGCGTCGTCGCCGCCCGCGACCCGATCGTCGAGCTGGTCGACGCCCGCGGCGCAGCGGACGCGGTGCAACAGGACCTGCGCGGGCGGGTGCAGCGATGGCTGCGATGAAGCGCGGCGCGAAGGCCGGCGGCAGGACGGCGGCGAGCGACGCCGCGCCCGCGCCCGCCGCACCGGCGACGCTGCAGGCGCCACTGGGCCAGGGCCGCGCGCTGCAGCGGCTGCTGCGGCTCGCGCGCGGCCGCACGCTGCACCACGCGGTCGTGCTCAGCGGACCGCCCGGCACGGGCAAGGGCGTCGTCGCGCGCTGGCTCGCGGCGGCGTTGCTCTGCCCGAGCGAGCTCGACCCCGACGGACCGTGCGGCCTCTGTCGCACGTGCCGCCGCGTCGCCAGCGGGCAGCACCCCGACCTGCACCTGCTCGCGCCCGAGCCCGGCAAGCGCGAGATCCGCGTCGACGCGGTGCGCGACCTGCTCGACGCGCTGCTGCCGCACGCCGTCGAGAACGGCGCGCGCGTCGCCATCGTCGACCCGGCGTCGGCCCTGAACGAGGAGGGCCAGAACGCGCTGCTCAAGACGCTCGAGGAGCCCGGCGTCGACACGTTCGTGCTGCTGCCGACCTCGCGACCCGAGGCGCTGCTGCCGACCGTCCGGTCGCGCTGCGAGCGTCTCGGCGTGCAGCGGCTCGCGCCCGCGCTGCTCGCCGCGGAATTGCGCCGCCGTCTGCCGACGGCCGGAACACATCACGAACGCGCCACTGCACTCGCCGACGGCTGCCTCGGCCGCGCCCTCGACGCGTGCACCGAACAGGCGGTACAGCTCCACGATCTGGTGCAGGCGATCGTCACCGGGAGCAAGCCCTTGCGTGCGGTCGCGACCGCGCGCGCGGTGCTGTCCCTCGCCGAGGCGCCCGCCGACGCGCAGCGGTGCGCGCGCGTGTTCCTCGCCGGGCTGCGCGCGGCGGCTCGCACGCACATGCGCGCCCTTGCAGACGACGCGAGCGGTTCCTACAACCTGCGCGCGTCGGAGCCATGGACTTCGTTGCTGACATTGGTGTTGTGCGCCGAGCAGGATCTCGATCTGCAGATCCCGCCGGAGCAGGCATTGGTCGGACTCCTCCTCGAGTGGAGCCGACGTCGGTAGCGCGACCGGTCCAGGCTGCGACGGGGGTACGCGACGACACCGGGTCTGGTCGACCCGTCGTCGCTCAAGGGCGGTTCCCGATTGGCCGATACAGGCATGCCCTTCGGCATGCCTGTCGACCCCGGAGGAACCGTTGCCATGGCAGTTTCCGAGCAGGATCTTCTCGAGGACCGCATCCAGGACGTGCGCCGGCGGGACCGCCGCTTCTCGCGCAACGCCTATTACTTCGTGCTCGACGCGCTCGACTTCACGATGTCGCAGCTGGGCAAGGACCAGCTGACCGGTGAGGACCGGCACGTCGGCGGCCGCGAGCTGCTGCACTACATCCAGGACTTCGCCGCCGAGCAGTTCGGCCCGATGGCGCCGCTGGTGTTCGAGCAGTGGGGCGTGCGCGGCAGCGAGGACTTCGGCGAGATCGTCTTCAACCTGATCGACGCCGAGCTGCTGAGCCGACGCCCGACCGACTCGCGCCTCGACTTCCTCGACGGCTTCGACTTCGTCTCCACGTTCGCCGAGCGCCACCGCCGCGAGCTCGATCGCATCAGCGGCCGCGACTGACGCGAGCCGCCGCGCCGGGGCCGACGGATGGCGCATGGCGCGACGACCGGGCGCGCTGCATGATCCAGCTCCCGTGCCCCGCCCCTCCAGCAACCGCCCCGAAGGCCGCCGCGCGGTCGTCCTCGGACCGCAGCGGCACGTGCCCCGGGTGCGGCCGGCGGTGCAGCACCTGTGCGGCCCGGACACGCGACCGGTCGCGTTCGTCTCGGCCGGCTGGGAGGAGCGCGAGCCGGAGGACACCGAGTTCCGCGAGCACCTGACGCGGCCGATCCTGAACCTGGAGATCTGGGGCCGGGTCGAGCGCATCTTCGAGCGCGACCCCGAGCTGCTCGACGCGATGCGCCGGCGCCACGACACCCTGCGCCGCGTGCAGGAGCTGTACCGCCTGCGGCTCGAGGGTCTGGTCGCCGCCGCACTCGAGCTGCTGCGCCGCGACGGGGACCGCGCGCTGCTCGATCCCGAGCGCGAGGCCGCGATCGCCATGGTGCAGACCCTGGACCGCGAGCACGTGGCGCGGGTGGCCGCGATCCACGGCGAGTTCGACGAGCGCTGGCGACCGCAGCAGCGCGACGCGGTCGCCGCGCACCGGCGCGAGCTGGCCGGGATGCTCGACGGCGCGGCGTGCCTGTGCATCGCCGGCGGCCACGTCGGCGTGCTGCTGCACCGCCTGCAGCTGTTCGACCTGCTGGGGCTCTGGGGCGACCGCCCGATCGTCGCCTGGTCGGCCGGCGCGATGGTCCTGTGCGAACGCGTGGTGCTGTTCCACCGCGACCACGGCGCCGTCGACACCGAGGTCATGGAGGCCGGGCTCGGCATCCTGCGCGGCCTGGTGCCGCTGCCGCACGCGCGCCGGCGCCTCGACCTGCGCGACCGCTGCGCGCTGCAGCTGATGGCGCGGCGGTTCGCCCCGGACCGGTGCGTCCTGCTCGACGACGGCAACCGCATCGACTGGGACGGCCGCGGCTGGCAGCAGCAGCAGGGCGCGCGCATGCTCGCCGTCGACGGCGCGCCGTGCGAGGAGGGATCGTGACCGGCATCCTGCGCGAGATCGAAGAGGCCGCGCTGCACGGCCCGATGGTGCTCGAGCGCGTGCTCGCGTCGCACACCTTCCCGCGCGTCGAAGGGCGCAGCGTCACGTTCGTCTACCGCGGCGAGGGCCAGGAGGTCACGCTGCAGCACTGGATCCACGGGCTGCCGTCGGACATGCCGTTCCGCCGGCTCCCGGGCACCGACGTGTTCGTGCTGCAGATCGACCTGCCGCCCGGTTCGCGCATGGAGTACAAGCTCGGCGTCGTGCACTTCGGGCGCGGCGTGCTGATCCGCGACCCGCTGAACCCGCAGACCGCGCGCGACCCGTTCGGCTCGAACTCGGTGGTCTACGGCGAGGGCTATCGCCCGCCCGACTGGTCGGTCGAGGACCCCGACGCGCGGCCGGGCTCGCTCGAGGAGTTCACCGTCGCGAGCAAGGCGCTCGGCGGCGACCGCAGGATCCAGGTGTACCTGCCGGCGCGCTTCCGCCGCTCCCGCCGCTACCCGCTGCTGGTGGTGCACGACGGCTTCGACTACGCGGCGTTCACCAACCTGCAGACGGTGCTCGACAACCTGATCCACCGGCTCGAGCTGCCGCCGATGATCGCCGCGCTGATCCAGTCGTCCGACCGGATGCGCGAGTACGCCGCCGACGACCGCCACGCCGACTTCGTCGCCACCGAGCTGCTGCCGCAGCTGGAGGAGGCGTATCCGCTCGTGCGGCACCCGGGCGCGCGCGGGCTGTGCGGCGCCAGCTTCGGCGGCGTGGCCAGCCTGCACGCCGCCTGGCGCCACCCCGGCGTGTTCGGCCGCCTGCTGCTGCAGTCGGGTTCGTTCGTGTTCACCGAGATCGGCGACCACGGCCGCGGTCCGGTGTTCGACCCCGTGGTGGCCTTCGTCAACGAGTTCCGCAAGGCACCGGGCAAGCCGGCGGAACAGGTGTTCCTGAGCTGCGGCGTGTACGAGTCGCTGATCTACTTCAACCGCTCGCTGGTGCCGCTGCTGCAGGAGACCGGCATGCAGGTCCGGTTCCGCGAGGCGAACGACGGCCACAACTGGGAGAACTGGCGGGACCGCCTCCGGGAGGGGCTGTCGTTCCTGTTCCCCGGGCCGCTCTGGATGGTGTACGAGTAGCCGCCCGGCACCGCGGCGCGCGTGGCCGCGGGCAGCGCTCGCCAGGGCCGCGGCCTGTCGGTATGGTTCCGACCCCTCGCCATGGCCACCGAAACCCGCTACCTCGGTCTCTCGCTCGGCGCCGACATCTGCTGGCCGCTGGCCTTCGAGGAGATCCTCGCCGCCAGCAAGCTCAGCGTGAAGGTCGGCAAGGACACCGTGAAGTTCGAGTGCGAGCGGATGCCGCTCGAACCGTTCTCCCTGCGCGCACCCTGCAAGTACCACGTCGTCGTCGACCGCCTGACGCACTGGCTGCCGCTCCGGCGCGAGTGGATCAAGAAGGCGGTGCTGATGGACGGCCTGTACGTCTACAACAACCCGTGGTCGGTGCAGAGCTGGGAGAAGCACTCGACGTACTGCGCGATGATGGCGCTCGGGATGCCGATCCCGGAGACGGTGATGGTGCCGCAGAAGAACTACGAGCCGAAGCCCGACCTCGAGTTCACCTTGCAGTCGTACGCGAAGCTGTTCGACCTGCCGGCGATCGGCCGCGAACTCGGCTTCCCGATGTTCATGAAGCCCTACGACGGCGGCGGGTGGCAGGGGGTGAGCATGGTGGAGTCCGAGGAGGACCTGCGCCGCGCCTACGACAACAGCGAGCGGCACCTGATGCACCTGCAGCGCGCGGTGTCGGGATACGACCTGTTCGTGCGCGCGGTCGGCATCGGCCCGCAGGTGCGCCTGATGAAGTACGACCCCGGGCAGCCGCTGCACATGCGCTACCTGCCGGAGCGCGGGTTCTGCTCCGCCGAGGACGAGCAGGTGATGACCGACACGTGCCTGGTCATCAACGCGTTCTTCGGCTGGGACTTCAACTCGTGCGAGGCGCTGCGGCGCGACGGCGAGTTCTGGCCGATCGACTTCGCCAATCCCTGTCCCGACAGCCAGGTCAACTCGATCCACTTCCACTGGCCGTGGTACGTGCTGAGCAACCTGCGCTGGGCGCTGTTCGCCGCCGCGACGAAGCGGCAGATGCGACGGACGCTCGACTTCGAGCCGTTCTACGCCATCGCCCGCGAGGACCTGCCCTACCGCGAGAAGCTGCGGCGCTACGCCGCGATCGCGCGGGAGCGGATGGACGCGGCGCGCTTCGCCGAGTTCTGCGACAAGCAGCTGCGGCCGGTCACCGCCGCCACCGTCGACTGGCTCGGCGGTGACAGCTGTCGGCAGGCGATCCGGCGCAAGGTGGGCCACGTGTTCCCGGCCCACGAAGTCGACGAGTTCAGCGAGCGGTTCTGGCAGCAGGTCCAGCAGGGCCGCGCCGAGCTGGCGGAGAGCGAAGCATGAGCAAGCACAAGGTCACATGGAAGTCGCCGGCGCTCGGCGGTCGCGAGATCACGCTGGTGCGCTACGGCGTGATGGGGCAGCCGTTGCTGCTGTTCCCGACGGCGGGCGGTGACGCCGAGGAGCCCGAGCGCTTCCACATGATCGAGGCGATCGGCGACTACATCCAGGACCTGCGCCTCAAGGCCTACTGCGTGGACTCGATCGCCGGCCAGGCCTGGCTGCAGGAGTGCGATTCGCTCGAGCAGGCGGCCGCCGTGCAGAACCGCTTCGACGCGGCGATCGCGCGCGAGGTGGTGCCGGCGATCCGGCGCGACTGCAACGATCCCGGCGCCGAACTGTTCACCGCCGGCGCCTCGATCGGCGCGTTCAACGCGCTGGCGGCGCTGTGCCGACATCCCGACCTGTTCCGCGTCGCGATCTGCATGAGCGGCACCTACGACATGAGCAAGTTCCTGCAGGGGCGCCGCACCCGGGACTATCACGACAGCTCGCCGGTCGAGTTCGTGCCGTCACTGCCCGAGGGCCGTCACCTCGAGCTGCTGCGGAAGCGCTTCGTCCTGCTGACGCACGGCAAGGGCGAATACGAGGACCCGGACCAGAGCTGGAAGGTCGAGCGCGCGCTCGGGCCGCGCGGCGTACCCAACCGCGTCGACGAGTGGGGCACCGAGTGGCGCCACGACTGGGTCACGTGGCGCAAGATGCTGCCGCAGTACCTGGGCGAGTTCCTGCCGCCGCGGCAGCAACCGGCGGGCGCGGGCGACGCGGGCAGCTGAAGGCCGCGGCGGGTCACGGACCCGGTCGCAGGTGCAGGCCACCGCCGTCCCGCGCGGTGATCAGCGCCAGCGGTGCCCGCTCCTGCCGCACCTGCACGAGCGCCGCATCGGCCGGTGCGTCGGGGATCGCGTAGTCGCCGCGCCCGTCGGCGCGCGCGCGCCACAGCGGCAGCTCGGGCCACGCCGCGAGCGCCAGCACCACGACGCCGCCGGGCTCGGCCCCGGCGCCGGTCGCGGGCAGCAACGGAGCGAGGTCGACGTGCAGCGACCCGGCGGCGGCGCCGGCCGGGACCTGCAGCAGCGCGAACGCGAGCCGGGTTCCCTCGGCGTCCTCGGCGACCAGGACCGCGGGTCCCGCGCCCGGACCGAACGGCACCTTGCCGGTGGCGAGCATCACCCCGTCCTGGGCCGTCAGCGGAAACTGCAGCGTCGCCGGTCTGCCGGTGCCGGGATCGGGCAACCGCACCACGACCCGGGCGGCGCGCGCATCGACGCAGCGGGCCACCAGGGCCAGGGAGCGGTCCGCGAGGTAGGAGACCTCGAGCTCGAGCGCGCCGCCCGGGTCGACGCGCCCCTGCGTCGGGCCGTCCCATCGCAGCAGCCGGCGGCGCACCCGCATGCTGGGGGGCGCGTCGACGACGCGCACCTGCAGCCCCCCCGCGGGCACGCCGTGCAGCGTCACCGTCTCGCCGAACTGCAGGCTCCATTCGCCGTGCGGCAGGCCAACGCGGGCCAGCTGCCGACCGCGGCCGAGCGCTGCCAAACCCGCCGCGTCGAGCTCCGCTGCCCCCTCGATCCGCGGCACCACGCGGAGCTGCGCCGTCGCCCCGGCGCCCGTCGCGAGCGCACCCACGTCGTGGTCGGTCGCGTCCTCGGGCAGGTGCACGTCGCGCTCGACGAGGTGCAGGCCGCGCGCATCGCGCCAGCTGCCGCGCAGCCGGTGCGCGCCTCCCGCCGGCGCCGCCACCGAGAACGTACCGGCAGCGCGGTCGACTTCGACGCGGACGCCGTCCCATTCGAGCTGGGCGGCTTCGATCGCCGCGTCGCCGAGGCGACCGCGCACCTGCACGGCGCGCGGCGCGCCCACCGCCGTGCGCAGGTCGGCGCCGGCGGGCGCGCCCGCGCCGCGCGCGGCGGCGGCCACGCCTGTCGCGGGGGTGGACGAGCGCAGATCGGCCTCCGACGGCCGCAGCGCGGCGCGATCGCGCCCCTGCCACCACATCGCCGCGCCGCCGATGCACGCGGCGACGGCGAGTCCGAGCAGCGTGAGTGCGCGCGCGTTCATGGCGCGATGTGAGCACGACCCACGCGGGTCGTCCAGGTGCGGCGACGACCGCGCGGAGTACAGGAGACGAGACGCGAGTTGCAGGAATCTTTTTTGGCGACGTTCGCGTTCGCGTGCTTAAGCCCGCAAGTCGTTCACCACGCGCAACGCGTCGCCGCTCGCGTGCACCGCCGTTTAAGCACCCGGGGCAGTTCGGCCCACATGTGCGATCCGCGCGCGTCGCTAGGGTCCGGCGCGAAGGTCGGGACCCGTGCGTCGCACGGCGTCGTCGGCCGGAGAACGCTCTTCCCCATGCAAGGCAGCGAACGGGGCGCCGCACCACGACGCCCTTCGCGCGAGCGAACTCCACTTCGACTGCTCTCCTACAGCGAGGTGCTCTCCATGACGTCCGACCCACAAGGTCCACGATCCCAACGACACGCGGCGCCCATCGCGGCGCTGCTGATGCTCTCCTCGGCGCTCGCCGCCAACGGCGGCGAACCCGGCGGTGACGGCCCGCCGCCGCGCCCCTGCGCCAACACCGTGACGGCCGACGTCGTCGCCTTCGACACGCCGATCGTCTGGAACAAGTTCGGCAGCCTCGACCCGCACGGGATGATGTACGCGCTCCGGCGCGACGTGGTCTCGACCGGGCCGCAGCCGTGGCCGCCGGTCGATCCGCCGCAGCTGGTCGCGGGGCGGGTGCGCCTGCGCGACGATCTGCGACCGCGGCCGCTGGTGCTGCGCGTCAACGAAGGCGACTGCCTGCAGGTGACCTTCACCAACCTGCTGGACCCGACGCAGTACTTCGTCGATCCCAACGACCCCGGGCAGTCGACGCCGCGGACGCGCTCGGCGTCGTTCCACGTCGTCGGCATGTCGCTGCTCGACATCCAGTCGCAGGCGGGCAACATCGGCAACAACGCCGACGCGCTGGCGCAGCCGGGCGACACCAAGGTCTACACGTTCATCGCCGAGAACGAGGGCGCCCACCTGGCCCAGAGCCTCGGCGCGCTGGCCGGCGGCGAGGGCGACGGCGGCTCGATGTCGCACGGCCTGTTCGGCGCGGTGGTCGTGGAGCCGGCGGGCTCGATCTGGCGCCACAGCGTCAGTGGCCGGCCGCTCCTGGACGACGACAACTCGATCAACTCGGGCACCGCGTACGCGATCGTGCACGGGTTCGAGGAGCAGATGCCGCCGGCGCACTTCATGAGCGCCGGGCCGTTCCGCGAGTTCGTCGTGATCTTCCACGACGAGGCGCACACCGAGCACGCGAACCCGCGCCTCGACGACGAGTTCTGGCTGCACAGCGTGCGCGACGCCTTCGGGATCAACTACGGCATCTCCGGCATCGGGCAGATCGTGCTCGATGCGCTGTGCGCACCCGACTGCCGCTACGAGGAGGCGTTCCTGACCTCGTGGGCCAACGGCGACCCGGCGCTGCTGCCGCACTACCCCGACGACCCGTCGAACGTGTGGCACAGCTACATGGGCGACCGCGTCAAGATCCGCAACATCCACGCGGGCCCGAAGGAGACGCACGTCTTCCACCTGCACGCGCACCAGTGGGTCTACACGCCGAAGGACCAGAACTCGACCTATCTGGACTCGCAGGCGATCGGCCCGGCGGCGTCGTTCACCTACGACATCGCCTACGGCGGCAGCGGCAACCGCAACTACACCGTCGGCGACTCGATCTTCCACTGCCACCTGTACCCGCACTTCGCCCAGGGCATGTGGGGCCTCTGGCGCGTGCACGACGTGTACGAGGACGGCACCCGCCTGCTGCCCGACGGCACGCCGATCCCGCGCGTGGCTCCGATCCCCGGACAGCCGCTGCCGCTGCTGCCGACCGACGCGCTGCCGGGCTATCCGTTCTTCATCCCGGGTGCCGCCGGTGAGTTCCCGGTCGCCGGCTTCCCGGGTCGGTTCAAGCCCGGCCACCGGCCGCCGCAGCCGCCGCTCGACCTCGCCAACGACGCTGGCCTGCCGCGCCACGTCGCGCTCCGCGGGCAGACGACGCCCGGGCTCGATTTCGTCCAGGAGTGGGTGCCCGGCAGCATGCCCAACGGCCTCGTGGTGCCGCCCGGCGGCAGCATCGACTTCACGACCGTCACCGACAACTACGTGGTCCTGCCGCAGGACGGCACCGACCTCGAGCAGAACGCGATGCGGTTCCACGCGAGCCGCGACCTGCCGAACCCCACCAATCCCGAGTTCGGCGCGGTGCGGTCGATCCTCTGGAGCGACCCGACGGCCGATCCCATGCCGAGCGACTACCTGACGTCGCTGTCACAGGTCGCGTTCGAGGTCAACGGCCTCGACCCGGCGCCGGGCGCGCCGTACGCCAACCCGTGCCCGCCGGGCTCGCCGGAGCGCACGTACCGCGCCACCGCGCTCGACCTCGACCTCGTCGTGAACAACACCGGTTGGCACGACCCGCAGTCGCGCATCGTCGTGCTCGACGACGACGTGACGGCGACCGAGAACGGCACGCGGCCGACCGAGCCGCTGTTCTTCCGGGCCAACTCGAAGGACTGCATCACCTTCTACCACACCAACAAGGCCCGCCACCTGACGACGCGCGACGCGTTCCAGGTCGAGACGCCGACCGACACGATCGGCCAGCACATCCACCTGGTGAAGTTCGACGTGACCTCGTCCGACGGCTCCGGCAACGGCTGGAACTACGAGGACGGCACGTT
This sequence comes from Planctomycetota bacterium, assembly GCA_050245995.1. Classification (GTDB taxonomy): domain Bacteria; phylum Planctomycetota; class UBA1135; order UBA1135; family UBA2386; genus JBFWWV01. The sequence goes on along the minus strand of JBFWWV010000015.1, from coordinate 71,391 downwards.
CGCCAGCCACGAGATCGCCGAGCGTCTGGCGGCCATGAACCACACGGGCGGGCACCCGGCGGCGACCGGCTCCGGCGAGCTGCAGACCTCGACGCAGCGCTGGTGGGCCGATCCGCTGCTCAACGGCGTGGGCGAGGACCGGACGATCCGGACCGTGTTCACGCACGACCACTTCGGCCCGTCGACGATCCAGCAGCACGGCTACTACTCGGCGCTGGTGGTGGAGCCCGAGGGCTCGACCTGGTGGAACTCGCTGACCGGCCAGCAGCTGGGCACGCGCGACTCCGATGGCGGCCCCACCAGCTGGCGCGCCGACATCCGCACCTCCGATGGCCCGATCCGCGAGTTCTGCCTCGCAGTCGCGGACTTCGCCATCGTGCTCGACGAGCGCGGCAACCCGATCAACCCGCCGGGTCCCGAGGACGGCGACCCGGTTCCCGGTGACCCCGGGTGGGCGGGCCCGATCTTCGCCGGCCCCAACGGCGAACGGTTCACGCCCGAGGCGGTCTCCGCCGCCGACCCCGGGACGTTCCTGATGAACTACCGCAACGACCCGATCCCGCTGCGCATCGGCGACATCCCGCCGAACGGCAGCCGGTTCACCAACCAGGTCAAGAACGGCCCGCAGGGCGAGATGGCCAACGTGTTCAGCACCGCGGTCCACGGCCGCGACCCGGTGACGCCGCTGATGACCGCCTACCAGGGCGACGACATCCAGGTGCGTCTCATCCAGGGCGCGCACGAGGAGAGCCACGCCTTCGACATCAACCGGACGCTCTGGCAGCGCGAGGTCTCGGTGCCGAACTCGGGCTACACCAACACCCAGCACATCGGCATCTCGGAGCACTTCGAGATGGACTTCGACGCGCTGGCGCGCAACCCGCGCGCGAACTGGCGCCGCACCGACATGATCTGGACCGACCGGTCCGAGGACGGCATGTGGAACGGCGTCTGGGGCCTGCTGCGCATCTTCAAGCAGCCCGGCGTGCTCGCGGAGGTGGGTGAGACGTTGCCGCAGCCGCTCCCCGGGCAGTCGCCGCAGACGACCAACGTCGCGGCCTTCGACGCCCAGTTCGGCACGGCCGGCTCCAGCTGGCCGTGCCCGACCGGCGCGCCGGTCCGCACCTACAACATCACCGCGCTGCGGGCCACCGACGTCGGCGCCTCCGCCGGCATCGTCTACAACGAGATGCGGCGCATCCACGACGAGACGGGCATCCTGTTCGTCCGCAACGAGGACCTCGATCCGGCCGGCAACTACACGGGCCGCCTCGAGCCGCTGATCCTCCGCGCCAACGCGGGGGACTGTCTGGTGGTCAACCTGACCAACCGGCTGCCGGCGCTGGTGCCGGACAACCCGGACAGCGACGCGCGGATGCCGCCGATCGTCGACCTCAACGTCCACGGTATGAAGGTCGGCAACTCGGTCGGCTGGAGCATCGACATGGTCTACGCCGACGCGGCGGGCCCCGGCGGCGACGGTTCGTACGTCGGCCGCAACGCCAACCGCCTGGTCGCGCCCGGCGCCACGGGCCAGTTCAAGTACTGGTGCGGGACGATGACCATGGACGACGCCGGCAACGTGACGCCGCGCAATGAGGAGTTCGGCGTGTGCGCGATCCGCTCGTTCGGCGACGTCATCAAGCAGGCGTCGCAGGGACTGGTGGGCGCGCTCGTCGTCGAGCCGCACGACTCGCGCTGGTACGAGCCGAACGACGGCACGATCGCCGACCAGATCCGGGTCGCCTACACCGGCGTCCAGGCGGTGGTCTACCCGCCGTCGGGCGATCCGTACCACGAGTACGTCGTGGTGCAACAGGACGGCCTCAACCACTGGCACGAAGGGGCGCCGCTGCCCGACGTCAGCGACGACCCGGAGGACACCGGTGAGAAGGCCTTCAACTACCGGACGATTCCGTTCTGGGCCCAGCTGGGCAACCAGTTCCTCGATCCGGACGACCTCAACAACGTGGACCTGAGCCACGTGCTGTCCGGCAGCAACCCGGATGTGCCGATCCTGAACGTCGGCACCGGCCAGCAGGTGGTGTTCCGCCTGACCGAGCCGGCCGGTCGCGCGCGCGGCCACACGTTCGCGGTCGCGGGCCACAACTGGCACGACGAGCGCGACAACCCGCTGTCGCCGATCATCGGCCAGCAGCAGGGGCACACGATCGGCGGCAACTGGAACCTGCACTTCGCGCAGGGCGCAGGCGGACCGGAGCGGGTCCGCGGCGACTTCCTGTGGCGCGAGTGCGCGTCGTACCAGTTCTCCCAGGGCCTGTGGGGCCTGATGCGGGTCGGCTGGACGCCGATGCCGCCCGATCCCCTGATGCAGCAGGTCAGCGGCGGCCCGACCGGCCAGTAGGCCGGCGGCTCGCCGCCCGCGGCCGTCCCGCCCGCCCGCGCGCCCTCGCCGGCGCGCCGGCGGGCGGGGCGCCGCACCCGTGTCGTTCCCGCCCTCGCACGTACCTCCGCCCAGGAATCCCATGTTCGTTCGCTCGCGCCTCGCCCTCACGCTCGCCCGATTCTCGCTGGTGCTGACGCCGCTGCTGCTGACCGGCTGCGGGGACGACGGTCACGCCGCCGCCCGCGAGGGGCCGGCCGCGACGTCCGGAGGCAACGCGCTGGAGCAGGACGGCATCCGCATCGCGTGTGCGATCGAACCGTATGCCCCGCCCGACCCGCCGCGCCCGCTGCGACGCGGGGACACGGCGCGGGTCACGCTGCACGTCACCGACACCGAGACCGGCCAGCCGATCCGCGGCCTGAAGCTCGGCGCGTGGATGCTCAGCCGACCGACCGTCGACACCCCGGCTCCCGACGCCGAGGCCGTTCGCACCATCGTCCGCAAGCTGGTGTCGTCGGGCCTGGAGGCCAACGGCACGACGAACCTCAACTCGTGGTTCTACGCCACCCTGAACACCGACCGCACCCTGACCCTGATCGACCCGCTGCTCGACTTCTCGCGCACGCGCATGAAGCAGGTGATCGAGCTGCCGTGCCAGGGGACCGACTTGGCGCTCGGACCCGACGACCTGCTGATGTTCCTGGCGTTGCCCGAGCGCGGTGAGGTCGCCGTCGTCGACACCGCCGGGATGACGTTGCGCGACTCCCTGCTGCTGGGAGAGGCTCCGACCCAGCTCGAGGTGCAGCCCATCACGGGCACGGTCTGGGCCGCCGACGCGCGCGGCCCGTCGATCCACGCGATCGACGGTCGCACCGGCGCCGCGGGGACCAGCGTACGCGTCGGTCCGGGCCCGAAGATGCTGGCGTTCGACGCCGAGGGTCAGTGGACGTTCGCGGCGGCGCGCGAGACCGGCGAGGTGCTGGCCGTCGCCACCGTCGACGGCGGCGTGCGCCAACTGCTGCGCTGCGACACGCCGCTCACCGGACTCGCCTGGTCCGACACGGCGCAGGAGCTGCACGTGCTCGCGGCCGACGGTCGCATGTTCGCCGTCCGCGTGGACGGCACCGCGGCGCCCGCGCAGCAGCCCCTGCCGGCCGGCTCCGGCCCGCTCTGGGCCGTGCTGGGCGGCAGGTTCCTGCTCGCCGCCGAACGCGCCGCCGGCCGGTTGCACGTGCTCGACGCGGCGGTCCGCGCCCCGGCGCGCGCGATCCCCACCGGCGCCGAGCCGTGTCAGCTCGACACGACCGATCAGTTCGCGTTCGTGTTCTGCGCCGGCTCGCACGAGCTGACGCTGGTCCCGCTGGCGGGCCTCGCCGACCCGCAGTCGATCGCCACGATGCGGATCCCGGTCGCGCAGCGCGACCCCACGGCGCCGCTGGAGGTGCGCGGGGACCTGGTGGTGACCGCCCCCGACCGCATGTCGGCGCTGGTCGCGGCGCCGGAGGAGAAGCAGGTCTACTACTACGCCGAAGGCATGAACGCGCCGATGGGCGCCTACCAGAACCACAGTCGGGTCCCGGTGGCGCTGGCGGTGGTGGACCGCAGCCTGCGCGAGGCGGCTCCCGGCGTCTACACGACCATCGCCCCGCTCGAACAGCTGGGCACCGTCGATCTCTACACCTACCTGCCGCAGCCGAGCCAGTTCTTCGGCCGCTTCGAGTTCGCCGTGGAGGAGGATCCGGCGGCGATCGCGGCCCGCGAACGGATGCGCCCGGCCGCCGTGCCGAGGCCGGTCGACGGCGCGGTCGCGCTGCCGGTGGGCCGGGAGGGCCGGTTCCGGTTCCGCCTGCACGACGAGGCCACCGACGCACAACTGGCCGACTGCGCCGACGTGCACGTGCTCGTGCACGCTCGCTACGGCAACTGGCAGGTCCGCCTGCCGGCGCGCACCGCGGCCGACGGCACCTACGAGGTGCCGCTGACCCTGCCCGAGAAGGGACCGTATCGCGTGCGCGTCCAGTGCCCACAGCACCGCCTGTCGTACGCGACCCACCGGCCGATGGACGTGGAGGCCAGCGACGACGTCGAGGGCCGGATCGCTCCGACCGCTACGCCCCAGGCGACCCCGTCTCCCGAGTCCGCCCGGTCGCCGCACACCGAAGGACGCTGACATGCACCCTGATCCTCACCCGGCTCGAGCCTCTCGCCGCCACCTCCGCTTCCCTTGGTCGCTGCCGCTGCTGCTCGCCGCGTGCGGCGCCGAAGCCGCCGCCGGCTCCTGCTGCGACGCCGACGCCGCCGAAGCCGCGGCCGCGGCGAAGGTCGCAGCCGCGCCGGTCGTCGCGTCGCCCGCGGACGGCCAGGACGGCGCCCGCGATCGCGTGCGCATCCCGGACGTCACGCTGCTGGACCAGCGCGGTCGGCCGGTGCGCCTGCTGGGCGACCTGATCGCCGGCAAGCGCGTCGCGATCGACTTCGTGTTCACGACCTGCACCACGGTGTGCCCGACGCTGCAGTCCGTGTTCCAGGGCGTGCAGGAGCAGCTCGGCGACCGCCTCGGCGACGACGTCGTGCTGTTGTCGATCAGCGTCGATCCGGCGCACGACACGCCGCGCCGGATGGCCGCGTTCGCGGCCGACTTCGGCGCCCGCGACGGCTGGTACTTCCTGACCGGCGACCCGACCGCGGTGACCAGCGTGCTCAAGGCCTTCGGCGTGTGGACGCGCAAGAAGGAGGAACACACGGCGCTGTTCGTGCTCGGCAACGAGCCCACCGGGAAGTGGATGTACCAGTCCGGCTTCACCAGCCCGTCCGCGGTCGTGGAGCGGCTCGTGGGGCTGTGATCATGGCTGGCCTGACGATGCCTCGCGGCTGGCGGGCCCTGGTGGCGACGCTGGGCCTCGTGCTCCTCGGCGGCTGCGGTGACGACGCGGCGGCGGCGGCACGCGATCCGGCGGCGCGCGGCCGGCAGATCTACCACGCCGGCACCAGCCCGTCGGGGGACGAGCTCGGCGTCTACCTGCCGCTGCTCGGCGACCGGGACCGGCGGTTCCCGGCCAGGCGCTACGCCTGCGCGCAGTGCCACGGCGAGGACGGTCTGCCGTCGCTCGAGGCCGGCGTCGACATCCCCGGCATCCAGGCGCACCGGCTCGGCTCGCCCGCGCACGCCGGCGCCGGCTCGACGAGGTCGCGTCCGGCCTACGACCGCGCGCTGCTGGCCCGCGCGATCCGCCACGGCATCGACGCGGGCGGCAACCGGCTGAACGTCGTGATGCCGCGCTTCGAGATCTCCGACCGCGACCTCGACGACCTTCTGACCTACCTGGCGACCCTCGGCAACCAGCAGCTGGCCGGCGTGACCGCGACGCGCTGCGTCCTGGGTATCGTCGTCGACGACGCCGCGGACACCGCGACCGCCGCGATGGTCGAGACGCTGCGCGCGTTCGCGAAGGAGGCCAACGCACGCGGCGGCATCTACGGCCGCGAGCTCACCCTGGTCGAGCGGACCACCCCGGACTGGGACGCGACCCTCGCCGCCGCACCCGACGACGGGCCGCTGTCACTGATCGCCGTGCGCGACGACGCGGACCTGCCGCACGGCGAGGTGCCGCTGCTGGTGCTGGGGGGCGAGGAGCCGCTGGTCGATCCGCCGCCGCAGCCGCGCACCTGGCACCTGCACCCGAGCCAGGCGGAGCAGCTGTGCGTCGGCGTCGACCACACGGCCCACGTCCTGCAGCTGCCGGCGCCGCAGTTCGTGCTGTTGCTGCCCGACGGCGTCGACGACGACTTGCGGGCCGCACTGCGACAGCGCGTCGCCGCGCAGATCGGCGGAGTCGAGGGCGCCGCGCTGCGCGCGCTGACGCGCAGCGAGTTGGCGGAACTCGGCGAGGCGCTCGCGGCGCACACGGTGCTGCTGGCCGGCGCCGCCGAGACCAAGCTGCAGGCGCTGCAAGAGCTGGGGCGCGGGCCGCTGCCGCGCGCCGTCTACTGCACGCATCGGCTGCCGGCCGGCTCCTTGCGGCAGGTGTCGGCGGCGCTGCTCGAACGGCTGCGGTTGCTGCTGCCGGTGCCGCTGCCCGCGGCCGCCTCGCCGACGGTCGCCGCGTTCCAGGACTTCCTGCGCGGGCATGGGCTGCCGGAGCGCGCCGTCCCGCAGCGGGTGGCCGCGATGGCCGGCGGCATCGTGCTGGCCGAGGCGTTGAAGCGGTGCGGCACGCGCGCCTCCCGCGATCGGCTCGCGCAGGAGCTCGGCGCGCTGCACCAGCTGCCGGCCGGCCTGTTCGCGCCGGTGACGTTCTCCGGCGGGCGCCACGTCGGCGTCCGCGGCGCCCAGGTCGTCCGCGTCGACCCGGAGTCGATGACGGTGGTGCCCTGCTCCGATTGGTGCGAACCGCGATGAGCCGCGCATCGATCGTGCTGCTGGCGGTGCTGTGGTCCGTGCTGGTGGTGGCCTGGTCCGCCTGTGGCGGCGAGGCGCGCGCCGCCGCAGCGAACGCTGGGGGGCAGACCGTGCCCTCTCCGACCCAGGCCCCCGCCGGGCACCGCCACCCGCCGCCGCCCCCGAGCCGGGCGCAGGACGCCGCGACCTTCGACTGGGCGACGGTCCAGGACCGGACGGTGGTGGTGGCGTTCTTCTCGCAGCGCATGGCGGGCCTGGCCGAATGCCTGCGCTGCTACCAGCAGCTGCACGAGGAGCGGCACCTGGGCAACCTCGCGGTGATCGCCGTGTGCATCGACGGACGTCGGCGGCACGACCTCGACGCCCTGCTTGCCGCGCACGAGCTCACGCTGCCGGTGTTGATCGACGACGGCTCGCTGCAGCAGCGCTACCAGCCGACCGGCATGCCGCACGTGTTCTGCTTCGCCGAGGGCGGCCGCTTCCTCGGCGGACTGCCCGGCTTCCCCGAGCGCGGCAGCCCGACCCCGGCGGCGCTCTACACCAACCTGCTGCGCCGCTCGGTCGGCCTCGAGTTCGCGCTCGACAACGACCCGCTGACCCTGCCGCTGCCGCGGATGCCCGAGTTCGAGGTCGCCGGCACCGGGGTCGGCAGCTCGTCGCTGCAGGGCGCGCCCTACGTGCTGACCTTCGTGGCCGCCGGCTGCGACCGCTGCAAGGCGCAGCTCGAGCTGTTCGCCGCGTTGCACCGCGAGTTCGGCGCCGCGGCGCCGCCGTTCGTCGTCGTGCTCGTCGACGAGGACGGCGACCCCGAGCAGCTGCGCCGCGAGCGCGGACTGCCGTTCGCGGTGCACGGCGACCGCGGCGGCGCGCTGCGGCGGCAGCTCCGGTACCGCGGGCTGGTGCCCGACACGTTCGTGGTGGACGCCGCGGGTCGGATCCGCTTCCGCCACACGACCTACGACGAGGAGCAGCCCGCCCTGTACCGCATGGAGCTGCGCATGCTGCTGGGCCGGCCGAACCCGCCGATCCTGAAGGCCAACGGGCCGAGCGGCGTCCGCCGCTGCATGGTGTGCCACGAGCGCCAGTACTTCGACTGGCTGGCGAGCGGCCACGCGCACGCGATGCGCAGCCTGCAGGCGATCGGCAAGGCCGAGGACGGCAAGTGCGTGCGCTGTCACGTGGTCGGCTGGGGCGCCCCCGGGGGCTACGACGCTGACGGCGGCGCCCGCGCCGACCTGCTGGCCTCCGTGCAGTGCGAGACCTGCCATCAGCCCGGCGGCCCGCACGCCGTGGCCGCGGACGGGACGCCCGTACCGCGGACGCCGATCACGGCGGCGACCTGCACGGGGTGCCACGACGAGGAACACTCGCTGGGCTTCGACTTCCCGCGCTTCGTGGACCTGGTGCGCCACCGCAGCGACCTGCTGACCGCGGGGCCGGCGCAGCAGGAACGGCTCGCCGCGGCGCGCCAGGCGCAGCGCCAGCAGCTGCTGGAGCCCGACGGCGCCTACGCCGGTGCGGCGGCGTGCCGGCAGTGCCATGCGGAGCAGTACGCGCGCTGGGCCGGGTCGGCGCACGCGCGCGCGGCGGCGTCGCTGGCGGACCGCGGCGGCGATGCCGCCTGCACGCGGTGCCATGTGACGGGGGTCGAGCGCTCCTGGGCCCCGGGCGCCACGGCGGCGCTCCACGACCCCGTCGCCGGCGGCGTCCAGTGCGAGTCGTGCCACGGCCCCGGCCAGCGGCACGTCGCGTCCGGCGGCGCCCGCGCGGCGATCGTCGGGCTCGGTGCGCGCTGCGAGGAGTGCGTGATCCGGCAGATCTGCACGACGTGCCACGACCGGGCGAACGACCCGGCGTTCGATCTGCGGACGGACCTGCCGCCCATGCAGTCGCTCTGCCGACCGACGTCCGCCGGCGGTACGGCCGCGGACTCGACGGGCCGCCGCTGAGCGGGACCGGACGCGGGCCGGGCCGCCGCGGCTCGCGTTCGGCCGGCGAACGCCTACGCTGCCCGGGTGCGTCGCCACCACGTCCCGCTCTCCCTCCCGGTCCTCGTCGCCGCGGCCCTGTGCGCGCTGGCGTCGAGCGTCGCCGCCCAGGCGCCGCGCAACCACTTCCGTCTGTCGCGCGACTGCGCGGTGTGTCACTCCGCCGCGCGCGAGTCGCATGCGATGCGGTCGGCGCTGGGTGAGGACGTGTCGCCGCACCGGCTGTGGCGCGCGACCATGATGGCGAACAGCTTCCGCGACCCGTACTTCCGCGCCCAGATCGAGAAGGAGTCCGTGGGCTACGAGGCCGCGCAGGAGCTCTGCCTGCGCTGCCACACGCCGATGGCGCACCATCAGCGCACGATGTACGACGCGCCGCCGCCGCGGCTGGCCGACGTGCAGGACGAGGAGTACGCGCACGACGGCGTCTCGTGCACGGTGTGCCACCAGATCAGCGCCGAGGGGCTCGGCGAGGAGCGCACGTTCTCGGGCCAGCCGGTGATCGGGCGGAAGCGCCGGATCTTCGGGCCGTTCGCCGATCCGGCCACCGGCCCGATGGAGAACATGCTGCTCTACACGCCGACGCAGGGCATGCACATCCGCGAATCGGGGCTGTGCGCGACGTGCCACACGCTGTTCACCGACCACACCGGCGGCCAGTTCCCGGAGCAGACACCGTACCTCGAATGGCGCAACAGCGAATTCAGCACCGAGGTGGAGGGCGGCGGCGGTGACGCAGCGAGATCCTGTCAGGAGTGCCACATGCCGCCCTCGGCGGCGACCCGCATCGCCCGCAACCCGGGCGGCCGCGACTTCGTGATCCCGGTTCGCGACGGCTACCGCGCGCACGCGTTCGTCGGCGGCAACGCGTTCATGCTGGACCTGCTGCGGATCCACCGCGACGAGCTGGCGGTGCAGGCGCCGTCGGAGGACCTGGCGCGGATGGCGGCGGCGACGCGGCGACAGCTGTACGAGGCGACCGCCGACGTCACGATCCACGACCTCGCGCTGCAGGACGGCGCGCTGACGTTCGACGTGCAGGTGCAGAACAAGACCGGTCACAAGTTCCCGACGGGCTATCCGGCCCGCCGCGCGTGGCTGCACGTGCAGGTGCGGCGCGGCCGCAACGTGATGTTCGAGAGCGGCGCCTTCGACACGGACGGTCGCCTGCTGGGCGTCGGCCCCGAGCTGGGGCTGCCGCACGTGACGTTGGTCGAGCGCCCGGAGGACGTGCCGATCTACGAGATGGTCGCGCACGACCCCGACGGCCAGCCGACGACCTACCTGACGAAGATGGCCGGCAAGCTCAAGGACACCCGGCTCCTGCCGCGCGGCTGGCGTCGCGACGGCCCGCATCCGGAGGAGACGGCGCCCGTCGGCACCAGCCGCGACTTCGACTTCGTCGCCGGCGGCGACACCGTGGCCTACCGCATCGCGCTGCCGCAGCGCGGGCGGGGCGCGCTGCAGGTCGTCGCGTGGCTGCACTACCAGACCATCCCGCCCGAGTGGGTCGACGCCCTGCGCGACGTCGACGGCGACGCGGCGCGGCGATTCGTCCGGATCTACGACGGCGCCAACAAGCTGCCCGAGACCGTGGGCGTGGCGGTGGCCACACTGCAGCCCGGTGCGGAGGGCGCCGGTGGCGGCGGGACGGACGACGACGGCGGCGACGACGACGACGACGGCGGTCGCTGACCGCATCGGTCGCGCGCGGGGGCCCCGGGTCCGACCCGGGGCCCGGGATCGCTCACTTCTGCGACGTCTTCTTGTCGTCGTCGAACGGGATCTTCAGCACGTGCGCGTAGGCCGCGACCTGCCGGATGTCCTTGCCGGACTTCGACAGCAGCTGCCGCACCGCCTCCTGGAGCTGGGCGTCCTCCTGCGGGTCGCCGAGCGCGCGCTGGCCGGGGTAGACCGCGCCGCGCAGGTCGCTCACCGCGTCGCGCACCTCGTAGCGCAGCCAGCGACGGACGTCGTCCTTGGTGAGCTTGGTCTCGAGGCTCTCGTACCAGCCGTCGAAGTCCGGGTAACGCTGCGGGTCCCCGTCGTCGCCCTCGGCGAGCTGGCGGAACAGCTCCTCGTGCCCGGCCATGTGCTCCTTCACGTAGGTGCGGAACACGTTCTTCTTGAGCAGGCCGAACACCGCCGCGTTCTTCCACGCGTCCTCGGGCTTGTTCTCGAGCAGGTCGATCTTGAAGTCGGGGGTCACGCCCCAGCCCGGATCGACGATCTTGCCCTCCTTGTCGAACTCGCGGTGCGGGGTGCGGCCGCTCGGCAGGTAGTACTTCGCGACCGTCAGCTTGATGTGGGCGCCGACGTCGAACTTGCCGTTGCCGTTGGTGTCCTCGTACGGCTCGCCCTCCTGCCAGGAGCCGTCCTGGTTGAGGTCGTCGAAGCGCTCGCCGGGGTCGGTGGCCAGCGACATCATGTTCTGGACGGTGCCCTTGCCGAACGTGCGCTCGCCGACGATCACGGCGCGCCCCAGGTCCTGCAGCGCGCCGGCGGTGATCTCGCTGGCGGACGCCGAGAAGTTGTTGGTCAGCACCGCCATCGGCAGGTTGCAGATCGCGTTGTCGCGGGTGCGGTACTCGCGGCGCGGCTCGCGCGGCCCCTCGGTGTAGACCACCATCTTGCGGCCTTCGACGAACTTCTCGACGACCTCGCGTGCCTGCGTCAGGAACCCGCCCGTGTTGTTGCGCACGTCGAGCACGACGCCGATCGCGCCCTTCTGCATCAGCCCGGTCAGGGCCTGATCGAGCTCCTCGGCGGTGGCCGAGCCGAACGTCACCAGCTCGATGTAGCCGACGTCGCCCGGCAGCATCGTCGCGTTGACCGACGGCACGTGGATCTGCTGCCGCACGATCGTCATGGTCTCCGGCTCCTGCCAGCCCGGACGGAACACCTTGAGCACCACCGGCGTGTCGGGGCGGCCCTTCAGGCGGGCGATGATGTCCTCGCTGGTGTGACCCGCGGTCTCCCAGCCCTCGACCTCGAGGATCTTGTCGCCCGAGCGCAGCCCGGCGCGATAGGCCGGGCCCGAGTAGATCGGCCGGATGATCGAGAAGTCGTTGTCCTGGTCGAAGTTCACGAACGCGCCGATGCCGCCGTACTCCGGGTGCAGGTCGAAGAAGAACTTCCGGAACTCGTCGCTGGTGAAGAAGGTGCTGTGCGGGTCGAGGCCCTGCAGCATGCCCTTGGCGGCGAACTCGATCAGCTCGTGGTCGTCGAGCTGGCTGCCGTTGACGTGGCTGGCGCGGATCAGCTGGCGCAGTTCGGTCAGCGTGCGGTAGTCGTCGTCGCTCGCCGCGCCGGCCGGCTGGTTGCGCTGCTCGATCAGCCGCGCGAGCAGCTCCTCGAACTCGCGGCGCTCCTGCTCGCGCTGCAGGTAGAGCCGGGCGCGCCGGCCGAGGTCGTTGGGCTCGTGCTGGATGTCGCGCAGGACGGCGCGGGCCTCGCCGGTCGGCACGTTCATCTCCGCCAGCGCCAGCGCGCCGCGGATCCGCAGCTCGCGGTCCGTCGACCGCAGGAACTGCTCGAGCGTGCTCTTGGCGGTCGCGCGCTGCGGGTTGCTGCCGACGCGCCACAGCGACACGGCGGCCTCGATGCGCACGCGCGGCGCCACCAGCTCGTCCTGGCAGTTGTCGGCCAGCAGCTTGCGGACGTCGGGCAGGATGCGCGAGTTGAAGTAGCGCTCCTCGCCGAGCATCGCCATCGCCGCGCCGCGCACCTCCGGGTCGGCCGAGCCGGCGACCGGCGTCAGGACCGCCAGGATGTCGTTGCCGTAGGTGTCCTCGGCGGGCTTCAGGTTCTGCAGCGCCACCGCGGCGGCGATGCGTCCCTTCTCGCCGGCGCCGACGCCCTGCACCGCGCCGACGATGGCGTCCCGCACCGGGTCGGTCCGATCCTCGTCGGTGTTGTCGAGGATCTGCAGGCCGTAGTCGAACGCCTGCTCGAGCGGGGCGGCGTCCGCCTGCGCCAGGATGGTCGCGACCTTGCCCTCGAGGTCCTGCGCCGGGGCCACGGCCCCGAGACCGAGCAGGCACGAGCCGAGCAGGAGGCGGACCAAGGAATGGCGATGCATGCGTTCTCCGGGTGCTTAGGAAGGGTTCCGAAGGCTCATCGACGCGGGCGGGGGCCCGGATCGACCCAAATCACCGACTGCCTGACCGCGTCGCCGCAGCAACTAGGACCGCCCGCCGGCAGGGCAACCTATACGTCGCGTCGTGCCCCGGATGCCAGGGGCGTTTCACCGCGGCCGGGATCGCCGGACCCGTGCGCGGCCGGCCTTGACAGCGCCGCTCCGCGGCGGCCCGGATCCCGGTGGCTCCGCGCCCGGCGGCCCGTGGCGCGCCGATCGGTCCGATCGCTATGCTGCGGCACGTGACCACCGGTGACGACGACTCGGACGCCCGCGATCCGGACACCGGCGACCCGCCGCGCGCGACGGCCCTGACGCATCTCGACGCCGACGGTCGCGCCCGGATGGTCGACGTCTCGCACAAGCCGGCCACCGCGCGCGTGGCCCGGGCGGCGGCGGCCGTGCGGATGACGGCGGCCGTGCGGCGGCAGCTGCTCGCCGGCGAGCTGCCCAAGGGCGAGGCGCTGGCCGTGGCCCGCATCGCCGGCATCCAGGCCGCCAAGGAGACGGCGCGCCTGGTGCCGCTGTGCCACCCGCTGGCGCTGAGCCACGTCGGGGTCGAGTTCGCGCCGCGTGGCGACGACACCGTCGAGGTCCTGGCCGAGGCGCGCACCACCGCCGGCACGGGTGTGGAGATGGAGGCGATGACGGCGGCGTGCATCGCCGCGCTGACCCTCTACGACATGGTCAAGGGGCTCTGCCGCGGCGCCGCGATCGAGCGGGTCGAGCTGCGCCACAAGTCCGGCGGCAAGTCGGGCGAGTGGAACCGCCCCGCCGGCTCCTGAGGGCTACGGCTCGTCGTCGCCGACCGGGTCGTCGTCGCCGGCCTCCGCGTCCGCGGCGGCGTTGAGCTTGTTGTAGAGCGTCTTGAGCGCGACGCCGAGCGCCTCGGCGGCCTTGCGCTTGTTGCCGTCGAACCGGCGCATCGCCTCGGTGATCGCCATCTTCTCCAGCTCGCGCAGCGACAGGGTCGGCAGCGGGCCGCCGCCGGCGCCGACCGGGCGGCTGCCGAACGCGAGCTCCTCCACCTCCGCGGCGCTCACCTCGGGGCCGGTCGCCAGCACCGACAGGCGGACGATGGCGTTCTCCAGCTCGCGCACGTTGCCGGGCCACGGGTGGCGCTCGAGCCGGGCGACCGCGGCATCACCCAACGCGAGCTCGCGGCCGGTGCGCGCGTTCTGCTGGCGCAGGAACATCCGCGCCAGCTCGGCGATGTCCTCGACGCGTTCGCGCAGCGGCGGCACCCGCACCTCGAGCACGGCCAGCCGGTAGTACAGGTCCTCGCGGAAGCGCTCCTGTTCGATCATGGCGTGCAGGTCGCGGTGGGTCGCGGCGATCACCCGCACGTCGACCTTGCGGACCTGGTCGCTGCCGACCGGCCGGATCTCGCCGAACTGCACGGCGCGCAGCAGCGCCGGCTGCAGGTCCAGCGCGAGCTCGCCGACCTCGTCGAGGAACAGCGTGCCGCCCGACGCGGCTTCGAGCAGGCCGAGGCGCTTCTGGTCGGCGCCGGTGAACGCGCCCTTGACGTGTCCGAACAGCTCGCTCTCCATCAGCTGGCGCGGCACCGCGCCGCAGTTGACGGCGACGAACGGCGCCTGCGCGCGATCGCCCAGGGTGTGCAGCCGCCGCGCGGCGAGCTCCTTGCCGGAGCCGCTCTCGCCGAGCAGCAGCACGGCCTGCTGGGTGCGCGCGATCCGCTGCAGGGTCTCGTCCAGCCGCACCGCCGCCGGGCTGCGGCCGACGGTGCCGGGTGCCGGCGCGGCCGCGGTGAGGCGACGCAGGCGCTGGTTCTCCTGCACCAGCTCGGTCGTCGCGACGGCGCGGCGCAGCGTCTGCTCCATCACGTCGAGGCTGACCGGCTTGGTCAGGAAGTCCATCGCGCCCTTGCGCATGGCCTCGACCGCCAGCGGCACGGAGCCATGGCCGGTGCAGACGATGATCTGCAGCGACGGGTCGAGCGCGAGCAGCTCCTCGAGGGCCTGCATGCCCGGCATCCCGGGCAGGTTCAGGTCGAGCAGCACGGCGTCGGGCGACCCGCCGCGCACCTCGTCGATCGCGGTGTCGGCGCGCGGCATCGCCTGCACGCGGAACCCCATGCGCTCGAGCTCGCCGGTCCAGACCGTGCGCAGGCTCGGGTCGTCCTCGACCAGCAGCACGTGGGGGTCGCTCTTGGCGCGGCTCATCGGGACCTCCGGGACGGCGTGGGGGTGCGCGCGCGCTTCACAGGCGCCGGATCCGCAGGCTGCGGTACGCGACCTCGTCGCCGTGGTCCTGGAGCGCGAGGTGGCCGCGCCCGGCCTTGCCGAACGGCCAGTCGCGGAACTTGCTCGCGCCGACCATCCGCTCCCACTCGGGGCCGCGGCACGGCACGTCGACCAGCTTCTGACCGTTCAGCCAGTGCTGCACGCGGCCGTCGTGCACGACGATGCGGCCCTGGTTCCAGCTGCCGGCCGGCCGCAGGGGCGCCCCGGTGTTGGCGACCAGGTCGTAGAGCGCGCCGGCGCCGTGTCGCGCGTCGGGCGCGACCCCGAGGTCGTCCAGCACCTGGTACTCCGGGCCCGTCATGTAGGTCTGCGGCTCGCTCTCGAGCACGTGCCAGATCACCCCCGAGTTGGCCTTGGCGGCCACGCGCCACTCGAACCGGAAGTCGAAGTCGCCGAACTCCTCGACCGTGATCAGGTCGCCGCCGCCGCCGCCGCCGGCGTGCACGATGGCGCCGCCCGCGACGCTCCACCCCGCGGCCGGCGGGCCGTCCTGGCGATAGCCGCGCCAGCCGTCCAGGTCGCGGCCGTCGAACAGCAGCTCGAAGCCCTCGGCGCGCTCGGCGTCGGCCAGCACGTTCGGCGGCAGCGGCGGCAGCGTGACGTGGCCGGTCGCGGCCCACTCGGTGCCGCGCGCCAGCAGCCAGCGCAGCTGCGGATCGTGCCAGGTCGCGCGCGTCGGCGCGTGCCCGGTCCAGGTGTGGCCGAGCGGCGTGTGGAACACGCGTCCCTTGCCGAACCGCCCGGCCGTGGCCATCGGCTCGAAGCGCCCGGTGCCGCCGCGGGCCGGATCGCTGAAGGCGCTGAGCAGCACGCGCAGCTCGACACCGGGGGTGTGCACGAGCCGGTGGTAGAGCTCGTCGGGGTGCTGGCGCAGGTCCTGCATGCCGACGGTGACCGGGTGGGTGGGATCGACGACGTGGACGTCGAACGGATGGTAGGCGCCGTGGCCGGTGCCGTCCCGCCAGCACAGCCCGACCAGCTCCTCGTACTCGCGCCAGCCGGGGAACGCGTTGTCGGCGGCGTGCACGACGACCACGCCGGCGCCGGCGCGCACCGCGGCCAGGAACGCGGCCTCGGCGTCGTCGCCCCAGCGCGGGCCGTTGTAGTCGAGGACGAAGGCCGCGAACCCGGACAGGTCCCGCGCCAGATCGGTCGCCGGATCGGCGGTGACCGCCACGGTGAATCGCCCGGACTCGACGAGTGCCTCGCGCATCTGGCCGTGGGTCCACTGCCAGTCGTGGTTGTTGGCGCCGGTGACCAGCAGCACCGGCACCGGCTCGGCGACCGACGCCTGCTGGGCGGGTGCGGCGGCCGCGAGCAGCAGCGCCGCGCCGACCTGGACGCAGCGCGGACGCGACGAACGGGGGCGGAGACCGGACCGACGGGAGCGCATGACAGTTCCTTACTCCGCCGAGGGCGCGACCGCAGGTGGAAACTGCCGCTCCACGGGCCGCCGGCGCGCAGGTCGCCGTGGCAACAGGGTCGCCGATCTGGGATAAGCACCGCCCATGGGTGGTCTCGTTGCCGTGCGGGTGCCGCAGCGGCGGTGCCGCGGCGCGGCGTCGGTCGCGCTCTGGGTCGCCGCGCTGGCCGCGGTCGCACCGAGCCAGGACCGCGGCGGCGTCGACGCCGCGATCGCGGCCGCCGAGGCCGACAAGGTCCGCACCGGGGTGGCGGCGGTCGAGCTGGACGGCACCTTCGCCGTGCGGCATCGCGCCGACGAGCGGTTCGTGCCGGCCAGCAACCTCAAGCTGGTGACGGCAGCGGCGGTGCTGCGCGGACTGACGCCCGGGTACCGGTTCACCACCCGCTTCGCGCTGCGGCAGGGCCGCCTGCAGGTGCGGGCCGGCGGCGACCCCAACTGGATCGCCGGCACCGAGCACGCGCCCGAAGGGATGTACCGCGGCCTGGTGGCGGCGCTGCAGCGGCTCGGCGTCGAACGCCTGCGCGGCATCGACCTCGACCCCGGTCCGTTCACCGGTCCGGACCGCCCCGCCGACTGGCCGCAGGACCAGCTCGACGCGTACTATTGCGCACCGACCGGTCCGTTCGTGCTCGAGCAGGGCACGTTCGTGGTGCGGCTCGAACCCGCGGGTTCGATCGCCGCCGCGGCGCTGGTCGCGCCGTTCGTGCAGGTCCCGATGGAGGGCCGCGTCGCGGTCACCGACGCGCGTCGCGGCGCGGTCTACGGCGCCTACGACCGCGGCGACCGCATCCGGCTGCAGGGCAAGATCTGGCGCGGGAGCGACCCGGTCGAGATCCGCGTCGCGGTGCGCGAGCCAGGGCGGTGGTTCGAGCTCGCGCTCGAGCAGGCCCTGCTGGCCGGCGGCATCCGCGTCGACGCCGGCGCGCCGAGCACGTCGTGCGAGGAACTGTACGAGTTCCGCACCCCGCTGCTGCCGGCCCTGCAGCGCACGCTCGAGGACTCGAGCAACTTCGACGCCGAGCAGCTCGCACGCGTGCTCGGGGCCGAGCGCCGCGGCGACGGCAGTCTGGCCGCCGGGGTGACCGCGGTGCGCGCAGAGGTCGAGGACATGCTGGGTGGCGCCGCCGACGGCCTGCAGCTCGTCGACGGCAGCGGCCTGTCGCGCGGCAACCTGGTCACTCCGGCGCTGCTGGTCCGCGTGCTGCGGGCGACCGCCGCGGCGCCCGAGGCCGCGCCCTACGTCGACGCGCTGCCGCTCGCCGGGCGCACCGGCACGCTCGAGGACCGCTTCACGGGCAGCCGGGTCGCGGGCCGGGTGCGCGCCAAGACGGGCTGGATCCGCGGCGCCTCGGCGCTCTCCGGCCTGCTGCAGCGCAGCGACGGCAGCCGCTGCGCGTTCGCGATCCTGATGAACTACGATCCGGGCCGCGCCGGGCTGAACCAGAAGCTCAAGCAGCTGCAGGAACGCATCGTCGAGGCCCTGGACCGCCGCGACGGCCAGGGTGGCTGATGGAGCGTTCGCCGCCCTGGTCCGCCGACGAGCTCCTCGCGACCCGGGACCGGGCGGTCGCGCTCGCGCAGGAGGCCGGCGAGGTGCTGCTGCGGCACCGGCGCGAGGGTCTGGTCGCGGAGTCCAAGGGGCGCCGGCGCGAGCTGGTCACGGCCGCGGACCGCGACGCCGAACGGGTGGTCGTCGGCGGGATCCAGCGCCAATGGCCGTCGCACGCGGTCCTGGCCGAGGAGGGCGTCCTGACGGCGAAGGGACGCAGCGACCGCGAGGCCGACTGGACCTGGATCGTCGATCCGCTCGACGGCACCACCAACTTCGTGCACGGCGTGCCGTTCTTCGCCGTGGCGATCGCGCTGGCCTGGCGCGACCGGCCGGTGGTGGGGGTCGTGCACGCGCCGGCGCTGGGCGACACCTACGCCGCCGCGGCCGGCCTCGGCGCCCACTGGAACGGGACGCGGATCCAGGTGTCGCGCACGGCCGAGCTCGCCGACGCCCTGGTCGCGACGGGCTTCTCGTACGAGCGCGACGAGCCCGGTCGCGACGACAACCTGGGCCGGCTGCAGCGCGTGCTGCCGCGCTGCCGCGACGTGCGACGCCTCGGTTCCGCCGAGCTAGACCTCTGCCTCTGCGCGCGCGGGACCTACGACGCGTACTGGGAACTCTACCTCGCACCGTACGACGTCGCCGCCGGCGCCGTGATCGTGCGCGAGGCCGGCGGCCGCGTCACCGACTTGCGGGGCGGCGAAGACTGGTTGCACGGCGGCCGCATCCTGGCCAGCAATGGCGCCCTGCACGAGGAGATGCTGGCCGTGTGCGGAGATTGACCGGCCGCACGGCGGCCCGTTCTGCGTTAGGTTCGACAGTCCCAATCGCATCCATGACCACTCCCACGCGCCTCGCCGTTCTCCTGCTCCTCTGCAGCACTCCGGTCGCCGCCCAGGAGGCCGCGGTCCCGACCCGCGACGTCGCGGTCGCCATCGACTCCGGCTTCCTCGACAACCCGACCGCCACCGCGACCGTGGTGTGGAGTCGGGACGTGACCGTGCCCGGCGTCACCGCGGGGCAGTGGCTGCAGCTGCGCTTCGCCGACACGCACCTGCCGACCGGCTCGCGGCTGCGCATCTTCGCGGCGGAGACGCCGGCGGCGGTGCAGTGGCACGACGCGCACTCGATCGTGGACTACCGGTACTGGTCGTGCCAGTTCGTCGGCCCGACGCTCCGCGTCGAGCTGCTGGCCGCGCCGGGTTCGACCGCGAACCGCACCCGCGTCGACCTGGTCAAGGTGCTCGACCTCGACGGCATCGTCGACACCGACACCATCTGCGGGACGACGGACGACCGCGTGCTGTCGAACGATCCGCGCGCCTGCCGCATCGGCGTCGGCTGCTCGGCGTGGCTGTTCTCCGAGTACGCCGTGGGCACCGCCGGCCACTGCATGGACAGCACGGCCGGGAAGATCCTGCACTTCAACGTGCCGCTGTCGACCGCGAGCGGCACGGCGCGCCCCGCGCTGCCGGAGGACCAGTACGCGATGGAGGCGTTCCACCAGTTCCTGAACGCCGGCGTCGGCAACGACTGGTCGGTCAGCGCCGCCGTGCGGAACAGCAACACCGGGCTGTTCCCCGGCCAGGCGCAGGGCAGCTGGTACACGGTGGCGCTGCCGCCGTCGTTCTCCGCCGCGCACCAGATCCGCGTCACCGGGTACGGCTCGGGCAACGGATCGACCGGGTCGCCGGTGGGCCATTTCGCGCAGAAGTCGCTGGCCGGTCCGCGCCTGTCGACGACCAACCCGACGGCGCTGCGCTACGGCACCGACACCACCGGCGGCAACAGCGGCTCGCCGGTGCTGCTCGAGAGCACCGGCCAGCTGATCGGCGTGCACACGCACGGCGGCTGCAACACCACCGGCGGCGGCAACAGCGGCACCAGCACGGCGCGAGCCGACTGGGTGCTGGCGCGGGATCAGGTGCTGGCGCTGCACACCGTCGGCACCGTCACCGGATTCGGCGCCGGCTGCGGCAGCACATGGGGCATCCCGTCGCTGACGCTCGCCGGCATCCCGGAGGGCGGCCGCACGCTGCTGGCGGATATCCGCAACCTCGACTTCTTCGCGTCGACGCTCGGCTGGATCGTGATCGGTGTCGACGCCAGCTCGTGGAGCGGCGCCCCGCTGCCGCTCGACCTGGGACCCGCCGGCATGCAGGGTTGCACCCTCTACACGTCGGTGGACCTCACCGAGGCAGTGTTCAGCACCTTCGGCGCGGTCCAGCGCAGCTACACCCTGCCAGCCGACCCCAGCGCGATCGGCGTGCACGTCTACTGGCAGTACGTGGGCCTCGAGGCCTCGGCGCCGAACACGCTGGGCGTGGTCGCCAGCAGCGCGATCGACCTGGTCATCGGCAACTGACTCCGGTCGGGCGGGAGCGTGCCGGGTCGGCGACCCGGCGCGTCGGACCCGGCGCGTCAGATCCGGCGCGATTGGGGCTCGCCGCCGCCGTACTGGAGGGTGGCGCGCGCCCCGCGCCCCAGCGGGTCGCGCTGCAGCAAGGGCAACAGCACCGCGAACAGTCGATCGGCGTCGGCGCCGGCGAAGAACAGGGTGCACTCGCCGCCGCCCATCTCGTCGCCGTCGTACTCGCCGACCCCGGCGGCCTCGACCGCGGCCTCCAGTTCGTCGGCCAGTCGCTCGATGTCGGCGCGCTCGGACGCGATCCCGAGCGAGCGATTGCTGAGGCGCAGGTGCACCAGGACGTCGTGCTCCGCCGCGTCGTCCGCGGCGAGGCCGCCGTCGTCTTCGGGCCCGGTCTCGTCGGGCGGCGGGTGTTCCGGCGTCACGGAGGGCGGGAGGGTGGCCATGCCGGGCGCATCCTAGCTAGGAGCCTGCGCCACGGGAGGCGCGAATGCCGGGTGCGTGAGTTTCGTTCGGCGGCGTCGTCCGAGAACGCAGGCGAATCGGTGGATTCACCGAGGCTTTCGGGCGGCGCGGCCGGGCGAAGGGCGCGTGCTCGGCGTCGTGCATTCCCGTGGCGCAGACTCCTAGCGCGACGGCCGGTCGGGAACCCCTGCGCAGGTCGTCCGCGGGGTCGCGCCGAGCCGCGGCGTAATGCCCGGACCGTGGCGGCGGCGCCGATTTCTTCGCGTCTACGGTAAGGAGCACGGGTCGTCGGCGGTAGGGGCCGCGAACGCGGTCCAGCCGCCGCGTTCCTCTCGACCCGACGCCGGAGCGGCGGGACGAGGGGCAGCACGCGATGCCTGCCGGAACGAAGCCACCAGCAGGGATCGCGACGCGGTGCTCGCGCGCGAGCGCCGCGGCCCGACTCCGCGACCGATACTGAGGAGAGGTCGGTCGCGGAGTGCCGCCGGGTCGGCAGGGTACCCGGCGGCAGGGCCCTCTTCCGCCGGGGCCCCCTTCCGCCGGGGCCCTCTTC
>JBFWWV010000015.1:0-49788 GCA_050245995.1 Planctomycetota bacterium | reverse complement strand
GCCGCTCGCGACGCCGGACAGGTGGTCGTACGGGGGGCGCGCGAACACAACCTGAAGGCCGTCGACCTGGCCTTCCCGCGCGACTCCCTGTGCACGTTCACGGGCGTGTCGGGTTCGGGCAAGTCGAGCCTTGCCTACCACACGATCTACCAGGAAGGGCAGCGGCGCTTCCTGGAGAGCCTGAGTTCGTATGCCCGGCAGTTCCTCGGGCGGATGGAGAAGCCGCGGGTCGACCACGTCGAGGGTCTGTCGCCGACCGTGTCGATCGACCAGAAGTCGACCAGCCACTCGGCGCGCAGCACCGTCGGCACCCTGACCGAGGTCAGCGACTTCCTGCGCCTGCTGTGGGCGCGGCTGGGCCAGCCGACCTGCCCCGAGTGCGGCGCCCGCATCGAGGCGTGGTCGCCGGACCAGATCGTCGACGCGATGCTCCGCGACCACCGCGGCGAGAAGGCCATGCTGCTGGCGCCGGTGGTGCGCGAGCGCAAGGGCGAGTACCGCCGCGAGCTGCTGGAGTGGCGCGGCAAGGGCTTCGTCCGCGCGCGCATCGACGGGGTCGTGCGCCGCCTCGACGAGGACATCGAGCTCGAGCGCTACGTCTACCACACCATCGAGCTGGTCGTGGACCGGCTGACGCTGGAGGCCGACGCGCGGTCGCGCCTCGGCGAGTCGGTGGAGCAGGCGCTGGCGCTCGGCGACAGCACCTGCGCGCTGCTGCTCGGCGACGACGCGCACCGGGTGTTCTCGGCGCGGCGCAGCTGCCCGGAGGGCCACGGCTCGCTGCCGGAGATGGAGCCGCGGCTGTTCTCCTTCAACAGCCCGATCGGCGCCTGCGCGCGCTGCGACGGGCTCGGCGAGGTGTTCGGCTTCGATCCGGACCTGCTGGTGCAGGACGCGGAGAAGTCGGTGCGCGACGGCGCGCTGTCGGTGTTCACGACCGAAGGCAAGATGGTCTACAGCCGCCTCGGCCTCGACCACCTGGCGGCGGTCGGGCGCGCGTTCGGCTTCGACCTCGACACGCCGTGGAAGAAGCTGCCGCAGAAGGCGCGCAAGGTGATCCTGCACGGCAGCGGCGCCCGCACGTTCGAGTTCCGCTGGAAGAAGCAGGGCGCCGCGTACGAGACCAAGGGCATGGACCGCATCGCCTTCCCCGGCGTGCTGCCGCACCTGGAGCGCGTCTACCGGCCGTCGCGCGCGCGGCACCTCGACCGCTACCGCGCCTCGGTGCCGTGCCCCGACTGCGAGGGCGCACGGCTCGGCGCCGCGGCGCGCGCGGTGACGTTCCAGGAGCGGACCCTGCCCTCGGTGCTGGCGCTGCCCGTGCACGAGGCGCTGGCCTGGGTGCGGACCGTGGAGCTGACCGGCAACGCGCTGGCCATCGGTCGCGAGATCCTGCGCGAGATCGAGCGCCGGCTGGTGTTCCTCGACGAGGTCGGCCTCGGCTACCTGACCCTGGCCCGTCGGGCGCGGACGCTGTCGGGCGGCGAGTCGCAGCGCATCCGGCTGGCCGCGCAGGTCGGCGCCGGTCTGCGCGGCATCCTGTACGTGCTCGACGAACCGTCGATCGGTCTGCACACGCGCGACCAGCAGCGGCTCTTGCACACGCTGCTGGCGCTGCGCGACCGCGGCAACACGCTGGTGGTCGTGGAGCACGACGAGGAGACGATGCGCCGCAGCGACTGGCTGGTCGACGTCGGCCCGGGCGCGGGTCACCGCGGCGGCGAGATCGTGGCGTCGGGGCCGCCGGCCGAGGTCGAGGCCTGCGCGCGCTCGCTGACCGGCCAGTACCTGCGCGGCGAGCTGCGCGTGCCGATGCCGGCCGCGCGCCGCGCCGAGGACCGCGGCGCCCTGCGCGTGCTCGGCGCCCGCCACCACAACCTGCGCGGCGTCGACGTCGAGCTGCCCCTGGGCCGATTGGTGGCGCTGACCGGCGTGTCCGGCTCCGGCAAGTCGACGCTCGTGCACCACGTGCTGAAGCCGTGGGTCAGCGCGACGCTGGCCGGAACGCCGCCGAAGACCGATCGCTGCAGGAAGGTCACCGGCCTCGACGCGATCGACAAGATGGTCGAGATCGACCAGGCGCCGATCGGCCGCACGCCGCGCAGCAACCCGGCGACCTACACCGACGTGTGGACCCACGTGCGCGACCTGTACGCGCAGCTGCCCGAGTCCCGCCTGCGCCAGTACCAGAAGGGCCGGTTCTCGTTCAACGTGAAGGGCGGCCGCTGCGAGGCCTGTCAGGGCGCCGGCGTCCAGACCCTGGAGATGAACTTCCTGGCGCCGGTCGAGGTCGTGTGCGACGAGTGCGGCGGCGCGCGCTTCCACCCCGAGACGCTCGAGATCCGGTTCAAGGACAAGAGCGTGCACGACGTGCTGGAGATGACCGTCGACGAGGCGCTGCAGCTGTTCCAGGACCTGCCGAAGATCGCGCGCGGTCTGCAGACGCTGCAGGACGTCGGCCTCGGCTACCTGAAGCTCGGCCAGCCGTCGACGACGCTGTCCGGCGGCGAGGCGCAGCGCGTCAAACTCGCGACCGAGCTGCAGCGCCCGGCCACCGGCCGCACGTTCTACGTGCTCGACGAGCCGACCACCGGCCTGCACTTCCACGACATCGATCGCCTGCTGCACTGCCTGCAGCGCCTGTGCGACGCCGGCAACTCGGTGCTGGTGATCGAGCACAACCTGGACGTCGTGCGTGCCGCCGACTGGATCGTCGACCTCGGCCCCGAGGGCGGCGCCGGCGGCGGCACCGTCGTGGCCGTCGGCACGCCCGAGCAGCTGGCCGAGCATCCGACGTCCTACACCGGGGCGGCGCTGCGGCACGTGCTGGCGCCGCCGAAGGACAAGGCGAAGCGCCGCAAGAACGGCGTCGACGCCGTCGCCGCGCCGACGACCGCCGCGGTGGCGCGCACCACGCGGCCGACGCACATCACCGTGCGCGGCGCGCGCACCCACAACCTCAAGGGCATCGACTGCGACCTGCCGCTGGACCGGTTCACCGTGGTCACCGGACCGTCGGGCTCGGGCAAGTCGAGCCTCGCGTTCGACACGCTGTTCCAGGAGGGCCAGCGTCGGTTCCTCGAGAGCATGTCGACCTACGCGCGGCGCTTCCTCGGCCGGCTCGACCGCGCGCCGGTCGACACGCTCGACGGCCTCGGCCCGGCGATCGCGATCGACCAGAAGCACGGCGTGCGCAGCCCGCGATCGACGGTGGCCACGACCACCGAGATCCACGACTACCTGCGCCTGCTGTACGCGCGCGTCGGCCGCCCGCACTGCCCGACCCACGGCCAGGAGCTGGTGGCGTGGTCGCCGAGCCGCATCGCCCAGGACCTGCTGGAGCGCTGGCGCGGGCGGCGCGGCTACCTGCTGGCGCCGGTCGCCGTCCCGGACGAGGTCCGCGGCAGCACCAAGGCGGCCCGGCAGCGCGCGGCCCTGTGGCAGGACGCGCTGCGCGCGGAGTGGCGCGAGCAGGGCTTCGTGCGCGCGCTGCGCGACGGCCAGGAGCTGCGGCTCGACGACGATTGGCCCGCGGACGCGCCCGACGAGCTGCTGCTGGTGGTGGACCGCGCGTCGTTCGACGACCGCGGTCGCCTGGTGGACGGCGCCGAGCAGTGCGAGCGCGCGGCCAACGCGCACGGCGGTCACGGTCTCGTCATCGCGCAGCTCGCCGGCGGCGCCGACGCCGGCCAGCGCGCCACCTACAGCGGCAGCCGCAGCTGCGTGCAGTGCGGGTACCGCGCGCCCGAGCAGCCGCACCCGCGCTGGTTCTCCTTCAATCACCACAGCGGCGCCTGCCCGTCGTGCGCCGGGCTCGGCGAGGTGGTCGTCTGCGTCCCGGAGCTGCTGGTCAACCGACCGGACCGCCCGACGTTCGGCGGCGCCATCAAGCACCAGGGCGCGGCGTTCACCTTCCTGACCAACAAGAACGGCTGGTACGCCGAGGTCGCGGCCGCCGTCGCCGCCGCCCGCGGCGTCGACCTGGACCGCCCCTGGCGCGACCTCGACGCCGCCACGCGCGAGTGGCTGCTGCGCGGCTGCGGCGACGAGCAGTTCGAGGTCGAGTTCAAGAAGCGCGAGGCCGGCCGGTCGCGGACCTGGCGCATGCGCGTGCGCTGGAAGGGCCTCGCCCGCCAGGTCGAGGAGTGGTACCACGGCAAGGACCAGGACTCCGGCGGCGACGAGCGCTTCAAGACCGTGATGCGCGTGCGGGCGTGCCCCGAGTGCAGCGGCGAGCGGCTCGGCCCCGGGCAGCGCGCCGTCCGGGTCGGCGGCGTGCGCATGCCGGAGCTGTGCGCGGCGACGGTCGAGCGCGCCCTCGACCTGCTGTCGGCGCTGCAGCTCGACGCCACCGAGCGGACGATCGCCGCCGACATCCTGAAGGAGCTCCACAACCGCCTCGGGTTCCTGCACGAGGTCGGGCTCGGCTACCTGTCGCTCGACCGCTCGTCGGCGACGCTGTCCGGCGGCGAGGCCCAGCGCATCCGGCTGGCCACGCAGCTCGGCAACAAGCTGGTGGGTGTGCTGTACGTGCTCGACGAACCGACGGTCGGCCTGCACGCGCGCGACACCGAGCGCCTGCTGCGCACGCTGCTCGAGCTGCGCGACCTGGGCAAC
Organism: Planctomycetota bacterium; assembly: GCA_050245995.1. Lineage (GTDB taxonomy): Bacteria > Planctomycetota > UBA1135 > UBA1135 > UBA2386 > JBFWWV01. Next base: position 45,171 of record JBFWWV010000015.1, on the reverse strand, counting down.
ACCGTGGTGGCCGTGGAGCACGACGAGCACGTGATCCGCAGCGCCGACCACGTGCTCGACCTCGGCCCCGGCGCCGGCACGCGCGGCGGCACGGTCGTGGCCAGCGGCCCGCCGGATGCGATCCTCGGCGGCGACGGACTCACGGCGCGCTACCTGCGCGGCGAACTCGGCCGCCGCGCACCGGGCCCGCGCCGCGCGCCGCAGGGCCACGTCGCGCTGCGCTCGGTGACGCTGCACAACCTCCGCGACCTCGACGTCGACGTGCCGCTCGGCTGCCTGCTGGCGGTGACCGGCGTGTCCGGCTCCGGCAAGTCGACGATGGTGCTCGACGTGCTGGTGCCGGCGCTGCGCGACCGGACCGCGCAGCTGGTCTGGGACGACGGCGAGGAACGCGACCACCGCCTGGTCGTCGTCGACCAGAGCCCGCTCGGCAGCTCGCCGTCGAGCAACCCGGCGACCTACTCCGAGGTGTTCACGCCGATCCGCGGCCTGTTCGCGCAGGTGCCCCTGAGCAAGCAGAAGGGCTTCGGCCCGGGTCGGTTCTCGTTCAACGTCGCCGCCGGCCGCTGCGCCGCGTGCGAGGGCAAGGGCCAGATCCAGGTCGAGATGCACTTCCTCGCCGACGTGTGGGTGACCTGCGAGGTCTGCCGCGGCCGCCGCTACAACCAGGAGACGCTGGCGGTCGAGTACCGCGGGCGCAACATCGCCCAGGTCCTCGACATGGAGGTCTCGACGGCGCTGGAATTCTTCGGCAACCACCCGCGGATCGCGCGGCCGCTGCAGCTGCTGCAGGACGTCGGCCTCGGCTACCTGAAGCTCGGCCAGCCCGCCAACACGTTCAGCGGCGGCGAGGCGCAGCGGCTCAAGCTGGTGGCCGAGCTGGCCCGCACGCCGCGCGAGCACATGATCTACGTGCTCGACGAGCCGACCACCGGCCTGCACATGGACGACGTGCAGAAGCTGCTCGGCGTGCTCGAGCGGCTGCTCGAGCGCGGCGACAGCGTGATCGTGGTGGAGCACCACCTCGACGTGATCGCCGCCGCCGACCGCGTGCTCGAGATGGGGCCCGAGGCCGGCATGGACGGCGGCCGCGTCGTCGCGCGCGGCACGCCGGAGGACATCGCCGAGGCCGAGGGCAGTCACACCGGCCGGTTCCTGCGCGAGCGCCTTGCCGCGCCCGGCCCGCGGCGCAAGCGCGCCGGCGGCGCCCGCCCGGCGAAGCCAGGACGCCGGCGCGGCCGCGCGTCCACGGAGGTGACATGACCGAGGCGCCGCTGATCGTGCAGCAGGACCGGACCGTGCTGCTCGAGACCCAGCACCCGGACTACGAGGCCGCGCGCGACCGCCTGCAGCGGTTCGCCGAGCTCGAGAAGTCGCCGGAGTACGTGCACTTCTACAAGATCACGCCGGTGAGCGTCTGGAACGCCGCCGCGCTGGGCGAGCCCATCGAGGCGCTGGTGCGGTGGCTCACCGACAACTCGCGGTTCCCGATCGCGCGTCAGGTGGTGCAGCAGATCGAGGAGTGGCACCGCCGCTACGGCCTGCTGCGGCTCGGGCCGGCGCCCGGTCGGTCCGACGAGCTGCTCCTCACCAGCACCGACCGCGCGCTGCTGGAGGAGCTCGGCGAGCACGCGCGGCTGCAGGACCTCGTGCGCCTCGAGGTCGACGGACTGTTCATCGCCGCCGGGGATCGCGGTGCGGTCAAGCAGGCGCTCGTGCGCCTCGGCTATCCGGTCGACGACCGGGCCGGCTACCTCGCCGGCGACGAGCTGCCGCTGCAGCTGCGCGGCACGACGCTGCAGGAGCGCGCGTTCGCACTGCGCGAGTACCAGCGCGAGGCGGCGGCGGCGTTCTGGTGCGGCGGCAGCGACGCCGGCGGCTGCGGGGTCGTCGTGCTGCCGTGCGGCGCCGGCAAGACCGTGGTCGGCATCGCCACCATGCAGCTGCTCGCCACCAACACCCTGATCCTGACCACCAACACGGTGGCGGTCCGCCAGTGGGTGCGCGAGATCCTCGACAAGACGGACCTGCGCCCGGACCAGGTCGGCGAGTACACCGGCGAGCAGAAGGAGATCCGCCCGGTGACCGTCGCCACCTACCAGATCCTGACGCACCGGCGGGACCGCCTGTCGGGCTTCACGCACCTCGACCTGTTCGACCGCGGTGGGTTCGGCCTGATCGTCTACGACGAGGTCCACCTGCTGCCGGCGCCGGTGTTCCGCGCGACCGCGGGCATCCAGGCGCGGCGGCGGCTCGGCCTGACCGCGACGCTGGTGCGCGAGGACGGCCGCCAGGACGAGGTGTTCTCGCTGATCGGTCCGAAGCGGTACGAGCTGCCGTGGAAGCAGCTCGAGCGCGACGGGTTCCTGGCGGCGGCCCGCTGCTTCGAGGTCCGCGTGCCGCTGGGCGAGGAGCGCCGGCAGCGCCACGCGCGGGCCGGGGCCCGCCAACAGTTCCGCATCGCCAGCGAGAACGAGCGCAAGGTCGACGTGGTGGGCGCGCTGCTGCGCCGGCACCAGGGCGACCGCGTGCTCGTCATCGGCCAGTTCCTCGGCCAGCTGCAGCAGCTGGCGACCGTGTTCCAGCTGCCGCTGATCACCGGGCAGACGCCGAACGGCGAGCGCGAGCGGCTCTACGGGGCGTTCCGGCGCGGCGAGCTGCCGCGGCTCGTGATCAGCAAGGTCGGCAACTTCGCGGTCGACCTGCCCGACGCCAACGTGGCGATCGAGGTGTCCGGCACGTTCGGCAGCCGGCAGGAGGAGGCGCAGCGGCTCGGCCGGATCCTGCGCCCCAAACAGGACGGCGGCGCCGCGTGCTTCTACACGCTGGTCAGCCCCGACACCCGCGAGCTCGAGTTCGCGCAGAAGCGCCAGCTGTTCCTCACCGAGCAGGGCTACGCCTACGAGATCGTCGAGGCGACGACGCTGCTCGACGACGGCGACGTCGAGGTGCGGGCATGAAGCCGATCGCGCTCCGCACACTGCTCAAGGACGGCGGCGACGACCTGATGCGCGAGACCGCGCAGTCGTGGCTCGAGCGCGCCGACGGCAACGGCGACGGCAAGCCGCCGTCGCGCAGCGCGCTCCTGGCCAGCCTCTGCGCGGCGATGGAGGACGAGGCGCGCGTGCTGCAGCGCGTCCAGCAGCTGCCGCGCAAGCTGCAGGACCTGTTCGAACCGTTCCTCGCCGCGCCGGGCAACGCGCTCGCGACGGCCGAGCTGTTCCAGGCCCAGGCGCAGAACTTCAAAAGCCGGTTCGACCTCGAGGCGTGTCTGGCGGCGCTGCAGCGCGAGGGCCTGGTGTTCCCGGCGCGCGACAAGCGCTGGAGCGACTTCGACGGCGCCGGCTGGGCCGTGCCGGCCGAGCTGGCGGCCTGCGTGCAGGGCTATCGCCAGCGCACGCGGAGCGCCCTGCGCGACGTCATCACGCTGCAGGGCTTCCTCGACGCGCGCTACTTCCGCGCCCGCGAGGAGGCCGCGGCGCGCGGCGACGGCGCCGCCAAGGGCGCGCGCAACGGCAAGGCCGCCGGCCGCGGCACCGACCACGCCAGGAAGATCTACAAGCTCTACACCATGGCGTCGGCGATCGCCGGCCGCCGCGCCAAGCTGCCACCGGTCGTCGCCAAGGTGCTCGAGGCGTCGATGCTCAAGCACGGTGGACTGTCGACCTGGAGCGAACTGGTCCAGGAGCTCGACGACGACAAGCCGCCCGACCTCGAGCTGTGCCGCAAGTGCCTCGAGGAGTCGATGCTCGGCACCGCCGGGTCGCTGCCGCTGGCGCGCTTCGGCATCCAGCCGATCGACGAGTCGCTGGTGGTGTTCCACGAGGTCGTGCTCGAGGAGCTGCGGCGCCACGCTGCCGCACACCCGGTCGAGGTCCAGGACACGCTGAGCTGCGGCGGCAACCTGGCCAGCAACGTCGGCCGGTTCCTGCGCGAGCTGCAGAGCAGCAAGGTGCTGTTCACCGCCGACGGCGACCTGTTCAAGGCCAGCCAGAAGCGCATCGGCGCGCTGCTGCTGCCCGTGCCCGGCGGGTTCATGCCGCCGGAGGCGCAGCTGGATCTCGTCTACCGGTTCTGCCTGTTCCGGCGCCTGATCGACCGCCGCGGCGAGCGCGCGCTGCGGCCGACGGCCACCGGCCAGGAGTTCGACCGCGCGCCGCTGTCGGACCAGCTCAAGCTGCTGCTCGGCCACTTCGTGGAGGACCGCGCGCTGCCGGGCGAGGCGTTCCACCAGGTCCGGCTGCGCCGCGTGCTGCTGCGCCTGCTGCGGCGCGCCGAGCCGCTGGTCTGGCAGGAGCTGGCGTACCTGCCGTTCCTGGCCCGCAACGCCTACCTCGCGCAGCTCGACGGCGCGCAGGCCGAGGAGTTCTTCGCGGCGCGCTTCCGCGGCGGCGGCTACACGCCGACCGAGACCCTGCAGCAGATGTGCTGGAACCTGCTGCTGTGGGTCAAGAGGCGGCTGTTCCCGCTCGGCATCGTCGACCTGGGGCTGCGCGACGGCCGGCCCATCGCGCTGCGGCTGTCGCAGCTGGGCGCCGACCTGCTCGACGCCGAACCGGCCGGCAAGGTCGGCGGCACGCGCAGCACGGTGCTGGTCAACCCGGACTTCGAGGTGCTGCTGTTCCCGGGGGACGACGTGCACGAGGCCGTCCACGCGTTCGACCGCTTCGCGCGCCGGCTGAAGAGCGACCACGTCCACCAGTTCAAGCTGGAGCCAGAGACCGTGCGCGCCGGCCTGCAGGAGGGCCTCGCGCTGGACGACATCGTGCGCGAGCTCACCGACCGGGCGCGCGCGCCGGTGCCGCAGAACGTGCTCTACGTCCTGGAGGAGTGGGCGCAGGTCCGCTAGCGTCCGTCGCGTGACGGCTGCATGGAGGTCGTGGTTGCCGCAGGCGCTGCGCGTCGTGCTGGTGACCGATGGTCAGGGCGACATGGCCCGGATCGTCGCGATCGCGCGCGCCGCGGTCGCCGGCGGCGTCCGCGCCGTGCAGGTCCGCGAGCCGAAGCTGTCGGCGCGCCAGCTGGGCGCCCTGTGCGAACGGCTGCTGCCGCTGCTCGAGCAGGACCGTGGCCTGCTGCTGGTCAACGACCGCGTCGACGTCGCCGCCGCCGGGCTGGCGCACGGCGCGCACATCGGCCATCGCTCGCTGCCGGTCGCGGCGGCGCGGCGGGTGCTCGCTCCCGAGCGCCTGCTGACGGTCTCGGCCCACGACGCCGAGCAGCTCGCCGAGGCCGCCGCCGGCGGCGCCGACGCCGCGCTGCTCGCGCCGGTCTGGCCGACCACCAGCAAGCCCGACGCCCTGCCGCTGGGCCCCGCGCGCGCCGGCGCCTGGACCGCCTCGACCGCGCTGCCGACCGTGTGGCTCGGCGGCGTCGACGCCCGCCGCGCGCCGGAGGTGGCGCGCCTGCCCGCGGCGCAGCGTCCGGCCGGCGTCGCGGTGCGCTCGGAGCTGTGCAGCGCCGAGGACCCCGAGGCGGTGGCGCGCACGCTGGTGGCGGCCTGGGCGGGGGTCGTCGCGCCGGCTGCCGCTCAGCCGAACCGACCCGAGACGTAGTCCTCGGTCTCCGGCACCAGCGGCCGCGTGAAGATCTCCTCGGTCGGCCCGTACTCGATCAAGCGCCCCAGGTAGAGGAACGCCGTGTAGTCGCTGCAGCGCGCCGCCTGGTGCATGTTGTGGGTGACGATCAGCACCGAGTAGCGGCCCTTCAGCTCCCAGATCAGGTCCTCGATCTTGCCGGTGGCGATCGGGTCGAGCGCGCTGCACGGCTCGTCCATCAGCAGCACCTCGGGCTCGCCGGCGATCGCGCGGGCGATGCACAGCCGCTGCTGCTGGCCGCCGGACAGGCGCAGCGCCGAGTCCTGCAGGCGGTCCTTGACCTCGTCCCACAGCGCGGCGCCGCGCAGGCTGGTCTCGCAGACCTCGTCGAGCACGCGCTTGTCGCGCACGCCGTCGATGCGCAGCGGATAGACCACGTTCTCGTAGATGCTCATCGGGAACGGGTTCTGGCGCTGGAACACCATGCCCATGCGCTTGCGCAGCGCGATCACGTCGACGCGCGGGCCGTAGATCGACTGGCCGGCGAGCTTGATGTCGCCGGCGCAGCGCACGGTGTCGATCAGGTCGTTGAGCCGGTTGACGGAGCGCAGCAGCGTCGACTTGCCGCAGCCCGACGGGCCGATCAGCGCCGTGACCTTGCCGCGCGGCACGGGCATGTCGATCCCGTGCAGGGCCTGGCTGTCGCCGTACCACAGCGCGAACCGCTCGACGGCCACGACCGCGTCCTCGCGCGTCACCTGCTCGTGCACGCAGGCGTCCACGGTGCCGCCGCGGGCGAGCGTGTCGGCGAGAGTCCGTTCCTTCTGGGTTCCGGTCATGACGGTCGGGGTGCCGGTGGCTGGGTGGTCGGAGTGGTCGCCGGCCGCGTTCGGCTTGCGCAGGAGCCGCGGCCCCGGCGGGCGCAGCAGGGGCGACTCGAAGGTGTGCCGCGCGGGGCGCGGCGGGTTCTCGGCGAACTGGGTCATCGGCAGGATCCTCGCACCGTGGTCCTCTAGAACTGCGCCCCGACGAAGCGGGCGCGCATCCTGGTGCGCAGCCGGATCGCGACGACGTTGAGCAGGGTGATGATCGCGATCAGCAGCAGCGTGGTGGTGAACACCATCGGCTTGCTCGCCTCGCTGTTCTGGCTCTGGAACCCGAGGTCGTAGATGTGGAAACCGAGGTGCATGAAGCTGCGCGACCCGTGCAGGTAGGGCGCGTCGCCGTCCATCGGCAGCTCCGGCGCGAGCTTCACGGCGCCGACCAGCATCAGCGGCGCGACCTCGCCGGCGCCGCGCGCCATGGCCAGGATCGTGCCGGTCATGATGCCCGGCATCGCGCGCGGCAGCACGATGCGGCGGATCGTCTGCCACTTGCTGGCGCCGCACGCGTAGCTGCCCTCGCGCATCGAGCCGGGCACCGCCGCCAGCGCCTCCTCGGTGGCGACGATCACCACCGGCAGCGTCAGCAGGGCCAGCGTCAGCGACGCCCACACCAGCGCGCCCTTGCCGAACGTCGGGCTCGGCAGGCGCTCGGGGTAGAACAGCGCGTCGATCGAGCCGCCGAGCACGTAGCAGAAGAACCCGAGCCCGAACACGCCGAACACGATGCTCGGCACGCCGGCCAGGTTGTTGACGGCGATCCGGACCGCGCTGATGACCACGCCGGCGCGCGCGTACTCGCGCAGGTAGAGCGCGGCCAGCACGCCGAACGGCACGACGCACAGCGTCATCAGCAGCGTCATCAGCACGGTGCCGAAGATCGCCGGGTAGACGCCGCCCTCGCTGTTCGACTCGCGCGGCTCGGCGGTCAGGAACTCGCCCCAGCGCGACAGGTAGACCCCGACCTCGTCGAGCAGCGACAGGCGGTTCGGGTGGTAGGCCCGCACGACGTTCTCGGCGGGCAGCTCGACCTCCCGACCGTCGATCGACCGCAGGACCAGGACGTGGCGGGCGTTCTCGTCCTCGAGCTCCCGGATCCGGGCGGTGAGCACCTCGGCGCGCTCGGCGACCTCGACCTGCGTGCGCTCGTAGTCGGCCTGCGCCTGTCGCTGTTCGGGGCTGCCGGCGCCGTGGTCGAGCTCCGCCCGCCGCACCGCGAGGCGCGCGTCGTTCTCGCGCTCGCCCAGCCTGCCGAGGTCGTGGCGGCGCAGGTGCTCGATCTCCTCGAACCGGGCCAGCACCGAGTCGTGGTCGGCGGCGAACGCGGCCAGCACCTTGGTCGGCTCGTCGGCGCGCACGGTGGTGCCGGTGCGGTAGGCGACCGGGAAGCCGACGAACCGGCCCCAGGCCCGGCGCTCGACCAGTACGGCGGCCTCCGGTCTGGTGCGTTCGGCGACCAGGTAGTCCGGCACCCAGGCGAAGTGCTGGCCGGTCAGATCGAAGTTGCCGGTGCGCAGCAGGACGCGCTCCGTCGTGCCGTCCTCGGCGAGCTGCGGCACGGCCGCGGCGCGCACCTCGGGCGCCAATGCGTCGAGCACCGCCGGCGACGGCGCGAACGTCTCGGTTCGGGTCGGCTCGCCGAGCAGCGTGCTGCCGTCGTGCAGGCGCACCTGCACGAGGGGCGCCGGCCAGAACGTGGCGACGCCCTGACCGAACACCAGCGCCAGCAGACCGGTGATCATCAGCACGCACAGCACGAGCGCGCCGCCGCACAGCCAGAGCTGGTTCTCGCCGCGCGCGAGGCGGCTCTGGCCCGGCGGCGAGACGCGCCGCAGCAGCGGCCGCGCGCCGGCGAGGCCCGGGTCGATCTGTGGGACGGCGCTCACAGCTGGAAGGCCCTCCGACGGAAGCGCTGGCGCACCAGCTCGGCGACCGTGTTGAGGGCGAAGGTCATCGCGAACAGCACCAGCGCCGCGAGGTACAGCATGCGGTAGTGGGTCGAGTCGCGCACCGCCTCGGGCAGCTCGACCGCGATGTTGGCCGACAGCGTGCGGAAGCCGTTGAACGGGTTGAGCTCGAGGACCGGCGTGTTGCCGGCGGCCATCAGCACGACCATGGTCTCCCCGACGGCGCGCCCGAGGCCGACCATGACGGCGCTGAAGATCCCGCTCATCGCCGTCGGCAGCACGATGCGCACCGCGGTCTGCCACGGCGTGGCGCCGGCGCCCAGCGACGCCGCCCGCAGGTGCTCCGGCACGGCGACCAGCGCGTCCTCGGCGATGGTGTAGATGATCGGCACGACGGCGAAGCCCATGACGAAGCCGACCACCAGCGCGTTGCGCTGGACGTAGGTGTCGACCAGGCTGCCGCGGAGGTCGAGGCCGGTCGCGGTGATCACCGCGGCGCCGAGCACCGTGAGGGCGAGCGCCAGCGCGGTGCCGGCGCCGAGCCGCAGGGCGCCGCCGGCGGCGCGAGCGGCGAGCCAGCGGGTCCGGCCGACGGCGACGGCCGCGGCCAGCGCGGCGAACGGGAGCAGCGCGACGAACCAGCCGCCGAACGCCGAGCCCGCGGCGTCCGGCGCCGTGGTCGGCGCCGCCAGCCACGCCTGGAAGTCGCCGCCGAACATGAGCCCCTCGGCGGCGCGCCCGGCGACATCGCCGAGCAGCAGCCCCACGGGGATCGCCAGGCCGATGCCCCACAGGCGCCGCTCCTCGCAGCGCAGGCGCAGCGACGACGGCAGCGCCTGCACCAGCTGGCCGCCGAGGATCCAGCACAGCGGCACCGTCACGAACGCCGCCAGCATCGTCGGCAGCCAGGCCTCGACCACCGGCGCGAACACCAGCGCCGCGAGGAAGCCGAGCACCACGCTCGGCAGGCTGGCCATCGACTCGACCAGCGGCTTGATGCGGGCGCGACGGCGGGGGTGCAGGAACTCGCTGGTGTAGATCGCCGCCAGCAGCGCGATCGGCACGCCGAACAGGAGGCAGTAGAGGGTCGCCTTGAGCGTGCCGAAGATCAGCGGCCACAGCCCGAACTTGGGCTCGAAGTCGTCGCTGGCGCCGGTGGCCTGCCAGACGTGCTCGGGGCCGGCGTAGCCTTCGTACCAGATCGGGGTGATCGCCGTGGCGAGCGTGAACTCGGGGTGCCCGGGGTCGACCGTGTAGACGTGCAGCGCGTCCGCGGTGCGCGCGACCAGCAGGTCCTCCTTGGGGCCCAGCGCGAGCCCCAGCACGGGATCTTCGATCGGCAACCGCACGGTCGTCAGCAGGCGCTCGCTGGTCGCGTGCGCCAGCGCCACCGTGCCGTCGCGATGGCCGATCGCGAACAGGCGGCTGCGCTGGGACGACGCCAGGCTGAGGACCGGGGCACCGGTCGCCTGCAGGCGATGGACACAATCGAGCTCGGACCCGTCGGCGCCGCGCGCCGCCGGCGGCTTGGTGCGGAACCAGCAGCGGACGCGGCCGCGGTCGTCGCCGACCAGCAGGGTGTTGCGGCCGATCTGGAACTCCGCGGCCAGGATCCTGCCGCCGTCGTCGAGCAGGTCGACGTCCTCGGCGAGCGCGGGCTCCTCGAGGTCGCGCGTGTCGAGGCGCAACAGGCGCCCGTCGTCCCAGACCAGGTAGACGTTGTCACCCGCGCCGGCCACGAAGACGCGGTCCGGCAGGCGGTCCGGCGGCATCGAGCCGGCGACGCGCAGCGCCGACAACGCGATGTCCGAGCCCCGTTCGTCGGTCTCGAGCTCGTCGGTGAACGGGTTCACCCGACGCTCGATGGCGCGCAGGTGCAGGACGCCATCGGCGGTCACTGCGGCGACCGTGGTCGTGCCGTCGTCCGCGGCGAAGTCGAGCGCGCGGACCGCGCCGCCCGGCAGCCGCACGGCGGGCTGCGGGTCGTGGCGCAGGGTGGTCCGCCGGTAGTTCTCCTGGGCGCGCTCGTACCAGGCCTGCTCGTGCCGCATGCCCTGGCCGGGCGCGAGGTCCCGCACCGCGGCGGGCGCGCGATCGAGCGGGACCTGGATCACGTCCACACCGAGCCGCGCCATCTGCACCGCGCCGTCACCGGCCGCGAACGCGATGCGGCCGCCGTGGGCCGTCACGGCCGCCAGGCGACCGCCGTCGGGCAGCAGCGCGACGCTGTCGACCGGCCGGCCGTCGCCGAGCGCCAGCAGCCGTGCCTCGCCTTCGGCGTCGACCTCGAGCAGCACCTGCCCGTACGGGTCGAGCTCCTGATGGAGCGGCCTGCGCGAGCTGGTGTCGATGGCGAGCCCACCGCGGTTCTCGACGTCGGCGCCGAGGAACAGCGGCATGACGACCCAGACCAGGAAGCCGCACACCAGCGCCACGGCGGCGATGGTCAGCAGCCCGCCGGCGGTGATGCACCAGCGCGCCAGCCGGTCGCCGATGCGCACGCGCGCCGAGCTCTCGCGCCGGCGGCCGACGCCGGTGAAGGTCTCGGCGCGAGCCCGGTCGGTGCCGGGTTGCGGCGGGCTGGCCATGGTGAGGTGCCGGGGGAACGCGGCGTTACTGGTCCGAGATCTTCGCCAGCTCGCGCGCGGCCAGGCGGGCCGTCAGCGGGAAGTAGCCGTCCTTGACCACGTCGGACTGCCCCTGCTTGCTCAGCACGTAGCGCAGGAACTCGCCGCGCAGCGGGTCGAGCGCCTCGCCGGGCTTCTTGTTCACGTAGAGGTAGAGGAAGCGCGCCAGCGGGTAGGTGCCGGCGTAGGCGTTCTCCGGCAGCGCGTCGATGACCTCCGACTTCGCGTCCTTGGCCAGCGGCAACGCGCGGACGTCGGCCGTCTTGTAGCCGATGCCCGAGTAGCCCATCGCGTACTTGTCGGTGGCGACGCCTTGGACCACGGCCGAGCTGCCCGGCTGCTCCTTGACGCTGTCCTTGTAGTCGCCCTTGAACAGCGCGTGCTCCTTGAAGTAGCCGTAGGTGCCCGACGCCGAGTTGCGGCCGTAGAGGCTGATCGGCTTGTCGGCCCACTCGCCGGTGAGGCCGAGGTCACCCCAGGTGACGATGTCGTGGTCGGCGCCGCCCTTGCGGGTCTTGCTGAAGATCGCGTCGACCTGCTGCAGCGTCAGCGACGCCAGCGGGTTGTCCTTGTGCACGTAGACCGCCAGCATGTCGATGCTGGTGCCGATCGCGGTCGGCTTGTAGCCGAACGCCTTCTCGAAGTCGTCGACCTCCTTCGCCTTCATCGGCCGGCTCATCGGCCCGAAGTGCGAGGTGCCGCCGATCAGCGCCGGCGGCGCGGTGGTCGAGCCCTTGCCCTCGATCTCGACCTTGACGCTCGGGTAGAGCTTGCGGAAGCCCTCGGCCCACAGTGCCATCTCGTTGTTCATGGTGTCCGAACCGACGCTCTTGATGGTGCCGCTGACGCCGCTCGTCGCCTGGTAGGCGGGCAAGGCCGCGTCGACCTTCACGGCCGCATCCTGCGCCCGGGTCGCGGTGGTCGTGGTGGCGAGGGCGGCGCCGAGAGTCAGCGCCGCGGAGAAGAGGTTGGCAGTCTTCATGTCAGGCTCCGTGCGGTGCAGTGCGCACCGCCATGGCCGAGCACGCTAGGCTGCCGCGTGTAGATCCCGTGAAGACGGCGTGAGCCTTGATGTGCGCCCGGACAACGCGGTGTGCGGACGCCGGCAAGCAATCGCCAAGGACTGGCCCGGTCTTCACGCGGTCTTCACGTGAGGCGCTCCGATTCCGCTCGACCATGAAGCACCTGCACCGGGACCTGGAAAGCCTGCAGCGACGCCTGCTCGACCTCGCCGGCCGGGTCGAGGTGGCGATCCGGGACGCGACTCTGGCCCTGCTTAGGAACGACACCGAACTGGCGCGCTCGGTCGTGGCCGGCGAGCGGGCGATCGACCTGATGGAGGTCGAGGTCGAGGAGGAGTGCCTGAAGATCCTGGCCCTGCACCAGCCGGTGGCCGGCCAGCTGCGGCTCGTCATCACCGCGCTGAAGGTCGACAACGACCTCGAGCGCATGGGCGACGCCGCCGAGAGCATCGCCGTGCGCGCGCTGCAGCTGGCGCGGCTCGGTCAGGAGCCGATGCCCGACCAGGTCGCGCCGATGGTCGCCGCCGCGCAGAGCATGACCGCCAACGCGATGCGCTGCCTCGTCGAGGCCGATGTCGCGCTGGCGCGCACGGTGCTGACGCAGGACGCCGAGGTCGACGAACTGCAGCGGACCCTGTTCGACACCCTGCAGGACCGGATGCGCACCGCGCCGGCGCAGGTCGAGTCGAGCGTGCTGCTGCTGTCGGCGACCCGCCAGGTCGAGCGCATCGCGGACCTGGCCACCAACATCGCCGAGGACGTGATCTTCCTGCACAGCGGCGACATCGTCCGGCACAAGCGCGCCAGCCTGCGCGCGCAGGACGGCGACCGCGGCGCCTGAGACGGCCGGCCGTTGAGCGGGGCGACGCGGCGTGCGATCCTTCCGGATCGATGTCCGAGCCTGCCTCCACGCCGGCCGAAGCCCCCGCGACCGCAGCGGCCCGCCCGGCCGCGGATCGGATCCACTCGCTGCGCCTGGCGCGCCTGGCGCGCCGCCTGACCCTGCCGCTGGCGCTGGTGCTCGGGGCGGCGCTGTTCTGGTGCTTCGGCGCGATCCGCGTCCCGGCCGGCATGGACACGCTGCCGGAGATCCCGCCGGGATCGCTGTGCATCCTCGATCGCCGCGACGGCCGACTGCAGCCGGGCATGGCGGTGTTCGTCGACCTGCCGGACGGCAGCACGCTGCTGTCGCGCATCGAGGCCGTCGACGACGAGGGCCGCCTGATCGTGCGCAACGACAACGCCCGGTCGCGGCTGCCGGACAGCGCCGCGTTCGGCGCCCTGCCGCGGTCGGCGGCCCGCGGGGTGGTGCTGGTGGTGTTCCCGGGCGACGGGCCGCGCGGCGAGGCCTTCGATGGGCGGTGAGCGCGCGTTCACCGATCGCCTCGGGGCCTGGTTCGGCAGTCCGCCCGGCGCGCGCGTGCCGATCGGCGACGACGCCGCCGTGGTCCGGAACCGCGGCCGCGAGTCGGTGCTGTGCTGCGACCCGGTGATCGCCGGCGTGCACTTCGAGCCGGGCACCGACCTGCGCCTGGTCGGTCGCAAGGCAGTGAACCGGAACCTCGCCGACCTCGCGGCGATGGGCGCCGTCCCCGACTGGCTGCTGGTGTCGCTGCTGCTGCCGCAGGGCACCCCGCCGCTCGCGCGCCGACGGCTGCTGCTGGGCCTGCGCGCCGCGGCCCGCGCCGGCGGCTGCGCGGTGGTGGGCGGCGACGTCGCGGCGACGCCCGGGCCGCTGACCGTCACCGTCACGGCGATCGGTCACCTGCCCGGGCAGGCGCTGCGGCGCAGCGGCGCGCGCGCCGGCGACTCGCTCCACGTGACCGGGCCGCTCGGTGCCAGCCGGCTCGGCCATCACCTGACGTTCCAACCGCCGCTCGCGGCCGGCCGATGGCTCGCACGGCCGGGGATGCCGGTCGGCGCCGCCATCGACGTCAGCGACGGCTTGCTGCTCGACCTCTGGACCGTGTTGCGCGCGTCCGGCGGGCTCGGCGCCGAACTGTTCGCCGATGCGGTGCCGGTGCGCTCCGCGGCGCGGCGCGCGGCGCGCGGTGACCGCCAGCAGGCGCTCCGGTCCGCGTTCGGCGACGGCGAGGACCACGAGCTGCTGTTCACGGTGCGCCGCGGTCGCGCGCTGCCCGCCGGGGGACCGCTGGCCGCCCGCGTGCGGCGCCCGATCGGCCGCGTGATCGCCACCCCAGGACTCTGGTTGGTCGACGGCGCCACCCGCCGGCGCCTCCGCCCCGTCGGTCATGAACACGACCTCGCTGCCTCCTGAACGGGCCCGCCTGCGGCTGCCCGCCGATCCGGACGCGACCGAGCGTCTGGGCGAGCGCATCGGCCGGCAGCTCCGCACCGGCACCGTGCTGGCCCTGGTCGGGGACCTCGGGACCGGCAAGACCACGCTCGTGCGCGGCCTGGCCCGCGGTCTGAAGGTCGACGACCCGGACGCGGTCGCCAGTCCGACCTACCTGCTCGTGGTCGAGCACGAGGGCCCGCTGCCGCTGCGCCACGCGGACGCCTATCTGCCGGCCAAGCTGGCCGGGTTCCTGGCCGACGGCGGGCTCGACTACCTGCTCGCGCCCGACGCGGTCTGCGCCGTGGAATGGGCCGATCGGATCGCCGACCAGCTCCCGGCCGCGGCCCTGTGGGTCGTCCTGACGGTGACGCCGGACGGGGGGCGTTCGCTCGCTTTCCGGTGCGCCGCGCCCGGGGACTTCCCCTGGTTGGGCCATGTGGCCGAAACTCATCCAGGAACCCGCGCCGAGGATCCGGCGGCGCCGCCGGCGACGGCGGGTCCCGACCCGGGTCCCGACCGGCGCTGAACCGGCTCGTCGATCCATCCGTTGGCCCACCGTGGCCCCTCCCAGCCCGTCCCAAGTGAAGAAGAAGCCGGTCGACCCGGACAGCAGCCCCGATCTGCTGGTCCGCTACCGCGAAGGCGACCCGGACGCGTTCCGGCTGCTCGTCGACCACTACCAGCACCGCATGCTGCAGTTCTTCTTCCGCCTGTGCTGGGATCGGGCGCGGGCCGAGGACCTGTGCCAGGAGCTGTTCCTCAAGCTGATGCAGGGCTGCCGGCGCTACCGGCCCGAAGGCAAGCTGTCGACCTTCGTCTACCGGGTCGCCACCAACCTCTGGATCGACCACTACCGCTCGCAGCGGCCGCTGCCGCGGCTGTACTCGCTGAACCAGGCGACCCTCGACGCGCCGCCGCTGGACGTGGCCGGCGCCGGACCGGGTCCGAGCGAGCACGCGGCGCTCGACGAGGAGAAGCAGGTCCTGCGCCGCGCGCTGGAGTCGCTGACCGAGCCGCACCGCATCGTGTTCGAACTCGCGGTGTACCAGGAGCGACCCTACGCCGAGATCAGCGCCCTGCTCGGCATCCCCGTCGGCACGATCAAGTCGCGCATGCACAACGCGGTGCAGGCGCTCAAGAGCCTGCTCGGTGACAGCGCCGACGGCGCGAGCGGCGCCGACGACGGCAGCGACCGGCGCCAGGCGGGGGGAGCCTGATGGACGACGCGCACGACCGCGACGGCCGGCCGCTGGAGCTGCCGATCGGCGATCCGGCCCAGCCGATGGACGGGTCACTGGTCGACCTGGCGCTGGGTGAAGGCGCCCCCGCGGACCAGGAGCGCCTGCGCGGCGAGCTGGCCGGGGATCCCCTGCGCGCGATCGAGTTCGCCGAGACCCGGCAGCTGCTGGAGCGGATGCGCGGGCTGCAGGTCGACGCGAGCAGCGGCTTCGCGGCGCGGCTCGAGCACGTGATCCGCCAGGGCGAGCAGCGCCAGCACTGGCGGCGGGCGTCGCCGCGGCTGTGGCCGCAGGTGCTGGCCGTGACCGCCGCCGCGGCGGCGCTGTTCCTGCTGCTCGCGGTGCTCGACCCGCTGCGGCTGCGCACGCGTGGGGACGGCGCCGTGGGAGCGCCGCCCGCGCAGCCGATGCTCGCGGCGGCGGTGCCGGCGCGCGCCGCGGCGCCGTTGCCGGCGACGATCGCGCGCGCCTGGGACGCGACCCAGCGCATGCTGCCGGACTCGCGCCTGGTGACCGCCTTCGACCGCCTGCAGAACGGCGGTCCGCGCGCGCGCCTGTCGCAGTGGCTGTCGCCGCGCAACGCCGTGGCGGTCCTGCGCCTCGAGCACGAGCTGCGCGGCACCGCCGACGCGCGCCGGCAGGCCCTGCGCGCCCGCGGCCACCTGGCGGTGGTCGAGGATCGCGTGCAGGACCTCTGCGCCGACCTGGCCGTCGCTCTGCTGGGCGGCGACGCGGACGCCCTGCCGACCGAAGAGATGGCGCTGACCGTGCGCGCGCTGATCGCCGCCGGCGGCCAGCACCGCGCGGCGATCGACCGCGGCGCGGAGCTGCTGGCCGCGCGCCTGCCGGCGCTGTCGGCGGGGCCGCTCGCCGGCGCGCTGCAGGCGCTGGGCGAGGTCGCGGCCGCGTTCGGCAGCCCGTTCGAAGCCGCGGTCCACGAGCACGGCCGCCGGCTGGTGGACGAGGTCGTTGCGGTGGAGGGTGAGATCTGGTCGCGACGCCTGCCGGCGCTGCTGGCGTGGTCGACGCCTGCCACCGAGGTGGCGGCCGCGGGTCGCTTCCTGCGCATCGCCCCGGCGTTCGGCATCGACGCCGACCAGGCGATGCTGGTCCGCCTGCTCCTGCTCGAGCGCCTGCAGGAGCGCCGCGACCCGCGCAACGAGACCCCGGACCTGCCGGCGGCGCTGGTCTACGGCTTCGGCGACCTGCTGAGCGCAGCCGACCGCGACGAGGTCGAACGGCGACTGCGCACGTGGCGCCCCGAGGCGTTGCTGCCGGACTTCGAGACCCTGCAGCAGGTGGCCGCGACTCGCGACCCCAGCTGCACCGGCTACGCGCGCTGGCAGCTCGATCTGCGGCGGGTGTGCGCGGTCCCCACGCCGGACGGCACCGGCGACCGCGCCGCGCTGTGCCTGTGCCTCGCGACCAGCTTCGGCCGGTCGGCGGTGCCCGCGCACGGGACGCGGCTGGTGCAGGGTTGAGCGGCGCCGGTCGGCGGCGCCGCGCGGCGTCCTTTTCGCTGGGTTGCGACCAGGGCTTCGGGTAGCACCATGCGCCCGTGAGCCGCGCCCGAGCCCTCCGTCCCGATCGCCCAGCCCGAGCGCTGCGCCGCGCCGCGCTGATCGCCGCGTCCGTGTTCGCTGGGGCTGCGCTGCGCGCGCAGGAGCCCGCCGAGCCGGCGCCGAAGCCCCCAGCCCCGCAGCGGGAACAGGAGCCGGCCCCGATCCCCGTCGACGCCGAGGCCGAGCAGCTCGGCCGCCCGGTGCGCGAGCTCACGCTCGAGGACGCGCTGCGGTTCGGCCGCGCCAACAACGTCGACCTGCGGGCCGGCGAGCTGCTGCCCGCACAGGCGCGACAGGACCTGCTGTTCGCCGAGGCGGTGTTCCAGCCGGAGCTGTACGGCGAGGTCGGCTACGCCGACTCGGAGACCCCCGCGCGCAACCTGTTCCAGCCGTCCGTGCAGCGCGAGACCATCGACGCCGCGGTGGGGTGGCGCCAGCGCGTCCTGACCGGCGGGTTGTTCGACCTCGCCTACCGACCCGCCCGCTTCACGACCGAGAGCACCTCGGGCGCCTTCCCAGAACGCCAGTTCACGCAGGATCTGAGCGTCACGTACACGCAGCCGCTGCTGCGCGGCGCGTGGAGCGACTACAACCTCGCGGGCATCGACGCCGCCCGTCACGGCGTCGCGCGCAGCGAGCACGATTTCGTCCGGCTGGTGCAGGACACGCTGCTGCGCGTGGTCGAGGCCTACTGGGAGCTGGCCTACTCCCGCGAGAACTACCGCATCGTGCTGTCGGCGCTCGACGTGGCCCGCGAGCAGCTGCGCATCACCGAGGAGCGCATCCGCGTGCGTGAGCTGGCCCCGCGCGACCGCGTCGCGGACGAGGCCGAGGTGGCGCGCCGCGAGGAGGAGCGCATCGTCGCCGAGAACGACATCCGACGGCGCGAGGACGCCCTGCGGCGGCTGATGTTCGACGACCACGACGGCCAGCTGTGGCGCTGGAACCTGCGCCCGACCGAGCCGATCGACATCCGGCCGGGCGACGATTCGCTGCGGTGGGAGGCGCTCGCCGACGTCGCGCTGGCGAACCGACCGGACCTGAAGGCCGCGCGCAGCCTGGTCGCGGAGGCCGAGATCGACCTCCTGCAGGCCGACCGCGACACGCTGCCGGGCCTCGACCTGATCGGCACCTGGTCGAGCGACGGGGTGCGCGACTCGTTCACCGACTCGTTCCAGGACGCGTTCGAGCAGCAGTTCCCCGACTGGGGGCTGCGGCTGCAGTTCAGCGTCCCGGTCGGCAACCAGGCCGCCCGCGCGCGTCGCCGCACCGCCGAGCTCGAGGTCGAACGGCGCCAGCGCGCGCTGTACTCGGCGATGATCGACGTGACCCAGGAGGTCCGCGAGGCGGTCCGCAACCTGCAGAGCCTGCAGGAGAGCGTCCGGGCCAGCGCCGAGTCCGTGCGGCTGGCCGAGACCAACCTCGAGACGGAGCAGGTCAAGCTGCGGGTCGGCTCGTCGACGGCGTTCGAGGTCCAGCGCCGCAACCAGGAGCTGCGCGAGGCGCGCGGCCGCCACCTGCGCAACCAGCTCGACCACCGGATCGCGGAGAGCCGCCTGCTGCACGCGCAGGGGCTTTTGCAGGAGCCTCGGAACTGACGATCCGTTGGTGTGACGTGCGCGCCGCGACCGGCTAGCTGCACCGTCCCGCTGAAGACCCCGAACGACCATCGACGTGACTCCGCCAGCGCTCCAGGTTCTCGTTGCCACCGGCCTCTGGGCCTGCTGCGCGGCCGTCCCCGTCACCGCCCAGGACCCCGTCGGGCCGGAGCCGGCCCCGGTGGCCACGCAACCGCCGCAGGAGAATCGCTACGGTTTCGAGGTCTGGCACGAGGACTACCCGGTGGAGCTCGAGCTGCCGACCCGCCAGTCGGCTCCGGTCTACGAGCGCTCGCGGCGCCAGGCGCTCGAGCGCATCGCCGCCAACCTGCAGGGCAACGTCCGGCGCGAGGTCTGGCTGATGGCGGTCGACTTCTTCGACCGCGCGCCGGAGGACGCGGCGCCGGTGCTGATCGAGGCGATGGACCGCGCGCTCGGCAGCAAGATGCTGAAGGACGTGGTGCGCAACACCATCGAGGCGATGGGCAAGATGGGCGGCGGCGCGTTCGACGACTCCCTGCGCCGCGCCCTGGAGCATCCGGACGCCGCCGTGCGGCAGGCGGCGTTCACCGCGCTCGGCACCGCCGGCTCCCCCGAGACCATCCGCCGCACGATGCCGGCGTTCCTGCACGGCATGGACGGGCGCGCCAAGCGCGCCTGGCTGCGCAGCGCCCGCCTGCGCCTCGGCGAGGAGGCCGTGCCGCTGTTCCAGCAGCTGCTGTCGGCCGAGATCCCGCCGCCGGTTCGGGACCTCGTGATCGACGAGGCGATGCTGATGGCGCCGGCCGTGGCGGTCCAGGTGCTCGAGCCGAGCTGGACCGACGCCGCCGGCGAGTTCAAGTCGACGCTCGCGGCGGTGTTGCACCGCGGCGGCCACACCGGCGCCACCCTGTGGCTGCACAACGAGCTCGTCGGCGACGACCCGCGCCGGATCGTGGAGGTGCTCGGCAAGCTGCGCGGCGGCGAGCTCGGCAAGCTCCGCGACGACGTGATGCGCCTGTCCACCCACCCGCGCCCGGAGGTCCGGCTGGCCGTCGCCGACGTCCTGGTCGGCGTCGAGGACGACGACGCGACGCGCACGTTCGAGGTGCTCGCCGGGCCCGACGAGCTGGTCGAGACCAAGTCGATCGCGCTGCGCGAACTCACGCGCCGCGGCAGCAACGAGGCCGTCACCGTGCTGCTCGAGGAGCTGCGCACCTCGACCGGCACCCGCATGCTGCTGAACCTGCGGCTGCTGGCCGCCAGCGGGGACCCGCGCGCGGTGCCGGTGTTCCGGGCGCGCTACGAGGAGTCGCCGCCGGGCGAGGGCCGTGAGTTCCTGCAGGCGCTGGCGACCTGCAAGGCGCCGGGCGCGGCGCGCGCGCTGTTCGAGCTGTTCCTGCAGCCCGACCGCGGCGTCACCCGCACCAACGACCGTGGCCACCAGTTGCGCGCGGTCACCTACATCCCGGTGCTGCTGCCGAACCTGCGCGGTGAGGAGGACGAGCTGCTCGCCCTGTGGACCGAGCTGCCCGCCGGCGACCACGTGCGGCGCGCCCTGTGGCTCAAGGCGCTGGCGTCGGTCGCGGCCGACCGCGAGGACCCGGCGCTGGAGCAGCGCACCGGCGACGTCCTGCGCGGCGTCCTGCTGGACCGCGACGAGCTGCCGCAGCTGCGCATCCAGGCGCTGAACCACCTGATGCGCAAGATCCTCACCATGGACGACGTGCGCACCCTGCGCCGGCTGCAGGACCCGTCCAACACCGAGGAGGACCCACGGATGCGGGCCCTGGTGAAGGACCTGCTGCTGGAGTTCTTCTGACCCCATCGGCCGACCCGGGCCGCTCAGTCCTGAAGCAACGCCGGCCGGTCGAGGAGCAGCCACCGCTCGCCGTCGATGCCGCGATAGTCCCAGATCCGCTGGGAGCCGTCGTCGCGCCGGTGGCCCTCTCCGGGGCCCGGGCGGGCCCTGGAGTCGCGATCGTGGTAGGCCGACTGCAGGTTGCGTGAATACGCGGCCGGCGCATCCTCGGGATAGAAGAACACGGTGTGCGCCGGGGACACCGCCTCGCGCGGCCAGGCCATCGACTCGAGCGGGGGCGCCCCGTCGACGGGGGCCTCCGGATCCGCGGGCGCGGACGCGCGCAGCTCGATGCAGTAGTGCTTGTTGACCAGCGTGATCGCGTGCGGCTCGCGCTGCGGCAACAGCTCCAGGTCGTTGGCGAACACGTCGGCGGCCGTCGCCGCGGCGACCACGCGCGCCAGCAGGTGCTGCCGGACCCACTCGGAGTCCCAGTCGATCGGCGCGATCGCCTGGCCCTCGCGCAGCAGCACCGCGGCGAGGCCGAAACCCCGGTCCTCGGTGCGCGCGCTGCGCCGCGCGCCGGCCACGATCAGCCAGAACGTCGCCCCCAGCAGCGCCAGGACCAGCAGCACCCACCAGGTGAGGGGGCTGGTGGGCGGCCGGGGCGACAGCGCCTTCGCCGGGGCTGCGGACTGGTCCGCTCGTTGCATCGGCGCAGTATCCTCCGACGGATGGTCGCAGTGAAGCTCGAGCCCGAACGCATGCCCGCGCCGGTGCGCGCACTGGCCGCGCGCCTGCGCGCGGCGGGCGGGCGGTCCTGGCTGGTGGGCGGCACCGTGCGCGACCTGCTGCTCGGCCTCGACGTGCGCGATTGGGACCTGGCGACCGACCTGCACCCTGCGGCCGCGGCCGCGGCGCTGCCCGAGGCCGACCGTCAGGACGAGCGGTTCGGCGCGCTGCGCATCCGCGACCTGCCGTGGCCGGTCGTGGTGACCACGCTGCGCACCGAGGCGGACTACCGCGATCACCGCCATCCGGACCGGATCGCGTGGGTCGACGATCCGGCCGCCGACGCGGTGCGGCGCGACTTCACCGTGAACGCGATCTACTGCGACACCGCCGATGGCGCCCTGCTCGATCCGACCGGTGGCCTGGAGGATCTGCGGGCGCGCATCCTCCGCACGATCGGCGAGCCGTCGCGGCGGTTCGAGGAGGACCCGCTGCGACTGCTGCGGCTCCAGCGCTTCGCGGCGCGCCTCGACGCCGCCATCGCACAGGACACGGCGACGGCCGCGCGCGCCGCGGCGCCGCGCCTCGCGCACCTGTCCGCCGAGCGCGTGTTCGCCGAGCTGACGGACGCGTTCACCGGCCATGGCCGCGGCCGCGCGCTGCGGCAGATGGTCGACTGCGGTGTCGCGGCGGTGTTGCTGCCGGAGGTGGCGGCCATGGACGGCGTGCCGCAGCCGCCCGAGCACCACCCCGAAGGCGACGTGCTGACCCACACGTGCCTGGTGCTCGACCAGGTGCCGGCCGGCGCCCGCGAACTGGCCTGGTGCGCCGTGCTGCACGACATCGGCAAGCCGCCCACCTTCTCGCTCGGCACCGATCGCATCCGCTTCGACGGGCACGACGTCCTGTCGGCGCGCATGGCGGACGCGGTGCTGACCCGGCTGCGCGCGCCACGCGCCCTGATCCAGACGGTGACGGCCGTGTGCCGCGATCACATCCGCATCGCCTCCATCCTGCAGATGCGCCCGCGGCGACGCGAGCGCTGGCTGCGCGACCCGCTGTTCCCGTTCCACCTGGCGTTCCACCGCGCCGACTGCCTCGGCAGCCACGGCAACTTGTCCATCTACGAGACGGTGCGCGAGCTGCTGGCCGCGCTGCCGCCGCTGGCCAAGCCTTTGCTCTCCGGCGCCGACGCGCTGGCGCTCGGCGTCGCCGAAGGGCCCATGGTAGGGGAGCTCCTGCGGCAGGCGCAGCGCGCGCTCGACGACGGCGACGACCCCGCGCCGACCCGCGAGCAGGCGCTGGCCGTGCTGGCGCGCCTGGTGGCTGCCGCCGTCAAGCCTTGACGCCCGGACGCCGATAGGTGGGGGACCGGGCCGGCGACCCGGCCCCGTCGACGGGGCCGCCGCGCGAGCCTGGTGACCGGGCCTTTGGGGGAGCGATGAATCACAGCAGTGTCGATGGCTTCGAGAACTACCGTCGGGAACGCGAGCGGCTCCGCCGCCTGGGCATCGGCGACAAGCGCCCCCTGTCGGGTCCTGCCAACGCGCTGCGCGAACTCGAGGCCGTCGAGGCGCGCGAGGAGCGCGACCGCCAGCTCAGCCTCGAGATGCAGGACTTCTTCGAGAGCGCGACCCGCACCGCGGCGGAGATCGTCCAGAAGGTCGCCAGCAGCGCCAAGGTCCGCATCGACGAGCAGCTCAGCGACGAGATGGAGGAGTTCCTGCTCGACTCCATCACCCGCATGCAGGGGCTGATCACCGCGGTGCTGCGCACCAACTCCAACTCGACGGCCGAGCAGGTCATCGAACCCCTGATGCACAACCTCGTCGGCTCGATGCTCGACGGCTTCCGCAGCGCCGGGACCGCCGAGACCGACAAGCACCTCGGCGTCGACCCGATGGCGACCGACCTGGAGGACGTGAAGCGCGAGTTCGAGGCCAAGATCCCGCACGTCGTCGAGGACGAGCTGCCGGCGGTGCAGCCCACCGTGCGCGTCGATCCGTTCGCCGCGACCCCGCCGCCGGAGCTGGATGCGCGGCCGCCGATCGAGGAGCACCTGGTGGCGGAGGTGCACGAACCCGAGAACCCGCAGGCCGACGCCGGCGACGCCCCGGAGCCCGAGGAGCCGAAGGCCGTGGCGCCGGAACAGGACCTGCAGCGCTTCAAGCAGGCGCTGGAGTCGCTGGTGCGCCAGGGTCAGATGACCAAGGAAGAGGCTCGCGCGGCGCTCAAGGCCCGCAAGGCCGCGCACCACTGAACGCAGGCCCTCGGCGCTGCCTCGCCGACGACCAGGAGTGGCCGCGAGCGCCGTTCCTTGCCGGATCGACCACACGTCGTCCCGCCCGACTCGCCCTGGGAGTCCTCGCACCGCCAAGACTCCGTCGGACAGCAGATCAGGTGAGGGCCCGCTGCCGCAGCGCGCCGGTGACCGCGCGCGCCGCCGGGATGCACAGCAGCACCGCCGCGGCCCCGTCCCAGCGTCCCGCCGCGCCGCACAGCAGCGCGGTGTAGCCCATCGTGCCGAGCAGCAGGAACATCATCGACCGGCGGATCGCCGGCTGGTCCCATTGCTGCACGAGACGGTTGCGGCGGCCGAACGCGACGATCGGCAGCAGCGCCAGCGCCGGCGCCGGCCACAGCCCGCCCTGCACCGCCAGCAGGCCCGCGAACGCCGCGACCAGCGGTCCGGTCTGGATCGCGACGACAGCGCGGGGACGCACCCGCTGCTGGTCCTCGAAGGTCCCGAGGATCGTCACGGCGACGATGTAGAGCGCGTAGCACACCGCGGCCGCGAGCAGCGACCGCGGCGCCTCGGCGTAGGCCGGCGCCGCGGCCACCGCCAGGTTGAGGCCGCGCAGGACGCCCATGGTCGCGGCGCCGGCGAGCGCGTTGCGCTTGCAGGCGAAGTCGTAGGCCAGCACCAGCGCCGCGATCAGGCCGTGGTGCGTCCGATACCCGGTGGGCGACAGCGCGCAGCCGGCGGCCAGCAGCAGCGCGCCGAGGGCGACCGCCGCAGGAAGGCCGATGGCACCGCTCGGGATCGGCCGCTCCGGCCGCTGCACGGCGTCCTCGCGCCGGTCGGCGACGTCGTTCCAGACCATGCCGGCGGCGTAGAGCAGCACGCTGGCGCCCGCGGCCCGCGCCAGCTCGACGCTCCACGGCGCCGCGGCGCCGGCCGCGACGATGCACGCGCCGGCCACCACGTCGGCGGCGGGGGAGAACAGGGTGCCCGCGCGCAGCAGGCGGAGGTAGGGCAGGAGTCCGGCCATTCGCAGCGCGCACGCCGGCCGGGTGGCCGGCGCTACAACAGGCGCAGGATGTCGTTGTAGGTGACGAACACGACCAGGGCCAGCACGAGCACGAGCCCGAGCACCTGGCTGTAGTTCAGCACGCGGACGCTGACCGGCGAGCCCTTGATCTTCTCGATCAGCAGGAACACCAGGTGCCCGCCGTCCAGCACCGGGATCGGCAGCACGTTGATGAACGCGAGGTTGATGCTCAGCAGCGCGAGGAAGTACAGGAAGCGCGGCAGGCCCCACTGCGTGTTGTGGTAGCTGACGCGGCTGATCTGGATGATGCCGCCCAGGTTCTTGGCGGCGACGTCACCGGTCAGCAGCCGCTTCATCGTGACGTAGAGCTGCTTGGTCAGGTCGAGCGCGCAGACGGTGCCGAGCTGCAGCGCGTGGACGAAACCATCGGCCTTGACCTCGGTGCGCAGCTCCTCGAGCTGGCGGCTGAAGCCGTAGTCCCATTCGGGCCAGAGGCGCGGCTGCACGCTCAACTCGACCTGCGCGACGCCGACACCCGGCGTCGGCGCGGGCCGCTCCAGCGTGAGCTCCACCGGCCGGGTGCCGGCGGCGACCACCGCGTCCTGCAGGTCCTGCCAGTCCTCGACCGGCTCGCCGCCGATCGCGACCACGCAATCTCCCGGACGCACGCCGGCGGCCTCGGCCGCGCTGGCCTCGTCCGGCGTCACGACGGTCGTCGAGTAGTCCGGCACCAGCGCCACCAGTTCGTCGAGCTGCGCGCGCTGCGCCGGCGTCACCGGCGCGGTCAGCACGCGGTCCTGGCCGCCGCGGCGCACCCGCAGCCGCAGCACGTCGCCGCCGCCGGCGGCGGCCGTGGCCAGATCCGGGCCCGTGTACGGGACGCCGTCCACCGCCAGCACGATGTCCTCGCGGGCCAGGTCGAGGCCCGCCGGCAGGCCCGAGCGCAGCCCGCCGACCTGGCGCGGCAGCGCCCGCACGCCGAGCATCGGCTTGCGGTTGCCGGTGGCCGCGGTCGGACGCAGCTCGACCGTGAGCTCACGGGTGGCGTCGCCATCGCCCCGCCGCACCAGCATCGCGAACGCCTCGCCGCGGCGCTCCTTCTGCGCCATCGCGACGCCATGGTCGGCGCGGAAGTCGGCCGGCTGGCCGTCGACGGCCAGCAGCCGATCCCCGGTCTGCAGACCGGCCTGCGCGGCGGCCCCGCCGGCGTCGACGAGCAGCGTCGGCGGCTCGTCGTGGGCGCCGCCGAAGATGCCGATGCTGTAGATGCCCTCGCCGGCCCGGTACTGCGGCCGCACGTCGACGACCCGCTCCTGGCCGTCGCGCTCGATGCGGAGGTGGACCGCGGAGCTGCCAGCAAGCGCGACCTCGACGACGAGGTTCTCGAACGAGTAGACCTCCTTGCCGTTGATCGCGAGCACCCGGTCGCCGGGCTGCAGCCGAGCTTCCCATGCGCCGCTCCCCTCGAGCACGTGACCGATCACCGGCGCGGGGAAGCTGACGCCGCTGCCGAACGCGATCGGGAACGCGATCAGCGCGAACAGCAGGTTCATGATCACGCCACCGGCGAAGTAGAAGGTGCGCTGGCCGACGGTCTTCCGGTGCAGGCCCTGGTCGCCGGCGCGGCGCTCGTCGAGCGGGTCCTGCCCGGCGACGGCGACGTAGCCGCCCAGCGGGATCAGCGACAGCCGGTAGTCGGTCGGCCCGCGGCGGAAGCCGCAGACGCGCGGGCCGAAGCCGAGCGAGAACACCTCGACGCGGGCGCCGATCCAGCGCGCCGCCAGGTAGTGCCCCAGCTCGTGGATGAAGATCAGGAGACCGATGCCGAGCGCGGTCAGGAGGCCGTTGCCTAGGTCACTCATCAGCGAAGGTGTCAGTGGGGCTGCGATCGGCGGACAGGGGGGCAGCTGGCGTCGCGGCGGCCAGCCGCAGCGCGGCCGCGCGGCCCTCGGCGTCGGCCGCACGGACCGCCGCCAGCCCATCGACCGGCCGCGCCTTGCGGCTGGTCACGACCGCGCGGGCGATGTCGGGGATGGCGGGGAAGGGCACGGCGCCGTCGAGGAACAGGCGGCAGAGCTCTTCATCGGCAGCATTCAGCAGCGCACCTGAGTCGCCGCCGCGCCGCAGCACCTCGAACGCGAGCCCGATGGCCGGGAACCGCGCGGGGTCGACCGGCGCGAACTCCAGCCTGGCCCAGCGGACGGGGTCGAACGGCGCGAACGCGAACGGCAGGCGGTCGGGCCAGCCGAGGCAGTACAGGATCGGCACGCGCATGTCGGGCACGCCGCACTGCGCCAGGATCGAGCCGTCGACGAACTCGACCATCGAGTGCACGATGCTCTGCGGGTGGATCACCACCTCGATCTGCTCGGGCAGCAGGTCGAACAGCCAGCGCGCCTCGACCACCTCGAACGCCTTGTTCATCATCGTCGCGCTGCCGATGGTGATGCGCGGCCCCATGTCCCAGGTCGGGTGCCGCAGCGCCTCGGCCGGCGTGATCGACGCGAACGTCGCCGGATCGCGCTGCCGGAACGGGCCGCCGGAACCGGTCAGCAGCACGCGCCGCACCTCGGCGCGCGCGCCCGCGCGCAGGCACTGGTGGAGCGCGCAGTGCTCGCTGTCGACCGGCAGGATCTCGGCGCCATGGCGCCGCGCCAGCGCCATCAGGTGGCCGCCGGCCAGCACCATCGACTCCTTGTTGGCCAGCGCCAGTCGGCGGCCGTTGCGCACGGCCCACTCCGAGGCTGGCAGCCCGGCCGCGCCGGTGATGCCGTTGAGCACCACGTCCGGCTCGGCGCGGTCGAGCAGCTGCAGGAGCCCGTCGGCGCCGGCGTGGAAGCGGCAGCCCGGGCGCAGGCCGTCCGGAGCATCGGCGGCGCCGGTCAGGCACACGTCGTCGACGTCGAATTCCCGGGCCTGCGCGACCAGCTCGGCGCCCCGGCCGTGCGCCTGCAGCCCTGCCACCGCGAAGCGGTCGCGGTGCTCGCGGACGATCGCCAGCGCCTGGGTGCCGACCGAGCCGGTGCAGCCGAGGATCGCCACGCGCGTCTGGGTCACGCCCGGATTATGGGGGCAGCGGCGGCCGAAAGCTGCAACCGGCTGCGGCCGACCGGCGCCGGCGCGGCCCCACTGTTGCCCGGGCGCTGAGCGGGCCCGATGATGCACGGCAGTCCTTCCTCCCGGAGTTCCGCAGTTGACTGAAGCTTCGTCCGCCTACCGCGACGCCGGTGTCGACATCGACCTGAAGTACGCCGCCGTGACCGGCGCCACCGACGCCATCCGCTCGACGTTCACCAAGGGCGTCGTCGGCGACGTCGGCATGTTCGGTGGCCTGTTCGACCCGGCGGCGGCGGGGGCCGCCGGCGAGCTGCTGGTGGCGTCCACCGACGGCGTCGGCACCAAGGTGATGATCGCGCGCATGCACGGCGACCTGACCTCGGTGGGCGAGGACCTGGTCAACCACTGCGTCGACGACATCCTCGTGCAGGGCGCACGGCCGCTGTTCTTCCTCGACTACGTCGCGATGTCGCGGATGCACCCGCCGAGCGTGCACCAGATCCTGGCCGGTCTGGCCAAGGCATGCCGCGAGAACGGCTGCGCGTTGATCGGCGGCGAGACCGCCGAGATGCCGGGCGTCTACCGCGACGGCGAGGTCGACATCGCCGGCACCATCGTCGGCAGCGTCGCGCGCGAGCACCTGCTCGACGGGTCGCGGGTGCAGCAGGGCGACCGGCTGCTCGGCCTCGCCAGCAGCGGCCTGCACACCAACGGCTACTCCCTGGCGCGCAAGGTGCTGTTCCAGGACGCCGGGTTCGGCCTCGGCGATCGCCCCGACGAGCTGCGGGGCCGAAGCGTCGGCGAGGCGCTGCTGGCCGTGCACCGCAGCTACCTGCGTCCGTGCCTGCCGCTGGCCCAGGACGGCCTGCTCACGGCGATGGCGCACATCACCGGCGGCGGCCTCTACGACAACGTCCCGCGCGTCCTGCCCAAGGGGCTCGGCGCGCGCATCCGCCGCGCGGCGATCCCGCCGCTGCCGATCTGCGAGCTGATCACCCGGCGCGGCAAGGTCGCGCCAGCGGAGGCCTATCGCGTGCTGAACATGGGCGTCGGGATGGTGCTGGCGGTGCGCCCCGCCGATCTCGAGCACGTGCGGACGCGGCTGGTCGAGGCCGGGGAGGCGCCGTTCGACCTCGGCGAGGTCACGGCCGCCGCGCAGCACCGCGTCGTGCTCGAGTGACCGCACGCGCAGGTCTGCTGGTCGCGCTGCTCGGGCTCGCACAGGCGGGGTCCGGACAGGACCCGTCGGCATTCGACCGCGACTGGGAGCGCTTCGAGGCCGGCGCGGACGCGGCGGCCGCGGCCCGCGCGCTGGACGCGTTCCTGCGCTGGCCCGACGGCCCGGCCCGCACGGCACGTCTCGAACGGGCCGTCGTGCTGGCCGGCGCGGTCCGCGACCACCGCCTCCTGCAGCAGCTCGCGGACGAGGCGCGTCGCCGCGCCGCGGCGGCCGACGCGCCGCTCGCGGACCTGGTCGTGCACGCGCAGCTGGCGGGCCTCGCGCGCGCCGGGCGCGCGGTCGACTTCGCCGCCCTGGCGCGCGCCGACCTGGACGCCGGGCGCGCCAGGGCGGTGCTCACCGCTCTGCGCGATGCCGAAGCCCAGCTGCTGCCGCTGGCGGACGAACTGCTGCGCGACGGTCGGACCGCGCCCGGGCGCTGGCTGTTCGAACAGCTCGCCGCGCTGCCGCCGACGCAGCCCTATCGCCTCGCCAACCTCGGCCTGGCGCTGCGCAACCTCGGCGAGCTGGACGCCGCCGCGACGGCCTACCGGCGCGCCCTCGAGCTGGCGCCCGGCGACCGCGAGGTCTGGAACGACTACGGGCTGCTCCTGCGCGCCGCGGGTCGACCGACGGAGGCGGTCGCCGCGTTCCGCCGCAGCTACGACGCCGACGCCGAACCCGGCGCGGGTCCTGCCGTGACGAATCTGGTCGTGACGGCGGTCCTCGCCGACCCCGCGGCACCGGCACCCGCCGACGACCCGCTCGCCCTCGCCGCATCGGCCCTGCGCCGCCGCCCCGACGCCGCCTTGCTGCGGCGCGCGACCCTGGACCTGCTGCTGCTGCGCCACGGCGCGGAACAGCGACCTGACAACCGCGCTTCGGCGCGCTACCCTGGACCGCCAGAATGACCCGGCGCGCCGTGCGCGCGCATCGCCGCCCGACCCCGCGGCGATCCACGCAGACCTCGGAGACGCAGAATGCCCTTGCTCGCCACGCTGACGATCGCATGCCTCGGACTGTCGCCCCAGGGCGGCGCCGCCGCGCAGAACCCGCCGCTGCTCACGGCCCAGGAGCAGAAGTCACTGCAGTCCAAGCTGGCCAAGCTGATCGAGGCGCGGACCGAGTACGACTCGTCGTCCAGCAGCAACCCGCGGCTCCGCGAGAAGGCGCAGCGCGGCTACGAGCAGGCCAAGGACGCCTTCACCGAGGAGTGGGAGGCGCGCGTCGCCAAGAAGGGGGACATCCTGGGCTCGCCCGCCGATCTCGAGGCGATCTTCGCCAACGTCATCGCCTACGAACGCAAGAGCGGCGTGACGATGCGCAAGATCAACGAGAAGGACGACATCCCCGAGCACTGTCTGTACGTGCCCAAGGGCTACAAGTCGGACAGCCCGATCCGCACCGTGCTGCTGGTCCCCGGCAAGGGGGACGACGGCGAGTGGGCGGACGGCGTGAAGTGGTACGAGGAGGCCTGGGGCAAGAGCAACCCCGCGGACGCGGACACCATGTTCCACGTGCCGCACTTCTCGGAGGGCCTCGACCTCGACGCGATGCCCGACTACTCGAGCCTCGCGGGCGAGGCCACCGAGACCCAGCGCATCGGCGAACTGATGCGCTCGTTCGGCGAGACCCAGCGCACCTACAACGTCGACCGCGCGCGCCTCTTCCTCGACGCCGCCAAGGACGGTTGCGGCTTCGCGCTGCGGGTGGCGACGCACTTCCCGGACCGGTTCGCGGGCCTGATCCTGCGCCACCCCGTCGACGTCCCGGACCTCCGCCTCGGCAGCCTGGGCGGCGTGTCGGTGCTGCTGATCTCCTCGCCGGCGACGGCCGCAGCCTGCGAGAAGCTCAAGGAGCGGCTCGACGCCGTGTCGCCGTCGATCTGCACCATCCTCGAGGGCAAGGGCGAGTACCCGTTCCGGGACTCCGCCGCGGACATCGAGACCTGGATGGACGGCGTCCGCCGCACGGTCAATCACCGCAAGGTGGTCCTCGAGCCCAACGACGACCGCTTCCGCAAGGGCTTCTGGGTCGCCATCGAGACGATGGACTCGGTGCACCTGTCGCCGGAGGGCATGAAGCCGCGCGTCGTCGCCGAGGCCGACCCGGACCAGAACCGCATCAAGATCGACACCGTCGGCGTCGAGGCGATCTACCTGCAGCTCAACGACGCGCTCGTCGACCTCGACAAGCCGTTCACGATCCTGATCAACGGCAAGGCGATCACCGAGGAGCGCCGCCGCGAGTTCAACCGCATGCTCGACTTCATGCTGCAGCGGTTCGACGGCGAGTTCCTGTTCCCGGTGCAGTTCAAGGTCCAGGTGCCGGAGCCCGAGGCGCGCGCGTCCGAGGCCGGTGGAGGCAAGTGAGCCGGTCGGCGGCGCCCTCGGGGCGCCGCGGGCCGTCGCGATCGCGGGCCTCTGCGGGCTCGCCTGCATGAGCCTCGAGCTGGCGGCCGTGCGGCTGCTGGCCCCGTATTTCGGCGACTCCGCCTACGTCTGGACCAACGTCATCGGCGTGATCCTGCTGGCGCTGGCGCTCGGCGCCCATGTCGGCGGGCGCCTCGCCGAGCGCCGCGCCGGCAGCCCGCTGCAACGCCTGCTGCTCGGTGCCGCCGCCCTTGCCGCGACGGCCCCCCTGGTCGCCGGGCCGCTCGGCGACTGGCTGCTGCCCCAGGAGCTGCCGCTCGACGCGGCGATGCCGGCGCTGGTGCGCGGCTCGTTCGCGGCGACCGTGCTGCTGTTCGCGCCGCCGGTCTGGCTGCTCGGCGCGGTGACGCCGGCGCTGGTGGTGGGGTGTGTCCGCGCCGGCGTCCCGACCGGGCGCGCGGCCGGCGCGATCGGCGCCGCGGGAACGCTCGGCAGCCTCGTCGGCACGTTCGCCACCACCCACTGGCTGGTGCCCGGCCTCGGCTGCCGCGCCACCCTGTGGCTCGACGCCGCGCTGCTGGTCGCCGCCGCGCTGGTGGTCGGGCGCGGGCGAGGCGCGTCGGCGATCGGCGCGCTGGTGCTGCTCAGCGTGCTGCTGCACGGGGGCCCGCTGCGGCCCGAGCTGGCGGGGCAGGAACTGCTGGCCGAACGCGAGACCCGCTACCAGTACCTTCGCGTCGTGCGTGTGCCGGCCGACGGCGAGTTCCGGGCCCGCGTCGAGCTGAAGATCAACGAAGGGCTCGACTCGTACCACTCGGTGGCCGTGGAGGGCACCGCGCTCACCAGCGACGCGCCCGGCGCGCGCCCGCCCAGCTCGTACTACGACTACCACGCGCTGGTGCCGCTGCTGGCCGGCGACGGCGGCCGTCCTGCGGACCTGCGCGCCCTGTCGATCGGCGACGCCGCCGGCACCTTCCGGCGCGTCTACGCCGCCATCCACCCCGGCGCCGTCGTCGACGGCGTCGAGCTCGATCCCGCCGCGGTGCAGCTCGGCGACCGCTGGTTCCCCGGCGACCGCGCCCCGGGCGACGTCGTCACCGACGTGGACGGCCGGGTCTTCCTGCAGCGCACCGCGCGGCGCTGGCACGTGATCCACGTCGACGCGTACAGCCATCAGGTCTACATCCCCGGACACCTCGCCAGCCGCGAGTTCTTCGCCGCCGCCCGCGAGCGCCTGCTGCCCGGCGGAGTGGTCGCCTGCAACGTCGGCGGCCTCGACGCCAGCGACCCCGTCCTGGGCGCGATCGCCGGCACGATGGCGGCGGTGTTCGGCGAGGCCCTCGCGCTGCAGGTGCCGAGCTCGCGCAACCTGCTGCTGGTGGCGCGCCGCGACGCCGCGGTCGCGCCCGCGGCCCTGGCGCGCTACGACCCGACGAGCGACGCGGCGCGGCTCGGCGCCGCCGACGGCGCGATCTGGTCCAAGGTCGTCGCCCACGCCGCCGCCGCGCGCTGGCACCGCTTCGCGCCCGCCGCCGAACCCCGGCAGCTGCGCGACGACCGCCCCGAACTCGACGAGCTGTTGCACCGGTCGTACGTCGACGATCGCGATCCGCGTGCCGCCCTGGCGATCGCCGGCGCCGACGCCGCGCCGGGCGCCGAGGCCGCGGCGTACGCGGCGTTCGCGGCCGGTGACCTGGCCGGCGTCCTCGACGCCGCCGGCCGGAGTCGCGAGCCGACGCCGTACCTCCGCTGGCTGTGCGGGGTCACGCGCTGGCGCCAGCGGCAGCTCGGCGCCGCCGAGGCCGAGTTCGAGCACGGACTGGCGCTGGGCCCCGAGCCGGCGCTGCGCGCCGACCTCGAACGGGAGCTCGAGGCGCTGCGCGCCGAGCGGCAGCCGATCCTGCGCGCCGAGCAGGCCGCGGACCGCAACCTCGCGATCTCGGCCGCCGCGGCGACGCTGGTGTTCGGCGCGGCGCTGCTGCTCGGCTACAGGATGTCGAGGATGCCGGCGGCGCCATCGGTCAGCGTCTCGACCGCGGCGCGGTAGTTCAGCGACCCGGCGTAGCGCGCGTTCCACGGCAACGCGTCCGGATCGCACACGGAGCCGAGCGCGACGGCGGCGAACGCGCGCGTCAGCGGCGTCAGCGCCTCGTTCTCCAGCATGGCCACCAGCGGGTCGATGCAGCGGCGGTCGCCGATCTGACCGACCGCCGACGCCACGGCGGCGAGACGCGCCAGACCGCCGTCGAGCTGCCCGAGCATGGCCACCAGCTCGTCGACGACGGCGCCGTCGCCGAGCCGGCCCAGCGCCGTGGTCAGCTGCACCAGCAGCTGCGGCTGCCGCACCGAGCGCGCCAGCATCGCGCGCAGGTCCGGCACGGCGCGGCGCTCGTCGAGCAGCGCCAGCCCGATCGCCAGCTGCCCCGCCACGTCCTCGCGGCCGGCGTAGTCGAGCAGCATCGCCCGAAGCCGATCGCCGGCGTCGGTCTCGCGGCACAACCCCAGCGCGATGGCGGTCGCGCCGATCGCGCTCGGGTTCTTGACCTGGTCCAGCACCTTCCGCAGCGCCGCGCCGATCTCGCGGTCGCGCTCGTAGGACCGACCCTGGGCCTGCGCGGCCAGCGCCGCGTCCTGGACCCAGTTCGCCAGCGCCAGCGCGATCCAGGGCCGCTCCAGCGACTTGTTGCCGCGGTCGAGCTCGCGCAACAGGACCGCGCGGGACGCGGCGCCGCCGAGCCGACCGAGCGCCAGCACCGAGAAGTAGCGGGTCTGCTGGTCCTTGTGGGTGCGGTAGCAGCGCAGCAGCAGCGCGCCGAGCGCGGCCTCCGGGCCCTGCTCGTCCTGCCAGGGGCGGCCCAGTTCGCCGAGCGCCAACGCCAGCGACTGCGCGATGTGGTGGTTCGTGCGCCCGCCGCGCACGGTCCCCATGCCTTCGATGGTCTCCGCCAGGTCGCTCGTGAAGCGTTCGCGCAGACTCTCGGACATCGGGTGGTCGCGACCGACCAGCCGCGCCAGCACCGGCGGGCAGTGCGACTGCAGCAGCTGCTCGCCCGGCCCTAGCTCGCGCAGGTAGAACGCGCGCAACGCGGTCGCGGCGCCGTCGCGCAGCGCGCGACCGGCGGCGTCGCGCGGATGGGGCAGCTGACCGAGTGCGGCGATCGCGGCGACCGTCACGTTGCGGTGGACGCCGGGTTCGTTGCCGAGCTGCGCGATCAGCGCGTCGACGACGCGCTTCTGCCGCGCCGGCTCCAGCCCGTCCACGCAGAGCCCGAGCGCGTAGCCGGCGAAGGTGCGCGTGCGTTCGTCGACACTGGCGCGCGCGCAGGCCTCGCGGCCCGCCGTCTCGTCCTGCAGCAGCGCGAGCAGCAGCTCGATGTCGTCGGCTGCGGCCTGGCGCGCGATGCCGAGGCACAACGCCGCGGTCTCGCGGACCTCCTGGTCGTGCGCGGCGAGGCGCGTCCGGAAGAGCTCGTGCAGCCTGGCGCCGACGGGATCGCGCCCGATCTTGGCCAGCGCCACCATGCAGCCGGTGACGGTGTCCCGGTCCACTGCGCGCTGCAGCGCCGCGTGCAGCGCCGGCACGGCCTTGCCCGCGACGTCCGTCGCGGTCGGCGGCTCGAGCGTCGGCAGCGTGCGTTCGCCGCGCCCCAGCATCGCTTCGGCCGGCGGCACGCCGCGTCGGCTCTGGACGCCGTCGCGCAGGCGCAGCAGCGGGTCCTTCCGGAACTCCCACCAGGACTCCCAGCTCGTCAGGTCGCTGTCGAGCGTGAAGCCGCGGCCGCCCGCCCGGCCGGCCGTCGCCGCGCCGCCGACGCCCGAGTTGCCGCCGCTGCCGGCGCTCGGAATGGCGCCTCCGCTCGGGCTCGAACCGCCGCCGCCGCCGGCGCTGGCCGAACCGCCCGAGCTGCCGCTGCCCGGCGTGACGCTGGGGGGCAGGACCTCGGTCGGTCCGCGGTACTGGCCGCCATGGGCAGGCAGCGCGGTCGTCAGCGCGACCAGCGCGAACAGGCAGCAGAGCCGGGGTTCGAGTCCCCGAGGCAGGGTGCAGTCTCGCATGCGCCGCACACAGCAAGCCGCATTCCGCGCGGCGGACGCCGGGGTCCTGCGCCCGCACGGTCCGCGCATGGTGCGCGCTGTTCCGCCTGGGGAACGACAGCGTCGACCGCTCGCGTCGACCGCCCGCCGGATGAAAGGCGCAGCCGGCGGGGGAGCCCGCCGACTGCGCCACACGCGACGGCGCCGAGGCGCCGCCGCGCGGTGGGGTTCGCGTTCAGAGGATGTCGAGGATGCCGGTGGCGCCGTCCGTCAGCGTCTCGACCGCCGCGCGGTAGTTCGCGCCGAAGCCGATCTTGCTGTTCCACGGCAGCCGTTCCTTGTCGCCGACGCCGCCGAGCGCCACCGCGGCGAAGGCGCGCGACAGGTCCGACAGCGACGTGTCGGCGAGCATCGCGCACAGCGGCCGGACCGTGCGGCGATCGCCGACGAAGCCGAGCGCCGACGCGACCGCCGCGCGCTGCGCCAGCGTCTGTTCCTGCTCCAGCAGCAGCTGCTGCAGGTCGGACACCACGCGCTTGTCACCCAGGCGGCCGAGCGCGATCGCCGCCTGCCGGAACAGCTCCGGTCGGCGCACCGACGACTGCACGATCGCGCGGATGTCCTCGGTCGCACGCCGGTGGTCCATCAGCGCCAGGCCGATGCACAGGTAGCCGGCCAGCACGGACTGGTTGCGGCTGCGGGCCAGCAGCGCGCGCATGTCGTCCGCGGCCGCTTCGTAGCGGCACAGGCCGAGCGCCACGGCGAACGCGCCCAGGGCCGCCGGGTCCTTGCCGTCGCGCAGCGCTGTGCGCAGCGCTCGTCCGAACTCGGGGTCCGGGGCGTACGACTCGCCGGCGGCCGACGCCCGTTCGTGCGCGGCGAAGGCCTGCACACCCATGGCCATGGCGACCCAGGGCTTCTCCAGCGACCTGCCGGCGTTGTCGAACTCGCGCAGCAGCGCGGTGCGGGCCCAGGCGCCGCCGATCTGGCCCAGCGCCATGATGCTGAAGTAGCGCGTCTGTGCGTCCTTGTGGTCGTGCCAGGCCGAGAGCAGTTCCCGGCACACACCGGCACCCTCGTCGTCGTCGTCGTCGACCGGCGGGCACAACTGGCCCAGCGCCATCGCGCACGACCTCGGGATGTCGTTGCTGGTGCGGCGCGCGTCGCCGCGCCCCTGCAGATCGGCCAGGTAGCGCGCCTTGTAGCGCGCGACGAGGTCGGCGTCGGGGTGCGCGCGCCCGAGCAGCCGCGCCACGGCGGTCGGCACGTGCGCCTGCATCAGCTGCTCGCCGACGCCGGCCGGTCGCGCGTAGTACGCGTCGAGGCACGCGAGCGCCTCGGCGAGCAGCGCCTGGCCCGGCGCAGCGCCGGCGTCGAGATTGAGCAGCGAGATGCCGTGGATCGCCGCGACCCGGACGTTCCGGTCGACGGATCCCGGATCGTCGACGGCCACGCGCAGCGCCGCGAACACGCGTCGCTTCACGTCGTGGCCCGCGTTGGCGTGCGCGATCAGCCCGAGCCCGTAGCAGGCGAAGGCGCGGGTGCGATCGTGCACCGCGCGAGCGCCGCTCGCCGCTCGGCCCGCGGCGCTGTCGGCGACGAGGTCGCCGAGCAACTGGATCGTCTGCTCGTCCGGGATCGCGGCGATGCCCAGCGCCAGGGCGGCGGTCTCGCGGATCTCCTGGTCGGCCCGCGCCAGCTGCGGCACGAACGACGAACGCAGGTCGAAGTCGCGGTGATCGCGGCCGAGCTTCGCCATCGCCACCATGCACGACGACACGATGTCGCGCTGTTCGGTCGACTGGATCGCACGGTGCAGCGCCGGCAGCGCGACCTCGAACCGATCCTCGTCGGACGGCGCCATCGAGTCGCGCGAATCGACCCGGCGCGTCGCGCCGATGTAGACCTCGTCGCTGCCCGACACCGGCGTGCCGGCGTGCACGGCGTCCTTGAGACCGAGGTAGGGGTCCTTGTGGAACTCCCACCAGATGTCCCAGGTGGTCAGGTCGACGGTCAACGGCGCCCCGCGTCCGCCGGTCGCGGGGCGAGCGCCGCCGGCGGCCGGCGCCGGGCCGCCCGTTCCGGGACCCGCCGGCTGCGGCGCTGCGGGACCGCCGGGGCCGGGCGTCGACGGGCCGCCGCGCCCGACGTCGCCGGGGCCGCCGGGGCCGCCACCGCGACCGCCGCCGCCACCCGGCGGGACGACGTCGGGGGGGCCGCGATAGATGCCGCCGTGGGCATGCCCGGTCTCGGGCATCAACGCGAGGGCGCCGGCGACGCCGAGGCCCGCGAGGAACAACGTCTTCATGGTCGGACTCTCCAGTCCGGCGCGCAGCCTCGACACACATCGGCACCGGGATCGACGGGGAGGCGACGAGTTCCGCAGGGTGCCGCGCGGCCGCGGCGTGCGCGCGCTCGCCTCGCCTCGCAACGCGCATGCCGCGGCGAATGAGCAGCCGCGCGTGGATCCCGTGATCGTCCGTACGTGCACGAGGGCGACCGCCGAAGCGATCGCCCTCGCGCGTGCGACGCGTTCGCGCCGCGAGCTACCGTCGCATCACAGGATGTCGAGGATGCCGGACGTCTTGTCCGTCAGCGTCTCGACCGAGGCGCGGTAGTTCATGTTGACGCCGATCTTGCTGTTCCACGGCAGCTTCTCCTTGTCGCCGACGCCGCCCAGGGCGACCGCGGCGAACGCGCGGGACAGCTCGGTCAGCGACTCGTCGGCCAGCATGCGCTTCAGCGGGTCGATCGTGCGACGATCGCCGATGAAGCCCAGCGCGGACGCGACGGCCGACAGCTTGGCGAGGTTGGTGTCGCCGTCCGACAGCAGCTTCTGCAGCTCGTCGGCCACGGTCTTGTCGCCCAGCTTGCCGAGCGCGACCGCCGCCTGCTGCAGCAGCTCCGGCCGACGGACCGACTTCTGCACGATGTCGCGGATGTCCTCGATGGACCGCTTGTCGTCCATCAGGGCCAACCCGATGCACAGGTAGCCGGCCAGGTCGGACTTGCTCTTGCTCTTGATGAGCAGCGAGCGCATGTCGTCCGCCGCGGCCTTGTACTGGCACAGGCCCAGGGCCACCGCGAAGCTCGAGACCGCGCTCGGATCCTTCACGTCCTCGAGCGCGGTGCGCAGCGTGCGGCCGAACTCCTCTTCGAGCTGCGGGGTCTGGCTCGCGGCCTTCTCGCGCTCGAGCTTCTCGAACGCGTAGACGCCCATCGCCAGCGCGACCCACGGCTTCTCCAGCGACTTGCCGGCCTTGTCGAACTCCTTCAGCAGGATCGAGCGGTTCATCTGGCCGCCGATCTGGCCCAGGGCGAGCATGCAGAAGTTGCGGGTCTGCTCGTCCTTGTGCTTCTTCCACTGCTCGAGCAGCATCTGGCAGTAGTCGGCGTCCTTCGCCTTCTCGTCATCGCACGGCTCGCACAGCTGACCCAGGGCCAGCGCGCACGAACGCGGGATGTCGTTGCTGCTGCGCTTGACCTCGCCCTTCTCCTGGAGGTCGGCGGAGAACAGCTTCTTGTAGTTCTCCACGACCGAGTGGTCGGGGTAGTCGCTGCCCAGCAGCTTGGCGATCGCCGGCGGCACGTGGGCCTGCAGCAGCTGCTCGCCGGAGCCGAGCTTCTGCATGTAGTAGCCCTCGAGGCTCTTCAGGGCCTTGCCGATCAGCGCCTTGCCCGCGTCATCGGCGGCGTTGGCGTTCAACAGCGACAGGCCGTTGATCGCCGCGACCTTGATGTTGCGGCTGCTGATCTTGGAATCGTCGAGCAGGCCCGACAGCGCGGTGAAGACCTTCTCCTTGAGCGCGATGTCCGCGTTGGCGTGGGCGATCAGGCCCAGGCCGTAGCAGGAGAACGCGCGGATGCGGTCGTTGACCTCGCTCTGTCCGCAGGCCTCGCGGCCGGCGGCGCTGTCGGTCGCGAGCCCGACCAGCATGTCGACGTTGGCCTCGTCGGGCAGCGCCGCGATGCCGAACGCCAGCGCCGCGGTCTCGCGGATCTCCTGGTCGCTCTTCTGCAGGCGCGGCGTGAACACGTCGCGCAGCTTGAACTCGGGGTGGTTCTTGCCGACCTTGGCCATCGCGACCATGCAGGACGACGCGATGTCGCGCTGGTCGGTCGAGTCGATCGCCTTCTTCAGGGCCGGCAGGATGACGTTGAGCTTGTCCTCCTCGGACGGGCTCATCGTGTCCTGCGACTCCACCTTGCGGGTCGCGCCGAGGAAGAACTCGTCGCTACCCGACACCGCCGTGCCGGAGTGGATGGCGTCCTTCAGGCGGATGTAGGGGTCCTTGTTGAACTCCCACCAGAATTCCCACTTGTTGAGGTCGTCCTCGATCTGCACGCCGCGACCGCCGGTGGTCGGGCCGCGACCGCCAGCAGGGCCGGCGGGGCCGCCGGTGCCGGGGCCGGCCGGGCCGGGCGCCGCGGGGCCACCGGGGCCGGGGGTCGAAGGGCCGCCGGGACCGCCGGCGCCGGGGCCACCAGGACCGCCGCCACGACCGCCACCCGGGTTGGGCGGGACGACGTCACCGGGACCGCGGTACTGACCGCCGTGCGCGTGGCCGGTCTCGGGCAGCAACGCGAGCATGCCGGCACAACCGAGGCTCGCGAGAATCAGCTTCTTCATGATCGTTGACTCCAGTCTTGCTGCCGGCGAACTCCGCCGGCACAGGCAGGAAGCAGGGATGAGGGTCTTGGGCGGAGAGGATACTCACCGCGCTGGACCGGTGCATGCAAAAGGGAGGCCATCTGCAGACTGGTCCGCACAATGCGCCGAAACGCCCCGGATCGCCGCGGTTGTGCCGCGATGCGCCGGCTCGTCGGCGGCCGAACGGGCGATCTCGCTGCAACCCGGCCACGGGCCGTTACCGACGCGAAACAACAACGCGCACCGCCCCGAGCCACGGCCGGGCCCGCCAGCTTCCGTCACCGGCGCGCCGCCGGGCTCCGCACGCGGCGCAGGATCCGCCGGTGGACGTCCGGGCTCGCGCCGATCGTCGGCACGTGCCCGACGTCGAGGTCGGCCAGCGGGAACACCGGGACGCCGTCCCAGTCGGTGAACGCACCGCCGGCCTCGAGCAGCACCAGGCCCGGCGCCGCGATGTCCCAGATGCGGCCCTGCTGCTGCACGTTGCCGTCGAGCCGGCCGCTGGCCACGTCGGCGAGCTGCACGACGGTGCAGCCGAACGTCCGCACCCGCGCGCCGTCGCGCTGCAGGCGCGCCAGGAAGTCCATCTGCTGCTGCCCGCGGTGCCACTGGCAGCCGACGATCGCGCCGTCGTCCCAGCGCGCGCGGGGGGGCCGCAGCAGCCGGCCCTCGCGGCGCGCGCCGCGGGCGTGCACTGCCGTGTAGAGCGCGCCCTCGGGCTCGCACCAGATCGCCGCCACCACCGGCCGGCGGCGCCACAGCAGCGCCACCGCCACGGCCCAGTGCGGCAGCCCGTTGGCGAAGTTGCTGGTGCCGTCGATCGGATCGACCACCCAGACCGCGTCGCGATCCAGCCCGCGCGCGTCGGTCTCCTCGCCGAGGAAGCCGGCCTCGGGCAGCACCCCGCCCAGCCGCCGCCGCAACAGCCGCTCGAGCCGCACGTCGGTGGCGGTGACGAAGTCGCCGGTGCCCTTGCGCCGCGGGGCGGTGCCGCGCCGGCGCTGCGAGGCCGCGCGCGCGATCGCCGCGGCCTCGCGGACCGCGGCCACGGCACCGGTCAGCGCGCGCGACAACGTCGTCGCGGCAGGCGAGTCGATCGGGCGCGGCATGGTCGCCATGCTTTCCCGCTGCACGGTCGCGAAAACAAGGGTGCACTGCGGCGATACGCCGCTAAAACCGGCGGCCGATGCCGCCTCGGGCGATCGCCATCCGCTGCCTCCTCCTGCTCGGCGCCCTCGCCCCGAGCGTGCTCGCGCCCGGCTGCGCCGCGGCCGAGGTGCGTCCCGCCGCGCCGTTCGGAACCGCCGCCGACAGCCTGCTGGAGCCGCGGTCGCCGGAGCCCGCCCCCGACGACCCGAGGCACACCGAGGCCGTGCTGCGCACGGAGCTGGCGACCGCGGCGGACCCGACCGGGCCGGCGCTGGAGCTGGTGCGGATGCTCGATGCCGAGCAACGGCTCGGGGCCGCGCTCGGCGTGCTCGAGGCGGCGCAGCGCCGCCGGCCCGACGAGCCGCGCCTGGCCGTGGCGCGGGCCGGCGTGCTGCGCGACCTCGGCCGCCGCGGCCTGGCCGCGGCGCAGCTGCGAAGGGTGTGGGACGACCTGGGCCCCGTGGGGCTGCACCCGGGTCTGGTGTACGAACTGGTCGAGCTGGACTGGTTGCGCGGCGACTTCGACGGCGCCCGGCAGGCGCTCGAGGCGCTCCGGCGCGACTACGCCGCCCACCCGTTCGTGGCCGACAACGAGGCCCGCCTGGACGACGCCTGGCAGCGCATCGCGCGCGCCGAGGCGCCGGCACAGGTGAAGGTGCGCGACCTGCTCGGCGACCTGCGCGGCGATCCCGACCCGCGCGTGCGGCACCACGCGCTGACGCTGCTGGTGGGGATGGACGGTCCGGTCGCGGAGCGCGCGTTGCAGGCGGCGCTCGTCGACCCCGACCCCGACCTGCGCTGCATCGGCGTGCACCGCGCCCGCGTCGCAGCCGCCGACCTGGCCGACTTCTGCGCGATGGCGCTGTCCGATCCGGCGCCGCAGGTGCGGTTGGCCGGCGCCGAACGCGCGACCGCGCTGCCGCGGCACGAGGCGACCGCCTTGCTGCTGCCGACGCTGGCGGCGGAGGCCGACGCGGCGACGTTCGCCGAGCTCAACGAGATCCTGCGGCGCGCCACCGGCAGCGGCCGCATGTGGACCGCGGCCGCCGTCGCCGAGCCGGCGACGCGCGCGGCGATCGTGGCCGAATGGAGGACTGTATGGGAGAAGTGATCCTGGTCAGCGGCGGCGCCGGCTACATCGGCT
Organism: Planctomycetota bacterium; assembly: GCA_050245995.1. Lineage (GTDB taxonomy): Bacteria > Planctomycetota > UBA1135 > UBA1135 > UBA2386 > JBFWWV01. Next base: position 3,089 of record JBFWWV010000015.1, on the reverse strand, counting down.
CGCACACGGTGCTGGCGCTGCAGGAGGCCGGCCACGAAGTGCTGGTGCTCGACGACTTCAGCGAGGGGCACCTCGCGGCGCTGCGCGGCACGCCGTACGTGCGCGGCAGCCTGCTCGATCGCCAGTTCCTGAAGGACGTCTTCGCGCGGCACCAGGTGGCCGGCATCGTGCACTTCGCCGCCCGCTGCTACGTCGGCGAGTCGGTCGAGCGGCCCGGGCGCTACTACGAGAACAACGTCGTCGGCACCCTGAACCTGCTCGACGCGATGGTCGCCGCCGGCACCAAGCGCCTGGTGTTCAGCTCGACGTGCGCGACCTACGGCGAGCCGGCGCAGATCCCGATCACCGAGGACGCCCCGCAGCTGCCGGTCAACCCGTACGGCAACACCAAGCTGGTGTGCGAGCTGATGCAGCGCGACTTCGCCACGGCGCACAAGATGGGGGTGGTGGCGCTGCGCTACTTCAACGCCGCCGGCGCCGACCCGCAGGGCCGCCTCGGCGAGGACCACCGTCCGGAGACGCACCTGATCCCGCTGGTGCTGGCGGCGGCCGCCGGCCGGCTGCCGCAGATCAAGGTGTTCGGCGACGACTATCCGACGCCGGACGGCACCTGCATCCGCGACTACGTGCACGTCACCGACCTGGCGCAGGCGCACGTGCTCGCGCTGCAGAGCCTGCTCGACGGCGCGATCGGCTTCCGCGCGTTCAACCTGGGCAACGCCAACGGCACCTCGGTGCGCGAGGTGATCGCCGCGGCCGAACGGGTCACCGGCAAGAAGGTGCCGCACATCGTGACCGCGCGGCGCGCCGGCGACCCGCCGGTGCTGGTCGGCACCCCGGCCCGGATCCAGCAGGAGCTCGGCTGGAACCCGCAGCACTCGGACATCGACACGATCGTCGCCACCGCCTGGCAGTGGCACAGCCAGCACCCCGAGGGCTATGGCGACTCGTGAGGCCCGGTGGCCGGCCGCCCTGTGGTGCGCGGCCGCGCTGCTGGCCGGCGGTTGCTCGATCGGCAACCTGACCTACGCGGAGGTCGAACGCGACCTCGACGCGATCGTCCGCATCGACGGCCAGGGCGACCAGCAGCGGCTGGTGTACCGATCGGACGCCGAGCAATCGTCGTGGTACACGCGCTTCGCGCCGCTGGTGCCGCTGAAGCCGCTGCTGCGCACGGTGCTGCGCGGGACCCACCAGACGCGGCTCGAGAACCCCAGCGCCGAGGTGCGCGACCTGCTCGCCGAGCTCGGCCCCAAGGCGGGCGGCGACCTCGGGCGCGGCGCCGGCAGCGTGCGGCGACTGGCGATGATCGCGCACCTGGACTCGTCGGCGCTGAACCGCATCATCGCGCTGAACGGCCTGGCCACGCTGGCCGACGCGCACGGCTTCGACCTGACCGAGGGCCTCGACCGGGGCGCGCTGCGGCTGGAGTCGGCCCCCGAGCTGCCGCAGTGGCTCGAGGACTTCGCCGCGCTGCGGCCGGCGCAGCGCGCGCCGGTCGGCGCGCCGCTGCCTGCCGACCAGGCCGCGCGCTACCGCGCCGTGCTGGCCGGGCTGTGCTCGCAGCCGCTGCCGCAGTGGACCCAGCGCCTGGCGCTGGTCGCCGACCTGGCCGCCGCCTGGCACGACGAGCGCGATCCGGCGTTGCGCGCCGTCACCGCCGACGCGCTGCGCTCGGCGCTGCGGCACGGGATCCAATGGAGCGTCGTGCTGGCGCTGCTGGGCCGGGAGCCAGAGTGGGTCGAGGTGCGCGTACGCGCCCTGGAGCTGCTGCACCGCGCGGGCGGCCCCGACTCGGTGCCGCTGCTGCTGGCGTTGCTCATCACGCCGCCGGACCGGATCGCCACGGGAGAGCCGCCATTCGAGACGCACGAGACGATGCAGCGCCGGCTCATCCACCTGTGCGGTCAACTCGACCGCGACCGCGCGCTCCGGTCGATGGTGCTGCCCGGCCGCGAGACCTGGCAGGAGACGTGCCCGGCCGAGTACCTCGCGCACATCGCGCTCGAGGACGACCTGCTGCTGTCGCCCGGCACCCTCGCCGCGCGGGAGGCGCTGGCGCTGAGCCTCGGCCGCCCGCGCCTGCAGCTCGACGGCGACCCCGACGCTGGCGCCGGGGGCGACGCCGAAGCAGGCGATTGGGTGCAGTCCTGGTTCGCGGAGTTCACGCGGCAGCGGGTGCAACGATGAAGACGCGCTGGCTCGACGAACCGCAGCCCTACGACGGCGCCCAGCTCGCGGCGCACTGGATCCGCTGGCACACCGGCCTCGAAGGCGACGCCATGGTCGCGTTCCGCGGCCCGTGCGCGGTCGCGCGCGACGAGATCGCCGACCTGGAGGACCTCGACGGCCCCGGCATCGCCGCCGACGACATGGTGCACTTCCTGTGGGAGAGCTTCACGCAGCCCGACCTGCTGCTCGCCGTGCACCGGCAGCGGCTGCTCACGGCCCAGGCCCTCGAGGTGCTGCAGGAGCAGCGGCGCCCCGGCGGGCCGCCGGTGCGGCGTTGCGGCGACGACCTCTGGTGCGACGACGGCAAGCTGTCGATCTCGATCGCCACCGCGACGCCGGTCAGCAGCATGATCCACTTCGCGGTCAACGCCCAGCGCGGCGGCGCGCCGGTCGCCATCGCCGCGCTCGCCGACCTCGGGGTCGATCCGGCCGCCTTCGCCGCGGCCCTGCTGACGCGCTGCGCCGACGAGCAGGACGGGATCGCCGCGGCCCGCGCCAAGGTGCGGGCGAAGGGGGAGTGGCGCCGATGAAGGGTTGGCGCGGCAACCTCGTCAAGTTCACGTTCGTCGCCGCGCTGATGGCGCTGGTGTTCAGCACCGTGCAGTGGCGCGATCACCTGGTCTGGCGCCAGGGCCAGGACGAGCTGCGCACCGACCTGGTCACGATCGTCGGCAAGTGGGACACGCCGACGATCACGGTCGAACGCGACGGCGTCCGCGACACCATCACGCCGGGCCCGCAGGCCGACGGCACCGAGCTCGACGTGCTGCCGGGCTTCTGGACCTACTGGGTCAACGTCGACGCGCTGCTGTTCGGCCTCGGGGCGTTCTGCTACTTCCTCACGGTGCTGATCGCCG
>JBFWWV010000014.1:45022-165442 GCA_050245995.1 Planctomycetota bacterium | reverse complement strand
CGGCGCTCCTCCTGCGAAGGGATCTGACTGGCGGCCACCGGCATCGGCGTCCCGCACCCTGGTCGTGCCCGGAATCACGCCGGCGTTACGCCGAATTCCTCAGAACCACAGGCAATGAGTCAGTTCCGCCTTGACGCTTTCTCGACAACTCGGCCAGGGGCCGGGCTAGGCTCCGCGCATCGAACTCCGCCGTCGGAAGCCCCTGGTCCTGCTCGCGGCGCTGGCGCTGGCGTCGGGGCTCGCGCTCGCCGTGCTGGTGGTGCTGAGCCTGCTGCGCGCCGGCGAGCAGGCGCGGGCGCAGCGCGCCTTCGACGCCAGTCGCAACGCGCGGATCATGGCCGACACGCTGCGCGCGACCCTGCGCGACCCGGCCGTGCTGGACGTCTGTCCCGAGGGGACGCGGTTCGTCCGCACGGCCCAGGGCGGCTTCGAGGTCCCGGCCGACGTCGGCTGGCTCGAGCCGCTGGCGGCGATGCCGGCGGATCCGGTCGTGGACGCGCGCCTGCTGCGGGCGCAGCAGGACGAGTTCGCGCGCGGCGACCAGACGGCCGCGGCGGCGGCGTTCGACGAGCTGCTCGGCGAGCGCGGGCCGCAGGGACGCGCGCGGCTGCCGGTGCTGGCGGCCGCGGCGTGGCAGGCGCAGCGCGCCGACGACGCGGCGCGGCGGCAACGGCTCGGCGACGCGCTGGCGTCGGCGCTGCAGGGGCGCCCGCGCGCCGACCTGGCGCTGCCCGAGGTCGCCGACGCGGTGGCTGCCCTGGCCCTGCTCGACGCGACCAGCGGGGCGTTGCGGAACTGGCTGGCGGATCTGCTGCCGGGGTTGCCCGAGGAGCAGGCTGCCGCGCTGGCGCGGCGGCTGTCCGAGCGCGGCGTCGACACCGCCGCCTTCGACGGGGCGCGGCGCGAGGTGGCCGCGCGCCGCGCGCTGCTGCGCGAGGTCGGCGCCGAGCTCGCGCGGTCGCCGGCGGCGCCGCGGCAGAGCGGCGGCGCGGTGTTGCTGTGGTTCCCTTCGGCCGACGACGCCGGTGTCGCGGGCCAGGGCGCGCTGTGCCCGCCGGCGATCCTCGGCGAACGCCTGGTCGCGGTCGCGCGGCGCGGTCTGCCACCGGTGCCCGATCTCGGTGACCAGCGCTTCGCGCCCGGGCCGCGCGCCGCGGCGCCCGTACTCGCCGAAGCCGTCGTGCCCGGCCTGTGGTGGGTCGTTCCGCGCGTCTCGACCGCGCCGGTGCCGTGGACGGCGCGGCCCGAGGCGGCGCTGGCGGCGGCGGCGGCGTTGCTCGCGGTGCTGCTGGCATGCGGCTGGCTGGCGGGTCGCGCGGTCCGGCAGGAGGCGCGCGCGGTCGCCGAGCGCGTGCAGTTCGTGACCGTCGTCACGCACGAGCTGAAGACGCCGTTGGCGGCGATCCGGCTGCTGGCCGAGATGCTGGTCGAGGGGCGCGCGCCGGCGGGCAAGGTCCCCGACTACTACCGGCTGCTGGCCGGCGAGGCCGCGCGGCTGTCGATGCTGATCGAGAACGTGCTCGACCTCGGGCGCATGGCGCGCGGCGAGCGCGCGTACGACCTGCGGCCGGGCGACCTCGGCGACGTCGCCGACGAGGCGGCGGCGCTGTTCGCGCCGATCGCGGAGCGCGATGGCCTGCGGTTCCTGCTGCACGCGGCCGACCGCGCGGCGCCGGCCCGGTTCGACCGCGGCGCCCTGCTGCAGGCGCTGTTGAACGTGCTCGACAACGCGCGCAAGTACGGCGCCGCCGGCGGCGCCATCGCGCTGCGCGTCGCGGTCCGCGAGGGCCGCTGCGAGGTCGTCGTCCGCGATCGCGGCCCGGGTGTGCCCGAGGCCGAGCGCGAGGCGGTGTTCGCCCAGTTCGCGCGCGGACGGGCGCACCGCAGCGGGGCGATTCCCGGCGTCGGCCTGGGGTTGCACCTCGCACGCGAGATCGCGCGGCAGCACGGCGGCGCGCTGCGCTGCCGCGCGCCGCAGGACGGCGGGCCCGGCGTGGAGTTCGCGTTCGAGCTGCCGCTCGCGGACTCGTCCGATCCGTCCGACGCGGGCCGCGGCGCCCCGGCGCGCCCGGCGACGGAGGTGTCGCCGTGAGCGCGCGCGTCCTGCTGGTCGAGGACGACCGCACGCTGCGCACCGCGCTCGGCGACGCGCTGGCCGGCGAAGGCCACGACGTCGCCACCGCCGCCGACGGCGACGAGGCGCTGGCGCGGCTCTGCGCCGAGACCTTCGACCTGCTGGTGCTGGACGTGATGCTGCCCGGGCCCAGCGGGCTCGAGATCCTGCGCGCCGTGCGCGCGCGCGGCCTGCGCACGCCGGTGCTGCTGCTGACCGCCCGGTCGGCCGAAGGCGACAAGGTGCTCGGCCTCGAACTCGGCGCCGACGACTACGTGACCAAGCCGTTCTCGCTGCGCGAGCTGCTGGCGCGCGTGCGCGCGCTGCTGCGGCGCGCCGGCGCCGACGATGCTGCGGCGACGGCGCCCGCGGGCGCGCCCGCCGGCCGCTTCCGGCTCGGCGCCCTGGAGGTCGATCTCGACGCCTACGAGGTGCGCCGCGACGGCGACGCCCAGCGGCTGTCGCCCAAGGAGGCCCTGATGCTGGGCCTGCTGTGGCGCGAGCGCGGCAAGGTCGTCTCGCGCGCGCGCTTCCTGCAGGAGGTCTGGTCGGACGGCGGCCAGTCTGTCGGCGACCGCACCGTCGACACGCACCTGCTGCACCTGCGGCAGAAGGTCGAGGACGATCCGAAGGCGCCGCGCTGGATCGTCACCGTGCACGGCGCGGGCTACCGGCTCCTCGTCGATGGCGGCGGTGGCAACGGCGGCAGCAGCGGCGGGGGGCGGCCTTGACACGTTCTCGACATCGATCCGACGCGGTGCGGACAAGCCGATCGCCGGTTGGCCGTTCCATGGGTGCCATGAACATGACCTTCGTGACCGTCGTCCGCGCAGCGCTGTGCTGCGCGTTCTCCCTCGCCGGCTCCGCCTCGGCCCAGGACGTCGCCGCCGCGCTGCAGCGCGCCGTGCTGATCGAGCAGCGGGAAGGCGATCTCGCCGCCGCCGAGCAGGCCTACCGCGCCGTGCTGGCGGATGTGCCGACGGACGCCGCCGCGCTCGGCGCGGAAGCGGCGCTCCGCCTCGGCGAGCTGCTGTGGCGCCTCGAACGCCGCGACGAAGCGGCGCCGTTCCTGCAGCAGGCACAGGCCGCCGGCGGCGACGTCGGCGCGCGCGCCGGCGCCGTGCTCGAAGGGCGCGCCGGCGCGGGGCAGGACCCGGCCATCGCCGAGCGCGTGCGCGAGCTGCTTCCGTTGGCGCTGCTGCAGAACGACCAGGCGGTGCGGGACCTGCGCTGGCTCGGGGGCGCGGCGGTGCCGGAGCTGCTGCGTCAGCTCGAGGCGCGTCGCGCCGAGGCGACGGCGCACCTGCAGGCAGCGGCCCATCCGATGGGGCCCGTCCTCCACGCCCGGAACCTGACCGGCGCTCAGGTCCCGGCGGCCGTCCTCCAGCTGCGCGAGACCCTTCGGATCGGCGCGCTGGTGTGGGCCATCGGCGGCGACGAGGCGCGGCGCTACCTGCAGTCGGTGACCCAGGAGTCGGATCCGAACTGGCGGCTCGTGTGCGCGGCGGCCACCTACCAGGTGCAGGCATCCGCCGACCTGCAGCCGGTCGTCGAGCGCTTCCTGGCCGACCGCGACCCACAGGTTGCGATGGAGCTGCTCGGTCAGGTCGGCAGCCTGCCGGTCGACGGCCTGCCGGGGGTGCTGCAGCAGATGGACGGCGCGGTGCGCGCCGCCGCCTGGGGCGCCCTGCGCGACTGCGTGGGGTTGCTGCTGCAGCCTGGCAGCGCGCGAGACCGGACGCTTCACGCGCTGCTGCCGCTGGTGGCGCGCGACCTCGAGTCGCCGCAGCCGACGCTGGCGCGCGAGGCGTTCCAGTTCCTGGTGGTGCGAGGCCGAGCGGTCGCGGCCGGCATGGAGCTGCTGCTCGAGTGGTTGCCCCGCGTGCCGGTGTTCCAACCACCGTCGCAGAACGAATCGGGCGGACAGGCATCGGCGTCGGTCGCGCTCGAACACATCGCCCGCTGCGCGCGCGCCCTCGGCGCCTGGGACGACGGCAGCGACGAGAGCCGACGGCAGAAGCTGTACTTCGTGCAGTCGTGCGTGGGGCGCGCGTCGCTCCCGGCCGAGGACGTCCCCTGGCTGCTCGACCTGATCGAACTCGGCTACGACAACGGCTTCCTGGCCCGCGCCATCCAGGCCGCGGAGCGCGCCGAGGACCTGATCCGGGCGGCGGGCCTGCTCGGGCAGGTGCGCGACTCCAAGAAGTGCGCCGAGTTCCTCGCCGAGCGCGATCTGCCACCCGCGGCAGCGGCGCCGATCGCCGCGCGGCTGCGCGCGCTGCTGCCCGGTCTGCCGCCGCCGAGCGCGCTGCCGCTGCCGCCCGACGTGAACGCCGCGGTGCTCGAGGCGCACGCGCTGTTCGCGGCGTTGGCCCGCACGGGCAACCCGGAGGCCGTCGCGACGCTGCGCGCGGCGATCGGACCGCGCTGGATCGATCGCGTCGCGTGGTGCGCCGGCGACCTGTCGGAGCGCACCGACGCGCCCGAGGTGCGGGCGCTGGTGCGCGAGCTGCTGGTCTCGGAGCGGGTCGGCCCCGTGGTGCGCAACCGGCTGTTCGGGGAGCTGGTGCGCTGCGGCGATGCCGCGGCGATCCCGCTGCTGCCGCGCGCCTATGCGCTGGGTCTGCAGCCGCAGAAGAAGGGGGAGCCCGTGGGCTGCTTGTGGCTGGTGCTCGACAAGGACGGCGCCGCGTCGCACGGCTACGACCTGCCGCAGCAGCTCGCGGCCTGGCAGGCGCTGCTCGACGGGCCGGCCTGGGTGCAGACTCTGGTCGACCTCGAGTACGGCGGCCGCCGGCTGCCGTTGCCGGTGCGCTGCGCGATCGCCGAGATCCTCGCGGCGAAGGCGGACCTGAGCGCGGCCAGCGCGCGCCACGAAGCCGGCTGGGCGGTGTGCTCACTGGTCGACGAGACGCCGGCGGGCGCCAGCGCGGTCGAGGTGCGCTACCGCGAGGCGGTGGCCGCGCTGTGCGCCGGACCGTTCGGCGAGGTGGCGATGGGGCCCATGCCCATCGCCGTCACCCGGCAACTCGCCGACCGGCTGCTGCCGCTCCTCGACGGCGAGAGCGCGGTCGTGGCCTACCGCACGCTGCGCGAGGCGGGCATCGAGGTGCCGGCCGCCCGGGTCGCCGCCCTGCTGCGGAACGGGAACGAGAATGCCCAGCGCGACCTGCTCGACCTGCTGCCGCAGGAGCCCGGCGCCGAGATTTTGCGCGCGGTCGAAGCGATGATCAGGGACAGAGATCGGCCTACTCGCGAGAAGGCCTGTGAGACTCTCGGCAGGCTGTTGGCGATCGACTCCACCGGCGCCCTGCTCGACGCCATGCGCGACGTCGACGACGGGGTGCGCGCGGCCGCCGGCGCGGCCATGCAGGCGATCCGGGCCTACCACGAGCAGCGCGCCTGGCTCGCCGGCAAGGACAGCGGCATCGCCACCGGCCGCGACCAGGTGGCGGCGAAGCTGCTTCTGCAGGCGCGACCGGACCAGCCCAAGGACCAGCGGCTGCTGGCCCTGCGGTCCTTGGGCGACCTGGGCGAGGCGCTGGCGCTGCCGTACCTCATCGACTGGTGCCGCGACGCGGACACCGAGGTCGCCGCGGCGGCGCGGGCCGCCATCGATCGGATCCACCGCGCTGCGAGCACGGGGGCCGGCGGGGTCGACGAGCACAAATGACCTGGGGGCCGCCGCCCCCGGGCCTACAATCGGCACCGATTCCGGCCGGGCGTCGTAGCAGCCGCCTCGTGCCCCGATCCACCATGCCGATCCTCTCCTCCCCGCGCGGCCTCGCCGCGCTCACCGCGGCGGCGTTCCTGCTCGCCGCGGCTCCCGCGCCGGCCCAGGACTCCCGTCCGGCCGCTCGCATCCAGCCGGCCCCCGCGCCGACGCAGGGCCCGGACCAGACCGAGCTCGTCAAGCGCCGCGCCGAGAAGCTCGCCAAACCGGTGTTCCAGAACGCCGCCTGGCGCACCGACTTCGACGCCGCCAGGAAGGAGGCACAGGATCGCGACACGCTGCTGCTGACCTACTTCACCCGCAGCTACTCGCCTTGACCCCCGTGTGACCAGCTGGAGGGCAGTTTGCTCTCCTCGAAGGAGTTCGCCGAGTGGTCGCAGAAGGTCGTGCTGTTCCTGCACGTCACCTCGCGTGTCGACGGGGAGCCGTATCCCGACCTGCTGTTCCAGAACGGCGGCGTCGGCTTCCCGACCGTGTCGTTCCTCGATCGCGACGGCCGCCTGCTGCAGCAGGTCGGCAACGTGGTGTCGCTGCGCGAGTGCGAGGACGCCTGGCAGCGGCTCCAGGAGTGGAAGGCGCTGCGCGCGAAGGTCGCGGCCGCGCCGGCCGACGCCGCCGCGGTGAAGGAACTGTTCCTGCTCGAGCTGCGGATGGGCAACCGTCCGTTCGCCGAGATGGTCGAACGTCGCGCCGCGCTGGCGCTCGACGACGCCGAGCTGGCCGCCACCGAGCAGCCGTTGATCGACCTGGAGTTCACCGAGATCCTGCGCGCGACGCCGCGCAGCGACATGCCCGCCGGCGGCAAGGAGTTCGCCCGCATGTTCGACGCGGGCCGGATCCCGCGCACCGCCAGCGAGACCTCGTTCTGGCAGTACCAGTTCGAGTTCGCCAAGGCCGAGCGCGACGTCGCGCGCTTCCGGCACCTGCTCGGCTGGCTCAAGGAGCACCGCGCCGAGGACGGCCGCCTGGTGCGCTACATGCGCCTGCTCGAGCGGCAGCTGGCCGAGATGGAGCGGGCCGGCGGGCGCTGAGCGCCGGCCGGCCCGTGCCGTGGGTCCGCGGACGGACGGCGCTCAGCGCGCCATCCGGAACTCGGTCTCGGTCTCGTCGTGAAGGTCGCCGCCGACCTCGACGACCTTCTGCTTGCGCAGCTTGGCGTCGATGCCGCCGCTGCCCTCGCCGACCTGGCCGTTGATGACCTGCACCTTCAGGAAGTCGACCATCGCGCCCTGGTCGCGGCTGCTCAGACGCAGGAACGCGTGCGCGGACGCCGCGGCCTCGGAGAAGCCGTCGAAGTCCTGGACCAGCAGCTCGTAGGTGACGTTCGCGTTCGACTGGAACACCAGGTCGACGCTGACCGACTCGCCGGGGGCGAGCGGCTGCTCGACGTTCCAGAACGAGCCCTCGCGGCGCGAGCCGTCCGGCGCGCGGCCGTCGGCGTTCTGCGCCAGCGCGGTGCCGGGCAGCACGAGGCCGACCAGTACCAGCCGGATCGGCGCCGACACCGAGCCGGGGATCGTCTCGGTGCCGTTGTTGGTCAGGGTGACGGTCTGCTGGCGCTCGGTGGCCGACAGCACCGTCCACGGGCCGCGCGCGACCGACACCTCGGTGCGGGTCACGCCCGAGTGCCGCGCGATGGCCTGGTGCAGGTCCATGCCCGCCGAGCCGTCGCGCAGGTACGGGGCGGTGCTGCCGACGTCCCACAGCTCCGACGTCTTGAACACGTCGGGCGCGTTGACGCCGATGCTGCGCATCAGGGACCCCATCTTGTGGAACCGGAAGTCGCCGTAGATGCGCGCGCCGGGCTGGCCGACCATCGCGGCCCAGCCGTCGGCGACGTCCTCGGCGGTCGCGAGGTGGTGGCTGACCTGGATCGGGTACGACATCGTCGTCTCCGGGTTGGTCAGCGCCATGGTCGTCGTGTGCAGCGGGATGAACGGCGTGTGGCAGCTGACGCAGCCGGCGCCGCCACGCGAGACCGCCCGGCGGAACAGCGACTTGCCGTTGCTGACCGAGCGGTCGGTGACGCCGAGCAGCATGCGCAGCTTCTTGTCGTTCAGCTCGTTCGGCACCGGCAGCGACAGCAGGAACGCCGCCTGCGCGGTGATCTCGCCGACCGTCACCTCGTTGAGCACGCCGTCGCCGTCCTGGTCGAGGTTCTGCGCCGTGCGGGTGTCGCCGCCGACCTGCTCGACGATGTTCTCGACGCTCTGCACGCCGAAGTGCGCGTTCTGCGCCTTGCTGGCGAAGTGCCGGATCGTGTCGCGGTCGCCGGTCGAGGCGTGCGGCTCGGTCGCCGGCAGGCCGCGCCCGCGGCGGTCCTGCACGATCAGCTCGGCGGCCGCCGAGCCCCACATCGAGCTGCTGTTGACCGTGTCGAGGATCGTGCCGTGCAGCGGGTCGCCGAAGCGCGGCTGCACCGCGTAGAGCTGCCGGCCACCCGCGCCCGCCGTCGGGGTCGCGTGGCAGGCGACGCAGCTGGTGACGTCGATCGCCTCGATGCCGTGCTCGGGCTGCCACACGAACTCGTGGAACGCGCGGCCGACCAGCGCGAGGCGCTCCATGTAGGGGCGTTGCCCCGGCGCCCAGCTCGGGTCCATCAGGCCGTGCTGGATGAAGTCCTCGAAGTTCTTCTCGACCTGGAACGGCAGCAGCGGCGGGTCGTTGTTCAGGTAGGCGTCGTCGAGCTCCTGCTGCGAGAAGCGCGCCAGCTCACCGGTCGAGTCCGGCGCCGACACGCGCGGCCACCACGCCGGGCTCGTCATCGGGAACGGCCGCTGCAGGATCAGCGGGATGAAGTTGCCCTTCACGCCGGCGACCTGCGGGAAGCGCGACGCCAGCCCGGTCAGCGGCGGCTCCGGCTCGAGCGGCAGGCCGAGGCCCGCGCCGCCGCCGCCGTTGCCGACCTTCTCGGTCAGGCGGAAGCCGCGCTGCTTGTGGAACAGCGACGGCGCGAAGCTGCGCCCGATCGGCTGGCCGCTGCCGTCGTAGGTGAACTCCACGTGGGTGCCGTCCGGCACGTCGATGAAGAAGTTCGACGGGTTGAAGCGGGCGACGCCCTGCGAGAAGTCGTTGCGCATCAGGTCGAACGCGTTCTCGAACGGCATCTGCGTGAACGTCCCGGCGCCGGGCGCGTCCTCGACGGCGATCACCGGGCAGTTGAGCCGCACCTTGCCGGCGGTGATCGGGAAGCCGCTGTTCTTGACGTCGGCGACCGAGGTCAGCTGCGTCACGTCGAAGCCGGTCGGCACCGTGACGGTCCAGACCTCCCAGATCGACGAGTAGAACGGCATGCCGGGGAGGCGCGACAGCACCAGGTGCGGCGCGGTCTCGCTCGGCAGCGTGTGGCCGACGTGGTTGGCGAAGCGGAACAGCACCTGCGGGTGCGACACGCCGTCCTCGACGTCGTACGGCGCCAGCGTGACGACCGAGCCGTTGTACCAGGCCTCCTCGAGCGGCAGCGAGCCCGGGTCGACGGTCGAGCCGTTGGGCAGCACCGGGCAGTTCAGGAAGATGTTGGTCTGGTAGACCTCGTTGACGAGCGGCGAGCCGAAGATCTCGGCGACGGTGTCGATGCGCTGGGCGGGGTCATTGGGGTCGTACCAGGGCACGACCATCACGGCGTGCATCTCCCAGATCGCGCTGTACTTCCGGGCGTCGAGCTCGGACACGCGCTCGGCGGCGCCGCGCGGCACCGCCTCGACCACGGGCAGCTGCCCCGGGATCGGCAGGCCGGTGTCCATGTCGAAGAACGCGAACAGGTCGGCGTGCAGGTCGCCGTCGGACACGTTCTGGCCGTTCACGCGCGGCGGGAAGCGCAGCCGCAGCTGGCGACCTTCGCCGAACACCGTGAAGTTGGGCACGTGGATCGGACTGGACGGGATGGGCTCGAGTCGCGGGTCGCCGGCGAACGGCGTGACCTCCGGCTTGGCGACAGTGAGGCTCTGCGCGGTGAGGCGCGGCATTGCCCCGAAGAGGGCAGAGAGAGACAGGATCGTGAATAGGGCGCAGTGAGTCGATTGCATGGATAACCCCCGAGTTCACTGTCCCTGATACCGGGTGTCCCGAGACCGGGCAATGCCCCCGTCATTGCGCGGTTCGGCGGCGTGGATCGCGGCTGCGGTCGCCCGTGCGCACGCCGATGCCGCGGTCGAGACGACGTGCCGTTGCCATCGCGAACGTCGCGTCGCGCGTCGCGCGTGCATTGCGCCGCGGCGCAGACGAAAAAAGTTCAGCGCTGCAGGGCGCGCGCGAACACGTCGCTGCTGCTCAGGATCCCGACGACGCGGACGCCGTCGACGACCGGCACGCGGCGGACGCCGTGCATGCGCATCAGCTGGATGCAGTCGACCAGGTTGGTCTCCTGCGGCACGCAGATCGCCGGGCGGGTCATCACGTCGGCGACGTGCGCGTGGTCGAGGATCGCCGCGTCCTCGCTGCCGAGCAGGTTGACGATGTCCTTGCCGGTCAGGATGCCGGGCAGGTCGCCGTCGCGGTCGCCGCGCACCAGGACCGCGCGCACGCCGCGCTGCTGCATGCGCTCGGCGGCGGCGCGCACGGTCTCGGCGGCCTCGGCCCAGACCGGCTCCTTCTTCATGATGTCCCTGGCGCGGATGCTGCGGAGATCGGGGTTCATGGGTCTTCCTGCACGATGGTGCCCGCGGCGTCGTCCCAACGGAAGCGCGCGCCGCGGCGTTCGGTGTCGATGGTGAGGCCGGCGGTGCCGAGCTGGACGCGCACGCCCGGCAGCAGCTGCGTGCGGACCTCGACGTGCGCCGTGCGCAGCAGCTCGCGCAGCTGCCGCGCCAGCTCGAGGCGCTCGGCGGTGACGGCGGCCGACGCCGCGGCTCGGGCGCGCCCGACCTTGCCGCCGCGCTGCGGGCCCGCGGCGCGATCCGCGGCCTTCTGCGACCGGCGCTCGACGTGGTCGGCCTGGCGCTGGCGGCGCCGGAGCTCGGCGCGCTCGCTGGTCAGGTCGGCCGCGGCCAGCAGGGTCGCGGCGCCGGCGGGGGTCCCCGCGCGCAGCACGGTGACGTGGTCGCGCGCCCGGAGAGCACCGCCGAGGACGTGGCCGCGCCCCTCGACCAGCTCGATCGCCGCGGCGGCGACCTCGCAGTGCACCAGCTCGTCGTGCGCGGTGATGCGGCCCTTGGCCAGCAGCGTGGCGTTGCTGGCGTGCCGGCACCGGAGCTCGCCGCCGGCCTCGACCCGCGCGCCGGCCATCGCGCCGAGGCCGATGCGGACCGAGCCGCCTGCGAGCACCGTGCCGCCGAACACCGAGCCGCCGACGTCGACGTCGCCGTCGGCCTCGACGCAGAACCCCGTCGCCACGTCGCCGCGGACCGCGACCGCGCCGTGCGAGTGCAGGTTGCCGCAGCGCAGGTCGACGTCGCCGTCGTGCTCGTACAGCGGCACCACGTCGATGCCGTCGCTCGGGGTCGCGACGACGCCGTCGCGGGTGGCGACGATCGCGGCGCCGTCCTCGGTGTCGTCGGCGTCCGAGCGCAGCGTCACGCCGGGCCCGAGGCGCACCGCGGCGGCGCGTGCCGGCGGCGCCGGCAGCTGGCGGCCCAGCACGCAGGTGCCGGGCTGACCGGGCACCGGCGGCAGCAGCCGCGCCACCACGGCGCCGACGGCGGCGGGGTGCAGGAATGCGCGTTCGCGGTAGTCGACCGAGCCGTCGGCGCCGCGGAACCCGGGCAGGGGTGCTGGCGCGAACTCGAGCGCGAGCCGGCCGTCGCGGCCGGGCCGCGCCGGCGTGCCGCGCGCGATCGTGCCGTGGTCGGTGAACAGCGGGTCCTCGAGCCGCGCCGCCAGCGCCGCGAGCCGCGCCGCGTCGACGCCGTGCGCGACGCCGGCCGTCGCCAGGGCGAGGCGCAGCTGCTCGGCGCCGGCGGGCGGGCCGGCGTCGATGTGCAGTTCGGCAGCCATGCGGTCGGCAGCGACCGTGACGCGGAGGCGGCTCACGCGGACTTCATCGGCGCGCGAGGCCCTCGGGCTGGCCGTCCGTCGCCGGTCTCCGGCCGAAGCGCCCGGCGGCGGGGAGCCGCCGCCGGGCGGCGCCCACGGACTCCCCGTCCGCGGACGCCCGGAACGTGGGGTGCGGCGGATCCGGTGCCGACCGGCGGCCGCGTACCCGGTGAGGGCCACATTGCCCCACTGTCCGGTCAACGCAGGCGCGCGGCGCGCCCTTTCTACCGCCGTGTCCGGAGACCCGCGGCGGCCGAACGGCCGATGCCGACGGCGCTTCGTCACCACATCGGCAGTGATCCCCGGCCCGTCCGCCGCGAAGATGCGTCCCATGGGTGAGCACTGCATCCTGGCGCTGGACCAGGGCACGACCAGTTCGCGGGCGATGGTCTACGACGGCGCCGGCCGGGTGCGCGGCGTGGCGCAGCGGGAGTTCCCGCAGCTGTATCCCCGACCGGGCCTGGTCGAGCACGACGCCGAGGCGATCTGGACCACGCAGCGCGAGGTCGCCGCCGCGGCGCTCGCGCAGGCGGGGCTCGGCGACGACGACGTCGCGGCGGTCGGCATCACCAACCAGCGCGAGACCGTGGTGGTCTGGGAGCGGGCGACCGGGCGCCCGATCGCCAACGCGATCGTATGGCAGGACCGCCGCACCGCCGCCGACTGCGAACGGCTGCGACGCGACGGGGTCGAGCCCGCGGTCGCGCGCACCACCGGCCTGCTGCTCGATCCGTACTTCTCGGCCACCAAGCTGCGCTGGCTGCTCGACCACGTCGACGGCGCCCGCGCAGCCGCCGAGCGCGGCGAGCTGTGCTTCGGCACCATCGACAGCTGGCTGGTGTTCCGGCTGACCGGCGGCGCCGTGCACGCCACCGACGCCAGCAACGCGGCGCGCACGATGCTGTGCGACCTGCGCAGCGGCGACTGGGACGACGAGATGCTGCGCCTGTTCGCGGTGCCGCGGGCGATGCTGCCCGAGATCCGCGACTGCAGCGGCGACCTCGGCGTGGTGGCCGCGGGGCTGCCCGGCGCGGGCGCGCGGATCGCGGGCTGCGCCGGCGACCAGCAGGCGGCGTTGTTCGGCCAGCTCTGTCACTCGCCCGGGCTGGCCAAGAACACCTACGGCACCGGCTGCTTCCTGCTGCTGCACACCGGTGCCGTGCCGGTCGCGTCGCGGAACCGGTTGCTGACCACGGTCGCCTGGCGCATCGGCGGCCGCACCGAGTACGCGCTCGAGGGCGGGGTGTTCACCGGCGGCGCGGTCGTGCAGTGGCTGCGCGACGAACTGCGCGTGATCGCCGACGCCGCCGAGTGCGACGAGCGCGCGGCCCGCGTCGCGGACAGCGGCGGCGTCTACCTGGTGCCCGGCTTCGCCGGGCTCGGCGCGCCGCACTGGGACCCGTACGCGCGCGGCGCGGTGCTCGGGCTCACGCGCGGCAGCAACGTCGACCACCTGTGCCGCGCCGCGCTCGAGGGCATCGCGCTGCAGGTCGCCGACCTGATCGAGTGCATGCAGAAGGACAGCGGCCTGCCGCTGACGGAGCTGCGCGTCGACGGCGGCGCGGCACGCAGCGCCGTGCTGCTGCAGATCCAGGCCGACCTGTGCGGCGTTCCGGTGGTGCGCCCCGAGGACGTCGAGACCACCGCGCGCGGCGCGGCGATGCTGGCGGGGCTGGCGGTCGGGTTCTGGGACCGCGCGCAGCTGCAGGCGACCTGGCGCGAGGGCGCGCGAACCGCGCCCGGCGGCGATCCGGCGCGTCTCGACCGCCTGCGCGGGGGCTGGCGGCGCGCCGTCGCCAGCGCCCGGGCGTTCGGCGCCGGAGCTCCCTGAGTCGTCGTGCGCAGGTGCGCGGTGCCTGGTGCGTAGTGCCAGGCGGGCGCGCCGCCGGTGCAATCCTGGCGTCGCCGGGTCGTTGCCCAGGTGGCACAACCGAGGTCCTCGCATGCGCAACCCGCGTTCTTCCTGCGCCGACGGCGCGTCCCCCGCGGCCACGCCGGCCGGTCGCCGCTCCGATCGTCGGATCGCGCGCGACGCGCGCCCTTCCGCGCCGGCGTCGCGGCAGCGCTGGGTCTACGCCTTCGACGAGCTGCCGGCCGCCGAGCGCGCCGCCGGCTCGCGCGAGGGCGTGCTGCGGTTGCTCGGCGGCAAGGGCGCCAACCTCGCCGAGATGACGCGCCTCGGCGTGCCGGTGCCGCCGGGCTTCGTGATCAGCACCGCGGCGTGCAACGCGTACCTGGCCGGCGGCGGTCGCCTGCCGACCGGACTCTGGGACCAGGTCCTGCTGGCGCTGCGGCAGCTCGAGCGGCGCAGCGGCGCGCGCTTCGGCGATCCGCAGAACCCGCTGCTGCTGTCGTGCCGGTCCGGCGCGCGGTTCTCGATGCCCGGCATGATGGACACGGTGCTCGACCTGGGCCTCGACGAGGCCACCGCGCAGGGTCTGATCGCGCGCACCGGCGAGCCGCGCTTCGTGTACGACGCGTGGCGCCGGCTGGTGCAGATGTACGGCAGCGTGGTGCTCGGCGTGCCCGACGAGGCGTTCGAGGGGCCGCTGGCGGCGGCGCGCCGGCGCGCGGGCGTGGCCAGCGACGCCGAGCTGCCGGCCGAGGCGCTCGAGCGCCTGGTGCGCGAGTTCCGGCAGGCGGTGCAGCGGCACAGCGGCCAGCCGTTCCCCGACCGGCCGCTGGACCAGCTGCACGGCGCGATCACGGCGGTGTTCGCGTCGTGGAACGGCAAGCGGGCCGTCGACTACCGCAACGCCGCGGGCATCGCCCACGACCTCGGCACCGCGGTGAACATCGTGCAGATGGTCTACGGCAACCTCGGCGCCGACTCGGCGACCGGCGTCGCCACGACGCGCAACGTGACCACCGGCGAGCCCGGCCTCGAGGGTGACTTCCTGCTGAACGCGCAGGGCGAGGACGTCGTGTCGGGCACCCGCGCCACGCGCCCGATCGCGGAGCTGCAGCAGGTGCTGCCCCGTCCGTTCGCGCAGCTCCAGCGCATCGCCCGGCAGCTCGAGCGGCACTTCGGCGACGTGCAGGACCTCGAGTTCACCGTCGAACGCGGCACGCTCTGGCTGCTGCAGACGCGGGCCGCCAAGCGCACCGCGCAGGCGGCGATCCGCATCGCCGTGGACCTCGCGAAGGCGCGGCGCATCACGCGCGACGAGGCGGTGCGACGCGTCGCGCCGCAGCAGGTCGACTTCTTCCTGCACCCGCAGATCGACGCCGCCGATCGCGCGGCGGCGCTGGCGGCGGGGCAGCTGCTGGCCACCGGGTTGAACGTGTCGCCGGGCGCGGCGATCGGCCGCATCGAGTTCGACGCCGACGCCGCCGAGCAGCGCGCGCGCGCCGGCGGCGACGCGGTGATCCTGGTGCGGCCCGAGACCCGGCCCGACGACGTGCACGGGATGCTGGCCGCGGCCGGCACGGTGACCTGCCGCGGCGGCCGCACCAGCCACGCGGCGCTGGTCGCGCGACAGTTCGGCAAGCCGGCGGTGGTGGGTGCCGACCAGCTCGACGTCGACGTCGAGGCGGGAGTGCTGCGCGCGCCCGGTGGCCGCGAGCTGCGCGCCGGCGACTGGCTGTCGCTCGACGGCACCACCGGCGAGGTGTTCGCGGGCCGGCTGCGGACGGTCGTCCCCGACGTGCAGGACCCGCACCTCGTGACGCTGCTCGGCTGGGCCGACTCGATCCGCACGCTGGGCGTCCTGGCCAACGCCGACCAGGGCGACGACGCCCTGCGCGCGCGCCGGTTCGGCGCCGAGGGCATCGGCCTGTGCCGGACCGAGCACATGTTCTTCGCGCCCGAGCGGCTGCCGGTGGTGCAGGCGCTGATCCTGGCCGGCGACGACGACGAGCGGCGCGCCCGGCTGCGGCAGCTGCTGCCGCTGCAGCGCGCCGACTTCGCCGCGCTGTTCGCCGCGATGGACGGGCTGCCGGTGACGATCCGCCTGCTCGACCCGCCGCTGCACGAGTTCCTGCCCGACCGCGAGCAGCTCACCGGCGAGGTCGCCGAGCTGCGCACGCGGGCCCGGCTGCGCGACGGCGACCCGGGCGCGCTGGCCGCCGAGCTGCAGGCGAAGGAGCGCCTGCTGCGCAGCGTCGAGGCGCTGCACGAGGAGAACCCGATGCTCGGCCGCCGCGGCGTGCGGCTCGGCATCCACATGCCCGAGCTGGTGCGCATGCAGGTACGCGCGATCTTCGAGGCCGCCTGCGACGAGGTCGGGAAGGGCCGCAAGGTGCTGCCGAAGATCATGATCCCGCTGACGACGTTGAGCGACGAGCTGCGCGTCGAGCGCGCGCTGCTCGAGGAGGAGGCGAAGCAGGTGCTGAAGGAGCGCGGCCGCCGGCTGCGCTACCGGTTCGGCACGATGATCGAGGTGCCGCGCGCGGCGCTGATCGCCGACCGCATCGCCGAGTTCGCCGAGTTCTTCTCGTTCGGCACCAACGACCTGACGCAGACCACCTTCGGCATCTCGCGCGACGACGCGGCGACCGGCTTCCTGCAGGAGTACCTGCGCCAGGGCATCCTGCGCGACGACCCGTTCGCGACCATCGATCGCGAGGGCGTCGGCGAGCTCATGCGCATCTGCGTCGAACGCGGCCGCCGCGCGCGCAAGGACCTCGACGTCGGCATCTGCGGCGAGCACGGCGGCGACCCGCGCTCGATCGCGCTGTGCCAGGAGCTGGGCCTCGACTACGTGTCGTGCTCGGCGTTCCGCGTGCCGATCGCGCGGCTGGCGGCGGCGCACGCGGCGCTGGCGCAGCGGGATGCCGCGGCGGCCGGGCCGGCGTCGGCGCGCACCCGGCGACCGCGCCGCTAGACCGGTTCCTGGTGTCGTGAGTCGGAGATTCGCGATCCGTTCCGCCGAGCCAGCGCGAGCGGCTGGCAAGGCGCGGCGACGCAGGCATGTCCAGGAGACCTGTCGAGGAGCTGCCGCGCGGCAAGCTCGATCGGGCCCGGCCGCCGAGTCCCGCTGCTGCGCGCCGGAGCGAGCGCCGCGAGATCCGCCTCGGCCTCACTTGTCGACCCCTTGAAGACCCCGACCGCGGGGGCTACCCGCCGCCACTTCTTCCCAGGAGCCCCTCTGCGTGCGATGCCCACGTTGTGAAACCCCCGTCCTCGACGAACGCGACCGCGACGGGGTCACCTTGGACCAGTGCCCCGAATGTCGCGGCGTCTGGCTCGATCGCGGCGAACTCGAGAAACTCGTCAACCGCGCCGTGCAGGAGATCGAGGCCGCCGGCCGGTTGCCCGACGGCGATCGCGACCGGACTCCCCGGGATCGGCCGTACGCGGCACCGTCGCCGCACGACCCTGGCCGGACTCGCCGGGACGACGACGACGACGACGACGACGACCGCTGGCGCCGCGGAACCGATGCCCGCCGGGACGGGCAATCGCCGCGTCGCCGGGGCGGTTGGTTCTCGACGCTGGGTGACCTGTTCGGCGACTGACGCGGTGCGGCGGATGCGGGCCGCTGTGCCGGCATGCGGGCCACCTGGACCAAGTGCTCGTTCGGGGTCGTGGACCTCCGGCGGGTCGGCGCGATTCAGTCGCCGCGTTCGCGCACGGCCCTGGTCCACCGCACCACGTAGACCTTCCGGCGCGGGTCGCGCAGGTCGAAGCGCGGGCCGCTGCCGATGCCGCCGCGCCCGACATCGATGTCAGGGTCGCCATCGGCGCGCCGACGCAGCGTCGATCGGTGGCTGCCGAGCAGCGTCGCGACCCCGTCGTCGTCGATGCTCTCGACCAGCGACGCGTGGCCGGCCCAGGTGGTGGCGCCCTTCTTCGGGCGGTACCAGTACTGCACGAAGTCGCCCGGTCGCGCGTCCTCGGGGTCGATGCGGCGGCCGAGGCCGGCGTCGACGAGCGCGGTGACGACGCCGCGGATGCGCGGGTCGTCGCCGTCGACGAGTTGCGCCAGGTCCTCGCCGCGCTCGACGTTGGCGATCAGCACGGCGCGCCGCAGCTCACTCGTGACCTCCACGTCGCAGCGTTCGGCCAGGGTCTCGATCACCGACCAGACGAAGCAGGTGCAGTCGACGACCTTCTTGTCGCGGTCGATGCCCGGGCCGTAGACCCAGCCGGCGAAGTGCTCGCGCGCCAGCGACAGCGCGACCGCCAGCGCGTCGGGGACTGCGGCGGTCGCCGGCGGGGTGGGCTCGGCCGCGGCGGGCCGCGGCGCGGTGGGGTTCCCTGCCGTCGGGGTGGGGCGCTGGGCCGGGAGCGCGGCGGTCAGGGCGACCGTGATCGCGAGGGGCCAGCGCAGGCGGAGGACGGCGGCGATCGGCATGGGGTGGATGATGGCGCGCAGCGGCGCGCACGGCCAGCGGCCGCGGTGACCGATCCGGGCCAGGATCACAAAGTCGTGTCGGACCCGGCGGTCTCGCGCAAATCCAACGCGGGCACCGGCCGCCACGGGTCGGTGACCACAGACCCCTCTCCTTTCCGCCATGCGCATCCACCCGGTCCGCGCCCTGTCCTCGGGCGCGCTCGTCGCGTTCTCGTGCGTCCCCGCCCTCGCGCAGTCCAACGCCGTCCCCGGCACGGACGCGCGCATCTACAACGTCGTCGACGTCGGCTACTTCGGCCGCCGCGGGGCCGCGTACCCGAACGGTGAGGCCGGCTTCGGCGTCGGCCACTCGTACTGCAACTCGGGCACGGTCAACATCCCCTGGGTCGCCTACGGGGCCGGCAGCGTGATGCTGGACACGTACCCGAAGATCGCGTTCATGCTCGCGCGGGAACGCGACGACCGCATGGTGCAGATCTCGGGGCGCAGCCACCTGAAGCACTCGCGCGCGGTGTTCAACTTCTCGAGCGGGCCGTGCGCGCCGTGCAACAGCACCGGCGGCCAGTTCATGTTCGTGGGCTGCAGCGACACCTACGGCAGCGGCACCAACAGCAACCGCTTCCATCTCGGACCGACCACCGAGATCGATCCGTGGCTCGGCACCTGGAACTCGGTGGGCAGCTACTTCGACGTCGGCGACCCGCCGGTCACCGGCGCCGCGGCGACCGACGGCGTGCAGTCGCCGATCGGCGCCGGCTTCGACGCGGTGAAGAACCGCGTCGAGGTCCGCGAGCAGGAGCTGGTCGGCGGCGGCAACTTCTTCGGGCAGGTGCACCTGATGATCCAGGGTGAGCCGGTCCAGAACCGCGCCAACAACATCATGAGCCGGCCGTGCACGATCGCCTGGGACGGCTCGCGCTGGAACACCGGCATCGGCGGCACCGCCCTCGAGGGCTCGGTGCTCAACCAGTGGTCGGGTGCCACCGTCGACGTCGCCGGCAACGGCCAGGACGACGGTCGCTTCGCGGTCGGCGTCAAGGTCACCGGCCCGGTCGGCGGCATGTGGCACTACGAGTTCGCGGTGCACAACCTCGACAACTCGCGCGGCGCCGGCGTGCTGCGCATCCCGGTCGATCCCGGTGCCGTGGTCGCCAACGCCGGCTTCCGCGACCTCGACGTCGACCCGATCAACGACTGGACGTTCGCGCGCGTCGGCAACGAGATCACGTTCTCGGCCGGCGCCCAGAACGCGGTCGAGTGGAACACCCTCTACAACTTCTGGTTCGACTGCTCGGTGGCGCCGTCGTTCGGCATCGTCACGGTCGACCAGGCGCGGCCGGGGCCCGGCGCGCTCGGCATCGCCTTCAACAGCGAGGTGCCGAGCGGCATCCCGTCGGCGCGCGTGCAGTCGGTCGGCACCGGCTGCGGCGAGTGCGCGAACTCGTTCTACGAGCTGTTCCCGGGCGCGTCGCTGTTCGACCTCGGCGGCACGTCGCTGTCGATGACCCTGAACGGCAACCAGTACTCGATCACGCCGGGCAGCGGCGTCGCGATGGTGCCGCCGACCGGGACACCGCTGACGCTCGGCCTCGACTCCACCCAGCCGGCGCCACTGCCGTTCGCGCTGCCGTACCCCGGCGGCTCCACGTCGACGCTGCAGGTCTGCTCCAACGGCTTCATCTCCGCGGCGACCGGCAACGGCAACACGTTCACGCCGTCGGTCGCGAACTTCCTCGGCGGCGTCGCGCGCTGGGCCGCGGCCTGGCACGACTTCAACCTGCCGAACGGCGGTCAGGTGCTGGTCGACGCGAGCCCGACGCAGGTCAACGTGACCTGGGACAACGCCGTGTCGTTCGGGGCCACCGGCACCAACACGTTCCAGTACCAGTTCTTCCCGAACGGCGACGTGAACATCGTCTGGGGCGCGATGGCGGGCACCGGCAATCCGTTCCTGGTCGGCTTCAGCCCGGGCGCCGGCGCAACCGACTCGGGCAACCGCGACCTGTCGACGCAGGCGCCGTTCTCGCTGTGCGGCGGCGTGTTCACCGGCATCGAGCTGTCGGCCGACGCGCGGCCGGTGCTCGGCACGACGTCCACGCTGACGATCGCCGACCTGCCGCCGGGCGCCGCCTGGGCCGCGCTGGTGCTGTCGACGCAGCTGGCCACGCCACCGGTCGACCTGACGTCGATCGGCATGGAGGGCTGCCAGTCGCACGTGGTCGGCGGGTGGAGCTACTTCTACCTGGCGCCGGGATCGTCCACCGCGACCGCGCTGGCCGTGCCGAACGCGACCAACCTGATCAGCGCCGTGGTCGGCGCCCAGGGCTTCGCCTGGAGCCCGCCGCTGACCACGCTGGGCGCCGTCGCCAGCAACGGTCTGGTGCTGACGCTCGGGTTGTGAGTAGGCATGCTGCGGTGCAAGCAAAGCGCAGCGCGCTTTGCGCACCGCGCGCGCGGACGCGGTCCGCGCGCCGGAGGCGACCGACGACAAGGTTGCTTGGACGCAACACCCGCGACGCACGCATCCGCGAGGCGAGGAACGCATCCGCTCCGGGGGCGCAGCGGCCGGGCCGGCTGGCACGCGCAGCGCCGCGATGCAGCATCCGCGAGGCGGCGCAACGGGCGCGTCACGGCGCGTGCGGGCCGGCCCCTGGCCGCTGCTGCGGCCACGACGCTCGCGCGGGGCCGCGCTTCGCTGCCCGCATGCGCGGGGGCAGGGAAGCTGACTACCAGGAGGCGCACTCCGCGACGGGAGTACAGCCGCGCAGCGCGCGGCTGAGGCTGCGGCGCTTCGCGCCTCCGCGCGCCGCGGCATCCGCGAGGAACCTCGGCGGAGCCCGGCGGCCGCGCGGCCAACGACCGGAGGTCATCGACCGGCGTATTCCCCCGGCGCACGCGCGACCGCGGCTCATCGCCATCGACGGCGAAGTCGCCTTTGCCACCTCGCAGCGATCCGAGGTTCTCTGCGGATGCCGCGGCGCGCGATGCGAGCGCCAGCGAGCGAGCCGAAGCCGCGAGCCGGGCGGCTGCGTTCCCGTCGCGGCTGCTCCTGGTATTCAGCCTTGCGGCCCCCGTCTCGCGGGCCGCAAGGCGCGACCCGGCCCGAGTGTCGAGGCCGCAGCAGCGGCCAGGGGCCGGCCCGCACGCGCCGTGACGCGCCTACGGTGTTGCTTCGCGGATGCTGCGTCGCGGCGCGGCGCGTGCCAGCCGGCCCGGCCGCTGCGCCCCCGGAGCGGATGCTCTCCGAGTCTCGCGGATGCGTGCTTCGCGGGTGTTGCGTCCCCGCGCCCTTGTCGTCGGTCGCCTCCGGCGCGCGGACCGCGTCCGCGCGCGCGGTGCGCAGGCGCGCGCCGCGCGCCTGCTTGCACCGCAGCTCAACGGCCCGGCGCCGACAGCATGCGCTGCAGGGCCGACGCGCTGCGCTCGGCCTGCTGGATGCGCTGGCGGTCCGCGGCCGGGATCACGGCGACGCCGGTGGCCAGCTCCTGGCGGTAGATGACCAGCCGGATCTGATCGGCCTCCTGGCCCTCGGGCTCGAAGCCGTCGGCGGTGCGCAGCGTCTCCCACGCGGCCTGCGGGTCGCCGGCGAACAGCTGCGCCGCGGCGAGGCCGCAGAGCACGCCGTAGGCGGCGGTCTCGTTGGGCGTGCCGTCCTGGTTGCGGTGGTCGGTGCCGAGCTGCTCGTAGGCGCCGACGGCCTGGCTCACCTTCGCGGTGTCGGTCGGGTCGGCGAGCAGCTCGTAGCACGGCTGCATGTCGACGCCCGCGGCCGAGCGCACGACGGGGACCTCGAAGGCGACGTCGCGCGGCTGGAACAGCGCCGCGGCGGTCTCGTCGGCGGTGCGCACGGCCTGCGTCGTGGCCTCCTCGCGCGCGCGCTTCTGCAGACCCTTCTCGGCCAGCGTGCGGATCGCGTCGATGGCGGCGATCGCCTCCTTCTCGGTCGGGAACGTCTGCCCGCCCTTGAAGGTCAGCATGCTCTGGTAGCTGTCGCGCTGCGTGGCGACCTGCTCGCCGCGGTGGGCGATCGTGACGCCGAACGGCACCGTCATCGTGAACGCCGGCACGTAGCCGCCGGAGACCTTCATCGCGCCGGCCTCGCCCTGCTGGGGTTCGCCCATGGTGATCTGCACCTCGACGTCGGCCTGCTGCGCCATGCGCTGCATGCCCTGACGGTCGAGCGTGCGCAGGTTCGGCGTGCCGGCGTCACCGGTGACGCGGTACGTCACACCCTGCGGGCTCTGCAGCGCCGGCGGCGCCTGGAACTGCAGGGTCACCGGGCTCGAGGTGACGGTGCCGTCGCCGTAGCCGACGGAGGTGGTGGAGACGCAGGCGGTGGAAGCCAGGGCCGCGGTCAGCACCGCGGCGAGCGCATGGAGTCGGTTCATGGCCGTGCTATCGGGCGCCCGGTGCCGGGGGCTGGACGCGAACGGCAACGAACGTCCGCAGGGGCGTACGGCGGCGCGCTGGCCGGGCATGGAGCCGGAGGGCGAAGACGGCTAGGGTGCCCGCCCGACCCCCTCTGGCCCGCCCCGATGCTCCCGATCCACGTACCCACGCCGGTGCCGCCCGAGCAGCGCGGGGTGGCGCTGGCGTTCTGGGCGATCCTGGCGATCAGCTTCGCGATCGCGTGGCGCTACTGCCACGTCACGCTCGACGACACGTTCCTCTACCTGCGCACGGTCGACATGGCGCTGGCCGGGCACGGCCCGCGCTTCAACCCGGGCGACGGGCACATGCCGCTGACCGGCCCGGGCTGGCTGCTGCTGCTGTGGGGCGGCAAGGCGCTGCTGCCGTTCGTGTCGCTGCCGGTGCTCGCCAAGGCCATGGCGCTCGCGGCGCTGGCCGCGGCGTCGTGGTGCCTGCGCGGGCTGCTGCGTCCGTTTCCCGTGGCGGCGGCGCTGGCGCCGATCGCCTGCTTCTTCGCGCCGAATGCCATGCTGATGTGCGGCCACGACACGGCTCTGGCGCTGGCCACGGGACTGTGGCTGCTGCTGTGCCATCGGCGCGGCGCCGACCGGTGGCTGTGGCTGGCGGCGGCGGCGTTCTATCTGGCGCGCAGCGAGGGCGCGGTGTTCGGGCTGCTGGTGCTCGCCCACGCGATGCTGCGCCGCGGCAGCACCGTCGGCGCGTGGCGCGCGGCGCTGCGCGACATGGCGCCGGGGCTGGCGGCGGGAGCCGCGCTGGTCGTCGGCTGGCATCTGTACTTCGCACTGGAGTTCGGTTCCCTGCTGCCGTCGACGATGCAGGCCAAGCTGCTGCAGGGCCGCGCCGGCTGGACGGTCTACGGCGAGAAGCTCGGCGACCACCTGCTGGTCGCGGCAGGCGGCTGGTGGCTGCTGCCGTTGGCGCTGGTCGGGGCGGTGGCGCTCTGCCGGCGCGTGCCGCAGCTGTTCTGGTGGGTGGCGGTGCACAGCGCGTTCTTCGCGGGGCTGCGGATCGCGTACTACCACTGGTACTTCTATCCGGTCGACGCGGTCGCGCTGGCGTGTCTGCTGGTCGGACTCGACCTCGTAGCGCGGCGGCTGTGGACCGCGCCGCGGTCGCGCGTGCCGGCGCGCGCGGGCGCCGTCGTCGGCGTCGCGGCGGCGCTCGCGACGCTGGCGCCGCTGCGCCACGCGCTGCTCGACCCGCCGCCGCACGACGCGCGCTACGAGCACTACCGAGGCTACGCGGAGCTGATGCGCGCCGGGGCCGACCGCCGCGCCGCCGCCGGCGACCCCTTGCGGATCCTGTCGCACGAGATCGGCGTGCTCGGGTACCTGCTGCCGCAGGCGGTGTTCGCCGACACCTCCGGCCTGGCGACGCCGGTCGAGCGCGCCGAGGAGCTCAACGACTGGGCGCTGCAGGTCGAACGCAACCAGCCCGACGTCGTGATGGGGCCTTACCGATGGATCCGCGGTGAGCTGCTGTACGAGACGACGGCGGGGCGGCGGCTCTATCGCGAGGTCGCCGCCGGCGGCGGCGCGCGGCTGTTCGTCGACCCGGACCTGCTGCCGGCGATCTGGGAGGCGGTCGATCCGCGGTTGCGGCGCCTGCTCGCGTTCGCCGGTCCGGCGACGGCGCCGGACCGCGCCCGGTTCGGCAAGCCGCCCGAGTTCGGGCTCGCGGTGATGGCGCCGCCGGGCGCGGTGCCGTTGGCGAGCGACCCCGACACCGACGCCCTGACCGTCGCGTTCGGGCTCACGGCCGAGTCGCCCGACGGCGCGGGGCTGTGCTTCTACGCGGTCGTCGGGGATGGACCGGGCGCCCGACGCCTGTGGCAACGCGAGCTGCGCCGCGGCGCGGCCGGCGACGGCGGATCGCAGGTCGGCAGGTTCGCGGTCCCCGGCGCCGGCCGACTCCGGCTCGGCACCGAGCCGATCCCGGGCGTGCCGGTCGCAACCGGCTGCTGGCTCGACGTGAAGCAGCGATAGCCGCCCCTTTGTGCTTCAATGCGGCCAGCATGACCGCGACCGACCCCGGCACCCGGACCCGGACCGCTGCGCCGCAGCAGACCCTCTCCCTCGACGGCACCGAGGTGACGTTCCAGCCCGGCGAGACGCTGTACCAGGTGGCCGAACGCCACCGCCGCGAGGTGCCGACCCTGTGCTACGACCCGCGGCTCGAGGCCTTCGGCGCGTGCCGGCTGTGCGTGGTCGAGGTCGACGGCGTGCGCAACCCCGTGGCCTCGTGCACCACGCCGTGCGCCAAGGGCATGGTGGTGCGGACCTCGAGCGAGAAGGTCGACCGCCACCGCCGGACGCTGCTGGAGATGGTCTGCAGCGAGAACCGCCAGGTCGAGGTCGACCCGCTGCGCGGCTACGCCAGCCAGGAGCTCAAGAACCTGGTCGATCGCTTCGAGGCGAAGCCGGGGCGGTTCCAGGGCAGGAAGAGCGGCACCAGCAAACCGGCGTCCGGGCCGGGCGCCGACGACAACCCGTTCCTGCTGCGCGACTACGAGCAGTGCATCAGCTGCTACCGCTGCGTGCGCGTCTGCGCCGAGCAGGAGGGCGACCACGCGATCTCGGTGATGGGGCGCGGGTTCTCGACGCAGATCACGACCGAGTTCGACGGCAAGCTGAAGGACAGCTCCTGCACCTTCTGCGGGCAGTGCGTGCAGACCTGCCCGACCGGCGCGCTGGGCGACAAGAAGGCGATGCGCGCCGAGGCGCTGCCGGGCCCGATCACCAAGACGCGCACCGTGTGCCCGTACTGCGGCGTCGGCTGCGCGGTCGACATGCTCAGCAAGGGCGAGAAGATCGTCGGCATCCAGCCGGCGATGGACGGCCCGGCCAACGAGGGCGCGCTGTGCATCAAGGGGCAGTTCGCGTTCGACTTCATCCAGCACCCCGACCGGCTGAAGACGCCGCTGGTGCGCAAGGACGGCGTGCTGGTCGAGGCCAGCTGGGACGAGGCGCTCGACGCGGCGGCGCGCGGCTTCACGGCGGCGGCCAAGGCGCACGGCGACCAGGCGGTCTACGCGATCGCCTCGGGCCGCGCGCCGGTCGAGGCCAGCTACGCGGTGCAGAAGTTCATCCGCGCCGGCTACGGCACCAACCGCATCGACAACTGCTCACGACATTGACACAGTCCGACGGTCACCGGTCTGGTGGCCAAGATCGGACGCGGCGCGATGAGCAACCCGCTCGCCGACATGGAGAAGCCGAACGTGATCTTCGCGATCGGCACCAACATGACCGAGTGCCACCCGGTGGCGGCGACGCGGCTCAAGAAGGCGCTGCGCCGCGGCGCCAGGATGATCGTCGCCGACCCGCGGCGGATCGGGCTGGCCGAGATGGCCGACCTGTGGCTGCCGCTGAAGGTCGGCACCGACGTCGCGTTGCTGTTGGCGATGGCGCACGTGATCGTCCGCGACGGCCTCGCCGACCAGGAGTTCGTGACCACGCGCACGACCGAGGTGGAGGCGTTGATCGCGCACGTCGCGAAGTTCCCGCCGAGCTGGGCCGAGCCGATCTGCGGCGTCCCGGCCGCGGACATCGAGGCGGCGGCGCGGATGTACGCGCAGGGCAACCCGTCGGCGATCTACTACACGCTCGGCATCACCGAGCACGTCTGCGGCGTCGACAACGTGCAGAGCCTGTGCAACCTGGCGCTGCTGACCGGCAACCTCGGCCGCGAGGGAGCGGGCATCAACCCGATGCGCGGCCAGAACAACATCCAGGGCAGCGGCGACGCCGGCGGCATCCCGGCCAACTACCCGGGCTACCAGACGGTCACCGATCCCGTCAACCAGGCGAAGTTCGAGAAGCTCTACGGCAAGAAGGTCGAGCTGCAGCGCGGCATCACCAAGGTCGACGCGTTCGAGCGCGCGGGCACCGAGGTGTTCGCGATGCTGATCTCCGGCGAGAACAGCCTGGTCAGCGACGCCGACCGCCGCCACACCGAGCACGCGATGAAGAAGCTCGACCACCTGGTGGTGATCGACCTGTTCCGCACCGAGACAGCCGAGGTGGCGCACGTGGTGCTGCCGGCGACGGCCTGGGGCGAGACCGACGGCACGCAGGTCAACACCGAGCGCCGCGTGCAGCGGTTGCGCCAGGCGGTGCCACCGCAGGGCGAGAGCCGGCCCGACTGGTGGATCGTGCAGGAGATCGCGCGCCGCTGCGGGATCCCGGGCTTCGACTGGACCTCGGCGCAGGACGTGTTCGACGAGCTGTGCAGCGTGTCCCCGGTCTACGCCGGCCTCGACTGGGAGCGGGTGTCGCGCGAGAACCTGCACTGGCCGGTGCCGACCAAGGACCACCCCGGCACGCCGGTGCTGCACATCGGCGAGTTCAAGAACGGCCGTGGCATCTTCACCGTCGTCGACTACCGGCCGCCGGCGGAGCAGGTGAGCGCCGACTACCCGGTCTGGCTCACGACCGGCCGGCGCCTGCAGGCCTATCACACGCGCACGCAGACCGGTCGGTCCCAGGGCATCGACTACCTGCTGTCGGAGGAGTCGCTCGAGGTGCACCCGGACGATCTGGCGGCCTGGGGGCTCGCACACGGCGACCTGGTCGAGATGACCAGTCCGCGCGGCAGCGTGCGGGTCAAGGTGCGGCCGTCGGACAAGAGTCCGCGCGGCACCGTGTTCTGCTCGTTCTCGTTCAACGAGGTGCCGGTCAACTTCCTGACCGGCGGCGGCTACGACCCGGTGACCAAGACGGCCGAGCTCAAGGTGTGCCCGGTGCGGCTCGAGAAGGTCGGGGCCGCGACCGCGGGCTGAGCGCCGCGGCGGGTCCTTCGAGGCGCGGGGCGGGCCGTCCGGTCTGCGCAGGCGGTCCGGCCGGTTCCCCGCCAAGGACGGAGCCGCGGTGCCGGCCGCCGTCGCTATGATGCCGGCCATGAAGACCTTCGCCGTTTCCGCGCTGCTCCTGCTCGCTGCCTGCCACGTCACCGAGTCGACCTCCACCTCCTCGACCAGTTCCTCGACGGCCGCCGCCGCGGTGGCCTTCGACCCGCAGAAGTTCGACCAGTTCGGCGCCGGCGTCGACTCCGCCGACGCGGTGCCGGTCGAGCGCGTGCTGGCCGCGCCGCAGGACTTCGTCGGCAAGTCGCTCCGCCTGCGGGGGCCGGTGCAGTCGGTGTGTCAGACGAAGGGCTGCTGGATGCGCATCGGCGGCGACCCGAACGTCTTCGTCAAGTTCAAGGACTACGGCTTCTTCGTCCCGCTCGATGCGGAGGGCCGCGATGCGATCCTCGAGGGCGAACTCGCCATCAAGGAGCAGTCGGTCGCCGAACGCCGCCACTACCTCGAGGACGCCGGCAAGTACGACGAGGCCGCCAAGGTCACCGAGCCGCTGCGGACCGTGACCTTCATGGCGACGGGCGTGGCGCTGGCGAAGCGCTGACCGGCTGACCCGCCGCCGCCGCGGGCGTCGACGCAGCGACGTCGGCGCGCCGGCCGCGGTGTCGGTGCAGCGACGACGATCGACGCCGCGGCGTGCGCGCGCTGCGGCGTTTCGCAACGAACGGAACCAGGAGAGCCGTCGGCATCGTCTACGAATTCGTGCGATGCCACCGTGCGGTCGCCGACTAGAAGGCCCTCGTAGCGGTACGTGGTCGATTGCCCGCGACGAGTCATCGCGAGTCGACACGACCCCTCCCAGGATCGTTCGACCCGTCCGTCGTCGCGCCGCGTAGAAGCCCTGCCGTCTCGAGAGCCCCAAGTCCCACTGCGATCGGTCCAGGGAAAAGGCCGTTCGCCCCGAACTCCCATGCACAGGATCCTCCCCCCGGTCCTCGTTCTCCTCTCCGTCTTCGCCACGCACCTCACCGCCCAGACCGCATGGACGGGTGGGGTGTCGACTGCGTGGAACGACGCGTCCAACTGGTCGGCGGGCGTTCCGAGCGTCCTGACGGACGCGATCGTCGCGCCGGCGGCGAACCAGCCCGACACCACGGGCGCGCCGTCGGCGGCGTGCCGTAATCTGACCGTGCAGGCCGGCGCGAGCCTGTCGGCGCCGGTCGGCTTCCCGCTGTCGATCCAGGGCAGCATCGCCTGCGCCGGCTCGGTGGTCGGCGAACTGCGGCTCACCGGCTCGGGCGCGATCGCGACGTCCGGCACGGGTCTGCTCGAGAACGTGCGCGTCGTCGCCGGGCCGTACACGGTGGACGCGCAGCTGGCGACGCTGGACCAGCAGCCGGGCTCGGCCGCGATCACCATCCAGTCGTGCCGCGCCTCGGTGGCGGCGACCTTCCGCGGCGCCGGCCTGCTCGGCGGACCGGGCAGCCTGCTGGAGTCGCAGGGCTCGGTCACGGTGCAGGCCACCGCGCCCGTGACGGCGCCGCCGAGCCTGATCCGGCTCGGCGCGATCTGGACCAGCGACGCCAGCTGGCAGCCCGCCAGCGGCGCGGTGTGGTTCGTCGGCAGCGGCGCCGCGATCGCCAACGTCGCCCCCGGCACGGTGTGGAGCGGCCTGGAGATCGAGAACGTGTTCGGGCTCACGCACAACGGCGACCTCCGGGTCGCCGGCGCCCTGCGCATGCGCAACGACCTGCGCGTCAACGGCGCGGTGGTCGACCTGACGCAGCCGGCCGGCATCACGATCGGCTCCGAACTGCGGGGCAACTCGGTGACCCAGCTGCGCATCCGCAACGGCGTCACCTCGGCCGGCATCATCGACCTGCCGAACGCCGTGGCCGACGTCGACGGCAACGTCACGTTCTTCGTGACCGGGCTCCTGAGCGTGGGCGCGGGCGTGCACCGGTTCTCGAACTCGGTCGGCATCGCCGGCGGCTTCGCGGCGCCCGCGTCGGCGACGCTGGAGTTCGACGGCAGCGGCACGATCACGATCGCGCCCTTCAACGTGCTGCCCGCCGTCCGCATCACCGGCTCCAGCTACACGATCCTCGACGCCACCGTCGGCGGGGACCTGACCCACGCGGTCGGCGCCGGCGACCTCAACGTGTTCCGCTGCGCGGTGAACGGCAACTGCGCGCTGAGCGGCAACTCGGTGCGCGACTTCACGGGCGGCCTGCTCGACGTGGCCGGCAACGTGGTGTGGCAGACGGTCGCGGTCGTCAACACGCCGCCGTCGGTGGTGTTCTGCGCCGGCTCGTGGACGGCCAACGCGTCGTTCCAGCCGACCTCGGGCCTGGTGGTGTTCGACGGCGTGGGGCCCAAGTCGGTGACCATGCCGGCGTTCGCCTGGAACTCGCTGCGCATCGCGCCGACGGCGCAGGTGGCGACCCCGCTGGCGGTGCGGACCAGCGGCACGCTCGACGTCCAGGGTGGGCTGCAGAGCGGCGGCGGCGACATCGAGTGCTTCGGGCCGATGCTCGTGTCCGGCAGCGTCACCGCGCCCAACTGCCTGCGCGTCCGCGCGCACGCCGGCCTCGTGGTCGGCGGGTCCGTGCAGGCGCCGCAGGCGTTCCTCGACGTCGACGGCGACACGGACGTCGACGGCGCCGTGACCCTCGGCAACGGCAACCACGTGCTGACCGGCTCGCTGCTGGTGGCGGGCTCGCTGGCGATGCCGGCCGGCCAGATCGCCGTGTTCGACGGCGGCGGCGTGGTCGACGTCGTGCCGACGAGTCCGATCCCGAACGTGCGGTTCGCCGGCGGCGACTACCAGGTCGACGCGCTGACCGTGGGCCAGGACCTCGTGCAGATCTCGGGTGTGCTGGCGGTGCGGTCCTGCGAGGTGCAGCGCGACGCGACGATGCAGGGCACGGGCCTGGTCGACGTGGCCACGGGGTTGCTCGACGTGGGGCGCGACGTGCGAATCCAGCTGTCGGCGCCGACGACGCAGCCGCCGGCGACGATCCGCTGCGGCGGCAACTGGCTGTCGGACGCGTCGTTCGCGCCGGCCTCGGGCCTGGTCGAGTTCGACGGGGTGGGCGCGCAGACGGTCACGATGCCGGCGATCCCCTGGTTCGACCTGCGCGTCGCCGCGAGCGCCAGCGTGGCGCTGCCGCAGGACGTGCTCGTGCAGGGCGGCCTGGACGTGCTCGGGCAGCTGTCGGCGGTCGGGACCGGCGTGCAGGTCAGCGGCCCGCTGACGATCGGCTCGGCCGGCCTGCTCACGGCCGCGGGCGCCACGACGGTCGCGCTCGGCGCCAGCGCCACGGTGAGCGGCGGTCTGCAGATCGGCGCCGCGGTGGCGACCGTGCAGGGCGACCTGCACGTCGCGGCCGGCGGCGTCCTGGCCGCCGGCGCCGGGCCGCACCAGCTGTCGAGCGGTCTCGACGTCGACGGCACCCTGGTGCTGCCGCCCGGCAGCGCGTTCCACTTCGTCGGCACCGGCACCATCGACGTGCAGCCGTCGATCCAGCTGCCGCAGGTGACGTTCACCAACGGGCCGTACGTCGTCACGCGGCTCGTCGTGGCCGGGCAGATCACCCAGACCGGCGGACGCCTGCAGGTGCGATCGCTGACCGGGTTGGGCAACGCGGTCTTCCAGGGCCTCAGCGTCGACAACGTCGGTCCCGGCGTGCTCGACGTCCGCGGCAACATCGACTTCGCCACCAGCAACGTGGTGGTGTCGCCGCCGGCGCTGATCCGCTGCGGCGCCAACTGGTCCTCCAATCCCCAGTTCCTGCCGACCAGCGGCGAGATGGAGATGAACGGCCTCGGGCCGCAGGTGCTGTCCTCGCCGCAGCTGCGGCTGGTCTCCTTGATCGTCGACGCCGGCTCCCAGGTGACGTTCGGCTCCGCCGACGTGATCCTCGAACAGGACCTGCTGGTCCGCGGCGCCGTCACCGCGCCGTCGTCGCTGCTGGAGGTGCGCGGCAACCTGGACATCGGTCCCGTGGGTTCGCTGGCCGTCGACAGCGGCTCGGTCGTCGCGGTCAGCAAGTCGCTGACCAACGCCGGCGCGATCGCGCCCGGGATCGGCGGCGCGGGCGCCGTGCGCATGGTCGGTGACGGCGCCGTGTCGGGGGCGGGACTGTTCACCGGGATCGACATCGACACGGTGGGGCTGGTCGCGGTGCAGGGCGGCGTGCTGGTGGCGTCGCTGAACCTCCTGAGCGGCACCCTGTCGCTGGTGGCGGGCGCGAACCTGCACGTGCAGGGCGACCTGCTCGCGGCGACCGGAGCGCTGCGCGGCGCCGCGGGGTCGGTGCTCGACGTCGATGGCGACGTGTTCCTGGACGCCGTGACGGCGGACCCGATCGGCGTGCCGGACCTCCGGTGCGGCGGCGACTACACCGCCGGCGCGACCTTCGCGCCCACGAACGGCACGGTGTTCTTCGACGGCACCGGCGACCTGAAGTCGCTGACGGGCGCGCTGTCGTTCGCGCAGGTCGAGGTCGCGGCCGGCGTGCGCTCGGTGGCGACCGACATCGACGCCACGGCCGCCGCCGTCCGCGTGCTGGCGCCGGCGCAGCTCGACCTGGGCGGTCGGGCGCTCGGCGTCGCTGC
The DNA here is from genome assembly GCA_050245995.1 of Planctomycetota bacterium. GTDB lineage: Bacteria > Planctomycetota > UBA1135 > UBA1135 > UBA2386 > JBFWWV01. The sequence continues at coordinate 133,475 of JBFWWV010000014.1, read as the reverse complement.
GGCCACCATCGACGTCCAGGGCACGCTGTCGATCGGCGCCGGCGGCGCGCTGACACTCGGCGCGGCGGCGGTGATGACGGTGCCGGCCGGCGGCCTGCTGCGCATGGTCGGGACCTTCGACGCGCCGGCCACCATCGACGGTCCGCCCGGCGGCGGCTACGCGGTGCTGGTCGACGGCGCGATCGAGGCGATGAACTTCGCGTTCGCGAACATGGGGCCGGCGGGCGTGCGGATCCGCGCGGCGGCGACGATCGCGGCCAGCCCGCGCGACCTGCGCGCCGGCACCTTCCGCGACGGGGACCCGACCCCGGGCTCGTGCCTGCTGCACCTCGACCGCGCGGTCGCGACGCAGGTGCGCTACGCGCGGTTCGAGGCGGGCGCCGCGACGTTCAACGTCCGGTCGACCGGCGCCGGCGTCGTGGCCTTCGTCAACGAGTCGGGCGCGTTCGCGGGCCCGACGTTCGAGGACGACGGCGGCGGCGTGATCGACTGGCTGCCGCCGGAGCGCACCGCGCTGGTGGGCTTCTCGGCGCGGCCGGCCATCCACCGCGCCGAGCTCGCGTTCGCGACCGACGCCGAGGTCGACGTGGCGCGCTTCGAGGTGCAGCGCGCGACCAGCCCCGGCGGCCCGTGGGTCGAGATCGCCAACAGCCCGCTCGTCCCGCTGGGGTCGCCCAGCACCGGCGGCGCCTACCAGGCGACCGACTTCAACACCGTCGACACGACGCGCTACACGTACCGGCTGCAGGAGGTGCTGCTGCACGGCGAGCCCCGCCAGCTCGGCAGCGACTTCGCGCGGCCGTGGCCGCAGCAGGTCGGCAACACCTGGTTCGTCGGAACCAACGGCGGCTACCCCGACATCGCCGCCGCGGTCGCGGCGGCCGGCCCCGGCGGCCAGATCGTCGTCCAGGCCGGCACCTACCCGGCGTTCACGATCACCAAGGCCGTGCGGATCATGCCCGACGGCTCGGGCCCGGTCCGCATCGACACGTCGCTCGGCAAGCTGGTGGTGCGCGACATCCCGGCCAGCGAGTTCGACCTGGCGCTGTACGACCTCGAGATCGGCACGCCGACCAGCCCGTTCGGCATGGAGGTGCTGAACTGCGACAACGTCATCGTGCTGGACGGCCTGCAGGTCCGGGCGGCGCTCGGCGTCACCGGGCTCCTGGTCGACGACTCCGACCGCGTGGCGATCCAGACGTGCGACTTCGCCGGCGACCCGGGGCTGCGCTTCGCCAACGGCGCGGGCAGCTACCTCTCGCGCGGCGCGATCGACGAGCTGGAGCTGACCGGCGGCTCGATCGTGCAGCAGTGCGACGTGACGCCGGGCGCCACCAACGTCGGCATCGGCTCGTCGCTGGTGCCGGTCGCCGGCGGGATGCCGGACGTGCGCTTCCCGACCGCGTGGACCGGCGAGAAGCCGGTGCCGTTCACGATCACCACCGACCCGTCGAGCTTCTACGGCCTGCTCTACTCGCTGCGCCGCGACTACCTCGACCTGACGGTGGTGTTCCCGATCGACATGGTGTTGCTGATCGACCACAGCCAGGCGGTGGTGCTGTCGACGGGGTTCGTGCCGACCGGATCGATCGAGGTGCCGATGGTCGCGCCGGGGCTGGCGCAGCTGTGGGGGCTGCACCTGCCGCTGCAGCTGTTCGAGCTGAAGTCCACCGGATCGGGCCGCATGAGCAACTCCCGCGACGTCGTCCTGCTGCCCTGAGGCCCGACCCCGTCGGGGTCACCCCGAAACGACGGCGCCCGCCGACTCGACGAGCCGGCGGGCGCCGCGTTGCACGGAACGGTCGTCGCGCTCAGCGCAGCGACAGCACGAACGGATCGGACATGGTGCCCGTCGGCTGGTGCCGGGCGCGCACGGTGCCGGGGCACAGGACGCCTTCGGAGCGGACGTTGAAGGTGCCGTCGAGCGGATCGATCGCGCCGGTCGCGATGACCTGGCCGTTCTCGTTCAGGATCTCGACCGTGCCCCCGGTGCCCGAGTAGGCGCCGCGAACTTCGAGGCGGCCCTTGTCGGTGCGGCACTGGCCGCGCTCGATGGCGATCAGGTTGACGCCGCCGCCCGCCGGCACGCCGACGTCGGCGCCCAGCTCGGTCACGTAGAACCGGCCGTCGTCACCGGGCCAGCCCAGGACCTCGACCAGCGAGCCCAGCGGAACCGTCGCCAGGTCGACCGGCAGCGGGCCGACCAGCGCCTGGAACGGATCCATCCGCGGATCGACGACGGGCACGAGCTCGAGGCCCATCACCGAGATCGTGCGGCCCTGGAAGGGGCCGCCCGGATCGTTCTGCGTCAGCGGGCCGATGATGACGTTGTGGGCCGGGTCGAACAGGATGTCGATGCCGTCGGCGCCGAGCAGCGACGGGGCGACGACCGCGCCGACGCCCGTGCCGACGAAGCCCGGCGCGGTGCGTCCCGGCAGCGGGGCGCCGAGGGCGTCCGCGAGCGACACGGGGCGACCGCTGGGCAGCGCCATCGTGGCACCGGCGACGTTGACGGTCACGTTGGCGATCTGGAGGGTGCCGGACGCGACGTCGCCGCCGGTGAGCGCAGCCTCGATCTCGGCGCCGGCGCCGAACTTCTGATTGGCCGCAACGGGCGTCGAGTGAAAGGCGAGCTGGGAGAGAGCGAGCGTGAGCCCGCTCACGAGGCCGAGTCGGCCCATGGTGAGGGTGCGTGACATTGCTTCTGCATTTGGTGAGGTAATAAGCTGCAGTGAGGAGCAGCGGTCGGGCCAATGAAGCTCGACTGCCCGCATCTATATCACTTCGCAAATGTCGCCGCGCGTTTCATTCCGCCATTCTGCGCACCCCTTTTGTCTCGGGCCGACGGTCGCGAGTCGGATCGGAGTTGCTGCACCGCGCAGCCGGTTTGCGGCGGTGCGGTGTCCCGCTGCGTCGATCGACATTCAAGACGCGGACCGGCGCACGGGTCGTGCGGGGCGGCGAGCACGGGTTGCGGCGACACGCATCCGCGGCCTGTGCGCCGAGGACGGCGGCCGGCGGCGGCGCTCCGGCCGAGGGCGGGTCGCCAGGGGTCCGGGTGCGTAGGTATGCTGCGCACCTGCTCCTCCCTCGCAGCTGATTCCGTGCACCATCCCCTGCGCACCGCCGCCCGCGCGGTGGTCGTCGCCTGTCTGTTCGTCGCGTGCGACACGGGCGCCGGCCGCACGTCCGCGGCTTCGATCCCCGTGGTCGCCCCGCGCGTCGAATCCGCGCGCACGACCGGTGACGCCGACGCGCTCGCCGGGGCGCTGCTGCTGGCCGCGGGGGCCAGCGCCACGGCGCCGCTGCAGCCGACCGCCGCGGGCGGTGTGACCGACCCGGCGCTGGCCTTGCAGCTCGCGTCGGCCGCGCTCGACCACCTGCGCAGCCGGGCGCTCGGCGCCGGTCACGGTCCCGACCTGCTGGGCTCGCAGCGGGTGCTGCGGCTGGCGCGCGCCGACGACGCGCCGATCGACGCGAACGGCGACGGCCGCAACGTCGACGAGACGCTGGCGGCGGAGACCGTCCGCCTGGCCGCGTTCGCCGGCGCGCCGGTCCCCAGCGGCGTGCGGCAGCCGTTGCTGCCATGGGCCGAGGGCTCGCCCGACCTCGCCGCGGCGCCGGGCGCCGCGGTCGCCTTCGCCGGCGACCCCGCGCGCTGGCGCACGCGCGACGTCGGCTCGTCGTCGGTGCGGCTGCTCGACGTCGCCGGCATGATGCAGGCGCGCGTGCTCGCCGCCAGCAACCTGCTGGCGCAGCGGCGCGGCGGCCTCGCCGGCGCGACGGCCGACGCCGGCCTGCTCGGGCTGCTGCTGGTCGAGCAGGTGCTCGCCACCGAGGAGGAACTCGTGACGCGACTCGGCACCGACGGCGCGCTGCTCGGCACGTTCGGCGACCTCGCCGACTACGACCCGGCGCAGGGGCCGCGCTGGTTGCCGGCGCAGTTCGACGCGATCGACCAGGGCACCGGCGCGCCGGCGCTGTACCGGGTGCTCGACGGCGCCAGCGACCTCGAAGGGCTGGCCGCCGTGCTCGACGCGGTCGCCGAGCTGGCGTGGTTCGCGGGCGACGCCAACCCGTCGGCTGCGGTCCAGGCGGTGTTCGAGACGGCGTTCCCGCCGCCCGAGCCCGTCGATCCGCCCGAGCCGGCGCTGAGCTGGGACGGCGAGATCCGCAACCTGGTCGTCGGTCGTTGCCAGAACTGCCACCTGGGCTTCCCGACCGGCGGCTTCCAGATCGACACCTACGCGCTGTTCCTGCAGGGCGGCAACCGCACGCGGCAGCTGCAGCTGCCGATGGTCGTGCCGGGCGACCACACCCGGAGCTTCGCCTACGAGATCCTCACCGCGCCGCGGTTCCCGTTCCCGCGCATGCCGCCCGGCATCGGCCAGGAGCTGTCGCCGACCGAGCTGCAGATGGTCGCCGACTGGATCGACCAGGGCGCGCTCGAGCAGGTGCCGTCGGTGCCGCCGCCGCCGGCGCCCGGCGAGGACCTCGCGCGCGCCAGCTTCCGCAACCTGGTGGCGCTGCACCTCGATCGCCGTTCGGGGGCGCTGTTCCACCGCCGTGAGAACGACGGCCCCGTGCCGATCGCCACCGCCGCGGCGACCGGCCGCGCGCTGTCGGCGCTCACGCGGCTCTGGCTGCTGCAGCCCGACCTCGAGTACGACGGTGTCGGCGTCGAGGACGTCATCGGCATGGCCGCGTCGTTCGCGGCGCGACGCCTGGTCGGACCCGACGGGGCCGCGTTCGAGTTCGCGGACCTCGCCGACGGCGGCGCCGGTGGTGCCGCGGGGCTCGGCGACCAGGCGGTGCTGACCGCCGGCATGCTCGAGGCCGCCCGTGTCGTGGCGCTGCCCGAGGTCGACGACGCGGCGTTGCGGCTGGTGGAGCGGCTGCTCCGGCACCGCGACCCCGCCGGGCACTTCCAGCAGGACCTGGGCCACGGCTTCGCGCGCTACACGCCGCGGCTGCTGGCCGATCTGCTGGCCGCGCTGCGGCTGGCGGCGCAGGCCGACGCGCCGGATGCGGCGGCGGCGCAGACCGCGCTGCTGCAGCGGCTGCGGCCCGCGCTCGCGTTCGCCGAGTGGCAGGACGGCGGCGAGACGCCGGGCGACGGCGCCGCCGACACCGACGGCGACGGAGTGCCCGAGCCGCTGCTCGCGGGCGGCGCCTTCGGTCGACTGCCGCTGCTGGCGGGCGCGATCCTGGTCGGCGATGCCGCCGACGCGCCGCCGGCCGACGGCGGCATCACCTGGACCCGCCACGTGCGACCGCTGCTGCTGCAGAAGTGCGGCGCGTGCCACATGAGCGGCAGCCGCGAGGGCGGCTACAGCTGCGACACGGTGCGGCAGCTCGCGCGTCCGGGCGACAGCGGCTTTGCGCTGCCGTTGCTGGTGCCCGGCGACCCCGAGGCGTCGCTGCTCTACCGCAAGCTGGTCGATCGCCTGCCGCCGGTCGGGCAGCAGATGCCGCTCAGCGGTTCCCTGCTCGACGAGCGCGGCCGCGACTGGATCCGCCGCTGGATCGCGGACGGCGCGCTTGCCCGCTAGACCCCGACCCGGTCGCCTCTGGGAGTTGTCCGTGTCGTCCACAGCCGCGTCGGTCCTGCCTCGCCTCGTGCGCCGGCTCGCCGCATCGTGTCTGCTGCTGGCGGCGGGCACCCTGGCGCGCGCGCAGGACACGGCGCCGTTCCCGCGCGTCGGCGACTACGTCGGCGCCGCCGAGTGCGCGCGCTGCCACGAACGGCAGCACCGCCGCTTCCTGTCGGGGGCGCACGCGGTCGTGCTGGAGCACGCGGCGCTGCCGGGCTGCGAGACCTGCCACGGGCCCGGTCGCGCGCACGCGGAGTCGGCCGACAACGACCTCGGCGCGATCACCATGCCGAAGGCGCTGGCGCCGGCGGCGCAGACCGCGTTCTGCGCGCGCTGCCACCAGGATCAGATCGAGCGGCACGGCGGCGACCTGCCGGGGCTGCTGCAGTCGGGCCGCACCTGCACCGAGTGCCACGAGATCCACGGGCGGCCGGACGCGGGTCCCTTGCCCGGCGTGCGCTTCGCGGCGCGCGCGCACGCGGACGCGGTCAGCGACGCCGCCGGCAGCGCCGAGTGCGCCGCGTGTCACCCGATCCGCGACGCGCTGCTGCGCCAGAGCGCGCACCGCGACCTCGCCGCCGACGCGCGCGGCGACGGCTGCGAGCGCTGCCACGGACACGGCGTCCTGCACGCCGACGCCCGCGGCGAGGCGCGCCTGATCACGCGGCCGGACCGCGCCGCGGATGGCGTCGCCACCTGTCGCTCCTGCCACCCCGAGGTCGACGCGGTGCGCTTCCACTGGGCGGAGCGGCGCGCGCCGTACCTCGCCGAGGGCGTCGTCTGCGCCACCTGCCACCGCGTGCACGAGCCGCGCGAACGGGACGCGGCGACCGCGGCCGGCGCGCCGCACACGGCCGGCGCGGCGGCCACCAACCGCGCGTGCGCCGCATGCCACGTGCCGGCGCTGTTCACGATGCCCGGCTCCACGCACCACCTGCTCGGCGGTCCCGACGTGCCCCTCGACCGCGGTTGCGGCAGCTGCCACGCCGGCGCGCTCGATCACGCCGAGCGCGGCGGTCGCCGCGAGCTGGTGCAACGCCTCGGCGGCGCGCCGGCCGCGGTGCAGGCGCAGGCCTGCATGCAGTGCCATCGCGAGGACGAGGCGCTGCGGGGCGTCGCACACGGCGCACACGCGCGCGCCGACGTCGGCTGCGCCGACTGCCACGGGCCGCTGCACGGCGCCGACCCGGTCCACGTGCGGGACGACGCCGAGCGGAGCTGCGCGCGCTGCCACGCCGACGTCGCTGCCGAGTTCCGGCAGCCGAACCACCACCCGGTGCCCGAAGGCACGATGCATTGCAGCTCGTGCCACGACGTGCACCGGGACCGCCAGCGCATCCGCGACCTGCACCTCACGCAGGGCGTCTGCGCCGACTGCCACCCGCGCCACGCCGGCCCGTTCGTGTTCGCGCACCAGGCCGGGCGGCGGGACGGCTGCGTCGCCTGCCACGTGCCGCACGGCGGCGCCAACCGGCGTCTGCTTCGGCAGCCGAACAGCCAGCAGAACTGCCTCTCGTGCCACGGCGACTTCCCGGCGTTCCACGACCAGACGATCGGCGCGGTGTTCACCGACTGCCTGCGCTGCCACACCGAGGTGCACGGCAGCAACCACTCGCGGTTCCTGTTCCGATGAGGCGCTGGCTGGTGGCGATGGCACTGCTGGCGCCGGGCACGGCGATGGCGCAGGACGGCGGCGCCGCCGCGCTCGACCGCGCGTCGTGCGCGGTGTGCCATCCGGGCGCGGCGAAGGGCCTGCGTCAGTCGCCGCACGCGGCGCTGTGGCTGCAGTCGGCCACCCGGCCGCATGCGTGCACGTCGTGCCACGGCGACCTCGCGGGCCACGTGGCGGCGGCGAGCCGGCCCGGCGACCGGGCGCCCTCGCCGGTGCCGGCGGTGCAGGCGGCGGCCTGCGCCGCGTGCCACCCCGGGCGCGAACGCGACCCCGCCGCGGGCCGACACCCGCTGCGCGACCTGCTGCACGCGGCGGCGCTGCCGCGGCCCGAGGCGGCCGCCGACGCGCAGCGCACCGAGGAGCTGGCCGCGGCGGCGCGGGGAGAGGGCGTCGACTGGAGCGGGCTGGTCGACTTCGGCTACCGGTTCGTGCACGTGGCCGGCTCGCGCGACGGCTACGCCACCGACGTCGACCTGGAGCCCGGCGCGCGGCTGCGCGCGTTGGAGCTGCGCGGCGAGGGCGTGGGCGCGGACGCCCCGTTCGACGATCTCGCGCTGCAGGCGCACGACGTCGGCGATCCGCGCTGGAGCGCCGGGCTGCGCGCGCGCGAGGACGACCTCGGCGAGGTCGACGTGGCGTTCCTGCGCGATCGCCTGCACTACGCCGGCGGCGGCGACTTCCACCGCGTCGACCGCACCGCCGAGGCGTGGACCACCGACGTCGAGGTCGAGCTCGGCGCCGGGCTGCGCGCGTTCGCGGCGTTCCGGCGCCACGACGACGAGGGGTTCTGGCTGACGCAGCGCATCGGCAACCGCAACGTCTCGGTGCAGTCGTTCGTCGACGGTGTCGACAGCCCGCGCCGCGCGCGTGCCTCTGCCGGCGAGGTCGGCCTGCGCGGCGAGGTCGACGACTGGAACTGGGCGGTGGCGGCGCTGCTGCGCGAGGACCGCAGCCGCGACCAATGGCGCTACGCGCGCCCGGCGCCGGCCAACCCGGCGTTCGACGAGACCGAGGACTTCACGTCGCGAACCAGCTTGCGCGGACCCGGCGCCCGGCTGCGGCTCGACGGCGACGGCGGTCCGTGGACCGTCGCGCTCACCGCGCAGGTGTTCGACCACGACCGGCGGGTGGTGGCCGACGGCACCAGCAGCGGCTTCGACATCGCGCAGTTCGACACCGTGACGTCGGCCGTCGGCGACGGCACCGCGCGCACGTCGCTGATCGACCTGGCGACGACTCTGGCGCTCGGCGACGCCCTGGTCCTGGTGCTGGACGCGCACTGGCGGGACCACCGCGAGGACCTGTCGCTGCGCCAGTTCGACGTCACCACGTTCCCGACGCTGTCGACCACGGTGACGGTCGACACCGACGTCGACCAGCACACCGCGCAGCGTCTGTTCGACGGCAGCGCGGTGCTCGAATGGCGGGCGCTCGACGCGCTCGAGCTGGCGCTGGGCTACGGCGCCGCGCGCGAATGGTTGCGCGTGCCCGATCTCGACCCCGGCGATCCGCGCGACTTCCGCCGCGGCCAGGCGCGCGACGACGGCGTGGTCGCGCGCGCGCGCTGGCGGCCGTGCGACGGGATCACCGTGCGCGGCGAGTGGCGCGACTTCGGCCAGGACGGCGCCTTGCTGCACGAACTCGCGCCGGAGCGCGCGCGCGAGGCCTCGGGCAGCGTCGCGTTCGTCGGCGGTGACGACGACGGCGACGGCCGCACGGCGAACGCCACGGTGTTCGTGCGGCACCGCCGCAACACCAACGACGTCGCCGACCACCGCCTCGACGCGCTGTCGACCGGCGTGACCGCCGGCGCCGCCGGTCGCGAGCTGTCGTGCGACGTCGGCTACACGTTCGCGCGGATCGACAGCGAGACCCGCACCAGCTTCTACTTCGACCCCGACCCGAACCCGGTGCCGACGCTGGTCGGCTTCGACGGCGACACCCACACCGTGCACGGCAGCTTCGTTGCGCAGCCGTCGGGCGACCTGCGCTGGGAGTTCACCGGCGCCTGCACGCGCACGACCGGCGACTTCGCGGTGTCGTTCCTCGACTGGCGCGCCGACGTGCGCTGGCAGCTCGACGGCGAGCGCCGCGCGTTCGGCACCGAGTTCCGCATGGGCCGGTATCGCGCCGACGGCGGGCTGTTCGACTGGGACGCGCAGGGGGTTTTCGTCTACTGGCGGCAGGTGTTCTGATCGTCGGCATGAGTCGACGGTTCGGTGCGGTTCTCACGACGGCGCTGCTCGGCGCCGGACTCACGGGCCAGGCCGCGGCGCCGACGGCGTTCGAGCGCGGGCTGGTCGCGGCGCTGGCGGCGGACGACGCCCGGGTCCGGCACGAGGCGCTGATGGCGCTCGAGTGGGTGGGCACCGCCTCGCACGTCGAGGCGATCGCCAAGCTGCTCGACGACGACGACCCGGAGCTGCAGGTGGCGGCGCTGCGCTGTCTCGGCCTGATCGCCGAGAGCGATCCTGCGGCGTTGCCCGCGGCGTTGCCGCTGCTGCGGCGCGCGCTCCGCGATCGCTCGCAGCAGGTCGTGATCGCGGCGCTGCGGGCGCTGGCCGGACTGCCGCTGGCCGGGTCGGCGCAGGACGACTGGAGCGACGTCGAAGGGCTGCTGGCGCACGCGTGGCTGCCGGTGCGGATCGAGGCCGCGTCGACGCTGGTGCACGGCGGCGCCGCGATCCACCCGCGCGACGTCTCGGCGCTGCTCGGCGACGCGGCGTCGAGCTGGCAGGGATACCGCCTGCTGCCGCTGTTCGATCGCGTCGACGACCCGGAGCAGCGGCCGCTGATGGAGGCCTTCCTCCGCGAGGAGCGCGCGTCGATGCGCTTCCGCGCCAGGGAGGCGCTTCTGCGGCTCGACGCGCGCGCCGCCGACGCGACCGTCGACGCGCGGCCCGAGTCGCAGCGTGTGCGCGAACGCGCGCAACGGGAGAACGCGGAGGGCGCCGCGGCGCTGGCGAAGCGTCCCTGGACCGAGGTCGAGCCCGACGCGCTGCTGGCGGCGGCCGGTGCTGCGCGGCTGGTGCTGTTCGGCGAGATCCACGAGCCCGAAGGGCCGCTGCGCCTGGCGCAGCAGCGCGTCCTGCGCGCAATGGTCGAGCGCGCGCCCGGCCGCGTCGTCGTCGGCTTCGAGCCGTCGGTCGAAGCGGCGCAGCGGTCGGTCCTCGATCTGGCGACCGAACTCGGCGCCGAGGTGCGGTCGATGGAACCCGGCGACTTCCGGACCCTGTGCGACGAGGTCCGCTACGCCGAGCGCGACGAGCTCTGCGGCGCCGAGATCCGCAGGGTCTTCGACGGCGATCCCGAGGTGCGCATGCTGGTCCTCCGCGGCGAGTCGCACGTGACGCCGGGCGGGCACCTGTGCCGGCTGTTGCCGGTGCCGCCGATGGTGGTGGTGTCGGTGACGTTCCCGCCGCTCCACGCGATCGGCGATCGGCCCGAGCTGGTCGACCGCACGTTCCGGCGCGGCGACGACGGCGCGGTGTGGGTGTGGTGCATTCAGGAGTTGCTGCAGGGAAAGGACGCGCTGCGGGCGTGGCTCGAGGCTCGGTAGGCGGGGCGCGGTGGACTCTGGCCGTGCGTCTCGCCGTGTGGATCGTCGCGTTGGTTGCAGCCGTCGCCGTCGCCTGGTCCGTGTCCGGCCGCGACGGGCCCTCGCTGCCGGCGACCGAGTCGCTCGACGCGGCAGGTCGAAGCGAGGCCGAGTTCGTTCCGGCCACGGCGGCAGGAGCGCCGGGTGTCCCGGCCACCGACCCGAGCGAGCCGGAGGACGCCGCGCGACTCCGCGCGAACGTCGCCGAGGACCTGCTCGCCGACTTCCCCGAGCCGGAGCGCTCGGCGGCGCGGGAGATCCTCGCCGGCCATCCGCGCGCCGTGGTCGACGCGCGGTCGCCGTTCGGCACCGCGCTGCGAAGGCTCACCGGCGCCACGCTGCTGCGCGCCCAGGTCACGGGCTTCGGTCCCGATCGCGGCGCCGCGCTCAGCCGCGACGCGGTGCCCGACTGGATGCTGTCGGCGCGGCAGCGGTTGTCGTTCTCGCTCGAGGACTCGAGGCTCAGCGCCGAGATCAAGGGACGGCACGGCTGTGCCGGGCCGCCACGGCTGGTCCTGGGCAGCGTGCAGACGCTGCTGATCGTCGGTGGCCTCACCCATTGCTGCGTCCTGGCGAGTCCGCCGGTCGTCGGCGAGGAGCCATGGGCCTCGCGACCGCAGGCAGGAGCCGATGCGTTCCCACCGGCGCTGCGCCCCGCGGTCGCCGACCTGCTCGCGTCGTACGTCGACCAGGCCGATGCGGTCGGGCGGAGGGTCCTCGAGTTCCTCTACATGGGACCCATGGGCGCCGCTGTGGTGGAGGCCGAGGTCGGCGAGGTCGACCAGGAGTTCGTGGAACTGACCTACCGAAGCGATGCCGCGGAGATCGGCGTGTACGCGGGGCAGCGCGAATCGGTGCCGTGGAAGAGCCACCTGCTCGATGTCCACCGGAAGACCCACGGCCTGGAGGCCGACGCCGGCCTGCGACCAGGAACGGTCCAGGTGGTGCTGCTGGTCTCCAGTCGGGTGCGCGCGGGCGGCATGGAGCGCGGCGTCGTGCTCGCCGCGCTCCCGACTCCGCGCTGATCGGGCCGCGCGAGGCGGCCCGACGCTCCGCTCAGGCGCCCTTCTTCGCCGCCGTGAACTGCTCGGCCTCGGTCGAGCCGGCCAGCGCCGTGGTCGACGACTGGCCCTGGCTGATCGCCTGCGAGACCGCGTCGAAGTAGCCGGTGCCGACCTCGCGCTGGTGCTTGGTGGCGGTGTAGCCCTGCGCCTCGGCGGCGAACTCGGCCTGCTGCAGCTCGACGTAGGCGGCCATGCCGCGCGCGGCGTAGTCCTTCGCCAGCGTGAACATCGAGTGGTTCAGCGCGTGGAAGCCGGCCAGCGTCACGAACTGGAACTTGTAGCCCATCGCGCCGAGCTCGCGCTGGAACCTGGCGATCGTCGCGTCGTCGAGGTTCTTCTTCCAGTTGAAGCTCGGCGAGCAGTTGTAGGCCAGCAGCTTGTTCGGGTGGTCCCTGCGCACGGCCTCGGCGAAGCGCTTGGCCTGCGCGAGGTCGGGCTTGCTGGTCTCGCACCAGACGACGTCGGCGTACGGCGCGTAGGCGACGCCGCGCGCGATCGCCTGGTCGATGCCCGGCCGTGTCTCGAAGAAGCCCTCCGACGTGCGGCCGCCGGTCAGGAACGGGTGGTCGCGCTCGTCGACGTCGCTGGTCAAGAGCGCCGCGGCGTCGGCGTCGGTGCGCGCGACCAGCACGGTCGGCACGCCGCTGACGTCGGCGGCGAGGCGGGCGGCGTTCAGCGTGCGCACGAACGTCTGCGTCGGCACCAGCACCTTGCCGCCGAGGTGGCCGCACTTCTTCTCGCTGGCGAGCTGGTCCTCGAAGTGCACGCCGGCGGCGCCGGCGGCGATCATCTGCTTCATCAGCTCGAACGCGTTCAGCGGGCCGCCGAAGCCGGCCTCGGCGTCGGCGACGATCGGCACGAACCAGTTGATGGAGTGGTCGCCCTCCATGTGCGCGATCTGGTCGGCGCGCTGCAGCGCCTGGTTGATGCGCTGGACGACGTTCGGCACCGAGTTGGCCGGGTACAGGCTCTGGTCCGGGTACATCTGGCCGGACAGGTTGGCGTCGGCCGCGACCTGCCAGCCGCTCAGGTAGATCGCCTGCAGGCCGGCCTTGACCATCTGCACGGCCTGGTTGCCGGTCAGCGCGCCGAGCGCGGCGATGTGGGTCGGGCCGTGCAGCTGCGCCCACAGGCGGCGCGCGCCGTGCTGCGCCAGCGAGTGCTCGATCGGCATGGTGCCGCGCAGGCGGTCGACCTCCTGCGGCGAATAGTCGCGGCGGACGCCGGCGAAGCGGTCAGCGGGCAGGTCTTTGAGATGCGGCAGATAGGTGCAAGTCATGGATGCGGTCCCTTCGGTGACTCTCTCGGTCGTTCTCTTGGCGTTCGATCTCAGATGTGTTCGTAGGCGATGCTGGTCAGGAACTCGGGCAGCTCGTCGGCGAGGACCATGTCCAGGAACAGGTCACGCGCGAGCGCGAAGCGGCGATGCGAGAACCGTTCCGCGCCGAGCCCCTGCTCGATGCGACGCAGCTCCTCGTCGAGGACGTCGCGCACGAGTGCCGCGTCGACGGCGCGGCCGTCGTGCAGCGACGCGCCGTGGCGCACCCACTGCCAGACCTGCACGCGGCTGATCTCGGCGGTGGCGGCGTCCTCCATCAGGTGGAACAGCGGCACGCAGCCGTTGCCCGTCAGCCAGGCCTCGACGTACTGCACGCCGACGTTGAGGTTCTGGCGCAGTCCCTGCTCGGTGATCGCGCCGGTCGGCAGCTTGAGCAGGTCCTCGGCGGTGACGTGCACGTCGTCGCGGGTGACGTCGAGCTGGTTGGTGCGCGCGCCCAGCACCTTGTCGAACTCGGCGCGGGCGATCGCGACCAGGCCCGGGTGTGCGACCCAGGTGCCGTCGTGGCCGGCGTGCGCCTCGCGCTGCTTGTCGGCGCGCACCTTGGCCATCGCCGTGTCGTTGCGCGTGGCGTCGGTCTTGATCGGGATCTGCGCCGCCATGCCGCCCATCGCGAACGCCTTGCGGCGGTGGCAGGTGCGGATCAGCAGCTCGCTGTAGCTGCGCAGGAAGTGCTGCGTCATCCCCACCTCGCCGCGGTCGGGCAGGATGCGGTCCTCGTGGGCGCGGAACTTCTTGATGAACGAGAAGATGTAGTCCCACCGGCCGCAGTTCAGGCCGGCCGAGTGGTGCCGCAGCTCGTGCAGGATCTCGTCCATCTCGAACGCGGCGAGGATGGTCTCGATCAGCACGGTGGCCTTGATCGTGCCGTGCGGAACGCCGAGGCGCTCCTGCGCGAACACGAACACGTCGTTCCACAGCCGCGCCTCGAGGTGGCTCTCGAGCTTCGGCAGGTAGAAGTACGGCGCGGTGCCGCGCTGCAGCTGCTCGCGTGCGTTGTGGAAGAAGAACAGGCCGAAGTCGAACAGCGACCCCGACACGCGCGCGCCGTCGAGCAGCACGTGCTTCTCGTCGAGGTGCCAGCCGCGCGGGCGCACGAACAGCACCGCCGGGCGATCGCCCAGCGTGTAGTGCTTCTTGCTGCGCGGGTCGGTGTAGTCGATCGTCCGGCGCACGGCGTCGAACAGGTTCTGCTGGCCGGACACCACGTTGTCCCAGGTCGGCGCGAGGCTGTCCTCGAAGTCGGCCATGAACACCATCGCGCCGCTGTTCAGCGCGTTGATCACCATCTTGCGGTCGGTGGGGCCGGTGATCTCGATGCGGCGGTCCAGCAGCTCGGCCGGCACCGGCGCCACGGTCCAGTCGCCGTCGCGCACGGCCGCGGTCTCCGGCAGGAAGTCCGGCGTCTCGCCGGCGTCGAGCCGCGCCTGGCGTGCCACGCGCGCCTGCAGCAGCTCGCGACGGCGGGGGCCGAAGCGCTGCTCGAGCTCGGCGACGAAGGCCATCGCCTCGGCGGTCAGGATCGCGTGATGGGCGGCGTCGATCGGCGCCTGGACGTCGAGGCCGCCGAGCCGGGTGACCGCGGCGTCGCCCGTGCGGGCAGTGGGGTGGGTCGTCATGTTTCGAAGTGTTCGAGAACTGAGCGCTGCGTCGTCGGCGGTGGGTCGTCGGTTCTTCGGACTCGGCCGTTCCTCATCGGCCATGACGGCACAACGTACCATGGCGATTTCGGCCGGCGCGCAGGTGCGTCGCGCAGCGCGCATGGCATCGGCCGTTCGGCGCGATCCGCGCGGCGTGGGGGCCGTGACCGTCGATCGAGCGCGGCCGCGTCCGGTCGGGTCGCCGGCGCCGGCGTCTGCGCACTCGGTCGCATGCCGGGATCGCGGGTTGCCGGTGGGGTGGCTCCGAGATAGCCTTCTCCTCAGACTCACCCGGAACCGCATCGCGAATTCGCGCGGTTTCCATATTCGTCATGTCCCGACGTTCCGCCCCACCATTGGAACTGCTTTGTCCGTACGCCTTGGATCGTGGTCCAAGGCGGCAATGCGGCCCAATGGCGTCGAGCGCGCGCGGGACTACCCGGACATTCATGGAGCGGGTCGCCGCGAGGCGTCCCGCTCCGCGAGTGGCAAGCGTGGATCCAAGGTGCAGGCGCACTCCCGGGCGCCCGCAGCTCCGCGCTGCCGTTTGCAATCGGGAGCGACGCAGTCTCGTCGCCGTGACGGTTCGTTCGCAGCTTCGGTTGCGGGCGGGTCGGCGCGTCGGTGGGCTGCTCGGCCAGGGGGGCAACCCCCCCGTGTCGTCGAAGCACGTGAGTGTCGCAGCCGCCCGGTCGCGACGCGCGCGCGGTTCGGTTCTCCGGTTGGTGGTGCTGCTGGAGAATACGATCGCGCGTGGCTGCGGCCGGTTTGCCGTGAGGGCCATGAATATATGAGGAGACATGGACTCACGGTGGCTCGGCACTTGCGTGCTTCGCCACGGTTATTCGTCCGGCGCCGCGGCGCCGGCGCCGCGATGCTGTCGTAGCGCCCGATCCACTCCCTTGGACTCGGGGCTGGTCCTCACCTCAGCCCTGCCCTCGTCGTGCCTCGCGCGGCGGGGGCTCTTTCCGTCCCTCCGATGGCGTGGGTCCCTGGTAGAAACTCCGGCGTGGCGGACTCGCTGCCGGATCTGGAACTGCTGACACCCGACGGCGAACGGGAGCCCCTGCGCGCCGTCGCCGCGGGGCGACCGCTGGTGGTGGTGTTCGTGCGGCACTTCGGTTGACTGTTCTGCCGCGAACGGGCCGCGCAGGTGCGCGGCCGCGACGACGAGTTGCGCGCGCGCGGCGTGGGGCTGGTGTTCGTCGGCAGCGGTACGCCGGCGATGGCGCGCGGCTTCGCGGACGAGCACGCGGGCGGGCACCCGGTGCGGACCGACCCCGAGCTGCGTGCGTTCGCCGCGGCGGGCATGCGGCGCGGGCTGCGCACCGTGTTGCGCTTCGGCATGGTGCGCAACCTGGTCCGCGCGCTGCGCGCGGGCCATCGCCAGGGCCGCGTGCAGGGCGACGCCTGGCAGCAGGGCGGCGTCGTGGCGCTCGCCGCCGACGGTCGGGTGCTGCACCGGCAGCGCGACGACGTGGCGGGCGCGCCGCTCGACCTGGACGCGCTGCTGGCGGCGCTGCCGGCGCCCGCGTGACTCCCGGGGTGACCGCGCTCAGCCCGCGGCGCCGACCGCGGCCCGGTCGCGCTGCCGGCGCAACGGCGCGACCGCGTCGAGCGCGGCGAACTGCTCGCCGGTCCAGCCGGTGACGAAGCGGCCGCCGCGCGCACGGCCGGACAGCTCGAGCGCGCGCAGGGCGCGCAGCAGCAGGCGCCACGGCACCGGCCAGCGCTCCTGCAGCAACAGCGACTGGGACACCACGCCGAAGCGGCGCAGGAGCGCCTCGGCGCAGTGCTCGATCGCCGCTTCCCCGGCGCGCTGCGCGGGGCCCCACGGCACCAGCTGGAAGCGGCCGACGCCGTGCAGCGGGAACTGCCGCCGGCTCGGCGGCACCGCCAGCTGGCGCGCCGCGGCGAACGAGTCGCAGGTCGCGAAGCCGGTGCCGATCAGTTCGGCCAGCCCGTCCTCGAGCTGGCTCGGCAGCAGGCGGCTCCAGGTCAGCAGGTCGGTCGGGAACGCGGCGCCGTGCTGCAGCAGCAGGTCGCGCAGCACCGCGGCGGCGCCGCCGAGGCTCGCGGGGTCGGGGCGTTCGAGCGGGAGCTCGAGCCACAGCGGCAGGTCCTGCCGCGGCACCAGCGACAGCGGCGCCTTGCTGAGCGGGCCGCGCCAGCTGCCCCACAGGCGCAGCCAGACGAACTCGCCGGACTGCGTCAGCTGGTCGAGCAGCTCGCGGCGGTAGCCCTGCACGCGCTGCGGCAGCAGCTCCTCGTCCCAGGTGGACACCGTGGCCATGCCGCCCGCGAGCTGCGCCAGCGTCGTCGCCAGACCCCGGGGGCCGTGGCGCGGCGCATGGCCGTCGAGGCCGTGCCAGCCGCGCAGGAACGCCTCGTAGTCCGCCTGGCTGACCGGCTGGATCGCCTGCCGCAGCCGTTCGACCGCGTAGCGCCGCACGCGCGCCAGCAGCCGGCGGTGGCAGATCACGTCGCGACCGGCCATGCGCGCGCGCATCGCCAGCCCCTCGGTCTCGAGCTCGAGCAGCGCCTGCCGGTCGTCGTCGGGGAGCGCGTCGACGAACACCGGCAGCACCGCTTCGAGGCGGCCGCTCCACAGCGAGGTCGGCGCGCGGTCCTGCCCGTGCGCGAACCAGCGGTCGGCGTCGCGCACCGCGCGGCCGTCGGCGGCCAGCTCGTCGAGCCACGGCCGCCACGCCGGCGCGACCTCGCCGTCCTCCAGCCAGCCGACCCAGCCGAGCACCTCGTGCAGCTCCTCGGCCGACGTCGGGTCGGGCCATGCCTCCTTCTGCACCAGCGCCACGGCGTCCGGGTCGAGGTCGTGCTCGGCGCCCGTCTGGGCCCGCGCGCCGCGCTGCGCCGTGACCACGGCCTGCGTGCGGCGCTCCTCGAGCGGCGCGTCGTCGAGGAACGCGTACGGCATCGCGTTGAGGATGCCCTCGGCGAACGGCGACGGCGTGTTGGTGTCGATCGCGTGCAGCTCGAGGTCCTGGTCGCGGCGGCGGATCCGCCGCAGCAGTCCGAGGAACCCGTCGATGTCCATCGCCTCCTGCAGGCAGTCACCGATCGTCTGCGCCACCAGCGGGTGGTCCATCGGCACCTCGATCGGCCCGGGCGGCAGCGTCTCCGGGCACGCCTGTGCCTGCGGGAACGCGGCCACCAGCGCGTCGTCGGCGCGGAATCGCAGCAGCGGCGCCGGCACGCGCTGGCCCTTGCGCGCGCGCTCGACCACCAGCGCGCGCGTGACGTTCCAGCGCCAGCGCGCCTGGAACATCGGCGCCGGCAGCAGCGCCTGCACGAGGACGTCGCGGGCGGTGTCGGGATGCAGGTAGTCCCAGACCTCGGCCAGCGCGAAGCTGTGCATCGGGCCCAGGGAGATGAGCAGCGCCTCCTCGTTGGCGGCGGCCTGCAGCTCGAAGCCGAAGCCGGTGCAGAACCGCTTGCGCAGCGCCAGGCCGAACGCGCGGTTCAGGCGGCTGCCGAGCGGGCTGTGCAGCACGAGTTGCTGGCCGCCCGATTCGTCGAAGAAGCGCTCGAGCACCAAGCAGTCCGGCGTCGGCACCGCACCCAGCGCCGCGCGCCCCGCGCGCAGGTACTCGGCCAGCTGTTCGGCCGCCGCGTCGCCGAGGCCGCAGTGCGCGGCGAGCCAGGCCGGGTCCTCGCCGTGGCGGCGGACGTCGCCGACCGCCTGCGCCAGCTCCCGGCTGCGCGACGGCGCCTCGCCGATCCAGAACGGCAGCGTCGGCGGCGCGCCGTTCGCGTCGGCGACGCGCACGGTGCCCTGGCCGACGCGGCGCACCTGCCAGCTGGCGTTGCCGAGCTGGAACACGTCGCCGACCGACGACTCGATCGCGAAGTCCTCGTGCACCGAGCCGACCGGCGTGTCGTCGTGGTCGAGCACCACGCGGTAGTCGGCGTTGTCGGGGATCGCGCCGCCGCAGGTGATCGCGCACAGCCGCGCCCGGCGTGTTCCGCGCACGCGGCGGTGCACCGGGTCGCGGTGCAGCAGCGCCGCGCGGCCCTGCGCGTGCAGCGCGAGCACCTTGTCGAAGTCGCCGCGGTCGAGGCGCCGGAACGGGTGCGACCGCCGGGCCAGCTGGAACAGCTCGTCCTCGTCGAAGGTCTCGTCGCAGCACGCCGCCACCGCCTGCTGGGCCAGGATGTCGAGCGGCGCCTCGGGCTGCAGGGTCCGGTCCAGGTCGCCGCGCCGCACCGCCAGCAGCAGCGCCGCCGACGCCGCCAGCTCGTCGCGGGTCAGCGGGAACAGGCGGCCCTTGGGGACGCGGCCGAGCGCGTGGCCGGCGCGGCCGACCCGCTGCAGGAACGTCGCGATCGTCGGCGTCGGGCCGACCTGCAGCACCAGGTCGACGTCGCCGATGTCGATGCCGAGCTCGAGCGAGGCGGTGGCGACCAGCGCCTTGAGCCGGCCGTCCTTCAGGCGTTGCTCGGCGTCGAGCCGGCGCTGCCGCGACAGCGAGCCGTGGTGGCTGGTGACGTGCTCGTTGCCGAGGCGTTCGCCCAGGCGCGCGGCGATGCGCTCGGTCATCTTGCGCGTGTTGGCGAACACCAGCGTGGTGCGGTGCTGCTCGATCAGCGCCGTCATGCGCTCGAACACCTCGGCCCAGGTCTCGGTCGAGCACACCACGCCCAGCGGCGCGCCGGGGACTTCGAGCGCCAGGTCGAGCTCGCGGCGGTGGCCGGTGTCGACGATCGTGCACGGGCGCGGCGCGCCGTCGCGGTGCCCGCACAGGAGCGCGGCGGTGTCCTCGATCGGCTTCTGCGTCGCCGACAGGCCGATGCGCTGCAGGGCACCGCCGTGCTGGCCGACCAGGCGGTCGAGCCGTTCGATCGACAGCGCCAGGTGGCTGCCGCGCTTGTCGCGCGCCAGCGCGTGGATCTCGTCGACGATCACGGTGCGCACGCTCCCCAGCACCTGCCGGCCGCGCTGCGTCGTCAGCAGCAGGTACAGCGACTCCGGCGTGGTCACGACGATGTGCGGCGGACGGCGCAGCATCGCCTGGCGCTCGTGCGCGGGGGTGTCGCCGGTGCGCACCGCGACGCGCACCTCGGGCAGCGACGGGTCGCGCGCGCGCAGCTCGGCGAGCGGCCGCTGCAGGTTCTTCTGGACGTCGTTCGACAGCGCCTTCAGCGGCGACACGTAGACGACCTGGGTCGCGTCCGGCAGCGCCGAGCCCGCGACCAGCAGCCGGTCGAGCGCGTGCAGGAACGCCGCCATGGTCTTGCCGGACCCGGTCGGCGCCGCGATCAGCACGTGGCCGCCCTGCCCGATCGCCGGCCAGCCCTGCTGTTGTGGCGCCGATGGGGCGCCGAGGGTCTCGGCGAACCAGCGCGCGACGGTGGGATGGAAAGCGGTCAGCGGATCCATCGGTGTGCGGACTGTAGCAGAGCGGGGCGCGGCGCGGGCGGTCACCCGATGCGGCGCGTGGCCGCCGTCAGATCAGGACGCCCCAGAAGAAGCCCGCCAGTTGCCCCTCCTTCCGCGCCCGCTGCACGCGGCGCCCCGCCGCCCTGGCCCGCCGCAGACACATGCGTTCCAGTTCGAACCGATCGAGCCAGACGCCGTGCTCCTCACAGACATCGATGGCGTCGTCGCCGCGTCGGGAGGTGGTCATGGGGACACCGCAGATGGGGCATGGTCGGGCGCCCTCCGGGACGACGGCGGCGTTGGGATGCTCCTTGGGCGCGGTGACCGGGCGGGGTTTGCGGCGTCTGATGGCCATCGGGTGCGGTCCTCGGGTGGATGCGCCATCCAGGCTACCGGTCGCGGGTGCGTTCCTCGCGGGTGGTCCGGCGGGAAACGCGCGCGGCAGGAGGCGGGAGCGCGAGGTGTTGCCCGCCCGAGTGGTAGCGCGGGGCGTGCCGTCGTGGTGGCCGGGCCCCGTTGCCGATAAACCGTCCATCATGGACGGCATGGACCTCGGCTTCGAGACGATCGGCAACGCGTGTCTGATCTTCCACGACAACGGCCCGGTGCTCGCGACCGACCCGTGGCTGTCCGGGTCGGCGTACTTCGGCTCGTGGATCCTGTCGCATCAGGTGCCGCCCGAGCAGCAGGCGCACGTGGCCGCGTGCAAGTGGCTGTGGATCTCGCACGGGCATCCGGACCACCTGAGCCTGCCGTCGCTCGAGAAGCTGCGCGACAAGCAGCTGCTGCTGCCCGATCACCACGGCAGCCGCGTCGCCGACGACCTGCGCGGCATGGGGTTCAAGGTCCAGGTCCTGCGCTGCGGCGAGTGGCAGCAGCTGACGCCGCGGCTGCGCGTCGCCTGCATCGCCAACTACAACCAGGACGCGGTGCTGCTGGTCGACCTCGACGGCCACCTGATCATCGACGCCAACGACGCCGGCGATCGCGGCGCGCGCGCCTTCCTGCAGCGGGAGCTGCCGCGGTTCTCCAAGCAGACGTTCCTCGCGTGCCTGCTCGGCTACGGCGATGCCGACATGATCAACTTCTTCGACGAGCAGGGCAACCGCGTGCCGCCGCTGGCGATGCAGCACCAGCCGGTCGGGCCCCAGGTCGCCGAGGTGCTGCACGGCTACGGCATCGGGAACTACCTGCCGTCGAGCAGTCAGCACCGCTACCAGCGCACCGACAGCCTGTGGGCCAACGAGTGCATCACGCCGGAGGACCAGTACGACAAGGGCTTCGTCTCCGATCGCGCGCGCTGCCTGCCGGCGTTCCTGCGCTACGACCTGATCCGGGACGAGCACTCGTGCATCGACCCGCCGTCGAACGCCGGCGTGACGGCGGAGCCCGCCGAGTTCGGCGACGACTGGAGCACGCCGCTCGAGGTCGCCGACGTCGAGGCGCTGCGGCGCTACTTCGGGCGCTTCGAGCACCTGCGCACGTTCCTCGGCCACCTGACGTTCCGGGTCGGCGGCAAGGACCACACTCTGGACATCGAGAAGGTGCACCGCCGCGGCATCACCTTCGCCGTGCCGCGCAACTCGCTGATGCAGGCGGTGGAGTGGAACGCGTTCGACGACCTCCTGATCGGCAACTTCATGCGCACCACGATGCACGGCGACTGGTGGGGCAAGCAGGGCGCCGATGCGCTGTATCCGCACTTCACGCCGTTCGTGACCAAGTTCGGCGACAACGGCGGCGCCCGCACCGCGGGCGAGCTCCGGGCCTACTTCGCCGACTATCTGCGGCGGGGGTTCACCGACTTCGACCTCGGTCCGGCCGACCGCGAGATGCGGCAGGCGCTGCGGCCCTACCTGTAGCGGCCGCGAGGTCGTCGTCTCCGCGGCGGTCCGCGGCGGGCCCGGGCCCGGACCGCGCCGACCGCGAATGCCGACCACGAATGACCGGTCGGTGACGCGCCTGGCGCCGGACCGGCACTAACATCTCGGCCGCGCGGGCCGTATTGGTCCGGCCCCAGACCCAACCCCATGGCCCAGTCGATCCTGCGTCGCGTTCTCCCGTCCTTCCCGTCGTTGGCCGGCCTGCTGGTCCTGCCGCTGCTGACGCTGCCGGTCCTGTCGCCGCCGATCGGGGCGCAGGAGCCCGCGGTCGCCGAGTCGGCCGGCGAGTCGTCTGCTGGGGCGACCCTGACGGACGTCACCCCGGTCGTCGACGAGGCCACCGCCGAGGCGATCCGCACCGAGGGCATCCAGCGCTCGCACGCGATGCACCTGCTGCGCGATCTCACGAGCATCGGCCAACGCCTGACCGGCTCGGACAACTTCACGCGCGCCTGCGACTGGGCGGTCGCCGAGTTCTCGTCGATGGGGCTCGAGAACGTCCACAAGGAGAAGTGGGGCGAGTGGCGGCTGGCGTGGAACCGCGGCGAGTGGCAGGGCCGGATCGTCGAGCCGTACTTCTTCCCGATGTACGTGGCGACCGAGGCGTGGACCGCGTCGACCGACGGGCTGCGTCGCGGGCGCGTGCTGCAGGCGCCCGCCGATGAGCTGGCCGCCGCCGCGCTCGGCGAGGATCTGCGGGGGGCGTTCCTGTTCTTCGACCGCCGGCCGCCCAAGGCAGTGCGCGAGTACTGCGAGCAGCGCGGCATCGCCGGCTGGGTCTCGCCGGCGTCGGGCCAGCCCGACGACAAGGCGTACCCGACGCGGGTGCGCGTGTTCGGCGACCATCGGACCGCCATGGGCAGCATCGACAAGGTGCCGACCGTGCCCTCGATCGTCGTGCAGCAGGACCACGCGGAGCGGCTGCAGAAGCTGCTCGACGACGGCGAGGCGGTCGTCTGCGAGTTCCAGGTCGACAGCGAGTTCCGCGACGGCGGCATCCCGCTCTACAACGTCATCGCCGAGATCCCGGGCACCGAGAAGCCCGACGAGGTGGTGATCGTCTGCGGCCACCTCGATTCGTGGCACCAGGCGCAGGGCTGCACCGACAACGGCACCGGCGCGACCTCGACCATGGAGGCCGCGCGCATCCTGTCGGCGATCGGCGCCCGGCCCAAGCGCACGATCCGTTTCTGCCTGTGGGGCGGCGAGGAGCAGGGGCTGCTCGGCAGCGGCGCCTACGTGAAGATGCACCGCACCGAGATGGAGAAGGTGTCCGCGGTGTTCAACCACGACACCGGCACCAACTGGGCGGCGGCGCTGACGGTCGCGGAGACCATGTACGAGCCGATGCTGCGGGTGACCGCGCCGATGCAGGCGCTGACCGCGCCCGACGCCGACCACGAGGGGCCGACGTTCGTGCTGCGCAAGAGCCCGACGATCAGCGGCGGCGGCGGCAGCGACCACGCGTCGTTCATCGCCGCCGGCGTGCCCGGCCTGAACTGGAGCCTGAAGGGCCGCAGCGACTACTTCCGGCACACCTGGCACACGCAGTGGGATCGCCTCGACGTGGCGATCCCGGAGTACCAGGCGCACACCAGCACGGTCGTCGCGCTGGCTGCGCTCGGCACCGCCAACCTGCCGGAGCTGCTGGACCGCAGCGGCGTCGTGCAGCGCGAGCGCGGCCGCCAGGCGCGGAGCTACGGCCAGGCGCTGTTCGACGCCGAACTGGACGGCTTCACGTTCACCGAGGTGACCAAGGACGGCCGCGCCGACAAGATGGGGATCCAGAAGGGCGACGTGCTCACCAAGGCACAGGGCGAGGAGCTCACGGCGATGCACGAGATCTTCCAGATCCTGCGCGAGCTCGAGGGCGAGAAGTTCATGGAGCTGGAGCTGAAGCGCGGCGACCAGGCCGTGAAGGTGCAGCTCGACCTGGAGGACCTGCGCCAGCGCCGCGGCAGCGGACGCGGCAACCGCGGCGGGAACCGCGGCGGCGGCTCCGGCGGGAGCAGCGGCGGCACCGGCGGAAGCGACGGCACCGGCGACGGCGGCGAGGTGGTCCGCCTCGTCCTTCGCCCGCGCGGCGCCGCGGTCGCCTGACCGGGACCGCGGCGGACCGCCGGCGTCAGCGCGCGACCAGCAGCGTCTGGATGCGCTCGAGCTGCGTCGCCGCGACGGCCTCCGGCGACAGGTTGGCCGCGGCCCACCGGTGCGCGGCCTTGCCCGCGGCCGCCGCGTGGCGCGGGTCCTCGAGCAGGGCCAGCGCCGCCTGCACCAGCGCATCGGTCCCCTCCGCCACGGTGCGCGCGGGCTCGGGCACGGCGAAGCCGCGCGCGCCGAGGGCATTGGTCACGACCGGCACGCCGTGGGCCATCGCCGACAGCGCCTTCATGCGGAAGCCGCCGCCGGAGAACAGCGGCGCCAGCAGCAGGCGCACCTGCGCGAACAGGCCGGCGAGGTCCTCGACGAACCCGACCACGCGCACGCCGGGGAGGTGGCCGATCGACGGCAGCCGTTCGGGGTGGGGGCCGGCGAGCCACAGCTCGGCATCGGGCATTCGCTCGCGCAGCCGCGGCAGCACGTCCCGCGCGAGCACCTCCGCCGCCTCCGGGTTCGGGCGATGGCGGTAGTTGCCGAGGAACAGCGCGCGCGGCGGGGTACGGGTCTTCGCGGCGGGGTGCGACGGCATCCGCACCACGGGCAGGCGCGTCGCCACCGGGCGGCCGAGCATCGCGCGCAGCTGGGCGCCGTCTTCGTCGGTGACCGCCTGCACCAGGTCGGCCCGCGGGTAGTAGGCGGCGACGTAGGCCCGCCACAGGCGCACGTCGCGACGGTCGGCCCAGCCGCCCAGGTCGGTGGTGGCGTTGGCCGGGATCCCGCCCTCGTGATCGGTCAGGACCGTGGGCACCCCGTCGAGGCACGGCAGGTACTGTGCGGTCTGCGCCAGCTCGACCAGCGCAGCGTCCGGCCGGAACTCGGCGACCGCGCGGCGGACGGCCGCGCCCATCGCCCGGCTCTGGTGCTTCGCGACCAAGAGCGGCGTGCCCCGGAGGCCCCACCGGAACAGCATGCTCGCCTGGTGCGCCGCGAGGGCGAGGCCGCGCGGACGCTCGGCCAGGGCCACCGGCGCGGTGAAGCGGAATGGGCCGGCTTCGCGGGCGAGGTGCGCCATTTCGGCAGGGCGGAGTTGGGCGACGAGGCCCAGTTCGGCCCGCTGCGCCAGCGCGTCGCACAGAGCGCCCAGGTACATACCGCCACCGTGGGCTGCGGCCGGGTCCGGCAGGAAGGGGGCGACGACGAGCAGGCGCAAGTGAGGCGCGGAAGCCTAGGAGGAGGCACGGCGGGACGCCACAGGGACCGCCGGCTCCAACGCGTGGCTCCGCCGCCGCATTTGCAATGGTGCGGCCCGCTGCTGCAGTCGGCCTCCGGGCCGCCTTTGGCTCCGTCCCGATCCGCTCCGGCGAACATTAATCCTTCCATTGGAGTGATTTCGGTGCGATGGCGGCCCATTGTCCATGGACTTTCCACACATTCTGGTCGCGGCGCTTGACTGCGCTTGGCGCCGGCCCGGCGGTTTGTCATAATCCGCGCGCTCCCGGGGCTCGGACCGTCGGACATCGCCACGCGACGGAAGTAGGGCCAGGGCAGCAGCGCGAATGAACGACACCGTAAAGCAAATCGTCGGCGTCCTCGAAGGCGGTCGACCCGAGCTGCAGATCGCGGCCGCCCAGATCCTCGGCGAGCTGCAGGTCAAGGACGCTGCGGTCGTGAAGGCGTTGGCGGGCTCGGCGGCTCGATCGCCGGTGCTCGGGCGATACGTCCTCGAGGCCCTGGCACGGATCGGTTCGACCGAAGCGCTGCGGGTAGTGGTGCACGCGCTCATCGAGCACGAGTCGTTGGTCGATCAAGCATCGCACCTCCTGGCGGAGTCCGGTCGCGCCGCCCACGGCCCGATCGGCGAGGCGTTCGCCGAAGCGCCGCCGGATCGCCGGATTCGCCTGCTGCAAGTGCTTGCGCGGGAACCCTCCAAGCAGTCGGTCGAGGCATTCGTCCACGCCCTGGCAGCGGCCGAGACCTGCGACGAGGCGGCGACCTTCGTCGTCGACGCGGTCGAGGACATGGACGACGCCGTCCGCAAGGGGCTGCGCGACGCGCTGGTCAAGGCGATGGAGCAGCCGCTGCCGGAGACGTCGCTCGCCGCCATGCTCGGCGTCGTCGCCCACGTCGATCCGAACGGCGGCAAGGCGGTGCTGATGCAGCACATCGGCGAGAAGTCGCCGCCGGCGTTGCGCCAGGCCGCGCTCGAGGCGCTGGCCGGACAGCAGCTCACCGCCCTGCAGGCCAAGGGGCTCCTGGCGCAGCTCGAGGACGCGCAGCACCAGGCGCTGCACGACTCGATCCGCCGGGTGCTGACGGCGATGCCGAAGTGGCCCGACGGCCTCGCGGCGCCCCTGAAGCGCCTGCTGGCGTCGCGCAACCAGGAGCAGCGCCTGTTCGCGCTCCGCGCGATGAAGAGCTCGCCGACGCCCGAGCTCATCAAGCTCGCGCTGAAGCTGCGCGACCACGACGACCCGCGGTTCCGCGCCGCCGCCGAGGACGTGCTGGGCACCAGCAAGCACGCGATCGAGCCGGTGTTGCGTCTGCTGCAGCTGGCCAAGGACCCCGTCGACGCCAGGCGCCTCGGCGGCATCCTCGGACGCCTGGGCTCGCTGCTCGGCCCCAAGCACGTGCGCTCGATCGCCGAGCGCGCGACCAAGCTGCTGCCGCAGAAGGCGCTGATCGCCGACCTGATGCTCGACGTGGCGCTCGCGTCCGCCGGCCAGAAGATCGTGCCGTTCCTGCTCGACAAGGCGCTGCGCTGGCGCCGCAGCCGGCGCTTCGCCGAGGCGCTGCACGTCCTCGCGCGGCTGGCCGCGGCCGACCTGCTCGACGACGAGGGCCGCTACCAGCTCGCCGCCACCCGCTTCCTGCAGGACGCGGCGCGGCCCAACGTCGAGGACGACACCCCGGGCAATCCGGCGATGGGCTTCTTCACCGTGCTGCTGCGCGCGGGCTTCCCGCTGATGGAGCGCCTGAAGAAGGACACCTCGATGCAGCCCGAGCACATGCTGAAGCTGGCGACCTACTTCGCCGACACCGTCGGCCCCGAGCGCCGCTTCGGCCAGGATCTGCTGCAGCACCTCGCGCAGCGCCACAAGGGCCGCACCGGCGAAGAGGCGCGGCACGCGCTGCGCGCGGTCGGCTACTGACGAGCCGGCGACGGCGCCCGGGGCGCTCGCAGCATCGTCCTCGGTCCGTCCGCGGGCACCACGCGCGGCGAAGGGTGCTCGGGATCGGGCGTTGTGGGTGAACCCTCCGGGTCGGACCCTGGGCCGGACCAGCAGGGCGCGATCCTCAGGGCGCGATCCTCAGGGCAGCGTCGCGCCGCGGATGTGCTTGGCGCCGATGATTGCCAGGTGCTGCCGCGCCAACTGCGTCGGCATCGGTGCGCGCATCGCCCGGTCGTTCGGGTCGCCGACCCCGACTCCGTCGGTCAGGTCCGCGACACCGATCAGGTAGAGCTGGCGGATGTCGCGGTTGCCGAACATGCGCAGCATCCGGTCGTGCAGGGTCTGCTGCTGCGGCTTGGCGAGGCCCGTCCAGGCCCACAGTCGGGCGGTCACACGCGCCTGCAGCAGCAGGTCCATCGAGCGCTCCCAGGCCGGCAGGATCGCCAGGTCCCAGCGCGCCTTGCTGGCGAGGTCGACGCCGGCGCGCTCGGCCCGCGCGACGATCCGTTCGAAGGCAGTCTCGTCGATCCACCAGGGCCCGGCCCGATGGTCCCAGCCGTGGGTGAGGCGGTTGGCGAACCGGTAGAGCCGCGTGCCCGACTCGAGCGGAATCGGCTTGGGGGCGATGATGCCCGTCCGGGCCTGCTCCAGCCCGGGCTGTCGGTGGGGACCCAGGAACTCTCGCATGGGCCGGCAACGTTCGGGCGCCGGCTGGCGTTGCCGAAACCGCCGCCGCCGTCAGCCGACGGCCGCCCCGCCCATCCACACCCGCGTCTCCGGCGCCGGCGTCGCGAACGCCGGCGCCCCGCGCTGCACGATCGCGACCGCCGTCGAGCCGAAGCCGAAGCGGCCGAGCTCGCCGCCGGGCCAGACCACGGTGCCCGGCACAGCGGTGACGCTGGTGCCGCCCACGTTGAAGGCGCCGACCATCACGACCGCGCCGCGACGGCCGTCGTGGAGGCGGCAGTGGAACACGTGGCGGCTGTTGCGCGCGAACAGGTCGCGGATGCAGCGCACGGCCGGGGGGTTCACCGGGAACAGCGTGCCCGGCAGCGCGGCGACGCGTTCGACGGTGGCCGCGAACGGCGCGTGCACGCGGTGGTAGTCGCCGGGCGCGAGGTAGACCGTGACCTGGCTGCCGCCGTCGAGTTGCTGCGCCAGCGCGCTGTCGCCGAGCAGGTCGGCGAGCGGGTAGTCGTTGCCCTTGACCTGCTCGATGCGGCCCTGGCGCACGGGGCCGGCGGTGACGATGCGGCCGTCGCAGGGCCAGACCAGCGGCACGTCGGCGATCCTGCGCGCGCCCGCGCGCAGCGACCGCTGGAAGAACTGCTGCAGGCTGGCGAACTGGCGCAGGTCGCCGTCGATCTGCGCGAGGTCGGCGCCGTAGCGGCGCGCGAACCAGCGGAAGAACGGCCCGCGCAGGCCGCCCGGCAGCGGCAGCCGTGTCAGCAGCCCGGTCGCGCGCGACAGCACCACCTTCGGCAGCAGGTTGAGCAGGACGGCGCGCGTCGACACGCGCGGTGTTCTCGGCGAACCGCGCCCCGGGCGCAAGGCTGCGTCGGTGGCGGCTGCGCCGTTGCGGCCGTCGCCGGCGCCGCCGACAATGCGCCGATGCGGCGGATCCGGTGGTGGGCAGCGGTGGCGGTGGTGATGTCGATGGCGGCGGCCTGTGCGCCGCGGGCGGCGCCGGCGCTCGCCGGCGACGGCGAACTGGTGCTCGAACTCGGCGGCGCGAGCCCGTCGCTGGCCGCGTCGCTCGAGCGCCTCGGCGTCGAGTTGCTGCCCGCGCAGCAGGTCCCGCCGGGGCCGCTGGCGGACGTCGCGCCGCCGGAGCGCGGGCCATCCGCATCCGACCCGTCGCCCGACTCCGCCCCCGACCGGGACCAGGCCGCGCCGCCGGAGCCGTCCGCGCCGCCGACCCGGCCGGCGCCGGCGTGGTTCGAGGTCGAGCTCGGTCCGCGCCAGACGTTGATGGACCTGGCGCAGGAGCACCTCGGTTCGGCGCGCCGCTTCAAGGAGATCATGGACCTCAACGGCTGGTCCGACCGCGACGCGCGGCGGCTGCGCGTCGGCACCTTGGTCAAGGTCCCGCGGGCCACGGGCCGGTGACGCGGCAGCGCACCTGGGCGGTGCCCGAGGAGCTGCAGCAGGTGGCCTTCGACCTGCGGCCGATCGGCGTCGTGCGTTCGCCGCTGCGCGTGCACCACGACGCGCCGCGGCAGGCGCGGCCGCACGCGGACCCGGCCGCGTCGCCGTGCGCCGAGATCCACCTGGCGCAGGGCCTGCAGAACGGGCTCGATGACCTCGCCGGCTTCTCGCACGTGTGGGTGCTGTTCTGGTGCCACCACACGCGCGGTTGGAACAGCAAGGTGGCGCCGCCGCGCGACACGCGGAAGCGCGGCGTGTTCGCCACGCGGGCGCCGGCGCGCCCGAACCCGATCGGCCTGTCGTGCCTGCGGCTGCTCGGCATCGACGGCCGCGTGCTGCGCGTCGGCGACCACGACCTGCTCGACGGGACGCCGGTGCTCGACCTCAAGCCCTACCTGCCGTACAGCGACTGCGTCCCCGACGCGCGCCTCGGCTACGCGTCGACGTTGCCGGCCGACGCGGCCGATCACCGCGCCTGGTGGGAGGGCAAGGACGCGCCGCTGCCGCGCGTCTACCGCGAACGGGACCGCGATCGCGACCCCGACGCCGCGCCCTGAGGCGGCGCCGCGGAGCGCCGGGCCTCAGGTGCGGTAGTCGGCGTTGATCTGCACGTAGTCCTTGGTCAGGTCGCAGGTCCAGATGTCGGCCTTCGCCTCGCCGCGGCCGAGGTCGATGCCGAGCACGACCTCGCGCTCCTGCTCGAGGTGGCGGTGCGCCGCGGCTTCGCGCTCGGGGTGCGGCACGCCGTGCGCGTAGACCTCGGTCGCGCCGACCCAGACGCGCGCCCTTTCGGCGTCGAACGGCACGCCGGCGCGGCCGGCGGCCGACAGGATCCGCCCCCAGTTCGGGTCGCGGCCGGCGACGGCGGTCTTCACCAGCGGGCTGGTGGCGACGACGCGACCGACGTGGTTCGCCTCCCGCTCGTCGGCGGCGCCGCGCACCTCGACGGTGATCAGCCGGGTCAGGCCTTCGCCGTCGCCGGCGATGCGGCGGGCGAGGTCCTGGCTCAGGGCCGTCACCGCCTGCTCGAACGGCTCCAGGTCGGCGTGCGCACCGCCGGCCCACAGCAGGAAGGTGTCGTTCGGCGAGGTGTCGCCGTCGACGGTGACGCGGTGGAAGCTGCGGTCGGCGATGCGCTGCAGCAGCGGCTGCAGCGCCGGACCCGGCGCCGCGTCGGCGAGCACGAACGCCAGCATCGTCGCCATGTCGGGGTGGATCATGCCCGCGCCCTTGGCGAAGCCGGTGGCGCGGCCGGGCCCGGCGCCGATGGACTGCGCCGCGGCCTTCGGCACCGTGTCGGTCGTCATGATCGCGCGCGCGAATGCGGCCGCGCCGGCGGGGTCGCCGCTGGCCGCGCGCAGCAGGTCGTCGAGCCGCGCGCGGATCTTCTCGTGCGGCAGCGGCGCGCCGATCGGACCGGTGCTGGCCATCAGCACCTGCTCGGTCGGGCAGCCGACGCGCTCGGCGAGGTCCGCGCACAGGGCGCGCGCCGCGTCGACGCCGGCCTGGCCGGTCGCGCAGTTGGCGTTGCGGGCGTTGACGAGCAGGGCGCGGACCATGCCGCCGCCCTGCTGCAGGTGTTCGCGGCACACCTGCACGTGGGCGCCGCGAAGCCGGTTCTGCGTGAACACGGCCGCGGCCGGCCGGGCGTCGTCTGCCAGCAGCAGCCCGAGGTCGGGGTGGGCGGGATCCTTGCGCAGCCCGCAGTGGACGGCGGCGGCGCGGAACCCGCGCGGCAGGGGGACGGCGGCGTCGGTCATCGACGCCGCACGATAGCGGCGGCGGCCGCCCGCGCGAACGGGCGGCTGCCGTTCGCGGCGATCAACGCAGCGGCACGACGATCGGCGCCGAGAACACCACGCCGGCGCTGCCGGTGATGCCGACGTGCACTTCGAGGTTCAGCGCCCCGGCCGGCCAGCCGCCGCCGGGCGGGTTGACCTGGATCGAGTTGAAGCTCGGCGCGAACCCGGCCGCCACGGGATTGCCGTTGGTGTCGCGCACGCGGACCCGGGTGCCGCTGATCGAGCCGGCGTTCAGCGCCGACGAGAACCGCAGCGTCACGGCGGCGGTGCTGCCGAGCGTCTGCTGCGGCGCCGGTGTGACCTGGTCGACCCACAGGAGGCCGCCCGGGAGCTGGTCGGCGGTGCCGGGGGTGCCGCCCGCCGGCGCGCCGAACGGGCCGGGGTTCACGGCGGGGAAGCCGGTGTCCTCGATCATGCCGAGGCCGGCGACCACCGAGCCGGCGGCGAGCTGCAGGTTCTCGGTGACGTTGGCGCTCGGGAACGCGGCCAGCGCGGCGGGCGTGCGCCGCAGGGCCGGCGTGCCGCTCAGCACCACGCTGGTGCCGTTGACCTGGTTGGCCGCGAACGCGGTGCCGTTGTCGGCGAGCTCGACCGTGGCGCCGGCGGCGAACGACGCCACCTGCTCGAGGCCCAGCGCGCCGTTGGTGTGCGACAGCACCTTGGCGAAGCCGTTCGGCGCGTTCTGGAACACCGCGGCGGCCGGGTCGGTGACGGTCGCGCTGCCGAACAGCCGCACGTTCTGGGTCGCGTTGGCCTGCAGCCGGAAGATGCAGTTGGTCGCGGTCGACTGCTTGTTGAGGCTGAGGAAGCCGCCCTCCGCGTTGCCGCTGAACACGCAGTGCGTCGCGGCGATGACCTTGTTGCCCAGCGAGGTGCGCATGCCGGCGCCGAGGTTGCCGACCAGGTCGCAGGCCGAGACCACCGCGTGACCGGCGCTGACCTCGGAGCTGATGAACACGCCGTCGGTGCCGTTGGCCGAGGCGCGGTTCCGGTGCAGCAGCACCTCGCCGGCGCTGTCGTAGTCGACGTGGAAGCCGGCCAGGCCGTTGTCCGACGCGGTGCAGTCGCGCACCACGCAGCGCATGGTCCAGCCGGGCAGGCGCTCGTGCTCCTGGTCGATCAGGCAGCCGTCGAGCGCGTTGCCGGTGAAGTTGCAGCCGGCGATGGTGATGTCGAACGCGCCGGCGCCCCCGGTCGCGGTCAGCGGCGCGTCGAGGCTCGCGTCGAGGCCCTCGGCGCCGTTGTTGGCGAACCGGCTGGCGGTGATCACGACGGTCGAGGTCAGGCCGGCGCCGTTCAGGGCGACCAGCGGGCCGCAGTCGATGCCCTCCTGCACGTTGCTGTCGAAGCTGCAGGCGTCGATGAACAGCGAGTAGGCGCCGAGCACCGAGACGCCGTCGGCGCCGTTCTGCTGCGACGCGACGTTGACCAGCTCGACCACCGCGGTCTCGGTGGTGCGGCTGTTGCGCATGCGGATGCCGCGGTCGACGCAGTTGCGCACGGTGACCGAGCGCACCTCGAGGTCGGTGTCCTCGGTGTCGATGCCGTAGAGCGCGGTGTTGTTGCCGGCGACGGCGAGCCCGTCGACGACGACGCGGTCACCGACCAGGCTGATGTCGAGCGCCGACAGGCCGGCGGTCGCCGTGACGATCGTGGCGCCGCTGGCGAAGTTGCGGTTGGCGAGCGTGAACGCGCTGCCGGTCGGGAAGCCGCCGTAGACATGGGTGCCCGGCGAGAGCACCGCGCGGCCGTAGGTGCCGTCGCGCAGCCACAGGTTGCCGCCGCCGAGGCCCGCCGCGGCGGTGGCGGCCGCCTGCAGGTTGTTGAACGGGCTGCCGAGCGTGCCGATGCCGTTGGTGCCGGCGTTGGCGTCGACGTAGATCGGCGCGAACGGCACCGCGCGGAGCACGCGGCCCGACAGCGTGTAGCTGCCGCCGGAGCCGGTCGGGCGGATGCCCATCGCGAAGTAACGGGTGGCGCCGTTGGCCAGGCCGGAGATGGTCGCGCTGGTGCCCGGCGGGCTGGTCAGCTGCGTGCCGCTCAGCACCGCCGCGCTGTTGTCGTTGTGGAAGATGGCGAACTCGAAGCCGCTGGCGGGCGGGTCCCAGTGCACGCGCACCTCGCCGCTGCCGGCCGCGGCGCTGATCAGGCCGGCGTGCACGGCGGTCGCGGGGCCCGTGGGGACCGGGCCAGGGGGGACGGGGCCGGGGCCGACGGCGCCGCCGCCACCGCCACCGCCGCCGCAGGCGGAGACCGCAAGGGCGAGCAGGCAGCAGGCGAGCGTGGAGAAGGGACGGGGCAGGTGCTTGCAGTTCATTCTGGAGTCTCTGGGACGACCCCGATGCGAGATCCGTGCCGGACGCCGCGGACGGGGTCGTGGCCTCGGTCGGGGAGCGACCGTATGTCAGTATATTCCATTGGCTTGGGGCCTTCGGCCCGGTGCGTTACGGCACCCGCGGCCGCCGCGGTCGTGCGGAAGGCGGACACCGCCTGCACGGTTGCCATCCGCTCCGGCGCGTTCGATGCTCTTCGCCGACGGGCGGCATGATCAAGTACCTCGGGAGCAAGCGACTGCTGGTGCCGCGCATCCTCGCGGCGATCGCGGCGCTGCCGCGGGTGCGCACCGTCGTCGACCTGTTCAGCGGCACCGCGCGGGTGGGGCACGCCCTGAAGGCGCGCGGCCTGCGCGTCCTCGCCAACGACCACTGCGCCTACGCCGAGGTGCTGGCGCGCTGCTACGTGCAGGCCGACCGCGACGTGCTCGCGGCGGCGAGCGCGGCGCTCGACGATCTCGCGCGGGTGCCGGCGCACGCCGGGTGGTTCGCCGGGACCTACAGCGAGCGCAGCCGCTACCTGCAGCCGCACAACGCCGCGCGGATCGAGGCGATCCGCGCGGCGATCGCGGCGCGCGCGTTCGAGCCCGAGCTCGAGGCGGTGCTGCTGACCTCGTTGATGGAGGCCGCGGACCGCGTCGACTCGACGACCGGCGTGCAGATGGCCTACCTGAAGCGCTGGTCGGCGCGTTCGCACAACGCGCTCGAGCTGCGGCTGCCGGCGGTGCTGCCGCGCGCCGAGGCCGGCAAGGGCGCGGCGTTCGGCCTCGACGCGCTCGACGCGGCGCAGGCGCTCGACGGCGATGTCGCCTACGTCGATCCGCCGTACAACCAGCACAAGTACCTCGGCAACTACCACCTCTGGGAGACCCTGGTGCGCTGGGACCGGCCCGAGGTCTACGGCGTCGCCCAGAAGCGGATCGACTGCCGCACGCGGCGCAGCCCGTTCAACTCGCGCGTGCAGGCCGCCGCGGCGCTGCGCGCGGTGCTCGCCGCGGTGCGGGCGCCGCACGTGGTGCTGTCGTTCAGCGACGAGGGCTGGCTCGGGCCCGGCGACATCGCCGAGATGCTCGCGCCGCGCGGCGCCGTGCTGGTGCTCGCGTGCGACCACCCGCGCTACGTCGGCGCGCGCATCGGCATCCACAACCCGCGCGGCGAGAAGGTCGGGACCGTGTCGCACGTGCGCAACCGCGAGTTCCTTTTCGTGGCGACGCCCGATCGCGACGCGGCCGCGAGGCTGCGGGCGTTGGGGCACGTGCCGGCCGCCGAGCTCGCGCGGTCGCGTCCGGCCGGCTGAGCCGCGGCTGCCGGCGCCGTCAGAACTCGGGCAGCGCGACCGCCAGGAACACCGCCATCGTCAGCGGGTCCACGACCGGCAGCGCGCCGCTGCGCAGGTACTCGAAGCCGCCGTCGACGGGCGCCACGGTGGTGAGCTCCTGGCCGAGGTGCTGCGCCAGGGCCTCGAGGCGCGGCAGGTCGGCGGCGTCGAAGTCGAAGCCGTCGCGCAGCCACTCCTCGTCGGCCGAC
Source organism: Planctomycetota bacterium (assembly GCA_050245995.1). GTDB lineage: Bacteria > Planctomycetota > UBA1135 > UBA1135 > UBA2386 > JBFWWV01. Next base: position 98,207 of record JBFWWV010000014.1, on the reverse strand, counting down.
TGCAGCAACAGCATCGCCAACGGGTAGCCGCGGCGCAGCAGCGACTGCAGGTCGAGGTGCAGCATCAGCGTGGCGGCGCCGCGCCTGCTGATCGCCGGCAGGCGAACCAGCGAGTGGTCGGGGTTCGGCGCGTCGGCGGCGTCGAGGGTGCAGCGCAGCGCCTGCGGCGTCATCGCGAACGTGAGCGCGTCGCGGCCGGCGCTCCACGACCACGCGAACGGCACGTCGTCGTCGAGGTCGTCGATCCACCACGCCGTGTGGTCGCCGTGCGCGAAGGTCTCCAGGTGGACGCCGTTGCGGCGGAGCCGGCCGTCACCCATGGCGGTCTTCTTGCCCGGCAGCTCGACCTGCATCTGGCCCATGAACACGCCGAATGGCTGCGCGAACGCCGCGCCGTCGCGCAGGCCGAGCCGCGCGGTGGCCGCGGTGAAGCCGAGGCCGCCCTGGCTCGGCGCGTTCCACGCCGTGAGCTGGCCGTCGAGCTGGCCGGTCACGCCCTCGTTCCAGCCGAATCCGAACTGCGTCGCCCATTCCCGGCGGAAGCCGTCGAACGCGCCGCGCACACGGCCACCGGACATCGCGTCGAACAGGCCGACCACGGCGTCCTGCAGCTGCTGCGGATCGGTGCGCAGGGCGAGTGCCACATCGGCGTCGCGTGGCACGGCGATCAGCGCGTCCTGGGTGATGGGCGGGCCGGCCAGCGCCGCCAGGAGCCCCTCGGGCTTCGGCACCGCGAGTCGCACCTGGGCGTGGAAGCCGTCGCCGTGCAGGCCGGTGGTCGCCAGCGCCGCCGTCGCCTGGCCGAGGCCCAGCGCCTCGAACAGCGAGCCCGTCTGCGGCCCGTGCCTCGACGTCAGCAGCGCCTGCAGCTTCGCCACGTCGACGAAGGTGCGCGTGGCCGGGCGCTCGACCTCGGCCGCCGCGAGCAGGCCTCGGCACGCCGCGCTGCCGCGCAGTCCCTGGTCGTTCCCACGCAGTCCGGTCAGCATCGGCGCCGCGGTGTCGCGTCCGACCGCCACCAGCAGCCAGTCGTCGACCGCGGCCCAGCCGACGAACGGCTGCGTCACCGGCAACGGCAGCGCGCGGAACCGGACGTCGTCGACCTCGAGGTCGTCCCAGGTCTCCTCGCCGTCGCGGTGGTCGGCGCGGAGCGCCACCGCGCCGAGGCCGATCAGGGTCTGCGCGACGTTCATCCGGTCGCCCAGCTTGACTGCGAGGCCGGCGCGGACCGCTTGCGGGTCACGCGGGTCGAAGCCGCTGACGAACACGCAGCCCGGCCGCTGCAGCGCCGTCACGGCGAGGTCGAGGGCGCCCTGCGCCGCGCCGCCGGCCATGCCCATCTCGTGCAGCATGACGGCCTTCAGCGCGTTCTGCAGCGCCGCGACCGCGCGCCGGACGTCGGGCTCGGCGCACAGGCGTTCGGTGCGGCTGTTGCTCTGCGGGTCGGCGTCTGCGGCGCCCGACCAGGTGATGCAGACGATGCTGTCCTTGGCGGCGATCCGCAGCAGTGCCGGTTCCTCCGGCAGCGGCGGCATCGAGAACGGCTGGGGCAGGCCGACGGTCGTCGCCAGCGCGGCCGTCGCCAGGTAGAGCAGGAGGAACAGCATGCCGAATCCCATGGCGCGAACGTTACGCGGACCGGCCGCCGTAATCGAACGAACGGTGCCCCGCGACGTCAGCCCGGCTTGCGCACCGGCATCGGGATCGCGCGCTGCGGCTTGCCGAACAGCCGCGGCGGCGCCGCGGTGTCGAGCACGCGCTCCATCGCGATCTCGTCGCAGGCCTGGAACTTCGGGCAGTGCATGCAGTCGTTGAACACCTTGTGCGGCAGGTCGTCGTGCGCGCAGATCGAGAACCCGAGCTTCTCGAAGAACCCCGGCACGTAGGTGAACGCGAACAGTCGCGGGATGCCGAGGCGGCGCGCGTCGTCGATCAGCGCGTCGACCAGGCGGCGGCCGATGCCGTGCTTCTGGTGCTCGGGCGCCACCGCCAGCGAGCGGATCTCGGCGATGTCGGTCCAGGTCACCGCCAGCGCGCCGGTGCCGGCGAATGCGCCGTCGAGCTCGGCGACGAAGAAGTCGCGCACGTTCTCGATCACCGAGGCCGGCGAGCGCGGCAGCATCACCTGCTTGACCGCGAGGTCGTTGACCAGGGTCAGGATCGGCTTGGCGTCGGCGACCAGCGCCGGCCGGATGACGACGCGGTCCGTGGGGACGTTCGGGGAGCGGTCGGTGACGGTCATGCCGGGGTCTCCTGCTGCGGCCATTGCTCGAGCTGCTGCTGCCAGCGCGCCACCTGCGCGCGCACCTGCTGCGGCGCGGTGCCGCCGATGCGGTCGCGGCGCGCCAGCACGCTGGCGGCCGACAGCAGCTGGCGCAGGTCGCCGTCGAGCTGCGGCAGCAGCCGCTGGCGGTCGGCCGGGGGCAGGTCCTGCAGCTCGCAGTCGAGCTCGACGGCGCGGTCGACGGCGCGGCCGACCAGCTCGTGCGCGTCGCGGAACGGCACGCCGGCGGCGACCAGCAGGTCGGCGAGGTCGGTGGCGTTCAGGTAGCCGCGCTCGGCCTCGCGGGCGCAGCGCGCGGCGTCGAAGGAGAAGTCGTCGACCGCGGTGGCGGCGATGTGCAGGCACGTGGTCGCGCGGTCGAGCGCCGGCAGCAGCGCCGTCTTGTCCTCCTGGAGGTCGCGGTCGTAGCCGAGCGGCAGGCCCTTCAGCCCGGTCTGCAGCGCCACCAGCGCGCCCTGCACGAGGCCGGCGTTGCCGCGCACCAGCTCGACGGCGTCGGGGTTGCGCTTCTGCGGCATCAGGCTGGAGCCGGTCGACACGCGGTCGCCGAACCGGCCGAAGCGCGCCTCGGTCGAGGCGAAGAACACCAGGTCCTCGCACAGCCGCGACAGGTGGATCATCGCCATCGACGCGGCGAACAGCAGCTCGCAGCAGTGGTCGCGTGCGGCGGTGGCGTCGATGCTGTTCTGCGTCGGGCCGCCCGCGAAGCCGAGCTCCTGCGCCAGCCCGGCGCGGTCGACGGGCAGCGGCGTGCCGGCCAGCGCGCCGCTGCCGAGCGGGCACTGGTCCATGCGCAAGAGCGCGTCGCCTGTGCGCGCGCGGTCGCGGCCGAGCGGCTCGGCGTGGGCCAGCGCCCAGTGGCCGATCGTGATCGGCTGCGCGCGCTGCAGGTGGGTGTAGCCCGGGATCGGCGCGTCGGCGTGCCGGTCGGCCTGCCGCACCAGCGCCGCGATCGCGGCGGTGATGCCGGCCTGCAGGTCGAGGCCGACGGCGCGCAGGTGCAGCCGCAGGTCGGTGGCGACCTGGTCGTTGCGCGAACGGCCGGTGTGGATGCGCTTGGCGAGGTCGCCGCAGCGCGCGCCGAGCTCGCGCTCGACGAAGCTGTGCACGTCCTCGGCCGGGTCGTCGGCGGGCACGCCGTGCGCGCGCAGGTGGCGTTCGAGGTCGGAGATCGCCGCGTGCACCCGCCGCACCTCGTCGGCGGTGAACACGCCGGCGCCGCCGAGCGCCGCGCTCCAGGCGCGGTTGGTGCGCAGGTCCTGAAGCGCCAGCACGCGGTCGTGCGGCAGGCTCTGCTGGAAGCGCGCGAACCGCGGGTCGAGCTCGCCCTGGAACCGCCCGCCCCACATCTGGCCCGGTGCGCTCAACGGGCCGCCTCGTTGCGGACGCTGGCACCCTGCACCTTGGCCGCGACCGCGCCCGGCAGCCCGTACAGCTTGACGAAGCCGTAGCTGTCGGCGTGGTCGAACGCGGCGCTGTGGCCGAAGGTCGCGAGATCGTCGCTGTACAGGCTGTGCGGCGACGTCGCCGACACCGCGGTGGCGGTGCCCTTGAACAGCCGCACGCGCACCTCACCCGTCACGTGCTTCGTCGCGTCGAGGAACAGCGCGTCGAGCGCGGTGCGCGCCGGGTGGAACCAGCGGCCGGTGTAGACCAGGTCGGCGTAGTCGGGCATCAGCTTCTCGCACAGCCGGAACGTGTCGCGCTCCATCGTCAGCGCGCGCAGCGTGCGCGCCGCCTCGAGCACGATCGTGCCGCCCGGGGTCTCGTAGACGCCGCGCGACTTCATGCCGACCAGCCGGTTCTCGCAGATGTCGACGCGGCCCACGCCGTGCTGCCCGCCGACTTCGTTGAGCCGCGCCAGCAGCTGCTCGGGCGGCAGCGCCTCGCCGTTCAACGCGGTCGGCACGCCGGCCGCGAAGGTCAGGGTCAGCTCGGCCGCGGTGTCGGGTGCCTGCCGCGGATCGACCGTCAGCATCCAGACGTCGTCCGGCGGCGCGTTGCCGGGCGACTCGAGCGCGCCGCCCTCGTGCGAGATGTGCCACAGGTTGCGGTCGCGCGAGTAGATCTTGGTGCGCGACGCGGTGACCTGGATGCCGTGGCGATCGGCGTAGTCGAGCGCGTCCTCGCGGCTCCGGATGTCCCAGCTGCGCCACGGCGCGATCACCGCGAGGTCGGGGGCCAGCGTCTGGTAGGCCAGCTCGAAGCGCACCTGGTCGTTGCCCTTGCCGGTGCAGCCGTGCGCCAGCGCGGTGGCGCCGATCTCGCGGGCGTAGTCGACCTGGCCCTTGGCCAAGAGCGCGCGCGCCATGCTGGTGCCGAGCAGGTAGCGGCCCTCGTAGACCGCCATCGCGCGCACGCACGGCCACACGTAGTCGGTGAGCCACTCGCGGCGCAGGTCGTCGACGCGGCACGACCGCGCGCCGCTGGCCTCGGCCTTCTGCTCGAGGCCGCGCAGCTCCTGCTCGCCCTGGCCGATGTCGCCGCAGTAGCCGTGCACCTCGCAGCCGGGGTACTGCTCCTTCAGCCACGGGACGATGATCGAGGTGTCGAGGCCGCCGGAGTAGGCGAGGACGATCTTGTGGCGGGTCATGGCGGTGGGGCAGCGGCGCGGGGCGGTCGCGACCGGGGCGGTCGCGGATGCATGATTATGCAATCGAGGTGCATACTTATGCAGGTGGCGACCGGCGCCGTCAAGTGCGCAGGCCGGGATCCGCGCGAGGGGTTCGCGGTGGCGCTCAGTCGCCGACCGTCAGGTCGAGCCGCCGGCTCAGCGCGAGGCCGCCGGGCTGCGCCGGGTCCAGCACCGCCGCCTGCGCGTGCAGGACGAGGCCGCGCCACTCGACCTCGCGCGGCACCGGCCACCGCACCTCGGCGAGGCCGCGGCCATCGGTGAGCGCGAAGTGCAGGAACGTGAGTCCGCCGAGCAGCAGCGTGCAGCCGTTGCCGACCGGGATGCTGCCGGTGGCGCCGTCGGCCGCGAACAGCACCGGCTGCTGCGGCGCGGTGAACAGTTCGAGGCCCGACTCGGGTTCGCCGCGCCGCGGTCGGGCGCGCGCCGTGAGTCGGGGCGGCGCCTGGCCGCAGCCGGCGCCGGCCGAGCTGGCCGCGGCCGCGACCTCGGTCCATTCGCGCACGTTGCCGCCGTCGGCGACCACCACGGTGCCGCGCTGCTGGTCGAGGATCGCGAGGCCGCCCGACGCCCCGCCGAGCAGCGCCGTGCCGCGCAGCGCCCAGTCGCTGCCGGTGAACTCCCACAGCTGCTCGTCGATGTCCTGGCCCTGGCCGCGCCACTCGCTGCCGAGGAGCTGCAGGCGCGAGCGCTCCCAGGCGAACACCAGCGACGGCATCATCAGCGCCGGCGGCGTGGTCGGCGTCGCCCGCGGGGACCACTGCACGCCGTTCCACAGCCAGGTGTCGGCGAGCTGGTCGGCGGCGGTGGTGCCGGTGCGGCCGCCGAACAGCACCACGTTGCCGGTGGACAGGTCCTGCTCCATCGCCGGGGCGTGGCGGCCGCCGGGCCGCGCGGTCGGGAAGCGCTGCGACCACGCGGTGCCGTCGAACACCCAGGTGTCGTCGAGCAACGCGCCCGCCTGGAACAGCCCGGTCGTGGCGCCGCCGAACAGCACGACTTCGCCGCGCAGCAGGTCCGACGCGAGCCCCGCGCCGTAGCGGCCGGGCGGACCGTTGGGCAGGCGCGCCCAGGCGGTGCCGGTCCAGGCCCAGAAGTCGTCGAGCACCTGCGCGCCGACGCCGCCGCCGAACAGGAGCGACCGGCTGCCCAGCAGATCGAAGGCCGTCGCGGGCTCGGTGCGTCCGGGGGGCGCCGGGGTCGGCAGCAGCCGGCTCCAGCGATGGCCGTCCCAACGCCAGGTGTCGTCGGGGATGCCGAGGCCTTGCCGGCCGCCGAACAGGATACCGCCGCCGCGGATCTCGGGCAGCCACGCGTGGCTGTGGCGGCGCGCCGGCAACAGCTCGCCGGACAGGCGCTGCAGCGCCGCGCCGTTCCACCGCCACGACGCGAGGTCGAGCCCGTTGCCGGTCGTCTCGGGCCCGCCGAACACCTCGACCGCGCCGGTGCGCGCCGAGAACCACGCCGGAGTGAACCGCCGCAGCGGCGCGCCGAGGGTCGTGGCCAGCGTCCAGCTCGTGCCGTCCCACTCCCAGATCTCGCTGCCGGGGCTCGAGGTGCCGCCGAACGAAACGGTCGTGGAGCCGCCGCCGAGCACCACGCACCGCGCGCGCAGCGGGTCGTAGACCATCGTCGCGCCGTTGCCGCCGATCGGCGCCGGCTGGCCCGACGTGCGCTGGATCCAGTCGGTGCCGTTCCACTCCCAGGTGTGCACCGGCGCGCCGAACAACCCGGTCGACACCGTCATCACGGTCACGCCGCGGCCGCTGTCGAACGCCATCACAGGAGCGTTCGGCGCGGGCGGCACCGTCGCCGGCTGGCGCAGGAGCCAGCTCGTGCCGTCGTGCTCCCAGGTGTCGGTCAGCACCGTGCCGTTGCCCTGCCCGCCGAACAGCACCGCCCGGCCGCGCGCGGAGTCGAACGCCATGCCGGCGAAGGAGCGGGCCGGCGGGCCCGAGGTCTCCTGGCGCCAGGCCGCGCCGTCCCAGCTCCAAGTGTCGCCGAGGCGGCTCAGCAGCTGGCCGCCGAACAGCAGCGCGCGTCCGCGCGTCGGATCGAACACCATGCTCGCGCCGTTGCGCGGTCCAGGGCCGGTGCCGCCCGCGTCGGCGCGGCGGCGCAGCGCGAAGTCCACGAGTTCGAAGGTCTCGCCGTCGGTGCCCAGCACCACGAGCCGATCGCGCGCCGCGTCGTGGGCCCAGGCGTGGGCGAGGTCGATCGGCGCCGCGACCGGGACGCGCCGCTGGGCGGGCGCCGTGGCGGCGAGGAGCAAGGCGGCGACGAGCGCGGTGTTCTGCATGGCATTCTCCGGTCACCCGGACACGACCCGTGCGCCGAGTGTAGGGGACCGGCGGGTCGGGCGCACCCCGGGCGCAGGTCCAGGAGCGCGGGCTGCGACCTCAGCGGGCGCGGAACTCGTGCCGCGCCGTCGCCGCGAACGCGCCGGTGGGCGGGTCGAGCAAGAGCCACTGCGCGGCGAACGGGATGCCGTTGGGCTCGAGAGCCGGGATTGGCAGGTCTATTGCGCCGAAGCCGGCGTCCATGCCACTGCCACCGGCGCTGCCAAGCAGTGTCGTCGCGGTGAGCACGGGCGGCACGTATAGGGTGAGACCCGTCAGGCCCAGCGGATCGAGCGCGAGGGGGATGGTGGCGCCGCTGACTGCGGTGTCGCCGGCGCCGGCGAGCAGCAGCCACGCGATCGCGCCAGGCGGGCCACCCGCGCTGTGGATGCGGATGTTGTTCGCGCTGCCGTTCTGGACCTTGCGCATTCCGATGAGCGGCAGGTTGCTGGTCGAGGACGCGGCGACGCCCTGGACCGCGCCGGCGCCGAGCAACTCGGTGTGCAGGGCGACGATGCGGCCCTGGCCAGCCCAGTTGCGGTGCAGCCACGCGACGACCGGGTACGGACTGCCGGGTTGGGGCCCGAGCGCGATCATCGTGCCGGGTCGGACAGGGTCGTTGTTGTCGGTTGTGCTCAGGTTCCACAGCACGGAGCCGTCCCGGCCCGAATAGCAGCGGACCTGACCGAAGTGGACGGGCGACACCTGGTAGCCGGCAGCTCCGACGACCAGGTCCGGGACGCCGTCGAGGTCGCAGTCGACGTTGCCGGTCATGCCGTCGCGGTCGGTGCCGTAGTCGCCCCAGCTGTGGATCACGGCGCCGGTGCGGCCCGAGAACACGGCGATGCGGGTGCCGGGTGCGGACGGGTAGCTGGCGGCGGCATAGTCGTGCACGCCATCCAGATCCATGTCGCCGGCGTCGCAGACGGCGCTGCTGAGCACGTCGTCCGGCTGGATGTCGGGGGTGATGCGGATCAGGCTGCCGGTGCGGCCGGAGATCACCCAGACCGCGCCGTGACTGCCCGGCACATGCGCCCCCACGACGAAGTCGTCACCACCATCGCCATCTAGGTCCGGCATGGCGGCGACCGAGTTGGCGATCCAGCCGTAAGCGAGGGCCGGCAGCAGATAGCGGAGCGACCCGTTGCTGTTGTAGACGTAGACGTCGGACTCGAGCGAGTCGGCTGACAGGACCACGATCTCCGAGCGCCCGTCCCCGTCGACGTCGATGTTTCCGGCGACTTGGCTGCGAAGGGACGTGCCACCGTAGTACTGGCTGTGGGGCGAAGTGAACCAAAGCTGCGAGCCGAGAAAGGGAGACCAGACTTCAAGGCGATGGGTGATAGGTGTCGTTGCAGGCCCGCGGATCAGCGCGAGGTCGGGATGGCCATCCCCGTCGACGTCACCGGCCTCGTGAACGAATCCCAGCATCGCTTGATTCGCAGGCAGTGAAGTAGGGAACAGGAGTGAGCCGTCACGCCCGGACAGAATCCTGGTCTCGCCATAGGATCCGAATCGATTCGGGGAGTACCCCAGTAGGATGTCCGCACACCCGTCCCCATCGAAGTCACCGAACAGGTCGATGCTCTGCCGGAAGGACGGGGTTCCCGCAGGGTCCATGTCGATCCACGCTGTGCCCTGCGCATGCCCGGCAGGCGAGACCAACACGAGCGCCACTAGCAGCCGGTTCACTGGATTCGCACCCATACGGCCTCAGATGGGATCCCGGCGCTGTCGACCAGGAACATCATGTAGAAGCCCTCGACCAGCTCTGTTGGGGTCGTCGGCAGGAACACCTTGACCCGCGTGGTTGAGATGTGGTTTGCCGGCACCTCGTGGTAGCGCTGGTGCATGTCGCTGTGGTGGGTCGTCGATCCGGGTGCCATGAAGACGGCCTTCGCAATGCTGATGCCTAGGGGCAGGGGATCGAACTGCACCATCAGGGTTGATGCGTAGTGCAGAATGTCGACCTTGTCCTGGGCGTCGTGTGCGAACGGATTGAGGATGTCGACGCCGGTCGGACGCAGCGGAACATCGCCTTCAGCGCCGACGAGGTACGGGGGCGAGAACACCTCGTAGTCGGTGCCGTTCGAGCCGCCGTTGATATCGTCGATGCGCTCTTCACCGCCGCCGGTCAAGACGCGTCCATCGGGTAGGAGGACTGCTGCAGAGTGGTACTGGCGCACCGAGAACGCCGGCGGCAACAGGTGCCACTTGGTGCTCCCGGCGGGCAGGATCTCGGGCTGGAAGTGAGACACCGGTGGATTCGTTGCGTTGGTTTCGTTCAGCCCGCCGAACGCGATCAGGGATGCATCGGGCAGAACCACGACGTTGAACACCGAGCGCGATCGCTTCATCTCCGGCAGCTTCGTCCAGATCGCCGAGGGATCGTCGGCGTCGCAGATCTCTACCGTCGACGTGGTCCAATCGCCGGTCGACTGCATGTCCCGGCCGCCGAGTCGGACGACCTCGTTGCGCCGCCCGCCAATGTTGGGATAGAGCACGCTGGCCCCATACTCGCGGAATCCGTTCCACAACGACGCCTGGAACGAGTGGCCTGGAAACAGGTCCCAAGCGACGGAGTCGTGGTCGACGGCTGCCGACAGAGGCGCAAAGGAACCCATGAACACGCGTCCAGTGGTGAGCAAGTGGCAGCGTGGGTAGAAGTACAGGGACTCATCCCGCCAGTTGGCCAGGAAAGTGGCCGATGGCCCTGCGAACGTCGAGGTCGGCGTGCCGCCAATGGGCGTGAACGTATCGCGAATCAGGCCGGAGTCGACCTGTGGTGAGATACTCGACGGTCCAATCACTTCGAAGGCTTCGTAGGTGTTCCAGGTCGGATTGGTACCCGGACCCGCCCCGGCTGTGAGGTCAGAGGAACCACCCAGTACCAGGATCGCATGGCTACCCTGAGGGTTCATCGAGTTCAGCCGCGGCAAGCGGCCCGTCAATGTCGCTGTTGGATACCACCTGAGGGACTGCAGGTCGGGGCCCTGGATCCAACGCCCGATCTGCGGGTAGTGCTCGGAGACCAGCGTCGGGTTGAAGACGAACGTCTTGTTGGCCGCCATCATCCCGGCCGGCGAAAAGTCGGTGCCGCCGACGACGACCAGGTCGCCGAACGGCGTCCAGCAGTGGCCGGAGCAGAAGATGTCGCCACCGGTGTCGTTGAGGACCGGGCCGATCGGCAGCAGGAAGTTACGGAACCGGACTTGGCCGGGCGGCAGTGTGGGTCGCGGGTCGACGATCGCGTAGGGCTGATAGGACCAACCGACGCCGGAACCCTGCGGCAGGTGCGGCGCGAAACCGACAACCGGGTCCTGGTCCCAGACGAGGACCTTGCCCTGATGTGGGCCGCGCGGGATCAGCGCCATGTGCGCGGCCTTCAGTCGGGTCGGGAAGTCGTAGAACCCGTCGATCACGAACGTGCCGGCGGGAAACCCGGCATAGGGGTCGGTGGCGCTCTGGCCGGCCTGCTGTCCATCCTGATGGTTGAACGCCATGGTCCAGGCGCCGCCGAGGCTCTGAGCGCCCAGGTGGTCGCCCATCAGACTTGCCACGGTCAGCAGGACAGTAGCGGCACGGCGTGCGACTGCACGGCTATGCCTTCCCTTCCCTTCCCTTCCCTTCCCTACCGGTCGTCCGCGTCATGATCCGCTCCTTCGTTCGGGTCACTCGGTTGCGTGATGCATCGTGCGCCCCGAAGTGTAGTGGGTGTCCGGGAGCCGGCAAGGCCCCCGGAGCCCACCAGAGCGATGACCACAGGCCCGGCGCACCGGCGGGATCTCCGCGGCTCACTGCATCAACAGCGCCATCACGGCCTTCTGCACGTGCAGGCGGTTCTCGGCGATGTCGTAGACGACGCTCTGCGGGCCGTCCATGACCTCCTGCGTGACCTCCCAGCCGCGGTGCGCGGGCAGGCAGTGCATGAACAGCGCGCCGGGCTTGGCGCGCGCCATCATCTCCTCGTCGACCTGGTAGGCGGCGAACACGCCGTTGCGCTCCTCGATCTCGTCCTCCTGGCCCATCGACGCCCAGACGTCGGTGTAGATCGCGTCGGCGCCGTCGGCGGCCTCGTCGGGGTCGTTGAGGATGTGGATCTCGGCGCCGGTCTCGGCGGCGGTGCGCATCGCCTCGTTGACGACGCGGGCGTTGGGCTCGTAGCCCTCGGGCGAGCACACGCGGATGTGCGTGCCGAGGCGCGCGGCGGTGTGGATCAGCGAGTGGCAGGTGTTGTTGCCGTCGCCGACGAACGTCAGCGTGCGGCCCTGCACGGCGCCCCACTTCTCGAACATCGTGTAGAAGTCGGCCAGCGCCTGGCACGGGTGCACGAAGTCGGTCAGGCCGTTGATGACCGGGATGCCGCAGTTCTGCGCCAGCTCCTCGACGGCCTTGTGCTTGAACGTGCGGGCGACGATGCCGTGCACCCAGCGCTCGAGGTTGCGGGCGATGTCCTTGACCGACTCGCGCGAGCCGATGCGCGCGTCGCGGTGGTCCATGAACACGGCGCTGCCGCCGAGGTCGTGCATGCCGACGTCGAACGTGAAGCGCGTGCGCAGCGAGTCCTTCTCGAAGATCATCGCCAGGCGCTTGTGGCGCAGCACCTCGGTGTGCTCCTCGCGACCGGCCTTGAGGGCGCCGGCGGCGGCGAAGATCGTGTCGAAGTCGGCGCGGCTGAGCGCCGAGGTGCAGAGCAGGTCCTTCTGCGAGAGCCTGCCGAACGGGGCGGGGTTGCTCATGCGATCATCCTCGGGCGGGGTCCTGCTGCTGGTCTTGGGGGAACGCGCGCAGCGCCGCGGCGATGCGCTGCAGGCCGTCCTCGACCTGCGCCTCGGTCACGACGAACGGCGGCACGATGCGGATCACGTCGCCGGCGGTGCAGTTGGTGATCACGCCGGCCGTGTACAGCGCCTGCTGCACCTCGCCAGCCGAGTGCCACAGGCGCAGGCCCTGCATCAGGCCGCGGCCGCGCACCTCGCGCACGATCGGCAGCTCGCGCTGCAGCGCCTGCAGGCCCGCCTGCAGCTGCGCGCCGCGCTCCTGCACGGCGGCCAGCAGGCCGCCGTCGACGGCGTCGAGGAACACCTGCGCCGCGCGGCACACCAGCGGGCCGCCGGCGAACGTCGAGCCGTGCTCGCCCTTGGCGAACGTGTCGGCGAATGCGGCGCTGGCGAGGCACGCGCCCATCGGCAGACCGGCGGCGATCGGCTTGGCGAGCGCCACCACGTCGGGCGTGACGTCGTGGTGCTGCGCCGCCAGGAACGCGCCGGTGCGGCCGCAGCCGCTCTGGATCTCGTCGTGCACGAGCACGGTGCCGGTCGCGGTGCACAGCGAACGCGCCGCGCGCAGGAACTCCGGCGCCAGCGGCCGGATGCCGCCCTCGCCCTGGATGGGTTCCAGCACCAGCGCCGCCGGCCGCCGCTGCAGCGCGCGTTCGAGCGCGGGCACGTCGTCGGGCGGCACCCAGGTCACGTCGAACAGCGGCGCGAACGGCGCCCGGTACTTCTCGCTCCAGGTCAGCGACAGCGCGCCGAGCGAGCGGCCATGGAAGCCGCCCTCGATCGCCACGAACGACGTGCGGTCGGGTTCGCCGCGCGCGCGCATCGCCTTGCGCGCCAGCTTCAGCGCGCACTCGATCGCCTCGGTGCCCGAGTTGGTGAAGAACGCGGCGGCCATGCCGGTGTGCGCGCACAGCCGGGTGGCGACGTCCTCGGTGTACGGGTGCCGGAACAGGTTGCTGAGGTGCACGACCTTGCCGACCTGGTCGCGCAGCGCCGCGGCGAGGCCCTGGTGGCCGTGGCCGAGCGCGCTGACGGCGATGCCGGCCAGGAAGTCGAGGAACTCGCGGCCGTCGCGGTCGACGAGCACCGCGCCGTGTCCGTCCACGAACACCTCGCGCTGGCGCGCGTAGGTCTTCATCACGCCCTCATCCACGGGCGGCCTCCGCGGGGTGGGGGGTGGCGGCGAGGTCGGCGACGAACGCGGTGCCGACGTCGGGGCGCAGCGCGTTCAGCACCGCGTCGGCGGCGCCGGCCGGCGCGATCTTGACCAGCGCGGTCGGGTTCTCGCGCAGCGCGCGCAGCGCCGCGTCGAGCTTGGGCAGCATGCCACCGCTGGCGGTGCCGCTGGCGATCAGGCGCTTGCAGGCGGCGGGGTCGAGCCGCGGCAGCACCGCGCCGTCGTCGCCGCGCACGCCGTCGACGTCGGTGAGGAACAGCAGCGCCGCGCAGTCGAACGCCTTGCACAGCGGCGCCGCGGCGTGGTCGGCATTGATGTTGTAGAACGGCTCGCTGGCATCGCCGTGCACGCCGGGCGCGACGGTGGCGACGACCGGCACGAACTCGGCGTCGAGCAGCGTACGCACCAGCTGCGGCCGCACCTCGTCGACGGCGCCGACGTAGCCGAGGTCGACGTCGTCGCTGTGCATCCGCCGCGCCGAGAACGAGCCGCCGTCGGCGCCGCAGATGCCGGCCGCCGGCACGCCGGCGCGCTGCAGCGCCGCGGTCAGCGTGCGGTTGACCTGGCCGGCGAGCACCATCAGCACGACCTCGGCGGTGCGCGCGTCGGTGACGCGCAGGCCGTCGTGGTAGCGCTCGGGCACGCCGAGGTCGCGGCCGAGCTGGCGGATCTGGTTGCCGCCGCCGTGCACGACGACCACCTCGTGGCCGGCGCGTCGGGCTGCGGCGATGCCCTGACACAGCTGCGCGCGCGGCCCGGTCTCCTCGAGCCAGGCGCCGCCGATCTTGACGAGGATCCTCACTGCAGTCCCTCCGACTCGGCGAGGCCGAGCATCACGTTCATGTTCTGCAGCGCCTGCCCGGAGGCGCCCTTCACGAGGTTGTCGATCGCCGACAGCACGACCACCATGCCGCCGCTGTCGGCGACGGCGATGTGGCACTCGTTGGTGTGCTGCACCGCGCGCAGCTCGGGCAGGCCGCGCTCGTAGACGCGCACGAACGGCTCGTCGCCGTAGCGGCGCAGCAGGCACGCGCGCACCGCGTCGGCGCCGACGCCGGGGCGCGGCGTGAGGTACAGCGTCGACAGGATGCCGCGGAACACCGGCAGCAGGTGCGGCGTGAACACCACGCGGTCGGTGCCGGCCTGCTGGAGGATCTCGGGTGTGTGGCGGTGCGAGCCCACACCGTAGGCCAGGAAGTTCTCGTGCACGTTGCCGAAGTGCACGCGCTCGCTCGGCGCCTTGCCGGCGCCCGACGTGCCGCTCTTGCTGTCGGCGACGATCGGCGCATGCTCGTCGAGCAGTCCCTCGTGCAGCAGCGGCAGCAGCGGCAGCAGGATCGAGGTCGGGTAGCAGCCGGGGTTGGCGCACAGCCGGGCGGTGCGCAGGTGCTGGCGCGCGTGCTCGGTCAGGCCGTAGACCGCGCGTTCGAGCAGCTGCGGTGCGGGGTGCGGGGCGCCGTAGGTCGCCGCGTACAGCGCCGGGTCGCGCAGGCGGAAGTCGGCCGACAGGTCGACGACCGCGCAGCCGGCGTCGAGCGCGGCCTGGGCGATCGCGCTGGCTGCGCCGTGCGGCGTGCACAGGAACGCGCCGTCCACCTGCCGCAGCCGGTCGAGGTCGAGCGGGTCGATGGTCGGGTCGTTGGGGAACGTCGGCGGCTCCGGCTGGCTGCCGGCGCGCGCGGTCATCACCACCGTGGCCTCGAGCGACGGGTGGCGCCGCAGCAGGTGCAGCAGCTCGCGGCCGGTGTAGCCCGAGGCGCCGACGACGGCGACGGTGCGGGGCGCGGCCATCAGCCCGGCCCGTCCTTCAGCGCCTGCAGCCGGCGCGCCAGCGCGCGCGCCCGCGCCGCGTCGGTGCAGATCGCCAGCACGGTGTCGTCGCCGGCCAGCGTGCCGACCAGGCCCGGCAGCATCCGGTCGCGCGCGTCGGCGCCGTCCTGCTCCTGCGCGGTGCGATCGAGCGCCAGCGCCAGCGGCGGCGCGCCGCCGGGCGGCGTGCGCAGCACCACCTGGTTCTGCGCCGGCACGGCCGTCAGCAGCCAGGCGTGCACGGCGTGCCACAGGCTGGCGCCGGCGACCGCGGGCGTCAGCGACGGCGCCCCCGGCAGCTCGTAGCCGTCCTTGCCCTTGCTGACGCCGAGCATGCGCAGGTCGCGCGACAACGTCGCCTGGTTGACGCGGACGCCGGCGGCGTCGAGCCGCTCCTGCAGCTCGGCCTGGCTGCGGATCGCGTGGCGCCCGACCAGCTCGAGGATGCGCTGGCGGCGGCGGTCGCGGTCCGGGGTGGCGTTCCTGGTCTGCATTCGGGACTGCATAAGTATGCGAGAAGCGCGCATATTTATGCAGTGCGGGTCGCGATGCAAGCCCCGGGCGCGGTTTCCCGCGCAGGGCGGCGATCGGCGACGCGGCTCAGCCGCGGAACCAGTACGCCAGCCGGCCGAGCCACTCGTGCAGCGCCAGGGCGCTGTCGCGCACCGCCGAGGCGCTCGGCACCAGGCTCAGCGCGTCGACCCAGCAGGGCCCGCGGAACGCGGTCGGCGCCGGCACGACCGTGAGGCCGTGGTGCTCGAAGCTGCGGATCGCGCGCGGCAGGTGCCAGGCGTGGGTGACCAGCAGCACGCGCCGGATGCCGTCGGCGGCCAGCAGCTCGGCGCTGTACTTGGCGTTCTCCCAGGTGTCGGCCGAGCGGCCCTCCTGCCAGCGCACCGGCACCCGGAACTCGGCCTCCAGCGTCCGCGCCATCAGCTCCGCCATCGGCGGCAGGCCGGTGCCCGGGCGGCCGCCGCTGGTCAACACCGGCAGGCCGGTGCGGTGGTGCAGGACCGCGGCGTAGCGCATGCGCCGCAGGGTCAGCGAGCCGACCGTCCCGCCGCCGTACTCGAAGCCGTCGCCGTCGGCCTCGGCGCTGAGTACGACGATGGCCTGCGCGTCGGGCAGGGGACCCGTGGCCGGCAGCGGCGGCGCGGTCTGCAGGCTGCCGAGCAGCAGGCCTGCGAACACCGGCGTGCTGAACAGCCACAGCGAGATCAGCCCGGCGAGCTGCAGCCCGAGCCCCAGCCGCGGCCACCGCCGGCGCAGCAGCAGGCCGGCCAGCAGCAGCACGAGGCAGCCGCCGGGCGGGGTCGCGAACGCTTCGAGCAGGCGCCGGAACATGCGGCGCAGCTTACGCGTGCGCGGCGTGGAAACGACGACGGGCGCCAGCGGCGCCCGTCGGTCGGTGCGGAAGGGCCGCCGTGGGCGGCCGCGCGCTCACTTGTCGCTGCTGGCGTTCTGCGGGCCGCCGAGGTGGAACGTCACCGGCGCCGTCAGCTCGTGCTTGCCCCAGCGGATCGAGAACTTGCCCTTGGTGGCGTCGCCCTCGTCGGCCGTGATCGCGATCTCCATCTTCTTGTGGGTCTCGTCGAGCGTGTCCTTGTGCAGGGTCAGCGGGCACATCGTCTCGGTCTTCCACTGTCGGGCATGAACGGGGTCCAGCCCTTGGTGATCGCCGTCTTGGTGTCGATCACCATCAGGTGGAGCTTGCCCTCCTTGTCGACGTGGATGCCGAGGTAGTAGGTGCCGGCCGCGATCTTGGTGCCGCCGATCTCCAGCGCGGTCATCGTGTCGAAGCTGGTCCACCAGTTCTTGCCGAGGCGCTGGTTGGTGCCGTTGAACTTGCCGGACTCGAGGACCTTGGTGTACTTGTCCTGCCAGTCGGGCTGGCTGTAGCTGATCGACAGTGCGCCCTTGGGCGAGAACGTGCCGCCGCTGGTGTCGGCGAAGATCAGGGTCGAGGCCATGCGGTCCTCGTCGGGGCCGCCGAACGTCTGGATCTGGGCGCGGGCGGGGGCGAGGAACGCGACCGCGGCGAGGGCCACGGCGCACAGCGAATGGGGGATACGCATCGTCATTTGTCTCCTGAGGGGGCCCGCACTACGCGCGAGCCGCCGTTTCGAGCCGGAGTAGGTTAGGGATTCCTGCCCGTGCCGCAAGCGAGCAGCGGCGAGAGTTCGGCAAGCAGGCGATTCACCTCGTCGTCGGTGTGGTAGTGCAGCAGGCCTGTGCGCAGAACACCGTGCGGCAACAGTCCCAACGACGCGACCAGCGCCAGCGCGTAACTGTGACCGGCCCAAGTGAAGACGCCGCGCTCCGCCAGCGCCGCGCACAGTCGGTCGGGCGTCACGGTCGCGTCGCGCGGCACGATCGACACCGTGGCGCAGCGGCGGTCGAGGTCGGCGGGCTCGCAGAGCCCGATCACGCGCACGGCGTCGAGGCGCTGCAGTCCGTCGAGCAGGCGCACGCACAGCGTGCGCTCGTGCGCGGCGATCGCGGCGAAGGCCGCGTCGAGCAGCGCGCGGCGGTCGCCGGTGCCGCCGACCTCGCGGCCCAGCTCGGTCAGATACTCGACGGCGGCGTGCGCGCCGGCGATCGCCTCGAAGTTCGCGGTGCCCTGCTGCCACTTCTCGGCGCCGGTGTCGGCGGCGGGCCGCACCTTGTAGGTCTCGAGCTCCTCCAGCAGCGCGCGGCGGCCCCACAGGGCGCCGAGGTGCGGGCCGAAGAACTTGTAGGCCGAGCACGCGGCGAAGTCGCAACCCCACGCCGCGACGTCCATGCGCCGGTGCGCCGCGAAGTGCACCGCGTCGACGAACACCAGCGCGCCGCGCGCCTTCGCCGCGGTGGTCAGCGCGCGCACGTCGTGCACGGTGCCGGTCAGGTTCGACGCCGCGCCGATCGCGCACAGGCGCGTGCGGTCGGACAGCTGCGCGGCGAACGCGGCGGGATCGAGCGAGCCGTCCCGGGTCACCGGTGCGCGGCGGACCACGGCGCCGGCGTCGCGCGCCGCCAGCACCCACGGCGTGACGTTGGCGTCGTGGTCGCTGTCGGTGACGACGACCTCGTCGCCGGGGCGCCAGGTGCGCGCCAGCGCGCGCGACAGCTGGAAGGTCAGCGTCGTCATGTTCGGCCCGAACACGACCTCCTCGGGGTCGACGGCGCCGAACAGGTCGGCGAACGCCGCGCGCGCGCCGGCCACCATGGCGTCGGTCTCGCGCGACGTCGCGAACGGGCCGCCGTGGTTGGCGTTGTGGTACAGCAGGTAGTTCGCCATCGCGTCGGTGACGCTGCGCGGCACCTGGCTGCCGGCGGGGCCGTCCAGGAACAGCGCGCGCCGCGCGGCAGGGCCTTCGCCGAGCTGGCGCAGCAGGCCCGGGAACCGGCGCCGGATCGCCGTCACGTCGAGTGGTCGCAGCATCGGCGGCACGCTACCGTGGTCCGCCCGGCGCCGGCAACCGGCGCCACCAGGACCGCGATGACCGACCGACCCGAGCCGACCCCGGATCCGCAGCGCCCCGGCGCCGCCACCACGGTGACGATGATGGACGCCTTCGGGCGCCCCACGCAGCTGCCGCGCGCGCAGTGGCGCAAGGAGGTGCTGCCGAAGATGGTCGACGCCTACGCGCACGCGCCCGACAAGCTCGCGGCGATGATCGTGCAGCACCTGCGCGAGGGGCTCGGCGAGGACCTGCTGCCCGCGGCGCTGCGGCTCGCTGCCGTCGACCAGGAGCCCGAGCGCGGTCTCGCGGTGCTGGCGGCGGTGCAGCGCGCGACCGGCGACCTCGACGGCGCCGAGTCGACGCTGAAGGAGCTGCAGCAGCGCCGGCCGCAGTCGAGCCAGGCCCGCGTCGGCCTGGCCATGGTGCGCGATGCGCGCGGCGACCGCGACGGCGCGGTGGCGCTCGTCTGGGAGGCGTTGCAGCAGGACGGCAACCACGCCGACGCGCTGCACTCGTGGCTGCAGTGGCAGCACCAGGGCCGCGGCGAGGACGGGTACCCGGCGGCGCTGGAGGAGGTGTGCGCGTTGCCCGGCAGCTGGCGCCCGCAGCTGTGGCGCGCGCGCTGGCGGCTCGAGCGCGGGGACTTCGACGGCGCGGCGAACGACCATCGCGACGTGCTCGCCCGCGCCGCGCAGCAGCCCGACGTGCTGGTCACCGTCGCGCAGGACCTGGCGCGCGCGCGCCAGCACGAGTTGATCGAGGAGCTGGTGCTGCCGCGCTACCAGCTCGAGCAGCACCACCCCGCGGTGGGGCTGGCGATCCTGCAGTACCACGCCGGCAAGCAGCAGCCCGACGAGGGCATGGAGCTGCTGCACCGCCTGCGGGTGCGGTTCCAGCGCGCGCTCGACCAGCAGCTGGCGCCGTTCGACGCCGCGTTCACGCGCATGCGCGTGCCGGCGGCGCCGCCGCAGCCGGTCGGCACGCCGCGGATCACGCTGTACCGGCTCGATCGCCCGGTCTGGTTCGCGCCGCTGGGTCGGCCCGAGTTCGCGCTGCCGCGAAAGCGCGACGGCGTGCGGCCGGTGATGGTCGCCGCGCTGGCGGTCCGTCAGCAGACGGTCACCGCGCAGCTGATGCGCGAGGACGAGCTGGGGCGGCTGTCGCGCAGCCTGCCGTTGTTCCTGCAGGACCACCTGCAGCTGTCGGGAGGCCTCGCGGTGGCCGCGGCGCTGCCGATGGCCGAGGCCGGCGGCTGGGTCGTGTCGGGCACGCCGTGGCCCGAGGAGCGCATCGTCGAGCTGCTGACCGACCGCGAGCGCGGCGACACGCTGGTCGTCACCGGCCAGGTCGAGGCCTCGGGCCGCGACCGCAAGGTCGACCTGTGGGTGTTCGACGCCGCCGCCGGCAGGCGCGTCGCCACCGTGTCGGCAACCGGCGAGGAGGGCAAGCTCGGCCCCGTCCTGCTGCAGCTGCTCGCGGACCTCGGGCCCGCCCTGGGCGGCGAGCCCGTGCGGCCGACGTTCGGCAGCGAGGTCTTCTGGGACCACTACGCCGCCGGCCTCGCGCAGCTCGCGGCGCTGGTCACCGCCTCGCAGGGAGCGCTGCCGAAGGACCGGGTCTACGGCCACCGCGCGATCCTCGAGTGGCTGCTGGCCGTGGCGCTCGAGGAGCGCCGCAGCGTGCAGGCGCGGCTGTGCCTCGCCGCCGGGCTGTGCGCCGACGCCGCGATCGGGTCGCGCGTCCACCTCGAGCTGGCGGCCCCGTTTGCCGAGCTGTTCCGCGTCGAGCCGAAGGACAGCGCGTTCGCGCAGCTGGCGCAGCCGGCGCTGCGCGTGCTCGGCCTCGATTCCCTGTGGCAGCACCGCCGGGCCGAGATCCTGGCCGCGGCCGGCGACGGCGCTCGCGCATTCCTGCAGCGACGCGAGGCGGCGGCCGGCGGTGGCGGGTAGAACGTCGCCGTGGTTCTCCCGACGTCGACCCCGAGTCCGGCCGCGCCGCCCGCGGCCCCCGTCCTGGCCGCGGCGCCCTACGCCGACAAGGTCCGCGCGCTCGACCAGCGGCTGCGGGCGCTGCCCGGCGCCGTGGTCGCGTTCTCCGGCGGCGTCGACAGCACCATGTTGCTGCACGCCTGTGTCGGGTCGCTGGGCGACCGGGCGGTCGCCGTCACCGCGGACTCGCCGTCGTTGCCGCGGGCCGAGCTCGCCGAGGCGCGGGCGCTGGCGCGCGACCTGGGCGTGCGGCACGTGGTGCTGCCGACCGCGGAGCTGGAGCGCGACGAGTACCGGCGCAACGCCGGCGACCGCTGCTACCACTGCAAGAAGGAGCTGTTCGTGACCGTCGCGCGGCGCCGCGCCGAGGTGGCGCCGGCCGACTGGGCCGTCGCCTACGGCGCGATCGTCGACGACCTCGGCGAGCACCGGCCCGGACAGCAGGCAGCGCGCGAGCACGGCGTGCTGGCGCCGCTGCTCGACGCCGGCTTCGGCAAGGTCGACGTGCGGCGCTACAGCCGAGAGGCCGGCCTGGCCACCGCCGACAAGCAGAGCTTCGCCTGCCTGTCGTCGCGCGTGCCGCAGGGCACCGCCATCGATCGCGCGCTGCTGCAGCGGATCGAGCGGGCCGAGGAGGTGCTGCGCGCGCACGGGTTCGGGCGCTTCCGCGTGCGCCACCACGGCGACATCGCACGGCTCGAGCTGGACGCAGCGGAGCTGCCGCGCGCGCTGGAGCTGCGCGAGGCGCTCGCCGCCGGCGTGCAGGCCGCGGGCTACCGGTTCGTGGCCGTCGATCTGCTGGGCTACCGCACCGGGTCGGTCAACGCGCCGGGCGCCGCCGCGACCGGGGAGGTGCGGTCGTGAGCCGTTCTCCCGCCGCGCAGTGGTGGCTCGTCGCCGCGATCCTCGCGGCGCCGGCGCTGCGAGCGCAGGGCGCCGCCGCGCCGCAGAAGCAGGACGAGGTCCTGACCGTCGAGCGCGTGCGCGAGGTCGTGTCGTTCCTGGCCGCCGACGAACTGCGCGGGCGCCAGAGCCCGAGCCCCGGCCTCGAGACCGCCGCGCAGTACGTGCAGGATCGCTGGCAGCAGGCCGGGTTCGCGCCCGGCGCCGCCGGCGCCTGGCGCCAGCGCTACACCACACCGGGGCAGCGCCTCGACTCGCGGTCGCTCGAGCTCGAGGTCGTGCTGACCGAAGGCGAGCGCGAGGAGAAGGTGACGTTGCGCGGCGACGCCGACGTGCGCCTGCTGCGGGCCGGCGCCACGGCGGATGGCAACGCCCCGCGCGCGACCGTGCTGCGCAGCGGCGACTCGCGGCTGGGCCGCGCCCTCGGCTACGGCGGCGGGCGGACGGCCACGCTCGTGGAGGTGTCCGAGCAGCACCCGTTGTGGCTCGACTGCGCCGGCGAGCGCGAGGCGATCTCGCGCCGTCTGCGGGGCTCGGCGCCCGTGTTCCTGGTGCGAGAAGGGGCGCTGGCCGCCACCGCGGCGGTGCCGACCGACGTCAAGGCCTCGGCGCCGACGGCCTGGAGCGTGTCCTGGCGCGGCGCCGACGCCGCCGCCGTCGACGTCGAGCTGACCAACGTCGTCGGCGTGCTGCGCGGCGCCGAGCTGCCGGACGAGTACGTCCTGGTCTCGGCGCACTACGACCACGTCGGCATCGGCGCGCCGGTCGACGGCGACGCCATCTACAACGGCGCCGACGACGACGCCACCGGCACGACGGCGCTGGTCCTGCTGTCCGAGCTGCTCGCGCGCGGTCCGCGCCCGCGCCGCAGCGTGATGCTGGTCGCGTTCTCGGCCGAGGAGAAGGGGCTGCGGGGTTCGGCGGCGTTCGTGGCCGAGCCGCCCGTGCCGCTGGCGGCGATCGTCGCCAACGTGAACATCGAGATGATCGGCCGCCCCGAGGAGGGCAGCGAGCGCGCGGCCTGGATCACCGGCGCCGAGTACTCGGACTTCGCCGCGATCGCCGGGCCGGCGCTGCAGTCGAAGGGAATCGAGCTGGTCGACTTCCCGCAGGCGCGCCAGTTGTTCGCGCAGAGCGACAATTGGTCGTTGGCCCGGATGGGCGTGGTCGCGCACTCGATCAGCGCCGGCTCGCTGCACGGCGACTACCACCAGCCGTCGGACGAGGTCGAGAAGCTCGACCTGCCGCACATGACCGCCGTCATCGCCGGCATCGAGGCGGTGGTGCGTCAGCTCGCCGATCGCGACGGCCGCCCGGAGTACTCCGAGGCCGGGCGCGCCGCGCTCGAGCGCGGCCGCGGTCGCTAGGAGCCTGCGCCACGGGAGGCGCGAATGCCGGGTGCGTGAGTTTCGTTCGGCGGCGTCGTCCGAGAACGCAGGCGAATCGGTGGATTCACCGAGGCTTTCGGGCGGCGCTGCCGGGCGAAGGGCGCGTGCTCGGCGTCGTGCGTTCCCGTGGTGCAGACTCCTGGGGTCCTGAGTCGGAAATCGTGATGCTCAGGGTGCGTCGCCGGGCGTCGCTCGCAAGGAGCGCCGACGCAGGCATATCGGTGGATACGTCGAGGAGGTGCGACGCTGCGAGCGGCGGTCGGAGGCGTGCCTTGAGCTTCGGAACTTCCGGCTCAGGACACTACTAGGGGGGGGGGGGGGCCGCGGTTCGGCAGTGGGGCCGCCGACGTAGGGCGTCGGTGAACCCCTCAGCGCGAGGCGGCGGGTCGGCGCCGCGTCAGGGTTAGTGCTCATGCACCGCCGCCGGGTCCGGTCCCGAATGGGGTCGTCAGGGAGCAATCTTATGTCCTGGAAGAACAGCATCGTCTCGCGCGTGGTGTGGACCACGTTGGGAATCCTGGCGGTCACCGTCGCCGTCGTCCTGGCCGTCGTCGTGCGCGACTACGCGACCGACGCCGAGCAGGCGCTGGCGGACAAGGCCGCGGCGTTCACCGCGGTCGCCGAGGCGACGCGCGATCACGTGAGCCGCATGCACGCCGACGACGTGTTCAAGAAGGGCGAGCTCGTCGAGGAGCTGAGGCAGGTGCTGGCGCGCGGCGGCAGCTACCGCGAGGCGCGGCTCTACGGCGCGATCCCGGTGGTCGCCGGGTGGCAGGCGGCGCAGAAGGCCGCGGAGAAGGAGGGCATCGACTTCCGGGTCATCGCCTTCGACGCGCGCAACCCGGCCAACGACCCGCGCAACAGCGACGACGCCAGCGAGTTCCGGACGGCGCTGCTGCAGGACCTGGGGCGCCAGGTGGACGGGGGCGGCAAGGTCGCGATCGCGCGCACCGACCACGCCACCAACCGACTCCACTACCTGCGGGCGATCCAGCTCGAGAGCAGCTGCATGAGCTGCCACGGCGACCCCAAGACCAGCCCCACGGGCGACGGGCTCGACATCACCGGCTTCCGGATGGAGAACTGGAAGCCCGGCGACCTGCACGGCGCGTTCGAAGTCGTGATGCCGCTGTCGCAGCGCGACGCCGCGATCGCCGGCTTCGTCGGCCAGGCGACGCTGTGGAGCCTGCCGTTGGTCGTGTTGGCCGCGATCGGCATCTTCGCGCTGCTGCGCCGCAGCCTGCAGCGGCCGCTGCAGGCGCTGGCCGACCGGATGCGCGAGATCGCCGAGGGCGACGGCGACCTCACCCAACGCGTCGGCGGCGAGCGGAAGGACGAGATCGGCACCGTCGCGCACTGGTTCGACATCTTCACCGAGCGCATGCACGACGCCATCGCCGAGGTCAACGTCGTCGGCGACGGCGTCGACGAAGCGTCGCAGGCGATCTCCAAGGAGGCCAACCGCCTCGCGATCGGCGCCTCGCAGAACGCGGCCACGATCGAGGAGATCAACGCCTCGCTGCACGAGGTCAGCGACGCCGCGTCGCGCGTCGCGCGGGAGAGCCGGGACGCGGACGCCGCCGCCAAGCGCGCGATGACCGCCGCTCGCGACGGCGTCGCCGGCGTCGGGCGCATGACCTCGGCGATGACCGAGATCCAGAAGTCCAGCCAGGACGTGGCCAAGGTCGTCGACGTCATCCACGAGGTGGCGTTCCAGACCAACCTGCTGGCGCTGAACGCCGCCGTCGAGGCCGCGCGCGCCGGCGAGGCCGGCCGCGGCTTCTCGGTCGTCGCCGAGGAGGTGCGGAACCTGGCGCAGCGCAGCGCCCGTGCCGCGGAGGAGACCGCGCGGCTGATCACCGAGGCGTC
The DNA here is from genome assembly GCA_050245995.1 of Planctomycetota bacterium. Taxonomy (GTDB): domain Bacteria; phylum Planctomycetota; class UBA1135; order UBA1135; family UBA2386; genus JBFWWV01. The sequence continues at coordinate 73,594 of JBFWWV010000014.1, read as the reverse complement.
GCGGTGCGCCCAGAACGGCGGCCAGATCGCCGGCGAGGTCAGCGAGGTGTTCGAGACCATCGCGGCGGACACCGACGTCGTGAACGCGCGGCTCGGCACCGTGGCGACCGAGTCCGAAGGGCAGAGCGAGAGCGTCGGTCAGGTCACGCAGGGCGTCACCGGGCTCAGCAACAACACCCAGGACACCGCAGCGAGCGCCCAGGAACTCGCGGCAACCGCCGGCCGCAGCGCCGAGCGCGTCGGCAACCTGCTGCGCGTGCTGTCGCGCTTCAAGGTCGACAACCGCCGGCTGAACTTCGAGCAGCGCCTCGACTGAGCTGCCCCGCGGGTCCCGCGGAGAGCGGGCGCGTCGCCCGGACCGCCGGGCCCCGGGATCAGTCCAGGTCGAAGGGGCGCCGCAGCGTCTCGTCCGGCGCCTTCCTGGCGTCGTCCTTGGCCTTCCTCAGGAGCTGGTCGAGCTGCTCCTGCTGGCGCTGCTGGTCGTCGCGGGCCGACTCGAACACCTGGCCGAGCCGTTCGCTGTCGCGGCGCTGCGCCTGCAGCAGCTGATCGAGGTCCTGCCCCTTGCCCTCCCCGGGGACCGCGGCGCGCGCGCGCCCGGTGCGGGTGTCGACTTCGATCTGCTTGCCGCAGCACGGGCAGGCGAACTGATGCAGGTCCTTGGGCATGGCCGGGGCGGGTGGGGGTGGTCGGATCGGCGGCGCGGTCGTTCGCGGAAGTTCGGATGTGGACGCGCCGTCCTGCGGCGCGCCGCGATATTGTCCAGCTGCCCGGCGCCCGCGCCAGCGGGGGCCCCGCAACCGATGCCGTGGGACGTAGCCGCCGTCCGATCGTCCGTGACCGCAGACCAACCGAAGCAGCCCGGAACCGCGCCAGAGGCGCCGCGTTCGCCGCCGCCTTTGCACGTGGTCCGATCGCCGCAGACAGCCCCGGTTGCGGGGGAGCGCGAACCGGAGCACGAGTGGGCAGCGAGGGCGCGGCGCGGCGACATGGACGCGTTCCGCCAGCTGATCGAGGCGTTCCAGGATCGGGTGTATCGCGTGGTGGTATCGGTGCTGCGGTGTGACAAGGCGACGGCCGAGGACCTGAGTCAGGAGGTGTTCCTGCGGGTCTGGAAGGGGCTGCCCGGCTTCGACGGCAGCTCGCGCCTGTTCGCCTGGATCCACACCATCGCCACCAACGTCGCGATCACCGAGTACCGCCGGCGCCGGGCGCAGAAGCGCGCGCGCCGGACGCTGTCGATCGACGCGCCGATCGCCGGCACCGACGACCTGTTCCTCGACCCGGTCGGCGGCGAGCGCGACCCCGGCGATCTGTCGCACCAGCGCGACTTCCTGGCCCGGGTCCGCGCCTGCGTGCACGAGCTGCCGGAGGAGTTCCGCGACGCCGTCGTGCTGCGCGACCTCGAGGGCATGTCGTACGAGGAGATCGCCACGGCGCTGAACCTGGCCGGCGGCACGGTGCGCTCGCGCATCCACCGCGGCCGCCTGTTGCTGCAGCAGATGCTGCAGGAGTTCGAGCCATGACCGCGCCCGGGAACGACGACGGCGACATCCGCTTCGCCGACTGGGTCGATGGCCGCATGTCCGAACGCGAACGCGAGCGGTTCGAGGCCGAGCTGCGGGTCAACCCGGCGCTGCGCGAGCGCGCCGAGCGCTACCGCCGCACGGTGGAGACCGTGCAGCGCGCACTGCGCCAGCCGGTGCCCGGGCAGAGCCTCGCCGACTCGGTGCTGGCCCGCATCGAGCAGGGCGCGGCCGCGGTGCCGCGGAGCGCCGGACCGCTGCCGTGGCGCTCGGCGTCGCGGCGCGCGCTGTGGTGGAGCGCGGCGGTCGCGGCCTCGGTGTTCGCGCTGTTGGCGCTGCTGATCGAGTGGCAGCCGACGCCCGAGCGGGTCGAGGTGGCCGACGCGCCGATCGTGTCCTTGTTCGACGAGGGGTTCGGCGCGGTTGCCGACGAGGACGCCGCCGGCCCGCCCGTGCGCACCAAGGCCGAGGCGCCGTCGGCGCTCGGCGAGGCGAAGGCAGTGTCGGCCGGCGCGGCCGACGATGCCGACGGCGCCGAGTCGTTCGACCGGGAGGTCGTGCGTTCCCGGCAGGTACTCCCGGGCAGCGACCCGGCGTCGCCGGCCGTGCCGTTCGAGCCGCCGGCGGAGGCCGATCGGGCCGAGGGCCGCGAGGGGGCCGGGCTCGCTGCCAGCGCGCCGGCTCCCGGCGCCGACGCGCTCACGTCGCCCGAGAACCGGCGCGGAGCGCCGCCAAGCCCGGGTGTCGTTGCCGAGCCGTTCCGCAGCGATACGTGGACACGGGAGGACGACGTGCAGGTCCAGCGCGACTCGGCAGCGCAACTGCAGCAACGCCTCGAGGACTACCTCGCGCGGGCGGGGACCCTGCGCACGGCGCAGACCATGCTGCCGCAGGTCCACCTGATGCGCGCGAACACGGACGGTGCGGGCGATCAGGGCCGACAGGCGGGCATCGCGTTCGACACCGAACGCGCGGTGCGGCGGTTCCTGGCGCAGGACCAGGACGAGTCCGCCAGCTTCTACCTCGGGGCTGCGCGCCCGGCGCCGTCCGACCTGCGGGTGCAGGAGCTGATCCTGCCGCCGCACGTGATCGGCAATCGGGTGGTCGAGGTCGACCAGGACGCGTGGCTGGTCGAGGGGCCCGGGCCCGTGGTGTTCCAGTGGCTGTCGCAGCTGGCCGAGGTCGGGCGGCTTGTGGGCTACGACATCGCCAACAGCGAGGTGCCGACCGCCGACGTCATGGCGATGCTGCCGGCGCCGATGGGGCAGAACGCGCTGAGCCTGTTGACGCAGAGGGAGCGGTCGACCGGCGAGACGGGCGCTGCAGGGAGTGCCGATGAGCCGGCGGCGGGCGCGCCCGACGCCAGTCCGACCGCACAGGGTCCGTCTGCACAGGGTCCGAGTTCCCCCGGTCCGGGGGGCCGGGCGAACCCGTCGAGCGAGACGGCGAAGCCCGGAGCCGCGCCCGCGGCACAGCCCGTGCCGGGAATCCGTGCGGACGCCGGGTCCGACGCCGAAACCCTGCAGCGACTGGCCAAGGACGACGCAGCGCGCGCGCAGAAGTCCGCCGTCGGCGCGACGCGCACCGGCGTGCCGCCGACGGAGCTGACCGAGCGTGAGGCCGGGGCGGCGCCGGCGCCGCCTGTGCGCCTGGTCATCGTCGTGGATCGCGTGCAGCCGGCAACTCCGCCGGTGCCCGAGGCGAAGCCGGCCCAGGACCCGGCGCCAGCCGCCGAGGAGCCGAGTCGCGATCGGAGTCGCGAGGGGCGCGACCGGCGCTGATCGGCGCGGGCGCGACGAACGCGAACGCGCGGTCGCTGGTCAGCTGGGTCACGAACTGCCGCGCGCCGCAGATCACGACGACGGTGCGCGCGTCTCGCGCGGCGCCAGTGTCCCCGTGCTCCTCGTGCCCGTGCTCCTCGTGTCCGTGCTCCTCGTGTCCGTGCTCCTCGTGTCCGTGCTCCTTGTCCTCGGGTTCCTTGTCCCCGGGTTCCTCGTCGCCGGGCTCCTTGCGGATCCGGACGGCGCCCAGCCAGCGCGGCTGCGCGGAGTATCCGGCCCCGGGATCCAGGCCGCAGGCGCGTGCGCAGTCGAGTTCGCCGGCGTCCGGGGGCCCGACGCGCCGCTCCAGCCACAGCTCGACGGCCCAGCCGTCGCGGCGGAGACCGCGGACCGCGAGGCGGCGGGCGCCCGGCGGCAGACGAGGGCGCAGCCGCAGCCAGTCGGTGTCGACGCCGGGGCCCGTGGCCTGACGCAGGCCGGTGGACGCGAACAGGGTCGCGTCGAGCAGCGCGGCGGCGGCAGCTCGGTCGAGCGGCACGTCGTCCGCACGCGATCGCGTCGCCAGGTCGAGGAGCAGCGGCATCGGGTCGCTGCCGAGCTGGGTGTGGCCGATGACCACTGTCGCGTCGGAACGGAGCGCCGCCGCCGCGTCGACGCCCACGTCCCCGCCAGGGCGCCACTCGGCCAACGCCGTCGCCAGGTTGACCATCGTCTTGTCGCCCGTCGTCGACAGCATGCCGATGCGGCACGGCACGAGGCAGGCCTGCGTCGCCGGCCCGGTGGAGGGGGCATCGTCGTCGCCGCGGTCCAGGGCCCGTGGCGAGAAGCGCTGCAGATCCGCCCGCCAGAAGCGGGACTCCAGCGCCGCCAGCGCGGCGCGGGCGTCGGCGTGCCGTGCCGCGTCGCGGCGCCCGAGGCGCGTCATCAACTCGACGGCGCAGGACAGCGCGTGCACCCGCAGGGTGGCGGTCTCCAGCCGCGTCGACGCGGCGGTCCGGAACCGGTGTGCGACGCGACGGGCGTCGGCTGCGAGGCGATCGGCGGCGCGGCGGATCTCGGTGTCGTCGTCCGTGGCGCGCAGGTACCAGTACTGCTGCACCAGATGCCAGGCGTCGTCGTCGTCGTCCCCGGCGGGTACAGCCCGCAGGTACCCGGCCGCGCGTTCGGGCAGCCCGAGCCAGAGGTGCGCGAGCAGCAGGTCGCCGCGGTCCTGCGCCGGAAGCGCGTCGTCGTCGGCCGCGCCCGTCGCGCACAGCGTGTTGGCGCACCGGGCCAGAAGGTCCTGAACCGCCGGTTCGTCGACCTCGAAACGAAGGCGGTGCGGGGCCTGCGCGGCCAGCGCGCCGGCCGTCATCAGCGCCAGCAGGCCGAGGCGAACGGAGTCGTGCAACGAGTTCACTCCGTTGGGGACGCGCGAGGTGCGAAACGGCCGCGGTTTTCGCGGAATCGCCCGCCGTCGGCGCAACTCGGCGCCGCCATGTCGCGGCAACTCTGGCGACTTGGCGCCCGCCCTCCGCTATGACGGCGGTCCCCGTCGCCGCGCGCGTGCCGCGCGCCGCGGCGGCGGAGCATCGCGTGTCGACATGGCGTAGGAACTACCTGGCGGTCTGGGCGAGCCTGTTCACGACCTCGCTGGGCCTGATGGCGTTCCTGCCGGTGCTCACGGTCTACGTCGGCGAGGCGTTCGCGATCACCGATCCGGACGAGCTCACCCTCTGGGGCAGCCTGATCTACGGCGTGGCGCCGCTGACGGCGGCGCTGCTCGGGCCGCTGTGGGGGGCGCTGGGCGACCGCGTCGGCAAGAAGCCGATGGCGATCCGCGCCAACGTCGCGATCGCGTTGTCGACGGCGGTGATGCCGTTCGCCCCGACGCCGCTGGCCCTGCTGGGCCTGCGCGCGGTGCAGGGCGCGTTCGCCGGCTACGTGGCGCCGGCGATGGCCCTGGTGACCCAGGACGCGCCGCCCGAACGCCAGGGGCGCACGATCGGCTCGCTGCAGGCGGCGATGGCGCTCGGCCTCGGGCTCGGACCGATCCTCGGCAGCGAGGTGACCCTGCTCTACGGACGCCACGCGATCCTGTGGCTGACGTCGGCGCTGACGGGACTGGCGGCGCTCCTGCTGTGGCGGTTCGCGCGCGAGGTGCGGCCCGAGCCGCGCCGGGATCGGCCGACGTTCCGCGCCGAGTTCTCGGCCTCGCTGCGGGGGCTCCTGGCCAACCGCGTGTTCGCGGTGCTGCTGCTGCTGATCCTGGGGCTGCGCCTCGGGCAGAACATGCTGGAGCCGTTCGTGGCGCTGTTCGTGCAGGAACTGGGCGCCCCGGAGTGGGTGGCGGCGCTGTGCGAGAGCGACGCGTCGGCCATCGAGCGCACGATCGGCCTGTCGTTCACGGTGCTGGCGCTGGCCCAGGTGATCTTCACGCCGTTCTGGGGACGCGCATCCGATCGGTTCGGGCCGCTGCGCTGCCTGGCGCTGCTGGCGATCGTGCTCGGCGTCGTGCAGGCCGTGACCGCGACGGTGCAGACGTCGAACGCGTTCCTGCTGTGGCGCACCGTGGCGGCGTGCTTCATGGCCGGCTCGATGACCCTGGCCTACGCCGCCGCCAGCCGCCGCGTGCTGGCCGAACGCCGCACCCTCGCGTTCGCGCTGGTGCAGAGCTGCATGCAGCTGGGCTTCGCCGGCGGCCCGGTGCTCGGCGGTCGACTGGCGCAGATCGGCGCCACCGACGCGCACGCGAACCTGCGCCTGCCGTTCGCGGCGGCGGGCACGCTGTGCGTGCTGGCGGGCGTCGGCATGGTGCTGCTGCGGATGCGCTCCCAGGGCCGGCGCGGCGGCCTGCCGCCGCCGGTCGGCACCGATCGCCTGTGACCGCGGTCGCCGTCGTGCTCCGACCGGAGGCGTCGGCTATGGTGCCGCCTGCATGTGCCTCCTGATCGTGCTGCGCGGTCGCTTCGCCTCGCACCCGATCCTCGTCGCCGGCAATCGCGACGAACGACGCGACCGCAAGGCGGCGCCGCCGGGGCTGTGGGTCGGCCGACGCCACCGCGTGCTGTCGCCGCGCGACCGCCAGGCCGGCGGCACCTGGCTCGGCGTCGGCGACCATGGGCTGTTCGCCGGCCTGACCAACATCGCGGGGGTGCCGGCGCCCGCGGACGCGACGACGCGCGGCGCGCTGCCGCACCTGGCGCTCGACCAGGACGGCCTCGACGCCGCCGTCGCCGCCGTCGAGGACGAGGTCGGGCGGCGCCCGTTCGCGGGCTTCCAGCTGGTGCTCGCCGACGCGCGGCGCGTCGTGGTGCTGCGCCACGACGGCGGGCTGCGGCGGATCGAGTGGACCGACGAGCTGCTGGTGGTGAGCAACGAGCACGGACCCGGCGAGCTGCGGCTGCGCGGCCTCGGCGCGGCGGTCGCGCCGCGGCCGTCGCCGCAGGAGCAGCTCGAAGCGCTCCGGCCGCTGCTGCTGGACCCCGGCGGCGACGGCTGGCACGCGGTGCGCAAGGACGGCGCGGAGTACGGCACCGTGTCGTCGTCGTTGATCGCCGTGCCGCGCCCCGCTCCGCAACCGGACGGCTCGCAACCGGCCGGTCCGCAACTCGTGTGGCGCTACGCGGCCGGCCCGCCCGACACCACGCCGTTCCAGAACTACGGCAACCTGGCCCGGCGGCTCCAGCCCGAGTAGCGCGCACCGGCCCGTGCCATGGCACCTTCGGCCGGGGGGGCGACGGCCAGCACGGGTGGCGGGTACCATTGTCCGGATCGTCGGCCCTATTCCGACGGCCCCGCACGACTCCGGTTGTCCCTATGCACAGAGCCCTCGTCTCTGCCAGCGCGCTGCTGCTGGCGATCGCCGTCGCCCCCGCCCAGGCCCCGATCCGCGCGTTCGGCACGCTGCGCGCTGCGCCCGCGGGCGGCTACACGCTGCAGGAGATCGAGGCCGCCGACGTGCGCCTGGTCGCCCCGGGCCTCGACCTGCGGACGTTCGAGAACCGCGTCGTCGAGGTGACCGGCGCGATCAGCCACCCGCCCGGCCAGGTCTGGTTGAACTTCGACGTGGCGACCATCGCCCGCGCGACCTCGTGGTTCGCCTGCCCGGCGACGGCGCGCCTCGGCGGTGTCCTGCCGCTGCGCATCGACACGGTGGGTGTGTCGCGATGGTACATGTACTTCTCGCCCGGGTCGGGGCACACGCCGCTCGAGGTGTACATGCCGATCGCCGGCGGCACCCTGTGGCTGGACCCGACCGCGATCCTGTCGCTGACCGCCGGCGACTTCGACAGCTCCTGGCAGGACACCATGCCGGTGCCGAACGACCCGAGCCTGATCGGCGCGTCGTTCGTGTTCCAGGGCGCGATCCACACGGTGCCCGGGCCGTTGCTGTTCCTGAACGCGGTGCGGGTGACCGTGGTGCCGTGAGCGGCGGGCCCCGCTGAGCAGCGCCCGCCGCGCGCCCTACTTCGGCAGCTCGGCGAGGTTCGCCTTCACGTCGGCGGCCGCCTTCTCGGCGCGCTTCCGCTCGATGGCCGTGGCGGCGTCGCCGTCCAGCACGCGCTGCGCCAGCTCGAGCGCGTGCTCGTACATCTGCCGCGCGCGCTGCAGGTTCTCGGGCGTCGGCAGGTGGTGCTGCAGCACCACGGCCGCGTCGTTCCACAGCTGCGGCGACTCGGGCTCGCGCTCGATCGCGTGCTGGTAGCCGGCGAACGCGGCCTCGTGCCGGCCGGTCTCCCGGCACAGGAAGGCGTAGTTGTTCCAGGCGTCGGCCGAGTCGAGCAGGCACGCGATCACGTGGTTGAGGTCGCGGCTGTGGTCGCCGCGACCGTTCTGGTAGGCGCGGTCGCCGAGGTAGCGCACGATGCCGGCGACCTCGCTGCGCTCCGCCGGGCCGAGCGCGCGCAGCACGTCGGCGAAGCCGGGCGCCGACGCCGCCGCGAAGCGCGCGGCCAGCTCCTCGGCGGCGTCCTCGTCGCCGAGGCGCCAGGCGCACAGGGCGCCGTAGTAGGCGGCGTTCCGGTACTCCGGGTTGTCGCGCAGCGCCGTGGCGAACAGGTCCTGGGCCGGCTGCCACTGCTGCGCGGCGTACAGCGCCAGCGCCTCGTAGAACCGCAGCAGCGCCGCCTGCGCGGCGCTCGCCTGCGGCCGCTGCTCGTACGCCAGGCGGGCCTGCCGGTAGAACTCGCGGCGCGCCGACGGTTCGAGCTGCGCGGTGATCCAGGCGTGGTCGACGCGCGCGCCGGGGTCGATCGCCAGCGCCTGCCGCCAGTGCCCCACGGCCGCGTCCGCGTCGCGGTCGCGGGCGGCGATGTCGCCGAGCATCACGCGCGCGTGGGTCCGTTCGGGGTCGAGTTCGGCCGCCTGCGTGAACCGCGCGATCGCGCGCCGGCGCTCGCGGTCGATGGCGTCGACCAGCTCGCCGCGCTGCGGCTCGTCGGGCTGCTCGAGGTCGAAGCGGGCCTTCAGCATGCGGAAGCGGTCGAACGCGATCCGGGCGACCAGGATGTGGGCGCCGGCCCGGTCCGGGTGCCGGGTGACGGCGGCCTCGGCGGCCTCGAGCGCGGCCTCGGCGTCGCCCAGCGCATAGTACGCCTGCGCCTGGATCAGCCGGGCCTCCTCGTGGTTCGCGTCGCGCTGCAGGATCTCGGCGCACAGGTCGATCGCGTCGTGATAGTCCAGCTCCGGGTTCAGCGCGCCGGGGTCGCGCTCGACGCGCAGCAGGTGCGTGCGCGCCAGCAGCGTCGGCAGGTCCAGCAGGTCGGGGAACGCCGCGCGCTTCTGCGCCAGCAGGTCGATCGCGTCGTTGAAGCGGCCGCTGCGGCCGAGGCAGCGCGCCGCGGCCAGCACCCACTCGGCGCGGCGCGGCTCCTGCGCCACCAGCGCGAGCCAGTGGTCCGCGGCCTCGTCGAAGCGGCCGGCGTTCTCGGCGCCGGCGGCCTGCTCGCGCAGGTTCGGCGCCGCCGATTCGACCGGCTGCTGCGCCGCCGCCGGCGTGCCCGGCAGCAGCGCGGCGAGCGCCGCCAGCGCGACGGCGATCCGGCGCGCGCTCACTTCTTCTCCTGCAGCAGCGTCTCGGCGCGGGCCAGGTGGCGCCGCGCGCCCGGCCGCCCGGCGCCCGGGTGGTGCTCCATGCTGCGCTCCGCCGCAGCCTTCGCCGCGGCCGCGTCGCCGCCGTGCTCGAGCTGCCACAGCGCCAGGTTCTCCCAGCAGTCGCCGATCGCCTCGTCGAGGTCCTGCCGCGCCTGCACCTCGCCGGCCGGCATCGCCTCGAGCTGCTGGGCGCCGTCGCGGATCGCCTGCTCGAGCAGTGCGCGACTCTGGTCCCAGTCGCGGTGCAGGTGGTGGATGGCGATCAGGGCGCGGTCGTTGCGCAGGCGCACGTTCTGCGGGTCGAGCTCGACCGCGCGCGAGTAGGCCTTGTAGCTGGTCTCGTACATCTCGAGCGCCTCTGCGTCGTCGCCGGCGCGCTCGAGCGCGTTGCCGTGGTCGCGGGCGAACAGGCCCAGGTTGTTGAGCAGGTCGAGGTCGGAGTGCGCCGACTCCACCGCGGCGCGGTAGATCGCCACCACCTTGCCGAGTTCGCGCGCGCGGGCGAAGTGGTCGGCGAGTTTCAGCACGCCGATCTTGGTGGTCTCCTGCAGGCCCAGATCGTCGTCGATGCGGTCGGGGCGCAGCGCGACCGCCGCCAGCAGGAAGCGCTCGGCCGCGTCCCAGTCCTTCTGCGCGACGGCGACGTTGCCCTTCTTGCCGAGGCACACGGCGATCCACTGCTCGCACGAGTCGCGGTAGTCGGAGTTGGCCGCCATGCTGCCCTCGAACGCGGCGATCGCGCGGTCGAGCTCGGCCAGTGCCTCCGGCAGCTTGCCGCCGGCGCGCAGGCTCGCGGCCAGCAGGAACCGGGCGCGGCCCAGGAACCAGGCGCCGGCCGCGTCCTCGCGCGCGGCAAGGGCCTCGACCGCCAGGGCCGGCTCGCCGACCTGGTAGGCGGTGTCGACGACGCCGGCCAGCAGGGCCTGGTCGTCGGGCGCGCGCTGCAGCGCCCGGGTGTAGACGCCGACCGCCTCGGTCGGCGACTCGGCCCAGGTCTCGAGCGTGGCCCAGGTGCGGGCCAGGTCGGCGTCGAGCGCGTCGTTCGTGTCGAGCCAGCGGAACGACACCCGCGCCTGGTCGAGCGGCTCCTTGCTGCCGGCCTCGCCGCGGGTCTGGATGTAGAGCCGCGCCGCCGCGTTGGCGCGCACGCGGTGCGCGGCCGCGACCTGCTCCGGCTCGCCGCCACCCAGCGACTGCATGTGCAGCAGCGTCGCGTCGGCCGTGCGCAGCGCGCCCTCGAGGTCACCCTGCTCGAACTTCGCCTCGGCGAGCAGCACCCGCGGCGGCACCGGCGCGTCGGCCAGCTCGACCGCGCGCTGCAGGGCCGCCGCGGCGTCCGCGAACAGGAACTCCACGTCGGTGCGGCCGGCGGCGCGCGCCTCGCGGGCGTAGCGCAGCGTCAGGTCGCCGCGGACGAACTGGAACGGCGCGTAGTCGCGCAGCTCCCTGGCGACGCCGTCGAGCACGGCGAGCGCCGCGTCCATGTCGCCCTCGGCGGCGAGGCGATCGGCCTCGGCCTTCGCCTTCTTCAGGGTCGCCGCCTCGTCGCCGCCGCCCTGGGCGTCGGTCGCCGGCGCGCCGCCGCCGCCGGGCGCCGGCTGCGGGCCGCCGCGCAGGCTGCGCGGGTTCTGCCCGTTGCCGGGGGTCTCGCGGCCGCCGTTCTCCAGCATGTGCGCCGCCTCGCGCTGGCGGTACGGGTAGTACTGCACCGCCTTCTCGAGGAACGGCTTCTGCTCGGCGAACGGCGCCTGCAGGTGGCGCGACAGCAGCACGCCGATGTTCTGCCAGGCGTCGCCGACCGCCTCCTCGAGGAAGCGCCGTTCGTCGGCCGGCGCGTCCGCCGGCAGCGCCGCCAGCTGTGGCTCGCCGACCGCGATCGCGCGCTCGAACAGCTCGCGGGCGCGGTCGAAGTCGCGGTTGAGGTGGTAGATCAGCATCAGGCCGCAGTCGTTGACGATGCGCGGGTCGTCCGGCGACAGGCGCACCGCCTCCTCGTACCAGCGGTAGCTCTTCTCCCAGAGGTCCATCGCGGCGGCCATCGCGGCGCGGCGCTCGGCGTCGCTCTTGCCGTCGAGGTCGTTGACGATGCTGACGCCGAGGTCGCGCGCCGGGAGCGCCGCGTTGTTGTAGACGAAGCCCCAGCGGCCCGGGAACCGCTCGATGATGTCCTCGTGGAACGCGAGCGTGCGCCGCAGCGAGTCGGCGTCGCCGCCGCTGCGCAGCGCGTTGCCGATGGCGAACACCACGCCGGCGAAGTGGCTGCCGAAGCTGTCGACCAGCGCCGGGGCGCCGTCGTCGTACTGCAGCGCGGCCGGCGAGGCCGCGGCCGCGGCCAGCAGGTGCTGATGCGCGCTGTCGAGGTCGCCCATGTCGCACGCGGTGCGCGCGATCGACAGCTCGCAGATCGCCAGCCACTGGCCGGCCGAGTCGGCGTGTGCCGGCACCTTGGTCGCGTACTCGCGGTAGCACGTCGCGGCGCGGCGGTAGGCGTCGATCGCCGGCTGGAACGCCTGCTTCTGCCGATGGTCGTCGGCGGTCACGACCTGCGCGCGGCCCTGGAACCACAGCAGGATCGTCTGGCCGGGGTTCTCGCGGACGAAGCGGCCGTAGGCGCCGGCCAGCGCGCGCTGCTGTCCCATCCGGACGTGCAGGTCCTGGTAGGCGGTGTGCACCTGCGCGGCCTGCGGCGCGCTGCGGATGCCGCGCTCCAGCTCGAGCAGCGCGTTGTCGTTCTGATCGATCCACTGGTAGACCTGCGCCGCGGCGGGGAACGCCTCATCGGGCAGCAGCTGCTGCGCGCGGCCCAACTCCTGCAGCGCGCGCTCGGCCAGGGCCAGGGTCTCCGGCGCCGGCTGCACGCGGCCGCTCGCGTCGGGCTGCTCGTCTGCGAACTCCTGCTGCCGCGCCGCGGCCAGCTGCTGCAGGTCGCAGCGGCCGGCCAGCAGCATCGCCTGCGCCCGGGCCTCGTCGGCCTGCAGTTCCGCGGCCCGCCGGGCCGCGACGCGCGCGTCGTCGAACCGGCCGAGCTGGTAGCGCGCCTCCGCCAGGCCGGCCCATGCCGCGCCGCGCTCCGGCTCGAGTTCGGTCGCGCGCGCGAACGCCTGCTCGGCGTCCTGCAGCACCAGTTCGTTGTTGAGCCCGCGGCGCTGCAGCGTGGCGAGCATCAGGTTGCCCTCGCCGGCGACGCACAAGGCGTCGGGCCAGTCGGGCGTGGTGCGGTGCAGTTCGTCGGTGATCGCGAGCGCCGCGTCCGGGTCGCCGTCCGCGAGGCTGCGGCGGGCCTCCGCCAGCCGCTGGGGGTCGCCGGCGGTCGCCGGCGCACCGGCGCAGGTTGCGAACAGGATGAGGAGGCTGCCCAGCAGGAGCTTTGCGTTCATGGGTACAGACAAGTTGCCGACCGCGGGGTCCGTACGGCCGGTCCGCGGGAACGGAAGCGCGCGAGAGGGGTGGCGACCGCCGCGGATTGTCGCTGGGCACGGGGCGCCGAGGCAAGGGGTGCGGTGGGTCCTGCGCATCGGGAGGACCCGCGGGTGCTGGGCAGGTGTCGCGTCCTCGGACCGGAAGTGCGGCGGAAGCCGACGATCGGCGGTTTCCGCGCTCTTCCCACGGCAACGGGAGGGGGCCTCCCGCGTCGCCGCGTGCGAGCGCAGTTCCGCGCCGTTCGCGGGTAAACCCCTGTGTGGGGCGACTGCACGGCGGCCGACAGCACCCGGGTCGCGGTGACCGCGCCGGCTGTCGGCGCGCGCGACTTCGGAGAAACCCAATGAGTCCTGCAGCCATCGCCGAACCGACCCCGCAGGTCGCACCTCGGATCCTCCTGATCGAGGACGACCCTACCGACGCCCGCGCCGTCGAGCGCGGGCTGCGGGGCACCGAGGCGCCGCCGGAGCTCGTGCACGTGACGCGGGTCATGGACGGCGTCGCGCGCGCCGCCGAGCAGTCGTTCGATCTGGCGCTGCTGGACCTGAGCCTGCCGGACTGCGACGGCCTGTCCGGCGTGCGTGCGCTGTGCGAGGCCTGCCCGGAGCTGCCGGTGGTGGTCCTGACCGGGCTCGACGACGAGCGCACGGCGGCGCTGGCGATCCGCAACGGCGCCCAGGACTACCTGATCAAGGGCGACATCGCCCCGCGCGCGCTGCAGCGCTCGATCCAGCACGCGATCGAACGCAACATCCTGCGCCGCGAGCTGGCGCAGGCCCAGCAGCAGGAGAGCGAGCTGAAGGACCGGTTCCTGTCGCACGTCTCGCACGAGCTGCGCACGCCGCTGACGGCGATCCTGCAGTTCGTGACCATCCTGCAGGACGGCATCGCCGGCCCGGTCACGCCGCAGCAGGCCGAGTACCTGGCCATCGTCCGGCGCAACACGGATCAGCTCAGGCGCATGATCGCGACGCTGATGGACGTCACCCGCGCGCACTCGGGCAAGCTCAGCTTCGTCCTCCAGCGGATCGACCTGGTCGCGACCGTCGGCGCGGCCGTGACCGCGCTGCGCGGTGCCGCCGAGAAGAAGCAGATCGACCTGCATTTCGCGCCGTCGGGCGACGAGTTCGAGGTCGTGGCCGACGTCGAGCGCACGGTCGAGGTCGTGTCCAACCTGCTCGAGAACGCGATCAAGTTCACCCCGGCCGGCGGCCGCATCGAGGTCGTGATCGAAGGGGAGAGCCGCCACGAGTGCTGCCGGGTGTCGGTGCGCGACACCGGCTGCGGCGTGGCGCCCGAGCAGCTCGAGGCGATCTTCGAGCGCCTGCACCAGGTCGGCGCGCGCTCCGACACGAGCCGCAACGGGCTGGGCCTCGGCCTGCACATCAGCCGCGAGATCGTCACCCGGATGGGCGGGCGCATCTGGGCCGAGAACGAGCGCCGCGGCGGCAGCAGGTTCAGCTTCACGTTGCCGCGCTTCTGCCTCGCGTCGCTGGTGCGCCGGGTGACGTTCGGCGGCGCCGGCCAGGAGCCGGTGCTGGCGGTGATCACCGCGACGGTGGAGATGCAGCGCGCGTCGGCGCGGGCCAAGGGCCTAGACGGCGCGGTCCGTGAGGTCGAACGGCTGCTCGGCGGCAGCATCCTGGCCAGCAGCGACGTGGTGGTGCCTGGGGCGCTGCCGACGGGCAGCCGCCACGTCGTGATGGCGCTGGCGCGCGCCGGCGCGTTCGGCGGCGAGGCGATCGCGCAGCGGGTGCGCGGCGAGGTCGAGCGGTCGCATCTGCTGGCGCGCTGCGGCTTCGAGGTGCGCGTCGAGAGCTGGACCCCCGACGTCGAAGCGAGGGCGGGGGAGGATCCGGGCGCCGTCTCGGCGGCGCTGGCGAAGGAGATCCGGGCGAGGTTCAAGTCAACGGGAGGTGCGTGATGGAGAATGCCAAGAAGAAGGTGCTGGTGGTCGAGGACGACGCGGACGTGTTGTTCGGCCTCGAGCTGATCCTGCGGAGCGAGTACGACGTGGTGACCGCCACGGACGGCGCCACCGCGATGATGACCGCGCGGCGCGAGCGGCCCGACACGGTGCTGCTCGACCTCGGCCTGCCGGCCGGTGACGGTCTGCGCGTGCTCGAGTGGATGCGCGATCTGCCCGAGCTGACGTTCACGCCGAAGATCGTGCTGACCGGCCGCGACGGCGAGGGCGTGGAGTCCGCGGCGATCGCCAACGGCGCGTCGATGGTGCTGCACAAGCCCGCCGACCCCCAGCAGGTCAAGGACGCCCTGCGGCTGGTCGGCATGTGGCCTTCTGGCCGGCGCTGGCACTTCCTGATCGTCGAGGACGACGAGGACCTGCGCGCCGGCCTGGCGCTGCAGCTGCAGGCCCGCGGGCTGCTGGTGAGCACCGCCTGCGACGGCGTGTCCGCCGTCAGCGCGGCGCGGCGCGTCCTGCCGGACGCCGTGGTCGTCGACCTCGGCCTGCCGGTCGGCGACGGCTACAAGGTGATCGAGCGCCTGCGCGCGATCGACGAGCTGGCCGACGTGCCGGTGGTGGTCCTGACGGGCCGCGATCCGGCCGCCGCGCGCGAGCGGGCGCTGGCCGCGGGCGCGAACGCGTTCCTGAGCAAGCCGGCCGAGACCCAGGAGCTGCTCGACGCAGTGGGGATCGGCGCATGAAGGTCCTCGAATCGCGTCGATCGGGCGGCCCGCGCGCCGCGAACTCCGCGGCGCCGGCGCGCGTCCTGGTGATCGAGGACGACATCGACACCGCGTCCGGCGTCCGCGTGCGCCTCGGCTTCGAGGGCTACGAGGTCTACCACGTCGGCGACGGGCAGAACGCCGTGTCGCTGGTGCAGAAGCTCGCGCCCGACGTCGTGCTGCTCGACCTCGGGCTGCCGGGCATCGACGGCTTCGAGGTGCTGCAGCGCCTGCGCGTGCTGCGCCCGGCGCTGCCGGTGATCGTCGTCAGCGCCTGGGAGGAGCAGCGCTACGAGGCGCGCTGCATCGACCGCGGCGCCGTGATGTTCCTGCAGAAGCCGATCGCCGGCGAGCAGCTGGCCGCGGCCGTGCGCAGCGTCGTCGACCGCGACGTCGACTGACGCGGCGGCGCGCCGAGCCGAACACACACACACCACCGAGGTGGCTCCCCGACCGTTCCCATGACCGTTGTTCCGTGATGCAAGAAAGGAGACACCGATGACCTCTTGTGAAGTCCTGAAGTCCGCGGTCGCCGAGCCGCGACCCTGTTGGAATGCCGAACGGCCCTGGCGCCCGACCAGCCTGGCCCGCGTGCTGATCGTCGAGGACGACGCCGACCTGCGGCGCGGCCTCGGCCTCTGGCTGCGCCATCAGGGGTTCGACGTCACCGCCGTGGGCGACGGTGCCGCCGGTCTCGGCGCGGTCGAGCAGCACGAGCCCGACATCCTGCTGCTCGACCTCGGGCTGCCAAGGATGCACGGCTTCAAGGTGCTGCACCAGCTGCGGCACCGCTCGGTGGCGGCGCCGCGCACGATCGTGCTGACCGCCGCGGGCGGCGAGGGCATCCGCGAACGGGCGCTGCACTCGGGCGCCGACGCGCTGCTGCACAAACCGGTCGACAACGCCCGCCTGTTGCAGACCATCGACGACCTGCTGCGGTCGTGACCGGCGGAGCCGGATCGGGGGGCGGGCGGGGGCCCGGCCCCGCGCCGGCGCCGCGACTTGCCCTTGCCACCGGTCAAGTCCGGCGCCCGCACCGTCCGATACCCCGACAGCCTCGTTTCCCCCGGAATCCCCCCTCGTGACCGTCCCCACCGCAGTGCACGCGTCCATCGCCGTCGGCAAGGCGCTCGACCGCAGCACTGCCGCCCACCTGCTGGGCGAACTGGACCGCGAGTTCCGCGCGCACCCCACGCGGCTGACGCTGGACCTGTCCGAGGTGTCGACGTTCGACTCCGCCGGGCTGTCGACCGTGGTCGAGGGCATGCGGCGCGCGCGCGAGCAGGGCGTCGAGGTCCGCTTGCGCGGGCTGAGCCAGCCGATGCTGGACTTCTTCTCGCTGCTGTCGATCGACCGGCTGTCGGCGCAGGCGCCGCCCGGTCCGCCGAAGGAGGACTTCGTGCGCCGCGTCGGCGCGCGCGTGGAGCCGAAGATCGACGGCATGCTCGGCGTGCTGCGCACGGGCTTCGACGTGCTGTCGGCGGTGTTCGTCGGGCCGTTCCGCGGCCAGCGCCTGCGCCTCGACCGCACGGCGATGGAGATCGACCACTGCGCCGGCGGTGCCCTGCCGATCATCCTGCTGATCGGCTTCCTGCTCGGCCTGATCCTGGCGATGCAGGCCTACGTGCAGCTGCGCATCTTCGGCTGCGAGATCTACGTCGCCGACATGGTCGGCGTCGCGGTGATGTCCGAGATCGGCCCGCTGATGACGGCGATCGCGTTGGCCGCGCGGTCGGGCTCGAGCAACGCGGCGCAGCTCGGCGCGATGGTGGTCGGCGAGGAGATCGACGCGCTGAAGCAGATGGGCATCCAGCCGATCGGCTTCCTGGTGGTGCCCAAGGTCATCGCCTGCGCGCTGTCGGCGATCGCCCTGACCGTGATCTTCGACGTCGTGGCGATGTGCGGCGGCGCGCTGTTCGCCTGGGGCGTCGCCGACATCGAGTGGCCGGCGTTCTCGGCGCAGCTGCGCCAGGCGCTGCACCTCGGCGACTTCCTGGTGGCGACCGCCAAGAGCCTGACGTTCGGCGCGATCGTCGGCACGGTCGGCTGCGCGCTCGGCCTGCGCGTGCAGGGCGGCAGCGAGGGCGTCGGGCGCGCCACCACCAACGCGGTGGTGATGGGCATCTTCATGATCATCGTCATCGACGCCGTGTTCGTGACCTTCCAGCGCCTGGTGATGCAATGACGGCATCGCTCTCGAGCCAGCTGCAGCCGGCGTCGCGGCGCCGGACCGACGACCTGCTGCGCGCGGTGGCGCTGACCAGCGTGTTCGGCGAGCGCACGGTGCTGCACGGCATCGACCTGGCGATCCGCCGCGGCGAGGTGTTCGTGGTGATGGGGCCGTCGGGTTGCGGCAAGACCACCCTGCTGCGCCACCTGTGCGGCCTGCTCGAGCCGCCGCTCGGCGCGGTCACCGTCGACGGCCAGGACATCTACCGCGCGTCGCCCAGGCAGCTGCAGGAGCTGCGCCAGCGCACCGGGCTGTCGTTCCAGGGCGGCGCCCTGCTCGGCAGCCTGTCGGTGATCGAGAACGTGATGTTGCCGCTGCGCGAGAACACCGACCTGCCCGAGCGCGTGATCCACGCGACCGCGCGCATGAAACTCGAGATGGTCGGCCTGCTGCACGCGGCCAACCTGCTGCCGAGCTCGCTGTCGGGCGGCATGAAGAAGCGCGCGGCGATCGCGCGCGCGATCGCGCTCGACCCGGAGATCGTGTTCTTCGACGAGCCGTCGGCCGGGCTCGACCCGATCACGGCGGCCGAGGTCGACAACCTGATCTGCAAGCTGAACAAGGTGTTCGGCATCACGATGGTCGTCGTGACCCACGACCTGCCGTCGGCCTACGAGATCGCCGACCGCATCGTCGTGCTGCTCGACGGCCGCGTCGCCGCGCTGGGGGAGCGCGACGAGGTGTGGAACAGCCCCGATCCCAGGATCCGCGACTTCATCGAGCGCCGCATGAACGAGAGCTCGGGCCGCGGGATGGACGTCGCGACGTTGATGGAGATCTGACCCGATGCACGGCGGCAGACGCTTTCGTTTGGGCATGCTGGCGCTGATCGCCGGCGGCGCGTTCCTCTCGCTGCTCGGCTTCGTGCTGCAGGGCGTGCTCGGCAACGACACCGTCAGCTACTTCATCCTGTTCGAGGAGAACGTGAAGGGCATGGTGGTCGGCAGCAAGGCCAACTTCCAGGGCGTGCCGATCGGCATGGTGGCGGACATCCGCTTCCAGAACGGCCGGACGCTGGTCGAGCTCAGCGTCGACCCGACCAAGGCCGAGATCCAGGACATCACGCGCGCGCGTCTCGACCGGCTGCTGGTGACCGGCCAGGTCACCGTCGAGCTCGAGGGCTACGGCAGGGAGGGCACGGCGCTGCGGCCGGGCACGTTCATCCAGCCCAAGGCCGATCCGATCCACCAGCTGACCACCAAGACGCTGCCCGACCTGGTGCCGCAGATGACCGAGCTGCTGGCGCAGCTCGACACGCTGCTCGACCGCGGCGCCGATCTGCTCAACGACGACAACCGCGCGCACGCCGCGGCGATCCTGCAGAACCTCGACCGCGTCACCGCCGAGCTGCCGGCGGCGATGGACCACGGCCGGCAGCTGCTGACGCGCGCCGAGGGCGCGGTCACGGCGCTCGAGCGCGCCGCCGACGCGGCCAGCGACGAGCTGCTGCCGCGGGGACTGGAGGCGATCACCGACGCCCGCGCCGCGCTCGCGTCGCTCGACGCCGCGGCCGCCGAGGGCCGGTCGCTGATGGCCTCGCTGCGACCGCCGCTGCAGTCGGCGCTGACGCTGGCGCGCGGCTCGCTCGACGAGCTGCGCAACCTGATGCGGCAGCTGCGGCTCGCGCCCGACAGCCTGTTGTTCGGAGTCACGAGGCCGGCCGCGCCGGCCGGAGGAGAACGATGATGCGCCCGTCCACGATCCCGTTGCTGGCGCTCCTCACGGCGCTCCCTGGCTGCGGCAGCGTCGAGCTGCCGCGCGAACACTATTGGCGGCTCGACCTGCCGGTGCAGGCCGGCGGCGAGCTGCCGCGCGGCGGCGTCCTGCGCGTCGCCGACCTGCAGCTCGGCAACGCGATGCCGGGCGACTGCCTGGTGCTGGCCTCCGGGCTGCACCTCGAGCAGCGCGAGCTGCAGCGCTGGGTCGCGCCGCTGGACCGGCTGATCACCGACGCGGTGATGCTCGGGCTCACGCGTTCGCGGATGTTCACGCTGGTCAAGGGCGCCGCCGACCCGGGTCCCGAGGACCGCACGCTGCGCGGCCGCGTGGTCGAGTTCGCCGAGACGCTCCAGGGCGAGCGCGCGTTCGCGCGCGCGGTGGTGGAGTTCTGGGTCGAGGACCAGGACGGCGTGGTGTTCGCGCAGGAGTTCGCGGCCGAACGGCCGCTGCAGGGCCATGGCGCCGACGCGGCCGTGCAGGCGCTGTCGCTGGCGCTGCAGCAGATCCTCGACGAGCTGACCGGCCGCATGCGTGAGGCCGGGATGTTCGCGGGCGGGCCCGATGCCCGACCGGCGGCGCCGGGGAAGTAGCGCCGCCGCGCGTTCCCGGCGATGATCGGGCCGCGATGCGCACGCACCTCGTGAAGGCGAAGCTGCTGGTCTCCCTGGTCGCGGCGTTCGGCGCGTGCGGCGCCGCCGCGGCGCAGGAGTCGCCGGCGCAGGAACCGCCGGCGCCGGGGACGCGCTGGGGCGAGGGGCGGCTGCTGCACGTGCGCGAGCGGCCGGCCGGCGAGCCGCGCTGGACCCTGTGGGTCACCTACGCCAGCCCGACCGCGCTGCTGCCCGACCACGCCTCCTGGCTGGCCGAGCTGCAGAGCCGCTACGCCGACCGAGCGGTGCGCGTGGTGGTGGCGGCGCCCGACGCCGCGCCGGTCGCGGCGGCAAAGCCGGGCTTCGACGTCGTCGACCTGAAGCTGCCCGAAGGGGCGATGCTGGCGCCGGTCGAATGCGCGCTGATGGCGGGCGGTGGCGGCGGCGAGCCGGTGGTGGCCTGGGGCCACGTCGACGGCGCGCGGGACCGGCTCGAGGCGGCGCTCGACGGCGAGGTCGAGCGCACCGCACCGGGCGAGGTCGACGACCTGATCGACTCGCTGCTGTACGCCGCCGGCGACGGCGGCCAGACGCAGGAGCCGTTCGACCACTGCGTCCAGAAGCTGCCGCTGTCGGGTCGCACCCACGGCGGCAAGCTGCTGTTCCACTGGTGGTCGCAGGGCGACTACGCGGCGGCGCGCGCGACCTTCGACCGCGCGCTCGAGCAGCTGGCGGGCGAGAGCGTGCCGCTGGTCGTGTTCGCCGACCTGGCGCTGCGCGGCGATCGCACCGACCGGGCGATGGCGCAGCGCCTGGCGATGGCGCTGGCGCCGGCGGCCGCCGGCGCCGCCGACGGCGTGCTGACGCAGCTGGTCTACCTGCGCGCGCTGCTGCGCGCCGGTCAGGACCGCATGGCCGGGCGCGTGGCGGCCGTGCTGCCGAAGCTGCTGGAAGGCCGACCGCTGGACCAGCTGGTGTTCGCCGAGACCCTGATGGAGGCGGAAGAGCCCGCGGCCCACCGCGATCTCGCCGAGCGGGCCCTGGCGCGCGCGCGCGCGGGCGACGTCGACGCGCGCTGGGCGTTCGCCGCCGAGCACGAGATCGTCGCCCGCTGCGGCGGCGACACCGGCCCGGTTCTGCAGCGCTACCGCGCCGGCGGCGGCTGGTCCAACAGCCTGAACAACGACGCCTGGTACCTGTCGACCGAGCTGCCGTCGATGGGGCGGTTCCCGACGCTGGCGCTGGCGCAGGTCGAGACCATGGTCGAGCAGGACGGCGATCGCATGTCGTACGGCAACATGGACACGGTGGCGCTGGTCATGTTCCTGAACGGTCGCTACCAGCGCGCGGTCGAGCTGCAGACCCGCGCGGCCCAGGCCGCCGCCGGCGACCCGCGCTACCAGGGCCGCCTGCGCCGGTTCGAGGCGGCGCTGGAGCGTCAGCAGCAGAAGGCCCCGGCACCGACCCGCGACCGCTGACCGCCGCCGCCGCCGTCCCGAACTGGACTCCGGCACCGTGCGGCGACCGGCCGATGTCCCGGAGGATGTCCCGCCTCCCGATCGCGTTCGTCCTGTTCTCGAGCCTGCTGCCGTCGCAGGTGCACCCCGGCCAGGCAACGCCGGCGCTGGAGCTGACCTGGAAGGGGCCGGCCCCCGACGGCGGCGCCGGCGGGTCGCGCGTGATCGCCTTCCACCGCAGCCTGGCCAACGCCGCGCTCGACGCCGACGTGCTGCACCAGCTGCAGCGCCGCTTCGGCGCGGACGGCCTGCAGGTGGTGCTGGTGGTCCCGACGCCCGCGGACGGCGACGCGGTGCCGGCGGCGCTCCAAGGGATCCCGCTCGGCATCGACGCGGACGGCGCCAACCGGCAGCGCTGGCTGGGCAACCAGCTCGACTTCTACGTCGCGCTGTGCGCGGCGGACACCGTCCGCTGGGTCGGCCGGCCGGCGCACGGCATGGTCGCGGCGGTCGGCGCCGCGCTGCAGGGCGGGCTCGAGCCCGCGACGTCCGCCGAGCAGTGGCGGCGCCGTCTGCAGCTGCTGGGCGAGTTCGGCGACGGCGAGGGCGCGCGCATGCTGCAGCTGGCGCGCGAACTGCTGCAGGACTGCCCGACCGACGGTCCGTCGTGGGGGCTCTGCTACCTGACGCAGGTGCAGAAGCTCGGCGACGCGGCGGCCGCGGCCGAGACGGTCGCCGCCGCGCTCGCGGCGCTGCCGGCCGAGCCGCGCGCGCTGGCCGCGTTCGCCGACCTGGCGCTCCGCGGCGATCCGCTGGAGCGGACGCTGCCGCCGCGCCTCGTCGAGCCGCTGACCGCGGCGGCCAAGGCGTTCCCGGCCGACCTCCGCGTGCAGCTGACGCTGCTGCGGGCGCTGGTCCGCGCCGACGACGGGCGTCGCGTCGGCATCCTGTCGCACCAGCTGGCCGCCAAGGTGCGCAGCGTGCCGAACGCCGCGCTCGAGTTCGTCGAGATCCTGACCCAGGCGGCGGTGCCCGAGATCCACGTCGACCTCGGCAGCCGCGCGCTCGAGACCGCGCGCAACGGCGGCGCCGACCTGCGCTCGTGGACCGCGGCGCGCTACCAGTTCACGCTGAAGTGCCGCGGCGACCGCGAGGCCGCGCGCGACATCGCCGTCGGCTACATGGATCAGGCGCCGGGGCGCGTGACGCTCAACAACGACGCCTGGTACTTCATGACCGACCTGCCGACCTGCGGCCGGTTCGACGCGTTCGCGCTGGCGCTGGTCGAGCGCATGCTGGAGCAGCGCTCTGCGATGGAGGGCTTCGAGTTCGACACCGCGGCGCTGGCGATGTACCGCAACGGCCGGCTCGACGAGGCCGTCGAGCTGCAGCAGCTGGCGATCGAGCGCGGCGGCGAGGCGCCGAACTACAAGGAACGGCTCGCGCGCTACCGCGCCGCCGCCGGCAGGGCGACCGCGCCGCGCTGACGCCGCGCGCTCACGCCGGCAGCAGCCCGAGCGGCAGAGGCGCGTCGGCGATCACCTGTGCGGGCGCGAGGCCGAGCCACCGCAGCAGGTCGGCATGGACCGCGCGGAAGTCGGTGGTCGCCGGCACGTCGCCGTCCACGAGGCGCGCCAGGTCGGGGCGCTGACCGTGCGCGCCGGCGCGCACGCCGCCGCCGAGCACGAACACCGGCGCGCCCGCGCCGTGATCGGTGCCGAGGCTGAGGTTCTCCTGGGCGCGGCGGCCGAACTCGGAGTGCACCAGGACCACGGTGTCGCCGAGGCGGTCGTGGCCCTCGAGGTCCCGCAGGAACGCGTCGAGCGCGCGGTCGAGCTGGCGCAGCAGGCCGTCGTGCGTCGGCAGCTGCTGCGCGTGGGTGTCGAAGCCGCCGTGCGCCGTGTGCAGCAGGCGCGTGCCGGCGCCGCCGATCGCCAGCCGCGCCGCCAGCTGCAGCGCGCGACCGAGGTCGGTGTCGGGGTAGTCCGCGGCCGGCCGGTAGCGCTGCAGCCGCGCCTGCAGGGTCTCGGCCTGCTGCAGCGCCGCTGTGGCCATGGCGGACGCGAACGCCAGCGCCCCGTCGTCGGGATCGTCGCGTCCGGCGCCGGTGTCCGCCGCGGCGTCGCCCGCGACCAGCCGGCGCAGGGCTTCCCCGGCCGGCCCGCCGCCCGGCGCCCGCAGCGTGTGGTCCTCGGCGCGCGCGAGGCCCGGCACGACGACCGACCGGCTGCGCAGCAGCAGCGGCACTTCGACGTCGCCGAGGCTGGCGGCCGGCATGCCTGCGCCCGCGGCCGCCAGCAGGTCGGCGGCCCGGCCGAGCCAGCCGGTGGTGGCGGCGCGGACCCGGTCGTGCGACGGATCGGCGGTGTACCAGA
The DNA here is from genome assembly GCA_050245995.1 of Planctomycetota bacterium. Taxonomy (GTDB): domain Bacteria; phylum Planctomycetota; class UBA1135; order UBA1135; family UBA2386; genus JBFWWV01. The sequence goes on along the minus strand of JBFWWV010000014.1, from coordinate 49,733 downwards.
CGTCGCGGCTGCGGAAGTGCGAGCGGTCCGGCGCGGCGGGACCGACGCCGTGCACCACGGCGCCGTCGCCGCGGCCGAGGCGCGCCGCGAGGCGCTGCAGCGCCGGGTGCAGCGCGAGGCCCGGCGCCAGCGCGTGCGCGCCGCGGCGCACGGCCGACAGCGTCGGCCGCAGCCGCGCGTAGTCGGCGTCGTCGACCGGGATCACCGTGTTGAGGCCGTCGTTGCCGCCCTGCAATTCGAGCACCAGCAGCGTGCGCCGTTCGCCGCGCGGCAGCCACAGGCCGCCGCCGCCGAGCGCCGTGGTCAACGGCAGCGCGATCGGCGCCGCCAGCGCGCCGCGCAGGAACGCGCGTCGATCGAGGTCGCCGTCCGCGCGGGGGTCGGGTCGGGGCGTCACAGCAGCTGGTACTCCGGCAACAGGGTGGTGGCGTGCAGCAGCGCCCGGGCGCCGTCGGGTCCGGCCGGGGCGCGCGCCGCGAACGCGCGCAGCCGCTCGCGGCCGTCCGGCGACGCGTCCCCGTCGAGCAGGTGCAGCAACGCGAGGTCCGCGCGCCGGTCCGGAGTGTCGGCCTGCGCGAGCAGATCGGCCGGGTCCGGCCGGTCGCGGCGCGGGCGCCCGAGCACCTCGGCCGCGAAGTTGGCGCGCAGCAGGAAGGTCGCCGGCGACAGCCAGGCGCGGTCGCCGTGCCAGCCCTCGACCGACGGCGGCTCGAGCCAGCGCTCGCCCATGCGCGCCATCGCCCGCGCCACGCGCGACGGCGGCTCGCGCAGCGCCAGTGCGCGCACCAGGCCGATGGCGAAGTCGGCCGGGCTCTTGATGCGCGTGCGGCGGATGCTCGCGGCGAAGAACAGTCGACTGCGCAGCAGCGTCCGCAGCGTCGCGCCGACGGAGCGGCCGGTGTCGCGGTAGCGCTGCGCCAGGGCGTCGACCCACGCCGACTCGGGCTCCGGGTGCACGAAGTGCCGCAGCCACTTGCCGGCCAGGAACCGCGCCGACTCGTCGCGCGCGACGGCCAGCGCGACCACGTCGTCGCCGGCGAAGGCGCCGCGGGCGCCGAGGACCTGCTTCTCGCCGGCGTCGTGCCGCGCCGCGATCAGCGCGAACGCGCCGTCGTGGACCTCGTGGCCGGTGAACGCCCGCGCCGCCTCCCGCACGTCGCGTTCGTCGTAGCCGCCGCCGCGGCCGAGCGTGAACAGCTCGAGCAGCTCGCGCGCGAAGTTCTCGTTCGGCTGCTCCCTGCGGTTCCTGTCGTTGTCGAGCCAGCGCAGCAGCGCCGGGTCGCGCGCCATCGCCCGGCACAGGTCACCGAAGCGCCCGAGCCCGAGCCGGTCGAAGGTCGCCAGCTGCAGCGCCATCGCGCGCGGGTCGAGCACCTTCTGGTTGCCGGTCGCGAAGTGGTCGTGCCAGAACACGCTCATGCGCTCGCGCAGCGGGGCGCGGCACTCGAGCGCCCGCAGCACGCGCCAGCCGCGGATGCGGTCGATGTCGCCCAGCGCGATCGCCTCGTCGAGCAGCGCGTCGGCGGGGCCGCCGGCCGCCGCGTCGGCCACGCGGTCGACGGCGCGTTCGACGCCGAGCCGCACCAGCCGCTCGCGCTCGCGCAGCGCGCCGCCGAAGCCGGCGCGGCGCAGCAGGTGCCCGGCCTTCCCCAGGTCGAAGGGATCGCGCGCGTCGGGCGCGAACGGCGCCAGCGGGTCGGTCACGGCGCGCTCCGACGCAGGTCTAGGTCCAGCGTGGTGGCGGCGTCGTCGCCGCCCAGAGCGACGTCGAGCGCGGCGATCCCCTGCAGCACTCCGGCCAGCGTCGCCACGAAGCGCGCGGCCTGCTCGGCGGTGTCGCCTTCGTCGAGCCGGCGCGCCAGCTCGATCGGGCCGCGGTTCTGCAGCAGCGCCGCGGCGATCGCCGGGCCGCGCAGCCGCAGCGCGGAGCCGCGCAGGGTCACCCGCGCGCCCGCCGCGACCTGCTCCATCACCGCGCGCGCCGCGACCTCGGTGCTCGCCAGGACCACGTGGCCGTGGCCGTACAGCACCGTCGGCGACAGCCCCTGCTCGGTCGGCGGCAGGCCCGGACCGCGCCACGGCGGCGGTTCGGCGCACAGGCCGCGCACCGCGCCGTCGCGGACGCTGCGCACGCGGAACGGCGCCTGCTGCCGCTGCGCGCGCTGCTGGTTGACGAGGATCGAGAACGCGGTGAGCGTGCGGCCGAGGTCCTGTTCGTCGCGGCCCGGCGCCAACTCGGCGCACAGCGCCACCCCGGGCAGCCGCAGCGGCGGCGGCGCGTCGAGGACATCGGCGGGCGTCGGCACCGCGTACAGCGTCGCCGGCTCGCGCAGGCTGCCGAGGACGTCGGCGGCGAACGACGTCGCGCTGCCGTCGACCTGGTCGGCCACCGACAGGAACGACTGCACGGCGAGCGCGCCGCTCTCGTCGAGGTAGCGGTCGGGCTCCTGGAGCACGCGCAGCAGCGACCGGTCGAGCGCGAGCAGCAACAGCGCGTCCGGCGGCGGCGCCGGCGCCGCGTGGTCGCCGCCGTCGGCCGGCTCGAGCTCGCGCCAGCGCGAGTCCGCGGCGCTGGCATCGAGTCGGGCCCGGAGCTGCAACCCAAGGGCGTCGGCGCGCAGCGTCGCGTCGAGGCGGGTCGCGCGCGCCACGGCGTGCAGCAGCGGTGCGGAGAACACGCGCGCCGCGCCGTGCGCCGTCTTCGCGTCGATCCCGCGCAGCGCCGGCAGCAGCGCGCGCAGGGCGTCGAGGTCGGCGGTGGCGCGCAGCGCTCCCGGCGGCGGCGCCGCCGCGTCGGCGGCACGCGCGGCCCAGCGCCCGCTCGGCGCCGCCGCCTGCGCCTGCAGCAGCCGCAGGCCGTCGGCCGACGCGCTCAACAGCAGCAACTCGTCGTGCGCGACGCGATGTACGCGTTCGCCGAACCGCGCCAGGAACGCAGTAGCCGCCGCCATGTCGTCGGGACGCAGCACCAGCAGCGGCAGCGGTCGTCCGCGCGGTCCGCCCGGCATCAGCCCGAGCGCCGCGCCGCCGCCGGCCAGTTGCCGCGCCAACTCCGTGAAGTCCGCGCCCAGGAACGCACGCGCCGCGAGCAGTGCTGCGGCCAGTTGCGCCCGCACGTCCTCCGGCACGCCGTCGGGCAGCGGCAGCAGCGCCGCCTGCAGCCCACGGACCAGCGCATCGCCGGCGCCCGTCTCGATCGCCACCGGGCACGCGTCCGGCAGGTGGCGCAGCAGCGACTGCGCCGGCGCCCACGCCGCCAGCGCGCCCGCCAGCACGGCGGCGACCACGCGGCGGCGTTGGCAGCGGCAAGTCATGCGTCAGGGCCTGTGGCCGGCGCGCTCCGGCGCCTGTTGCCGGCGGGCAGAAATGTCGAGCCGCCATGCTAGCGCCGGCGCCCCGTCGCTGCCGTCGCCCACGCGACCGCGGCCGCAAGAAGCGGAAGCCCGGCACACCGCCGCCGTCCCAGCGCGCATGGCGTTCTCCAGCGAGCAACGGCGCACGGCCTGGACCTGCTTCCTCCTCATGGCCGCGATGGCCGCGACCCCGCCCTGGCTGTTCCGCATCGACCTCGCCGACGGCGCCATCGCCTTCCGCGCCGGCTACGCGTTCCTCTGGTCTCCGCCGCCGCCCGTCGCCGGCGACCTCGAGCCCGTCGTCTGGTGGCGCCACCTGCACAGCCAACTCCTCGTCGTCGGCGTCGGCATGGTCCTCCTCCTGTTCCTCCAGGAAGCCCGCGCAAGGACCCGAACCCAGCCACCGTCCCCGTCCGCCTAGCCCCGACCTCGGCCGGCTCCAGAGCACGCCCGCCCGAGCTCCCGTCCGAAGCACACCGCTCGACGACGAACGCACCGGCCTTCTGCGGAACGCACCGGCCTTCTGCGCGGATGCCGCGGCGCGCGATGCGAGCGCCAGCGAGCAAGCCGAAGCCGCGCGCTGGGCGGTCGCCGTTCCAGTCGCGGCTGCCCAGGCATTCAGCTTTGCGCCCCCCGCCTTCGCGGGGCGCAAAGCGCGACCCTTGCCGAACGTCGTGGCCGCAGCAGCGGCCCGGTCCGGCCCGCACGCGCCGTGACGCGCGCTCGGTGCCACTGTGCGGATGCTGCATCGCGGCGCGGCGCGTGCCAGCCGGCCCGGCCGCTGCGCCCCCGGAGCGGATGCTCTCCGAGTCTCGCGGATGCCTGCGTCGCGGGTGTTGCGTCCCCGCGCCCGAGTCGTCGGACGCCTCCGGCGCGCGGACCGCGTCCGCGCGCGCGGTGCCAGGCGCGCCGTGCGCGCCTGCTTGCACCGCAGCATGCCGGCGCGGCGCGTGCCAGCCGGCCCGGCCGCTGCGCCCCCGGAGCGGATGCTCTCCGAGTTCCGCGGATGCGCGCGTCGCGGGTGTTGCGTCCCCGCGCCCGAGTCGTCGGACGCCTCCGGCGCGCGGACCGCGTCCGCGCGCCCGGTGCGCAGGCGCGCCGTGCGCGCCTGCTTGCACCGCAGCATGCCGGCGCGGCGCGTGCCAGCCGGCCCGGCCGCTGCGCCCCCGGAGCGGATGCTCTCCGAGTTCCGCGGATGCGCGCGTCGCGGGTGTTGCGTCCCCGCGCCCGAGTCGTCGGACGCCTCCGGCGCGCGGACCGCGTCCGCGCGCCCGGTGCGCAGGCGCGCCGTGCGCGCCTGGTTGCACCGCAGCATGCCGGCGCGGCGCGTGCCAGCCGGCCCGGCCGCTGCGCCCCCG
>JBFWWV010000014.1:0-45012 GCA_050245995.1 Planctomycetota bacterium | reverse complement strand
GTCGTCGGACGCCTCCGGCGCGCGGACCGCGTCCGCGCGCCCGGTGCGCAGGCGCGCCGTGCGCGCCTGGTTGCACCGCAGCATGCCGGCGCGGCGCGTGCCAGCCGGCCCGGCCGCTGCGCCCCCGGAGCGGATGCTCTCCGAGTCCCGCGGATGCGCGCGTCGCGGGTGTTGCGTCCCCGCGCCCATGTCGTCGGTCGCCTCCGGCGCGCGGACCGCGTCCGCGCGCGCGGTGCGCAGGCGCGCCGTGCGCGCCTGCTTGCACCGCAGCATGCCGGCGCGGCGCGTGCCAGCCGGCCCGGCCGCTGCGGCATCCGGAGCAGATGCGCACCGAGTCTCGCGGATGCGCGCGTCGCGGGTGTTGCATCCCCGCGCCCATGTCGTCGGTCGCCTCCGGCGCGCGGACCGCGTCCGCGCGCGCGGTGCGCAGGCGCGCTCAGCGCGCCTGCTTGCACCGCCAGCCTACTGACAGCCCGTCGCGCCGACGCGCAGCCGCAGGCCGTTCGACAGCGCGATGCTGTTGAGCCACGGGCCGCCGTTCACGAGCTGCGCTGCCTGACAGTAGACGTCACCCGGTGGGAAGCCGGCCGGGATCGGCAGGCTCCAGCCGATCAGCCCGCTGGTGTCGCTGAGGCCGAAGTAGGTGGTCGCGACCGTGTTCAGGTCCAGGAACTGCGTGCAGCCGTTGCCGAGCGGGACGGTGGCCGGCTGGGTGGCGAGCACCAGGATGATCGCCTGGAACGGCGTCGTGTTGACCTCGAGCGCGAACGAGGGGTTCGGCACGGTCGGCATGCTGTTGCTGCCGAGGCTCGGCGCGGGCGCGCCGCAGCCGTCGCCCAGGTACTGGCTGCCGAGGATGGCCGGCGCCTCGATGCCGCCGATCTGCACCTGCAGCGCCCCGGGGCCGGGGAACGCGCGGTCCATCGTCGCCGTCGCGGACAGCGGCGCGGCGTCGCTGTCGAACCAGAAGTTGTAGAGGGTGTTCCAGTACAGCGGGTTGTTGCCGGTGTTGTCCTGCCACACGAGTTCGTTGCCGACGCGCGTCATCGTCCAGTCGCTGAGCGGGTCGCGGTCGATGTCGTGGAAGCCGGCGTTGAGCACCTGCGCGTTGGCGCAGACCGGGATGCGGAAGGCCGCGCCGGCGCCGTTGTTGTCCAGGTTGTGCACCGCGTACTCGTAGTGCCACAAGCCATTGACGGGGCCGGTGACCTTCCACGCGACCATGAAGCGGCCGTCGTCGTTGCCGTTCTGGCCGTAGGCCCACTGCGCGCCGGTCCAGCGCGTCAGCACCGGGCCCTGCACGGTGGTGCCGAGCGCGGAGCCCGACCAGCTCGAGCCGTTGAACGAGAACGACATCTCGCGCGAGGCCTGGTTGTCCATGCGGTTGGCGACCGGCTCGCCGATCATCACCAGGTGCATCTGGCCGTAGAACGTGCCGGGCGTGTTCAGGTCCGCCTCGCCGATCTCCATGCGGCCCTGGATCGGGTCGCCGTTGTTGCTGACCGTGTTGCGAATGCCGTCGTTGCCGGTGGGGCCGGTGTCCTCCGGCACGCCGCGGTCGAAGTAGCTGCCGAACGGATCCCAGGTGCCGAGCCAGGGGTCGATCTCCTCGGTCGGGCCCAGCGAGCTCAGTGAGCTGAAGCCGCTCGAATAGGTGTCGCTGCAGCCGGTGCGCCACGTCTGCGACGGGCCCGACTGGCAGGGTGCGCACGGGCCGCTCGCGAAGTTGAACGCGGTGCGCGAGTGCTTGCAGAACGAGCGATCGGAGATCTGCACCATGCGGCCGTTGCTCTCGCGCACCAGCAGCGAGGCGATCTTCGGGAACGTGTCCAGCATCACGCTGCCGAACGCGCCGCCCGTCCACGGCAGGTTGGCGCTGCCGCCGTTGCACATGGAGTGACCGAAGTTGAAGCCGACCTCCCCGTTGGGGAAGGCGGCGCCACGGCGACCGTAGTAGGTCGGTCCGAAGACGTCGTACATCTGGACGTCCGCACCGGCGATCGCATTGGCTTGGGCGAGGACCGGCACGCCGGTCGAGACGGCAAGGAGAGTTGCCACGAGGGGGATGCGCATGGCCGCTTATTGACCCTGCCTGCGGGGGTCCGACACCGGCTCGGGTGGTTTGGCGGGGAATTTCCCCCGGCCCCGACCCCCGCCGGCGGGAGGCCGCTCCGGGGCCGCCGGCCGCTCAGGCCCGCAGCCGCTCGCGGGCCTGCGCCACGTCGCGGGCGATCTGCGCGCGCAGTTCGTCGGCCGACGCGAAGCGCCGCTCGGGGCGCAGGTAGGCGATGAACGCGACCTCGATGTCGCGCCCGTACAGGTCGCCCTCGAAGTCGAACAGGTGCACCTCCAGCACCGGCGTGTGGTCGGCGTCGGCGAACGTCGGCCGCACGCCGAGGTTTGCGACGCCGGCGATGGCGCGGCCGTCGACGATCGCCTCGACCGCGTAGACCCCGTGCGGCGGCAGCACCGCCGACTGCGGCACCACGTTGGCGGTCGGGAAGCCCAGCGGCCGGCCGCGGCCGTCGCCGTGCAGCACCTCGCCGAACGCCGACGGCGGCCGGCCCAGCAGGCGCTGCGCCTGCTGCAGGTCGCCCGCGGCGATCGCGTTGCGGATCGCCGTCGACGACACGGTGCCGCCGTCGACCGCGAACGTCTGTCCGGTGCGCACCGCGAAGCCCAGCTCGCGGCCGAGCGCGGCGAAGCGCTCGGGGGTGCCTTCGCGGTCCTTGCCGAGCGCCGAGTCGTAGCCGAGCAGCAGGCCCTTCGTCCGCAGGCGCCGCACCAGCAGGTCCTCGGCGAACTCGCGCGCCGAGAGCTGCTGCAGCCGCGGTTCGAAGTCGAGCAGCACCAGCCGCAGCACGCCGGCGCGGCGCAGCAGGCGCAGCCGGTGCGGCACCGACACCAGGAGCGGCGGGGCTGCGCCGTGCAGCACCTGGTCCGGGTGGTTGCGGAACGTGATCGCCGTCGGCACGCCCTGCAGGTCCGACGCCATCTCCAGCAGTTCGTGCAGGAGGCGCTGGTGGCCGAGGTGCACGCCGTCGAACACGCCGACCGCGACCACCGACCGGCTCTGCGGTCCGTCGCCGACGAGCGCCGGCAGGTCCAGCGCGCGCAGCGCGTCGAGGCCTTCGATCAGGCGCACGGGGTGCCGCCGCGCGCGTCAGCGGCGCGCGTAGCGCTCCTCGAGCTCTTCGAGCTTGCCGCGGACGCGCAGCTTGTCGGCCGGGCTCAGCCGGTCGACGAACAGCACGCCCTCGAGGTGGTCCAGCTCGTGCTGGATGATGCGCGACAGCCAGTCCGACGCCGTCAGCGTCTGCTCCGCGCCGTCCAGGTCCTGGTAGGTCACCGTGATGTCGACGAAGCGCTCGACCTCGGCGTAGATGCCCGGGAACGACAGGCAGCCCTCCTCGCCGTACTCGCGCCCCTTCTTGCGGGTGATGCGCGGGTTCAGCAGCACCAGCTCGCCGCCGCGGTCGTCTTTGCTGCCGCTGGGGTTCAGCACCAGCAGCTTGTGCTCGATCGCCACCTGCGGCGCGGCGAGGCCGACGCCGCCTTCTTCGTACATCGCCTCGAACATGCGCGCCGCGAGCTCCTTCAGCTCCGGGCCGAACGCGGTCACGGGCTGGCCGCCGCGGCGCAGCACGGGGTCGGGGTAGACGACGACGGTGAGGGGGGTGGCCTGGGATTCCATGCAGGGGGGCGGGTAGGCTCGGCGCGCGGATCGGCGAGCCGAACCGCCGGGCGGGTACCTTCGCCGGGGCCGCGCGGGGGGTCAAGGCAGTGCCGCTCCGGGCGCGCCGTCGAGCTCGAGGTCGGCGGGCGGCTGCCGCCGCCGAGCGGGCCGGGCTACCCGGGGTGCGCCGCCTCGTGAAGCGCGCGGTCGAGCAGTTCGCGGAGGCCCAGTTCAGCGGCCCACCGACGCAGGTAGCCCACGTCGAGGCGGTCGCCGCGGCCCTTGATCACCCCGAGCACGTCGCGCCACTGTCGGTCCGAGACGCGCCCTCCCTTCTCGAACCACTCGAGCTTGGTCAGCACGCAGTCCTCGGCCGTCGCCATCGGCAGGGTCAGTCCACCGACGGCGACGCGTTCGCGGCGCGCCATCTCCGACCGGCTGAACGGGCGCTCGCGGCGGACGAACAAGTCGACCTTGAACGCCGTCGCGAGATGGATCAGGTTGCACGAGCTGCGCCGGCGCACCGCATCCACCACGCTCGCCTCGTCGACGTAGTACCGGTCTTGCAGCGCCTCGACCAATGCTCGGACCCGCGGCTCGTCGAGTTCCACGACCAGGTCGACGTCCTGCGTCGTGCGGATCTCGCCGTGCATCGTCGACGCGACCGAGCCGGCGACGAAGAACGGCACTCCCAGCCGGTCGAGGCACGCGACGACCTCACGCAGCGGCTCGACGAAGGGAGCCTGCATCAGCGGTGCGCAGCGGGATCCCAGCCGTAGGCCGCGATCATGGTGGCGCGATCGAGCGTGCGCGCTGCGCGGCGCAGGAAGACTTCGCGGTCGTCTGCATCCGGGTGGAGCCTCCGGATCCCGGCCTCGGCGAACGCGTCCGCCATCGCCATCAGCTGCGCGAACGCCGCGAACTTCTCGGTCGCCGACATGCGCGACCAGATCTCGAACTGGCGCTGCTCGGCGATCGGGTCCGTGTCGTGGGCCTGGGTGCGAGGTGCCGACATCGGCGCGCATGCTATCGAATCGGCCGGCACGGCGCGCTCGTTCGCCGGCAGCTGCCGCACGAACGCGTTGGGTCCGAATGCGGTGGGCAGGGGTTGTCGGTGGGGAAGGCTCCGCGGACGATGTCGCGTGTGCCCGGCGTGGGCGATCGCGAGACGAAGAGGGATGCACCCACCGACTCCTCAGTGGCCGCGGCGAGACTTCCACCTCGACCCCAACACCGTCGTGTTCGAGCCGCTGGTGTCCGCCTCGCCGGCCGGCTTCGCTCGTTGGCAGTTTCCGGTTGTCCCCGTGACACCCGCCCTCCTGGGCACGGTCACAGGTCTTCAGGCCTGGATCGGCAACGGCACGCTGACCAATGCCATCAGGATCACCGTCGGAGGTGGGTTGTGAAGACGGTCCTCGTCCTTGCGTCGATGGTGGCGGGTGTTCCGGCCCAGGTGCCGACGCACTTCGTCCTGGAAGGACTCGTTGGACCGGAGTACGCCGGGGAGCCCCAGGTCTACGACAGTAGCCGAGACCGCATCGTGTCCTTCTCGTTCGCCGGTCCTGCTGCAGTCACCTATGAGAACGACGGTGCGTCCTGGCAGAACGTCGGACTGAGGCCACCGATTGGTCAGATTTCAACCGCCTATGACGAGGCGCGTCGGCGAATCGTCGTCTTTGCAGCATCCCCAGCTCCGTCGACCTGGGAGTACGATGGGCGTCGGTGGCGGCCATTCGACGGGGCGATGCCCACTGCGCGGACAGGACAGATGGTCTATCACCGGTCGCGACGGACTTGCATGATGTTCGGTGGTTTGCCGCCCAACAACGAACTGTGGGAGTGGAACGGCGCTGCGTGGCGACAAGTCGTGTCGCCGGGTGCGCCGCCGGCCAGCATCAACGGTCTGACCGCCTGGTACGAGAACCTCATGTACGACGAGTCGCGCGACTGCCTGGTGGTCTACGGGAGGCACCTCGAGGCGCCTTTGCCGTCGAACCCACCGTCGTTCGCTTCGATCACCTACGAGTGGGATGGTCACACCTGGTTGAACTTGTCGGTCGGTGGTCCGACCGCTGACGGTCTAGGCGTGTTCGATCGCGCTCGGGGAGTCCAGGTGTTGATCGCTCGCAGAGCCGCGGACGGACTCCGCCAGGTTTGGGAACGGAGCGGCAGTGGCACGTGGACTTTGGCAGTAGCGGCAGCACCGGCCTGGCTGGCCCCGTACTACCACAGCAGGCGCGATTGCATCCATACCACCTTCAACGACTACTATCGCTACCAGCCCATCTACCCCGCCGCGTTCGACACCATCGCCCCCGGCTGTCCGGGGATCCTCGGCACGCCGGCGCTGGAACTGACCGAGGCGTGGACCGGCGCCTGGACGGGCGACACGATGTCGGTGACCGCGACCGGGCTGCCGTTCGCGACCGGGGCGATGATGCTCGGGTTCTCGACGACGACGGCGGGCGGCGTGCCGCTGCCGATCGACCTGTCGGCGCTGGGCATGCCGGGCTGCCTGCTGCACGTGGCGCCCGATCGGTTCGCGGCGCTGTCGGGGACCTACGGGCAGGCGGTCCACGAGCTGGCGATCCCGGACGACGCCAGCCTGCGCGGGGCGCGGTTCCACCTGCAGGCGGTGTCGCTGGACCCGTGGGCCAACGCGTTCGGCGCGGCGCTCAGTGCGGCGCACACGGTGACGATCGGTTGGCGGTAGGCTGATGCCCGGCGCTGGCCTGTCGCCCCCGAGGCCCGGCCAGCGTTCGGCGAGCCCATTCTGCCGGTGGGCGGGACAGGTCGGGCCGCCCCCGGGTCCGGGCTGGGGGCGGGTCGGGCCTCACCCCATGGGGCGACGCGGCCCCCGGGAGCGTTGCCAGCGACCCCGGGCGGCGGTAGAGTCCTCGCCCCTTTCCCCGGCACCGGCCCGGCCCCGGCCCGTGCCCTGCCCCAGCTCCATGGTCGACCTCGGCAAGCATCTCGAGAACGCAGCGGACGCCGTCAAGCGGCGCAACTATCCGCTGGCGGTCAAGATCTACTCGCAGGTCCTGCAGATCCAGCCGGACTACGGCGAGGCGCGCGAGGGGCTGCGCAAGGCGCTGTTCCAGAAGGCGGCGCAGCAGAAGCCGAGCAAGCTGACGGCGGTCCTCGGCGGCGGGGTCCACCTGCTGACGGGCCACCTGCTCAAGCTGTGCGGCGGCGCCGCGGGCGCGGCCAAGGCGTTCGAGCGCTACCTGGCGTTCGACCCGTTGAGCGAGGGCGCCAACCTGGCGCTGGCGCAGTCGCTGGAGAAGGCCGGGCACCGCAAGTCGGCGCTGGCGGTCTACCAGACCTACGCGCAGCAGCAGCCGCGCTGCATCGAGGCGGCGCGCGCGGCGGGTGCGTTGCTGTACGAGGCCGGGCGACTCAACGAGGCGCTCGAGATGTACGAGACCGCGCTGAAGGTCGACCCGCGCGACCAGGAGTCGCTGAAGGCGCGCAAGAACCTCGCCGCCGAGGGCGCGCTCAAGACCACCGGCATCGAGACGGCGCAGAGCTCGCGCGAGCTGATCAAGGACAAGAAGCTGGCGCAGAAGCTCGAGCAGCAGACGCGCCTGCAGCTGTCGCCCGAGGAGCTGGCGCAGGAGCTGAAGAAGGCCGAGGCCGAGCTCAGCGCCGACGCGTCGGACCCGACGCTGCTGCGGCGCGCGGCGCGGCTGCGCGAGCAGAACAAGGACCTGCCGGGCGCCCTCGAGCTCATCGAGCGCGCGGTGCAGGGTTCGCCCGGCGACGTCGAGCTGCAGGACCTCTGCGGCGAGCTGCGCCTGCGGCTGCAGGAGAAGCTGGTGCAGAAGGCGCTGGCGCGCGGCGACGGCGCCGCGGCCGAGGCCGCCGAGCGCGCGCTGAACGAGGCGAAGGCCGCCGAGATGCGCCGCCGCGTCGAGCGCAACCCGGCCGACTTCGCCCTGCGCTACCAGCTCGGCGAGGCGCTGCTGCACCTCGGCGACCACGACGCCGCGATCGCCGAGCTGCAGCAGGCGGTCAAGGACCCGCGCAAGAAGGCCGAGGCGCAGTTCCTGCTCGGCAAGGCGTTCCGCGGCAAGAACCTGCCCGACCTGGCGCTGGGCCAGTTCGAGAAGGCGCTGCAGGCGGCCGGCACCGGCCCGCTGCAGAAGGACGCGCTGTACGAGATGGGCGCCCTGTGCGAACAGCTCGGCAAGCGCGACGTGGCGCTGCAGCACTTCGGCCGCATCCTCGAGCAGGACATCGGCTACCGCGACGTCGCCAAGCGCGTCGACCAGCTCAAGGCGTCCTGACCGCAGGGCGCCGACGTTTCCCATACCGACCCCGACCGACCAACCCAACCGACCCGACCGACATGGCCCACAGTCCCCAGGCGCGGAAGCGCATCCGTCAGAACGAGACCCGTCGTCTCCGCAACAAGTCCAAGGCGTCGTCGATGCGCACCGCGATGAAGGCGGTGGCCGCTGCCGTGCAGGCCGGCGACAAGCAGAAGGCCGCCGCCGTGGCGAAGAGCGCGTGCACGATCATCGACAAGGCCGCCAAGCACCACATCATCCACGCCAACAAGGCGGCCCGTCACAAGGGCCAGATGATGCGCGCCGTCGGCTCGATGCAGTGAGCGCCGGGCGGCCGCAGCGCCGCCTCGTCCCTGCCGCCGTCAGTTGGGTCGCAGCACGACCGCGTTGGTGAGGCCGGCCACGCCGCCCGCCGTCGCGGCGTCGAACACCAGCGCCTGCGCGCCGAACACGCGCCCCGCGAGCTGCGGGTCGGCCGGCACCTGCAACACCAGCGACGCGGCGGACCCCGGATGCGGCAGGCCCTGCGTCAGCAGCGGCGCGATCCACAGCTGGCAGCCCGTGGCGCCCGGCAGGTCGAGGTCGAGCGGCAGCGCCGCCGCGCCCCAGCGACCGATGCCGTCGCCGATCGCCAGCAGCGCGGCGCCCGGCGACCCGGGCAGGTCGGTCAGTTCGAGCACGACGGCGCCGCCGAGCGCCGGTTCGAGGCCGGCCAGCGCAGCGAGGCGCGGCGGCGCGTGGGCGGCCGTGCCGCAGCCCGTGCCGAGCGGCGACGCAACCGGCGCGTCGTCGCGCAGCCCGGTCAGCGCGTAGCCGAGCAGCACCGGCTCGCCGCGGCGAGGGTCGAACACCAGGCCGTGCGTGCGCTGCCCATGGGTGTCTGCGGGCAGGACCTCGGCGGTGCGGAGGAGCCGCGACCAGGTGTCGTCACGCAGCACCCAGGTCTCGCGGTAGCCGTACGGCGTCGACGAGCTGTGCCAGCCGCCGAACAGCACGACGCGATCGCGGACCGGATCGAAGACCATGCTGTGGCCGGCCCGCACCGGGACCGGCTGCTGCTGCGGCGGCAGCTGCGTCCAGACGCCGTCGCGGTAGGCCCAGGTGTCGCCGTAGAGGAACGGCAGCTGGCCGTCCGGCGCCTTGCCGCCGTGCAGGACGACGCGGTCGCGCGTCGGGTCGTAGACCATCGCATGCAGCGACCGCGCCGGCGGCGTCGACGCCGACGGCGGCGGACCGGGGCGCCAGGTCGCGCCGTCGAACTCCCAGGTGTCGCCGCGGTCCGAGCCGCCGAACAGCACGATGCGCCTGCGGCGGGTGTCGGCGGCCATCGCCGTGTGCTGGCGCGTGCGCGGCGCGGCGGCGGTCGGTATCCGGGCCCATTCGGCACCGTCCCAGCTCCAGGTCTCGCCGACGAGCGCGGGGGACTGCAGGTCGCTGCGGAACAGCACGCCGCGCCGCAGCCACGGCGCGTAGACGAACGCGCTGGTGCCGCGCGGCCCCGCGGTCGCCGCGAGGTGCCACCGTTCGCCGTCGTGCTCCCAGGTGCTCACGGCGGCGGTGGACTCCTGCAGCATCACGATCCGGTCGCGGGCGCCGTCGTAGATCATCGGCGTGCGGGTGGAGCCCGCCGGCGTCCGCGCCAGCACGGTCGGCGACCAGTCGACACTGTCGAGCGTCCGCACTTCGTTCGTGTCGATGCGGTAGTGCATGTCGCGCAGCGGGTCGTGGACCGGGTGCCCGCCCAGACCCGCGCGGTCGGACGGCTGCGCGGCCACCCGCCAGTCGGCGCCGTCGTACGACCACACCTCGAGCGGGCGGGTCGGGTCGGGCAGCGCGGTGAGTACCTTGGTGCGCACCGCGGCGGCGTCGTACCAGATCGCGCCGCCGCCGACGCGAACCGGCACCGCGGTCGGGGTCACGCGCTGCGTCCACGCGACGCCGTCGTACTCCCAGGTCTCCGCCGCGGTGGACGATGCGAGCGAGCGCGTGATCGCCACGGTGCGGCCGCGCACGAGGTCGTAGACCAGGCTGGGCGGCGCGAGCGCGAGCGACGGAATCACCACCGGTCCGATCTCGGACCAGGCCGCGCCGTCGAACTCCCAGGCGTCGGTGGCCCACCGGCTCGACGCGAAGCCGCCGACCAGCACGACGCGGCCGCGACCGAGGTCGAACACGGCCGGCGCGCTCGTGCGCGGCGACGGGCCGTCGATGTCCAGGCGGGTCCAGCCGCTGCCGTCGTACTCCCAGGTGTCGTCGAGGTTCACGGTCTCGTTCGTGCCGCCGAACAGCACCAGCCGGCCGCGCAGCGAATCGCACACCAGCGACGCGCCCATGCGGCCCGGGGGCCGTGGTCCGTCCTGCGGCGTCGTGTGCCAGCGCTGCCCGTCGAAGCGCCACAGGTCGTCGAAGACCCGGGCGTTGTAGGCGTAGCTGACGCCGCCGAACACGGCGAGGTCGCCCGTGCGCCAGTCGAAGCAGGCGGAGTGGCCGCTCAGCGCGGGCGGATGGACCGCGACCCACTCCTGGGCCGACAGGGCAGACGGACAGAGCAGGAGCAGGAACGGGACCGGGGGGCGCATCGCGGATCTCCAGTGCGGCAGCGGGAACGCGGCGGGGGCCGGACCGGGCCCATAGCCTCGACCCGGCCCCAGGTCACACGGTCGCGCGGATTCCTCGGGTGGCCTGCGGCTCAGCGCGCCAGCGTCAACTCGCCGACCTTCCTGCCGCCTTGGGACACGTGCACCCGGCCGCGCGGGGCCAGCGCCACGTCGGCGGTGCCGGTCGTCGGGTCGAACACGCCGGCCGCGACGATCTCGACGTCGCCCGTGCGCTGGCGGAACCAGACGTGCCGCCCGGCTTCGGGGCGGACCGGCCAGGGCAGCGATCCCTGCCAGGGCCGGAGATCGAGGTCGACCCGGACGGTCGCCGGTTCGGCGTCGAGGGCGCACGGGACGGTCACCGTCACCGCGCCGAACGGGCCGCCGGGCGCCATGAGCTCGACGCGGTGCGGTCCGCGGCGGAAGCCGCGCAGCGCGGCGCGGCCGGCGACCAGCGGCACGGGTTCGCCGACCCACCTGCCGGTGTGCGGCTGCACCAGCGCAGCGCGCCAGCCAGCGAGCGCGAGGCCCGCCGCCGCGGCCACCTCGACGCGCACGGCGAAGGCGTCGACGCACAGGTCGAGGTGCGCCGTCGCGCCCGCGCGCACTGCGACGTCGAACGGCAGCGGCGCCGCCGCGGCGTCGTCCGTCACGGTCGTCGTCGAGACGTCGTCGCCGAGCCGTTCGTCGGTCGGTGAGACTTCGTACTCGCCGGCGGCGAGGTGTGCGAACGCGTAGACCCCGTCGGCCGAGGCCACCGTCGTGACGGCGCCGAACAGCGGGTGGTTGGCGGCGACGATCGCGCGCGGCACCGGCGCGCCGTCGCGGCGCGTGACCCGCCCGGTGAGCGCGCCGCCGCGCGCGAGCTCGATCGGCGGCAGCGACCGACCGGTGGCCGGGTCGTAGTGGACCGATTCGCTGACCGACGGCGCGAAGCCGGTGGCGCGCACCAGGACGCGGACCTCCGCGGCGCCGTCGTCGTGCCACGCGAAGCGGCCGTCGGCGCCGGTCTTCGCGTCGAACCGCGGCGCTCCGTTCCAGCCATCGGTGCGGAAGCCGTTCTGCAACCTCGGCGCGCCGTGCCGGAGCACCACGACGTCGGCGCCGGCAACGGGCGCCCCGTCGGCGGTCACCGCGCCGGTCAGCGGCTGCACGCCGGTCAGGTCGACGGCTACGCGCTCCGGCCACGCGCCCGCCAGGTACGGCGCGGACTCGAACGGCACGTGCCCCTTGGCGCGCACGACCAGCCGCGCCGCGAACGGCGGCGGCGCGAAGCGCCAGCGGCCGTCGGCGTCGGCCGTGACGTAGTCCTCGCCGAGCGCGGGCGCCTCGGCCTTCCAGGCGACCAGCGCGCCGGCGAGCGGCGCGCCGTCCCGCTGCGGCACCACCTCGACGATCCGGCCGTTGGTCAGCCGCAACACGATCGGCTCGGCGCCGATCGCCGTGTCGGGCTGCCACGCCGGCGTGAACAGGCTGTCGGGGTCGACCGCGCACAGCGCCATCTGCGCGGTGGAGCCCACCTGGCCCAGCGGCACCCGCTGGCGGCCGTCGTCGAACGTGCGCGACATGCCGCCGTGCCCGTTGCTGCAGCGGTGGTAGACCGCCGCGTTCGGCACCGGCGCGCCGGACGGGTCGAGCACGACGACCGTCTGCACGCGCTCCGTGCGGTCCGGGGGCGGGCAGGGCGCGAGCACGAGGTCGGGCAGCTCGGTCTCGCCGGCGTCGAGCCGCACGAAGCGCACGGCGCTGGTGTAGCCCTCGGCCATCGCCTGCACCTGCAGCGGCCCTGCCGGCAGCCCGCGCAGCGCGTAGCTGCCGCGGCCGAAGAAGCTGGCGGTCTCGGTCTTCGCCAGCGCGCCGAACGCGCTGTCGCGCGGCGTGCGTTCGGGGCCGAACGGCGGCGCGAACGCGGCGACCACGGCGCCGGTGATGGCGCTGCCCTGCGGGTCGACCACGCGCCCGCGCACGGCCGCCGCGGCCGGCAGCACGATCGGACCCAGGTCGAGATCGTCGCCGTCGGCGACCAGCCAGGTGCGCTCGACGCGCACGTGGCCCCGCGCCTCGGCGGCGAAGCGCAGCTGCCACAGGTCGCCGGGCTTCGGCCGCAGGTGGGCGGGGGTGTCCTCGAACAGTCGCGGGTCGGTGTTCAGCACCAGCGCCGCGTTGCCGTCGGCGTCGGCCTCGGCCGGCGGCACCAGCAGCGCCTGCAGCGGCGAGCTCATCAGGAACATGCCCGCCTCGAGGCCGACCAGGCGCAGGCTGGCGCCGGGGATCGGCGCACCGTCGTCGCCGACCAGGCGCGCGCGCACGATCGCGCGCTGCTCCTCGTCTGCGGCTGTGGCAGCCGGCGGGTCGGTCGGCCGGAGGCCCGGGTCGGCGCCTTCGGCGCCGGCCGCGGTGCGCGCCGCGGGCGCGGCGACGGCCGCGCGCGGGTCCGACCCCGCGTCGGCGGTCGCCATGCGCGCCGTCGCCGGCGTTCCGGCGCCCTGGGCAGCGCCGCCGCTCCACCACAGCGCGCCCGCGCCGGCCAGCAGGACCGCGGCGGCGGCGCCGAGGGCCAGCGCCGAACCGCTGCGGCGCAGCCCCGCGCCGCACAGCGGCAGCAGCGCCGCGCGCCAGTCGTCGCCGTAGGTCTCCTGCAGCCGCTCGCGCAGCAGCTCGTGGGCGCGGTGCAGCCGCCAGCGCACGGTGCCTTCGGGCTCGTCCTGCTGCGCGGCGATCGCCGCCAGCGTGAGCCCTTCGAACCAGTGCAGCAGCACGGTGGTCCGGAACGGTTCGCGCAGCGCGTGCACCGCCGCGGCGACGTTGCGCTGCACCTCGAAGCGCTCTCTCGCGTCGGCGGCGTCCGGCACCTCGCCGCTGCGGGCGGCGGCGGCGCGCTGCTCGTGCGCGGAGCGGCGGGCGCCGGCGCGGTGCTGCTGGCGGGCCGCGTTGCGAGCGACCCGCGTGAGCCAGGCCTGCGGTCGGCGCAGCGGCAGCTTGCGGCGCAGCGCGGCGAGCCAGGTCTCCTGGGCGACGTCGGCGGCGGTCGCCGGGTCGGCGACGAGCGAGCGGCACAGGCCTTCGAACCAGGCGCGCTGGGCGAGCAGGTCCTGCAGAACGGTTTCCATCGAACGGGTGGTCATGGTGGCGGTCCGGGCGGATTCGACAAGCACCCGCCGTCGGCGGGCGTCCCGGACCCGATGCCGGCCGGGGTCGGACCGTTGGCGGCGCCGGCGGTTTTCTGCGGGCCGGCGGTTCGGCGGTCAGCCGTCGCCCGGGTCCGCGGACTCGAGGGCCGCGGCCCGCTCGCGCAGCAGCGCGCGTTCGCGGTCGTTGGCGCACAGGGCGGCAGCGGCCGTGAACGCGGCCCGGGCCTCGTCGGCGCGACCGAGGCGCGCCAACAGGTCGCCGCGCGCCGCCGGCAGCAGGTGATAGCGCTGCAGCTGCGGATCGTCGGCGAGCGCGTCGAGGCGGTCGAGGCCGGCCTGCGCGCCGCGCGCCATCGCCGTGGCGACGGCGCCGTTCAGCGCGACGATCGGCGACGGCGTCAGCAGGGCGAGGCGCTCGTACAGCGCCTCGATGCGCGGCCAGTCGGTCGCGTCGGCGGTGCGGGCGCGCGCGTGGCAGGCGGCGATCGCGGCTTGCAGCCCGTACGGCCCGAGCAGCTCGCTGCGCGCCACGGCGGTCGCGAGGGCCTGCAGGCCGCGGCGGATCAGCAACTGGTCCCAGCGGGCCCGGTCCTGTTCGAGCAGCAGCACGGGGCGGCCGTCGCGATCGGTTCGCGCGGCGGTGCGCGACGCCTGCAGCTCCATCAGCGCCAGCAGCCCGTGCACCTCCCCTTCGTCGGGCAGCGCCGCGGCCAGGACCCGGCCGAGGCGGATCGCCTCGTCGCACAGGGCAGGCCGCATCCAGTCCGCGCCGCGCGTCGCGGCGTAGCCCTCGTTGAACACCAGGTAGATCACCGCCAGCACCGCCTGCAGGCGCGGCCGCAGCGCCGGCCCCTGCGGCCGCTCGAACTCGGCGCGGTGCTCGGCCAACGCGCGCTTGGCGCGCACGATCCGCTGCGCGATCGTCGGTTCGGGCACCAGGAACGCGCGCGCGATCTCCTCGGTCGACAGCCCGCACAGGAGCCGCAGCGTGAGCGCCACGCGCGCCTCGTGCGACAGCACCGGGTGGCAGGTCAGGAACACCAGCCGCAGCACGTCGTCGTCGACGCCGCCGTCCAGCCGCGCGTCCGCGCGTTCGACGTCGTCGGCGCCGGCCGGCTCGAACCGATGTTCGGCGCGCTGCAGCTCGGCCTCGATGGCGGCCAGCCGTCGGTCGCGCCGCGCGCGGTCGATGCCGCGGCGCCGCGCCGTCGCCAGCAGCCAGGCCGCGGGGTTGTCGGGCTGCCCTTCCGCGGGCCACTGCTCGAGCGCCGCCACGAACGCCTCCTGCGCCAGGTCCTCGGCGAGCCCGACGTCGCGCACGGCGCGGCACAGGCTGGCGATCAGCCGCGGCGCCTCGATGCGCCAGACGGCCTCGACGGTGCGATGGGTCGGGGACGCCATGATGCGGGCAGTCTAGGAGGCTGCGCCACGGGAACGAACGACGCCGAGCACGCGCCCTTCGCCCGGCAGCGCCGCCCGAAGGCCTCGGTGAATCCACCGATTCGCCTGCGTTCTCGGACGACGCTGCCGAACGAAACTCACGCACCCGGCATTCGCGCCTCCCGTGGCGCAGACCCCTGGACAGCCCGCGTGCCGCGTTCGCCGCCGGATCGTCGGCGGTTCAGGCGCCGAAGTCGCTCTCCTCGAACAGCGGCCGGATCTCGAGGTGGGTGTCGTGCCCGGGGTGCGGGTGCGGGCAGCGCCGGGCCCACTCGATCGCCTCCTCGAGCGACTGGACCTGCCACAGCCAGTAGCCCGCGATCAGCTCCTTGGTCTCGGCGAACGGCCCGTCCATGACGGTGCGCCGATCGCCCTGCAGCTGCACGCGCACGCCCTGCGCCGACGACTTCAGGCCGGCGCCGTCGAGCATGACGCCGGCCTTGACCAGCTCCTCGTTGAACTTGCCCATCGCCGTCAGCAGCTCCACGCCGGGCAGGACGCCGGCCTCGCTGTCCGCGGTCGCCTTGACGATCACCATCACTCGCATCGCATCGCTCCGTTCGTTGCTCGGGTCACAGGGGGTGGGGCCGCACGGCCCTCCGCGCGGCTGCCCGGTCGTCGAACGGGCCGCGCCCGGATCGACACGGACCGGAGTTTTTTTCGGGCTCGACCTGCCGCCGCGGCGCCGCCGGCGCCAGCGCGCGCCGCACCGGGGCCCAGGTGACCGAGCAGCCCAGCTCGCGGAACCAGCCGGCGGCGACGTCGGCGCAGGTCCGGAGCAGCCAGTAGCCGCCGGCGCCGAGCGCGTCGGCGGGCACGAACGCCATGCCCTGACCCACCTGCTCGGCCCGCCGGTCGTTCCCGGCGGTGAAGGCTCTGTCGAGGCGCTCCCTCAGCGCGGCGGTGGCAGCGGCCTCGACCACCAGCGGGTCGGCGCGACAGCCGCGCGCCGCGGCGCGGGCCGGGAAGTCGGCGGCCGTAGCCGGGGCCCAGTCGCGGCGGCTCAAGGTCCCCGCGGTCGGCCACAGCATTGCCGGGAAGACGCGGTACCAGGCGTCGCCCTGCTCGGCGTACCAGGTCCATTCCCCGAAGCCGTATTCGACCCAGCCGGTCGGCGCGCGGGGATCGGCGCCGGCCCCGTCGTCTGCGGGCAGCACCACGCCGATGTGCATGGCCTCGCGCAGCAGGAACACGGTCGTCGGGTGCCGCACGGCGCGCGGCGGCACGACGATCGACGTGCAGGCCGCGGCGAGGAGCCCCAGGACGAGCGCGGCCATGCGCACCGGAGTGGACATGGCCGTGACGATGCCGCGCGCGCGCGGCGAAGGCGAGCGCGCGCCGGGCGCGCCGCCGGGATCAGCCCTGCAGCAGCTGCAGCGCCGCCTGCGGCTGCGTGTTGGCCTGCGACAGGATCGCGATGGCCGACTGCTGCAGGATCGAGTTCCGCGTCAGCGACGCGGTCTCGACCGCGACGTCGACGTCGCGGATGCGGCTCTCGGCCGCGCTGGTGTTCTCGACCTGGATCTGCAGGTTGGCGATCGTGGCCGTCAGCCGGTTCTGCACCGCGCCGAACTGGCCGCGCACGCGGCTGACCGCGTTGACGGCCGCGTCGACGATGTCGACGGCGGTCGACGCCGAGCCGGTGCTGCCGATGTCGAGCGACGACAGGCCCAGCGTCGACGACAGCGTGTCCGACGTGCTGAGCTGGATCGTGTCGATGCCGGCGGCGACGCCGGTGCCGACCTGGAAGGTGATGGTCGAGCCGGTGCCGTCCAGCAGCTTCACGCCGTTGAACGTGGTCGACTCGGCGATGCGGTCGATCTCGTTCACCAGGTCGGTGAACTCCTGGTTCAGCGTGTCGCGGTCGGCGGCGCTGACGGTGCCGTTCGCCGCCTGGATCGCCAGCTCGCGCAGGCGGATCAGGATGTTGCTGACCTCGTTGAGCGCGCCTTCGCCGGTCTGCGTCAGCGAGATGCCGTCCTGCGCGTTCCGGATCGCCTGGTTGGTCGACCGGATCTGCGCGCGGAAGCGCTCGGAGATCGCCAGGCCTGCGGCGTCGTCGGCCGCGGTGGAGATGCGCAGTCCCGTCGACAGCCGGCGGAAGTTCGCCTGCAGGCGCTCGGTGGTCTGCGACAGCGACCGCTGCGCGTTGATCGATGCGATGTTGGAGTTGACGCGAAGGCCCATCTGTGTCCTCGATTCCTTTGCCTTGGCATGGGCCCAATGGCCCCGGGTTGCCGTCGCGAGCCTCATCGGCACCGGCTTGAGCGATCGTTGAGGAATTCTCGGAAGGCGACGCTCGCGCGGTGGCGGCCATGGCATCGGCGGGCCCGAACAGCGGGCGAACCCGTAGGTCTCGGGGTGGGGCCGGGAGTGGCGAACGGCGCGACGGTGGGTGGGTGCGAAGTGCGACTTGCTGCGGTGCGTGCTGCGCGCGCCAGCGCGCCCCGTGCCCTTGCCCGTGCCCGTGCCCGTGCCCGTGCCCTTGCCCTTGCCCGTGCCCGTGCCCGTGCCCGTGCCCAGGCGCGCGTAGCGCGCCGGTGCCCAGGCCGCGCGTAGCGCGGCCGGTGCCCGCCCGCGCGTAGCGCGGGCTGGGTCGACCCGCGCAACTGCAGGGGTACTCCAGCGCGCGCTTCGCGCGCGCGGGCACCGCGGCGCTGCGCGCCGCTGGGCACGGGGCCGCGCCGACGCGCGGCACGTCAATCGCCTTCGAACCGCAGACCCTCGATCGCCCGCGTCAGCACCGGCCCGATCACCTGCCACCTCGTCTCCAATCCGGTCCCCGTCACCGACAGCCGCTGCCCTTCGCGAAGCCACGCGGCCTCCACATGGTGCAGCCGGCCCGCCTGGTTGGTCGTGTGGTACTCGAGCCACAACACCGTGCGCCCCGCCAGCTGGCGCTGTTCGACGACGATCGCTTCGTTGGGGGGCTGCGCCAACCCGACCCGCGTCTGCTCCTCCAACTCGTCGAGGGTCGCGCTCGGCGCCGGCTGCACCACGGCGACCAGGTTGTCGCGGAACGCCAGCGCCATCTCGTCGTCGGCCGGCGGCGCCAGGAGCGCCTGGACGTTCTGGATCGTGCGCGCCTCGAAGCCGGGTGGCAGCGGCAGCGACGCGCCGAGCTCCGGCAGGGTCCAGCGGTCCGGGGCGGCGACGGCCGCTGCGTCGCCGTCGTCGGGCGCAGGGGTGACCTTCGCCATCGTCGCCAGGATCGGCTGCTCGAGCGCCGCGGTCGCCTCGCGCAGCGCCGCGTCGGCCGGCGCGGGCAGCGGCAGCGCGGCGGTGGCGGTCAGCAGGTACTCGAGCGCGGCGTCGGACGCGGCGATCCACTCCAGCACCTGCCCGCGCACCGTCAGCTGGCCCTGGACCCTGGGCGCCAGCAGCGCGCGCAGCTGCTCGGTGTCCTCGTCGCGATCGAACGCCAGCCGCCAGACGAAGACGAGCCCGCCGCTCTCGAGGCGCCAGAGGCGCAGCGCGTCGCCGCGCCAGCCGAGGCCGGCGAGGCGCACCTGGTCGGCGTCGGTGTCGAGGAACCGCAGCAGCATGCGCAGGCCCAGCTCGCCCCAGGTGTCGTCGCGCACCAGGGCCGCGGGCGGCGCCTCCGCGGACCATTCGGGCAGCGCCAACGCCGTCGGCGCCGGCCACAGCTCGCGCTCCGGATGCGCCAGCGCCGCGCCGTGCGGCGGCGGCGCCTGGAACGCCGCGCGCACGGCCGGCCAACCGCCGCTGCGCAGCGCGCGCACCATGTGCTGCCGGCCGAGCGCGTAGTGCAGCCGCATCGCGTTGTCGCGCTGCTCGGCGGGCTGCACCGCGATCAGCGCGGCGGGCAGCGCGTTCAGATCCTTGCCGCGCCGGCGCTGCAGCACCGCGAGCGTGGCGGCCTCCGCTTCGCCCTCGATCAGGCTGCGCGCGACCAGCATCGCGTCGGTGGTGCGCCCGAAGCCGTGCAGCAGGCGCAGGAGTCCCTCGCGCTGGTCCTGCGCGGCGTGCGTGAGCTCGTGTGCGACCAGCAGCGACAGGTCGATGCCGTCCGGGCGCTGCGGGCTGAGCAACAGGCGGCCGCCCTCGGGCGCATACCACGCGGCCTGACCCTGCATGACGCCCTGCGCGTAGTTGGCGCGGAACTCCTCGGCCGTCGCCTCGACCGGCAGGCCGGCGGCGCCGAGCGTGGCCCAGAGCATCTCGAACCACTCGGCCCCGAACGCCTCGACCTGGAAGCGCTCGAGGATCTCGGCGACCTCGTCGGCGTCGGGCTGGGCGATCACCACCTTGCCGGCGTCGACCTGGACCCCGACCTCGGCGAGTTCGCGCGCGGCGGCGGCGACCAGCTGCTCCGGCAGCTTCTCCTGCGGCGCGGGGGATGCCGCGGCAGGAGCCTTCGGCGTCGGGTCCTGAGCGAGGGACAGCGCAGCGAGCGCGGGCGACAGCAGGGCGAGTGCGAGTCCGAGCATCGCCCGACTGTACGCGCGGTCGTCGGCTACCGCACCAGCCTCCCGTACCGGTAGTGGACCTGCAGCGTCAGCGCCAGGATCGCGGTCGAGTACACCCGGCCGCCGTCCTCGCCCCATACGCCCGCGGGATCCCACGAGCCGGCGAAGTTGCCGTCCGTGCGCTGGGTGGCGACGACCGCCGGCCCGAGCTTCTTCGACCACTCGCGCCACGGCTTGCCGCCGGCCTGGTACATCGCGTAGGTGCCGTAGTACCAGTAGTAGTGGTCGACGCTGCCGGCCGCGGGATCGTGCACCGGCGGGCGGCGCTGCAGCAGCTCGATGCCGTGCTGCATCGCCGGGACCTCGCGCGGGTCCTGGCCGGTGAACCAGCGGCAGAACAACGCCACCGCGGTCAGCGCCTCGCCGCGTTCGGGCGGGAACCGCGCGCCGTGGTCGCCGGGCCGGCGCGAGCTCAGCTCGCCGGGGCTCGTGTAGCCGGTGCGGCCCTGCGCGTCGGTGCAGCTCTCGAGGAACGCCATGCCCGAGCGCACGGCGGCGTCGTCGACGGTGAGCCCGAGGCTCTTGCCCGACGCCAGCGCCAGCGTGCACCAGCCGGTCACCGAGGTGTCGGAGTCGCCGTCGCGCGGCTGGTAGCGCCACGCGCCGTACGGGTTGCGGTGTGCGGCCAGGTAGGCGTACGCGCGCTCTGCGGGCGCGCGCAGCACGCGGTACTCGGACAGGCCGCAGGCCTCGCCGATCGCGTAGGCCGCGATCGCGTGGTCGTAGACGAAGTCGCTGGCGGCGGCGCCGCCGAAGCGACCGCTGTCGTCCTGCTGGTCGAGCAGCCACTGCACGCCCTTGCGCAGCGGCTCGCGGTACTCGCCCTGCCGCAGCGTGGTGCCCTCGCCGAGGAACGCGAGCAGCGCGAGGCCGGTGACGCCGACGTCGTGCACCGCGCTGCCGGCGCCGTCGCAGGCCGCGCCGTCGCGGTCGTGCTTCATGAAGCCGTCGCAGTCCCAGCGGCCGTCCTCGTCCTGGTGGCGCACCAGCCAGTCGAGCGCCGCGCGCACCTGCGGCTGGAAGGCGCCGCCGCCGCCGCGACGGCGGCCGTGCGGGCCGCCGCCGCCGGGGCCCGCGGCGCCGCCGGCGATGCCGATCGCGGTGTTGTGCATGTTCGAGTCGAACGCGCTCTCGACGCTGCTGGGCAGCGGCGTGAACGCCTCGAGGGAATCGAGCTCGCTCACCGCGTCGACCTCGACCGGATCGAGTTCGACGAACTGCAGGTCGGTCGGCTCCTGCGGCACCGGCGGCGGCAAGGGCGGCGGCTCGGGCGGCAGCGGCGGCGGCTCGGGCGCTGCGGCGAAGGTCACCGCGACGCGTTGTTCCGGTCGCGCCTCGGCCGGCAGCAACAGCCACAGCGCGACCAGCAGCGCCGCGTGCAGCGCGGCCGACAGCAAGAGCCACGGCGCGCTGCGCAGCTGCGCCGCCATCAGCGCGTGGAAGTCTTCGGACTCGCGGTCGGTACGGAGCGGGGGCGCTGGGCGTGTCATCGGGGCACCTCGTGGGGCAGGGGGCGAGGAAGGCTGACGCGGCGGGGGCGTTGCCGCGGCCTGTCTCCTCGAACGGGGCGGACGGCGCGGCAGTTCACTGCTCGTCGTCCATGCGCGCGATCCAGCCCGGGTGAGACGCGGCGGGGTTTGTTGCCGGACGGAGCCGTCGGGGGCTGGCGCCGCAGCGGCGCCGGCGCGACGTTCGAGCGGACCACCGACAGGAGTCGTCATGACTGCATCGCCCGCGCCCCGTCGCCGTTCGCGCCCCGTTCTTCTCGCGGCCATCCTCGCCGCGCTCGTCGCGACCCCCGCGACCGCGCAGGTGCCGCCCGGCGCGGCCGTCGTGTTCGGGCAGGGCGCCGACCTGATGAAGCTCGTCGATCCCACGGGCGGCGTGACCACGCTGACCGGGTTCCAGCCGATCACGCAGGACGCCTCGTGCGTGCTGGCGGCGCGCGAGGGCCTGGTGATCGTCGGGCTGCGCGCGGCCAACCGCGGCGGCGGCGCGTCGCTGGGCCTGCGGCTGGTGATCCCGAGCGGCGGCGCGGTCGTCGACCTGCCGCTGGCGACGCTGATGCAGGTGCCGGTCGGCACCGAGTGGCACGTGGTCGACCTGAAGCAGCGCGCCGACGGGCGGTTCCTCGTGCTGGCCAGCGAGCTGCCGAACGTGCTCGGCGGCGACGTGCCGACCGCGGTGTTCGTCGCCGACCTCGGCGGCGGCGTCACGGCGGTGCCGACGCCGGCGTTCGCGCCCGGCATCCCGACCGCGATCGCCGATCTCGGCGACCGCTACGCGGTGGTCGTGGTCCAGCCGTTCTTCGTGCTGAACAGCCTGTTCCAGACCGCGCGCTTCGACGGCGTCGGTGCGCCGGTGACGGTGACGCAGCTGATCGGCATCGGCGGGGTGGCGGGTCTCGACCGCGACGCCGCGGGCGACCTCGTGTTCGCCGCGACCTCCGGCGCGGGGCCGACGATGTTCCGCCTCGCGCCGATCGTCGGCAGCACGCCGACCGCGATCGCAGGCGGGCCGGGCGTGCCCGTGCACGGCTGCATCAACCCGGCCGGCACGATGGTGACCGTGTCGGCCAACGCCGGCCTGTACGACCTGCTGCGCAGCGACACCGTGCTCGGCGGCACGACGGTGTGGCTCACCGGCTGGCCCGGCGAGGTGCGCGGTGTGAGCCAGCGGCCGGACCCGGAGATGCTGGGCGCACGCGACGGTGTCGCGCCGCGCCTCGCCACACAGGGCGGCGAGCCGGTCCTCGGCAACGGCGCGTTCGCGCTGCGCCTGTTCGACCCCGGCAGCGTCGGCGCCGTGTCGCTGGCGCTGGTCGCCGTCGGCGACGCGCGCACCCTGCTGCCGACGCCGCTCGGCGAGCTGTTCGTCGACCCGGCGGGCACGGTGCTGGGGCTCGGCACCGCGGCGATCCCGTTCGGCCAGGCCGGCACGCTGCCGCTGCCGCTGCCCCCGGCGCCGGCGCTCGCAGGCGCCGCGCTGACGTTCCAGGCGCTGGTGGCCGAGCTGCCGAACGGGCCGGCGCGGCTGTCGACGGGGCTCGGGGTCGTGCTGCGATGACCACTCCTTGCTTGCCGGCCTGTGGCCGCCCACCTCGCACTCCTTGGACGATCCTCAAGTGCCCGTTGGTCTCGAGCCGACGCTTGCAACGGAGGATCGAGACCCATGCGAAGGATTGCTCTCAGTGCCGTGTTGACCCTGTCCGCCTGCATGACCGGGCCGTCCTATCTGTCGCGCTCGGTGGATGACGCCTGG
Source organism: Planctomycetota bacterium (assembly GCA_050245995.1). GTDB lineage: Bacteria > Planctomycetota > UBA1135 > UBA1135 > UBA2386 > JBFWWV01. Next base: position 22,125 of record JBFWWV010000014.1, on the reverse strand, counting down.
AACAAGTCGTATGCCGAGTCGCCGGTGGGGACGGCGATCATCTCGGATGTCATTCCTGTCTATCCGCTGATCCACGTGCTCGCCTGGATCCCCGATGTGCTCATCCTCAACCCGATCCAGTGGTGGGGATTCGACATCTGGGCTGGAGAGGGGGCCGGTTTCCGACACGACCAGCCGAAGACCTCGAAGAAGCCCTTCTTCAAGTAGGTCCGTCTCGCGCGATTTTCCCGGCGCGGCGCCGGGTCGGGCCGCGCGGGCTATGGTGGCGGGCTCGGCGTGCGGATCCGCCGCGCGCGCAAGCCGGAGTCCCCAGCCATGTCGAAGACCGTCGTGTCGAACCCGTCGGCGCGCGTCCGCGCCCGCCTGTTCCCGCTCGCCGCCCTCGCTCTCGCCGCTGCGTTGCCGGCGCAGGTGCAACCGGGCGGCGCCGTGGTGCTCGGCACCGGCGCGACGCTGATGAGCATCGTCGACCCCGACGGCACCGTCACCACGTTGACCGGGTTCGACCCGGCGACGCAGGACGCATCGGCGGTGACGGTCACGCGCGACGCGTTCGTGTTCGTCGGGCTGCGCGCCACCAACACCGGCAGCGGCGCGAGCCTCGGCATGCGGTTGCTGCTGGTGGCCGGGTCGGTGGTGACCGACCTGCCGTTCGCGACGCTGATGGCGGTGCCGGCGGGCGAGACCTGGGAGGTCGCCGACCTGCACGAACGCGACGACGGCCAGCTGCTGGTGCTGGCGCGGCAGGTCACGGCGAACCCGACCATCCCGGGGGGGCATCAGGTGTTCGTCGTCAGTCCGACGGCGACCGTGCAGGTGGTGCCGACCGCGCCGATCGCGCTCGGCATCCCGACCGAGATCGCGGACCTCGACATCGACACCTATGCGATCGGCATCGACCAGCCGTTCTTCGTGCGCAACCTGCAGATCCAGCAGGTGCGCTACGACGGCACGGGTGCGCCGGTCGACGTCGCGCAGTTCGTGGCGGTCGGCGCGATCGCCGGCCTCCGCCGCGACGTCAGCGGCGAGCTGGTGTTCGCGGGCTCGACCTCGGCGGGATCGATGTTCCGCATCCCGGTGGCGCCGAGCGCCACGCCGGTTGCGGTGCCGGGCGGACCGCTGTCGTTCGAGAAGGCCGACATCGGCGCGGCCGGCGTGATCGCCGGCTCGACGTTCGGCGGCGGCCGCGGCCGCGACCTGGTGCGCGCCGACACCGTGTCCGGCGCGACGATGCTGTGGGTGTCCGGGTGGACCACCGACGTCGTCGACCTCGCCCTGGCGCCGAACCCGCGGACCTACGGCCGCGAGCGCGCGCTGGCGCTGCCCGAGCTGGGCGCGCTCGGCGGCGCGCCGCAGCGTCCGAACCCCGCGTTCGGCCTGCGCCTGTTCGACCCGGCCGCGACGCCGGCGCTGGTCGCGTTCGCCGGCTCGATTCTGCCGATCAACCTGCCGACGACGTTCGGCACGCTGCTGGTCGACCCGACGCCCGGCCTGTTCACCTTCGGCGCGGTGGGCACCGGCGGCAGCCAGCCCTCGACGGTCGGCGTGCCGCTGCCGAACGATCCGTCGCTGGGCGGCGTGGCGTTCTTCTTCCAGGCGGTGGTGCTGCCGGTCTCCGGTGCTGTGCCGTTCCTGAGCTCGGCGATGTCGATCGTCGTCGAGTAGCGCCACGCGCCGAATCCGGCCGCCGCCGTTGCGCGCGCGGCCGCGGCCGGTACGCCGGGCGCCATGCACGCTGCAGAGCCGCCCCGGGCCCGGCGCCTCCTCGACCGCCACTTCCGCTGGCGCCGCGTCGAAGTGTCGCGCATGGAGGCGTTCGCCGACGCCGTGTTCGCGCTGGTGCTGGCGCTGCTGTTCCTGCAGGCCGAGCCGCCGCACGACATGGCCGACCTGCAGGCGGCGATGAAGGCGCTGTTGCCGTTCGCGGTGACGTTCGTGTTGCTGGCGATGGTGTGGGTCGACCACCACCGGTTCTTCCACCGCTACGGGTTGTTCGACGCGCCGGTGTTCTACGGCAACCTGTTCCTGCTCTTCCTGGTGCTGGTCCTCGCCTACCCGCTGAAGTTCCTGTTCACCATGCTGGCGGTGTTCTGGTTCGGCCCGATCGGCGACCTGACGGCGCAGTCGATGCAGCAAGGGCGCGAGCAACTCGGCGGTGCGACACTGATGGTGTTCTACGGGCTGGGCTTCGGCGCGATCTACGCGACGTTCGCGCTGCTGTACCGGCACGCGCTGCGGCGCGCCGACGACCTCGGCCTCGACGTCGTCGAACGGCACCTCACCACGAGCAGCCTGCTCGAGTGCCTGGTGCTGGTCGGGTTCGCCGCCGTGTCGATCGCGCTGGCGCTGGCCGGGAGCATCGCCTGGAGCGGCTTCGTCTACTTCGGCATCGGCCCGGTGATGGGGGTGCTGGGCTGGCGGCGCGGGGTGGCGCTGCACCGGCTGCTGCCGGCGCGGGCGGCGGCAGACTAGCAGGGCGGCTACACTGCTCGGAATGGAGTTGCCCGGGGTTGCGTACGCGTCGGCCGTGCTGTGCGCGTTGGTCGCTGGCATCGCGCTGACGATGGCAACGGTCGGCGAGACATGGGCTGCGGGGGCCACGCGGACGCCGAAGGAGGCGCGGGACGCGCGCGGCTCCGCGCGCCGCTGGGGCCGGCGCAGCGCGGCCTTGCTGTTCGTGGGTGCCGTGCTGGCGTCCGCGAGCGTGCTGCTGGCGCCGGCCGTGGATCCGCGCGACGGCGCCTTCCGCTTCGGGAGCGCCGGGATCTGGGCCGGCGGGAGTTACGGCTGCGCGGTCGGCCTCGCCATGCTGCCGCGCCTCTTCATCCAGGGGATCGCGCCGGGTCTGCGCGCGTGGACGGCGCTGCCGATGGCTTTGGCAGGCGGGATGACAGGCACCATGTTCGTGTTGGGAGCCGGGTTCCTTGGCGCGTTGTGGGGCTGCGAGCTGGAGGGGTGGCAACGCTGACGCGCGACCGGTTCGGTTGCGGGCGCCGGTGCCGGGACTAGCAGCGGCGGTCGAGGTCTCCACGCATGCTGGCATACGACGCCTACGCGGAGATGGTGCTGCTCATGGCGCTGACCATGGCGTCCTTCGTCGCGTTCGGGATCGGCACCTCGTACGAAGTGCAGGCCCGCAAGGACGGCGCGCCGCGCACGCGGTGGGCGGCGCGCGTGTGTCTGGGGCTGGGCTGGCTGCTGCTCGGGATCGGCGTCGCTTCGGTCGTGATCTTCTGCACCACGACCGGCGCACGTTGGCTCGAAAGCACCTGGTTCGCCTCGGGCATGGTGGCGCTGGCGCTGATCCCGCGGTGGATCGCGTGGTTCGCTGCGCGGGAGCCGTCGGCCGGCTCCGTGGCGCGGTGGGCGTACGTGCTGCTGGTGGGGGCGGTGATCGTCGCGTTCGTCGCGACGTCGTGTGCGGGCGGCTGGTGGCTCGGGGAGGCGCTCGACGCGTGGCGGAGATGAGCCGATGGCGCAGCGGCGGTAGGATGACGTCGTGATCGGATTCGCGCAGGTGGTCCTGGCGTTGGCACTGCTGGCGTTCGCGCTGTTCACCGTCAGCACGGTGCAGCAGTGGCGCGCGTGGTTCGCGCTCGGGCCGATGCCGTTGCCGATGCTGGCGAAGGTGGCGTTCGGGCGCGTGCGGCGGCTGGACCGCATCGGCTACGTGCTGCTGGCTTTGGCCGCGGCCGTGACGACCTGGTGGTGCTGGCAGCTACCGACCCGCACCGGCAATCACCCGGGCAGCGACTCGGGTCGCGACTTCGTCTGGGGCTTCTACGGCGCCGTGGCCGGCTCGGCGCTGTCGGCGCGGCTGCTGCCGGTGCTGCTGCCGCCGCACCTGCGCGGGTCGATGGTCCACGCTTCGATCCACGCGGCGTCGGGGATCCTGGGCCTCGCGTTCGTCGGGTTCTTCGTGTTCGAGGTCGGCGCGCTGCTGGTGATCCTGGCGTCCGGCTGAAGCGCGGCTCAGGTGCCGGCGCCGAGGCACGCCGCCGCGCGCGCCGGCAGGAGCTCCGTGAGTGCCGCGATGACGTCGTGCGCGCCGGCCGCGCGCAGCGCCGCCTCGGGATGCGCCGACGTCACGCCGATCGCCGCCATGCCGGCGGCGCGCGCGGCCTGGATCCCGGCCGGCGCGTCCTCGACGACGACGCAGCGCGCGGCCGCGACGCCGAGCCGCTCGGCGCAGCGGACGAACACCTCCGGATCGGGCTTGCCGCGGCGCACCATCGCGCCGTCGACGACGACCTCGAGCAGCGCGCGCAGGCCGGTGCCGGAGAGCACCGCGGCGACGTTCTCGGGCGGCGCCGAGCTGCCGAGGGCCAACGCCCAGCCGGCGTCCCGCAGCGCCGTGCACACCGCGACGGCGCCGGGCGCCAGCGGCACCGAGCCGGCGATCGCGGCGCGCCAGTGCCGCTCCTTCTGGTCGGCGATGCGCAGGACCTCGTCGGCTGGCAGCTCGCCGAACAGCTCGCGGATGCTGTCCTGGTTGGTGCGGCCGAAGGTCTCCTTGAAGCGCGCCTCGCTGAGGTCCACGCCGCGCGCCCGCGCCGTCTCGCGCCAGCTGCGGTAGTGCGCCGCGGCGCTGAGGATCAGCACGCCGTCCATGTCGAACAGGACGGCGCGCCGGTGCGCGCCGCTCACGAGCGCAGCAGCGCGTGCAGCAGCGCCGCGACCGGCCGGCCGGTCGCGGTGCCCTTCGACGCGTCGCCGCCGTCGTCGGCGCTGCCGGCGATGTCGAGGTGGGTGTAGCACAGCGGCTTCTTGCCGTCGCCGCCGTGCTCCGTCATGCCCGCCGCGATGCACAGGAACGCCATCGGGAACTGGTGGCCGCGCGCGGTCGCCGAGCTCGGCGCGCTGTTGCACTGCAGCACGTCGTCGGCGCGCGAGCCTGGCTGCACGAAGTCCCAGTCCTCGCGGCGCAGGCGCGACACCTCGAACGGGTCGCCGTGGCGGTCGCCGGCCGCGGCCAGCGTCTCGGCCATCCCGGCCGCGCGCGCCGGGCCGTTGTCGAGCGCGATGCTGTAGGGTCCGACCGCGCGCACGGCGTGGCCGGTCAAGGTCGCGATCGTGAACAGGTGCGGCGCCTTCTCCTGCTGCGCGCGGACGCGCAGGTGCGACAGCAGGTCGGCGAGGACCATGCGGCCCTCGGCGTCGGTGTTGCCGACGCGCACGCGCGCGCCGCCGTGGCTCCGGATGATCTCGTCGGCGACGTAGGCGTCGCTGCCGATGCTGTTGCGCACCATGCCCAGCTCGGCGACGACGCGCACGCCCGGCAGCTTCAGCCGCGCGGCCGCGAGCACCAGTCCGGCGACCGCGGCGGCGCCGCCCTTGTCGCGCATCATGCCGGCCATGTGGCCGCCGACCTTGAGGTCGGCGCCGCCGGTGTCGTAGGTCACGCCCTTGCCGGCGAACAGCAGGGTGCGCTTCGCGGTCTTGCCTCCGTACTCGAGGCGGATCACGCACGGCCGATGGCGCGCCACCGGCATCGACGCGCGCGCCACCGCGGACAGCAGCGGGTAGTCCTTCTTCAGCACGGTCGGCGTCGACACCACGGTGACCTTGACGCCGGTGCCCCGCAGCGCCTGCTGCACGTGCTGCGCGAAGCGCTGCGGCGCCATGCGCTCGGGGTCGGCGCCGCACAGGTCGCGCGCCAGCCGGATGCCGTCGTCGAGCGCCTGCTCCAGCGCCGCCGCGCGCTTGTCGAACGAGCCGTCGAGTGCGGCGATGCCGAGCTGGGCGACCGGCTCGAGGTCCTTCTGCCCGTGCGCCTCGCGCGCCTCGAGCGGCTGCCACAGCGCCGCGAGCGCGCCGCGCACGGCGACCGGGGCGGCCTCGGCGTAGCGGTCGTCGCCGCCCTTGCGCCCGGCGGCGGCCGGCTGCACCAGCAGCAGAACCTTGGTGGCGCCGGCGTCGCGGGCGATGCGCGCGCCCTTGGCGGCGGCGTCGGCGTAGCGGCGCACATCGTCGTGGTCGCGGTCGAGCGGCCCGGTCGGGGCCGTCACCAGCCGGCCGCCGGCGGCCGCCGGCGCCGGCCACAGCGCCGCGCGCGCACCGAAGCCGCGGTCGACGGCCGCGGCGGCGCGCAGGGCGTCGCGCAGCGCCGGCAGGTCGCACGCGCCAGGGTCGGGGCCGACCAGCAGCACGCAGTCGAACGCGCTGCCCTTCTGGGCGGCCTGCTTCGGATCGGGGACGGCGGTGAGGCGGGTCATGCCGCGATGGTGGCGGCACGCGGAGGCCGGGGCAAGCGTGCGTCCGCGCCGCTACTCGGACGCGCGGTCGAGCGACGCCTCGGGCAGCAGCTCCTGCAGTCGCCGGCGGCCGCGCTGCAAGGAGCTTCTTGACCGCCTCGACGCCGAGGCCGAGTTCGGCGGCGATCGCCGGACAGCTCCAGCCGGTCGAGCGCCGTGCGCAGGTGCGCCAGCAGCTCGTCGCGCGGGCCGAGGCGGCGCGGCGCCGACCCCGTCGCCGGCTCGGCCGCCAGGCGCGCCCCTTGGAGGCGCAGCCGGTCTCGGCCCGCCGGATGGGCCGGTGGCATCAGGCGGACAGGAACACGACCGCGTAGCAGGTGCCGATGCCGAACGCGAGCGCCAGCAGCAGGCCGGCGCCCCAGGCGCGCGCGGTCGCCGATTCGGGGTTCCGGCGACGGGAGCGCAGCAGCCAGATGCCGAACGCCAGCGCGACGACGCCGACCGCCGCCGGTGCGAGGACCAGCACCAGGATCTCCTGGCCGAGTTCCCATCGCGCGGTCATCGCTAGTGGTACATCCCGCCGCCGAACGCGCACGACCCCAGCACGAACGCGACGAACAGCGCCGCCAGTCCCACGCCGCCGAGGATCAGCGCGCCGAACACCAGCAGCACGCGCTGGTCGCCGCGTTCGGCGCGGCGCACCTTCTTCGCCATCAGGCCGCCGGCGACGAGGGCCAACAGGCCGCCGAGCGTGATGCCGATCAACATCAGCCAGCCCTCGGCGGACATGCCGCCGCGTGCGGGCGCGGACGCGTTCGCGGCGGCGGGGCCGACGAGGCGTTGGAGATCGGTGAGGGCCGGCACCGGCATCGCGACATCCTACCTGCGGCGGCCGGGTTTCCACCCGCACGGGCGCTTCCCAGCGTCTCCGCGCGGTGTCATGCTGCGCGGCATGACCGAGCGTGTGCGGCCCTACCTGTTCTACGGCGCTGTGACGGCGCTGTGCGGCACCTGCCTGCGCACGGTCGAGGCCAAAGAGGTCATCGAGGGCGGCGCGGTCTACTTGCTGAAGCGCTGCCCGCAGCACGGCGCGCAGCGGGTGCTGCTGGCGTGCGACGCCGACTACTGGCGCAGCGGCCGCGAGCGCTACCTGAAGCCGCCCGAGCAGGTGCAGAAGCCCAACACCGCGTTCCGCTACGGCTGTCCCTACGACTGCGGCATCTGCACCGAGCACGAGCAGCACGGCTGCGTGTCGCTGCTGGAGATCACCGACCACTGCAACCTGCGCTGTCCCACCTGCTACGCGGAGAGCGGCCCGGAGCGGCAGACGCACCGCGACCTCGCCCAGATCGAACGGATGCTCGACTGCATCGTGCGCAACGAGGGCGAGCCCGACGTGGTGCAGGTCAGCGGCGGCGAGCCGACGTTGCACCCGGAGTTCTTCGCCGTGCTCGATGCGTGCCGGCGGCGGCCGATCCGGCACCTGATGGTCAACACCAACGGCATCCGCATCGCGCAGGACGCCGCGTTCGCCGAGCGGCTCGCGGGCTACGCGCCGGCGTTCGAGGTCTACCTGCAGTGCGACAGCCTGCGCGAAGGGCCGCTGCGCGCGCTGCGCGGCGCCGACCTGCGGCGCGTGCGGCACGACGCGCTGGCGCGGCTCGACGCGCTCGGCCTGTCGACGACGCTGGTCGTCACCGTGCGCAAGGGCCTCAACGACGACGAACTCGGCGACCTGATCCGGTTCGCGGCCGCGCACCGCTGCGTGCGCGGCGTGACGTTCCAGCCGGTGCAGGAGGCCGGGCGCACCGACGGCCACGACAGCCCGCAGCATCGGCTGACGCTGACCGAGGTGCGGCGCCGGATCCTCGAGCAGTGCGACTGGTTCGCGCCGGCGGACCTGGTGCCCGTGCCGTGCCACCCGGACTGTCTGGCGATGGCGTACGCGCTGCGGCGGCCGCAGGGCGGCTCGCCGCTGACGCCGCTGACCGGCCTGGTGCCGCCCGAGGTGCTGCTCGAAGGCACTCGCAACACGATCACCGTCGAACGCGACCCCGTGCTGCAGCGCGCGTTCGTCCGGGCGTTCAGCACCGCGCACGGGCCCGAAGGCGCCGCCGCCGCGGTGCAGCAGCTGCTGTGCTGTCTGCCCGGGCTCGGCGCCGGCGGCCTGCCGCTGAACTACGACGACGTGTTCCGCATCGTCATCATGAAGTTCCTCGACCGCCACGACCTCGACCTGCGATCGGTGCGCAAGTCGTGCGTGCACATCGCGCACCCCGACGGCAAGCGCGTGATCCCGTTCGACACCTACAACCTGTTCTACCGCGACGGGCTCGAGCAGGAGGTCCTGGCGCCGCTGCGCGCGCGCATCGACGCGGCCGGCGCCGCGGCGGAGTCGCCGCGCGCGTGATCGGCTACGCGGTCTGGGTGCTGGTCGGCATCGCGCTGGCGGCCGTGGCCGCGCGGTGGCAGCACCGGCTCCCGGCCGGGGCAGGCGCGACGGTGCTGCCGCCGCACGTGCGGTCGGCGCTGCTGCTGTGCGCGATCGGCGGCGCGATCCTCGGCGCCTACGGCCTGCAGCTGCCGGCCGACCTGCTCGGGTGGGCGGCGCCGCCGCCGCCCGGGGTCGCGATCCCGGACCAGCTGCCGATGGGCGGGCGCACGGTGCTCGGCGGGCTGCTCGGCGGCTGGCTCGGCGTCGAGGTCGGCAAGCGTCTGGCCTCCGTGCGCGGTCCGACCGGCGACACGTTCGCGCTGCCGCTGGCGGTGGCGCTGCTGTGCGGCCGCTTCGGCTGCGCCGCGGCGGGGTGCTGCGCCGGCGTCGAGTGCGCGCCGGGATGGTGGGCCGCGACCGACGCGCTCGGCGCTGCGCGCGTGCCGGTGCAGCTGCTCGAGGCCGCGTTCCACGCGCTCGCGGCGGTGCTGCTGGCCATCGCCGCGCGCCGCGGCGTGCAGAACGGCCGCCGCCTGGCGATCTACCTGAGCGCCTACGCGGTGGTGCGCTTCGCGCTCGAGTTCTGGCGGCTCAACCCGCCGGTCGCGCTGGGCCTGAGCTGGCACCAGTTCCTGGCGCTGGCCCTGCTGGCGCTGGCCGGCGGCACGTGGTGGCGGCGCGCCGCTCAGCGGCCGCCGTCGCCCGTGTCGCCGACTCCGGCCGGCGGCGTGGTCACCAGCTCCGGCGCGAAGTAGCGGAACTGCACCTGCGTCGGCGCGCCGGCGCGCGAGTGCGCCATCAGGCCGATCGGACCCTGCACGTCGACGGATCTTGGCACGCGCAGCGCGCGGTCGCCGGCGCGCAACACGATCTCGCCGGTCGACCACGACACGTGCAGCTGCTGCCAGCTGCCCAGCTCCTGCGCGGGCACCTCGTAGGCGGCGGCGCCGAGCTCGGTCCAGCCCTTCGGGCCGAGGTGCAGCACGCGCAGGTTGAGCTTCTGATCCTGCCACCATGCCTGCGCCACCGACAGGCTGGCCTCGCTGCGCCAGCCGAACACGATGCCGGCGATCGACTCGGGCGGCACCTGCACCTGCACCCGCGCGCCGGTGAGCGCCGGCTCCTGCGTGGCGAGGATCCAGGCCTGGCTGTGGTGCAGCATCGGCGTGCGCGCGCCCGCGGCGTCGAACTCCCAGGCGCGGTCCTCGCCGTGGAACGGCCGCCGTCCGCCCTCGAACCAGGCGCGCAGCGCGCCGTCGTCGGCGGCCGCGCCCGCCGGCGGTTCTGCCTGCCGCTGTCGGTCGAGCTCCCGCTGCAGCCGCGCGCCGCGCCGTTCCGAGCGCGCGATCGCCGCGCGCCGCGTGAACTCCGCCAGCGCCGCTGTGTGGGTGTCCGGATCGAGGTCGGCCACGGTCGCGGCGAGGCGCGCCGCGGCCTCGGGCATCGCCGCCGCCGCATAGGCGTCCAGCAGCGGCCGCAGCAGGGCGGCCGCGTCGGCGAACGCCTTGTCGCGGCGCTTGTGCTGCGGGTCGGCGCGGCGCAGCAGGTCGTCGATCGCCCCGCGCAGGCTGCCCTGCAGTTCCGGCACGTCCTCCAGGCCGCGCAGCGTGCGGCGCGTGGACCAGAGCTGCAGCGCGGCCTGTTGGTCGCGGCCGGCGGTGAGGTGCTGCTCGGCCGCGGCGATCGCGTCGGCGATCTCGCCCTGCAGGCGCTGGCGGTCGGCGTCCCGCAGGTCGGGCGCCGCGCCGGCGTCCTCGGGCAACGGCGTCACCTCGACGTCGTGGATCGCCAGCGGCTCCTGCAGCGCGCTGGCGCCCGAGACGAAGAACCCGACCGCGCCGCGCACCGGCGTCGGGCACTCGAGCGCGTAGGCGCGCGCGCCGTCGACGAGGCACTCGACGCGATCGCCGCGCACCAGCACCTCGATCTGCACGGGACCGGTGCGCGGCCTGCCCGGCTCGATGCGCCCGTGACCGAGCGGCTGCAGCGGCTGGGCCGCCCCCGCGGCATAGCGGTACAGGCGCGCCTCGACGACGGAGTTCTGGGCCCAGACCTCGTGGTCGCAGATGTAGTAGTTGTCGCCGTCGACGCAGCCGATCAGGACGCCGACCATCGCCGAGCGCCGGCCGAGGTCGACCTGCGCGGCGATGCGGTGGTCCTCGTGCTGCGTCTGCGTGATGTAGACCGCCGAGTGCGTCGGGCCGACGGGGGCGCTCCACAGCACGCCGTTCTCGACGCGCCAGCCGCCGGACTCGGTGAGGCAGCCGAGCGCCTCGATCGGGTCGACGGCGGCGGCGGGCGCCGTCGTCGCGCGCGACGTCGGCCCGGGGCCGCCGAGCTGCGCCAGTTCGCGTGCGGCCGCGTCGGGGTCCAGCGCCGCGGCCCGTTCGGCCACGGCGCGCGCGGCGTCGGGCCACTTGCGGCTGCGGTACCCTCGCGCCGCGGCGACGAGCTTGCGGGCAGCGGTCGCGGCGGCCTCGCGCCGCTCCGCCAGCAGCGGGTCGGCATCGGCCAGCAGCGTGTCCAACGCCTGCTTCGCCGCGCCGGCAGCGGCGCCGGTGGCCGACCGCAGCGCGGACTCGGCGCTCCACAGCAGCAGCAGCGCGTGCTCCCGTTCGCCCGCCCCGAGCGCGCGCTCCGCCGCGGCCACCGCGGCCAGCGGATCGGCGGCGACGGCGGGCGGCGGATCCTGCTGCGCCGGCGCCGTGCCCATGGCGACGCCGAGGGCGACGGCGGACAGGACCGGCAGCAGCCACTCGCGGGACAGCGTGCACATCACCGGCGCATCATGCCACGGGGCCGCGCCGGTGGCGACGCGCGGCGCTCAGCGCGGCACCGGCACGAACACCTGCTGCAGCTCGCGCAGCTGGTCCCGTTGCGCCTGGCTGAGCGGCACCTCGAACAGCACCCGCCGCATCCAGGCCTGCTGCAGGCGCGCCGCCTGCAGCGCGCGGCCGGCGCGCAGGAACTGCGTGTTCGGGTTGGTCTCGGCGCCGGACGCCGGGCTCCAGACCTCGGCCGGCGCGGTCGCCGCGGTCTGCTCGATGATCGCGCGCACGCGCGCGGCGGTGGCGTCGTCGAGCCCCAGGCGCTCGCCGAGCCGGCGCGCGGTCGCGGCGGTGTACGACGGCGGATCGCCGGCGTCGACCTGGGTCGCGAACGCCTGCCACACGAGGCCGCTGCGGAACAGGCTGGTGCCGTCGAACCGGCCCGCGCCCTCGGGATAGACCGCGGCCAGCTGCTCGGGCGTGAGCTGCTGCGCCAGCTCGTCGTACATCCGGTCCTTCATCGCCACCTCGGCGATCAGCCGGTCGAGGTCGAGCTCGGACGGCGCCGCGTGGATGCCGTCGTTCTCGGCGGTGAAGTGCCGCACCAGCGCGTCGAGCGCCGCGTGCTGGCGGGCGTCGAGGCCGAGGCCCCCGGACTGCAGCAGGCTCGCCAGCTGGTTGCCGACGATCAGCGGGTGCGTCCACACGCCGTTCGGCCCCGAGCCCTCCAGGCCCGAGTCGAGGATCTTGGGCAGCTGTCCCACCAGCTCCATGTTGAGCTTGCCGATCGCGATCGCCAGTTCCATCGGCAGCTCCTCGCCGGCCTCGAGCTTCTGCATCAGCTCGACCAGCGGGATGCCCATCTTCGCGGCGACCTCGCCCATGACCTTCCAGTCGATCGCCGCCAGCGCGTCGGCGTAGCGCGCGTCGGCGAACGTCGGGCCGCCCGTGGCCGCGGCCTCGGGCTCCTCCGGCGCCGCGTCGGCCGCGGCCGTGGCCGGCGCGACCGGCGGCGCCGGGCGGCGGCCGACCTCGTTCTCGAGGTCGCTGATGCGCTGGCGCAGCTGCTCGTTCTCGCGCTGCAGGCGCGCGTGCTCCGCCTGCGCCAGCTCGCCGCGCTCGCCGAACTCGTCGGCGGACGGCGTCTGCAGCCGCAGCACCTCGCCGGCCTCGGCGGTGCCGCGCTGCGTGATCCAGTGCCACGACGCGGCGCCGGTGACCACCGCCAGGGTCAGCGAACCCGCCGCGACCCATCCGTTCTTCGTCCTCACGTCCATGTCCACGATCTCCAACAGGGTTCCTGGTTCGGTACGCACCATGCCGAACGGGCCGACGAAGGCCTCGCTCACGACGGCGGCGTCGGCGGCGATGCGGTCGCCGCGCCGCACCAGCACCACGTGCGGGTCCGGCGGCCGCAGCGGCGCCGGTTCGCGCGCGAACGCGAGCTGCCCCCGCGTCACCTGGATCTCGATCTGCGCCGCGGCGATCGGCGTCGCCGGCGCGCGTGACGAGGACCACAGCGCGCCGAGCAGCAGCGCGACCAGCAGCGCGGCGGCGGCGGTGGCGCTGGCGGCGGCCGTGCGCCGCGTCGGTGCGCGGCCGGCCGCGAGCCGCGGCGCGCCGCGGTGCCTTGCCACGATCGCCGCGGCGAGGTCCGGCGGTCGCTCGCCGTGCAGCTCGCGCAGCGCGCGGTCGACCAGGCGGTCGTCCCAGTCGATCGGCTCGGGGCGTCCCGGGGCCTTCGGGTGCGGGTCGTTCACGTGCCGATCCTCCGTTCGACGCAGGCGCGCAGCGCGGTGCGCACGCGCCGCATCAGGCTCTTCACCCCGTCCGGCGACAGGCCCAGCTCGCGGCCGAGGTCGTCGCGCGAGCGGCGCTCCTCGTACTGCAGCCGCACCGCCGCGCGCGCGCGGCCGTCGAGCTCGTCGAGGCACTGCCGCAGCGCGGCGAGGTGGCCTTCGCCGCCGTCGTCGCGCGCGAACTGCACGAAGGCCGCCTCGGCGGCCGCCAGCTCCATCCCGTCCGGCGGCCGCCGCAGGCTCCTGCGGAAGAAGTTGCGCGCCACCGTGCGCAGCCAGGCGGCGCGCGCCGCGGTTCCGCGGTCGCGGCACTTGCCGCGCAGCAGCTGCAGCAGCGTCTCCTGGGTCAGGTCGTCCGCCTGCTCGGGAGAGGCGCCCAGGTACCGCAGGTAGCGCCAGACCTCGGCCTGGTGCGCGCGCACCAGGGCGGCCTGGTCGGCGGCCCAACTGGGCGAACCGTTGGGCGAACCGTCGAGGGCGCCATCGGCGGCGGCGAGGTCGGGTGGGGTGCGGGGGTCGGTGTGCACGCAGGAGCCAGAATCCGGCGGCCGGGACCGGGGGTGCAACGATCTCCGAAATCGCCGCGCGCGTCAGCCCGGTCCGGCGCGGAGCGCGCGTTCGAGCAGCGGCAGCGCGTCCGGCAGGTCGCGGCGGCCGAGGCCGATGCGCAGCCAGTGGTCCGGCAGGTCGAACAGCCGCGACGGCACCGCCAGCGCGTCGGGGAGCAGCCGCTCGGCGACCGCGCTGGCCGGTTCGCCGCGCACGCGCAGCAGGCCGACCGGACCGGCCTGCGGCGGCAGCCACGTGACGCGGTCGCCGCAGCGGTCCGCGAGCGCCGCGACTGCCGCCGCGTTGGCCTGGATGCGCGCGCGGTTCGGCCGCAGGAACCGGTCGGTGCAGCGCAGCGCCGCGGTCGCCGCGAACTCGGCGACCGCGTTGCTGCAGATCGACGAGAAGTCCTTCTGCGCCTCGATCGCCTGCAGCCATTCCGGCTCCTGCGCGACCAGCCAGCCGAGCCGCAGCCCCGGCAGGCCGAAGCTCTTCGACAGGCCCCACAGGCTGATCGCGCGCGGCGTCAGGGTCGCCGCCGGCGGCAGCTCGCGCGCGTCGTCCGGCGCGAGCCCGCGGTACATCTCGTCGCTGAACCAGATCGCGCCGCTCCGCGCGATCCGCTCGGCGATGCGGCGCCACTGGTCCTGGTCGGGATGCAGCCCGGTCGGGTTGTGCGGCGCGTTGGTCACGACCATGCGCGTCGGCGGCCGCAGCAGCTCCGCGAGCGCGTCGAGGTCGAAGGCGAACGCCTGGCCGTGCAGCAGCGACCACGGCACGACGTCGCAGCCGAGCTGCCGCGGCACCTCGAGCAGCGACTGGTAGCACGGCGTCTGCACGACGACGCGGTCGCCGGGCGCCAGCAGCGCCTGGAACGTCAGCGCGATCGCCTCCTGCGGCGCGCCCGCCACCAGCACCTGCCGCGCGGTGCAGCCGTCGTAGTGCGCCGCGATCGCCGCGCGCAGCGTCGGGTCGCCGTTGCTCTCGGTGTAGCCGAGCCGCACGGCGAGCAGCGCCGTCGGGTCGACGTCGCAGCGTCCCAGCAGCTCGCCGAGCGTGAGCGGCTCGCAGTCCGACGCGCCGAGCTGGAAGCGGACCGCGTGCTCGTGCGCGGCGAACCAGCGCTCGAGCAGGAACGGGCGGAAGGGCGGCACGCGCTACCTGGGCAACGCGCTGGTCGCGGCCTTCCAGTACCGCGCGCCGGGCTGGAGCACGCAGGCCAGATGAGCCAGGATCTCGACCGTCAGCCGCCATTGCTCGACCGGCATGCCGGTCGCCCGCGGGTACTCGTCGCCGTCGACGTGGCGGATCACCGGCTCCACCTTGACCAGCCGTTGGCCGTACCACGCGCCCGGTATGCCGCACCGCAGCATCACCGCGCGATTCAACCCGTCCCCGTCGGGGGTCAGCGTGGAGCCCCAGGACTCGAACTGGCCCAGGTCCGGGTGTCGGGACAGCAGCCAGACCTTCGCGCCGGCGGCCATCCGGCCGGTCGGGAAGCCAAGGCGGCGCTCCATGTCGAGGGTCGACAGCCCCTCGAGGTTCCGTTCGATGGTGAAGTAGCCGGTGATCGGCTTCTGTTCGCGGCTCGGTTGCGGCATGTGCTCCTCCGGGACGACGCCGCGATCCTACCGCGCGCCCCGCGCGTGCGCCGTCCTGCTGGCGAGGTTCGCGTCCGCGGCACCCGGCGCTCGCAACCGCGCCCGCGAGGCGGTAGCACTCGGGTCGTGCCGAAGATCACCGACGTCCGCAACGTCCCGCTGCGCGTCCTGCAGGAGGTCGGCGCGCTCGAGCCGGCGTGGGAGCCGGGCGCGTCGATGGCGTTCCGCCGCGGCGGCTCTGCGGTCCTGGAGATCCACACCGACGACGGCCGGGTCGGCATCGGCCCGGGCCTCAAGCAGCGCGTGCTCGACGTCGTGCGGCCGGTGCTGCTCGGGCAGGACGCGGCGCAGGTCGAGGAGCTGTTCGAACGCATGCGGTTCGCGATGCGCGACCGGCCCGGCATGGCCGGCGCCGACGTGGCGCTGTGGGACCTGCGCGCGCGCTGCGCGGGCGTGCCGCTCCACCGGCTCTGGGGCTCCGCGCGCGACCGCGTTCCGGCCTACGCCAGCCTGATCCGGCTGTCGACGCCGCAGGAACGCGCCGAGCAGGCGGCGCGGCTCGTGCAGCAGGGCTGGCGCGCGCTGAAGCTGCGGCTGCACCACGAGACCATGAAGCGCGACATCGAGACCGTCGCGGCGGTGCGCGCGGTGGTGGGCGAGCGCATGGCGATCCTGTGCGACGCCAACCAGGCGCAGTCGCCGGGCGCGTGGCAGCCGGGCGTGCGCTGGGACTTCGAGCGCGCGCTGCACACCGCGCGCGAGCTGCAGCAGCTCGGCTGCGGCTGGCTCGAGGAGCCGCTGCCGCGCTACGCGTTCGCCGACCTGCGGCGGCTCAGCGACAAGGTCGACCTGCCGATCGCCGCCGGCGAGAACCTGCGGCTGCCGGACTTCGAGGCGCTGTGCAGCCAGCAGGTCGTCGACGTCGTGCAGCCGGACGCGATGGTGCTCGACGGGCTCACCGCGCTGCTGCAGGTCGGCGCGCTGACGCAGCAGCATGGCCTGTCGCTGGCGCCGCACCACGGCGGCCGCGGGCTCGGCACGATCGCGCACCTGCACGCCGTCGCGGCGCTGCCGCACGCGCGGTTCGTCGAGGTGCTGCACGATCCGCCGATCGGCGACTGCGCGCACGGCTTCTCGATCCTGCGGCAGGCGCCGCAGCTCGATGGCGACGGCAACCTCGTGCTGCCGTCCGGGCCGGGGCTCGGCGTCGACGTCGACCCGGGGCTGATCGATCGCGGCGCGTGAACCGCGCGCGCCGTGCGGCGCGCCAGCGGCGGATTCCGGCGATGGCGAAGCGCGCCATGGCGGTCCGCATTCGCCACGCGCCGAGCGGACCGGACCTCGCGCGCGGCGCGGCGTTCTGCGCCGCCGGGCTGGCCGGTGCCTCGGTTCCTGCTACAACGAGCGCCGCATGAAGTACCGAAACCTCGGCAACTCCGGTCTCAAGGTCAGCCGCATCGCGCTCGGCTCGTGGCTGACGCTGGGCAACACGATGGACCAGGGCGCCTGCACGGTGCTGGTCGAGAAGGCGTTCGCGCACGGCATCAACCTGTTCGACACCGCCGACGTCTACAAGCGCGGCAAGAAGAAGGACGCCGAGCACGGCGTCGCCGAGGTGGCGCTGGGCAAGGCGATCCGCGACCTGCCGCGGCACCACGTCGTCATCGCGACCAAGTGCTTCTTCCCGCTCAGCGAGGACGTCAACGACCGCGGCCTGTCGCGCAAGCACGTGCTCGAGTCGTGCGACGCATCGCTGCGGCGGCTCGGCACCGACTACATCGATCTGTACCAGTGCCACCGCTACGACCCCGAGACCCCGCTGCTGGAGACGGCGCGGGCGATGGACCACCTCGTGCGCCAGGGCAAGGTGCTCTACTGGGGCACCAGCAGCTGGACCGCCGCGCAGATCACCGAGGTCGCCGCGCTGTGCGAGCGCCACGGGCTGTACGCGCCGATCAGCAACCAGCCGGTCTACAACCTGTTCGAGCGCGGCATCGAGGCCGAGATCGTGCCCGCGTCGCAGAAGGTCGGCGTCGGCCAGATCGTCTACTCGCCGCTGGCGCAGGGCGTGCTGACCGGCAAGTACGTCCCCGGCGAGGAGCCGCCCAAGGACTCGCGCGCCGGCGACGACCGCGTCAACAAGCTGGTCGGCCAGTACATGACGCCCGAGCGCCTCGAGCTGGCGCAGAAGCTGGTGGCGCTCGGCGCCCGCGTCGGTCTCAGCGCCGCCAACCTGGCGCTGGCGTTCTGCCTGGCCAACGACAATATCGCCGCCGTGATCGTCGGCGCGCGCGACAAGAACCAGCTGCGCGAGCACTTCAAGATCGGCGACCTCGACGTCGACGCCGCAGTGCTCGACGAGGTGCGCGCGCTGTTCCCGGCGTAGGCGGGGGGCTCGGGGGCTGGTGGCGGGTGGGTCCGGGATCTCCCGGTGCCTCGCCACTGCTCGAGGGGGGGGCGTGCGAGCCCGGTGGCCGCGGCCCACGGCGCCCCTGCGGCGCCCGCTATTCATGGTGCGGGCCCACGGGGCGGATCGAAGCGACGACCCTCGGCAGCGAGCGGGTGCGGGCGCCTGGGGCAGTGCTGGCCTGGGGCTGTCCTCGATCGGTTCCCCGGTCGGCACCGGACTCCGACTGCGCCTGATCGCCTAATCGTCTGCCCCGCGGTCACCCGATGTCGGCCCGGGAGGAGACATGGACCGCGACGACGCTGTTGGCGGCGACGAACAGCCGCAGGATCGCTCGGACCACGCGCTGTTGCCGGTGCGCATGGTGAACGAGTTCGTTTACTGCCCGCGGCTGTTCCACTTCATGCACGTGGAGGGCCGCTGGGCCGACAATCACTACACGATCGAGGGGCAGGCGGTGCATCGTCGGGTGGACGAGTTCGATCACGCGCTGCCCGATGCCGCGAAGGCAGAGACGAGCCGCACGGATGCGACGCAGGATCCGGGCGCGGACGAGGAGCCGCCGAAGATCAGTCGCTCGGTGAGTCTGTCGAGCGAGACGCTGGGGATCACGGCCAAACTGGACCTGGTGTCGGCCCACGCGAACGAGGCCGTGCCGGTGGAAACGAAGCGCGGCCGCGTTCCGGATCGGCCCGAACGCTCGTACTTGCCCGAGCGCGTGCAGTTGATGGCCCAGGGTCTTCTGCTGCGCGAGCACGGCTACGAGTGCTCGCACGGCTTCTTGTACTACCGCGGTTCACGCCAGCGAGTGGAGATCGACTTCACCGCCGAGTTGGAGCAGGTCACTCGCGACCAGATCGCAGCGGCGCGCCGAGCGGCCCTGGCGACGACGCTGCCGCCGCCGCTCGACGACAGTCCCAAGTGCAACGGGTGTTCCCTGAGCGGCATCTGCCTGCCGGACGAGACCCTCGCCCTGGCCGCCGGCGCGCCGCCGGAGGGTGCGTCCGAGCCGCGGCGGCTGTACCCGGTACGCGACGAGGCCCAGCCACTGTACGTCCAGGAGCAGGGTGCCACAGTCGGCAAGAGCGGCGGCTCGCTGGTGGTGCGCAACCGGCACGGCGAGCTCGGTCGGTTCCGGGTGATCGATGTCCAGCAGCTGGTGCTCTGCGGCAATGTCCAGGTGACCACGCAGACGGTGCACCTGCTGTGCGAGGCGGGCATACCGATCGTCCACCTGTCGCGCGGCCATTGGTTCTACGGCGTGGTGCATGGACACAACCTGCGCAACGCCTACGACCGTGCGGCTCAGTTCGCAGCGGCCGCGGACCCGGCCCGATGCCTGCACTTCGCGAAGCAGGTCGTCGCCGCCAAGGTGCAGAACCAACGGACCATGCTCCGCCGTAACGCTGCCGATCTGCCCGATCGACCGTTGGACGAACTGGCACAGGTGCAGCGGACGGTGGATCTCGCCACTGCACCGAACCAGCTCCTCGGCGCCGAGGGCAACGGCGCCGCCATCTACTTCCGCCACTTCGGCCGCATGCTGAAGCCGCGCGATCTCAGCCCGGAATGGGACTTCGCCAATCGCAATCGCCGGCCGCCACGAGACCCGATCAATGCCCTCCTGTCGTTTGCCTACGCGCTGCTGGCAAAGGAGCTGACGGTCGCCATCCTCGCCGAGGGTCTCGACCCGTGGTGGGGCTTGTACCATCGCCCCCGGCACGGCCGGCCGGCCCTGGCACTCGATCTGATGGAGGAGTTCCGACCGTTGATCGCGGACAGCGCCGTGCTCAGTGCCGTGAACACCGGCATGGTCACGGCCGGTGACTTCGTCGTCACCCAGGCCGGCTGCGTGATGCAGGACGGTGCGCGGAAGGGCCTCATCCGCGCGCTCGAAGGCCGCATGGACTTGCTCGTGACCCATCCCGTCTTCGGCTACCGGTGCTCATGGCGGTCCATCGTCCGCATGCAGGTGCGCCTGTTCGGTCGTTGGCTGCGCGGCGACGTGCCGGCCTACGTCGGGATGGTGACCCGATGAGCCGCGAGACCAGGCGGCGCCACTTCCTCGTGTCGTACGACATCGCCGACGACCGCCGGCGAACCCGGGTGTTCGAGACCTGCAAGGACTTCGGCAATCACGTCCAGTACAGCGTGTTCCTCGCCGAGCTGGACCGGCGCGAGGTGGTGCTGCTGCGCGAACAGCTGCGCGGCATCATCCAGCATGACGAAGATCAAGTGCTGCTCATCGACCTCGGCCCAGCAGTGGATCCCGTCGTCGATCAGATGGAGGTCTTGGGACAACCCTATGCTCCACCCGGCAGGCGCTTCGTGGTATGAGGGAGCGCGGCGAGCGCCGGTGTGGTGCGCGAGTGCCGGTGACCGCTCGAACGGTCTGTGATTCCCAGGGTTGAAGTGAAATCGAGAGAGCTTGATGGTGCGGCGAATGGTCGATCGGACGGATCGTTCGCAATGGGTCGCGCAGGGCGCTGTGAGTTCAGGCGTTGTGGGCGGCCTCCTTCCGCGTGCTTCGGCACGCGGCCCCGTTGAAGCTGGCGGCCTCGGTCCTGAGACCAGAGGGGTGCGCGTGCCTTCCGCGTGCTTCGGCACGCGGCCCCGTTGAAGCGTGCGAGCTCGCGCAGAGTTCCCGACGCTGACCCGCCCTTCCGCGTGCTTCGGCACGCGGCCCCGTTGAAGCAGAATCTCATCGAGACGGTCCGCAGACCCAAGACAACCTTCCGCGTGCTTCGGCACGCGGCCCCGTTGAAGCACGCGCCAGGTCGCCCACCAGGTCGCGGCCGCGTCGCCTTCCGCGTGCTTCGGCACGCGGCCCCGTTGAAGCGAGCAGCTCGAGGACGTGTTCTGCCGGCAGACGTCCTTCCGCGTGCTTCGGCACGCGGCCCCGTTGAAGCTCAGCTGTGCAGCCCGGGATGCGCCTGCGGATCTCTCCTTCCGCGTGCTTCGGCACGCGGCCCCGTTGAAGCATGCACGGCGGCAGCACCATGCACACCGTCGTCACCCTTCCGCGTGCTTCGGCACGCGGCCCCGTTGAAGCCAGCCGATCGCCCGCCGCTTCGCCCGGCAGATGCGCCTTCCGCGTGCTTCGGCACGCGGCCCCGTTGAAGCGCGACGGGTTGCTCTCGAACACCCTAGGAGGGGCCCCTTCCGCGTGCTTCGGCACGCGGCCCCGTTGAAGCTTCGTGATCCGGCGGTGGAGCTCGATGCCGATCTGCACCTTCCGCGTGCTTCGGCACGCGGCCCCGTTGAAGCAGGGTCATGTGGTTCCGTTCAGGTTGTCAGGGGGCTCCTTCCGCGTGCTTCGGCACGCGGCCCCGTTGAAGCGGTCCATCGCGTTCTGTGACTCGGATTTGCCGTATGCCTTCCGCGTGCTTCGGCACGCGGCCCCGTTGAAGCACGACGTGCGTGTGTCCGGCGTTGTTGCGCGGGATCCCTTCCGCGTGCTTCGGCACGCGGCCCCGTTGAAGCTCCAGCGGCTTCGGCGTCGGCCTGCTCGGGCTCGCGCCTTCCGCGTGCTTCGGCACGCGGCCCCGTTGAAGCCCACCGGACCAACCGTCCCCCTTCACGACACGGCCCCTTCCGCGTGCTTCGGCACGCGGCCCCGTTGAAGCGTCAAGATCCTCTTGCACGTCCCCACCTGTATCGGGCCTTCCGCGTGCTTCGGCACGCGGCCCCGTTGAAGCGGTCTAGCGCCGATCCACCGAAGTTCGGGTTGCTGCCTTCCGCGTGCTTCGGCACGCGGCCCCGTTGAAGCATGACGACGATGCTGCCGACGACGTGGTCCGGGTCCGCCTTCCGCGTGCTTCGGCACGCGGCCCCGTTGAAGCCGCGCAGGTGCTGCTTGATCTGGTCCCAGTCGTTGCCCCTTCCGCGTGCTTCGGCACGCGGCCCCGTTGAAGCGCGAACGCCTCGCGGAGCCACGCCGGCCCCTCGCGGCCTTCCGCGTGCTTCGGCACGCGGCCCCGTTGAAGCGTAGCCGTGCCCGGGCCCGGATCCGTCGCCGTCGCCCCTTCCGCGTGCTTCGGCACGCGGCCCCGTTGAAGCGACAAGCCCAAGGTCTACCCCGGAACGGAGTGCCTCCTTCCGCGTGCTTCGGCACGCGGCCCCGTTGAGGCGCGTTGCGGAAGACGACTACGCTGGCGCGCTTCGTGCCGGCCTTCCGCGTGCTTCGGCACGCGGCCCCGTTGAAGCTACGTTCCCCCCTCCGCCTTCTCCGCAATGGTGGCGCCTTCCGCGTGCTTCGGCACGCGGCCCCGTTGAAGCAACCCGAACCATGGCTACCCGGCGCGCGAGTTCGTCCTTCCGCGTGCTTCGGCACGCGGCCCCGTTGAAGCGGCTCGAGCCGCCCGAGCGACCCC
>JBFWWV010000013.1:0-168928 GCA_050245995.1 Planctomycetota bacterium | reverse complement strand
CCAGGTGCAGAGCGTCGACGTCGTGCTCCCCATCGTCGACGGGCCCGAGGTGAAGGTCCGTTGCGTCATCAAGCCGAACGAGGCCCAGGCCGCACTGCTCGATCGCCTCGGCATCGAGTTGCCCAAACGATTGGCGATCCCCAAGGGCATCTCGGAGGTCGCCATGTAGTGCCAACCAAACGACGCAAGTCGTGGTTTCTCAACCTGTCGACCCCCTGAACTGCGGAAGTTGGGCTAGCAGTCGGCCGCGCCGCGCGAACGCCGCGGATCAGCTGCCGATCTCGGTCAGCGCCGCGTCCGAGGCGATGATGCCCAGCGGGTTGGCGGTGGCCTCGAACACACCCGCCTGCGTGTAGAGCTGCAGACCGATGAAGCCCGAGAAGCTCGGCACCGGGATCGAGAACGTGCACACACCCGCGGCGCCGAAGCCGAACGAGGTCAGCACGTCGGTGGTGATGTAGGCGGTGCAGCCCGGCGCGCCCAGGATGCCCAGGTCCGTCGGCGGGATCGTGCCCGAGCCCACGAACAGCAGCGCCGCCTCGGGGGTCGGCAGGTTGCCGATCTCCATCGTCCAGGTGCTGCCGATCTCCGGCAGCGCCGGCGCCGTGTTGGTCGGGATGCCGACCGAGCCGGCGCAGCCGGCGCCGAAGGTGTAGTAGGTCGGCGCCGCGCCCTGCACGTCGGCGAAGCTGCGGCCGACGACGACGTTGTCGACGTTGATGAAGCCGGTGTAGTCGTTCGACTGCCGCAGCGCGATCGCCGACATCAGGGTGCCGGTGAAGGTGCCGACGCTGGTGACCGACGGATCGGTGACCAGCACCGGGTCGACCCACAGGGTCGAGGTGCCGGCGGCGGCGTCCCAGTTGAACACGATCGTGTAGTCGGTGTCGAAGCTCAGGTCCGCGGGCCACGCGACGCCGCCGCTGAGGGCCGCGCTGTCGGCGTGGATGCCGATCGCGTAGTCGCCGAGCGCGGCCGGGCTCAGCAGCCCGGTGCGGCCGCGGAACAGCGTGGTGCTGTCCTTGAAGTGGATGAAGTACAGGCCGTCGGCGTCGGGGTTGACCGGGTTGCCGGACGGGACGTTCAGCGTGAACGAGCACCAGACGGTGTCGGTCGCGCCGAACGCGGCGAAGTTCATGCTGATGTCCTCGCCGGAGCCGCCGCTCTGGTCGAGGGTCGCGAACGCGCCGTTGGAGTTGATGATCTTGTTGCCGGCGCCGCTGTGCGCGACCCAGCCGTTGCTGGTGAGGGCGCCGGTGTAGGAGAACGAGGAGCCGGCGACGACCTGGGCCGAAGCAGCGGCGGAGACGACGGTGACGGCACCGGTCGCCAGAAGGAGACGAAGCATGATGTGCGGTGGGGTTGCAGGAAGGGTTCGAAGCGATCCCGCTTCTCGCGGAATCGGCCGAACATTGAAGGTGCGCGCCCGCCGCCATCCCAGCGCATTCCTGTTCTTCACGGGGCCTTGCCGGCGCGCTCGGCGCCGCACCGGCACGTTCCGCTGCCCCGCATGCCGCGCGCGTCGCCGCCCCGACGCGCCAACCCGTCCTCAACACACGACATCGGCCGGCTGCCGCGGCCGTGCCCGCCCGATCAGCGGAAGTCGTAGACGTACGCCATCCTGTCCTTGCGGACGATCGCGTACTCGATCGACTTCAGCACGCTCAGCTCGCGGTGCTCGAGGTCGAGGCCGCGCAGCAGCGGCCGCTGCATGATGAAGTACTTCCGGTTCGACAGCTGCTGCTGCTCGTAGGCGCCGGGCTCGATGTTGCCCGCCAGCTCGAACTGCACCGCGCCGTTGTAGAAGGCGCGCACCCGCACGACCTTGTTGGGCATCGCCAGCCGCCGCATGAACTCGTCGCCGGCGACGTCGAGCAGCTCGTGCGCGAAGATGATCTCGCGCAGGTTGACCATCACGGTCGGCGTGCGGATCACCTCGGCGCTGCGCAGCGCCACCATGGTCGCGTCCTGGATCGTCAGGAACGTGCGCGCGTGGTCCTCGAGCAGGTTGCTGAGGCGCTTGGTCTTGTTGGGCAGCCGCCCCTTGATCAGGAACGAGTCGGTCAGGAACAGGTCCTCGACGAACACCGGCGCGTCGACGCCGCCCGACTGGTCGTTTGCTTCGTTCATGCTCCGGTCCGTTCGCGAAGGAGCGCCGACACCGCGCCGGCGAGGTAGAACGAGCCGCAGACCAGCCGCGGCCCCGGCCGGGCGCACAGCAGGTCCAGCGCCGCGGCGGCGTCACCGGCCACCGCGCACCGGGCACCCTGTGCCTCGAGCCAGTCCGCGATCACCCGCGGTTCCTCGCCAGCGGTGCCCGAGAGCCCCGTGACGACGAAGCTATCGGCGATCGCCAGCAGCGCACTCAAGCCCGGCCGCCAGCGCTTGTCCGCGGCGCAGGCGAACAGCACCGACACCGGACGGTCCGGCCAGCGCCGCCGCAGCTCGGCGGCCACCGCCGCCAGCGAGTGCTCCGTGTGGGCGCCGTCGAGCACCAGCGGCGCCCCGTCGGGCGCCGTCCGCACCTCGAAGCGGCACGGCAACGACACCGGCCGCGGCGCCGGGTCGAGGTCGAGCGTCGCGTCCGGCAACAGCTCGGCCAGCGCCGCCGCGGCCAGCGCCAGGGCCTGCGGCTCGAAGCCGCGCGCGTCCGGCAGCCGGACCGGCAGCTCGCGGCCGCCGGGCAGCACCAGCCGTGCCGTGTAGTCGCCCCCGTGCCAGGCGGCGTCGACCAGGTGCAGGTCGGTGCCGAGCACGCAGAGCCGCGCGCCGCAGTCGCGCGCGTGCTGCTCCAGCACGGCCAGCGCCTCGCCGCGCGCGGCGGTGAAGCCGGTGCCACCCGGCCGGATCACCGGCGCCTTCTCGGCGGCGATCGCCGCCGCGGTGTCGCCGAGCACCTGCGTGTGCTCCAGCTCGATGCCGGTCACGATCGACACCTGCGCCGGGATCGCGGTGGTCGCGTCGAAGCGGCCGCCGAGCCCGACCTCGTAGATGGCCAGGTCGACGCCGGCGGCGGCGAACACGTCGACGGCGGCGACGGTCAGCGCCTCGAAGAAGGTCGGCTGCACCCGCAGCGCGCTCGCCCGCTGCAGCACCGCGCGCAGCGGCGCCTCGAGGGCGTCGACCTCGATCGGCCGGCCGCCCACCAGGAAGCGCTCGAGCAGCGTCACCGCGTGCGGCGACAGGTAGCAGCCGGTGCGGCGGCCGAGCCGTGCGCCGAGCGCCGCCGCGAACGCACAGGTCGTGCCCTTGCCCTTGCTGCCGCCGACCTGCACGGTCAGGGGCGCCGGCTCGGGCATCCGCAACAGCGCCCGGGTGGTGGCCAGGTCCCAGACGCGGCGGTCGGGCCGCGAGCGCTCGAAGTTCTCGAGCCGCCCCAGCAGCGGCAGCAGGCGTTCGGCAGCGGGATCGTGCAAGCGGACGGGCCGCCGGGGACGGCGACGGCGCCCACGGTAATGGCAGCGGCCCCCGACCGCACCCCGGACGGGCGCGGAACGCCCCCCGCGGCCGTCGTCGCGGGGCCCCTTCCGCTCACCGGGGGATCCCCTATGGTCGTTGCCCCCGTCACCTCGAGCCGCGGCGCTCCCGCCCCCCGCGCCGCCCCCCAGCACATCCCGTGAACCGCATCCACCCGCTCCTCGCCGGGCTCGGCCTGGCCACGGCCATCGCCGCGCAGACCCTCACGCCGGCACCCGGCCTCACGTTCCTGGACCCGATCGCGACCAACCGCGGCGCCCTCTGGGACGACAGCGGCACCATCGTCCACGTCTGGCCGTTCACGTCGCAGCCGGGCGTGTCGTCCTATCTGGCGCAGAACGGCGACGTGCTGCGCTCGTGCTACACCGGTCAGGACGGCCCCGGCCTCGGCGGCCGCGTCGAGCGGGTCGCGTTCGACGGCCGGGTGCTGTGGAGCTACGTGCCGCCGCTGCCCGGCACCCAGCACCACGACATCCACGAGATGCCGAACGGCAACGTGCTGATGATCGTCACCGACGAGCTGACGCCGGCGCAGGCGCTGGCGCTCGGCCAGAACCCGCTGGTCGCCTCCGGTCTGGTCGCCGACCAGGTCATCGAGGTGCGGCCGACCGGCCCGACCTCCGGCGAGATCGTGTGGCGCTGGCGCGCGATCGACCACCTCGTGCAGAGCTTCAACGCGGCGCGGCCCAACTTCGGCGTCGTCGCCAACCGCCGCGAGCGCATCCACATCAACTACCCGCCGCCGCCGCAGCCGACCACCGGCCTGTGGCTGCACATGAACTGCGTCGACTACAACCCGGACCTCGACCAGATCGTCGTCAGCTGCCGCAACTGGAACGAGCTCTGGGTGATCGACCACTCGACGACGACCCAGCAGGCGGCCGGCTCCACCGGTGGCCGCTACGGCCGCGGCGGCGACCTGCTGTACCGCTGGGGCAACCCGGCGGCGTACGGAACCGCCGGCACGCAGCACCTGATGGGCCAGCACGACGTGCACTGGATCCCGCCCGGCCGCCCCGGCGCCGGCAACCTGATCTGCTTCAACAACCTGAAGGGCACCCTGCTCGGCCTCGGCGCCGCCTCGGCCGTGACCGAGCTCGTGCCGGCGGTCGACCCCGGCGGCAACTACCCGTTCACGCAGGGCGCGCCGTTCGGCCCGGCCGCGCCGGTGTGGGAGTACCTGGCGCCGGTGCCCACCGACTTCTTCTCGGCGATCGTGTCGAGCGCCGACCGCCTGCCGAACGGCAACACGCTGGTGTGCTCCGGCACGCAGAACCACGTGTTCGAGCTGGGCCTCAACGACCAGATCGTGTGGGAGGTCGACGAGTCGATGACCTTCAAGGCACGGCGCTACGAGCGCTCGCTGTGGCAGGACGCGGACAAGGCGCTGACGCACCCGGGGGACTCGGTGGGCTTCCACCTGCTCGCCGGCACCGAGCACGCCGGCGAGTTCTACTTCCTCGGCGGCTCGGCCTCGGGCACCGACCCGGGGACGACGCTGTTCGGCGTGCAGGTGCCGCTGAACCTCGACCCCTACATGCTGACCGCGACCGGCAGCGCGCTGCTGCCGGGCTCGATCGGCCAGCTCGATCCGCTCGGCCGCGGCCGCGCGTCGTTCGTGCTGCCACCGCTGGTCGCCGACGCCTTCGACGGCCTCGTGCTGCACCACGCGTTCGTGTCGTTCGACGGCGGCGGCGGGGTCTCGCACGTCAGCAACCCGGTCGGCCTCGAGCTGGTCGGGCTGCGCATCGACGACCTGTGACCGGCGGTCACGGGCGCCGGAGCTCGTAGAGGATCGGCACCGGCGGGAATTCGCCGCGAGCCAGCGCCGCGTAGTACTCGGTCGGCTGGATCAGCAGCGCCGTGCTCTGCAGGCGGTAGCGGCGCTCGAGCTCCGGGATCTTCAGCGTGGTGAACACGCGGCTCGCGCCGAGGTTGGGCTCGATCACGTGCCGGATCAGCACGTCGGGCGCCGCCGCGTAGCCGACGGTGGTCGGGTCGATCGGCAGCACCCGGTGCGGGCCGAGGTCCCGGTCCGCGAACGACGCCACGTACCACGGCACGCGCACGAAGTTGGCGCCGAACACCAGCACGTCGGGGCGCTCGCGCTGCACCTGCTGCGCGTACCAGCACAGGAACAGGTCGTTGTCGCCCGAGGTCAGCAGCACCGCGTTCTCCGGCAGCGCCGCGAACGCGCTGCGCACGTAGCCGGCCGCGGCGTCGTCGGCGCTGCGGTCCATCGCCCACAGGTTGATCGCGCCGAGCGCGGCGGCCCCGCCGACCGCGGCGAGGCGCCAGCGCCCGCGCACCGGCTCGATCGTGCCCCGGCGGTCGGCGAGCACGCCCGCGAGGCGCAGCAGCCCCGGCCACGCGAACAGCCACAGCAGGCCGGCGAGGCCGAGCTGGTACTCGTGGATGTCGGGGATGTTGTAGACCAGCACGGCGACCAGGTGCAGCAGCAGCGCCGCCAGCAGGGCGAGGCCGATCGGACGCCGCTCGGGCCGGAACCACGACCGCGCGGCGACCACGGCGCCGACCAGCACCAGCACCACCACCGGCAGGGCCAGCGCGGTCTGGAGCCCGGTCGTCACCACCGGCTCCGGCTGCCCGGCGGCGATCGCCGCGGCGCGCCGCGCGCCGAACGCGGCACAGCCCGGCACGCCGCCGATCGGATCGCCGAGGTAGCGCACCAGCTCGCCGACCCGCGCGCCGAGGTGCGCCAGGAAGGTGTCGAACGTGAACGGCTGCCCCGGCGCCGCCATCAGCAGCCGCTGCCCGGCGAAGTCGCCGCCGCGCAGCAGCCACAGCACGCGCTCGAACGAGGCCGGATCGCCCCAGTTGAGCGCCGGGTCCTGGCGCGCGCGGATCGGCAGGTACAGGAGCGGCGCCAGCCCCGCCAGCCCGCCGCCGACGGCCGCGCCCGCCGCGCGCGCGAGCCGCGCGCCGAGCGACCGTTCGCCGGCGGGGTGCTCCCCCGGCCGGGCGCGCGCCGCGACGACGACGCCGATCGCCGCCATCGGCGCCGACGCCAGCGCCAGCATGTGGTGCGTCAGCGACAGCCCCACCGCGGCGCCGAGCAGGAGCAGGCGCGGCAGCGACGGCCGCTGCACCAGCCGCCACAGCAGCTCGGCGCAGCCGAGCGTCAGCAGCAGCGACAACGCGTAGACCTCCACCATGGTCGCGTGCTGCCATGCCGGCCGCGCGAGGCCGAACCACAGCGCGCCGGCGAGCGCGCCGAGCACCGCCGGCCGGCCGGCGCCGCCCGCGGGCGCCGCGAGCCGCAGGAACATGCGGTACAGCAGCAGGCACGCGAGGCTCACGCACAGCGCGCACAGCAAGGTCACCCGGAAGTACGGCGTGCCGACCGGCAGCCAGGTCGCCAGGTGCCCCAGCATGGTGAACGTCGGATAGCCGGTCGGATGGGCGACGCCGAGCGTGGCGCACACCGCCGCCAGCTCGATGCCGTCGCCGAACAGCACCTGCCGCGGCGCCGTGACCAGGTAGCAGGCGAACGGCACTGCGGCCGCGAGCCACGGCGCCGCCCGACCGAGGCGGTCGCCGGCCGGGTCGGATCGGCTCGACCCGACCGGTGCAGTGCCCTCCGCAGTCGACATGCGGCGCATCATGCCGGACCCGCGGCGGCGGCTCACGCCCCGATCCCGCGCCCACGGATTCGCCCGACCCGGCGGCGCCGACCGGCGCCAGCGGGTAACCTGCGCCCCGCTTCCCCGAGGTACCCGCATGCGACGCACCCACGCTCTCGTCCTCTGCGCCCTGCTCGCCGCGCCGGCGGCGGCCCAACGGAACCGCAGCTCGTTCGACCCGGACAGCGTCCCCCTGCAGAACTTCTCGTTCTCGCAGCGGTCGTTCCACAGCGACGCGGTCGACGGCGACGTCGAGTACGGCATCTACCTGCCGAAGGGCTACGAGGACGAGCAGAACGCCGACACCCGCTACCCCCTGATCGTGTGGCTGCACGGCATGTTCGAGGACGACCTGCGGTTCCACGGCCGCGGCGGCGCGCCGGTGCTCGACACGGCGGTCGGCGACGGGACGCTGCCGCCCTGCATCTTCGTGTGCCCCAACGGCGGACGCACGTCGATGTGGGTCAACCGGCACGACCGCAAGTACGAGGACCTGGTCACCGTGGACCTGCTCGACCACCTGCAGCGCACCTACCGCGTGAGCCAGCGCCGCGACCAGCGCGCGATCATGGGCGTCAGCATGGGCGGCATGGCCGCGCTGCGCATCGCCTTCACGCAGCCGGAGCTGTTCGGCGCCGTTGCGGTGCACAGCTCGGCGATCCTGCCGGAGGACCCGGACCAGCTGCCCGAGCGCATGAAGGCGGCGTCGAAGCGGTTCGGTCTCGAGGAGGTGTTCGGCGACCCGATCGAACGCGAACCGTGGCAGCGCGCCAACCCGCTGTGCCTCGCGCACCACCTGAAGCTGCCGAAGCTGCGCGGCCTGCGCATCTACTTCGACGCCGGCACCGAGGATCGCTACCAGTTCCACCGCAGCAACGCGCTGCTCCACAAGGTGCTCGACGACGCCGGCATCGACCACACCTGGCGCCTGATCGAGGGCGGCGGGCACTCCTGGGGCGCCGGCTTCCAGGACGAGACGCTGCCGCACAGCTTCGCGATGGTCGGCGAGATGTTCCGCTCGGCGGCGGCGAAGAAGGACGGACTGGGCGGCCTGCAGGACGCGTTCGGCGGCGACGCCGGCGCCGATGGCAAGGGCGACAAGGACGACGACGGCGGCCGCTGACGGCCGACCGCAGGGGCGGGGACGACTTGCGAAACCGCATCGACCTGCGAAAAAATCCGACGCCACGCCTGCGATCTCGGTCGCCCATGCCGATGAAGCGGGCTAGGAGCCGTCGGAAGCCAGAATGTTCCACCTCGAGCACCGCGTGCGCGTGTTCGTGTTCCAGCTGCTGGAACAAGGACCGCAGTACCTGCTGCTGCGGCAGCGTCCCCGGGCCGAATGGCCGCTGGGCCCGGTGATCGGCACGGTCGCGCCGCACGAGAAGTTCCGCGACGCCGTGCTGCGCGAGGTCCACGCCGAAACGGGCCTGCGCCGGCCCGTGCACCTGATCGAGCTGGCCGCACCGCAGAAGGAGCTGTTCGGCGAGATGGGCCTCGTCGAGTGGCCGTTCGCCTGGCAGGCGGGAACGCCCAGCGAGCCGGTGCAGGCGCTGCAGCCGGGGCCGATGGTCGGCGAGTGGACCTGGATGCGGTTCGAGGAGGCATATCGCCGCATCGAGGCGCCATCCGATCGGGACGCCCTGGTGCGACTGCAGCTGTCTCTGCAATAATCCTCCGCCCACGACTGCCGCCGCGGCGACGCCGTCGTAGCAGGCCGGCACCAGGATCATGAGCGACACCCCCAACTCCGACCCCCGGACCAATTCGGCGGCCGACTCGACCAGCTCGACGACCAACTCCACCAACTCCACCGGGGCGGCCGCCGACAACGTGCTCGGCGACGGCCGCCTGCCCAGCTCGGCGATGCGCAGCTACGCGCTGCTGACGCAGGACCTCAAGCAGCTCTACATGAGCTTCTACAAGGCGACCTACGGCAAGTCGAAGCTGGACCTCAAGACCAAGGAGTTCGTCGCCATCGCGGCCTCCCTGGTCAGCGGCTGCAAGGGCTGCCTCGAGGGTCACCTGAAGAAGGCCAAGCGCGAGGGCGCGACCAGCGAGGAGATCGCCGAGGTCATCGCGATCGTGCTCGGCGTCAACGCCGCCACGATCGTGGACCGGTCGGACATCGCCAACTTCCACCTCGGCGGCCTGTTCGAGCGGCCCGAGGGCTGATCGGCGCCGCCGCCCGGGGCGCCGGGCCGGAAAGGCCGCCGGGCGCGCCCATTCGCGACTCGAGGTCAACCGCGGGCGCGCCCGCTCCGTTAGACTGCCCGTGACGATGCCTCAGAGCCCGCCCGTCCCGCCGCAACCGCTGATCCCCCGCGGCGCGGCCATCCGCCTCGGCCTCGCGGCCACGCTGGTCGCGGCGCTGCTGTACGTGGTCGTGTTCTGGCAGCCGCCGAAGCCGACGACGCCGGTCGACCTCACGCCGGAGCCGCCGCTGGTGGCCGTGCCGCAGCTCGACTCCGCGCTGCTGCAGAAGGCCAAGGACGCCACGCGCGAGGATCGGTTGTTCCTCGAGGCCGAGCCGTTCAGCCACCTGCTGGCGCAGGCGCTCAACGTCAGCGAGGAGGCCGGCCGCGCGCTGGGCATGCCGAAGACGATGGTGCCGGTCGACGACCTGCGCGCCGACCCGGACGCCTGGCGCGGCCGCTGGCTGTTCTACCGCGGCAAGGTCGAGGACCTGACCGGGCCGCGGCCGGGCCACCCGGTGCCGGGCTACGGGATCTACGAGGCGACGCTGAAGCTGGCCAGCGGCGAGCGCGTGCTGTTCGCGTTCAGCCAGCCGCCCGGCGAAGGGGTGCATCCCGGCGGCTGGGCCCGCGCCGAGGGCTACGTGCTCAAGCTGCGCGACATCGCCTACCCGCAGGACCTCCAACGGGCGCCGCTGCTGGTCGGCAGCCAGCTGCGCGAGGACTACGAGGACTGGCAGCCGGTGCGAGAGCTCGACGGCGACAAGCTGTCGCACATCCTCGACGTGCGCCGCGAAGGCGACGAGATCGTGACCAGCAACGACTCGTGGCGCACGCTGGACGTCGACCAGGCGCTGGCGCTGTGGCACCTCGGCGCCTACGCACGCGACGTCGCGCCGAAGTCGTTCGAGGAGTGGCGCCGGGTGCCGGCGCTGGCGTCGCAGACCATCTGGCAGCTGTTCCGCACCGACTCGGTCGAGCGCGGCACGCCGTTCCGCGTGATGGGCATGCTGGTCGGGCTGCGGACCGTGCGCGCCAGACCGAACCCCGCGGGCATCGAGGAGTGGACTGAGGCCTGGGTGCAGGTGCGCGACCTCGGCGGCAAGACGATCCCGATCTGGGTGCCGCGCTCGGTGACCCAGCCGCTGGGCGCCTCGCTCGAGGTGCGCTCCTACTACTACCGCCGCTACGCCTACGAGTCCCGCGACGGCCAGCAGCACTGGGTGCCGCTGTTCGTCGCCGCGGACCTGGAGCCGTTCGTGTTCGACGCCGGCACCGGCATGCAGCAGATCGGCTGGATCGCGCTCGGCGGCATGTCGCTGCTGGTGGCGCTGGCGCTGTGGGGCCAGCGCCGCGAGCGCGCGCGCGTTCGCGGCCAGGAGGACGCGCTGGCCGCGCGGCGCCGCCAGCGCCGCGAGAAGGTCGCCGCGCCCAGCCCGTGATCACGCTGCACTGCCGACCGCCGCGCGCGGTCGCCACCGAGATCCGGATCGGCGACGGCGCCGCCGCCGAGCTGCACGGTGCGAGCGCCGACCGCGGCACGCTGGCGCTGGTCGACGCCGGCGTGGCCGACCGCCACCCGAACCTGCTGGCGCCGACCTGGACCGCGCTGCAGGTCGTGGCCGGCGAGTCGCTGAAGACGCTGGCGCAGGCCGAGGTCGTGCTGCGCGCGATGGCGGCCTTGGGCATCGACCGCCGCGGGCTGCTGGTCGCCGTCGGCGGCGGCACCGTCGGCGACCTCGGTGGCCTGTGCGCCGCGCTGTACCTGCGCGGGATCGAGTGCTGGCAGGTGCCGACCACGCTGCTGGCGATGGTCGACAGCGCGGTCGGCGGCAAGACCGCGGTCAACCTGCCCGAGGGCAAGAACCTGGTCGGCTGCGTCCACCCGCCGACGCGCGTGGCGATCGACCCGTCCCTCCTGCGGGAGCTGCCCGAGGTCGAGTTCCAGAGCGGTCTGGCGGAGGTCGTCAAGGTCGCCATCGGCCTCGACGGCCACCTGTTCGAGCTGCTCGAGCGGCGCACCGCCGCCGTCCTCGCGCGCGAGCCCGCGGCGCTCGAACTGGCGATCCACCGCGCCGTCGCCGCCAAGGCCGAGGTCGTGGCGTCCGACCTGCGTGAGGACGGACCGCGCCGGCTGCTGAACCTGGGCCACACGTTGGGCCACGCGCTGGAGGCGCACGCCGGCTACACCCGCCCGCACGGCCTGTGCGTGGCGCGCGGGCTGTGGTTCGCGCTCGCCGTCGCCGTCGCCGAGGGCGCGATCACCGGCCACGACGCCGACCGCTGCCGCGCCCTGCTGACCGCGCTCGGCTTCGCGCCCGACCCGCTGCCGCCGGTCGCGGAGCTGCTGCCATTCCTGCGCCGCGACAAGAAGGCGGAGGGTGCTTCGGTGCACTTCGTGCTGCCGATCGGGATCGGCCGGAGCGCCGCGCGCCCGCTGCCGATGGCGCGCCTCGAGGACGCGCTGGACAGCTGAGACCGGGCCGACTCCGGTCGACGCAACCACTGTCGACACCGGGACCTGGGCTTGCCGCGCGACGAGGCGACCGGCCCCCGCAGCAGCGGCTCGCCGGCGCGCCAGTTTGTGCTTTCGCCGGCGCCGCGCATCCGCTGTAGTCCTCGCCCCGATGCCTCGCCGCGACGACCTGAAGACGATCCTGATCCTGGGGTCCGGGCCCATCGTGATCGGTCAGGCGTGCGAGTTCGACTACTCGGGCGTCCAGGCCTGCAAGGCGTTGCGGGCCGATGGCTACCGGATCGTGCTGATCAACAGCAACCCGGCGACCATCATGACCGATCCCGAGACCGCGGATCGGACCTTCGTCGAACCGATCACGGTCGACACCGTCGCCAAGATCATCGAGCAGGAGCGCCCCTGTGCGATCCTGCCGACGCTCGGCGGGCAGACCGCGCTGAACTGCGCGATGCAGCTGCACGACCAGGGCATCCTCGAGAAGTTCGGCGTCGAGATGATCGGCGCGCGCCCGGCGGCGATCCAGAAGGCCGAGGGTCGCCAGGAATTCCGCGCGGCGATGGAGAAGATCGGGCTGGCGTGCGCGCGCAGCCGGCTGGCCTACAGCATGCACGAGGCCCGCGTGGCGCTCGACGAGATCGGCCTGCCGGCGGTGATCCGGCCCGGGTTCACGCTCGGCGGCACCGGCGGCGGCATCGCCTACAACCTCGACGAGTTCGAGGAGATCTGCGGGCGTGGCCTCGAGCTGTCGATGAACAACGAGCTGCTGATCGAGGAGTCGATCGCCGGCTGGAAGGAGTACGAGCTCGAGGTGATGCGCGACGCCAAGGACAACGTCGTCATCATCTGCTCGATCGAGAACTTCGACGCCATGGGCGTGCACACCGGCGACTCGATCACGGTGGCGCCGGCGCAGACGCTGACCGACCGCGAGTACCAGCTGATGCGCAACGCGGCGATCGCCTGCATCCGCGAGATCGGCGTCGACACCGGCGGCTCCAACGTGCAGTTCGCGATCAACCCGCGCGACGGCCGCATGGTGGTGATCGAGATGAACCCGCGCGTGAGCCGCAGCTCGGCGCTGGCCAGCAAGGCCACCGGGTTCCCGATCGCCAAGATCGCCGCCCGGCTGGCCGTCGGCTACTCGCTCGACGAGCTCAAGAACGACATCACGCAGGTGACCAAGGCCTGCTTCGAGCCGACGATCGACTACTGCGTCGTCAAGTTCCCGCGCTGGGCGTTCGAGAAGTTCCCGACCGCCGACTCGGTGCTGACCACGCAGATGAAGTCCGTCGGCGAGGTGATGGCGATCGGCCGCACCTTCAAGGAGGCGATGCAGAAGGCGCTGCGCGGGCTCGAGACCGGACGCAACGGCTTCGGCAACGTGCCGCGCCAACCGCACTGCCGGCCGGACGAGCTCGACGCCGAGACCGTCCGCCCGCACCTCGCGACGCCGCGCGCCGACCGCATCGACTGGGTGCGCGCCGCGTTCCTCGCCGGCATGACGGTCGCGGAGGTCCACGACTACACGAAGATCGACCCGTGGTTCCTCGACCAGCTGCACGAGCTGGCCGAGCACGAGCGCGAGATCGAGACGATCGGCCAGGGCGGCCTCGGCGCCTGGACCCGTGCGGCGATGCTGCGCACCAAGCAGCTCGGCTACTCCGACAAGCAGATCGCCGCCGCGATCCGGCCGACCACGACCGAGTGGGACGTGCGCGCCCGCCGCAAGGAGCTCGGCGTCACGCCGGTCTACAAGCGCGTCGACACCTGTGCGGCCGAGTTCGAGAGCTTCACGCCGTACCTCTACTCGACCTACGACGGCATCGAGGACGAAGTCGGCGAGTCCGGCCGCAAGCAGCGCGTGATGGTGCTCGGCGGCGGCCCGAACCGCATCGGCCAGGGCATCGAGTTCGACTACTGCTGCGTGCACGCGGCGATGGCGCTGCGCGAACTCGGCTACGAGACCGTGATGGTCAACAGCAACCCCGAGACCGTGTCGACCGACTTCGACACCTCGGACATGCTGTTCTTCGAGCCGCTGACGCACGAGGACGTGATGAACGTCGTCGAGCGGCTGCGGCCGCACGGCGTGATCGTCCAGTTCGGCGGCCAGACGCCGCTGAACCTCGCGCGCGGCCTGCTCGACCACGGCGCCCCGCTGGTCGGCACCAGCGTCGCCTCGATCGAGGCCGCCGAGGACCGCGAGCTGTTCGGCAAGCTGATCGACGAGCTCGGCATCGACCAGCCGCCGAGCGGGATGGCGTCCACCGCCGAGCAGGCGCTGGCGGTGGCCGATCGCATCGGCTACCCGGTGCTGGTGCGGCCGAGCTACGTGCTCGGCGGCCGCGCGATGGAGATCGTCCACGCGCGCGAGGCGCTCGAGGACTACATGGAGCGCCACCGGTCGTTCTCGACCGAGCGCCCGCTGCTGGTCGACAAGTACCTGGACGGCGCGATCGAGGTCGACGTCGACGCCATCGCCGACGGCAAGGACGTCGTGATCGGCGGCATCATGGAGCACATCGAGGAGGCCGGCGTGCACTCCGGCGACTCGAGCTGCTCGCTGCCGCCGTACACCCTGTCCGACGGGCTGATCGCCGAGATCGCCGACAAGACGCGGCGCCTCGCGCAGCGCCTCGAGGTCAAGGGCCTGATGAACGTCCAGTGGGCCGTGCGCGGCCCGCGGCTCTACATCCTCGAGGCCAACCCGCGCGCGTCGCGCACCGCGCCGTTCGTCAGCAAGGCGATCGGCCAGCCGCTGGCGAAGATGGCGGCGCGCGTGATGCTGGGCGAGACGCTGCAGCAGGTCGGCGCCGCCGAACGGCTCGAGCCGCCGTACTTCTCGGTCAAGGCGCCGGTGTTCCCGTTCAACAAGTTCCACGGCGTCGACACCGTGCTCGGCCC
The DNA here is from genome assembly GCA_050245995.1 of Planctomycetota bacterium. Taxonomy (GTDB): domain Bacteria; phylum Planctomycetota; class UBA1135; order UBA1135; family UBA2386; genus JBFWWV01. The sequence continues at coordinate 154,232 of JBFWWV010000013.1, read as the reverse complement.
GGAGATGAAGTCGACCGGCGAGGTCATGGGCATCGACAAGAGCTTCGGCGCCGCGTTCGCCAAGGCGATGCTCGGCGCCGGCAACGCCATGCCGCGCACCGGCAAGGTGTTCGTGTCGGTGCGCGACGAGGACAAGCGCCTGATCCTGCCGCTGGTCGGCCGCCTGCACGCGCTCGGCTTCGAGATCGTCGCCACCAGCGGCACGGCGCGGGCCCTGCAGAACTCGGGCGTCCCGGTGCAGCGGGTGCTGAAGATCCACGAGGGCCGCCCGCACGTCCTGGACCTGGTCAAGAACCGCGAGGTCCGGCTGATCATCAACACGCCGTCGGGCCGCCGCGAGCGCAGCGACGACCGCCTGATCCGCAGCAACGCCGTCAGCCACAAGATCCCGTGCATCACGACCCTGGCCGCGGTGGCCGCCACGATCCAGGGCCTCGAATGGTGGCTGCAGAAGCCGCTCGCCGTGCGAGCGCTGCAGGACTACCATGCCGAACTGGCCTGATCGCTGCCCGCGGGGGCGCCGGGCGCACACCTGCGCCGGCGCCGCCTCCGCCGCAGCCCTCGCCGTCCGCGTAGTACGATGAAAGCTCCCACTGCCGCCACCCCTCACGATTCCCGCCTGGCCCAGGAAGTGGCCGAGTTCTGCCGCAAGGCCGTGCCGCAGCCGCAGCAGAGCCGCGAGTCGTTCCCGTCGTCGCCGCTCTGGGCCGCCGCCGTGGAGACCGGCACCGCGCTGTGGCTCGACACCGGTGACGTCGACGCCGCGCGGTCGCTGTGGACCCGCGAGTTCCAGGCGCTGACCACCAACAACACCCTCCTCAACAAGGAGGTGCAGAAGGGGATCTACGACGAGCTGGTGCCCGACGCCGCCGCGCTGGTCCGCGGCACCGGCCAGAACATCGGCGAGCAGGACGTCGTGCAGGAGGTGGCGTTCGTCCTCAACGCCGTGCACGGCCTCAAGCTCGTGCGCACCTTCGACGCCGACGTCTCGGTCGAGCTGCACACCGCGCTCGCCAACGACGCCGAGGCCAGCTACCAGTGCGGCAAGCGCTTCCACGCGATCTGCCCGGACCGCTTCATCGTCAAGGTGCCGCTGACGCCGGCCGGCCTGCTCGCCGCGCGCCGCCTCGGCCAGGACGGCATCCGGGTCAACTTCACGCTCGGCTTCGGCGCGCGCCAGAACCACCTGACGGCGCTGGTCGCGCGACCCACCTACGTGAACGTGTTCATGGGGCGCATCAACGCGTTCCTGGCCGACAACGAACTGGGCGACGGCCTCAACGCCGGCGAGAAGGCCACCCTCGCCAGCCAGCGCAGCCTGCGCCGGCTGCGCGACCAGGGCATCGAGGTGCGTCAGATCGGCGCGTCGATGCGCAGCGGCCAGCAGTGCCTGGACCTGCTGGGTCTCGACGTGTTCACGATGCCGACCGCCGCGGCCAAGGAGTTCCTCGAGCGCGACCCGCCGCTCGACCTCCTGCGCGATCACACCCAGGAGGACCCGCGGGTGTCGTTCGCCAGCGGCGTCGACTACGGCAAGGACAAGCTCGAGACGTTCTGGAAGATCAGCGACGCCTTCGAGAGCGCCATGGGCAAGCTCGAGGAGCAGGACCTGGACGCGATGAGCCCTGACGAGCTGGTGGCGTTCCTGACCGACCACCAGGTCGGCGGCCTGTTCCCCAGGCTGTCCGGTGCCGAGCAGAAGAAGGTGCAGAAGGAGGGCAAGATCCCCGTCTACGGCACCTGGAAGGACCGCGTGCGCAAGGGCGACGCCGCCTGGGACGGCATCCTGACCGCCGCGGCGCTGGCCAGCTTCGCGCAGGACCAGCAGGCGCTCGACGAGCGCATCGCCCGGCTGCTCTGATCGCCGGCCGGGCTCAGCCGTCGCGGACGCCGCCGCGCCAACTCCCCGAGCGCGGCGGGTCGACCAGCACGACCCGACGCGTCAGCGCCGCGGGCAGCCGCGCCAGGTAGTCCGCGCGCGGCACCTCGAACGCGCCCATGCTGGCCAGGTGCGGGGTCAGCATCTGCACGTCGAACAGCTCGATGCCGGCCGCGAACAGCGATCGCACCAGCGCCACCAGCGCGACCTTCGACATGTCGGTCGCCCGATGGAACATCGACTCCGCCGCGAACAGGCCGCCGAGCTGCACGCCGTAGATGCCGCCGACCAGCGTGCGCCCGTGCCAGACCTCCAGGCTGTGCGCGGCGCCGCGCCGGTGCAACGCCTCGTAGGCGCGCAGCATCTCCGGGATGATCCAGGTGCCCTCGGCCCGGAAGCGGCCGCACTCGGCCATGACGCGCGCGAAGCAGCGGTTCCAGGTCACCGTGAAGTCGTCCCGGCGCAGCCGCCGCTGCAGGCTGCGGCTCACGTGCAGCCGCGCCGCGGTCATCAGCGCGCGCGGGTCCGGGCTCCACCACATCGGCAGGATGCCCTCGGCGTACCACGGGAACACGCCCTTGCCGTACGCCTCGCGCAGCCGCGCCTCGCTGAGGTCGCCGCCGACCGCGACCAGCCCCTCGCTGTCGTAGCCGCGCGGGTCGGGCAGCGGGTCCAGTTCGGTGTCGAGGAACACCGGTTGCCGCCGGCGCCCGCGCACTACCGCTCCTTGAGCCGTCGCAGCGTCGTGTTCTGCTCCTCGCGATCGGCCAGCTCCAGGAACTCGACGTCGCCGTCGTCGCGCGGATGGAAGTACACCCGCAGCCCGCGCGAGGCGCGCAGGCTCCAGGTGTCCTGTCCGCCCATCCGCTTGACCTCGAGGCCGGGGTACGAATGCCCCTCGGTGCAGAACAGCAGCACCGCCTGCAGCGCGCGTTCGACGCTCTTGCGGTCCTTGCCCTCGAGCGAGCGGTAGAACGACGGCAGGAAGTACGGCAGCACGAAGCGCCGCGGCGGGGCCGCCGGCGGCGCGGCAGGCGCCGCCTTGCGCCGGCGGCCCTTCGGCACCAGCGGCTCGAGCTCCGCGACCTCGTCCTCGAGCTCCCGGATCCGGCTGCGCTCGACGGCGAGCTGGCGCCGCAGCGCCTCGTCCGCGTTGGCGCGGGCCTCGATCTCGTGCTCCAGCTCGTGCAGCCGGTGGGCGAGGTCGCGGGCACCCTCGCCGCCGTCGGCCGGCCCGGCCGCCTGCGCCGCGCGGCGCGCGCGCTCGAGCTCGCCGCGCAGCAGCTGCACCTGTTCGCTGCCGCGCTCTGCCATCTGCCGCAGGGTCGACTCGCGCTCGCTGGCGCGCAGCGCACCCTGACGCGCGCGTTCCAGTTCGTCGCGCAACCGCGCGTTCTCCTGCTCCTGGAACCGCAGCGCCGCGGCGAGGTCGCCCGACCCGTCACTGCGCTTCGCGCCGGCCACGTTCGCCCGGGCGGCCGGCGACGCGTCGTCGACGCGCGCCACCAGCGCCGACACCGCCGCCTCGACACGCCGGGCGTCGGCCGGGTCGGCCAGCTCCGGCGCCAATGCCTTGGCCGGCGCGCGATCGACCCGGAACCCCTTGGGCGACACGTCGAACTCCCGCGCCAGCCGCCGCAGCTCGGACACCGGCACCAGCTGCTCCAGCAGCAGCGCCAGCGTCAGCGAGCCGCCCCGCAGCGCGTGCTCGGACAGGCGGCGGACTCGGGGATCGGGGACGGCGTCGGCCATGTCCGGGCGATCATGGCCCAGGCGGGCGTCGGGGCCAAACCGATGCCGGGCGCCTTTGTCGCGGGGCCGCCGGTTCGCGGCGGGACGGGGTCGCGGCGCGGGCGGACGCGACCCAACGCTAGCTCGCCACGCCGGCGGCCCCGCAGCCCCGCGCTCGCCCGGAGGTCAGCGAGTCGCCCGGCCGTCGCCGGTTCCGCTCCGCACGGCGCCGCCGTCGCGCGTCACGGTGTCACCAGCAGCCCGTTGCTGACCTCCACTCCCAACGGCGCGGTCGGCTCGAACACGACGCCGTGAAACGCCAGCGGCGGCAGCCCTGCCGGCAGCGACGCCGTGAACGCGCCGCGGCCGGCACCGTCGGTGAAGAACCACAGCGCCGGCAGCAACTGCGTCGAGTCGAGGTATGCGACCAGCCCGGGCCCCAGCTGCAGCGGCTGCGACGGGGCCACGCTGCCCTGGAAGAACCCGAACACCCCGGCCCGCGCGAACGTCGCCTGCAGACCGATCGATGTCGGCGACGACGCCAGCGAGCCGCGTAGGTCGGGCGGCGACGTCGATGCCGCGGACCAGCCGCCGGCGACCGCCTGCACCGACCCCACCACCGTCGGGCTGCAGCCGGTGGCGCTCGGCCACGGCACACCGTGCATCGCCGTGAACGCGCGGTGCAGGAGATCGGCGTTCGGCGTGCAGTTCGCCGGGTTGCCGTCGTCGTCGTCGAGCAGCAGCAGGATGCGGAGCAGGTCGGGTTCGTCGATCGGGCGCGCGGACAGCGCCGCCGTGACCAGACCGTCGAACCGCGCCCGCCGGCCGTGCATCGTGAACAGCTCACGAGCGTGATACATCGCGCCGGCGACGACCTGCCCGTCGTGATGCTCCTGGGCGATGAAGTCGACGAGGTAACGCAGCGAGTTGTCGGCCGTGCGCGGGACGCTGATCGCGCCGAGCCCGATCCACGGGCTGCCGGTGACCGTGGTCGCGAGGTAGTCGGCGAGGCCCTCGTTCATGCGCGGCAGCGGCGCGGCGGGCAGGTACAGGTTCTCGATCACGTGGTGACCGTACTCGTGCGCGATCGTCGACGCCGATCGCGCGGCGATGGCCGCATTCGGATCGGCCAGGGCCGGGAAGAAGATCGCCTGCTGCAGGCGACCGTACTGCGCCGGCGAGCTGGCGACGCCGAACTCGAGCCGGACCGGACCGGTCACGAGCCCCTGCACCATCGGCCCGAGCGCGCGTTGGGCGCGCTGGCCGTGGAACCAGGCATTGCACTGGGCCACCGTGAGGTCGGCACCGAGCGGCGCGCCCGGATACGCGGAGATGTCGAACGGCCCGCTGCCGAGGCCGGCCACGGGGATGTTCGCGGTGCTCTGCACCTGCAGGTACGACTGCGATCCGGGCGGGTACACGACGTGCCGATGGACCTCGAGCCCTGGATTCTCGGGCCCACCGAGCAGCACCTGCGCCGGCACGAACCCGAACGGATAGGCGATGCGCCCGTCGTCATCGGTCCGACCGCTGACGACCGGCGGGCCAACGGTCGCAGCGCCGAGGACCGTGACCTGGATGTCGACCATCGGCACCAGCTGCGTCGGGCCGGTGGCGAGGTCGCCGGTGACCACCGGGCCCACCAGCTGCAACGCACCTTGCGCTGACAGCGGCACCGCGATCCACGTCGCGAACACGGCGGATCGGACGCCACGGAAGAGGCTGGCTCGCATCGGCAGATCCTGGCTCGGCATGAGCTTCGATGCCGGGCGAGAGTAGTGCCGGGGGGCGGAGCCGGAAAGCGGTCCTCGTCGACGGCGCCCGATCCCGCACGTCACCGAACCCAAGCGGCAGAACGGCGGGCCGGCCGCCCGGCCCGCGACCTCAGCCGCCCCCGCCCTCGGTGCCGGGCCCCAGCGGATACAGCGGCTCGACCGGGTAGTCGGGCCACTCGATCGCGTCGAGCTCGGCCTCGCGCCGCTCGCGCTCCTCCTGGGTCAGCGCGTCGCCGGGCTGCCACCAGCGCCAGACCGCCCACTCGACCGCGTCGATCGGCGCGCCGAGCAGGGTGCCGACCCGCCACAGCACGAACGACGGGAACAGGAAGATCGACAGCGGGTCCCGGGTGACCTCGTCCTGCGTGGCGTACACCGTGTAGGTCACCGGCAGCGCGGCGACGTCGAGCGGTACGCCGACCAGGAAGCCGACGACGCCGCCGAGCGTGGCCGGCGCCCGGGTCACCACCGTCCGGCCGGTGCGCGCCAGCACCAGTTCGTCGGTGTAGCGCACGATCGGCGCGCAGCCCGCGAGCGTCAGCAAGGTCAGCAGGCCGAGCGCGGGCCGGGTCGCCGTGCGCACGGCGACCCTGCGGCACCTCACCGCCGGTCCTTGCGCGGCTCGCGCCGCGCGAACTCCATCTTGCTGACGATCCACTGGTCGGCGACCTGCGGCGGCGGAGCCATCTGCTGGACCGCCAGCTTCTGCAGCTCCTCGTTGTCGATCTTCAGGGAATACAGCTTCCAAATCGAGGGCAAGTCCTGGGTCGCGGACCCCGTCCAGCCGGTCTCGCAGTTGAACAGGACCGCGAACAGGAACTCCATCGAGAACGCGTAGTCCTTGCCGCCCCGCGGCAGCCAATCGATCTTGACGATGTGGTCCGTCACCGGCTGCTTGCCGGTCATCGCCGGGTCCTCGCGCGGCGGGTTGATCTTGAACTGGTTCTTGTCGATGCGGTTGCCGGTCGCCGAGATGATGATCTGGCGGTCGAAGTAGAGGTCGGGGTTGCCGGTGCCGACCGACATCGCGCGACTGTTCCGATCGACGGTCCGCAGCTGCTGCTCGAGCCGGCCGATCTCCTCGATGTAGCCGCCGCTGCGCGTGGCGGCGATCACCGCGCGGTTGGCCTCGTCGATGCCGTCCTGCGTGGTCTTGATCCACCAGCCGGCGGCCGGCAGCAGCACCACCGAGCCGAGGATGACCCCTTTGTAGAGGTCCATGTTCTGGAAGAAGCTCATTGGCCGGTCCTCGGGATGGTGAAGGGGTCGAACGACTCCTTGATGTGGATCTTGATGTCGTAGTAGGCGCCGCCGATGCCCTTCTCGGCGCCGTCCTTGAACGGTCGGTCACCGCCGACGCGGGTGTCGATCTCCTGGAACGGCGAGTCGGGCCGCTGGCACTCGTTCTCGATCTCCTGCCGCAGGGCCGCGAAGCGCACGCGGAAGTCGTCGCCGCGGAACGCGAACCGGCACTGCAGGAAACGGCCGCTGGTCGATCCGGACGGAGTCGCCCGCATGTTCAGGTCGAGGCTGCACAGCAGGTACTTGCCCATCGACGACTCGGCGCGCTGCAGCACCTCGAAGAAGCGCACCAGCACCGCGAGGCCGGACTCGATCGAGACCTCCTCGTAGATGCCGGACTCCTTCTGCTTGAGGTCGAGCGCGCGACGCAACCGATCGCGCACGAACTTGATGCGGTCCGGCACCGGCATCGCGGCGAGATCCTGCAGCAGCGCCTTCTTGTCGTAGGTGCGGTTGCCGTCGCGGAACTGGAAGGTCTCCTCCTCGAACACCGACGACCGCGCGATCGGGTTGAGCTCGCCGAAGAACCGCGGCTCGCTCGGGTTCTGGTCGCCCTCGAACGTGAGGCCGATCCGGTACTCGAGGTTGCGCAGCTGGTGGTTGAGCTTGACGCCGTAGACCACCGCGGCGAACAGCGCGACCATGCAGGTGATCGCCAGCGGGAACTTGATCCGATCGAAGCCGCGCGTGTAGGCCAGGTCCTCGCGCCGGAAGTCGAAGCCGCGCGGGCCGCCGAGGTTGGCCAGCGCCAGCCCGATCGCCACGGCGAGCTGCGGTCCCAGCTCCGCGACCTGCTCCGGCGACAGCGAGTGCCGCAGGCCGGTCAGCACGTCGAGCTCGCGCGGCGCGATGCCGAACACGGACTGCAGCATCGTGTGCATGCCGGGCAGGCGGCTGGCGCCGCCGGTCACCCACAGCGCCTGGACGCCGGCGCTGCGGCCCGAGGACGCCAGGAACCGGACCAGTTCGCGCGACAGCCGCTGCAGGAAGTCGGCCTCCTCGCGCTCCACCGACGCCAGCGGCACCTGCACGCGGCGCGCCACCGCCGCCGTCGGCGGTTCGTCGTCCAGCGCCAGCTCGTCGTCGTCGGCGGTGGCGGCCACCGGCAGCGCCGCGTCGTCCAGCTCCGCCTCGAAGTCCGTCCGGTCGACCAGGCAGGCACGCAGCGCGTCGCGGGCGGTGTCGAGCGGCAGGCCGTGCGTCCGCGCGAGCGCCTCGACGACCGACGCGTCACCCAGCCGGAGCGTCCGCATGTCGACCAGGCGGCCGCCCTCGACCAGCAGCACCCGCGTGCTGCGCGAACCGATGTCCAGCACCGCGGTCAGGCCGACGTCACCGCCGGCCGCCGCCGCCGCCGCGGCCGCGGGCACCGGCAGGGCGTCGTCGCTGTCCTCCTTGCCGGCGTCGTCGCCGGAGTCCTCGTCGACGTCGCCGCGCACCGACGGCGGCGCCGTGAACGCGCCGCACCAGTCGGCGACGCGGTACAGCGCCATCGTGTCGAGATCGACGCGCTCGGGCTCGATGCCCTCGGCCTCGAGCGCCGCCAGCATCGACCGCAACCCCGGCTTCGGCACCGCGGCGACCAGCACGCGCGAGCCGACCTCGACGCCGCCGACCTCCTGGAAGTCGACCACCATGTCGTCGACCTGGTGGCTGTGGATGGTGGTCTCGACCTCGGACTTGATGACCTTGCGGATCGCGTCCAGGCCCCTGAACGGCACGTCGATCGTGCGCAGGACCGCCTCGCGGCACGCCTGCCCGAGCACCATGTCGCCGCCGATGTTCGCCTGCTGCAGCGCCTCGGCGATGGTCGCGGCCTCGATGGCGATGCGGCCGTCGCCGTCCGCCGGCGCGCCGCGCACCCGCTCGACGTGACAGCGCACCAGGCGGGCCTTCTTGTAGCTGCCGTCGAGCTCCACGGCCTTCACCGCGTAGTCACCGGCGTCGATACCAACGGTCCTGGGCATGCGTCACCTGACCGAGCCAGCGGCCCGGCTCCTCTCGTCGTAGCGGATGCGCTGCGCGTCGTTCAGCAGCGCGTAGATGCGGTCGGACTGGCGCCGGCGCGCCGCGGTCAACTCGGCCTGCAGGGGCGCCGGCAGCTGCTCGAAGTTGGCGTGCCGGAACACCTCCATCTGCTCCTCGCGATAGCGCTGCAGCACCACCCGGAGCTGCAGGCGCTGGCGGCTGTCGAGGTCGAAGTCCGCCGCGAGCTGCCGGACGTAGTCCTCGTCCGGATCGCGGACCGTGTCCTCGCCGCAGCACGCCTCGAGGACTCCGGGGAGGACCAGACCAGCGACCATACCGGCGGCGAAGCATCCCACGGCACAACCGAGAATCCAGGGGGCCAGCCGGTTCGTCACGGGTTCACTTCCGGCGGTCGACCGCTCCGGCCCCGACCCCGGCAGCGCGAACCTCGGCGTCGAGCGCGTCGAGGATGCGGCTGGCCTCGTCGGGCGCCGCCCGCAGCGTGCCGTCGCCGCGGTCGCGGAACAGGCCGCTCTGCCACAGCACGGCGGCGGCCGCCACGGCGGCGGCCACCAGCAGCATGCGGCGGCAGATCCGCACCGCGGCGCCGACCGCGGCGACCTCGTCGGAGGCCACCGGCAGCCGTCGTGCGGCCGCGACCACGCCCTCGGCGAAGTCGGCCCGCGGCGCGAACACCCGCTCGCGCCCCGCGTCGAAGCCGGCGTGCAGCCGGGTGCGCTGCTGCAGCGCCTGCCGCAGCGCGGGCTCGGCCTCGAGCCGGCCGCGGCACGCCGCGAGCTCGTCGGCCGACAGGGCCCCGTCGAGGAACCGGTCCAGCAGCAGCAGGTCGCGGGTCGGGACGTTGCGATCGGAGTCGGTGCTCATCGTTCACCTCCGCGGACGGGCATGTGTTCGGGGTGCAGCCGCTCGAGCGCCTGCTTGAAGCGCTGGCGCGCGCGGAACAGGCGCGACTCGACGGTGCCGAGGTTGATCCCCAGCACGGCGGCGATGTCGGTGTAGGACAGGTCCTCGTATTCGCGCAGCACCAGGATCGCGCGGTACTTCTCCGGCAGGCGGTCGAGGATCTTGCGGGTCACCTGCGCCAGCTCCTGGTCGAGGAGCGGCTGCATCACGTCGGGCGTCTCGGTGCGCGGCCGACCCTGGTCGAGCGCGGCGTCGTCCTCGACCAGCTGCAGGCGGCGACGCGAGCGCTTCTGCAGGTGGTCCGACGCGGTGTTGACGGCGATGCGGTAGAGCCAGGTGAAGAACGCGGAGTCCTGCTGGAAGGTGTGCAGCTTGCGGAAGACCTTCAGGAACACCTCCTGCGCCAGGTCCTCGCACTCGAGCGCGTCGCGGGTGTAGCGCGACAGCAGCCGGAAGATCCGATCCTGGTAGCGACGGACGAGGTCGGCGAACGCCGTCTCGCTGCCGCCCAGGACGGCCGCGATCAGCTCCTGGTCGTCGATTTCCACGGTCCTTGGGAGGGCTTGCACGGGCGCTTGGAAGGCGTCGGGGCCCGATTCTTCCAGGGGATCTCCAGTCCTGGACCGCTGCCTCGTCGCCTGCGTGGATGCCTGCCTGGCTGGCCGACCGGCGCCGCCGGGACCACCGCCATCCGAACCGCCGGTACCATCGGTGCCCGCTGGCATCCGGCCGCCGTCACTCGGGCCCGGCCAGCAGGTGGCCGAGCTTCTCGCGCTTGGTGTCCAAGTAGCGCTGGTTGTGGGGGTTGGGCTCGATTCGCAACGGCTCCTGGCCGGCGATCTCGAGGCCGTAACCCTGCAGCCCGGTGAGCTTGCGGGGGTTGTTGGTCAGCACCACGAGCCGCCGGAGGCCGAGGTCGTGCAGGATCTGCGCGCCGGTGCCGAACTCGCGTTCGTCCGGCCGGAAACCCAGGTGGGCGTTGGCCTCGACGGTGTCCATGCCGCCGTCCTGCAGGGCGTAGGCCCGGAGCTTGTTGGCCAGGCCGATGCCGCGGCCTTCCTGGCTGATGTAGAGGACCACGCCGCGCCCCTTCTTCTGCACGCGCGCCATCGCCTCGTGCAGCTGCGGACCGCAGTCGCAGCGCAGCGAGCCGAACACGTCGCCGGTCAGGCACTGCGAGTGCACCCGCACCAGCACCGGCTCCTCGATCGGCGGGAACCGGCCGTTGTCGCCCGGGGCCTCGATGCCGACGCACAGCGCCACGTGCACCCGGCCGTCGACCTTGCTGACGTAGGTGTGACTGTCGAAGAAGCCGCACTGGGTCGGCATCCGCGCCGAGGCGACGCGTTCGATCAGGCGCTCGCGACGTCGGCGGTACTCCACCAGATCGGCGATGCACGCCATCTTGATGCCGTGCTTCCGGGCGAACTCGATCAGCTCCGGCACCCGCGCCATCTCGCCGTCGTCCTTGATGATCTCGCAGATCACCCCCGCCGGGCGCAGGCCGGCCAGCCGGCACAGGTCGACGATGCCCTCGGTCTGCCCGGCGCGCACCAGCACGCCGCCGTCGCGCGCGCGCAGCGGCGCGATGTGCCCGGGGCGCACCACGTCGCGCGGTGTCGCCCCCGGCTCGACCGCGGCCAGGATCGTCGTGCAGCGATCCTTGGCGGAGATGCCGGTGGTCACGCCCTCGCGCGCCTCGATCGTCACCGTGAAGGCGGTGCCGAACCGCGACTGGTTGTCGGGCACCTGCATCTGCAGGCCGAGCTGGTCGCACATCGCCCCTTCCATGGCCAGGCACACCCAGCCGCGGCACTCCTTGATCATCAGGTTGACGAGCTCGGGCGTGGCGAACTGCGCGGCGAAGCACAGATCGCCCTCGTTCTCGCGGTCGGGGTCGTCGACCAGCACGATCGGCCGGCCGGCCTGCAGCTCGGCGAGGATCTCGGGGATGGGCGCGAAGGTCATCGAACGCGCCAGTCTACCGGACCCCGGCGTCGGACCGCGGGGTTTTGGGCGCCGCGACGCAGGGTGCACGGCGGGCCGGATCCGCCGCATCAGCCGGCGTCGGCGACCAGCGCTGCCGCCGGCTGCGCCGGTCGGCCGCGGCGCAGCGGCAGCAGACTGCGCACCCGGCGGCGGTAGTCGAGGTACGACTCGCCGTGCTGCGCGACGAGGTCGCGCTCCTCCAGCCGCAGCCCGATCGCGATGTAGATCGAGAAGAAGCCGGCGAACGCCAGGTGGCCGAGCGTCATCGTCGGCGCAGCCCAGAACGCGAGCACCATGCCGAACATCAGCGGGTGCCGCATCCGGCGGTAGAGGCCGCGCTCGACGAACGGGCGCTGGACGTAGGGTCGGCCGCGGAACGGCAGCCACACCTGGCGCAGCCCGAACAGGTCGAAGTGATCGATCAGGAAGGTGCTCAGCAGCACGATGCCCCAGCCGGTGAAGCAAAGGGCCCGGAGCAACGCCGCCGGCGCCCCGTCGAGCGACCACAGCACGTTCGGGATCGGCCGCCACTGCCAGAACATCAGCGCCAGCACGCCGCAGGTGGCGAGGACGAACACGGTGCGCTCGAGCGGCTGGGGCACGACGCGGGTCAGCCACCGCTTGAACCACGGCCGCGCCATGATCGCGTGCTGCACGCCGAACAGGGAGATCAGCGCCGCGTCGATCGCCAGCGCCAGCCACACGGGCTCGATCGGACCGCCCACGTCGACGGTCACGGGTGCCAGCAACCCGGTGACGAAGCCGATCAGGTAGAGGAAGGTGCCGAAGAAGATGGCGTAGCCGGTGACGCCGAACAGCAGGTGGAGCAGGCGCATGATCTGGGTCCTCGATGGTTGGTCCGGCCGCTCAGGCGCAGACCGGCGCCGGCGACTGCCACGCCGTTCCCCCGGAATCCGCGCGGGCGGCGACCGCCTCGCATGCACCGCCGCGCCGCGCCGCATCAGTGGGCCAGCAGGCCGGCCAGCCCGTCGACCACCGCCGCCGCCGCCGCCGCATGCCCCGCGGCGTTCCAATGCATGTCGCCCCGCGGCAGGTAGAGGCTCCCGCCCGCGTCGGCGTGCTTCCGGCGGAGGCCCTCGGTCGGATCGAGCAACGCGACGCCGACGCGTTCGCACCAGGCGCGCAGCCGTTCGTTGGGCAGGTCGAGCGCGAACGCGTCGGGCACCAGACCGTAGCCCTCGACCATGGCCTGCCAGTCCGCCGGCTGCACCTGATACCGCTGCGGGCACGGCAGGATCGCGAACCGCACGCCGCGCCCTTCGCACCAGCGCCGCCAGCCCTCGAGCGCGCGCAACAGCCGCTCGAACGCGATCTCGACCTCGCGCGGCGGGGTGCGCAGGAAGCAGCCGAGCCCGTGGTACACGTCGAACAGCCGGTGCGGCCGGTGCCGCCCGTACCACGGCGCGATCGGCCGCGGCAGCTCACCGAACAGCCGCTCGACCAGCCGCGACCGGAACGGGCGCCGCAGCGCGGCGGGCGCGTCCGGCCACAGCGCCGCGCGCGGCAGCGCCAGCTCGTCGAGGCCGTGCCCGAAGCCGACCGGGTCGGCCACCCGGGAACGCTCGATCCGCGGCCCGTCGGCGAGCAGTTCCAGGGTGAACCCACCGCGCTCGTGCAGCGCCGCGAACGCCTGCGCGACGTCGTTGCCCAGGCACAGGCACAGCACCACGGCGTCCGGACGCAGCGCCTCGCCGTGGCGGCTCAGCCAGAACAGCCCGGTCACCGGCTCCTCCACCACCGCGATCGGCAGCTCGGCCGCGACCCCGCGCGCGCGCAGCGAGACCTCGAGCCGGTGCGCGCAGGTCGCCTGCTGGTCGGTGCGGTAACCGGCCGCGAACGAGTCGCCGACGAACAGCACGCGCACAGCGCCCGCCGGCGGCATCGCCTGCAGGTCGCGGTCGTAGCGCAGGCCCTGGGCGTTGTTGTGCCAGCGCACGCCGCCGCGTTCGCCGACCACGGTGGCCGAGAACCCCTCGCGCAGGAACCCGCCGGGCCCGAGGCCGCCCTCGCGCCACGTGTCGCCGTAGTCGGGCAGGTCGCGGCGCATCCAGCGTTCGCCGGCGCGCAGCGCGACCTCGCCCAGGACCAGCGCGGCCGCCGTCGACAGGAGCGCGGCGGCCAGGGCGAACGCCCGGCGCCGCCGCGGCGCGAGCGCGCGGCCCCCGCTCATCGACGCGGCGTGGCGGCGCCATCGGATCGCGCCGCCGACCGGACCGTCACAGCACCGTGCCGCCGGTGACGAACTTCGGGAAGCGCTTCAGGAACGCATCGCGGGCGGCGGCGTCGCGCGTGTCCTTGCTGCTCATCGAGCCGCCTTCGACCGTGATCTTGAAGGCGAACGGCCGCTCGCGCGCGTGGGTCTGGTAGTTCCACTGCGCCGACTCGAGCGACCGACGTGCGGAGTCGGCGCTGGCGCCGTCGCCGCTGTCGCGGTCGGTGATGCCACCGCCCTGGCTGCCGCTGCGGCTGCTGTTGTCCTCGGCGCTCTTGGTGGCGCTGGCCGAGGTGTATTGCCGCGCGACACCCGCGAACATGTAGATCTCCTTCTTCTCGCCGAAGATCAGCCCGCCCAGCACGGCGCCGCCGGCGCCCGCGCCGATGCCGGCGCCGAGGTCCTCGGTGAGCACGCCCACGGCGACGCCGGTGCCGATGCCGCTCCAGATGCCGGCTTCCTCGTTGAAGTCGAACTTGCCGTCCTCGCCGGCTTCGTAGACCACGATCTCGTACTGGGGCCGCGGACCGTCCTTCGGCGTGTACCGCCGCACGTCACCCATGCCCGCGTTCTGGAACTGCGCGCGAACGGACTGGCTGAGCGCCTCGACGAACTCGTCGTCGTCCTCCATGGTCGCGCAGTGCAGCCGGATGCGCATGGTGCCGGGCACCGCGTAGTCGGCCTCGGGGGCCGGCAGCTCGGTGTCCCAGTCCGGCGGCTCGCCGGTGTACTTGAACTTGCCAGTGGCGCCGCACGACGTCGACAAGGCCGACACCGCGCACAACAGGAACGACGCGAGGATGCGGAGGGTGAGTCTCATGCGCGCGGGTCTAATGCGACCCTCGGTCCGCGTCAACGAATGCGGCAGATCGGTCGTGCGAGCGCCGCAAATGCCGACATACGGTGCCGCCGTGGTGTGATCCTGGCCAGTCGCCAGAACCCGGCCGCGCCCGGATCCGCCGGTCGCATGGGCGACGTAAGTCCTTGCTTTTCCTGCGCTTGTTTTTGCTTCAGCGACCGCCACAGGGCCGCCGAATGCTGCTTGGCAACCGGGCAGAATACGACAGCAACGGAGAAGCAACGCGGATGAAGCGCACCCTGGTAGAGGTCACCCTCGGGTTGGCGGCAGTGGTGGTGATGGTCTCGTTCCATCACCAGCTGGAGCGCCTCGAGGGTCGGAACAAGGAGGTCCAGGAGCTGGCCAGCCGCGTCGACGCGGCCGTGCTTACGGTGACCGAGCGCGGTGCCGAGCAGCAGGCGCGCGAGGGCGAGCTGGGGGCGTTGCAGCGCCGCCTGGTCGACCTCGAGACCCAGCTGGGCAAGGCCAAGGCCGGCTCGGCCCTGGCGCAGTCCCTGCAGGACGAACTGCAGCGCGCCAAGAGCGAGCTGGTGCTCCTGAAGAGCCAGCTGTCGACCGACTTCGAGCGCACCAAGCAGCTCGTCGACGCCTACATCTCCGAGGTGCGGACCAAGGAGAAGGACGCGGCGATGCGCCTCAGCGAGGCGCAGGGCGCGATCGCGACGCTGGCCGGCCAGCTGCACCGCGACCCGGGCGTGCTGACGCAGAGCATGCTGCTGCCGACCGTTCAGCTGAACGGCGACGACACCGTCGGTTCCGGCACGCTGGTCTGGTCCGACACCAACCCGAAGACCGACGCGGTCGAGTCGTACGTGCTCACTTCGTACCACGTCGTGCGCAACATCCTGGCCGACACGCCCAAGGCGGCGAAGGACGGCTTCCCGGTCACCATCTACCTGCCGGACGGCAAGGTCGACGTGAAGGGCAAGATGGTCGCCAGCGAACCGAAGATCGACGCCGCGCTGGTGCTGCTCGAGACCGACCGCCGGTTCCCGTTCGTGGCCAACGTGCTGCCGCGCGACGAGGCCGGCAGCATCAAGGTCTGGGACCCGGTCTGCGCCGTCGGCTGCCCGCTCGGCAACGACCCGGTGCCGTCGCAGGGCGAGATGAGCTCGCTGCGCAACGAACTCAACGGCGCCAACTACTGGATGATCAACGCGCCGACCTACTTCGGCAACAGCGGCGGCGGCGTCTACCGCGCCGACACCCACCAGCTGCTCGGCGTGTTCAGCAAGATCTACACCCACGGCAAGGGCAACCCGGTCGTGATCCCGCACATGGGCCTGTGCACGCCGATCGACGAGGTCTACCGCTGGCTCGAGCGCGAGGGCCTCGACCACCTGGTGCACAGCCGGCCGGTCGCGCAGATCGACATGGCGCAGCTGGCCGCGCCACCCAAGTGATCGGGCCCCCAGCATTCGGGCCCCGGTGAACGGCCACCGCGCGGCGGCTCACCGAGCGCGGCCGCGCGGCACGAACAGCCGCCGCAGCGACAGCACGTGCTTCTCGAGCGCGTGCCAGCTCAGCAGCCCGGCCAGGAACGCGACGCCGATGCAGATCGCCGCGAACGCCAGCGTCGCCGGCAGGTAGTGCCCGGTGGCCTCGGCCAGCGGCCGCAGCGGCAGCGGCGCGTCGTGGCGCAGCAGCAGCCGCCCGAGCCCTTCGACGATCGGGATGTGCAGCAGGTAGATCGCGTAGCTGTAGCGCCCGAACGCGCGCAGCACGCGCGCCTCGAGCAGCCGCGCGAGGAGGCCGTTGCGCAGCGCCAGCACCACGACGGCGCCGCCGAGCACCGCGTGCAACGTGTAGCCGGCGACCTGCATGCGGGGTTCGAACGCGCCGGTGCCGTATGGCAGCACCATCACGCCGAGCTCCGCTGCCGCCAGCAACGCGATCCACCGCGGCCACGGCACGCGTTCGGCGCCGACCACCGCGACCAGCGCGCCGACCGCCAGCGTGTCGACACGGCACGGCGTGTACAGCCACAGCTTCAGCCAGTGCGCGTCGCCGAGCGACATGGCGATGCGCAGCCCCAGCGCGCCGACGATCAGGGCCCAGCAGATCGAAGCCAGCACGCGTCGCGAGGTCACGTACACCAGCAGCGGCCACAGCAGGTAGAACTGCTCCTCGATCGCCAGCGACCACGTGACGCCGAGCACGGGATCGCTGGCGGCGTCGCCCGGCAGCGAGCCGTACCACAGGTTCGACCAGAACGTCAGACACGCGACCGCCTCCCAGGTCGGGTGCTCCATCCCCGGCACCACGAACAGCCGCACCAGCACCACCGCGTAGTACAGCGGGAAGATCCGCAGCACGCGCCGCGCGTAGAAGTTGCGGAAGTAGTGCGGGTCGTCGCGCTGGCGCAGCAGGATGCCGGTGATCAGGTAGCCGCTGAGCACGAAGAACAGGTCGACGCCGGCCCACCCGTACGCGAGCACGTTGCTGGCGATGTAGTCGGTCGCGCTCAGCACCCCGGGCATCTGCGCCCCCTCCGGGACACGCGCGGCGTGCACCAACAGCACCAGCAGGATCGCCACGCCACGGACGCCGTCGAGCGCCAGCAGGCGCGGCTGGGTGTGCAGCGGGGCGGGCGTGGCGGTCATGCGGCGGCTGCGCATCCAACCCGACGCGCGCGGCCACGGCACGCGAAAACGCGGCGCGCTACGACCCGGCGCCAGCGCCCGCGCGCGCCGGCCGCCGCGCGCACAGACGCTGCCGCAGCGCCACCGGCGGGTCGCCATCGGGCCCTTCCTGGAACTCGATCACCTCGAGCGCGCCGGCGACGGCCGCGCGCAGCTCCCCCGGCCGCAGCAGGAAGTCCGGGTTGCGCGGTCGACCGAGGAGCTCGTGCCCCAGCAGGAAGGTCTCGTACAGCAGCACGCCGCACGGGGCGACCGCGGCGACGATCGCCGGCAGCAGCGGCCGCCACAGGTAGTTGGTCACCACCACGCCGGCGAACGTGCGCCCCGCGAGCGGCCACGGCGCGCCTTCGAGGTCGGAGGTCAGCACCTCGACGCCCGCATCGGTCGCGAACGCGGCGCGGACGGCGACCGTGTCGCGGTCGACGGCGGTCACGGGGTGGCCGTGCTCGCGCAGCAGCTGCACGTGGCGACCGCCGCCGCAGGCGAGATCGAGCACCGGGCCGCCGGCCGGGATCGCACCGAGCCAGCGCACGACCCACGGCGACGGCGCGCCGGAGCTGTGCGGCTCACTCACCGAGCTGGCGGCGCAGCTTGCGCAGCGACGCGTCCTCGGCGTCGATCGCCAGGGCGTCCTGCAGCGTCACCCGCGCGTCGTCCTCGCGGCCGAGGCGCAGCAGCAGCTGCACGCGCAGCCCGAGCCACGCGGCGGCGTCGGGCCGCAGCTCGAGCGCCTGGTCGAGCAGCTCGAGCGCGCGCTTCGGGTTGCCGCGCTCGTCGAACAAGAGCGCCATGCGGTGCAGGATCTCCGGCCGATCGGGGGCGATCCGCCGCGCCTGCTCCAGCAGATCGAGCGCCTCGTCGGCCTGCCCGAGCCGGTGCCGCGCGATCGCCAGGTAGTAGCGCGCCGGCCAGAACGTCGGCTGCAGGCTCAGGAACAGCTGCAGCTCCGCCGTGCAGTCGCGCGGCCGGCGATGCTGCAGCGCCTGGTCGGCGGCCTGCCCGAACCGCCGCTCGAAGTCGGCGATGTCGAGGTTCAGCATCGCCCGCACCGCGTGGTCGTGCGCCTCGTGCGACAGGTCGTCGGTGCGCAGCGCGAGGACCAGCTCCTCGCGCGCCGCGGGCCGCTCGTCGCACGCCATCAGGCACAGCCCCAGGTAGACCTGGCTGTCGCCCTCGGTCTGCTGCCGCAGGTCGACCAGGCAGTCGAGGACCTCCGGCGGCGGCTGCCGTTCGCCGAGGTGTTCGCTGAGGTAGAGCAGCAGCACGCCGGCGCCGCGGTCTTGGTCGTCCCACTCGGCGGCGCGCACCAGCCGCTCGCGCAGCCGGCGCAGCCCGCGCAGGAACAGGTCCCAGGCGTCGAGGTCGCGGTCCTCGGCGAACGACAGCCGCGCAAGGTGGCCGAAGAAGTCCGGATGGCCGTCGAGCTGCAGGCCGCGCAGCCACAGGTCGCGCGCGGCGATCATCTCGCCGCGGCGCGCGAACATGATGCCCAGCGTCTCGAGCCCGCGCGACGGCGGCGGGTCGAGGTGCGTCGCGTGCTGCAGCCACTTGATCGCGCCCTGGTCGTCGCCCAGCTCGTGCAGGTGCTCGGCCACGGCGACGCAGCCCTCGCCGTCGAACGGCTGCGCCGACCAGCACGCGTCGAGGAACCGCCGCGCCGCGTCCGGATCGAGCCGGTCGTTCTCGACCGCCAGCGCCACCGTCGTGTGCGCCACACGCAGCGCCAGGCCGAACCGCGGGTCCAGCGCCAGCGCCTCGGAGAACGGCCGCAGCAGCCCTTCGCGGTCGCGCGGCAGCTCGATCTGTAGGTCGCCGCTGAGCAGCATCGCGTTGTCGAGCGCGCGCAAGAACAGGAAGAACGCGCGGCCGTTGGCCGTGAGGATGTCGCGCGGCGGCTCGTGGTACGGCAGCTCCAGCATGCGCGCCAGCCGGCGCGTCAGCTGCAGCATGCCGGGCACCGGGTTCTCGCGGCGCAGCACGCCGCCGACCTTGCTGGTGATGCGCTCGTCGCCGTCCTCGGCGAAGTAGACGTGGAACTCGACCCGGAAGCCGTCGGGCACCGGCAGCACCTCGCCGGTCACCACCGCGCGCACGTCGGCCGCGGGCGGCAGCAGCGAGAACGCCTCGTCCGGATCGGGCGGCGCGTCCATCACCACCCACAGCACCGGGCCTTCCTCGGGCGGCGTCTGCACCTCGAGCACGCAGGTCGGCCCGACCTGGCCCTGGTTGAGCACCTGGTGCACGAAGTCGGGGATCCGCCGCGCCAGCGCGCCGGCGTCGACGTCGCCGAAGCCGTCCTCCTCGGGCACCGCCAGCGGCAGGAACATGACCTCGGGCACGGTGTCCATGCCGTCGTCCTGGCGCGCCCCCTGGTCGCGGCTCATCGGTGCACCTGCTGGGGAGCGACGCGCATGCTCAGCCCGGGGGCCACTGGAGCTCGCGGCCGGCGAGCACGTGCACGTGCAGGTGGAACACGCTCTGGCCGGCGCCGGCGCCGTTGTTGACCACGACCCGGAACGCGTCGCCCACGCCCTGCGCGCGCGCCACCTCGGCGGCGGCCCACAGCAGGTGCCCGAGCACCGCCTTGTCGGCGAGATCGGCGTCGGCGAGCCGCGCCAGCGGCCGCTTGGGGATCACCAGGAAGTGCGTCGGTGCTTGCGGCGCGGCGTCGGCGAACGCCATGCACAGATGGTCCTCGTGCAGGATCCGCGCGGGGATCTCCCGGCGGAGGATGCGCGCAAAGACATTCGAGTCGTCGTAGTTCAACGCGTCCGGACCCTGGCGAACAGGCGGATGCCACGGTGTTCCGCCGCTGCGGACAGTAGGGGCGGCGGGGTCCGCGGCTCAAGCCCCAGTCGCCGGAGGTCGGAATCTTCGACGTCGGTCCGGCCGGCCACCAGGACGACGAACCGGCAGGCCGGGTCGGCGGCGCGCTCCAGGACCCATGCGGGCAGGATCGGGCGGGGCGGGGGCGGTTGCTGGCCGGCGTAGAAGTCGAGCCGCGGCATGTCGCTGACGACGAACTCGCCGGGCGCCAGCTGGGCGCCCAGGTGGCGGCCGAGGTCGCGTTCGATGCCGCGGCCCCGGTTGCGGGCGCCGAAAACGCGGCCCTCGGCCAGCGCCAGCACCGCCAGCAGCAGCCACGGCAGCGCCCGGTGCCGCGCGCCGAGCCAGCGCCACAGCGCGACCGTCGCCGCGCCGGCGAACGGCAGCATCAGCAGGCCGTAGCCCGACAGGAACCGCCAGTGGCTGAACAGCAGCGGCGCCACCGCGCACTGCAGCAGCATCGGCAGCCACAACACGGTGGCCGGGTCGGCCCCGGGCCGGCGCCGGCGCAGGCGCCGCCACAGGCCGGCCAGCACCAGCGGCAGCCAGAGCCAGCCGAGCTGTTCGGCCGCGGCCAGCGGCAGGAACGCGGCCTCGCGCAGGTAGTGCAGCCACGGCTCCGCGCTGTGGCCGATGCCGACCTCGTAGTTGAACGCGGCCTTCGGGGTCAGCGTGGCGCCGGCGCCGAACACCTGGAAGCCCAGCGGCAGCAGCGCCATCAGCGGCAGCGCCACCGCGGCGAGCAGCAGCGCGTCGCGGCGGCGGCGCCGCCGCAGCAGCACCAGCACGCCGAACCCCAGCATCGACGCGCCTTCGGGCCGCAACAGGAAGCCGAGGCCGGCGACCGTGCCGGCCGCGACCGGGCGCACCCGCGCGCGCGCCAGCGCCCAGGCCCAGGTCGCCGCGCACAGGTAGAACGGTCCTTCGGACATGCACTCGGCCGGGTGCCGCGCGAACCACGCGCCGGTGGCATAGGCCAATGCCGTGACCGCCGCGGCGCGCGCCCCGAACAGCCGGCGCGCCGCACCGTACAGCGGCAGCACCGCCAGCGCGCCGAGGCCGCCGGCGACCAGCTGCCCGGCGCATTCGGGCTCGAGCGCCGGCAGCAGCCACAGCACCGCGCCGACCAGCGCGCCGTAGAGCGGGTGGAACACGGTCTGGAACAGCGCCGTCGGCTCGCCGTGCGCGACCTGCTGCGCCATCCACAGGTAGACCGCGCCGTCGCGGCCCGGGACCTCGGTGCGCGCGGCCACCAGCCAGCGCACCGCGACCGCCAGCAGCAGGATCGACCACGGGACGCGCCGCACGGACGCCAGTGGACCCACGCGTCCGCGGGCTGGCAACGGCCGCGTCGTTTCTGCGGGCGCCGCGCGCTACCCTGCGGGTCGTGGACCAGTCCCTGCAGCCCGGGGCGCGGCTCGGCCGCCAGACGTGCCTGGTCGCCATCGTCGGCGGCACCGGCAGCGGCAAGACGACGCTGGCAGGCGCGCTGGCCCGGCACCTCGGCGCGCGCTGCGCGGTGCTCGACCACGACGCCTACTACCACGACCTGTCGCACCTCGAACCGCCGCTGCGCGCGGCGACCAACTTCGACCACCCCGACGCGCTCGACAACGACCTGCTGCTGCAGCAGCTGCAGGCGCTGCGCCAGGGCCGCGCCGTCGACAAGCCGCGCTACTGCTTCGCCACCCACACCCGGCTGCCGCAGCGCGAACGCGTGCCCGCGCGCGAGATCGTGCTGGTCGAGGGCATCCTGCTGCTGGCGCCGCCGCGGCTGCGCGCCGCGTTCGACCTGCGCGTGTTCGTCGACGTCGACGACGACGTCCGCGCGCTGCGCCGCCTGCGCCGCGACATCCGCGAGCGCGGCCGCACCGTCGACAGCGTCTACACCCAGTGGCTCGCTACCGTGCGGCCGATGCACCAGCAGTTCGTCGAACCCGCACGCGCCCACGCCGACCTGATCGTCTCGGGCGAGGCGCCGATCGAGGACGCCGTGCGCCGCATCGCCGCGCAGCTGCCGGCCGCCTCGGGCGCCGCGGGTGCGGCGACGGCCGAGGCCTGGTGAGCCGCGGAGCGGCCCCGACGCGGCGGCGCGGGGAACGCCAGCCGCGCTCGCATCAGTCGACGCGCAGGCCGAGCGGCAGCATCGCGTAGACCTTCGCGGGGCCGCTCGGGTTCAGCGAGTCCTGCAGCAGGGTCCACAGCATGCCGACGTCGCCGAAGCGCTTCAGCACGCCCAGCAGCCGCGGCTCGGCGGCGGCGAGCGCGCGCGCGTCGAACATCTGCTCCATCAGGATCTCGGCGAACTCCTTCGGCTGCGGCGCGTGGCGCACGAACACGTCGTCGGGCACGCCGGCCTCCTTCCTGACCATCGCCAGCGCGTCGTCGAGGCCGCCGAGCGAATCGACCAGGCCGAGCTCCACGGCCTGCGCGCCGGACCAAACGCGGCCGCCGGCGATCGCGCGCAGCGCGTCTGGCGACATCTTGCGCGACTCGGCGGCGATGCCGACGAAGCGGTCGTAGATGTCGTCGACGAACGCCTGCATCTGCGCGCGGGTGTCGTCGCTCCACGGCCGGTCGATCGCGTCCATGTCGGCGCCGCGGTCGAGACCGACGATCTGGTTGTTGACGCCGATCCGGCGCATCAGCGCGCCGAGCTGCATGCGCAGGCTGAACACGCCGATCGAGCCGGTGATGGTGCCGGCCTCGGCCAGGATCGGCCGGCCGATGCAGGTGATCCAGTAGCCGCCGGACGCGGCGAGGCGACCCATCGAGTAGACGACGGGCTTCTTCTCGGCGAGGCGCACGAGCGCGCGGCGGATCGCCTCGCTGGCGGTCGCCGACCCGCCGGGCGAGTCGACGCGCACGACGACGCCCTTGACGTGGTCGTTCTCGATCAGCTTCTCGATCGCGTCGACCGACGGGCCCGACACCATGCTGCCCGGTTGCGCGCCGTGACCGTCCTGGATCGCGCCGGCGAGGTGCAGCACGACCAGCTCCTGGTCCTCGCTGTCGTCGTCGTCGTCCCGCTTGCTGCGGAACATCTCGCTGAGCATCTGGAACAGGTCGCGGTTGCGGCGCTTCTTCTTCGGCACCGCCTCGGTCAGCTCGAAGCCGCCCGCCCGGGTGCCCAGCGTCGGCGCCAGCGCGGCCTTCAGCGCCGTGTCGGCGCCGTCGTACGGCACCAGCTCGTCGACCAGCCCGGCTGCCTTGGCCTGCTCGGCCGAGAACAGCCGCTGCGCCTGCAGCTCGCGCACCTTGGCCGGGTCCAGCTTCCGGCCGGCGGCGACGCGGCGGACGATGTCGTCGTTCATCGACGCCAGCATCTTCAGGTAGTGCTCGCGCAGGCCGTCGGACATCGACGACCGCACGTAAGGCTCGACCGCGCCCTTGAACTCGCCGACGCGCGTCATCTCGGCCTCGACGCCGAGCAGCGCCAGCGCGTCCTTGAAGTGCATCACGTTCAGCGCCGGCGACGCGAACTCGAGGCCGCCCATGTCGACCATCAGCACCCGGTCGCAGCAGGCCGCGACCTGCATCGCCGTGGTGCCGCCGCCCTCGAGGTAGCACACCACCTGCTTGCCGGCGGCGCGCACCGCGGCCAGCGAGCGCTCGACCTCGCGCAGCTGCGGCAGGTTGAGCCCGAACGGCCGGCTCAGGTCCAGCAGCACCACGTCGCTGTCGGCCTTGGCGAGGCCCTCGATCGCGCTGCGCAGGTCGTAGAACGACTTCGGCGGCGCGCCGCCGCCCATCAGCAGCGCCAGCGGGTCGGCCTGCGCCTCGGCGAGGTCGGCGTAGGCGCCGCTCGGGCGCAGCACCGGCACCTTGGTCGGCGCAGGCGGCTCCTCGGGAGCGGCGGCCTCGGCGGCGTTCGCCGCGGGGGCGGGCTGCTGCGCCGCGGAGCCGTCCTGGGCGACGAGCGGCTGGAGGAGGAACGGAACGAACGCGACGTGGCGGAATGCTCGGATCATCGGGCGCGGGGGTTCGAGGTCCCGCATCGTAGCCGACGATCTCCTGTTCCTGTCAGGACGCCGCGGCCCGCCGCCGACATCGGCGCTCGACCGCCGCCAGCGCGACGACGACGGCGACGGTCACCGCCAGGCCTGTGGCCAGCCACGCCGGCGACACGCTCCAGACGCCGTTCTCCTGCACCAGCCAGGGCTCCGAGCAGAAGATCGTCCATTCGCGCCGATCGAGGGCCGGCCGGTCGCCGAAGGCCGCGTGCGCGGTGTGCTGGTAGTTGCCCCAGGTCACGGCGAGCACGCTGAGGCCGAGGAGCCAGGCGACGGTCTGCATCGAGGTCGGCTTCATGGGTGGCGCGGGACGAACGAAGCGGGGAAGGCCCCAGGGTAGCCGACCGCGTCCGGCGCCTGTCAACCCGGCCGCCCGCCGACCCGACTCCGGTCAATCCGGCGCGACCCCGCCGCCCGCCCCGTCGGCGCCGAACCGCGCGAGGTAGCCCTTCAGCCGCAGCTTCCGCTGCGTGCTCTGCGACGTCATGTAGCGGATCCGGCCGAAGATCTCGCGCTCGGGCGCCCACGGTCGGTCGTAGCGGCCGAACACCCAGCCGATGCCCGAGTACGAGTTCGGGTTGCGGCCGTCGAGCGCGTAGCGGTTGTTGAGCTCGACCAGGATGCCCCAGGCCTCCTCGGGGTGCCGCGTCCACTCCAGCACCTTCTTGCCCCACAGCATGCGGAGATAATTGTGCAGCACACCGGTGTCGCGGAGCTGCCGCTGCGCGGCGTTCCAGACCTCGTCGTGGGTCGCGGCCGCGGCGAGCTCGTCGAGCGAGTAGACGTGCGCGCGCGCGTCGTGCGCGTGCTGCTCCAGCGACTCGCGGGCCCACTCGGGCAGCGACGCGTAGTCGCCGTAGTCCGCGCTGCGGCTGCTCATGTTGTAGCCGAGCTCGCGCCAGGTCACGAGCTGGTCGAGGAAGCCCTCGGCCGCGTCGTCGAGTCCGTACCACCCGCGCGCGCCGTCGCGCTTGCCGGTGATGCGGTCCGGGGTCCAGCCGCGCAGCTTCGCGAGGCCGGCGAACACCTGGTGGCTGCCGATGTGCCCGAAGTGCAGGTACGGCGACAGCCCGCTCTCGGCGGCGGCGTCCGGCTGGTTGCGCTCGTCGTAGCGGTCGAGCTTGTCGGCGAGGAACGCGCGCA
The DNA here is from genome assembly GCA_050245995.1 of Planctomycetota bacterium. Taxonomy (GTDB): domain Bacteria; phylum Planctomycetota; class UBA1135; order UBA1135; family UBA2386; genus JBFWWV01. Next base: position 128,948 of record JBFWWV010000013.1, on the reverse strand, counting down.
GCGCAGCGCCGCCGGCGATCGGGCCGCCGGCGATCGGGCCGCCGCGCACGCCCGGCGCGGGTCCCACCTCGTGGTCGATCGGCAGCGCCGCCAGCGCCTCCCGGTCACCGTCGAGCAGCGCCGCCGCCGCGCGCGGCCAGCGCGCGGCGATGTCCTTCGGCACCGGCACCGGGTCCGGCAGGTCGCGGCGCAGCGGGTCGCCGACCGGGAACTGCGCGAGGTGCGGGCGCAGCTCCTTCTGCAGGAAGCGCCGGAAGTCGACCGCGCGCAGGAACGTCCGGTCGGCCGCGCGCAGCGGCAGCAGGCCGTTGCCGTCGACGGCCTCGAGCCGCACCGGCAGCCGCGCCGCCGCCGCGTCGACCATGCGCGGCAGGAAGAAGCACGGGAACTCGTCGGTCACGACCACAGAGGCGCGTTCGCCGAGCGCCTGCAGCAGGCCCTTGCCGGCGCCGGCCTCGGGCTCGACGTACGGGTGGTAGGTGGCGCCGCTGTCCGCGAAGTCGCCCTGGTGGTCGCGCATGCCGTCGAGAACGAAGCGGTGCAGGCGGTCGCTGGCCCACCGGTAGCCGCAGCGCAGGGCTTCGAGCACCAGCAGCGGGCGGCCCAGCTGCTTGCACCACCAGGTGGCCCGCTGCAGCGCGAAGTTCGCGCGACGGCGGCGCTGCGCGATCATCCAGTAGACGACGAACTCGCCGTCGTCGCGGACCGGCTGGTCGGCGACGGCGCGGATGCGGAGCTCGGGGACGGTCGACATGCGGCGGGCCTGACGGCCGTTCGCCGCAGGCTACGTCCCGGTTGCAGCCGGCGCGCCCGGCATCTCGAAGAACACCGACGTGTTGGCGTCGCCGCGGCGGATCCGCGGAACCAGGCCGAGCGACGTCTTCTTGCCGTGGATCGCGTTCAGCGCCGACGGGTTCTTGGCCTTGGCGCAGGTGAACCACGGCACGTCGTTGCGCCGCAGCCAGTCCATCAGCACCGGCCCCTCGCCGTCGAAGCTGCCGGGATCGGCCGAGTGGAAGATGTCGTCGACGCACACCGGCGCGCCGGGCCGCACGCGCGGGAACACCTCGTCCACGTACCACTGCGCGAACTCGGCGCTGTGGTCGCTGTCCATCAGCAGGAAGTCGATCTGCGGCGGGATGCGCGCGGTGTTCTTGCGGACGTCGCCGAGCACCAGCTCCCAGCGCGGCCTGAGCTCGGCCGGCACGTTGCGCGACGCGGAGTCGAGCACGTCGAACGAGCGCAGCTGGCCGGTGCCGTTGTGCTGCAGCGCCGTCAGGATCCACGAGGTCGACCAGCCGTGGAACGGGCTGATCTCGACCACCACCTGCGGGCGCCGCGAGCGCAGCAGCATGTAGAGCAGCTCGCAGACCTCGTCGTCGACCTGCGCCAGCATCGGCGCCTCCTTGCGCAGGCCGGACATCACCGGCTCGAGCGCACGCGCGGCCACGCGGTGCACCAGCGAGCGCTGCGACCAGGCGACGCAGCGCTGCGCGTGCAGGCGCTGCATCGCGCGGCGGGCGGTGCGCAGGTCCCCCCACCAGGTCTCGTAGAGGTCGATCGCGTGTTCGAGGTCGATGGTCACGGTGGGCAGGGCGAGAGGCTGCCCTGCAGCCTACCCGAGATCAGCGCGGGAGCACGGCCCACCACTCGGCCTTGCCCCAGCTATTCGGCGCACCGATGCCGGCGATGATCTGGTCGCAGCGGGCGACCAGCGCCGGGTCGATCCCGCGGTTCAGCTCGCGACAGATCAACACCGACGGGAAGATCCACTCCCAGAAGCTGATGCCGACCTGGATGTCGGGGCTGCCGTCGTAGTACGCGCTCGGCGGCAGCGCCTGGCCCTCCTGCGCGCCCTCGAGGTATCGCACCACCGTACAGGCGACCCACTGGCCGTTCTCCTGGTAGATGCAGTGGTTGACGATCATCCGCGAGACCTCCAGCGCCATGTCGTGGTAGCGCGGGTCCCCGGTCAGGCGGTAGGCGGCCCAGTAGCCCATGCAGGCGATGCTGTGCTCCCAGACCACGATCGCCGGGATGCGGTTGCCCTGGGCGTCGTTGAACGTCGGCGACGAGCCGATGTGCATCGCGCGGATCGGCCGCGACGGGTCGCCGACGAAGTTGCGGCCCGGCCAGACGGCCATCAGGTTCTGGACGCGCGCGCCCATGTGCGCCAGCAGTGCCGTGCGATCCTGCTGGTCGTCGAGCAGCAGCAGCATGTTGGCCCAGGCCGCCATCAGCCGCCCCTCGCCGCGCGGCGAGTCGACGAAGCCCGGCTGCTGGGCGAGGTCGACCTGCAGCAGGTCCTCGAGCGCCTGGCGCAGCGCGTAGCTGCCGGTCAGGGCCAGCTGCGCGTTGAAGTTGTTCTGCGAGCGGTGCTGGTCGTCGATCCCGGACCAGCCGTTCGACGGCCAGCTGTAGGGATACGGGCAGATGGTGCCCAGCGTGTCGAGCGTCGTGCGGCAGTTGATGATCTGGCTCCACGTGCGCAGGCCCGGATGATTGGCGGCGCGCAGCGGCGAGCCGTCCGCCTCGCGGTAGTGGAACGGGCGGCCGAACATCTCGAACATCGAGTAGCCCGCCTCGTACAGGTAGCGGGGATCGCCGACGGCGACCGCCAGCGCCGCCTTGCAGGCGCCGAAGTCCTCCTGCGCGCCGGTCGAGCCGGCCTGGCGCGACAGCCCGCGCGGCCGCTGCGAGTACACGTCGTTGACGGTGTTCAGCAGGTTGCGGAAGCCGGCGGCGCTGGCGTTGGCGGCGGCCCAGCCGCCGTTGGCCTGGCCGGCCGGGATCTCGGGCACCAGGCCGAAGCCGAGCCACTTGCCGTCCCAGTCGGTGGACACCGCGAGCGCGGGGCCGCGGGTCTCGGCGTAGAAGTTCGACACGCGGTCGTGTGCCGTCAGCGCGATCGGTCGCGCGCCCACCGGGTAGTTGAGCGGGCCGATCGTGCGGCCGGGCTCCGGCGTGGCGAAGATCGAGCCCGAGAAGAACAGCTGCTCGCCGCGCCCCATCGTGCGCCGCGGCGACAGGATCTGGAACCAGTTGCCGAAGCTCGCGTGCCACGGCCAGAAGTCCTGCTGGTCGGGCAGCGGCAGCCCTTCGACCTTGCGGTAGTCGAACGACAGGTACTCGCCGGCCTCGACCCACATGTAGTCGAAGTCGTAGCTGAGGTCCGGGATGCGCGGGTCACAGTTGGTGACCGTCATCTCGAACTTCAGGATGTCCTGCATCGAGTACATGTAGATCCACTCGTCGAACACGAGCGGCGTCGTGCCGATGCGCGCGCGCAGATGGAAGACGCGACGGGCGCGGTTGCTCTCGATCTCCTCGAACCGGATCGAGTGCAGCCGGTGCTCGACGCCGTCGTCGAGCACGCGCAGCCGCGGGATCACGGCGACGGAGTCGTCGTCGATCCACTCCGAGGTGCCGAACGCCGGCATCTGCGCCGGATCGTTGGTGACGGGGTTGAGGGTCGCGACCAGGGACTCGTTGGCCTGCAGCGCGACGTAGGCGTGGAACATCTGCGTGTGCAGCCCGACGGTCGAACCCTTGAACGCGGTGAAACCCGCGAGTTCGCACATCTCCGGCATGTTCCAGCCGTCGATGAGCGGCACGGCGATGTCGACCCACTGCGCGCGGGGCACATCGGCCATGTTGGTGATGCGGACGTTCTGCGCGAAGCCCGCTGTGGTCAGCGAAATCGTCGCGAGCGCTGCGAACCAGGTGGCACGGTTGGTCATGGCTGAGGTGCGTATCCGGGTGCCGGACCCAGGCAGCGCCGCGCCCCGTGGACTGTTGTCCACACAATGGCCACGGTGATCCCGCCGAGTACCGCCCAGTTTGGGCGGCCATACGCTCTCCGGCGGGGTCAGCGGCTCATCCGAGTGGTATCGATCGACAGGTCACGCAGTCGTGCCACCAAGTCTACGACAACATCCGCTACGGCGACGCCGGACGTTTCCACGGTGACGTCGGCCATCGAGTAGAAGGGTTCGCGCTCGGCGAGGATGCGGCGCAGGTCGGAGAAGGCGCGGTCGTTGTCGGCCATCGGCCGCGTATCGCCCTGCGCGAGCACTCGTTGCCAATGATCCTTCGGCGCCGCGCGCAGCCAGACGGTGCGCATGCGACTGCGCACCAGCGCGAACGTGGCAGGTTCGACCACCAGCCCGCCGCCGAGGGCGACGACGCTCGGCGGGTCGCCGGCCAGCAGGTGCTCCAGCGCCGCTTTTTCCGCGGCCCGGTAGTAGCTCTCGCCGTGCATCACGAACATCTCGTTGAGCTGCAGCCCGGTGGCCGCCTCGATGCGCGCGTCGAGCTCGACGAACGGCCGACCCAGGCTCTGCGCCAGCATCGGCCCGACGGTGCTCTTGCCGGCGCCGCGCAGCCCGAGCAGCGCGATGTGGACCGGGTCGCCCGGGCGCCCCTCGGCGCCGTCGCCGAGCAGCGCCGACAGCGGCACCTGCAGCGCCTGCGCCAGCCCGAGCAGCCGCAGCACGGAGGGGTTGGCGCTGCCGCCCTCGACGTCGGCGAGGAACCGCTCGCTGAGGCCCGCGCGCTCGGCGAGCTCGCGCCGGGTCCACGATCGCGTCGCGCGCAGCGAGCGGACCACGGCGCCGAGGCGTTGGAGCAGGGGATGGGCTGGCACGCGACCCGCGAAGATAGCGCCGGGCGGGCCGCGTGCGCTCCGAAACGCCTGCGCGCGACTACGGCGCCGGCGACGACGCGCCGCGCGCCTGCAGCACGGCCGCGAGCTGCCGGCTCGACGTGCCGTCGCCGTACGGGTTGCGCACCGTGGCCATCGCCGCGTAGGCGGCCGGGTCGTCGAGCAGCCGCGCCGCCTCGGCGACGATCCGGTCCGGATCGGTGCCGACCAGCCGCGCGGCGCCGGCCGCCACGCCCTCCGGGCGCTCGGTGGTCGAACGCAGCACCAGCACCGGCTTGCCCAGCGTCGGCGCCTCCTCCTGCACGCCGCCGCTGTCGCTGAGCAGCAGCGTCGCCGCGCGCATCGCCGCGACCATGTCCGGGTAGTCGAGCGGATCGACCAGCCGCACGCGCGGGTGATCGCCGAGCACCCGGTGCACGACGCCGCGCACGTTCGGGTTCGGATGGACCGGGTAGAGCAGCTCGACGTCGCCGCGATCGGCGACGCGGCGCAGCCCCTGGCACATGGCCTCGAAGCGCGCGCCGAAGTGCTCGCGCCGATGCGCCGTGACCAGCACCAGCCGCCGCCCGTCCGCGGGCAGCCAGCGCCCCGGATCGACGCGCGCGCTGGCCCACTGCAGCGCGTCGACGACCGTGTTGCCGATCACGTGGATCTGCGCGGGCGGGATGCCTTCGCGCAGCAGGTTGTCGCGCGAGACCGCGGTCGGCGCGAAGTGCAGCGCGGCGAGCCGGCCGACCAGCTCGCGGTTCGCCTCCTCGGGGAACGGCTGGGTCTTGTCGCCGGTGCGCAGCCCGGCCTCGACGTGCCCGAAGCAGACCTTGCGGTAGAAGCACGCCAGCGCGGTCGCGAGCACCGTGGTGGTGTCGCCCTGCGCGAGCACCACGTCGGGGCGCTCGTCGACCAGCACCGGGTCGAGCGCCGACAGCAGGCGCGCCGTCAGGTCGGCCAGCGACTGGTCGGGCCGCATCACGTCGAGGTCGCGGTCCGGCGTCACGCCGAAGAACTTCAGGATCGGGTCGAGCAGCTGCCGGTGCTGCGCGGTCGCCAGCACGCGCACCTCGGCCCAGGGCGCGGCCTGCAGGGCGTGCACGACCGGGGCCATCTTGACCGCCTCGGGGCGGGTGCCGATCACGACGAGGATGCGCTGGGTCGGGTTCATGGACGTGCGGGGAGGCCGAGCAGGCGCGCGAGCCACGGCGCCGGCGGCGCCGCGATCAGCCGGGGCAGCAGCGCGGCGCCGGCGACGACCCAGCCGACGCCGCACAGCTGCAGGAACAGCCGCGGCGCCGACGAGCGCAGATGGTGCCGCAGGTCGGTCTCGGGGCCGACGAAGAACGCCGCCACCAGCATCGTCAGCAGCAGCGCGAGGAACGCGACCAGCGGCGCCGGCGCGCCCGCCATCGGCACGCGCCCGGCCGCCAGCGCCTGGCGGCGGCCGCGCCCGGCGGTCAGCAGCAGCGCCAGCAGCAGCCACGACAGCAGGCCGAGGCGCCGCGGCGACAGGCCCTCGGCGGTCAGCCGATAGAAGATCTCCGGCGTCTGCGGCAGCCGTTCGAGCACGCGGTCGAGGTGCGCGACGTACTGCGTGAGCACCATCTGGCTGCTCGCCAGCGCCGGCCGCGCCAGCAGCAGGATCGCGAGCGCGGCGACGCCGACGCCGCCCAGCACCGCGGGCTTGGCGCGCGCCGGCAGACGCCAGCCGACCACGGCGCGGCGCAGCGCCAGCAGCGCGAACGCCGAACCCCACACCGCTGCGGACACCGCGAGCGACGGCCCGGCGCGGTCGGGCTGCGACAGCCAGACCTGCAGCGGCAGCTCGACGCCCACGGCCGCCGCGCAGGCGATCACGACGGTGCGGCGCGGCAGCGCCGGCAGCCACACCAACGCGATGGCGACGAGGCCGAGCGCGTGCGGCAGCCCCTCGGGCTTCAGCATCGGCAGCAGCACGGCGCCGGCGCCCAGCAGCAGCGCGTCCTGCAGCAGCAGCCCGGCGCCGGCGGCGGCGAGAGCCAGCGCGTAGAACGCGTCGGCGTAGCCCGAGTCGACGCTGCCGCCGCCGGTGCGGATCAGGTACGGCGTCAGCGCCGCGCCCAGCGCGCACCAGCACGCCAGCGGGCTGTTGCCGGTGTGGCGTCGCAGCGCGAGCCCGACCACCGCGGCCAGCAGCACGTAGTTGAGGGCGAACAACAGGCGCGGCCAGGTGTCGGGAAGCCACTGCGCCAGGGACGCGATGCACAGCGGCTGCAGCAGCGGGTAGTCCGGGCTGTGGTGCAGCACCGCGGCGTCGGCGAACAGCGGCTGCGCGATGGTCGGCTCGGCGCCGAGCGCCGCGGCCTTGAGCCCCCACGCGACGATCCCGTCCCAGTCGCGGTCGGGCGTCGCCACCGCGCCGTAGGCCAGCACCAGCGCGACGGCGCCGACGACCGCGATCGTCAGCGGCGGCAGCCAGGGCACCCGGTGCACCGCCGCCGGCGCCACCGCCAGGGGCACGCCGCGGCCGCCGACCGCGACGCCGGCCAGCGCGCACAGCGGCAACAGCCACGCCGGCACGGCCAGGCTGCCCGCGAGCAGCAGCGCCGCCGCGAGCGCGAAGCCCGCGTAGCCGAGCAGCAGCCCGCGCGCGAGGCGCCACGCCGGATCCGGACGCTCGGGCGCGCAGCAGGTCATCGCGACTCCAGCCGCAGCGCGGCGCCGTCGCCGACCAGCACGCGATCGACGACGGGCCGATCGCCGTAGACGCCGCCCGACACGTGCTCGGCGCGCACGCACAGCCGCGGCCACAGCAGCGCCACCGCGAGTTCGAGCGCGCCCTTGAAGTCGCCGCGCACGGGCACGACGGCGTCCTCCGGCGTGGTGTCGAGCAGCAGCTGCACGACATCGGCGCCGTTGCGGTAGGCCGCCTTGTACGCCGACTCGAACGCGAACGCGACGCGGCCCTGGGTCTCGACCGCGTCGATCTCCTCCAGGCGCCGCGCGACGGCGGCGTGCGGCACGCGCAGCAGGCCGAACACGACGTGGCCCAGGACCAATCCGGCCAGCAGCGACGGGAGGCAGCGCATTGCTGGACACGGTGTACGCGCCGCCGCGCCGCGGGCAAGACCGCGCCGCTCCGACGACCCGTTCCGGCGTTTGACGGCGGCGCCCCGGCCGGCCACGCTCTCCGCGTGACCGAGCCGGTCGTGACCTTCGCGATTCCCTGCCGCAACGCCGGTTCCCACCTGCGGCCGCTGCTGGAGTCGCTGCTGGCGCAGTCCCGGCAGGACTTCCGGCTGCTGCTGATCGACGACGGCTCCGACGACGGCTCCGCCGAGCTGGCGCGCCGGGTGGCCGGCGACCGGATCCGCGTGGTCGTCTCGCCGCGGCCGCGAGGCCTCGCCGGCAACTTCCAGCACTGCGCCGACCAGGTGCGGACGCGGTTCTTCTGCCTGGCGCACCAGGACGACATCTACGAGAAGGACTACCTGTCGACGCTGCTGCCCGCGCTGCAGGCGCGGCCGCAGGCGGCGCTTGCGCACTGCCGCGCGCGCGCGATCGCCGCCGACGGCGCGCCGCTGTCGGGGCCGGCCGAGCGCTACAAGGACCGGCTCTGGCGCGGGCGCCAGGGCGACGGTCCGGTCGCCAACTACCAGCGGCTGTACCGCGGCAACTTCATCTGCTGTCCGTCGGTGCTGTTCCGGACCGAGCACTTCCGCGGCGTCGGCGGCTTCCGCACCGACCTCGAATTCGCGCTCGACTGGGACCTGTGGCTGCGGCTCGCGCGCGCCGGCCGCGACTTCGTCGGCGTGCCGCGCGTGCTGATCCGCTACCGGCGGCACGACGTCGCCAGCAGCCGCGGCTCGACCCGCAGCCTGGTGCGGTTCCGGGAGGAGCTCGAGCTGCTCACCGCGGCGCGGCGCAACGGCATCGACGACGGCCTGCTGCCGGCCGACACGGCGCCGAGCCCGGCGCTGCGCAACAACGTGCTGCACGAGGCCCTCGACGACCTGGTGCTGCGTGACGACGAGGGCGTCATGCAGAAGCTGCGGTTCCTGCGCGACTACGCGCCCGAGCTGTGGAACGACCCCTACGTCCGCACCTTCCGGGCGCTGCGCCGGCTCGGCCCGGTCGGCAGCCGGCTGCTGGCGCTCGGCCGGTCGACCGCCGTCAGGCTCGGACTCGGCGGCGCGCGCCGGTAGCATCCGCGCCATGTCCGCAACGGACCAGCCTGCCGGCGCCGCGACCGCCCGCGCGGCGTTCGCCGCCGCGATCGCCGCGCGCATCGACGGCGCGCGCGCGCAGCTGCGGCGCGAGTACGCGGACAGCGCGCCGGTGCCGCACTTCGTCGTCGACGACCTGCTGGCCCCCGACCTGCTGCACCGGGTGGCGGCGGCGTTCCCGCCGGCCGAGACCCTGCTGCCGAAGGTGTCGCTGCGCGAGCGCAAGCGCGTCGGCGTGGCGATCGATCGCTACGACCCGGTGATCGGCGACCTGCTGCTCGCCTTCCAGGCGCCCGCGGTGGTCGCGGCGATCGGCGCGGTGACCGGCCGCCAGGACCTCGAGCCGGACCCGACCCTGTACGCGTCCGGGATCTCGGTGATGGGCCGCGGCGACTTCCTGAACCCGCACCTCGACAACAGCCACGACGGCGACCAGCGGCGCTACCGCGCGCTCAACCTGCTGCTGTACGTGACGCCGGACTGGGACCCCTCGTGGGGCGGCAACCTCGAGCTCTGGGACCGGGCGCTGCGCGCGCCGGTCACGCTGCCGGCGCGGTTCGGCCGGCTGGTGGTGATGGCGACCGGGCCCGACAGCTGGCACTCGGTCAGCCGCGTGCGCGGCGACCGGCCGCGCCTGTGCCTGTCGAACTACTACTTCGCGCAGAGCGCCGGCGGCGCCCGCCCCTACCGCCACGTGACGACGTTCGCCGGGCGCCCCGAGCAGCCGGTGCGCCGCGCGGTGCTGGCCGTCGACGGCCTGCTGCGCAACGCGCTCGGCCGCGCGCTGCCGCAGCTGCTGCGCCGCGGGCCGCACCGACGCAAGGCGGCCGAGTGACCGAGCCGCCCGCACGCCCGCGCCTCGCCGTCGTCGTGCTCAACTGGAACGGGTTCGCGATGACCTGCGACGCCGTGCGTTCGCTGCTGGCGCAGACCTGGCTCGACCCGCACCTCGTCGTCGTCGACAACGGCTCCGCGGGCGGCGAGGCCGCGCGCCTGCAGCAGGAGTTCGGCGCCGCGATCGAGGTGCTGGCGCTGCCGCACAACCAGGGCTTCGCCGGCGGCTGCAACCGCGCGTTCGAGCGGCTGGTGGACGGCGACCGCTGCGACTGGGTCGCGCTGCTCAACAACGATGCCGAGGCCGACGCGCGCTGGCTCGAGGCGCTGGTCGCCGCCGGCGAGGCGGACCCGCGCATCGGCGCGGTCGGCAGCCGCATGCGGTTGTGGGACGATCCCGACCGCCTCGACGGCGCCGGGGTGTGGATCCTCGGCAGCGGCGACTCGATGCCGCGCGGCCGCGGCGAGCCGGCGGCGCGCTGGAACCGCGCCGACGACGTGCTGTCGGCGTGCGGCGGGGCGGTGCTGCTGCGCGCCGCGATGCTGCGCGAGATCGGGACATTCCGCGACGACTTCTTCGCCAACTTCGAGGACGAGGACCTGCTGCTGCGCGCCACGGTCGCCGGCTGGCGCGTGCGCTACGAGCCGCGCGCCGAGGTGCGCCACCGCCTCAACGCGACGATCGCGCGGGTGCGCGACCAGACCTTCGACGTGCGCTCGGTGCGCAACGCGACCTGGGCCTGGGCCGTCAACCTGCCGCTGCCCGTGCTGCTGCTGAACCTGCCGTCGTTCGCCGCGGTGAACCTCGGCCTGCTGCTGGTGCTGCCGCTGTGCGGACGCCCCGCCGCGGCGCTGGCGCTGCTGCGCGGCCGGCTGCGCGCGCTGGGCGAGCTGCCGGCGATCCTGGCCGAGCGCCGCCGCCTGCGCCCGCTGCGCCGCGCGCCGTGGTGGCGCATCTGGTGGGCGCAGCGCAGCGTCGTGGTCGCGGCGGTGGTCGCCGCGCGACAGCGCCTGGGCGGCCGCCGCATGGGTCTCATGCGACGCGCGGTGGCGACCGGCGCGCGACCTTCGGCCCGCGCGTGACCTGGACCGGACGCCCGCTATCCTCTGCCGCCTCGATTGCAGACCTTCGCCGACATCGTCCGCTACCGGTTCGTCCTGGAGAACCTGGTCGCCAAGAACCTCAAGTCGCTGTACCGCAACATGGCGCTGGGGTTCTTCTGGTCCGTCCTGAACCCGCTGGTCATGGCGGCGGTGCTCACGCTGGTGCAGCTGCGCTTCCTGAACGGCCAGCGCGACTGGCCCAGCATGTTCCTGGTCGCGCTGATCCCGTACAACTTCTTCGCCTACTGCCTGAGCGGCTGCGCGGCGGTGGTGCTGAACAACGCGAGCCTCGTCACCAAGGTGCGGTTCCCGCGGCAGATCCTGCCGGTGTCGGTGGTGGTGACCAGCCTGGTGCACTTCGCGATCCAATCGACGCTGGTCGTCGCGGCGCTGGTGTTCTTCGGCCCCGACCGCGACATCGTCGGCTGGCAGCTGCTGTGGCTGCCGGCGATCCTCGCGGTGAACATCGGGCTGTGCATGGGCCTCGGCCTGCTGGTCGCCGGCGCGAACGTCGTCTACCGCGACGTGCAGTACCTGGTCGACTCGGTGCTGACCGTGATGTTCTGGATGACGCCGCTGATCTACGACGCCGGGCCGATGCTCGAGAACGGGCCCCGGTGGCAGTACTGGGCGTACTTCGCCAACCCGCTGTCGGGCCTGCTCGACTCGTACCGGCGCGTGCTCTACCACGGCGAGCAGCCGGACCCGGCGGTGTTCGCGATGGCGGTGGTCGGCACGCTGCTGCTCGGCGTCTGGGGCGTGCGCAGCTTCTGGAAGCACGAGGCCGAGTTCGCCGACCTCATCTGACGCACTGATGCGAGGCCCCCGATGACCGCCGCGATCCGCTTCACCGACGTCGGCAAGCGCTTCCGCGTCGAACACCAGCGCCCGTTCCTGGCGCGCGAGCTGTTGCGCTCGATCCTGCAGCGGCCGAGCGCCAGCAACGAGCACTGGGCGCTGCGGCACCTGACGTTCGAGGTCGGCCGCGGCGAGGCCGTGGCGATGATCGGCGCCAACGGCTCGGGCAAGAGCACCACGCTGGCGCTGGTCGCGCAGACCAGCCGCCCCACCGAGGGCACCGTCGAGGTGCACGGCCGCATCGGCCCGCTGCTCGAACTCGGCGCCGGCTTCCACCCCGACCTCACCGGCTACGAGAACGTCTACCTCAACGCCTCGCTGCTGGGCCTCAGGCGCAAGGAGGTCGACGCGCTGCTGCCGTCGATCGTCGAGTACTCCGGCATCGGCGACTTCATCGACGCGCCGATCCAGACCTACTCGACCGGCATGAAGGCGCGCCTCGGCTTCGCCGTCATCGCGCACATCGACCCCGACATCCTGCTGCTCGACGAGGTGCTCGCGGTCGGCGACGGCCGCTTCGCGCAGAAGTGCGAGGCGACGATCCGCGGCTTCCGCGAGCGCGGCAAGACCATGCTGTTCGTGTCGCACAGCGCCGAGCAGGTCATGGCCCTGTGCGAGCGCGCGATCTGGCTGCACCAGGGCCTGTGCGTGATGCAGGGCCCGGCGGCGGAGGTGTGCCCGAGGTACCAGCACTACCTGGCGACGGGCGAGCTGCCGCCGGCCCCGTAGCGCCCGCTCAGCCCCCCAGCCACTCCGGGTGCGCCAGCAGCCACTCGGCGACCACCGCACCGGCGGCGGCGTGGCCGTCCGCGTTCCAGTGGCCGTCGCGGCGGAACGTGCAGCGGTCGAGGACGCCGCGCCGTTCGAACTCGGGCCGCAGGTCGAGCAGCGGCAGGCCGAGGCGCGCGCAGATCGGCTCGAGCAGCTCGAACCACCCGCGCGCGAGCGGCTGGCGGCCGCGGTCGCCGGCGGCGACGGGCTGGCCGAGGTGGTGGCAGCCGATCACCAGCAGCCGCGCGCCGTCGGCCGCGACCTCGTCGCGCAGCAGCTGCAGCGCGTGCTCGGTCAGCCGCACGGCCTCGCGCGCGACGCGCGGCGGGTCCCTGGTGGCGACGAGCGTGTCGGGATCCAGGTCGTCGGGGTAGCGCCAGCCGGCGAGCCGGTCCGCGACCTCGGGCAGCGCCGGGTCCGCGCGCAGCAGCTCGATGCGGCGGGTGTAGGCGGCCTGCACGGCCGCCGCGCCGCGCCCGCTGGCGAACTCCAGCCCGCGCGCGACCCAGCGGTAGGCCCGGCTCCAGCCGAGCAGGCCGTCGAGCGCCGACGGCGGGGCCCCGGGTTGCTGGAAGATCACGTGCCGCGCCCAGTCCTCGTCGATCTCGACGCGGCGGAAGCCGTCGCCCTCGACCTCGAAGAACAGGCGCGGCGCGCGGTACGGGTGCCAGCCGTTGCGCACCGACTCGAGCAGCGGCGAGTTGTTCGCGAAGTCGTTGGACACCACCAGCACGGCGACGACGTCGGGGCGGTAGCGCCGCGCCAGCCCGTAGAACGACAGCTCGTTGGCCGTGCCACAGCCGCTCATGCCGAACGCGAGCGTCTCGACCGCGCGACCGGCGGCGCGCAGGTGCCGCTCGGCCTCGACGTGGAACTTCTGCGCGAGCTCGACCTGCACGGCCTCGACGAACGAGTCGCCGAGGAACGCGACGCGCGCCGTGCCGGCGGGCTTCTCGAGCGCGTGCTCGCGGTCGAGGAATCCGTCGCCGTTGACGCGCTGCTCGACGCAGAAGTCGAACAGGTTGGTCTGCCGCACCGTCGCCCCCGGCTCGAACGTGAAGCCGATCCCGGGCAGGAACCGCGAAGGCCAGGTGCCCTCGGCGAACGGATACCGCACGCGCAGCGCGACCTCCGCCGCGGCGCCGACCGCCAGCAGCGACGCCGGCACCAGCAAGAGGCGCAGCAACCACGGCCGCAAGGCGCGCCAGCCCGGCAGCCGCAGGCGCAGCCAACGCCGCAGCAGCACGATGATCCAGCCGAGCGCCGCCAACGGCGCCGTGACCCAGGCGCCGAGCCGCCCAACCAGCTCGACGCTGGTCCACAGTCGCGACGGCCACGCGACCTCGTAGCTGCGGCCGTTCCGGCGCGGATCGGTGTTGTCCGACGCCGAGAAGTACAGCGTGCCCGACCAGAACGAGAACCGCCCGCCGCCGTCGCTGCGGATCACCGCGTGCGCGGCGTCGCCCGCCAGCGGCCGGCCGTCCTCGAACACGGTCGCGTGCACCGGGCCGGCCGACGAGTCCGGCGCGCCCGACGGCAGGCGCGCCACGAACGCGTGCCCGGACTCCGGCTGCACGGCGCCGAGCGACCGGCGCGCCCAGGCGTGCACGGCGCCGCCCTCGCGGTAGCCCGCCAGCAGCCACGCGACCCCGAGGCAGACCAGCGCCAGCACCGTGAGCGCCGGCAGCGGCTTCACGGCTTGCGCCCGCGCATGCTGGTGTGCACCGCGCCCTCGGGCTCGCGGACGTCGACGAGCCCGGCGTCGCGGAACCAGCCGGCGACCTCGTCGGGCGTGTGGGTGCCGTGGTAGCGCGGCGAGTAGCCGTCGAACGTGTCGAGCACGTCGTTGTCGAGGCCGTACGACTGCTGGCTGTACTCGAACAGCCGCGACACCAGCCCCTGCAGGCGCGACCCCTTGCGTCGGTGCATCAGCGGCACGAGCCAGCGGCACCACTCGTAGAACATCCGCGACGGGATCTTGTTGGTGAACGGGATCCAGTGGTTGCGGTGCAGGTAGTGCCCCTCGTGCGGGTAGACCCAGATGCAGATGGTGCCGCCGCGCTTCAGCAGCGGCACCAGCGCCTCGAAGTGCTTCCGCGTGTCCGGCGTGTGGTGCAGCACGCCGATCGACACGATCGCGTCGAAGGTCTCGGGCGCGAACGGCAGCTTGCCGATGTCGGCCTGCGCGAACAGCACGTCGTCGCGACCGCCGAGGTTCTCCTGCGCGGCCTCGACCGCCAGGCTCAGGTCGACGCCGATCACGCGCGCGCCGAGCCGCGTCATCACCTCGGCGAAGCGACCCGTGCCGGTGCCGCCGTCGAGCACCAGCTTGCCCTCGAGCTGCGCGCGATCGAGGCCGGTCTTCTGCACCAGGGTGTCCATCGACATCGCGTCGCCGCGCTCGCTGTCGAGCTGCGTGCGCTTGTGGGTGTTCCACTCGAAGCTGAACGAGCCGACGTAGGCGTCGTCGGGCACGAACCGCGGCACGCCGCGCACGATCGGGTGGCGGACGCCGCAGGTTCCGCACAGCAGCACGTCCCGGTCCGCCGTCAGCGGCAGGCGGCACCGCGCGCAGACGAAGTGTCGCAGCAGCGGGTGCGCGGCGCCTTGGCCGCGCGGCAGCGGGGTGGCCGAGGTCATCGCTCCTCCGCGGTGTAGGCGCGCCCGTTGCTGCGCGGATCGCTGCCGTCGGACGTGGCGAAGTAGACGCAGCCGGCCCAGTGCGAGTAGCGGCCGCCGCCGAGCTGGCGGATCGCGTCGTGGCCCTGGTGCGGGGCGGACAGCGGCACGCCGTCCTCGAGCACCACCAGCCGCGAGCCGACGTCGGCGTCGGAGCACAGCCGCTTCGGGACGTCGGCGAGCCATGCCTTGCCGTGCTCGGGGCGCAGCTCGGCCAGCGGTCCGCGCCAACGCCGGTGACCGTACGAGCGCAGCACGCGCCAGAACACGCCGCCGTCGAGCTTGCCGCGCAGCATCAGCCAGCAGGCGCACAGCGACATGTAGCCGGTCACGACGACGACCGAGAACCAGTGGAACACGAACCCCGCCGGCTTCACCGGGCACCTCCGCGATACAGCTCCAGGTTGGCGGCCGTGGCCGCCGCGAGATCGAACGTGGCGCGCACGAAGCGCGCGCCGGCGCGGCCCATCGCCGTGCGGCGGTCGGCGTCGGCCAGCAGCGCCGCGCAGGCCGCCCCGAGCTGCTCGGGATCCTCGGCGCACAGGAGCCCGGTCTCCCCCTCGACCAGGCACTCGGGGCAGCCGCCGACGCGCGTGCTGACGACCGGCAACCCGAACCACTGCGCCTCGAGCAGCGCGTTCGGCGCGCCCTCCATGCGCGAGGTCAGCAACACCACCGCGGCCGCGCCGAGGACGGTCGGCACGTCGCGGCGGCGGCCGAGCAGGTGCAGGCGCCCGGCGAGGCCGAGGCGCTCGACCTCGGCCGCGACCTCGTCGGCCATCGGGCCGGTGCCGACCAGCACCGCTTGGATCGCCGGAACCCGGCGCGCCGCGGCCGCGACCGCGCGCACGAACAGCAGCGGCTGCTTCTCCTCGCTGAGCCGCATCACCCCGGCCAGGACCGGCGCGTCGGCCGCGACGCCGAGCTCCTCGCGCAGCGCCGCCACCGCGGCGGCGTCGGGCGCCGCCAGGGCGCCGCCGTCGAGCGCGTTCCGCACGACGGTGAACGCGGCCGCCGGCAGGTCGAGCCAGCGCGCGTAGTCGTCGCCGCCGGCGCGCGTGTTGGCGCACAGCCGAACGCGCGGCGACGCCGCCAGCGCGCGGTAGTAGCGCCGGAACCACGGCCGGTTGAGCGTCGGGAAGTGCACGGGGCTGCTGCTGCGCACGCTCAACACCGCGCGCGGCACGGCGGCCAGCGCGGCGGCGATGCCGCCGCTGACGTTCGGCCCGTCGAGGAAGCAGTGCAGCACGTCGGGGCGCAGCGATTCGAGGTGCGTGTAGATCCGGAACACCTCGTCGCGGAACGCCGGCGGCAGCGCCGCCAGCAGGCGCAGCCGCCGCGGGTCGATGGCGGCGAAGTCGGGCGCGAACTGCGCGTCGGCGAGGTGCGTCGAGCGACAGTCGACGCGCGTGCCCGCCAGCAGGTTGCGATAGTGGCCGGCGGCACCGTGCACGGCGGCCAGCGTCAGGATCGTCACGCGGTGCCCGCGGCGATCGAGCTCGACCGCGAGGTTGCACAGCTGCCGCTCGCTGCCGCCGGGACCCAGGGCGCCGATCAGCAGCGCCACGTGCTCGGGCGCATCGGCGTCCTTGCGCGCCGGCGCCGCGTCCGGGTCCGCCAGCAGCGCGCGCAGCTCGCGTTCGAACTCGTCCTCGTCGCGGATCGCCGGGACGAGGTCCCGGCCGAGCCAGCCGGCGACCGCGGCGCTCGTGAGCTGCGGGCGGTCGGGCCGCACCAGGCGGGCGGTGTAGTCGCGGCCGTTGCGGTTCGGATCGCTGCCGTCCAGCGAGCTGAAGTACACGTACCGGTCCCAGACGCTGAAGCGACCGCGACCGAGCCGGCGGATGTCCTCGTGGGCGCAGTCCGGCACCGGCAGCGGGCAGCCGTCTTCGAACAGCTCGAGCCGCGCGCCCGAGCGCAGCGCCTGCGGCGGCAGCCGCATCAACGCCATCGACGCGAGCCAGCACTCGCCGCCGTCGTAGCGGAACGGCGGGCGCAGTCGGAACTCGGTGCGGTCGCCCGGCAGCCGCGCCAGCAGCCGACCGACGCCTTCGCGCACGTCGGTGGTGACGCGGCGCAGCGGACCGGCGCCGAGCGTCGCGAGCCGCCCGCGCCGCAACGGGTGCCGCACGACCACGCGATGGACACGGCCGTTGGCACGCGGGTCGCTGCCGTCGGAGGTCGAGAAGTACAGCCAGTCGCCGACGGTGCCGAAACGACCGCCGCCGAACTGCGCGATCGCGCGGACGCCGCTGCCCGGTCGCGCCAGCGCCCGGCCGTCCTCGAACAGCACCAGCCGCGCGTCGCGCGCCGCGGCGGCCGCGCGCAGCGGCGCCGGCAGCGGCGCGCGCCAGCAGGCGCCTTCGACGTGCTCGATCGCCGCGCCGGCGCCGCCGAGGCGCGCGGCGAACGCGCGGTCCTGGAGCCCGAGGCGCTCGCGCGCCGCGCCGCCGAGGCCGGCCTCGACGGCGGCGGCGTCGACGGTGCACCAGCGGTCGCCCACGCGGTGCACGACGGCCGCGCCGCGTGACGCCAGCAGGCCTATGACGTCCGGGTGCGCCGAGCGCAGCGGCCCGAGGAACACCGCGGTGCCCGCGGGCAGCGCGAACAGCCGCTGTTCGTCCGGCGCGCGCGCGCCGCGCCAGTCCAGCACCGCGGTGTCGAGCGCGAGGCCGTTCGGCGCCTCGATCTGCTCGGGCGCCACCAGCACGCTGCCGGCCGGCAGCCCGCGCAGCCAGCCCGGCAGCTCCTCGTCGCAGAACACCAGCACCGGCTCGCCGCTGCCGCACAGCTGCTGCCACAGCACCGTGTCCTCGGGCCGCGTGTCGGCGGCGACGCCGTCGAGCGTGCGCGACAGCGCGATCGGCGGCAGCTCCGGCTCCGGCACGCGGCACTCGTGCGCGCGCATCCACTTCTCGAGGACCAGCATCAGCCACGCCTGGTAGAACGAGAAGCCGCCCTCGCTGGCCATGCGGCCGACGAACGCCGCGCGGCCCTGCGCCGGGATCCAGTCCGCCAGCCGCGCGTCGGGCGCCAGCACCAGCTCGCGCAGCCAGCCGACCATCTCGTCCTTGCCCCAGCCCTTCAGCGTCGGCACGCCGAAGCCCATCTTGCGGCGGTCGAGCCACTCGCGCGGGATCCAGCGCTGCGCCAGCTCCTTGAGCACCAGCTTGCCGTGCCCCTTCGCGTACAGCGCGTCCTGCGGCATGCGCGCCGCGAACGCGGCGAGCTCGCGCGACAGGAACGGCGTCCGCACCTCGAGCGAGTGCTGCATGCTCATGCGGTCGACCTTCGCCAGCACCGCGCCGGGCAGGTAGTGCTCCGCGTCGTGGCGCCGCATGCGGTGCAGCAGCGGCCCAGGCTCGCGCGCCATCCGCCGGCGCAGCGACTCGAGCAGCGCCGCCGTGCGCTGCGGCACCTCGCCGAACAGCTCGCGCAGGTACGGGTCGGTGTAGACCAGCATCATCGGCCCGTAGTAGACGCTGCCGGGGTCGAGGTCGGGGTTCTGCGCCAGCTGGTCGAGCGTCAGGAAGTAGCGGCTGTAGCCGCCGAACAGCTCGTCGCCGCCGTCGCCCGACAGACACACGGTGACGTGCTCCCTGGCGACCTGCGACACCAGCCACGTCGGCAGGCACGAGCTGTCGCCGTTCGGCTCGTCGAGCACGCCGGCGATCCGGTGCAGCAGCGGCAGCACGTCGAGCTCGAGCACCCGTTCGTGGTGCTCGGCGCCGAGGTGCTCGGCCATCTGCCGCGCGAACAGGTGCTCGGTCTCCTGCGCGGCGTTGGCGAAGCCGATGCTGAA
Source organism: Planctomycetota bacterium (assembly GCA_050245995.1). Lineage (GTDB taxonomy): Bacteria > Planctomycetota > UBA1135 > UBA1135 > UBA2386 > JBFWWV01. Next base: position 110,041 of record JBFWWV010000013.1, on the reverse strand, counting down.
CGTCTTGGTGCGGCCGCCGAGCGCCTGGATCATCAGCGCGACGACCGTGCTGGAATCGACGCCGCCCGACAGGAACGCGCCGAGCGGCACGTCGCTGATCATCCGGCGCCGCACCAGCCGCAGCAGGATCTCCTCGAGCTCGTCGGCCAGCTCGCCGAGCGGCACCGCGCTGCGCACGTCGCCGTCGGGCCGGAACTCGAAGTGCCGGCCGATGCGCACGCGGCCGGCGCCGTCGAGCCGCAGCCAGTGCCCCGGCTTGAGCTTGCTGGCGCCGCGCCAGATCGTGCGCGGCGCGTCGACGTACTGCAGCGCCAGGTACTCGGCCACCGTGTCCTGGTCGACGCGGTTGTCGAAGCCCGGCACGTGCCGCAGCGCGTGCAGCTCGCTGGCGAACGCGAACCAGCCGTCGCCTTCCGCCCAGTACAGCGGCTTCTCGCCGAACGGGTCGCGACCGAGCAGCAGCGCGCGCTCGGCGGTGTCGTACATGCCGAACGCGAACTGCCCGTCGAGCTGCTCGAGCGCGGCGGCGCCGGAGCGCTCGAGCATCGCCAGCAGCACCTCGGTGTCGCTGGCCGTGCGGAATGCGACGCCGGCGCCCTCGAGGTCCTGGCGCAGCTCGCGGTAGTTGAAGATCTCGCCGTTGAAGGTCAGCACGTGCCGGCCGCCGGCCGCCACGAACGGCTGGTGACCCGCCGCGCTGGTGTCGATGATGCTGAGCCGGCGGTGCGACAGGGCGCAGCGGCCGTCCGGCGACACCCACACGCCGTGGTCGTCGGGACCGCGGTACGGCATCGCGTCCGCCATCGCCCGGGCGATCGCGCGCATCCGCTCGGGGCCGAGTTCCCCGCGCAGATCGATCAGTCCCGCGATGCCGCACATGGGCGGCTGATTCTGGAGGCGGCTGGCGCAGATACAAGGTCGACGACGGGCCCCGGCGCGCGCCGCATGCGGGTGACCGGATCGCCCGGACACCGCACACCGCGCCGACTCAGCGCCCGCCGAGCCGCAGCGTGAGGCCGTGCGACGGCACGATGCCCGCCGGGTTGACGCCTGGGTCCGCGACCGCGGCCTGCAGGTGCGCCTCGCCGCCGAGCAGCGCCGGGTCGTTCGGCACCTGCAGCGCGAACGACGCGGTGCCCGCCACCGGAGCGGTCAGCAGCGTCGCGTCGATCGCCACGTCCACCGTGCAGCCCGGCATGCCGAACGGACCGAGCGCGAGCGGCAGCGGCACGCCGCCCCAGTTGGTGTTCGAAGCCGAGAACCAGAGCAGGCACAGCCCGGGCGTCGGCGCCGGCGTGACAACTGCCTCGATCGTGTCGCCGAGCCACGGCAGCGCAGCGCCGGTGAGGCCCAGCGTCACCGGCCCGGCGCTGCCCGCGCAGTTGCCGCCGAACGGCGTCGCCGACGCCGCGTGCACCGGCCCGAAGGTCCTGGTCACCCGCTGCCCGTCGCTGCTGGTCCAGGCGACGAACCGGCCGCGCCGGCTGTCGTAGGCGCCCACGAGGTGCGTCGGGAGAGTCGGGGCCCCGAGCGGTGCGCGCCGCGCCCACTCTTGGCCATCCCAGTCCCACGCCTCGTTGCCGCCGTTCGACGGCCCCAGCAGCACGACGCGTCGGCGCGCCTCGTCGTAGTAGAGCTCGGGGTCGAGCAGGCGCGGCGGCCGCGCCGTCGACGGACGCGCGCGCCACACCGCGCCGTCCCACGTCCAGGTCTCGTCCACGAACTGAGACAACCGCTCGCCGCCGTGCAGCACCATCTCACCGCGCGCCCGATCGAAGGCCATGCGGGCCCCCAGCCGCGGCGACGGTCGCGCAGCAGGCACGACCTCCCGCCAATTGATCCCGTCCCACTCCCAGGTGTCGTCGAACTCACCGACGTTGTCCGAGCCCCCGAACAGCACCAGCCGCCGACGCAGCGAGTCGCGCCCGACCGCCATGTCGCGACGGGGCGGCGGCGCCACCTGCGGCACCGTCGCCGTCCACTGCGAACCGTCCCACTCCCACAGCGTGACCGGCACGCCGGACAGCAGCTGGCTGCCGCAGAACACCACGCGCTGCCGCGCCTCGTCGTAGACGAGCTCGAGACCGTAGTCGGATTGCGGCCGCACCGCGGTGATGCGGTCCGGGACGTACCAGCGCTCGCCGTCCCACTCCCATTGCTCCGCGCTCCACATCACGAGCCGATCGCGCGCGGAGTCGTAGGCGGCCTTCGAGTAGCGGAAGTCGACCGCGCGACCCGGCGTCTGCGCGGAATCGAGCACCCGCCACGACACGCCATCCCAGGCCCACAGCTCGCCGTGCTGGTCGGCGAAGGGGAGGGTCGGGTGCACACCGCCGGTGAGCAGGGTCAGCCCCGTTCCGGGGTCGTACGCCATGCCGGCGTCCACCCTGGGCGCAGGCCCCGGCGTCGTGGCCGTCGGCGCCGCCACCTGCGCCCAGCCGACACCGTCCCACTCCCACGTCGCATCGGGCAGACCGCTGCCGTCGAGGCCGCCGAACAGGACGACGCGGCCGCGCGCGAGGTCGTACGCCATCGCGTGCTGGGTTCGGGCCGACGGCGCGACCGCCGTCGGGTTCGCGGTCCAGGCCGCGCCGTCGTACGTCCAGGTCTGGCCGTTCAAGACCCCCGCGGAGCTGGCACCGCCGAACAGGACCGTCCGTCCTCGCAGGACGTCGTAGACCATGGCGTGCTGGCGCACGACCGGCGGGCCGGCGATCGCGTTCCGCAGCCAGGTGGCGCCGTCCCACTCCCACGTCTGCCCGAGGCCGAACAGCACGGCGCGACCGCGTGCCAGGTCGAACGTCAACGCGTGCTGGCGCATCCGCGGCGGCGAGACCGGCGGCGACAGCTCGGTCCACGTGGCTCCGTCCCAGGCCCAGGTGTCGTCCCGGGGCCGCTGCAATTCGTCGGTGCCGCCGAACAGCAATGCCACGCCGCGCACCGGGTCGTAGCACATCGCGTGTTCGACGCGCGGGGGCGGGCCACCGGCGGCGAAGTCGGGACCGCGGGTCCAGCGGGCGCGGTCCCACTCCCAGGTCACCGACTCGTGGGCTTCGTACGCCGAGAAGGCGTCGTGGAACTCCACCAGCCGACCGCGCGCGACGTCGAACGCGACGGCCGTGCTCCAGCGGCCGTGCAGGTGCCGTGTGCTCCACTCGACCTGCGCCGGCAGAGCGGCGACCAGCAGCGGGACGAGCCCGACCACGGGCGAGCAGCGATTCGGAATCACGGTGCGTCTCCTCGGGCCGCGGCGACAGGCGGCGCCCGGACGATAGCCCCCAGGCGGCCGCCGGTAACGCCGCGGTCAGCGCCCGCCGAGCCGCTCCGCCTGCGCGGCGGCGCGCTGCCCTGGCTCGGCGAGGTGTTCCTCGCGCAGACGGACTGGTCGGTCGAGTTGCCCGGCGCCGCCGCCTGCGGATAGCCTCCCGGCGGCGCATGGCCGTCCCCGTCCTCCGCTTCCTGCGCGCCCGCCGCGGCGAGAGCCTGTGGCGGCTCGGCGCGCTGTTCGCGCGCTCGCTGCTGGCCGAAGGGCCGCGGCCGACCTGGCGGCGACTGCGTTCGTACGTGCGCACGGTGACCGACGCCGCCGAGGCGCCGCGGCCGACCGCCGACCGCCGCGGCGACGTGCTGTTCGTCGCCGGCTGCCCGGGCCACCCGCGGCGCTGGCGCTGCGAACACGCGCGCGAACGGCTCGAGGCCGCCGGCCGCGCCGCCGACGTCGTCGACCACCCGGCCGTCGACCTGCTGCCGTTCGTCGCGCGCTACGAGTCGTTCGTGCTGCAGCGCGTGCCGCACGATGCCACCGTCGAACGGTTCGTTCGCGCGGCGCGCGCCGCCGGGAAGCGCGTCGTGGTCGACGTCGACGACCTGGTGATCCACGAGCGCTACGGCCCCGAGCTGCCGATCCTGGCCGGCTATGGCGAGTTCGCGCGCGAGCTGTACGTGCAGCAGCTGCGCCGCATCGGCCAGGTGCTCGCGCTGGCCGAGGCCGCGACGGCGCCGACCGAGGAGCTGGCCGCCGAGCTGCGCGCGTGCTTCCCGCACCTCGACGTCGAGGTCGTGCCCAACGCGCCGAGCGAGGCGATGCGCGCGCGCAGCGCCGCGGCGCTGGCGGCGCACCCGGACGCCGAGGACGACGGCGACGCGACCGCGCCGGTGACGTTCGGCTACTTCGCCGGCACCCGCACGCACGACGCCGACCTGGCGACGATCACAGCACCGCTGGCCGAGCTGCTGCGCGAACGCCCGCACGCGCGCCTGCTGCTGGTCGGCGAGGTGGAGGCTCCCGCCGCGCTGCGCCCGTTCGGCGACCGTGTCGAGCGCCGCCCGCCGGTGCCGTGGGAGGAGCTGCCGGCGCTGCTGCGCCGCGCCGACGCGCACCTCGTGCCGCTGGTGGAGAGCCGCTTCACCGCCTGCAAGAGCGAGCTCAAGTGGACCGAGGCCGCGCTGGTCGCGCGCCCGGTGCTCGCCGCCGCGGTCGGGCCGTACCGCCGCTGCGTGCGCGACGGCGAGAACGGCTGGCTGTGCCGCACCGACGCCGACTGGACGCGCGCGCTGCGCGCCGCGTGCGACGCGCCGGCGCTGCGGCGCGCGTTCGGCCGGGCGGCGCGGGCCGACCTCGGCGACGAGTGACCCGCGATCAACGGCGCGTGATCGCCGCGTAGACCGCCTGCAGCCGCGCCGCCGTCACCGCGAACGCGTACTCGCGCTCGATGCGCCGCCGCGCCGCGATTCCGGTGCGCGCGCGCAGCGCCGGGTCGCCGGCCAGTCCATCGATCGCCGCCGCCAGCGCGGCGTGGTCGTCGACGTCGACCAGCACGCCGCAGCCCGAGCCGTCGTCGCCCGCGATCACGTCGGTGCAGCCGCCGATGCGCATCGCGATCGGCGGCAGGCCGCACGCCATCGCCTCGAGCAGCGCGTTGGGCAGCCCTTCGAGCCGGCTCGGGAACGCGAACACGTCGGCGGCGCGGTAGTACGGCAGGACGTCCGACCGCTCGCCGACGAACCGCACGCGGCCTGCAATGCCGAGCTGCTGCGCCAGCGCACGCCATTCGTCGGCGCGATCGCCGTCGCCGACGACCAGCAGCACCGGTCGCGCGGCGCAGGCGGCCAGCGCGCGCAGCAGCACGTCGAGGCCCTTGCGCTGCACCAGGCGGCCGACGAACAGCAGCGCGAGGTCGCCGGGGTCGAGTTCGCACGCGGCGCGCGCGGCGGCGCGCTCGGCGGCCGTCGGCGGCCGGAAGCGCTCGGTGTCGACCCCGTTGGGCACCACCACCGCCTGGTCCGCGGCGAACCCGCACGCCAGCGCCTCGCGCCGGATCGACTCCGACAGGCACAGCAGGCGATCGGCGCGCCGGAGCCACGCGAAGAACAGCCGGAAGTGCAGCGTGCGGTTGTCGCGGTACTCGCGCACGTCGCGCTCGGTCGCGACCTTGACGACCACCGGCACGCCGAGCAGCCGACCGATGCGGCAGCAGCACGCGGCGAGGAACGTCATCGCGTGGCAGTGGATCACGTCGTACTCGCGGCGGTGGCTCTGCAGGAACCGCAGGAACCCGACGAACAGCGCGGCCCAGTTGCGGCGCCGCGGCGGCGCCGGCGGCAGCCGATGGATCGCCACGCCGAGGCGCTCCTCGCGCGGCGCGTGCCCCCACGGGTTGTTCGCCAGCACGAAGGTGCCGAGCCCCTGCCGCCGCAGGTGCGCCGCCAGCGACAGCGCCTGCAGCTCGTAGCCGCCGATGCGGTCGAAGTCGGGCACCACCATCACCGCCCGCAACGGCGCGGGGTCGCGTTCGGCGGCGTCAGGCATCGACCGCCTCGCGCAGCACCCTGGCGATGGCGTCCACGTGCACGCGGCGGTCGAACCGCTGCACGGCGCGCGCGCGGCCGGCGTCGCCGAGCCTCTGCCGGCGCAGCGGTGCCGCCAGCAGCGCCGCCAGCCGGTCGACCCAGTCGTCGGTCGAGGTCGCGTACAGGCCGCACTCGCCGTCGCCGCCGCCGACCACCGGGTTGGCGCCGACCGGCGACGCCACGAACGGCACGCCGCACGCCATGTACTGCAGCATCTTGAAGCCGGCCTTGCCGCGCGCCCAGTCGTCGTCGTCGAGCGGCATGATGCCGATGTCGAACTGCTGCAGCCGCGCCACCTCGTCGCGCGCGTTCCACTCGACGAACTCGACCGCGCCGGCCGGCAGCTCGCGCAGCGCGCCGAGCTCGTCCGCGGCGACGCGGTTGCAGACGATCCGCAGCACGAACGGTGTCCGTCCGCGCAGCGCGCGCAGCGCCGGCGCCAGCTTCCGCAGGTAGTGCAGGTTGCCCGACGTGCCGGCCCAGCCGATCACCGGCGGCGCGTCGTCGCGTTCGCCGCGGCGCGCAGCGGGCGCGAACTCGTCGGTGCACAGCGTCGTCGGCACGACGGTCACGCGCGCGCAGTGGCGCCGCGCGAACGCCGCGAGGTGGTCGTTGGCCGCGATCACGCAGGTGGCCAGCTGACACAGCAACGCGAGCTTGTCGCGCTGCGCCGCCGCCAGCGCCGCGTCGGCCGACACCCACGGCGGCTGCGCCCAGATGGCGTCGTCGAAGTCGAACACGACGTGGCGGTTCCAGTGCGGGATCTCCTGCTCGAGCCGCGAGTGCGCGAGCGCCTGCAGGTCGCGCTGCAGCCACACCACGCCGCCGTCGGCGAGGCCGCGGAAGTCGCGCCGGCGGCTGCGGGTCTGGCGCGCGTTCTGCGCCAGCGCCCACAGGCCGGCGAGGCGCGGCGCCGCGCGGTGCAGCCGCTGGAAGCCGGCGCCGGCGCTCCAGTACTTGCCGGGCCGCGACGGCAGCAGCCGGCAGTCGAAGCCGCGCTCGTCGAGCAGCGGCGCGTACTGCACCGCGCGGTACCGCGCCGCCGGCGACAGCCCGCGCACCGGGTCGCCCTCGAGCAGCACGTGCACCGGCAGCGGAGCGCCCGGCGTCGGCCGCGGCGGGCCCGCACCGGCGGCGCGCCCGGCCGCCCAGCCTGCCAGCGCGGCGCGGCCGATGTCGAGCCCGAAGCGGGCGCCGTTCCACGCGCGTGCGAGCGAGTGCCTCAAGGCGACGGATGCTCGCGGCCGCAGACCGACTGTCAAGGTTCGTGCGGGACGACGCCGCGCGCTGCCCGACCGGGTTACCGCCCGCGACCTGGCCGGGTACACCTGATCCCATGCACCGCGTCCGCCCGCCCTCGCTGCTGGCCGCGGCGCTCGGCGCCATCGCCGGGCTCGCGGCCCAGGACCCGCTCACCGCGCGCGTCGGCGCCGCGCTGGATCGCGCACGGCCGGCGCTGCTGCGCCACCTCGGCCGCGCCGAGCTCGGCGAGCTCGCGCTGCTCCTGCTGGCGGCGGTGCACGACGAGGTGCCGCGCGACCACCCGGCGATGCGCCGCGCGATCGACCGGCTGGCGCGCGCCGAGCTCGACGACACCTATGGACTGTCGCTGCGGCTGATGGTGATGGCGGAGCTGGCGGACTTCCCGGACCGCGACGCGCTGGCGGCGCGCGACGCGGCGCTGCTGCAGCGGCGCCAGACCAGCGGCGGCTACAGCTACCACGAGCACGACGGCTGGTGGGACCTGAGCAACACGCAGTACGCCGCGCTCGGCCTGCGCGCGGCGGCGGCGCTCGGGCACGACACGCCGCGCGAACGCTGGCAGCTGCTCTACACCTCGCTGCAGCTCGTGCAGCACGAGGACGGCGGCTTCACCTACCGGCCGAGCCAGGGCGAGAGCAGCGCCTACGCGTCGATGACGGTCGCCGGCATCGCCGTGCTGGAGGTGTGCGCGCAGATGCTCGCGCTCGACGGCGCCGAGCGGCGCCACCACGACGCGCGGGTGGCGCGCGGCTGGGACTGGATGGCGGCGCGCAGCCACGAGATCGCCGACCACCGCACCGAGCACCTGCACTACTTCCTGTACGGCCTCGAACGCGCCGCGATCCTCAGCGACGTCGAGCGCATCGGCGACGTCGACTGGTACGCGGCCGGGGCCGGCCTCCTCTGCGACCGCCAGCTCGGCGGCGGCGGCTGGTACGGCCTCGACGAGCTGCGGAGGCCGGCGCCGCGCACGTCGAACGGGCACCCGGTCGACACCGCGTTCGCCGTGCTGTTCCTGCGCCGCAAGTTCCAGAAGGTGCAGGCGCCGGTCACCGGGCCGCGCGGGCTCGCCGCGGCCGCACTGCCGGCGGACGCCGACGACGCCGCGATCGCCGCCGCCGCCGCACGCGACGCGGCCCGCGGCGAGGCCGCCGTGCCGCGCCTGCTGCTGCTGCTGCACAGCGACGCGCGCGCCCGACGCTGCGCCGCCGCCGCAGCGCTGCGCGCGATCACGCGACAGGACTTCGGGCTGCGCCCCGAGCTCGAGCCGCAGGCGGACCGCGCCGCGATCCACGGCGCGGTGCTGTGGTGGCTGCGCCGACAGTCGGCGGCGGCCGGCCCCGCCGCTGGGCCAGAGGGCGCAGGCACGGAAAGAAAGCGCGTGAGCCGTTCGTTCGCGGAGGACAGAGAGGCACTCCGATGAACTGGCAAGATCTCGTGGCGCGCGACCTGATGCACACCGAACTGGTCACGGTCGCCACCAACACCCCGCTGTCCGAGGTCGAACGCACGCTGGCCGAGCACCGGATCAGCGGCGTGCCGGTGACCGATGTCCAGGGCCACCTGAAGGGCGTCGTGTCGCTGCGCGACATCGTCGAGTTCCGCGCGCAGGAGGACGGCGCGCCGGTGCACCGCCGCGTCGAGGCGAGCGCCGAGGGCGACGACGACCCCGAGCCGGCGACGTATCTCACGCGCGAGGAACCCGAGGCCACCGCGGCCGACCTGATGACCGGGACGGTGTTCGCGGTCGACGCCGACGCGCCGCTGCGAGAGGTCGCGCGCGAGATGGTGCGGCGCCGGATCCACCGCGTGCTGGTGCAGGACGGCGGCCACCACATCGGCCTGATCAGCGCCTTCGACGTGCTGGCGAAGGTCGTCGACGCCTGACACGAACGGCGAACGCCGCGCTTGAAGCGGGCGTGCGGCCAGTTAAGATCCCCGCTCGCGATCGCGCGCACACCTCTCCTTGCGCGCGCCGATCGCCTGAAGGGGACCCATGCACACGCTGCTCCGCATCGGCGCCGGCGCGCTCGTCGCCGCATCCGCCGCTGGCCAGATCCACGTCTCGATCGCCGGCAATGACGCGAACACGGGCACGGTGGCGGCTCCGGTGCGCACGATCCTGCACGCGGCGGCGATCGCGCCGGCGGGCGGCACCGTCTTCCTCCACGCCGGCACCTACGGCGACGAGCAGGGCCTGGTGCTGCTGGGCGACAAGGACCTGGTGCTGCAGGGGGACGGCGCCGACAGCACCGTGCTGCATCCGCACTCGACGTTGCTGTGGTCGCTGCCGGTCACCGCGCCCGGCGCGCCGGTGGTCGCGCCGCACCGCGTCGGCATCCGCATCGCCGGCGTCGCCCGCGTGCAGCTCCGCGATCTGACCATCGACGGCGAACGAACCGCACCGCCGTCCGGCAACCTCGCCGGGGTGTACCTCCAGGGCGGCGCCGACGTGCTGCTGGATCGCGTGGTCGTGCGCGGCTGCCGCGCGAGCGCGTTCGGCGGGCCGGGCACGGCGCTGGCGGTCGCGGTGTTCGGCGACGTGCCCACCGATCCGACCACGGCCACGCTGCGCGCCTGCACGCTGCGCGACTTCGGCCACGGCGGCCTGCGCGCGGTCGCGCGCGCCGAGCTGGACCTGCAGGAGGTCGAGGTCGGCGGCAGCCGCGGCGAGGCGCTGGCGCCCGATCAGTGCGGCGTGTGCGTCGAGTCCGGCGCCAAGGCCGCGATCCGTCACTGCCGCATCGGCGACCTCGCCGGCGCCGACGGCGCCGCGATCCGCTGCACCGACCAGGCCGCCGGCCTCGCGATCGAGGGCAACCACATCGGCGGCGTCGCCAACGGCATCGACGTGCGGCAGGTGACGCCGCTGACCCAGCCCGGCGTCGTGCGCGGCAATCGGGTGTTCGCGTTCGACCGCGCCGTGCGCGTGCGCGGCAACCAGGGCCTGGTCCTCACCGCCAACACGCTGTCGTCGGCCAGCACGCGCGACCCGGCGACGGTGTTCGACGACACCGCCGCCGGCAACCTGTGGAACGGCAACCGCTACGCGGTGCCGGCCGGCACGCCGACGCTGGCCGTGCCCGGCGGCACCAACCTCGACGCGACGCCGCTCGCCGGCACCGGCATGCTGCAGGCGCTCGAGCGCGTGCCGTGCGCCGGCGCGCCCGCCGCCGTGGTCGCCGACGACTTCGACGGCGACGGCCGCACCGACTTCGCCACGCTCGACCTCACCGCGAACGGCGTCGGCGTGACCGTGGGTCGGCGGCCGGCCGCCTCGTGGACGACGCAGGCGATCCCGTTCGGCGGTCCGGGCCTGCGACCGGTGGCTCTGGTCGCCGGCGACTTCGACGGCCAGCCGGGCCGCGACCTCGTCGCGTTGACCGCGCCGCTGCCGCCGCTGGTGGTCGGCGCCGCGGTCTGGGTGTTCGCCAACGACGGCGCCGGCGCGCTCACGCTGCTGCACGAGGAGCCGCTGCCCGGCATGGTCGCGCCGACCGGGCTCGCCAACGCCAGCTTCAACGCCAATCCGTTCGACGACCTGGTCGTCGTCGACGCCGGCGCGCTGCCGTTCACCGCCGGCAGCGGCCGCACGCTGCTGAACGCGGGCAACGGCGCCACGTGGTTCGCGACCCCGCTGCCCGTGGCCATCCCCGGCGCGGCGGCCGCGGTCGCCGCGGGCGACGTCGACGGCGACTCGATCGTCGACCTCGCGGTGGTCGAGGGCTCGTCGACCGACGGGCGCCTGCACCTGCTGCTCGGCAACGGCATCGGCTTCTTCGCGGCCGCCCCGGGCAGTCCGCTGGCGCTGCCGCCGCAGCCCAGCGCGGTGACGATCGCCGACTTCGACGGCGACGGCGACCGCGACGTGCTGGTGGCGAGCACCGGCGGCCCGCTGCCGCTGCAGCGCGGCGCGCTGCTGGAGTTCGTCCACGACGGCGCCGCGCTGCAGCCGCGGCCGTCGCGGCCGACCGACCTCGCGCCGCAGGGCCTCGCGGTCGCGGACCTCGACGTCGACGTCTGGCCCGGTTCGCCGCGGCCCGACCTGCTGGTGCTGCAGGCGCCGGCGCGCAGCATCGCGGTGCTGGCGGCACACGGCGCCGAGACCGGCTTCGTCGGCGGCGGCGCGGTGACCGCCGTCGACGGCCCGGTCGGCTTCGCCGCGGCGCACTTCGACGGTGACCCGTTCCGCGACCTGGTCGCGGCCGAGCCGGCCCGCGGCGGCGTCGCGATCCTGCACGGCCGGCCGAGCGCGAGCGTGGCGACCTACGGCTTCGGCTGCCCGGGCGACGCCGGCCGGCAGCCGCGGCTGTTGGCGCTGGGCGCGCCGGCGCTGCCGGTGCAGCCCAACATCACCTTCGCGGTCGGCATCGCCGACGCGCTGCCGCTGTCGCTGGCGATCACCGTGCTGTCGGTGGGACCGGCGCCGGTGCTGCTGCCGTGCGGTGCGCAGATCCTGTCGTTCGATCTCGTCTGGCTGACCGCCGTCGACGCCGCCGGCAACTCGGGCTTCAGCCTGCCGATCCCCGCGGGCGCCGAGTTCCGCGGCCTGCCCGTCTACCTGCAGGCCGGCGTGTTCGACCCGGCCGCCGTCACTTCGATCGTCCCCGGAATCAGCCTGACCGCCGGCCTGCGCCTGCGGCTCGGCGATTGACCCCCGTTCCGATTCCCGTTCCCGCAACCCTCCCGAAGGAGAGTCCATGCACCGTTCCGTCCTCGCGGCCACCGCTCTGCTGGCCGCCACCGCCCTCCCCGCGCAGTCGACCTGGTGGGTCAGCCCCACCGGCAGCGACCTCGCCGCCGGCACCTCCGCCGGCGCCGCGTTCCAGACCGTCAACCACGCCGCGACGGTCGCCGCCGCCGGCGACGTCATCCGGCTGGTCGCCGGCACGTTCGGCGACGAGCAGGGCAACATCCTGCTCGGCACCAAGTCGCTGACGGTCGTCGGCGCCGGGGTGGGCCAGACCATCGTCAAGGCCAACTCGACCACCGACATCTCGCTGCCCGCCGGCCTGCTGCCAGGCGCCAACGAGGCCCACCGCCCGGCGATCACGCTGCAGGGCACGGCGCGCGTCGACCTGCGCGACATGACGCTGGACCAGGGCTTCTTCATGCCCTCGACCGGCCGCGGCTACTGCCTGTGGGTCGGCGGCGGCGCCGACACGGTGGTCGACAACGTCGACTTCACGAACGCGCGCGCCAACCCGATCAACGGCATCCAGGGCCCGCTCGCGGTCAACATCCGCGGCGACGGCGTCGGCGACACCACCAACGTCACGCTGCGCCACTGCACCGTGCGCGAGTACGGCAAGGGCGGCGTCGTCGCCAACTTCGACGCGCACCTCGTGATGGACGACTGCACCGTCGACGGCTACGGCCACGCCAACACGCCGCTGGCCGCGCAGAACGCGATCCAGGTCAGCCGCGGCTCGACCTGCGAGCTGCGCCGCACGCAGGTCACCAACAGCTGGTACGAACCGGCCTCGGTGGTCGCGACGGGCGTGCTGCTGTTCGACCCGGGCAGCTCGATCGTGATCGAGGACTGCGACTTCGGCGACTGCCAGGTGGGCATCTACATGTTCCACTCGGCGCAGACGACGATCACCGGCAGCATCCGCCGCAACGTCGTGCACGGCTCGACGTTCGCGATCTACGTCGCCAACACCTCGGGCCTCACGATCCAGGAGAACTCGTTCGCGGTGGCGCTGGCGGGCGACACCAACGACGCCCAGGACGACTCGACGCCGGCCAACACCTGGTTCGGCAACCGCTACTCGAGCGCGACGACGGCGGGTCCGCACGCGCTGCCCGGCACCGGCGGCGCGCTCGATCCGGCCGGCCTCGCCGGCTGCGGCGAGTTCGGCCCGGCGGCGGCCACGGCGCTGCCCGGCGGCCTGGCGCCGGTCGACATGGTCGTCACCGACCTCGACGGCGACGGCGATCCCGACTTCGCGACGCTGTGCCAGGGCGCCAGCACGCCGGCGCTCGCGTTCGGCAGCAACGGCGGCGGCGGCGCGTTCGCGACCAGCAGCCTGTCGTTCGGCGCGGCCGCCGGCCTGCCGGTGGCGATCGTCGCCGGCCAGTTCGACGGCGCGCCCGGCATCGACCTCGCGGCGGTCACCGTCAACGTCCCGCCGACGCTGACCGAGAACAAGGTCTACGTGTTCGCCAACAACGGCGTCGGCGGCTTCTCGGTGCTGCACACGCACACCCTCAGCGGCTTCGTGTCGCCGAGCGGCGTCGCGGCTGCGGACGTCGACGGCGACGGCCGCGCCGACCTGGTCGTCACCGACGCCGGCTCCGGCTCGCTGATCGCCGGCGGCGCCACCGTGCTGCGCAACAACGGCACCGGCACCGGGTTCGCCGCGGCGGCGCTGCCCGGCGCGTTCACCGCCGCCTGCCGCGGCGCCGCGATCGCGGCGCTCGACGCCGGCGCCACCGCCGACGTCGCGGTCAGTGAGGGCGACGCCGGCAACGGTCGCGTGCACCTGTTCGCCGGCGACGGCCTGGGCGGCTTCGTCGCGCTCGGCAGCCCGGTCGCGACCAACGCCAACACCAACGACGTGCTCGCCACGGACCTCGACGGCGACGGCGACACCGACCTGCTGGTCTCGGCCAGCCGCGACGCGTTCAGCCTCGACACCGGCTCGGTGCAGGTGCTCGACAACGACGGCGCCGGCGCCTTCCTGGTGTCGCAGTACCGCGTCGACCGCGGCCCGACCCGGCTGGCGGCCGGCGACGTCGGCAAGGACGCCGACCCCGACACGCTGCGCCGCGACGCGGCGGTCGTCGACCTGGCGGCGGGCTCGGTCACGCTGCTCGGTCAGTACCTGGCCGGCCAGGGCTTCGGCACCGGCGGCATCTGCGCCCAGGGCGTCGGCGCGACCGACGTCGCGCTGGCCGACGTCGACGGCAACGGCTACCAGGACCTGCTGTGGTGCGACGCGCTGAGCGGCACCGTGTCGGTGGCGCTGGCGACGGTGCAGGCGCGGGTCGACTTCTACGGCGCCGGCTGCGGCGGCAGCAAGGGCCGCGTGCCGTTCCTGACCGCCGTCGGCCTGCCGGCGCTGCCGACGCTGCCGAACGCGACCTTCGGCTTGTCGCTGACCAACGCGCGACCGCTGACGATCGGCGTCATCGGCCTGGGCGCCAATGCGCTGCCGATCGCGCCCTGCACGCTGCTGATCGACAACCTCGTCACGTCGTGGCTGGTTCTGACCAGCGTCGCCGGCAGCGCATCGCAGCCGCTGCCGGTCCCGGCGACCCCGGCGTTCCTCGGCGCCGAGCTGTACCTGCAGGCCGGCGTGTTCGACGCCGACGCGCTCGACTCGTTCCTGCCGGGGATCTCGCTGTCGCAGGGCCTGAAGATCCGCCTGGGCGACTGAGTCCCGGCCGCGCCGGCGCCGGCCCGGGGGTGACCCCGGGCGCGGCGCGGATCCGGCGCTCGGCGGCGCCGCGCATCCAGCGGCGGCCCGCCGCATCGCGGCTGGCGGCCGCGCATCCGGCCGGAAACCTGCAGGCCGGCCCGCGAACTCGCACCCCCCTTTCCGGTAGCATGTTCGCCCTTCGTACCTGGCCGTCGCCCGCAGCCCACCGCCGCCCCCCGTCCGTGACCGACCCCGCCCTGATCCGCAACTTCAGCATCATCGCCCACGTGGACCACGGCAAGTCCACGCTCGCCGACCGCCTGCTCGAGCTGACCGGCACGATCGAGAAGCGGCAGATGAAGGCGCAGCTGCTCGACAACATGGAGCTCGAGCGCGAGCGCGGGATCACCATCAAGGCCCGCGCCGTGGCGATGGATTACAAGGCGCAGGACGGCACGACCTACCAGTTCAACCTGATCGACACGCCGGGCCACGTCGACTTCAACTACGAGGTGCTGAAGTCGCTGCAGGCGTGCGAGGGCGCGCTGCTGCTGGTCGACGCGTCGCAGGGCGTCGAGGCGCAGACGGTGGTCAACGCCCACCTCGCCGAGCAGGCCCAGCTGGCGGTGATCCCGGTCCTCAACAAGATGGACCTGGCGCACGCGCGCCCCGACGAGGTCGCGCAGGAGATCGAGGACTCGATCTGCATCCCGGCCGACGACGCGATCCCGGTCAGCGCCAAGACCGGCCTGAACTGCGGGCTGGTGCTCGAGGCGATCGTCGCCAAGGTCCCGGCGCCCGCCGGCGACCCGAACGGCAAGCTGCAGACGCTGATCTTCGACGCGGTCTACAACGACTACCGCGGCGTCGTGATCTACGTGCGCGTGTTCCACGGCACGATGAAGAGGGCCGAGATGATCCGCATGCTCGGCACCAAGACGACCTACGAGGTGCTCGAGGTCGGCAAGCTCAAGCCCGACATGGTCGCCGTCGACGAGCTGGCGGCCGGCGAGGTCGGCTACGTCGTCGCCAACATCAAGCGGCTGCAGGACGTGGTCATCGGCGACACCGTCACGCACGAGGACGAGCGGCACCGCAGCCACCCGCTGCCCGGCTTCCGCCAGCCGAAGCCGATGGTGTTCTGCGGCTTCTATCCCACCAACCCGAGCGACTTCGAGAACCTGCGCAAGGCGCTCGAGAAGCTGCGGCTGAACGACAGCTCGTTCACGTTCGAGCCCGAGACCAGCGACGCGCTGGGCTTCGGCTTCCGCTGCGGCTTCCTGGGCCTGCTGCACATGGAGGTCATCCAGCAGCGGCTCGAGCGCGAGGAGGACATGGACCTGGTGCAGACGGCGCCCACTGTGCGCTACCGGGTCCGCACGACCGACGGCAAGGAGAAGGAGATCCGCTCGCCGAGCGAGCTGCCGGACCCGTCGGTGATCGCCGAGTACCTCGAGCCGATCACGATGGTCAACATCGTCGTGCCGACCGAGCACATCGGCGCGGTCATGAAGCTCTGCACCGACCGCCGCGGCGCCTACGTGAAGACCGACTACTACGGCCGCGAGCGCGTGATGATCGGCTTCCGGATCCCGTTCGCCGAGATCATCTTCGACTTCCACGACCGCCTGAAGTCGGTGACGCGCGGCTTCGGCACGATGGACTACGAGGTCGAGGGCTTCGAGGCCAGCAACCTCGTCAAGGTGCGCATCCTGGTCTCGGGCGACGAGGTCGACGCGCTGTCGTTCCTGTGCCACAAGGACCAGTCCGAGGGCCGCGGCCGCAAGATCCTGAAGCAGCTGCGCACCGAGATCCCGCGGCACCAGTTCGAGGTGGCGCTGCAGGCAGCGATCGGCGGCAAGATCATCGCCCGCGAGAACATCGCGGCGATGCGCAAGGACGTCACCGCCAAGTGCTACGGCGGCGACATCACCCGCAAGCGCAAGCTGCTCGAGAAGCAGAAAGAGGGCAAGAAGCGCATGCGCCAGGTCGGCAACGTCGAGATTCCACAGAAGGCGTTCCTGTCGGTGCTGCGCAGCGGCGAGGATTAGCGGCGGCGGCGCCCCGCGCCCTGCGACCCAGAGCACCGAGACACGACATGGCGGATCCGATCGGCGAAGCACGGACGGCAGTGGAGCAGTCGGCGGCCCAGGCGCGCGCCGCCGCCGAGCGCGGCAAGCAGAAGCGGCAGCCGACCATCGGCCCGGTGCGCCACAACCTCGAGGCGTTCGGCGTCGCCATCCTCGGCGCGGTGCTGCTGAAGTGGTTCTGCCTCGAGGCGTTCCAGATCCCGACCTCGTCGATGCAGCCGACGCTGATGGGCAGCAGCGAGGCCGGCATCTACGACCGCCTGCTGGTCGACAAGCTGACGCCGGCGCTGCGCGAGCCGCAGCGCTGGGACGTCACGGTGTTCGGCTACCCGCTGCAGCAGAACCAGAACTACGTGAAGCGCCTGGTCGGCCTGCCGGGCGAGACCCTGTTCATCGGCGGCGGCAACCTCTACACGGTCACCGAGCAGGGCGGCCAGCGCAGCCACCAGGTGCTGGCGAAGCCGGACCGGATCCAGGAGGGCCTCTGGAAGGAGGTCTACCCGGCGCGACTCCTGCTGCACGAGGGCCAGAAGCCGCTCGGCGGCATGTTCTTCACCACCTTCGCGTCGGCGTGGAGCGCCGGCGACGAGCCTGGCAGCTTCACCGTGCAGCTCGAGCCGGTGACCGGGCGCACCTACAAGATGGCGTTCCGCGACGACGTCGACGGCGGCTTCGTCAACCGGGTCTGGGACGGCTACCCGACCAACACCGCGCAGGCGATCCGCGCCGACAACGCCGGCCGCACGACCGACCTCGAGATCGTGCCGGACGCGCGCATCGCCGCCGTGATCACGCCGGAGCAGCGCATCGACGAGCTGGTGTTCGAGATCGAGGTGCAGCGCCCGGGCCAGCCGACGATGGGCTACTCGCTCCGCATCGCCGGCGGCACCGGCACGCTGCGCGCGCGCAGCGGCAGCGACGCGCCGTTCGAGTCGGCGGGCTTCGTCTGCGAGCTGCCGGCCGGCGTGGCCACCGAGGTCGCGTTCGCCCACCTCGACGACCACCTGATCGCCTGGCGCGACGGCGAGGAGGTGCTGCGCCTCCCGATCCCCGACTACGCGATCCGCAGCGGCTGCGAGCTGCCGACCGGCGCCGACGGCGTCCGCGAGGGCCACTCGGCGACGCCGCAGATCCTCCTGAAAGGCCAGGGCAAGGTGTCGATCGACGAGCTGCGCATCTGGCGCGACCTGCACTACACCAAGTCGGGCTTCCCGCACGCCCAGGACCTGATCCGGATCCCCGAGGGCCACTACTTCATGATGGGCGACAACACGCTGCAGTCGGTCGACTCGCGCGGCTGGACCGCCATCACCCTGGGCGCGCTCGAGGACGGCACCGTGGTGCACCCCGACACGGCCCGCGCGACCGAGGGCGCGCGCCTGCTGCGCGGCAACAAGCGCGTGATCCCCGGCAACAAGCCGCCCGATCGCGACGAGACCCCGGTGGTCATCGCCAGCCGCGACAAGATCGCGATGCTCGACGAACTGGGCGAGGTGCACGCGCTGGACGCCGACGCCCGCGTCGAGGGCAACGCGCTGTTCATCTCGCCGCCGACGCCGGCGGGCGCCGAGGGCGAATGGCAGCCGCCGGAGGAATGGGTGCCGTTCGTCCCGCGCGAACACATCCGCGGCCGCGCCCTGCTGATCTTCTGGCGCTGGCCGTTCCCGCAGCTCACGCCGATCCGCTGACCCAGGGAGCCCGCGCCGTGACCGACGCGATCCTCGCGACCGACGACCTGGTCAAGGCCTACCGCGGCCGCCGCGTGGTCGACCAGGTGTCGATCCGCGTGCACGAGGGCGAGATCGTCGGCCTGCTCGGTCCCAACGGCGCCGGCAAGACCACCAGCTTCCGCATGGTGGTCGGCATGGTGCGCCCCGACCAGGGCACGGTGACGTTCGGCGGCAAGGACGTCACCCGGCTGCCGATGTACCGGCGCGCGCGGCTCGGCCTCGGCTATCTCAGCCAGGAGGCGTCGGTGTTCCGGCGCATGTCGGTGTTCGACAACGTCGCCTGCGTGCTGGAGGCGCGCGGCATGCCGCGGCAGCAGCGCCGGGCGCGGGCGCTCGAGCTGCTGTCGGACCTGCAGCTGACGCACCTGGTCACCTCGCTCGGCGAGACCCTGTCGGGCGGCGAACGCCGCCGCCTCGAGATCGCCCGGTCGCTGGCGACCGAGCCGAAGCTGCTGCTGCTGGACGAGCCGTTCGCCGGCGTCGACCCGATCACGGTCGAGGAGATCCAGCGCATCCTGGCCGCGCTGGCCGAACGCGGAATCGCCATCCTGATCACCGACCACAGCGTCACCGAGACGCTGCGCATCACCGATCGCGCCTACATCATCAACGCCGGCAAGGTGTTCGCCGAAGGCGACCCGCAGTCGATCGTCGCCGACGAGCAGGTGCGCAAGATCTACCTCGGCTCGAGCTTCGGCGAGGGCATCTCCGAGGAAGAGGAACGCGGCCTCGAGCTCGACTGAGTCTCCGCGATCGGGTCTCCGCGATCGGGTGCCCGCGATCGGGTGGCCCGAAACGAAAAACGCCCGGGCGGTGGGGACCGCCCGGGCACCTCGGGGCCGGAGCCCCGATGCGGCAAAGGAATCGGGTGCGGCGACCGCGGCGGGGGCCGCTGCCGCCGCGCCGGCGCCGCCGCCGGCGAGGGCGTGTTCGCGCCGATCAGCCCTGCAGCAGCTGCAGCGCCGACTGCGGCTGGGCGTTGGCCTGCGACAGGATCGAGATCGACGCCTGCTGCAGGATCGAGTTGCGCGTGAGCTCCGCGGTCTCGTAGGCGACGTCGACGTCGCGGATGCGCGACTCGGCGGCCGACAGCGACTCCTGCGCGACGCCGATGTTCGCGATCGTCGACTGCAGGCGGTTCTGCAGCGAGCCGAACTTGCCGCGCAGCTGCGACACCTCGTTGATCGCGGTGTCGAGCTGCGCGATCGCGAACGACGTGTCGCCGTTCGAACCGACGTCGACCGTGCTGAGGCCCAGGTTGGTCGCCAGCGCCGCCGTCAGCGACACCGACAGCACGTCGATGTTCGCGGCGGTGTTGATGCCGACCTGGAACTGCACGGCGCTCGAGGTGCCGTCGAGGAGCTTGACGCCGTTGAAGTCGGTCGACTGCGCGATGCGGTCGATCTCGCTCACCAGGCTGTCGAACTCCTCCTTGATCGTGTTCTTGTCCGCCGACGAAGACGAGCCGTTGGCCGCCTGGATCGCCAGCTCGCGCAGGCGCACCAGGATGTTGCTGACCTCGTTCAGCGCGCCCTCGCCGACCTGCACCAGGGAGATGCCGTCGTTGGCGTTGCGCGCCGCCTGGCCGAGCGAGCGGACCTGGGCGCGGAGGCGCTCCGAGATCGCGAGGCCGGCCGCGTCGTCCGCAGCGGTCGAGATGCGCAGGCCGGTGGAGAGCCGCTGGAAGTTTCGCGCGAGGCGCGAGGTCACCTGCGCAGTGTTTCGCTGCGCGTTGATGGACGCGATGTTGGTGTTGACGCGGAGTCCCATGTTCGATCCTTTGCCTTTGCCTGCGACGCCGCCGAAGACGCCGCGAGCCGCGCCGGCGGCTCACCGGTCATGGTCGGACCGGTACCAAGGCACTTGAGCGCTTTGCGTTCGCGCGCGGACCGATGTGCGATTCCCCGACAGCGGCGCGGCCGACGGCCGGCGCGCGGAGACGACGCGGCGCGACGCCGGGCGCCGGGCGTGGCGGAGCGCGACCGGCCGGCCGACGTGCTCACGCGCGCGAATCGCCCGCGGACGCGGGCGACCGCGGTCAGAACAGGCGCGACTGCGTGCCGCCGCCGGGGCCGCGCGCCAGCACGAGGTCGCGGTTGATCGCGTGCTGGATCGCCTCTTCGGGCGTGATCAGGTGATGCGACAGGAGGCCGCGCAGGGCGACGTCGCTGGTCTGCATGCCGAGCCCGCGGCAGCGGTTCATGATCGACGGCAGCTCCTTGTAGTTGCCCTGCCGGATCGCCGTCTTGACCGCCGAGTTGTTGATCAGGATCTCGACCATCGGCACGCGGCCCTGCTGGTGCGCGCACGGCAGCAGCGTCTGCGCCGTGACCGCGCGCAGCGCCGCCGCGAAGCGGACGCGCATGCGCGGCCGCTCCTCGTGCGGGACCAGCATCGGCAGCTCCATGCAGGCGCCGACGACCGAGCTGGCGTCGAAGCCGGCCAGCACGAGGCAGCCGCTCTCGACCGCGTCGAGCGCCGCGTTGAGCGTCTCGCCGTCGTTGAGCTCGCTGATCACCACCACCTCGGCGCCGAGGCGCATGGCCTGGCGGATGCCGGTGACGTAGTCGCGCACGTGCGGCCCGAGCTCGCGCTGGTGCAGCAGCGCCTGACCCTGCGGGTGCAGGTACTCGATCGGGTCCTCGATGGTGACGACGTGCCGCGCGGTCTCGTGGTTGAAGCGGTCGACCAGCGCCGCCAGCGTCGTGCTCTTGCCGGAGCCGAAGAAGCCGGTGATCAGCACCAGGCCGCTGCGGTACTGCACGAACGAACCGACCTGCGGCGGCAGCTGCAGCTCCTGCAGCTGCGGCGGCTGCTCCGGCACCGGCCGCAACAGCAGGGCGAGGCCCTGCTCCTGCTGCAGCACCGTGGTGCGGAAGCGCTGACCGCTGCGCGCGACGTACAGCACGTCGACCTGGCCGTCGCGGCGCAGCCGCGCGCGGTGGTCTTCGAACAGCAGGTCGCGCGTCAGCTCGTCGATCGCGACCGAGCTCACGGTGTCGTGCTCGGACTGCACGAACTTGCGCTGCACGCGCACGCACGGCGCGTGACCGGGGATCAGGTGCAACGAGGACGCGCCCGCGCGCGTCATCGCCCCCAGCATCTGCTCGAGTTCCTTGGTGTCCATCAGTTGACGACTCCGTCCTGGGGGTGGCGCAGACGCTCGAGCAACCACGCCTTCTCCTCGGCGCGCGCGTAGGCGTCCTCCATCCGGATCGCGTTGTCCTGGATCAGCTCGAACATGCACTGGTCGAGGCTGTGGCCGTTCTTGCCGCCCTCGGTGCGCATCAGCAGCCCCAGGTTGTTCAGGTCGCCGCCGCGGATGACGTCGCGCGCGGCCTCGTCGACCAGCAGCAGCTCGGTCGCGGGCACCATGCGGCTGCCGTCCTGCGACGACAGCAGGTGGCGCACGCACACCGCGCGCAGCACCGTCGCCAGGCTCTGGCGCAGGCGCTGCACGTCGTAGACGGGGTAGAAGTTCAGCACGCGCTGCAGGCAGCCGACGACCGAGCCGGCGTCGAGCCAGCCGACGACCAGCCGACCGCCCTCGGCCGCGCGGACCGCCATGTCGAACGCGTCCGGCGAGCTCAGCGAGCCGACCAGGATCGCGTCGGGGTCCTCGCGCACCGCGGTGCGCAGCCCGCTCGCGTACGACGAGACGTGTTCGCCGACGCGCCGGCGCGCGATCAGGGCGCCGCCGGCCGGCAGCGCCGTGTCGATCGCGTCGTCGAGCACGACCAGGTAGCGGTTCTCCTCGCGCGCCATCTCGGTGAGCACGCCCGCCAGCAGCTCGGTGCGGCCGATGCCGCGCTCGCCGACGAACAGCACCAGGCCGCGCGGACCGGCCAGCAGCTCCGGCAGTTCCTTGGGGATGCCGAGCTCGACGGCGGTGGGCGTGTGCTCGGGCCGCAGCTCGACCAGCACCGCCACGCCGTCGGAGTGCCGCAGCGCGGTGACGCGGCCGCGGCACAGGCCCTCGCGGTGCAGGTCGCGCACCACGAAGTGCCGGTCGGCCAGCTCCTCGAGCACCTGCGCGCCCATCTCGGTGCGCACGAAGTCCCAGACCTCGGGACCGCGCACGGGCTCGACGGTCAGCATGCGCCAGTCCATCGCCGCGCGGGCCAGCACCGGTCGCCCCTCGCTGATCACCAGCTCGCGCGCGCCGGCGCGCACCGCGGCGGCCAGGAAGCCGCCCTGCGTGTCCACGTCCTCGCTGACGACGCGCTCGGCCATGCGCGCCTGCTGCAGCTGCAGCAGCCGATCGAGGGTGCCGCGATCGAGCAGCCCCTGTTCGATCAGGATCTGCCCGACCGGACGGTTGTTGCCAGTGAGCGCCTGGATCTCGAGGCACTTCTCGAGATCGGCCTCACTGATGACCCTGCTCTCGAGCAGGATCGAACCAAGCCTTGTTTCGTCCATTGCGCCGACCCTCTCGTGGTCTCGACGAGATCGGCGCCGATGCGGTCGCGGCTTGAGCCGACCGCCCGCTGCCAAGCGGGCCTTCCGACGCGGGCCCCCGACCCGGCCCCCCGACCCGGCCGCCCGGTCAGGGCAGCCGCGCCAGCCCTTCCTGGCACAGGCGTCCGGCCAGCCCCATGCCGAACAACCGACTGCTGGCGGCGACCTGGCCGTAGCGCGCGCGCGCCGCCTCGTCGTCGCCGTCGAGCTCGGCCGCCATCGCCAGAAGCAGCGGCGTCAGCACCGGATCCCCCAGGCCGGCCTGGGCGAGGAACGGGGCATCGGCGACGCCCAGCACCGGCGTGCCCGCGGGCCCGCGCGCGGCGCGGAGCGCCGGCTCGTCGTCGAGCGCGATCGCCGCGGTCACCCGGCACAACGGCGCCGCCGGGTCGGTGACCGGGTCCATCGCGATCAGCCGCCGCAGCAGCGCCACGCGCTCGTCGTGCTCGACATCGCCATCGCGCAGCGTCTGCAGCAGCTCGGCGAACGGCACCGGCCGCCACCGCAGCCAGGCCGCCCAGCCGAACAGCAGGAGCACGGCGGCCACGGCGGCCAGCAGGGACGCCGTCCACACGCGATCGGGACGCATGCGCGGAGTGTCGCGCCACCGCGGCGGCGCGCAAGCGCGACGGGCGACACCGCCCCGTCGCAGGGGCCTTTCGCGCTCGGCGGATCGCGCTAGAATGCCGCCTCGAATCTCCATCGGAGGGGGTTCACCCAGTTTCCACTTCGGCGGACCGCAGCGGCGCGCCCACGGGCCGCCTGGGCCCAGGTCGACGACTCGCATCGACCCCGGTCGCAACCTACGACCCCAGAAGCGCTTCCGGCCGCCCACGTCACCATACCATGGCAACCAAGACCCCAACCAAGTCCGCCAAGCCCAAGAGCGGCACCGCCAAGCGGCGCGCACCTGCGAAGGCCGCCAAGCCGGCCGCCGGCAAGACCGGCGCGACCAAGTCCAAGCCCACCGCGAAGTCCGCTCCCAAGTCCGGGTCGACCCGCCGCAGCGGCGCCCCCGCCGCGGCCCCGGGCAGCCGTCGGGCCCAGACCCGGTCCGGGCCGGCGCGCCCGCTCTACGTGCCCCGGGCCCTGCCGATCCTCGACGACGAGGACGACGTGCTCATGGCGCACGGCGCGGGCGGCGGCGTCGGCTACGGCCGCTGCGGCGGCCGCATGCTCGGTAGCACCCTCGAGCAAAGGATTTGCGACCGACTCGGCCAGGCCGGTGTGGCCCACAGCCACGCGCCCCGGCACTTCGAGGTCAACCTGCAGGAGAAGCAGGTGGCGGCGTACGCGCCGATGGTCGTGCTGCGCGGTCGCGGCCGCGAAGGCAAGAGCGTGGTCGTCGAGGCCGCCGAGGACACCAAGAACCCCATCCTCGCCAAGATCGTGGCCTTCCGCCGCCAGTACGGGCAGGAGTACTACGTGATCTTCGTCGGTCCGGACGAGGTGCTCGACGACATCCCGCTGGCGACGTACGACGAAGCCTGCGCCGAGACCGACATCAACACGCTGATCAGCCGGCTCGCCGAGTAGGCGCGCCGCGCGCCGGCGCGACCCGTCGCCGGCGCCGCCGCGGGCCCGCCTTCGGGCAGGGCCCGCGCCGCGCACACGCGCGCGCCCGGACCGCGGAGCACGCGGACCGTCTTCGACCTTCCGCCTGCGCGGTCGGATCGCTAGCATGGTTCGCCCTTTGTTCTCGCCCTCCTCACAAGGTTGGTCCCAGTCTTGACGCACGACCTAGCTCCTCTCGCGCGTTCCCAGCAGCTCGATTCCCTGGAGACGGCCTGGGCGCAGGCCGTCCAGTCTCCCGACCCCGCCGCCAGCCCGGACTACGTGGCCGTGGTCGACACCCTGTGCGAACAGGCCCAGACCGGCCGCGCCCTGGCGCTGGCCACGGCGATGGTCGACGCGCTCAAGGGCGCCGAGGCCCTCGACCAGGGCATCGAACTGGCGCTGCGGGTGGTGCGGCGCGGCGCCCACAACGAGGCGCTGGTCCGCAACCTGGTCGGCATGATCGAGCAGCGGTTCCAGGGCGAGGACTGGTGGACGTTGATCACCGACCGCGCCGGGCTCGATCCGGCCGGCGTCAGCGCCCAGGCGCTGATCGAGTTCGATCGGCTGCGCCGCTACACGAAGGGACACGTCGTCTACCACCAGGCCGGCTGGGGCGAGGGCGTCGTGCTGGACTTCTTCGCCGACCGCAAGGAGATCGCGATCCGGTTCGCCTCGGGGCGACGCGAGGAGTTCCCGGTCGACACGGTGTTCGAGCGGTTCAAGCCGCTCGACGCCGACGACCTGCGGGCGATGAAGCTGCTGCAGATCGACGAGCTCAAGCGCCAGGTGAAGGACGAACCCGCCGTGCTGATCCGCACGGCGGCGCGCTTGTACAGGGGCACCATCACCAGCCAGCAGGTCAAGACCGAGCTGGTGCCGACCGTCGTCGAGGAGCGGGCGTGGGCGTCGTTCTGGAAGAGGGCGAAGACCGCCGCCACCAAGGACCCGTGGCTCAAGGTCGAGGGCAGCGCCACGCGGCCGACGTTCGTGCTGCGCGACCGGCCGATCGACCTGGCCGAGGAGGCCGCCCAGGCGCTGGTGCACGAGAACAACCTCGGCGACCGCATCGCGGTGCTGCGCGACTACCTGATCCGCGGGCAGGACGACGAGGTCAAGCGCCAGATCCTGGACCTCGCGGAGCGCACCGTGGAGCAGGCGATCGCCGGCTCGCACGACAACCACGCGCACGTGCTCGACGGCATCCTGTTCCTCGAGGAGCACGGCCGCAAGGCGTCGGTGCCCGCCGCGCAGGAGCTGCGGCAGCTGCTGATCGGCCCCGACGGCGCGCTGCACCCGCTGGCCATCGACCGGCTGGCGACGCAGAAGTCGCGCGAGCACGCCGTGACCCTGCTGCCCGAGGCCCTCGGCGAGCACTGGGTCGACCGCTGCCTCGCGGTGCTGCCGGACATCCCGGTGTCGGTGCTGGAGAACGTGGTGCAGGCGATCGTCGACGCCGGTCAGGGCGAGCGCCTGCTCGACCTGTGGGATCGCGTGGCGCCGTACCCGCGCCGCCACCCGATGCTGACCTACCTGCTGGGCCGGGTCTACGCCGATGGCGTGTTCGACGGCCGCGACGACCGGCCGGACGACGTCACCGTCGGTCGCGTGCTGCTGCACCTGGCGCGCGTGCTGACCGGCGATCGCAAGGGCAACACGTTCCACAACCGCCTGCTGTCGCGCTGCACCAGCCTGATGACCGGCAAGCGCGGCTTCCTGCACAAGCCGCTGGCGCACATCGAGCGCGAGGACCTGTCGAACTACCTCGGCATCACCGAGCGCGGCGGCGAGGACTTCCCGCAGGAGATCGGCGACCTGGTGCTGCGCGCCGTCGCCGACAAGCACCCCGACCTGACCGCCAAGGCCGAGCGCCCGTACTGGGAGCGGCCGGACGTGATCTTCTCGACGATCGCCGGCCTGCGCCGGATCAAGGAGGAGTACCGCGTGCTGGTCGAAGAGAAGATCCCGACCAACAGCAAGGCGATCGGCGCCGCCGCGTCGCTGGGCGACCTCAGCGAGAACAGCGAGTGGGAGTCGGCGATGGAGGAGCAGCGCAACCTGACGACGCGCGCCTCCGACATGGACGCCCAGATCCGCATCGCCAAGCTCATCGAGGACCAGGAGGTCCCTGCCGACATCGTCGCCCCCGGCACGCGCATCACCTACACCGAGGAGATCGGCGGTCGCAAGCACACCTACAAGGTGCTCGGGCCGTGGGACGTGATCGACGATCACACGATCAACTACCTCGCCCCGATCGCGCAGGGCCTGCTCGGCCTGAAGGTCGGCCAGTCCGGCGAGATCCCGACACCGGTCGGCCCGGTCAAGGTGACGATCGACGCGATCGAGCGCCTGTGAGCGAACGGCCGCCGGAGCCCGCGTTCTCGACCACCGTGCTCGAGCCGGCGCCCGGCGAGCGCGTGGCGGTCGATCTGCTCGACGGCGCGCGGCCGACCTGGCTGTTCCTGCACGGCCTCGGCTCCGTGCGCGCCGGCGAGAAGAGCGCGGCGCTGTTCCGGCACGCCGCCTGGCGCGGCCGCGCCGCGGCGCGCTTCGACTTCCGCGGCCACGGCGACTCGACCGGCACGATCGGCGTCGCCACCATGTCGGAGCTGATCGACGACGCGGCGTTCGTGCTCGAGCGGATCGGGCCGGCGATCGTCGTCGGCTCGAGCCTCGGCGGACTGGTCGGCGCCCACCTGGCGGCGCGGCGCCCCGATGCGGTGCGCGCGCTGGCGCTGCTGTCGCCGGCGCTCGGCTTCCTGCCGCGCATGCGGCGCCGCCTCGATGCCGCCGGGCGGCTGCGCACGAGCGAGGACGTCGAGTTCGCCGTGCACGAGCGCGCGCTGCAGGACGCCGAGCGGCACGACGAGGACGGCCTGCCGGCGCGGCTGCCGATGCCGGTGTTCCTGGCCCACGGCACCGACGACGAGCTGGTACCGCCGGCCCTCAGCGAGCGCTTCGCGGCGGCGATCCCCCACGACCGCAAGGAGCTCTGGGTCGTGCCCGGCGGCGACCACCGGCTGAGCCGCGACATCGACGAGATCCTGGCGCGGATGGATTCCCTGTTCGCGCGGCACGGCGCCCTGGGCGCCGGGTAGCGTCTGCCCGTCATGCGCCCCGAGGACCTGCAGACCCCGACGCTGCTGATCGACCTCGACGCCGTCCGCCACAACCTGGCGACGATGCGCCACTACCTCGACGGCGACCTGGACCGCTGGCGGCCGCACGTGAAGACGTGCAAGGTCCCCGCCGTGCTCGAGCTGCTGCTCGAAGCCGGCGTGCGGCGCTTCAAGGTGGCCACGACCCGCGAGTGCGAGGTGCTGGCCGCCACCGCCGGCGGCCGCGCCATCGACGTGCTGGTGGCGATGGCGCAGCACGGCGCCAACCTGGAGCGCACCGCCGCGATCGCCGCGGCGTTCCCGCAGCACCGCTTCGCGATGCTGAGCGAGGACCCCGCGCACGCGGCCCTCGTGCGGGCGCGCGGCCTCGGCGTGTTCGTCGACCTCGACCCCGGCTACCTGCGCTCGGGCGTTCCGCTGCGCGACCGCGACCGCATCGACGCCGTCGCCGCCGCGGCCGGTGACCGCCTCGTCGGGCTGCACTGCTACGAAGGGCACCTGCACGACGGTACGCCGCAGGAGCGCGCCGCCGCCACGCGCGCGGTGCTGGCCGAGCTGGTCGCGCTGCTGCGCGCGCGCGCGGAGCCCGGCGAGGTCGTCACCAGCGGCACACCGACGTTCCCGATCGCGCTGGCCTACGAGCCGCTGCGCGCGTTCCGGCACACGGTGAGCCCCGGGACCGTCGTCTACTGGGACGCGCGCAGCGCCGAGCTCGGCATCGAGGGCTTCGCCTGCGCCGTGCAGGTGCAGGCGCGCGTGATCGCGGCGCCGGCGCACGACCGCGTCACGCTCGACGCCGGCAGCAAGGCGCTCGACGCCGCCGCCGGGACGCCGTGCGCGGTGGCGCTCGGGCCGTGGCACCTGCGGGCGCTGCCTCCGAGCGAGGAGCACCTGCCGATGGTGGTCGAGCGCGGCGAGGCGCCGCCGCTCGGCGCGCTGGTGCGGCTGCTGCCGCGCCACGTGTGCCCCACCGTGAACCTCGCCGAGGACGCGGCCCTGCTCGAGGGCGGGGCGCTGCTGCGCGTCGTCGCGGTCCGCGCGCGCGCGCACGAGGCGGCGCCGGACGGCGCCCGCGGCGAGTGACCGGGCGCGCCGGGATTGCGCCGCACCTGCGGCCGGTGGAGACTGCGCGGCCGTGATCGCCGTGCCGAAGGACCTGCAGCGGCTGTGGGACGAGCTCGACGGCTGGCTCGACCTGCGCTGCCCCGAGAAGGTACTCGAGCGGATCGATCCGCTGCTGGCCCGCGACGACGCCCGCGCGGCCGGGCTGCTGCTGCGAGTGCGGACCTACGTGTTCCAGAAGCGGCACCTGGAGGCGATGGCCGACCTGGACGAGCTCCGGCGCACCGCGATCGGAACGGTGCAGCTCGAACTGCCCGAGGGATCTCCGCGTCGGGATCTCCACGCGGTGAAGCTCGACGACTGGCTCGACCTGACCGAGGCCTGGTGCCGCAAGCGCATGGACGACCTGGCCGGCGCCGTGCGCTGCATGCTCCAGCTGATCGAGCGCCGGCCGCGCTCGGCGATCGGCCACTTCAACCTCGGCTGCTACCTGGCGCTGGCGGGCGAGCCCGAACGCGCCCTCGACGAGGTCACGCTGGCGTGCGGGCTCGATGCCGAGTTCCGCACGATGCTGACCGACGAGCCGGACCTCGACGGGCTGCACCGCGACCCCCGGTTCCAGAAGCTGATCGCCCGCCCCGGCGCCGCGGAAGCGGACGCGGACGGCGACGACCTCGACGACGAGCTGCTGGCCGGCTTCGAGGGCGACTCGTTCGACTTCGACGACGACGACGACGACGACGACGACGACGATCCGGACGCGGACGACGACGCGGACGACGACGGCCCCGGGCCGTTCCCCGCGCCCGACACGCCGCCCGGCTGGGGCCCGCTGCCGTAGCGCGCGCAAGTCGTCCCGGCCGCGACGATGCCACCGGCGGTTGCCGGTCCACCCCAACTGCGGCGCCGCGCGCGGTCGAAAGAGCGCGTGAGGAGCTGCACCCCTTGGCCCAAGTCACCGCACCCATCGCCCCGCAGACGCTGCGACAGTCCATGGCACGGGCCGTCGGCGCCGTCGTCGCGACGCCGCCCGAGCTGCTCGACCTGATCCTGTGCACCCTGCTCGCGCGCGGACACGTGCTGCTCGAAGGCAAGCCCGGCATCGGCAAGACCCTGCTGGCGCGCACGCTCGCCGCCTGCATCGACTGCAGCTTCCGCCGGATCCAGTTCACCAACGACCTGATGCCGAGCGACATCATCGGCACGTCGGTGTGGCGCGACGACACCCGCGAGTTCACGTTCGTGCCGGGGCCGATGTTCGCGAACATCGTGCTGGCCGACGAGATCAACCGCACCAGCCCGCGCACGCTCTCGTGCCTGCTCGAGGCGATGGAGGCCGGCAAGGTGTCGATCGACGGCCGCACCGTCGACCTCGGCCAGCCGTTCCACGTCTTCGCCACGCGCAACCCGATCGAGTTCCACGGCACCTACCCGATGCCGGAGGCGGCGCTCGACCGGTTCCTGACCCGGATCGAGCTGGGCTATCCCGAGGGCGCGCAGGAAATGGCGCTGTACACCGGTCGCGACGCCGAGGCGGCGCTGGCCGACCTGCAGCCGCTGCTCTCCCGCGAGCAGCTGCTGGCGATCCAGACCGCGGTGCAGGCCGTGCAGGTCAAGGACCCGGTCGCCGAGTACGTGCTGCGCGTCGTCGCCGCGACCCGCGAGCACACCGAGGTCGCGCTCGGCGCCAGCCCGCGCGCCGCGCTGATGTGGCTGCGCGCCGCCAAGGGCCGCGCGTGGCTCGACGGCCGCGACTACGTGCTGCCCGACGACCTGAAGGCGTTGGCGCTGCCGGTGCTCACGCACCGCATGTTCGTGCGCGGCGGCGGCAGCTCGGCGGCGATGCTGCGCCAGGTGCTGGACCGCACCCCGGTGCCGCTGTAGCCGCGAGTCACCGCACCATGGCCGCCATGCGCCTCGTGCCCACGGCGCTCGGCATCAAGGGCGCCCTGTTCTTCGCCACGGTCACCGTGCTGTTCCTGGCGACGCCGTACTCGAACCTGTTCTTCCTGCTGACGGCGTTCCTGGCCGTGCTCGGCGCCGTCGGCGTGTTCGGCGCGTGGTCGAACCTGCGCGCCGTCGACGTGCTGGCGGTGCGCGTCGAGCCGTGCGGCGCCGACGCGCCGCAGCCCGCGCAGGTGCGCCTCGTCGTGCCGGGCGGCCGCCGCAGCTACGGACTCGAGGTGGCGCTGGTCCTCGACGGAGTGGCGGAGCCGGTGGCGGCGACGCCGATGGCACAGGGCGACTGCGTGCTGCCCGGCGTGCTGTCGGCGCGCGGCCGCGGCCTGCGCCGCGTCACCGCGGTGCAGCTGCGATCGCGGCATCCGTTCGGCATCTGCCGCAGCGAACGGCTGCTGCCGGTCGCCGACGTCGAGGTCGTCACGCACCCACGCCCGGCGCGGTTCGGCCAGGGCGGCGACGGCGACGACCCGCGGCTCGAGGACGGGTGGCGCCAGGTCGCAGCGCCGCGCGAGTCGGTGGCCGGCCTGCGCGAGTGGCGCGCCGGCGACAGCCTGCGCGAGGTGCACTGGCGCGCCACCGCGCGCCGCGGCAAGCCGATCGTCAAGGAGCACGAGACCGACGTCGACCTGGGCCTCGACGTGGTGATCGACCGCCGCTGCCAACCCGACGCGCTCGAGCGCGCGCTGTCGACGGCGACCAGGCTGCTGCTCGACGCCGACGCCCTGCAGCAGCCGCTGCGGCTGCGCAGCCAGGACTGTGACCGCCGGCACGGCGCCGACGGCGCCGGCCTCGCCGACACGCTGCGCTGGCTCGCGGCGGCGCAGCCGCTGCCGGCCGACGCGCCGCCGCCGCCGGTCACCTCGCCGCAGGTGCTCCGGCTGCCGGCGCCCCAGGAGGTCCACGCCTGATGTCCGAGGTGCTGCGGTTCTGCCTGCTCGGCATCGTGCTGGTCAACCTGGCCTTCGTGCAGCTGACCGGCGCGGTCTCGCTGCACTGGATGCTCGGCCTGTGGCTGCTGACCGCGGTCGCGCCGGCCGCGGTGCGCTGGCACGAACGGCTGTGGTACCGCGGCGTGTGGAACGGCGCCGTCATGGTGTCGTTCGCGTTCCTGGTGCACGACGCGATGACCAGCGGCCTGCTGCACATGCTCGAGGACGGGCTGCTGCTGGCGGCGCTGTGCCAGGTGCACCTGCTCAACAACCTCGGCCAGCGGCAGCGCCCGGACCTGCTGTTCTTCAACTCGTTCCTGATCGCGTTCGTCACCAGCTTCTTCTGCGGCGACGGCGTGTGGTCGCTGTGCTTCCTGTGCTACGCGGCGATGCTGGTGCCGTCGCTGCAGCTGTACGTCGTGCTGCCGCGCGATCGCGCGGCGCCGCCGGGGCTCGTGCGCGCGGTGCTGCGCGACGGCGCGCCGCGCAGCCTCGCGGCGCTGCTGCTGACCGGCCTGGTGTTCGCCGCGTGGCCGCGCGACTTCCACCACGAGGGCTGGCTCGACGATTCGATGTCGTTCGGCGACCGGTCGCTGGTCGCGTTCGCCGAGGAGGTCCGGATCGACCGCACCGCCACGCCGGGGCAGAGCGACGTGGAGGTGCTGCGCATCCGCGCCGCCGACGGCGAACGCCCGGGGATCCCCCGGCACTGGCGCGGCGCGACCTTCGTGCACTTCGACGGCGCCGGCTGGCAGCCGTACCGCGCCCGCGACTTCGGCACGCGCAGCGCCACCGACCCGCAATGGAGCGCCGTCGGCCGCGGCCGCTGGCAGCGCCCGGGCGCAGCGCACGGGCCGCAGCTGCGCGTCCGCATCGCCGATCGCGAGCACGGGCGCGTGTTCCTGCCGCTCGACGCGTGCGAGCTCGAGCTGCGCGGCCGCGGCGCGATGCTGCTGGTCGACCCGAAGGCCGACGGCGTCGTCGCCGTCGAGCGGCGCGACCGCGACGATCCCGCACTCGAGGTCGGCGTGCGCCGCGGCCGGCTCGCGCCCGACCGCACGGGCCAGCTGTCGCCGCGCGCGGCCGCCGTGCTGCGGCGGCTGCCGCACCGGCTGCCGCAGCCGGTGCTCGACCTCGCCGCCGCGCTGCGCCGCGAGCTGCCGGACGACGCGGCACCGGGCCGGGTCGCCGAGCACGCCCGCGCGTGGCTCGAGCAGCACCGCCGCTACGCGCTGCCCGGCACCCAGGGCGCCGCGCGCACGCTCGACGACTTCGTGCTCGGCACCGGCGGCGGCCACTGCGAGCACTTCGCCACGACGCTGGCGCTCTTGCTGCGGCAGCTCGACGTGCCGTGCCGCGTCGTCGGCGGCTACCTGGCGCACGAATGGAACGCCGAGCGCGGCGAGCTCGTGGTGCGCGAGCGCGACGCGCACGCCTGGGTCGAGGCGTTCGTGCCGGGCGCCGGCTGGATCACCTTCGACGCGACGCCGGCCCGCGCCGCCGCCGACGACGACGACGCGGCGTGGTGGCAGCGCGGCCTCGACGCGCTGCAGGCCGGCTGGGCCCGCGTCGCGGCCTTCGACGACGACGACCGCCGCGCCCTGTTCGCCTGGCTGCTGGCGCTGCCGGGCGCCGTGGCGGCGGCCCTGTGGCAGCACCCGTTGTGGGCCGCGGCGGTGACCGCCCTGCTCGCCGTCGGCGTCTGGCTGCGCCGGCGCCGCGATCCGATGCCCGGCAGCGTGCGCGCGCTGCGGCGGGCGATGCGCGCGCTGCGGCTGTGCGCGCGCGACGGCGAGACGCCGCGCGAGCTGCTCACCCGCGCGCAGGCGCTGGCCGGACACCCGGAACGCACGGCGCGGCTGCAGCGCGCGATCCGCGCGCACGAGGCGGAGCGCTACTCGTGACCGCCGCGCGCCCCGACCCCGCTCCGTCGGCGGGCCGTCCTCGCCGGGCTCGCCTCGGCTGGCTTTCGCCCGCCCCGACTTCTAGAACCGGAACCCGATGACCCACTCCGAACCGGCGCCTGCGTCCCGCGGCCTCCTGCTGTCGGTCGCGCTGATCTCGGCGGCGACCCTGGCCGTGCAGGTGCTGCAGACCCGGCTGTTCAGCGTGATGCTGTGGCACCACCTGACCTACATGGTCGTCACCGTGACGCTGCTCGGCTTCGGCGCCGGCGGCGCGCTGCTGGCGCTGGTCCCGCAGGTCGGTCGCATGTTCGGCGAGCCGCGCCGCGCCGTGTCGTTCTGCTGCAGCATGTTCGGGCTCGGACTGATCGCCGCGTTCGTCGTGCTGTGCCACACGCCGCTCGACACGCTCGACATCGAGCAGGACCGCTCGAAGTACCTGCTGCTGTTCCTCCGGTACGCCTACCTGATCGTGCCGTTCCTGTTCGCCGGGCTCGGCATCGCCATCGCGCTGCAGCAGTACCCGGCGATCGTGCACCGCACCTACTTCTGGAACCTGATCGGCTCCGGCATCGGCAGCTTCCTGTTCGTGCTGCTGGTGCAGCCGCTCGGCGGCCCCGGCTGCCTGTACCTGTTCGCGTCGCTCGGCGGCCTGGCCGGGCTCGCTGCGCTGGCCGGCACCGCCACGTCGTGGACGGCGCCGGTGCGGATCGCCGCGCTGCTGGCGGTCGCGATCTGGCCGCTCAGCATGGTGTTCCCGGCCGCCACCGACCGGCTGCTGCCGATCGAGCCCGCCCGCAGCAAGATGCTCGGCACGATGGAGCTCTACTACGAGGGGCTCGTCGACTACTACCGCGCGATGGGGCACGACTACCCCGAGCTCGACGACGGGCTGCGCACCACGGTGTGGAGCCCGACCTGCCGCATCGACACGTTCCCGATCCCGCGCACGCCCGACGCCGTGCAGAAGGACCGCGAGACGCCGGTGCCGGGCCAGCCGCGCGGCCAGGTGCACGTGTTCCAGGACGGCGACGCGCCGACGGTGATCTGGTCCGGCTCGTTCGCCGCCGACTTCGACTACCAGCGGCACTGGTACGGCCTGGGCTATCGGGCGCTGCCGGCCGGCACCGCGCCGGACGTGCTGGTGATCGGCTCGGGCGGCGGCAACGACATCGAGACGGCGCTGCACCACGACGCGCGCCACGTCACCGCGGTCGACCTCAACGGCGCCACCATGGCGCTCGTGCGCGGCAAGTTCGGCGAGTACTCGGGCCGCGTCTACGACCGCGAGAACGTCACCGCGGTGCACTCCGAGGGCCGCAGCTACCTGCGCCGCTCGGGCGAGAAGTTCGACCTGATCCAGATGTCGGGAACGGACACGTACGCCGCGCTCTCGTCCGGCAGCTACATCTTCAGCGAGAGCTACCTCTACACGGTCGAGGCGTTCGAGGACTTCTTCTCCGCGCTCGCGGACGACGGCGTCATCACCGTGATCCGGTTCCGGTTCGACCCGCCGCGCGAGAACCTCAAGCTGGTCGCCACCGCGGCGCGCGCGCTGCGCAGCCAGGGCATCGAGGACCCGCGCGCGCACTTCCTCGTGATCAACCAGGAGGACGCGCAGATCAAGGACCTCGCCGCGCAGCTGCAGGGCGCGACGCACCTGACCGGCATCCGCAACAAGGAGGAGCTCACGCGCCGCCTGATGCGCGACTACAAGGAGCCGATGCGCTACGCGGCCGTGATCATGAGCCGCAGCCCGTTCACCGAGGCGCAGGTGCGCCAGGTCGAGGCGGCGCTGCCGGCGGTCAACGGCTCGCCGCTGGTCACGCACACGCTGTACTACGCCGCCGGCCACCGCGGCGAGGACAACGCCTACAGCCGGTTCCTGGCGGCCGCGGCCGCGGGCCCCGACGCCGCCGACGCGTTCCACGAGACCTATCACCAGGAGCACGGCCTGCTGACGGCGCCGGCGACCGACGACAAGCCGTTCTTCTTCAACTTCAATTCGTGGGGCGACCTGTCGTTCTTCTCGAGCAGCAGCGACGGCTACGCGGCGCTGACCGGCAGCCAGCCGATCGGGCTGTACATCCTGGCCGCGCTCGGGCTGCAGACGCTGATCGCCACCGCGCTGCTGATCCTGCTGCCGCTGTTCCGGCTCGGCTTCCGCGCCGGCTCGCAGAACTCGCGGCTGCGCGTGCTGGGCTACTTCATCGCGCTCGGCCTCGCCTACCTGCTGGTCGAGATCAGCACGATCCAGCGCTTCGTGCTCTACCTCGGCCACCCGGTCTACTCGCTGAGCGTCGGGCTGTGCAGCTTCCTGGTGTTCTCCGGCCTGGGTTCGGCGTGGGCCGGCCGCATCGGCGCGGGAACGCGGACCGCTGGCCGGGCGGCCTTCGCGGTGGTCGGCCTGCTGCTGCTGCAGGCGCTGGTGCTGCCGGCGCTGCTGCAGGCGACGCTGGCCTGGAGCGAGCCGATGCGCATCCTGCTGACGGTGCTCACCATCGCGCCGCTGGCGTTCGCGATGGGGATCCCGTTCCCCACCGGTCTCGGCCTGCTGTCGGGCGAGGCCAAGGGCGTCGTGGCCTGGGCGTTCGGCGTCAACGGCGCGGCCTCGGTGATGGCCTCGATCCTCAGCATCCTGGTTGCGATGGAGGCCGGGTTCTTCGTCGTCACCCTGCTGGCGGCGGCGCTGTACGGTGCGGCGGCGTTCTGCGCACCGCGGCAATCCTCCGCGATCCCGGCCTGACCCGCTGGATCGGCGGCACGACTGCAGCCCGGTGGCCCACACCGGGTCCACGGGACGAATTCGGTGCAGCGACGACCGGCGTGGGCGCAGCCGAGCGCCCCGTGGCAAGGCGGCCCGGGCCCTGCGCACGGGCGATCCCGGGCGGGGCGGCATTCCCTGATCGACGACGGTCTTCTACACTTTCAGGCCCCTGACCCGGGCGCGCTCTCCCGGCGCGACTGCGGGTGTTCCCGTCCCCCCTAGGATCCACTCATGCGCGCAATCCTTGCCCTTTCCGTCGCTGGCCTGATCGCCAGCGCAGCGTCGGCGCAGACCCCGAACTTCCTCGGCTTCAACGCCGGCTTCAACACCTCCTACACCGACCGCGGTGGCGCCGGCGCGAACTCGATCGACGTCGACGTGCTGCAGTGCTTCCGCACGCGCGACTACCGCTACTGGAACATGGACCCGGCCAACCCGCTGATGAGCGACCACACGCTGGTCGGCATGCGGGTCGACATCCAGGACCAGATCGGCAACACGCCCGAGACCTACACGATGGTCGGCTACCGCGACGACCCGTTGAACCCGGGCAGCCCGGACATCGACCTCACGGGCGCCGGCATCTGGTTCCGCGCCGGACCGTTCAACACGCCGCCGAGCACGGCCACCGGCGCGGTCGTGATCACCACGCTGATCGGCATCAACCCGCCGTCCGACGTCCACACCGGCCTGCCGGGCACCCGGGACAACATCTACCTCGGTCTCGGCCTCAACGGCGGCACGTGGCCGGCCGACGGCCTCGGCATCCACATGTCGTTCGACATGAACTCGGGCAACACGGGCACCAACTCGCTCGACGTCGTCAACCCGCTGATCACCTCGGTCGAGACCAACAACTTCGTCGTGACCGTGCCGAACACCGGCGGCGGCGCTGCGGCGCTGCCCACGGGCGGCCTCGCCACCTACGCCGGCCCCGGCACGATCGGCTCCTACCGCCAGATCGACCTCGAGGTCCTGGCGCGCGCGACCGGCGGTGTGTCGATCACCACGACCAACCAGCTGCGCTACCCGGGCAGCCTGCCGAACCCGTCGGCGGTCGCGCCGCTGGGCGGCACGGCCAACATGACCTCGGGCCTGTTCCCGGACGTGAACGACAGCAGCGCGATCCTGCCGCCGCCGGTCGGCTCGCCGGTCCGCCAGGACGACTTCGGCTTCCTGATCACCGAGCGCAACCGCCCCGGCTCGCTCGCCGTGGTGCGCATGCAGTTCGGCTACCTCGCCGGTGGCTCGAACCCCGACGGCTCGGTCCCGGCGATCTTCGCGCCGGGCTTCGGCGCCGCCGGCACGACGGGCGTGATCTGCGCCGACATCTTCGATCCGGCCGGCTTCACGTTCATCGGCGCGCTGGACGCGAACGGTCGCTTCCAGCAGATGTTCGGCCTGAACGCCGCCGGTCGCGCCGCGATCGCCGCGGTCGGCCCGGTCGACCTCGTCTGGCAGGGCTTCGTCATCAACCTGGCGCTGAGCCCGGCCGAGGTGAAGGCGACCGGCTGCGTCACGCAGCACGTGTTCTGATCGCCTGACGGATCGCTCACCGCCGCGACCCATGGGAGCCCCCTCCGAGACCCGCGGCGCGGCTTCGGCCGCGCTGCCCGCAGTGGGGCTCCTCATCGCGATCGCGGTGGGCGTCGGGCTGTGGCTCTGGTCCGGGGATCCGGCGGAACCACGCCCGGCGCCGCCGGCGCCCGACGCGCAGCCCGCGGCACCTGCTGCGGGCGTGCCGGCCCAGGCCGAGGCGCCGACTCCGCCGTCCGAACCGGAGGCGCCGTCCGCCCCGCCCACGACGGGCCCGCGCGGCGAACCACTCGGCAAGATCACGTTCCCCGACGGCAGCGTCCGCGACGCCATCAACGGCGTCACCGAGGACATCGAGATGCTCTGGGACGACGGGGTCCCGTTCTCGCCGATCGTCGACACCGTCTACGACAACGGCTGGTGGTGGTGGAAGCACGCCGACGGCGAGACCTGGACCACGGTGCAGGTGGTGCCGGTCAACGGCGTGCCCAAGGCGGTGCCGATCTACAACCGGGTGTCCGAGAAGGGCGTCGTGCCGACGCGCGAGCAGTTCGAGCAGCAGCTGCAGGAGCGGCGCCAGCAGCAGCAGGGCTCGCAACCGCTGGGCCCGACCCGGCCCGGCGGCGGCTGAACGAACGCTCCGCCACCGCGCGGGAAGAACGCCCGCACGTCGCCGTCCGAGCCCGCTCCACGGAGCCACCGATGACGACTCTCCTTCGCGTTCTCGCCGCCGCCGCCCTCGCGCTGCCGGCATCCTCCCAGCAGGCCCAGGACACTCCCGCCCCGGCGGGCACGATCCGGCACGACGCGACGACGCTGATCCTGTCGCCGGGCCGGCACGCGCCGGCCGACGCGATCGCCGCGACGGCCGAGTTCCTCGGCGCCAACATCCTGGTCGACCCGCGCGAACTGGAGGCGTCGCCGACCCCGATCGAGCTGCAGTCGGCGCTCCAGGTCGACCGCGCCGGCGCCGAAGCCGTGCTCGCCGAGCTGCTGTACTCGCGCGGCTACGTGCTGGTGGCGCGTGATCGCGCCCGGCAGTTGCTCGAGGTGCTGTCCGAGCGGGGCCCGCGCGGCCGCGAGATCCTGGACGCCGCCGAGTCGCGGACCGTCGACGCGATCCGCGCGGAACCCGAGCGCAAGCAGCCGGTCACGACCGTGGTGCAGCTGCAGAACGGGCCCGCCGTCGTCGCCATCAACACGCTGCGGCCGTTCCTGGCGGGACAGACCGGGAAGACCGGCATCACGCTCGGCACGCTGGGCGCGGACTCGATCGTGATCTCCGGCATCCAGGCCCAGGTCGCCCGCGCGCTCGACCTGCTGGCGCAGGCCGGCATGGTCGTGGCGACGCCGAAGCCCGCCGTCGCGGCGGACTGCGCGACGCAGATCGAGGCCCTCGAGGCCAAGATCGCCGAGCTGCAGCGACGGGTCGCCGAGCTCGAGCGGCGGGCCTCTCGGGACGGCTGAGCGGCGCCCCGACCCGGGGCAGGATCGCGCCCCACCGCGCCGCGCGCGTGGCCCTGGCCGCCGCCCGCGGCAAGTCGGCACCGACGGGGGCTGGCGCCGGACCACGCGCATCGCGATCGTTCGATTTGGTTGAATACCCCGCGGCCCGCCCTGGCACTGAAGGAGGCGTGACGACGATGGCGCACCTTCGAGACGCGGCCGCGGCGCCGCCGGCGGAGCCGATCTCCGCGGCGGCGATCGAACCCTTCGCCCGCCCGCTGTGGCGCTATCTGCGCGCGCTCGGCGCCACCGCGACCGAGGCCGACGATCTCGCCCAGGAGGCCTTCGTGCTGGCGCTGCAGAAACGCGTGCTCGGCGCGCCGGCGCCGGCACTGGCGGCGTTCCTCCGGCGCAGCGGACGGTTCCTGTTCCTCGGCCTGCGCCGCGCGGGTCCGCGCGAGCGGGCGATCGCCGACGCAACGGACCTGCTGTGGGAGCGGGATCAGGAGGCCGACGGCGGCGACGACCTGGTCGCCGCCACGCGCGTGTGCGTCGACATGCTCGACGGCCGGGCCCGGACCGCCGTCGAGCTGTCGTACGGCTTCGGCGACGGCCGGCCGCGGTCGCGCGCCGAGATCGCCGCGACCCTCGGCATGCAGGAGTCCGGCGTGAAGACCCTGTTGCACCGCGTGCGGCAGAAGCTGCGCGCCTGCATCGAACGGAGAGTCGAACGATGAGCGAACCGATGGAAACAGCGCGCGAGCTGCGGCTCGACGCGTGTCTCGCCGAAGTGATGGGCCAGCGGCCGGCGCGCGACCTCGCCGAGCGCATCGCCGAACGGCTGCGCGCGGCGCCCCGCCCGATGCTCACCGCCTGGTTCGGGAGCCGTCGCACCAGCCTGGCCGCGGCCGCGCTGCTGACGCTCGGCGTGGGCGCGGTGGGCGCCGTGTGGTTCGCGCAGCGAACCGATCCCCAGCAGAACGCGGGGCAGGGACCGGAGCAGGGGCAAGACCCACAGCCCGTGCTCACCGACGTCACCGCCGAGCGCGTCGACGCGCTCGTGCGCGCCCTCGAGCTGCCCGAGCGGCGCGCGGAGATCGTCGAGGAGCTGGCGCGGATCGGCGCCGCAGCGCTGCCCCGACTGGACCGCGCCCTGCTCGACGAGGCCACGCGCGACCGCGCCGACGTGCTGGCCGCGCTGCAGACCGCCCGCCACCGCGTGACCCAGACCCTGGCTCTGCAGGCGTTCGGCCTGACGGGACCGGTCACGCTGCTCGCCGACTACTCGGACAACCGCGTCGACATGGTCGACGAC
Organism: Planctomycetota bacterium; assembly: GCA_050245995.1. GTDB lineage: Bacteria > Planctomycetota > UBA1135 > UBA1135 > UBA2386 > JBFWWV01. The sequence continues at coordinate 69,686 of JBFWWV010000013.1, read as the reverse complement.
CAGGGTCACGTGGTGTGGACGCTGGAGGACGTGTTCGGCGCCTGGGACGCGGAGCTGACGCCCGCCGGCACCGTGCTGGTGACCGAGTTCAGCCTCTCGCGCGTGCAGGAGGTCCGCCGCGACGGCTCGGTGGCCTGGGTGTTCGACGACCTCAAGAACCCGTACGACGCCGACCGCCTGCCCAACGGCAACACGCTGATCGCCGACACCTTCGGCCAGCGCGTGATCGAGGTGACGCCTGCCAAGGAGATCGTCTGGAAGTGCGACCGCCTCATCCGGCCGTTCGACGCCGACCGGCTCGCCAACGGCAACACGCTGATCGCCGACGTCCAGGGCAACCGCGTGATCGAGGTCTCCCCGGCGGGCGAGATCGTCTGGCAGGTCGGCGGCATGCCCAACGTGCACGACGCCGACCGGCTGCCCGACGGCAACACCCTGATCACGCTGCGCAGCCAGGGCAGGGTCGTGGAGGTCGACGTCGACGGCCAGGTCGTCTGGCAGCTCGACGATCTGTCGTCGCCCAGCGATGCCGATCGCTTGCCGAATGGCAACACGGTGGTCGCCGAGAACACGCAGGTGCGCGAGTTCGACCGCGAGAAGAAGCTGGTCTGGCGCCACGGCGCGACCTGGTGCGTCGAGGTCAATCGCTACTGACGCGCGCTTCGCGCGCGAGGGCGAAGGCAAAGGCGAGGGCTGGGGCCAGGGGCAGGTCAGGCTGCTTCGGCGCGCGGTTCGACCCAGCGCGCGCTGCGCGCCGCTGGGCACGGGCTGGGCATGGGAGGCGGGCTCAGCGCGCGAGCAGGTTCACCAGGATGCGCGCGGCGCCGGCGTTGCCGACCCGCAGCTGGCGGTAGAGCACCAGCGAGCAGTAGACGAAGTCGCCGCGCCCGTACTGCGTGTAGAGCAAGGCGCCCTGGCTCGCCTTCTCGTCGCCGCTGTCCTTCATCTCGAGCAGCGGCGTCCAGGCCGGATCCCACTGGCTCGAGAAGTAGATGCCGCGCTCCTGCACCCAGCCGTCGAAGTCGGCGGCCGTGATCGCGTGCGGCTGCGTCCAGATGCGGTGCTGCGGCTGCAGCAGCGTCACCGGCGCGTCCTCCTCGGTGACGCGATCGTTGCCGATCTTCAGCGGGAACGGCGCCAGCAGCGGCTGCCCCTGGCGTTCGTTCCACTCCCCGGGCTTGTGGTACATCGACACCACGCGCCCGCCGGCGCGGCAGAACTGCAGGATCCGATCGCGGTGCTCGGCCAGCTCGGGCACGTGGTGGTAGGCCCGCATGTCGAGCAGCAGCGTGGTGAACTCCTCGAGCCGCGCGGTCGCCAGCGCGTCGCGGTCGAGCAGCGAATAGGCGACGCCGAGATCGCCGAGCGCGCGCTCGATGGTGTCGTCGGGGCCGCGCACGAGGCCGACCTTGAGGCCCGGCGGCACGAACACCTCGACCGGCACCACCCGCAGCGGCGCCTTCTGGCCGTGGATCTCCATGCGCAGCGTCGGCTGCTCCGGCAGCTCGTCCTTGGCGAACGTCGCGCGCACCAGGAGCCGCGCCTCGGGGTGCTCCTGCGACAGCGACACGCGGCCGGGGATCGCCTCGGCGCCGACGCCCAAGCCCATCGCCAGCCGGATCGGTTCGTCGAGGTCGGCGTCGCGGTGGCTCACCACCGTCGCCGACAGGATGCGCTGCACGGCCTGGCCCTTGGGCACCATGACGACGTCGCGGTCCCAGCGCACCTCGATCGGGTCGACCGGCGAGTACGGCAGCCGCGGGTGCAGTTCGATCGGCACGCCGTCGAGCGTGAAGTGCACGTCGAGCTCGACCCAGGCCGGCTCCGGTCCGCGCTCGTGCAGGTCGCCGTCGGACGCCGCGTGCGCGAATGTCACGACCAGCCGGCCCGGCAGCTCCGGCTCGGGCGGCGACGGCGGCGGCGGCGGCTCGGGCGGCGCGTCGCCTGCGGCAGCGCCGGCGGGCACCGCCGGCATCATGTCGAACGGCGACCGCTGCACGCTGGGCGCGACCGGCTCGGCCGCGCGGCCGCCGCAGCGCACCGCGAGGTCGCGCACCAGGTCCGCGCCGTGCACGACGACGTAGACCTTGCCCTCGCCGCCGCGCGCGACCGTGTCGGCGTCGAGCCAGGTCTCGACCATCACGCCGGCCTGCGCCAGCAGCATGCGCTGCAGCGCCTCGATGCGCGCGCGCATGCGCGCCGCCGTCGCGTCCTTTGCGGCCGACGCCGCCCCGCGCAGGCGTCCGAGCTCGAGCGCGATCGCCGCGCCCTCGGGCGCCGGCAGGGTCGGCGGCAGCCAGCGCTGCCAGTCGCGCGCGGCCGCGGCGTCGACGCCGGCCGGGAACGCCAGCCTCCAGTGGTCCTTGCCGACGCGCAGCGCGTTGTGCGCGCCCCACGGCCCCTGCGTCACGTGCTGCGTCCAGGCGCGATGGGCGATGCGCGCGTAGGTCTCGCCGCGCACCGGGTCCAGTTCGCTCGGATCGAAGGTGAAGTCCGCCTCCTCGCGCGGGCAGCGCCGGTACAGCGCCGGCACGCGCAGCCCTTTGGCGGCGCGCTCCTTCAGCACCTCCTCGATCGCCCAGAACGAGGCGCGGTGATGGCCGTGCCCGCGGTCGATCGAGTGGTTGGTCAGCACCAGGTCCGGGTCGACCTCGGCGACCACCGCGCGCATCGCCGCCAGCAGCCGCTCGCGGCCCCAGACCTCGAGCGTCTCGTCGAGCGTCTTGCTGAAGCCGAAGTCCTGCATGCCGAGCCAGCGGACCTCGAAGCCCATCATCCCCGATGCCGCCAACGTCTCGCGCACGCGCAGCTGCGCCAGCTCGGGGCCGATCTCCTTGCCGATCGCGTTCTGGCCGCCGTCGCCGTAGGTCGAGTAGGCGGTCACCACGCGCAGGCCGTACTTGCGCCGCAGCATCGTGTTGGTCCGCGACGACTCGTCGTCGGGGTGCGCGGCGATGTTGAGCACCACGCCGTCGGTCGTGGCGTCGAGCCGCGCCTGGTGGAGTGCCACCAGACCGGCTTCGGGTTCGGGCTGCTGGGCGCGCGCCGCGGCGAGCGAAAGGGCCAGCGCCGCGCACGCGCGCAGGAACTGCTTGGGGGTCATGGGGCTCCGCGAGGGTCGGGTCGGCTGACCGGGCTCCACACCGTACGAACCCCGGCGGATGCCCACAAGGCGCGGGCCGAACGCCCGGCCCGTGCCCTCGCCCGTGCCCGTGCCCTCGCCCGTGCCCGCGCCCTCGCCTGTGCCCTCGCCCTCGCCCGTGCCCAGGCCGTGCGAAGCACGGCCGGTGCCCAGCGGCGCGTCAGCGCCGCGGTGCCCAGGCGGGCGCGCGTAGCGCGCTCGCCGGTGCCCGCGCGCGCGTAGCGCGCGCTGGGGTACCCCGTCGATCGCGCAAGTCGATCCAGCCCGCGCTTCGCGCGGGCGGGCACCGGCCGCGCTGCGCGCGGCCTGGGCACCGGCGCGCTACGCGCGCCTGGGCACGGGCACGGGCACGGGCACGGGCACGGGCACGGGAGAGCCTAGTTCTTCCGCAGATTCAGCTTCGCCAACTGCGCCGCCAACGGATTGACCGGCTCCGGCTCCGGCCTGCGCGCCGGCCGCGCACCCTCGGCGCGACCACCCTCCGGCCGTCGCCCCGCGCCGCCCGGCTGCGGACCGCGCGGCCCCTTGTCCCCCCGCGACCCCTCGACGCGCTCCTGCAGCTTCATCGTCAGCGCGATGCGCTTCCGCTGCACGTCCACCTCGAGCACCTTGACCGTCACGACCTGCCCGGCCTTCACCACCTCGCGCGGATCCTCGACGAACCGATCCGCGAGCTGGCTGATGTGCACCAGACCGTCCTGGTGCACACCGATGTCGACGAACGCGCCGAAGTTGGTCACGTTCGTGACCACACCTTCCAACCGCATGCCGGGCTGCAGGTCCTTGAGGTCCTCGACGCCCTCCTGGAAGGTCGCGGTGCGGAACTCCGGTCGCGGATCGCGCCCGGGCTTCTCCAGCTCCTGCAGGATGTCGGTGACGGTCGGCACGCCGAACGTGTCGTCGGTGAACGCGCGCGGATCGAGCCCGCGCAGGAACGCCTGGTCGCCGAGCACCTGCGCGATGTCGCGGCCGCTGTGCGCGAGGATGCGCGCCACCACCGGGTAGGCCTCGGGGTGCACGGCGCTCCTGTCGAGCGGGTCCTCGCCGCCGTGGATGCGCAGGAAGCCGGCGCACTGCTCGAACGCCTTGGGGCCGAGGCGCGCGACCTTCAGCAGCTGCTTGCGGGTCGCGAACGGGCCGTGCTGGTCGCGGTGCGCGACGATGTTCCTGGCCAGCGTGGCGCCGACCCCGGCGACGCGCGCCAGCAGGTCCTCGCTGGCCGTGTTGAGGTCGACGCCGACGCCGTTGACGCAGTCTTCGACGACGCCGTCGAGCGCGCGCGCGAGCCGGCTCTGGTTGACGTCGTGCTGGTACTGGCCGACGCCGATCGAGCGCGGGTCGATCTTCACCAGCTCGGCCAGCGGGTCCTGCAGCCGCCGCGCGATCGACACCGCGCCGCGCAGCGACACGTCGAGGTCGGGGAACTCCTGGCTGCCGCGCTCGCTGGCCGAGTAGACCGACGCGCCGGCCTCGCTGACCACCAGCTTCTGCAGGCCCGGCACGCGCTGCTGCAGCGCCGCCGCCAGCTTGTCGGTCTCGCGCGACGCGGTGCCGTTGCCGATCGCCACCAGCTCGATCGCGAACTGCTGGCACAGCGCCGCCAGCACGCGCAGCGAACCGTCCCAGTCACAGCGCGGCGCGTGCGGGTAGATCGTCGCCGTCGTCAGCAGCTTGCCGGTGCGGTCGACGACCGCGACCTTGCAGCCGGTGCGCAGGCCCGGGTCGAGGCCGAGGATCGTCTTCGGCCCCGCCGGCGCCGCCAGCAGCAGGTCGCGCAGGTTGGCCGCGAACACCGCGATCGCCTCGGCCTCGGCGCGGTCGCGCACCGCCGCGAACAGCTCCGACTCGAGGTGCAGCGCGAGCTTGGCCTTGAAGCACAGCCGCGCCGTGTCGGCGAGCCAGCTGTCGGCCTTGCGACCCTGGTCGCGGATGCCGAAGCGCTGCATCACCAGCGCCTGACCGTGCCCGGTCGGATCGTCGAACACCGGCTGCCGCGCGCCCTGCGCGGGGTCGTCGACGCCGAGCTGCAGGTCGACGAAGCCCTCCTTGCGCGCCCGGAACATCGCCAGCGCGCGGTGCCCCGGCAGCCGCTCGAGCGGCTCGTCGTGCGCGAAGTAGTCGCGGAACCGCTGCGCCTCGGGATCGGCCTCCTTGCCCTTGGCGACGCGCGCGATCACGAAGCCGTCGCGCTGCAGCCATTCGCGCGCGCTGCCGACCAGCGTCGCGTCGCAGGCGAAGTCCTCCAGCAGGATGAAGCGCGCGCCCTCGAGCGCGGCAGCCGCGTCGGCGACTCCCTTGCCCTCGTCCACGTAGGCGGCGGCCGCCGCCGCCGGATCGAGCGTCGGGTCGGCCAGCAGCGCCTGCGCCAGCGGTTCGAGCCCGGCCTCGCGCGCGATCACGGCCTTGGTGCGACGCTTCTGGCGGTACGGCAGGTACAGGTCCTCGAGCTCGGTCTTGGTCACCGCGGCGTCGATGCGGGCGCGCAGCTCGGGCGTGAGCTTCTGCTGCTCGTCGATGCTGGCGAGGATCGCGGCGCGGCGCTCGTCGAGCTCGCGCAGGTACAGCAGCCGTTCGGACAGCTGCCGCAGCTGCACGTCGTCGAGGCCGCCGGTCGCCTCCTTGCGGTAGCGGGCGACGAACGGCACGGTGGCGCCCTCGTCGAACAGGCGGATCGCCGCTTCGATCTTGTGCGGCGGGACGTCCAGCTCGTTGGCGAGCCGGGCTTCGATGGTCTGGGGCAAGACGGGTCTCCCTGGGTTGTGCCGCGCCGCCTGACCGCGACGCGGACCGGGAACGGTACTCGGCGACGGGGCCGGGTCCAGGGGCCGATGCGGCCGCGATGCGACCCCGACCCGGCAGCCAGCGCACGCAGCTGCTGGTGAGAATCGCGGCACCCGCCACCCGGGGACCGGGAGTCGGCGCATTCGCTCGGCGCTGACTGCGGGCCGCTACCCGAGGGTTGCGCCTCGGCATCCGCAAGCCCGCAGCCGCGGCGTCAGCGCACGACCAGGAGATCGAACGGCACGCCGCCGACCGGGAGCAGGCCCGACAGCGGCTGCGCCGTGTCGGCGTCCCAGACCTGCACGCACCCGTCGCCGATGTCGAGCCGCGGGTAGAACACCTGACGCGTCGTCGCGTCGAACGCGAGCGATTCCATCGACCCGCCGCCGGCGTGCAGTTCGCCGCCATGGCCGTACCGGCGGTGGAACACGTGCAGGTGCGTCGACGCGAAGAACGTGGTGTGCCCGATCGCGAAACCGCGGTCGTCATCGACCATGACGAAGCCGCCGAGGTCCGCGGTGAGCACCAGCTCGCTGAACACGAAGCCGAGCGAGGTGCCGGTCGTCAGGTCGATCTCTTCGATGCCGGTGACGCCGCTGTCGTCGTCACGGCGAACGCCAGGGGCGCTGACCCACAGGCGCGACCCGTTGGCGTCGGCCTGCATCGCGTGGTCCGGCCGGCGGCCGTTCAACTGGATCACCGAGTCGAACCAGACGACCTGCCGCGACGCCGGATTCGGGTAGACGCCGAGCACCGCCAGCAGACTGCCCTGGCTGACACCCTCTCGATCGGTCCGCTGGACCTGCACGTAGATGCGGTTGCCCACCTGCAGCATGCGCGCCATGTCCGGGTTGCCGTCGTCATCGGCCAGCGCACGCAGGTCCGGGCCCGTGGTGAACACGCCGCGCTGAAGGTCGAGCACCAGCAGCGCCGTGCCGCTGCGATCGGTGACGACCGCACGATCGCGGTGCGGCACGACGATGTCGATCGGCGTCGTGCCGTCCGGCGTCGCGAACTTCTGCAGCTCGGCCATCGTGGCGGCGTCGAACACGGTGATGCAGCCCGCCGGGTCGACCGCGTAGACCCGGCCGAAGTACGAACGGACGACCGTCCGTGCGCCGGTCTCGGCCACGCCGATCGTCGTGTTCCACGGCGGCGCGACGTCGACCAGCGCGAGGCTACCCGAGGTCTCACTCGTGTTGACGCTCACTATGACTCGCGCAGGAGCGAGGATCTGGGCCGTCAGGGCCGGCGACGCCACGAGCAGGAACGCGAGGGACAGGGACGAACGCAGGGTGAAGCATGGGATCACGGCGGCGCACGCTATCCGGAACTGGGGAAGACGGGTCTCCCGGGTTGTGCCGCGCCGCCTGACCGCGACGCGGACCGGGAACGGCACTCGGCGCCCCGCCGGGTCCAGCCGCCGGCACGCGCCGCCGCTGACGAAAATCACGGCACCCGGCACCCCCGGACCGGGAGTTCGCGCATTCTCCGTGCATGCCGGCGTCCGAGCCCATGACCGCGACCGGAACGAACCCCGACGCAGCCCCGTCCGCGCGACCGCCCGCGCCGTCGCCGTTCCCGTCGCCGGTCGTCCCGGCTGGCGACCCGGCTGGCGACCCCGCGACGACGACGCGGCGGCTGCGGCGCTACCTGCGGTTCCTCGGCGGCGACGACGCGGCCGCCTGCGACTGCGCCCAGGACGCGCTGGTCGCCGGCCTCGCGCGCTTCGGCGAGGCACCCGCGCCGCTGCCGTGGCTGCTGACCGCGGCGCGCAACGCGTTCCGCATGCAGCTGCGCCGCCGCGGCCGCGAGGTCGCCGCCGCCGACCTCGACGCGCTGCACGCGGAGTGGGAACGGGTCGCCGGCCCCGACGGCGGCGACGAGCGCCTGCTGGCGCTGCGAGAGTGCCTGCGCGACCTGCCGCCGCGCGCGCGCCGCGCGCTCGAGCTGCGCTACCGCGACGACGCGCCGCGCGCGGCGATGGCGCGCGAACTCGGCCTCGGCGACGAGGGCGTCAAGAGCCTGTTGGTGCGGCTGCGCGCGGCGCTCGCCGCGTGCGTGCAACGGAGGATGCGACCGTGACGACCCCTGGGACCACGACCGGGACGACCACCGACGAACACGACCCCGCCGCGCTGCGGTTGCTCGACGTGTTGCTCGCCGAGGAGCTGCGCGCGGCCGACGCCGCCGCGGCGCGGCCCACCCCGCGCCGCAACGGGCTCGCCGCCGCGTTGCTGATCGGCCTGGGGCTGGCAGCGCTCGCCGGAGTGTGGGCCACGACGGATCGCGCCGGACACCCCGCCGACGCCGGCGCGCAGGATCCGCAGGACCCGGCGCTCGAGGTGCTGGAACCGGCCACGGCCGCCGAGCTCGCGTTGCTGCTGCCGGCGCTCGAAGCCGTGATCGTCGGACCGCCCGTGACGGAGCCGGTGGGCGACCTGCTCCTCAACGGCCACGTCCTGATCGGCCGACCACGGGAGCAGCTCTGGTCGCCGGTCGAGATCCGGGAGCCGACCGAGCTGGTGCAGTGGATGGACCTGCTGCGCACCAGCGCCGCGCACCCCGTGTCGCCTGCCGGGCGCGACGCCGCGTTTGCCCAGGTGCGGCTGCGCCTCCTCGGCCGACGGCTCGTCGTGCTGCAGCTCCACGTCCGGACCGGTTCGCTGCGCGGCGCCGGCGACCTCGCGTTCACCGCCGACGACGCGCTGCGCCGCCGCATCGAGGCGGCCGCCGCCGAAGGCAAGGTGCGCGGTCGACGCGCCGCGTCGGTCGCCGTGACCGAAGACGATCTGCGGGCGCTGCCCGTCGACCTGCGCGCGCTCGAGTGCCGCGACCTGCCGGCCGCCGCGCTGCGCGCCGAGCTGCCGCGGTTCACGCGGCTCGAGTCGCTGCGCTGCGTCGTCGACGCGAACCGACCGCCCCAGGCGGACGAGGCGCTGGTGCTGCCGATCCTGGCGGCCCTGCCCGGCCTTCACACCCTGGCGATCTCCGAGTGCTTCGTCACGTCGATCGCCGCGCGCCAGTGGCAGACGATGCCGGAGCTGCGCGAACTCGAGATCGTGCGCAATCGCACCGAGCCACCGGCGCTCCCGCAGCTCCCCGTCCGGTCCGGACTGCCGCAAGGACCGGAACGTTCCCGCCTGCACCTGCTGCCGGACCTCCTGCCGCGCCTGCCGTCGCTGCGCGTTCTGCGGCTCGTGGACTGCCACGGCACCCACCCCGCGATCGACGCCGTGCTGCACTCGCACCTCGAAGAACTGCACCTCGTCCGCACCGGCATCGCCCTCGACGACCTGCGGCGCCTCGCCGATCTGCCGACCCTGCGCGTGCTGCACTTCGACCTGATCCGCCGCAACGAGGAGGCCGAGGTCATCGTTCGGGCGCTCGGCACCCTGCGCCAACTGCGCACTCTCGTCGTCACCAACGACAGCAACTCCGCGCGCATCGTCGGGTGGCTCGACGAGGAGACCCTGCGCGCCGCGTTGCCCGGGTGCGACGTGTCGGTCGCGAGACCCGGCGCCGCGGCCGGCAACGTGCTGGTGCTGCCGGTGACGGCACCCGCGCCGGCACCGGCTCCGGCACCCGGACAGCCTGTCGAGACCGACAAGTAGCTGCGAAACGCGCCGGTCCGCCCCAGGTGCAGCGCGCTACGGCAGCGCGATCGCCGCCACGTTCGACGTCAGCAGGGTGCCCGGCGGCACCAGCGTCAGCGCCTGCGCGCCGAGCAGCAGCCCCGGCGGCAGGCCCGGCGGGATCGCGAACGTCCGCGTCGACGGGCCCGGCAGCAGCGCCAGCCGCAGGTCGCTCCACGCGTTCGCCACGTCGACGAACACCGGGCCGATGCCGGCGCCCGACCACGGCGTCGACGTCAGCGGGCCCAGCACCAGCAGGCTCGCGCCCGCCGGGCCATACAGGTGGTCCACCTGCAGGGTCGTTGGGGTCACCGTGTACGAGAGGCCTGCGAGATCCCCGTGGTGAAACACGATGTTGACCCCGAGCCCCCCCACCGTGATCACGGTCGGATCCAAGTACACCTCGGGCTGAGCCTGGCCCGAGACACAGGTGTTGCCCATTGCCGGAAGCTGAAGTCCCGTGCCGTCCAAGCCACCAACCAGCGTGGTCCCGGGCCCCAAGTGAGCCGTGCTGCGGCATGCCAGCAGCGGCGGGCTCGCGAAGAACGCGCGCGGCGGCGTCGAGGTGATCGCGGACGGACCCCGGATCGTGCTCGCCGTGATCCACAACTCGCTGTCGCTCAGCTTCAGCGTGCCGGGCAAAAAGACGCCGAGCGAGAAACTCAGCGGCGACGTGTGAACGAACGTCGAGCTCGTGACGACCACCTTCGACCGCACGATCCCGAACGGTCCATCGGCCACGTCCACGTTGCATCGTTCGACCACGACCAGCGCACAGTCCGTCCACGTCGACGCCGAACTGATCAACGAGAAGCCCTGGACTCCACCGATCTGGACTTCACTCAGGACAATCGCACCAGCGTTCGCATCGAGAACCAGGTTGTGGGCGTTGCCGGGTCGGCCCTCGAAGTGCAGACCACGGAACACGAACGACTCGCCGGCCGGGATGTTGCGCACCTCGACCACGCCGAGCACGTAGGTACTCGCTCCCTCGCCGACCACCGTCAGCGGCTTGCCGTCGATCACTCCCGGTGTGGAGTAGAACTGGTTCGGGTCCGACGTCGCACGCAGCATCAGCACGTCCCGCGGCGCCGCCGCGGCAACCGCCGCCGGCAGGTCCCGGAAGTGCGTCCCCGGGCGATTGAGACGGTCGACGATCCACGTCTGCTGCGCCAGGACCGCGGGGGCCATCGCCAGCGCCACGAGGAGCACGCGAGCGCCCCGGAGCAGCAGGTTCGGGGTCGGTGCTTCGCGCGCTCGCATGTGCAGCCATCCTACGGCAGCGCGATCGCCGCCACGTTCGACGTCAGCAACGTCCCCGGCGGAATCAGCGTCAGCGCCTGCGCGCCCAGCAGCAGCCCCGGCGGCAGGCCCGGCGGGATCGCGAACGTCCGCGTCGACGGGCCCGGCAGCAGCGCAAGCCGCAGGTCGCTCCACGCGTTCGCCACGTCGACGAACACCGGCCCGATCCCGCCGCCCGACCACGGCGTCGACGCCAGCGGGCCCAGCACCAGCAGGCTCGCGCCCGCCGGGCCATACAGGTGGTCCACCTGCAGGGTCGTCGGGGTCACGCTGTACGAGAGGCCGGCGAGGCTGCCGTGGACATAGGTCATCCGCGGACCGAGTCCGCCGATCGCCTGGACCGACGGATCCACGTAGACCGGGGGCCAGGGCTGGCTGTTGATGCAGCTGTTGTAGAACGCGGTGAGTCGGAGACCAGTACCGTCCACCCCGCCTTCCAGGGTCGTCGCCGGCCCAAGGTGAACGGTACTCCGACAAACATAGAGCGGTGAGCTCGCGAAGAACGCGCGCGGCGGCGTCGAGGTGATCGCGGACGGACCCCGGATCGTGCTCGCCGTGATCCACAACTCGCTGTCGGTCAGATGCAACGTACCGGGCAGGAACCAACTCGCCAGGGACGCAAGTGGCGACGAATGTCGAAACGTCGAACCGAGGACCACCACCCTCGACCGGACCGCTGCAAAAGGTCCATCGCTCACATCGACGTTGCACCGGTCGACGATGACGAGCGCGCAGTCTGTCCAGATGGTCGCGGACGTGGTCAACGTGAAGTTCTGGAACCCGTCGATCTGCAGACCACTCAGGACTACGGTCCCGGCGTTCGCCGAGAGCACCAGGTTGTGGGGGTGCCCATTGGGTCCGTCGAAGTGCAGATCGCGGAACACGAACGACTCACTCGCCGGCAGGTTGCGCACCTCCACCACTCCCCGCAGGAACGTGCCGGGCCCCTCGCCAGAGACGGTCAGCGGCTTGCCGTCGATCACTCCCGGTGTGGAGTAGAACTGGTTCGGGTCCGACGTCGCACGCAGCATCAGCACGTCCCGCGGCGCCGCCGCGGCAACCGCCGCCGGCAGGTCCCGGAAGTGTGTCCCCGGGCGGTTCAGCTTGTCGACGATCCACGTCTGCTGCGCCAGGACCGCGGGGGACATCGCCAGCGCCACGAGGAGCACGCGAGCGCTTCGGAGCAGCAGGTTCGGGGTCGGTGCTTCGCGCGCTCGCATGTGCAGCCATCCTACGGCAGCGCGATCGCCGCCACGTTCGAGGTCAGCAGGGTGCCCGGCGGCACCAGCGTCAGCGCCTGCGCGCCGAGCAGCAGCCCCGGCGGCAGGCCCGGCGGGATCGCGAACGTCCGCGTCGACGGGCCCGGCAGCAGCGCCAGCCGCAGGTCGCTCCACGCGTTCGCCACGTCGACGAACACCGGACCGATCCCGCCGCCCGACCACGGCGTCGACGTCAGCGGGCCGAGCACCAGCAGGCTCGCGCCCGCAGGGCCATACAGGTGGTCCACCTGCAGGGTCGTCGGAGTCACGGTGTACGAGAGACCGGCCAAGCTGCCGTGGTGGTATGTGACATCCGCGCCCAAACCGCCAATCGTCTGCGCCGACGGATCGACGTGGACCACCGGCAAGGGGTTGGACACGAAGCACGAGTTGTAGAACGCCGGATACCTCAACCCCGTGCCGTCCAGGCCGCCCTCCAGCGTCGTGCCCGGACCCACGTGCACCGTGCTTCGGCACACGTACAGCGGGTTGCTGGCGAAGTACGCACGCGGCGGCGTCGAGGAAAGCGCCGATGGACCTCGGATCGTGCTCGACGCCAACCACAGCTCGCTGTCGGTCAAATCAAGTGTACCAGGGAAGAACCAGCCCATCGTGAAACTCCCCGGAGAGCTGTGCACGAACGTCGAGTCGTGAACAGTGGAGCGGGAGCGCACGAACTCCCACGGCCGGTCCGCTACGTCCACTTGACAGTGGTCGAAGATCACTTGGACGCAATCGACGAATCGACCGGCTGCGAGCGTTGGTGTCGTGGCACGGACCGTCGCGCGGGTCACGACGATGGATCCGGCGTTCGACTCGAACAGGAAGCTGAACAGACCAGCCGATCCGTCCTGGAAGTTCAGGTTGTCGATCACGAATCGCGCACCCGAGGGGAGACCTCGCACCTCGAACAGCCCCGTGACGAAGACCGACGGGCCCTCCCCGCGGACCGTCAGCGCCTTGCCGTCCAGGACGGAGGGGCCGGTGTAGTACTGACTGGGAACCGTTGTCTCCCGCACCAACAACACGTCTCCAGCGGCAGCAGCTGCAGCAGCAGCCGGCAGGTCCCGGAAGTGCGTCCCCGGGCGGTTCAGCTTGTCGACGATCCACGTCTGCTGCGCCAGGGTCGCGGGGGCCAGGGCCAGTGCCACGGTCAGTGCCCGAGCAGTTCGCAGCACGGTCGACTCGATGCATCTTCTGGTCTTGCAATCCATGGTTCACCTCCACCGCCGCAGGCCCAGCGAACCGGCGACATAGAGCTCGTTGCCCGGCAACCCGTCGAGGTCGGCGAACACGATGGCATTGTAGTTGCCGACCGCCCCCTCGACACGGGTCTGGTAGCGCAGGGGGCCGATCGACCCGTCGGCGTTCCGCTCGTAGATCAGCAGCTGGCCGTCGAGCGAACCCACGGCGAGCACGTCGATCGGCGCGTCGCCGTTGGCGTGGTCGGGCAGCACGCCGATCGCGAGCCCGCAGACGCCGAACACCTTGGGCTGGCTCGGGCCACTGCCGTCGAGCCGGATCATGCCGCGCTCGCGCAGTTTCGCGCTGCCGAACGCAGCAGCACCCTCGTACTCGAGCCAGGCCAGGACGGAGACCAGATCGTCGGCGGGCGTGGCCGCGGCCTGGCGAGTGCGCCATCGCCGCTCAGCGCGCCAACCGCCGCACCCGCGCGCAGGCCTCGTCCAGCACCGGCAGCTCGACCGCGAACTGGAAGCGCATGCTGCGCACGCCGTCCGGTCGCGCGAAGAACAGGTGGCCGGGCACGGCGTTCACGCCGATGCGCTCGATCATCTGCAGCACCGCGGCGTGCGGATCGATGTCGCCGAACACCGCGCCGTAGTCGGCGAGCACGTAGTAGGCGCCTTCGGGCTTCTGGAACCGGAAGCCGGCGTCGGCGAGCGCCGCGCAGAAGCGGTCGCGCTTGTGCTGATAGCCCTGTTGCAGCTCCCGGTAGAACGAATCGGGCAGCTCCTCGAGCGCCCGCTGCACGCCGCGCTGCATCGGGCGCGCGGCGCACACCTCGATCTGGTCGAAGCAGATGCCGATCTTGTCGACGATGGCGGCGGGGCCGGCGACGAAGCCGATGCGCCAGCCGGTGATCGAGTAGGTCTTGCTGAACGAGTTCAACGTCAGGGTGCGCTCGGCGAGGCCGGGTACGGCGGCCGGCGACAGGTGCTCGCGGCCGTCGAAGCACATGTACTCGTAGACCTCGTCGGTGATCACGGCGACGTCGGTGCCGTCGAGCACGTCGGCCAGCGCCTCGAGTTCGGCGCGGGTCCAGACCTTGCCGGACGGGTTGCCGGGCGTGTTGACGACGACGGCGCGCGTCTTCTTGGACAGCACGGCGCGCAGCGCGTCGGGGTCGAACGCCAGCGTGTCGCGATCGAGCGCCACCGCGCGCGGCACGGCACCGAACAGCGGCAGCGTGGTCCAGTGGTAGCTGTAGAACGGCTCGAACAGCACGACCTCGCAGCCGGGGTCGAACAGCGTGGTGCCGACGGCGAAGAACGCGCCCGAGCTGCCGGTGCAGACGGCGACGTTCTCGGGGCCGCAGGACAGCCCGCCGAGATCCAGTCGGTTGTGGCGCCGCAGCTTGTCGGCGATGGCGCGGCGCAGCTCGGGCAGGCCGGCGTACGGCGTGTAGAGCTGCCGGTCGCCGCCGTCGATGCAGCGGCGCGCGCCGTCGAGCAGCGGCGCCGGCGACGGCAGGTCGCAGACACCCTGGCCGAGGTTGATGCCGTTCGGCACGCCCTGGATCACCAGCGTCAGCGAGCGCAGCAGATTGCCCTCGTCGAGGTGCGCGCGGCGCGCGGCGGTGCGGGCGAGGGCTGGATGCAGCGGCGGCTGCCCGGGGCTCCTGGGGTTCGCGGTCACGCGCCGGAGAGGCTACCGTGGCGGCCCGCCACCGCCCATGCGCTGCCCCGACCACCACGAGGAACTCACCACCGAAGGCGAAGGCAACGGGCTGCGGCACCGCTGCCGCCAGTGCCTGGGGTTCTGGCTCGACGGCGCCGTCGTCGAGCACGCGCTCGGACGACGGCCGGCCGCCGACGCGCTGGTGCCGCGCACCGATCCGACGCGCCGCTGCCCGGTCGACCAGACCCTGCTGCACGGCGCCGAGCACCGCGAGGTCGACCTCGACGCGTGCCCGAAGTGCGGCGGCGTTTGGTTCGACCAGGGCGAGCTCGAACGCGCGAACGCGCCGTCGACGTTCTGGGTGGCGGCCGTGGCGGAGCTGCCGGAGGTGGTGATCCGGATCCTGTTCGAAGCGCTCGGCTGACGCGCGGTCAGCGCGTCTTCAGGTACCACAGCTCCGCGCGTCGCAGGGCAGAGCGGTTGTCGTCGGCCGAGCGCGCCGGGTCGATGCCGAAGTCCTCGCCGGCGATCGCGCGCAGCGCTCGCACGGCGGCCTCGCGCCGCGGCGCCACGTCGCTGCGCAGCGCCCGCAGCACGTCGGGCAGCGCCGAGCGGCCGCGCCGCACCAGCCCCGCTGTGCAGGCGTCGACGTCGGCGGCGGGCGCCTGCGCGCCGAGCGCGTCGAGCACGACCGTGCGCGCCGCCGTCACCGGCCCGAGCACCTTCTGAAACCGCCGCCGCAAGAACAGCACCGCGAACGCGGTGTCGACCGGCGACCCTTCGATGCCGACCGGCAGGCCGAACACGCGCTGCTCCGACTGCCACGAGCCGTCGCGGCCCTGCGCCGTCACCAGCATGCGCGCACCTTCGCGATACCAGTCGACGCCGCCGACATCTTCGCGGTCGCACAGGATCGCGGCGCGTTCGAGCCCGTAGTGGAAGTAGTAGCTCCACACCGTCTCGGGCCGACCGATCGCCGCCGCCTGCTCGTCCATCCACGCCCACGCGCGCAGGAGCCGCGGCGCCAGCCCCGGCAGCTCGCGCTGCTGCTGCTGCAGCGCCTGCTCGCAGATCGCCAGCACACCGATGCCGGCCACGGTCATCGACGGCGTCGGGTTGCTGCCCGGCACGTAGCCGAAGCCGCCGACGTCCGCCTGCGCCTCGAACACGTCGTCGGCCAGCCGCAGCCAGACGTGACGCGTGACCTCGACGCCGCACGCGGCGGCGGCGCGCAGGCCGAGCGCGGCGTACTGGGTGTTGCTGAGGTCCCAGCCACCGGTGCCGGGCGAATAGCCGAACGCGCCGCCTTCGCGGTTCTTCAGCAACCGCTTGCAGTCGGCCGCCGCCAGCTTCGATCGCGTCGCGAAGGACGTCGCCTCGGTCACCATCAGCCGCAGCGCGAGGTCGTAGGTGCGCTCCATGCGCGCCTCGCGCAGCCGTTCGAGCGCCGGCTGCAGCGGCGCCTCGTCGTGCGGCATGCCGTCGTGCACGGCGGCGAGGCACACCAGCGCGAGCTGACCGGGGACCAGCTCGTGGGCGCCTTCGAGCACCGTCGCGAGCGCCGGCCGGGCCTGCGCGAGCGCGCGCTCGATGCGGGCGTCGAGGCCCTTCTGCGCGGCGGCGGCGGTCAGCCCGAACAGGCCGACCAGCGTGCGAGCGGCCAACGCGCGGACTGCTGGAGCGGGGACCGGAGGCGACATCATCGGCGGCGACCGACGGCCCACGCTACGGCGGCCGACCGCGCCCGGGAAGGTGCCCGCGCCGGCCGGCCCGCTCCGCCGCGGATCAGAGTCCGACCAGCAGGTCGTACGCGTTGGTCAGCTGCACGCCCGGAGCAGCGCCGCCGCCGAGCACCGCGGCCTGCATCGCGAAGCGCACCGCGAGCAGCGCGGCGTCGGACGGCACGTCGACGACCGCCGCCAAGGCACCACTCGCGTCGACGACACCGCTCGCGAGCAGCGCGGCGCCGAGCGGATCGACCCAGGCGCTGCAGCCGAAGCCGAGCGCCAACGGCGCCGGCAGCGGCAGCGACGCGTAGACGCCGACCGGCGCACCCGGCACGGCGCCGGCGACGTCGACCGCGACCGGGCCGAAGAACCGCGGCACCGCGACGTCGAGCCGCGGCGTCGGAGCGCCGCAGCCGGCGCCGATCGGCCGCGCCTGCGCGAGGCCGGGGCCGCCGATCTCGATCGGCGCGACGCTGGCGCTGGCCGGCGCGGCCGCGCTGGCCGAACGAACGCGCACCAGGCCGCGGTTGGTCGCCGGCGGCGTGACCGTCCAGCCGAACGGGCGCGTGGTGCGGCCCAGCGCCAGCGGCTCCCAGGTCCTGCCGCCGTCGCGCGAGAGTTCGATGTCCATCGGCGCCTCCTGCGGGGCGGCGAGCCAGTCGATCTGCACCTGCTGACCGACGGTCCACTGCTCGCCGCCGAGCGGCGCCTGCAGCTGCAGCTGCGAAGGCAACCCGTTCGTGCAGGTGCCGAACGCGACCGCGACCGAGCCGACCTCCTTGGCGACCGCCATGTCGACGATGCCGTCGCCGTCGAAGTCGGCCAGCGCCACCGCGACCGGGAAGCCGGTGCCGAGGTTGTGGAGACGCACGTCGAGCGCGCCGCCGACCTCGCGCAGCACGTAGACGTTGCCGATGCCGAACGCCTGCGCGAAGCGCGGCACGCACAGGTCGATCCCGCCGTCGCCGTCGAGGTCGGCCGCGGCGAGGCACTCGCCGGAGTCGACCGGCAGCGCGATCGGCGTGCCCAGCGTCATGCCGCCCTGGTTCTCGAGCAGCGACGTCACGCGGCGCGCCGACACGGCGACGTCGATGTCGCCGTCGCCGTCGAAGTCCCGCGCGCACAGCGCCGTGCACGACACACCGGCGGTGAAGCGACCGGCCGGAACGAACGAACCGGGCGGCGCGGCGCCGCGGGCGAACTGTACCGCCCCAGGGAACAGGGTGCCGTCGCCGTACGACACCAGGGCCAGATCGAGAACGCCGTCGTTGTCGAAGTCCTCGGCCGCGATGTCCTGCCAGCCGCTGCCCTGCAGCGCGACGGCCTGCGGCGGCGCCCAGGTGCGCAGCGGGCGGCCGTTCGGCGCCTGCCCGAGCGTGATCCACAGCCCGGGTGGTCCCTGGTCGGCCATGGCGAAGTCGAGCGTGCCGTCGTTGTCGAAGTCCGCGGTCACCAGCCCGGTGCCGGTCCCGCCGGGCACCAGCCCGCCCATCGGCACCAGCACCGGCGGGTCGAACGCGAGCGCGCCGGTCGCCGGTCGCTGGTACAGCACCATCACCATCGGCTGGAAGCGGACCTGGCCGCCGACGGTCTGCAGCTCCGATCCGCAGGCCGCGAGGTCGGCGAGCCCGTCCTGGTCGAAGTCGGCCAGCACGAGGTCGTTGGCCACGCCCGGCAGCGGCAGGAACGCCTGCGCGACGAAGCCGGCCGCGCCGTCGTTGCGCCACACCTGCACGCCGTTCGGCTGACCGCCGGCGGCGAGGTCGGGATCGCCGTCGCCGTCGAGGTCGCCGGCGACGATGCAGCGCCCCTGCGTGAAGGCGGGCAGCACGGTCGGCGGAGTGAACACCGGGCCGTTCGCGCACTGTGCGGCGAGCGTCGTCGCGATGCCCAAGAGCGCGGCAGCGAATCGGGCCGCGTGGCGGAACGAAGAGGGGAGCGAACCTGTGGTCATGGCGAGCCTCTGTGCAGCCCGCGCAGTCGCGCGCGGTGGGCAGCGGGAGCCCACCGCGACGTGAGCCGACGCGGAGCGTGGGGAACTGGACGAGAGGCGCGGGCGGCCGGGGATCCGATCCGCCAGCGCCGGTTAGGAACGGGCGTCTCCGCACGGAACCGAGTCGGGCATTCTGCCATCCTCGACGCCAGACTGGCTCCGCTGGCAGCGCCGCCGACGCGCGCTGTCGCTCGCGCCGCCTCGACCGCATGCTGGTCCCATGGCGACCATCGCGATCACCGGCGCCTCGGGTTTCGTCGGCACGGCGCTGGCGGAGTCCCTGCGCGCCGCCGGCCACACGGTGCTGCGCTTCACCCGGCCCGGCAGCGCCGGGTCGGCGGGCACCGGCCGGATCGACTGGGATCCCGCGACCGGCGCGATCGACCGGGACGCCGCCGCGGCGGTCGACGCGGTGGTGCACCTGGCCGGCGCCAACGTCGCCGCCGGGCGGTGGACCGCGGCGCGCAAGCGCGCGATCCAGGACAGCCGCGGACCCGCGACCGAACGCCTGTGCCGGTCGCTGGCGGCCCTGCCGCGGCCGCCGGTGCTGCTGTCGGCGTCGGCCACGGGCATCTACGGCGACCGTGGCGACGAGCCGCTGGTCGAGGACAGCGCCCCTGGCCGCGGCTTCCTCGCCGAGGTCGCCGCGGCGTGGGAACGCGGCACCGCGCCGCTCGAGCAGCAGGGCGCGCGCGTGGTGCACCTGCGCATCGGCGTCGTGCTCGGCCCCGGCGGCGGTGCGTTGGCGAAGATGCTGCCGGCGTTCCGCCTGGGCCTCGGCGGCCGTCTCGGCGGCGGCCGGCAGTTCATGAGCTGGATCGCGCTCGACGACCTGCTGGGCGCGATCGCATTCCTGCTGCAGCGCGACGACGCGCGCGGCCCGGTGCTGTGCGTGGCGCCGCAGCCGGTGACCAACCGCGAATTCACGCGCGAACTGGGCCGCGCGCTGCGTCGGCCGGCCCTGCTGCCGGTGCCGGCGTTCGCGCTGCGCCTGCTGTTCGGCCAGATGGCCGACGAGGCGCTGCTGGCGAGCCAGCGCGCGATGCCCGGGCGCCTGCTGCAGCTGGGTTACGCGTTCCGTCACCCGGAGCTGGCGTCGGCGCTGCGGGCGGCCTTGCGGAACTGACTCCGCGCCCGGCACCTCTCAGCGGGCCGCCGCCGCCTCGCGCCGCGCGAGCGCCGCGCGCAGCGCATCGAACTCCTCGAGCGCATCGCCGCCGTGATCGGCGAGCGCCTCCTTCAGCGTGCGCAGCAGGTCGCGCTCCTTGAAGTCGCTCTGCGGTCGCGCCGCGTCGAGGAAGCGCACCAGGAACACCGCGGCGTCCGCGCTGCGCTGCGCGGCGACGGCGGCGATCCAGTGCCGCAGCCGCGACGGGTTGTCGTGACCGATGCGCGCCAGCGCCGACCGCTCGAACGCGCGCAGCGCCGGCAGCAACCGCGGGTCGGGGTGCAGGGCGGCGGCGAGGAACGGCGCGTTCTCGGCCCACGGATCGCGCTCCCGCAGCGTCTCGAGGTGCCGCTGCAGCACCGGCACGTCGACCGGCAGGCGATAGCGCGCCAGCGCGACGCCGGCGTCGAGGTCGCCGTTCGCCGCCAGCTCGCGCACCGTGTGCAGCATGCCGTCGCGCAGCCGCAGCGCGCGCAGCGCGTACTCGCGCGCGGCCAGCGGACTCGCGGCGCGGATCAGCAGCTCGGCGGCGTCCTGCCGCTGATCCTCGTCGAAGCGGCGCCGCAGGTCGCCGAACATCACGTCGCCGACCATCTCCTCGGCGAGGCAGCAGCCGACGAACGTCGTGACCTTCGCCGTGTCGTCCACGTGATCGCGCAGCAGCGCGACCCAGTCGACGTCGGCGTCGCGGTCGACCAGCGCGCGCACCGCGTAGGCCCGGACCACCGGGTTCTCGTGGCGCGTGCAGGCCCGCAGCTGCGCGATCGTGGCCGCGTCGCGCCAGCGCGTGTACAGGTCGTAGGTGGGGCTGCGCGCGCCGTCGATGCCGACCCCCTCGGCGTCGACGGACGGGGCGCGCTGCAGTTCGGCGGTGAGCGCGCCGACGTCGGTGACGGGCTCCTGCGCGACCGCGGATGCGATCAGCGCGAAGGCGAACAGGCCCTTCCGCGGTATGTCCATGCCGCCGACGGTACGGCGGTCCCCGCGCTGCTCAAGGGCCGCATCGCCCGGGTCGAATGGGCGGGATCGAGCGGGAACCGGCCTCCTCGGGCCCCGTTCGCCGCGCGCTTTCTCGATCCACCCACCCGCGACCATCGTCATGCGAGTACCCGTCACGCTGTTGTCCTGCGCCGGCGCCCTGTTCGCCGCGCCGCTCCCCGCCCAAGACCACACCGTCCACGACGCCTCCGTGCGCGCGGCCACCGATCCCGCCCGCGACGCCGGCGTCCTCGCCGACGCGATCGGCCGCTTCGCCGCGGCTGCGGCGCCGCAGCTCCAAGGCGACACCCTGGGCTGGTCGCCGGCCAGCGCGGCGATGGCGCTGCTGATGGCGCTCGCCGGCGCGCACGGCGAGACCGCCGACGAGATCGCGCGCGCGATCGCACCGGCCGGCTGGGATCTCGCGCGCACGCAACGCGCCGCCGCGGCGCTGCACCGACGCCTGCAGGCGGACCGGCCCGGGTTCGCGATGACCAGCACCCAGGACCTGTGGATCCAGAAGGCGCACCCGCTGCAGCCGTCGTTCACGACCCTGCTGCGCGATCACTACGGCGCGGCGCCGCGCGAGCTCGACTTCCGCGGCGACCCCGAACAGGCCCGCGCGGCGATCAACGCGGCGATCGCCGCCGCCACCCACGACCGCATCCGCGACCTGCTGGGACCCGACGACGTGCGGGCGGACACCCGCTGCGTGCTGACCAACGCGCTGTGGCTGAAGGCCGACTGGAAGCACTCGTTCGATCCGGAGAACACGCGCGACCGCGCGTTCCGGCTCGGCGACGGCGCCGCGGTGCGGGTGCCCACGATGCACCTCACCGGCAGCTTCGCGGTCGGCGACGTGGACGGCATGGTGCTCGTGCGGCTGCCGTACGTCGGCGACGAGTTCGCGCTCGACCTCGCGCTGCCGGCGGCCGGCGAGGGCGCGGGCGACGACCCGATGGCGGCCGCCCTGGACCGGCTGCTCGACCCCGCCCACGGCGAAGGCCGTATCGCCCGCAAGCTGCAGCAGGTCGCGCTGGCGCTGCCGCGCTTTTGCGTGAGCACCCGGCTCGAGCTGGGCCCGGCCCTGCAGACACTGGGCATCACCGCCGCGTTCGGCCCGACGGCCGACTTCCGCGGCATCGACGGCGACCCGCGCTTCCTGCAGCTCGCGCGGGTGGTCCAGCAGTGCTGGCTCGACGTCGGCGAGGAGGGCACCGAGGCCGCGGCGGCCACGGCGATGGTGCTGCGCGCCGGGGCCGCCGCGCGGCAGCCGCGCGCGGTCGCGTTCGACCGCCCGTTCGCGTTCGCGCTGCGCGACCTGAAGACGGGTCTCGTGCTGTTCGCGGGCCGCGTCGCCGACCCGCGCGGCGCGGGCCAGGACTGAGGCGCACCCGCGGAAAACCGCGAAGGGCCGCCCACCGGCGGCCCTTCGTCGTGCGTCCTCGGCGGCGCGAGCGCGCGCGCCCCGCGGCTCAGCTGCCGATCACCATGTCGACCGCG
Organism: Planctomycetota bacterium; assembly: GCA_050245995.1. GTDB lineage: Bacteria > Planctomycetota > UBA1135 > UBA1135 > UBA2386 > JBFWWV01. The sequence goes on along the minus strand of JBFWWV010000013.1, from coordinate 47,339 downwards.
TTGGTCAACCCGAGGTCTGTGTTGCCGAGCAGCAGCACCTGCGTGCTGAACGCCAGCCCCGCGAACACCGGGTCGTTCGGGATCGGCGTCTGCCAGACCATCGCGATGCCGAACACCGGCAGCACGAACGGCGTCTGGTAGATCTGCGTCGAGTTGATGTCGACCAGCAGCGTGTAGGGCGGGAACGGCACGGTGGCCGGGTTCTGGAACCAGAACGACGCGCCCAGGGTGTAGGTGTTGGGGAGTCCGGCGACCTGCGCCTGCGAGGTCATGGTTTGCCCCAGGACCGGCGCGCCCGAGGTGTAGACGTTGTAGTTGCCGGGGCCGTTGCGCACGGTCGCCGACGCGAGCGGACCGCCCGGCTGCGCCAGGTTCGGCCGGTAGTTCGCGATCGTGCAGCGCATGCGCGCGGCCTGCTCCGCCGTGAAGTTGGTGAAGCACGCGTCGTCCGAGTAGTCCATGTAGTTGCGGACCGGATCGACGTTGCCGCAGCTGACCGCGGACGGCGTGCACCCGAAGCGCGGCCCCGACTCGGCGTTGGTGTCGCAGATGCGGTCGCCGGTCGTGTAGCACGACGCGGTCCCGCAGCCGCTCTGGAACGTGTGGTAGAGCCCGAGGTAGTGGCCCACCTCGTGGGTCATCGTGCGGCCCAGGTTGTAGGGCGCGCCGCCGGCCGCCGGGCGACCGAACGCGCTCCACAGGCACACCACGCGATCGGCCGTGGTGCCGAGCCCCGACGATGCGCTCTGCGGCAGCCCCGGCACGTAACCGAGCACGCCGCCGCCGCCCGCGTTGTTGGTGTAGATGTTCAGGTAGCGCTGGGTGTCCCACGCGATCGACGTCCAGTAGCTGCCGGTGTCGCCGAACCAGGTCGTGTTCGAGTGCCGCGTGATGCCGTTGGTCGGATTGCCCAGCGGATCCGTCGTCGCCAGGAAGAACTCGATCTCGGTGTCGAAGCCGCCGGCGCCCGCGGTCCCCGGCAGCGCGCGGAAATCCTCGTTGAGCACGGTGATCTGGCTCTGCACGAGCGCGTCACTGATGTTGCCGGTGCCGCCGCTGTTGCTGATGACGTGCACGACGACCGGGATGCGCAGCACGCCGTTGGGCGCCCACGGCCCCGGATTGGTGTTGTTGAGGCTGCAGTCCGGCGCGTCCGCGGGATTGGCGACGCCGGTCACGCTCGGCGTTCCGCAGCGGAACAGTGCCGAACCGGGGATCTGCGACTCGGGCTCGAACACCGGGCCGACGGTCTGTGCGACCAGAGCGGGTGCGGCGGCCAGGAGAGAAACCAGGGGAGCGGTGATGCGCATACGGGTGGCGATCGGGGGCGACAGGCGGCACAGGATTCTCACCCGAGACGCGCGCAACGCAACCCGCGGTTCCCCGGCATCGCCATGCGGTCCATGCCAACAGGCCGATCACGAGAAAATCGCCGACCCGCCCCCGGCGCGCGCCGGCCCGGCTCGCGACCCGGCTCGCGACTCGACCGCGCCCGACTCCAATCGTGCGCGCATGCGGCAGGACGCACACGCGGACGGCCTCCCGTGGTCGCTGTGCGAAGGGCGCACATGCAGCCCGAAAAGCGTACAGGGCACGGCCACAAACGCTGGGGCGGAAGGACTTGCAACCGCCTTGCCACCGGGGGTTCGGCGCCTTCCCGATGAATTCACCGCTTGCCTATCCGCTTGGCATTTGCTTTGATGGCCGCGGACTCGGCGACTGCGATAACTGCCACTCTCCTCAATCGTACCGCCGCGCCGGCTTCCTCACCGGCGCACTGGCCGCGGCAGCGGCACCCACCACCTTCAATGCATGAGTCCCCGACGACCGAGCGAGTCTCGGCCCGTGAATTCGTAGAGCGCGAACTGCGCGTCGACCCGGAGCTCGGCTACGCCGAGGTCCAGGTGCGGGCGCAGCGCGTCGGGCTGAGCGTACCTCGCTTTCTATACGGCAGCACCAGACGTGCACTGGGGCTGCCGCCGCTGGTCGGCGCAGCCCTGACAGCTCCGCCGCCCACCCAGGCGCAACTGCAGTCGGAGCCTTCGCATGGCGCCGGCTACGACGGGGCGGAAGCCGGCGACGGCGGCGGTGGCGAGGGCCCCGACGCGGACCACGGCGATGGCGACGACGCGAACCCGCCCGAGGCCGGCCCCGGTGCCGGCGATGCCAGCGACGGCCAGCCCAAGGGTTCGGCCTTCGAACTGGCGGTCGAGGTCCTGCGCATGTCGCCGGACATCTCGTTCCAGGACCTGAAGGCGCGAGCCGCGATGGAGGGCCTGCAGATGCCGCCGATCGTCTACGGCCGCGCCAAGGCGCTGCTGGGCCTCGTGCCGACGCGACCGCGCAAGCCGCGCGCGCCGGCGGTCGCGCCGCGGCTGCTGCGACAGGTCGACTCCGCGGCCGAGATCTCGCGCCTGCCCACCCTCGACGGCATCCGCTCGCTCGAGCAGCTGGTCGTCACCGTGCGCCAGCTCGAGGCCGAACGCCAGCGCCTGCTGCAGGTGCTGCAGGACGTCCGCAAGGCGGTCGAGGACGCGCTGCTCGACGAGTCCGAAGCCGACTGACGGACCAGCCGGGACGCCGCGCCCGGCGCGGTGCTTCCAAACCGCGGCCACCCGGGCCAACATGCGGGCGCGCATGTCGCTGCCCTCGCCCCGCCCCCTCGGCCAGCTGCCGCCCGAACTCGGGCCGGCCGAGCGCATCGCCGCGCGGGATGCCAACAACCTGTTCCTGACCAGCCGGCTGCTGGTCGACGACGCGCGCTACGCGGCCTTCTGCGCCATGTACGCGCTGATGCGGGTGGTCGACGACCTGGTCGACGAGCAGGTCGCCGCCGGCCATTCGGGCGATCCGCGCCTCACCGCCGGCGTGCGCGCGCACGCCGCCGCGTTCGCGTCCTGCGCGGCGCCGGACTTCCGGCCGCGCACCGACCTCGGCGCGTGTCGCCACCCCGAGGCCGGTGCGCTGACGGCGCTCGCGGCGCGCCACAGCGCGGCGTTCGGGGTGCCGCAGCAGCTGTGGACCGACTTCTTCGCCGCCATGGAGCGCGACGTCGCGGCACAGGGCAACTTCGCGACGTTCGACGACTTCGTCGCCTACTCGCGCGGCGCCAGCGTCGCGCCGACGACGATCTACCTGATCATCCTCGCCGCGGGAGTCGACGCGAACGGCGTCGTGACGCCACCGCGGGCGATGCCGGAGATCCTGACGACCGGCGCGTCGCTCGGCATCTTCGCGTACGTCGCCCACATCCTGCGCGACCTGCGCGCCGACACGGCCGCCGGTCTGTGGTACGTCAGCGACGCCGACCTCGGCGCCCACGGCCTGGACCGCGACGCGATCCGCGACGCCGCCGAACGGCGCCAGAGCCCGCCGGCGCTGCGCGCGCTGGTGGCGGACCTCTGCGCACAGGCTCGCCGCCACGAGGCGGCGAGCAGCGCCGGCACCGCGGCGCTGGTGGCCGGTGCCACCCCCGACTGCGCGCTGGTGCTGCGCCTCATCACGGGCATCTACAGCGCGATCCTCGACAAGATCGCCGCGCACGACTTCGAGGTGATGCAGGACCGCCACCAGCTCAGCGACGCCGAGAAGCTCGCGCTGGCGCGCGCGTTGGCCACGGCACGCGGCTGACCGCCGCCGCCGCGCACCGCGGGCGGCGGCGATTTCCGCCATTTCGACCGTTCCCTGCCGAGGTCCTCGGGGCACGAACACCCTGAACCTCAACAGGAGAGTGCCCAGCCATGGAGATCGACTTCGATTCCGTCGACCACGTCACCGACTTCGTCACCGTCCCCGCCGGCTCGTATCTCTGCCGCGTCGCCGAGGTTCGTCCCGGCTCGACGCGGGCCGGCGACGAGCGCTGGTCGCTGCGGCTCGTCGTGGCAGAGGGCGAACACGTCGGCAAGCAGGCGGCCTGGGACAGCCTGGTGTTCAGCGCGCGCGGCCGTGCCCGGGCGCGGCTGGTGTTCGCGGCGCTTGGCCTCCCGGCCAACGGCCGCGTGCAGGTCGACGCGAGCGACCTCGAAGGGCGCGAGGCCCTGATCCAGATCCGCCCCGCCGAGTACGCGGCGCCGAGCGGCGAGACCATCCGCCGCAACGAGGTACCGTACGACGGCTACCGCGCGGTCCCGGCCGGCACACCCACCGCGCCCGAAGGTGGCGGCGACGACGACGAGCACACCGCCGGCTCGACCAACGGCCGCCCGCGCGGGCGCAAGCGCGGTGATGCCGCGACCGACGAGATCCCGTTCTGACGCTGCAGGCGACACCGCTGGCGCTGCGCGAGTTCGCCGGGCCCGAAGTCAATGGCTTCCGCCGGTCATGGCGGTAGGCTGCCGCCCGTGCAGCCCGCTGTGCGAATCGCCGAACTGCGAGCGGCGATCCGCCGCGCCGACCACGAGTACTACAACCTGGGCCGGCCACACCTGAGCGACGCCGACTACGACGCGCTCCTGCGCGAGCTCCTCGAGCTCGAGCGCGCCCATCCGGACCTCGTGACCGCCGACTCGCCGACCCGGCGCGTCGGCGCGCCGCTGCCCAAGGGCGGCAGCTTCGCCACCGCCGAGCACCTCTCGCCGATGGGGAGCATCGAGTCACTGATGACCGCCGACGAGGTGCGCGAGTTCGCCGCGCGCGCCCGCAAGCTGCTGGCGCTGACGGACGACCAGCCGCTCGACTGGGTCTGCGAGCCCAAGCTCGACGGCGTCAGCGCCAACCTGCTGTACGAGCGCGGGGTCTTCGTGCGCGGCCTGTCGCGGGGCGACGGCCAGACCGGGGAGGACGTGTCGCAGAACCTCCGCACCGTGCGCAACCTGCCGCTGGCCTTCCTCGGGGACGGACCGTTCCCGGACCGCATCGAGATCCGCGGCGAGGTGATCCTGACCCGCCAGGCGTTCGCCGAGCTCCGGGAGCGCGAGGAGACGTCCGCCGAGGGCACCTTCCGCAACGCGCGCAACACCGTCGCCGGCACGCTCAAGCTCCAGGATCCCCGGGTGGTGCAGCAGCGCCCGCTCGACTTCCTCGCGTTCGCGCTCGGCCACGTCGAGGGCGCCGGGTTCGCCACCCACTCCGAGTTCCGCGAGCAGCTGCGCCGGTGGGGCTTCCAGGTCGCCGAGCCGGCGACGGTCGCCGCGGGCGTCGACGCCGTGCTGGCGTTCCGCGACGACCTCGAGGCGCGTCGCGACGACCAGCCGTACGAGATGGACGGCATCGTCGCCAAGATCGACCGCTTCGAGCTCCAGCAGCGGCTCGGTCGCACGGCGCGCGCGCCGCGCTGGGCCCTGGCCTACAAGTTCGCGCCGCGGATCGGCACGACCCGGGTGCTGGCGATCGGCGCGCAGGTCGGTCGCACCGGCGCCGTGACGCCCGTGGCGCAGCTGGAGCCGCTCGAGCTCGCGGGGGTCACCGTCCGCAACGCCTCGCTGCACAACTGGACCCTGCTGCAGGAACGCGACGTGCGCCCCGGCGACGTCGTCGAGGTGCAGCGCGCCGGCGACGTGATCCCCGAGGTCGTGCGCGTCATCGCCGAACAGCGCAGCCCGGACTCGCGGCCCGCCGCGCCGCCGACGCAGTGCCCGACCTGCAACGGCCCGCTCGAGCCCGAGGGCAAGTTCCTCTACTGCCAGAACCTCGACTGCCCGGACCAGCTGCGCGGCCGCGTCGTGCACCTCGCGTCGCGGCGCGCGCTGGACATCGAGGGCCTCGGCCCCAAGCAGGTCGATCAGCTGCAGGCCGCCGGCATCCTGCGCGCCGTCGAGGACGTGTTCACGTTGGCCTCGCAGAAGGAGCGCGTGCTCGAACTCGAGCGCTGGGGCGAGCGCAGCTTCGCCAAGCTGATCGAGCAGATCGAGCGCGCCCGCACCCCGACCCTGGCCCGGTTCCTCAACGGCATCGGCATCCGCCACGTGGGCGAACAGACCGCCAAGGACCTCGCCGCGTGGTTCGGCAACCTCGACCGGCTGCGCGCCGCGACGCCGGAGCAGCTGCTGGAGGTGGACGGCGTCGGCCCCGAGGTCGCCGCCGCGGTGGTCCACTTCTTCGCCTCGCCGCAGAACCGGCGCACGCTCGACCTGCTCGCCCGCGCCGGCGTCGCGGTGCAGGAGCAGCAGGGCGTCGAACGCGGACCGCTGGCCGGACGCGTGTTCGTCTTCACCGGCGGCCTGGAGACGATGTCGCGCGACGAGGCCAAGGACCTGGTCGAACGACTCGGCGCGCGCACCGCCGGTTCCGTGAGCAAGAAGGTCACCGACGTCGTCGCCGGCAGCGACGCCGGCAGCAAGCTCGAGAAGGCGCAGAAGCTCGCGCTGCGCATCTTCGACGAGAGCGGGTTCCGCGCGCTGATCGACGACCTGGGAGGAACGGCGTGAAGTGGGGCCGATGGGCACTGCGCATCGCGCTGCTCGGAACCGGCCTCGGCCTCGCGCTGTACCTGGGCTACATGCTGTACGGCATGCTCCCCTAGTCGTAGCCCCGGCGGCGCGGGCGCGGGCACGGGAGGAGGGCGTGCACTCGACCAGCGGACGGATCCGGGCCAGACTGGTCTCGACCACGGCATCCGATTGCCCCATCACCCTTCCCGTGGACGAACGCGAACTGATCGCCCTGCTGCGCGAACCCTCGTGCTACCCGCACGCACCGCGCGACGTCGAGATCGTGCAGACGCACATCTCGATCGTGAGCCTGTGCGGCGACCTGGTCTACAAGCTGAAGAAGCCGCTGCGGCTGCCGTTCCTCGACTTCTCGACGCTGGCGAAGCGCCGCGCCACCTGCCGCGACGAGGTGCGCCTCAACCGCCGCCTGTGCCCGGACGTCTACCTGGGCACGGCCGCGCTCCGTGCGGGGTCCGACGGCGCCGGCGCCGGCGCGCGCTTCGCGGCGACCGGCGACGACGACGGCGCCGGCGACCTCGACGTGGCGGTGGTGATGCGTCGCCTGCCCGCCGAACGGATGCTCGACCGGCTGCTGGCCGAAGGCGCCTGCACCGAGGCCGAGATCCGCGCGCTCGCACGCCGCGTCGCGCAGTTCCATCGCGGCGCCGACCGCGGCGCGGCGACCCGTTCGCACGGCAGCCCGGACCGGCTGCGGCAGCTCGCCGCGGACAACTTCGCCGAGGTCGCCGCGATCGCCGACCACGGCATGCACGCACCGCTGCTGGCCGCGATGCGGACCCGCACGGAACGCGACTTCGCGGCGGTGCTGCCGCGGCTCCGCGCGCGCGTCGCCGCGGGGCACGTGGTCGACGGGCACGGCGACCTGCATGCACGCAACATCTGCATGACGGCGCCGCCGGCGGTGTACGACTGCATCGAGTTCAACGCGGCGTTCCGCTGCGGGGACGTCGCCACCGAGCTGGCGTTCCTCTGCATGGACCTGACCTATCGCGGCGCGCGCCCGTTGGCGGCGGTGTTCGTCGACGAGTACGTCGGCGCGACCGGCGACCGCGAACTGCCGCCGCTGCTGCCGCCGCTGCTGCGGTATCGCGCCATGGTGCGCGCCAAGGTCGGCGCGCTGGCCGCCGCCGAGCAGGAACTGCCGGCGGCGGATCGCGACGGCGCGCGGCGCAGCGCCGCGCGGCACCTGCAGCTGGCCGCGTCGACGGCGGTCGAGGACGACGGACCGTCCTGGCTGGTCCTGTGCGGACCGCCCGGCAGCGGCAAGAGCACGTTCGCGCGCGCGCTGAGCCGCGGCGTGGACTGGCCGATCCTGGCGACCGACGTGGTGCGCAAGCAGCTCGCCGGACTGGCACCGACGGCGCGCGCTGCGCCGGAGCACTACACCGCCGCGTTCTCGGCACGCACCTACGCCGAAGTGCAGGCGCGCGCGACGGCGGCCACTCGCGGCGGCGCCCCGGTGGTCCTGCTGGACGGCAACTTCCCGACGACCCGCCATCGCGCCGAGGCGGCGGCGGCGGCGCGCGGCGCGGGCGCGCGCGCGCTGGTGCTGCACCTCGACGTCGGCGAAGGCACGGGCCGCGACCGCCTGCGGCGGCGCCTCGACGATCCGGCGCGGATCAGCGACGCGGGCCCGGACCAGCACGACGCCCTGCGCCGCCGCTTCGAGGCCCCGACGCCCGGCGCCGCCGGGGAGCCGCCGAGCCTCGAGCTCGACGGCGAACTCGACGTCGACGCGCTGTGCGCGCGCGCGCTTGTGTGGCTGGTGTCCGAGACGACCGGCTGAACACTTCCGCGGCGCACTCCGCGCCACCCATCCGCCTCGCCGCCCAGCCTCGCCGCCCAGCCTCGCCGCGCGTGCCCGGAGGAGACTCAGCGCCGGCCGGCGTACAGCGCCGTGAGGTCCACGGCGAACATCCGGTTCCGCAGCTCGCGACACCGCGACGCGGTGCGCAGCGCGTCGACGTCGCCGGGCAGCGCCCGGAACGAGTGCGCGCTGGCGACCAGCACGGCCTTGGTGCGCGCGCGCGACAGCGCGACGTTCAGCCGGTTCTCGCTGAGATGGAACGCGCCGCGGCCGCGGACCTCGGCGGGATCCCCGGCGGCCAGCGACACGATGACGACCTCGCGCTCCTGGCCCTGGATGCGCTCGACGGTGTCCACGACCAGCTGCTCCAGCACGTCGTCGCCGAACGCCTTGTGCTGCAGCGCCGAGCGCAACAGCCGCACCTGCGCGCGGAACGGCGCGATCACGGCGATCTCGGCCGGCGACACGCCGTGGCGGCGCACGAGGTCGTCGACGACGTCGGCGACGGCGGCAGCCTCCTCCTGCGACCGGTTGCCGGGCTGCTGGTGATCGACGCGCAGCCACACGACGGGCTGCTCGGGGTCCAGCACCTCGTCGAGCCGGCCGCCCGCCCGGAACGGCATGCGCCGCGCGGCCGCGCCGGCGGCGGAGCGCACGCGCCCTTCGTAGAACGTGTCGCTGACGACGCGGCAGACGCCATCGTTCATCCGATAGGTGGTGTCGAGCAGGATCGAGCCGTAGCGGCGGTGCAGGTGCGCGAAGATCGAGTCGCACGCCTCGCGATCGCGGTGATCCGAAGTGACGACCGGCGGCAGCTGGCGGTGGTCGCCGAACAGGAGCCAGCGCTGGCTGCGCAGCATGCCCGCCAACGCGTGCGGCAGCGGCATCTGCCCGGCCTCGTCGAACACCGTGTAGTGGAAGCGCTCGCGCTCGGGCAGCTTGGCGAGCTGGTAGCAGGTGCCGGCGACGACGGCGTGCGACTCGGGCAGCCGGCTGCGGCGCGGGTCGGCGCGGCCGACGCGCGCCGACCGCAGCTCGTCGGCGGCCTCGCTGCGACTGCTGCCGACCTTGCACAGCTGCAGGTCGGGCGCAGCCCGACGGATCGCCACGAGCGCGTTGTCGACGGCGCGGTGGGTGAACGCGCACAGGGCGATGCGACAGCCCGCCGCGCACAGGGCGGCCACGACCTCGGCCAGCAGACGGGTCTTGCCGGTGCCGGGCGGCCCCTGCACCAGCGCCAGGCTCTCGGTGGCGATGGCGGCGGCGCCCGCCTCGACCTGGGCCGGGTTCAGGCCGCGGGCCGCCAACCGCGCGAGCGCGCGACCGTGTCTGCCGGCGTCGCGCTCGACGACGTGGCGCCCCTCGAGCACGCCGGCCAGCCGCGCCTCGGCGAACGCGGCGCGCACGACCTCGCGCAGACGACCGCGGAGCCCGAGCGGCCGGCGGTCGACGACGTACAGCCGGCCCGGCGCGAAGGCCGGGGCGATGTCGCGGTTGTAGCCGTCGACCTGCAGCCGCAGCAGGCCGGTGCCGGCGTCGTAGTCGGCGTAGACCAGCGGCACCGCTTCGTCGAGGTCGTGACCGTCGCCGACGCCGACCAGGTCGCCGACGCGGAACTTCGAGCCGTTGTCCTGCACCTCGAACCAGAACCCGGCGTCGTCGGCGCGCACGAAGCGGGCGCCGTGGATGCACTCGCCGTCGAGCACACGCAGGTCGACCGGCTGCGCCAGCAGCTCGCGATGCGAACGGCGCTCGCCGTCCTCCTCGCGCGCGAGAAACCTAAGCAGTCGCTGTTCCAGCGTCAGTTCCAAGCGCGAGCTCCGCGGGGGTCGGCCGCGCACCGAGAACGCGGTGCATCAGCGCGGCCAGATCGTGCAGGTCGGCGCCCACCTTGGCCACCAGCTTCTGCGCGGCGTCCGCGCCGTCGCCGTCGCCGCCCCCCTCGCCCGCACCACCGAGCCACATCGCAGCGGCGCCGACGTGCCCGGCGCGGTGCGGGTCGCGGCCGAGACCTGCCCGGACGAAGTCGGCCAGCGTGAACACCGGCGCCGGGAACAACGCCACCGCGCGCAGCCGACGCTGCAGCTCGACGAACCGCGACGACAGCCCGACCGACGCCTCGCGCGCGAACGCCTGCTCCTCGTACCAGTGCGCCAGGGCGCCGTCGAAGTGGACCAGCGCCGCCTGACGGGGCACCTGGGTCAGCAGGCCGTGCAGGGCGTCCCATTCGTCGGTGCGCGCGCCCGGCAGCGCCACCTGCGGCGCGGCGGCCTCGTCGATGGGGTACAGCACGCCGAACGCCAGCACCCGATCGGCGTAGGGATCGCGCAGCAGGTGCACCAGCGCGCCGTCCTCGAGCGCCTGCGTCGGGGTCCGCGTGGTCGGCCGCGCCTCGATCACGGGTGCGCCCAGCATCGTCGCCTGCGCCGCCTTGCGCAGCCGGCGCAGCAGCGCGCCGTCGAGCTGGCGCGGCGCGCGGCCACCCTCGAACGCCAACGTGGCGAGGTCGGCGACCGTCCGGCAACCGTGCGCCTCGAGGATCGCGCGGGCGCCGTGGCTCATGCCCTGTACGAGCGACAGGTCCTTGGCCTCGGCGAGTTCGGGCAGGCAGCGGTGGTTCCAGTGGCAGGTGTCGCAGCCGCGCTGCCGGAACGGCCGCGCCGCCGCCGGATCGTCGCGCAGGCGCCGCAGCTCGTCCTCGACCTCGACGGTCACGGCGTCGTAGTCGGCGGTGCAGAAGCGCTCCTCGCGGCCGTCCTTGAGCACCACGGCGCCGCACGCCGGCATGCGCTGCTGCACGGCGGCGAGCAGGCGCGAGTAGAACATCACCTGCAGGATCTGATCGCCGCGCGCGCGACCGGACGTCTTGACGTCGACGACCTCGTAGTGGTGGGCGCCGAGCGCGCTCGGCCCGTCGACCCGGCGCAGCAGGTCCGGCAGCCCGAGCCGGTCGCCGTCCTGCAGCACGGCCTGGTGCACCAGCGGCGCGCCCTGCCGCAGCAGCGCCAGCGTCGCCGCGGCGCCGGCGTCGAAGTCGCGTTCCGGGTGCTGCGGCCGCACCGCGTCGAGACCCTTGACGTAGACGTCCTCGAAGTCGCGCCCGCGCCGGGCGGCGAACTCCTCCCACGGCGTCGGCGGTCGCCGCTCCGCGCGCTCGCGCGTCAGGTCCAGCGCCGCCAGGCGCGGACACTTCGCGAACGAGTACAGGTGCGTGCCGGTGATGCGCCTCACAGGGGTCCGATCCGGACCATACAGTCGAGGTAGGCCGCGCCCAGCCCGAGGTCGGTGGCGCGTGCGGACACCAGCGCGTTGGCGGCGTGGCCGCGGTCGAACGCGCCGCCCTTGGGCACGATGGCCACGTCGCGCCGCTGGTGCGGATCGTGCTGCAGTTCGGCCTCGAGTTCGCCGGTGCCGCTGCGGATCCGCACCGGCTGCCCGGGACGGGAGCCCGGCAGCGCGTCGGGGTGGATCCGCACCCAGGCGCGCGCGCCGAGGCCGTGCCCGGCCCAGATCGACGCCTGGCTCTTCTCGGTGGAATTGGAGAACAGCCACAGCGGCGCGCTGCCGCCGGCCAGCGCCGGCGGCGCGGCCACCTCGGCCGGCGCCGGCGCCCGGTCGAGCAGCTGCACCCTGCCGTTCGGCGTGTCGACCCAGCCGTGCGGGAACAGCAGCGGGCCCGAGTCGGGGCTGCGCAGGGTGCCGCCGGCGGCGCGCAGGGCCTCGAGCCCGGCGCCGCGCGGCGCGACCCGGCGCAGCGCGCGCCGCTTGAGGTCGTCGATCGGGTCCTGCGGGAAGGCGTCGAGCCCGACCCGCCGTGCCAGCTGCTGGAGCATCACCACCTCGTGCACGACGCCCGGGGGAGGATCGACGACCGGCCGCGACTCGCTGATCCAGTGGTGTCCGTACGATCCGAGCAGGTCGTCGTCCTCGAGCAGGGACGGCACCGGCAGCACCAGGTCCGCGCGCGCCGCCGTCTCCGTCAGGAAGCAGTCGGCGACGACCAGGAAGTCGAGCTGCTCGAGCGCGCGCGCCACCGCCGCGGAGTCCGGCAGCATCGCCACGGGGTTGCCGGCGGTCACCCACATCGCCCGCACCGGCGGGTCCTTCGCCGCCAGCAAGTCGGCGGCGAGCAGCGGCTCGCGGATCGTCCGCGGCGGCGCCACCTCCGGCCCGAACGGCGCGAAGGCCTTGCGGCGCTTGAAGTAGAACGAGCACCCGCCGCCCGGTCGGAACAGGTTGCCGGACAGGGCGCACAGGGCGTCGAGCGCGCGCACGGTGGCGCCGCCGCGCTGACGCCGCTGCAGCCCCCAGCCGATCAGGATCGCCGTGGGGCCGTCGGCCAGACAGTCCGCCACGAACTCGACGTCGGCCGCGGCGAGGTCGGCGGCCGCAGCCCACTCGGCCACGGTGTGCGTGTGCGCCAGGCGCTCGAAGGCCTCGAGCCCGTCGCAGAACGACGCCGCCCCGGGATCGATCCGCCCGCGGTCGAACAGGGCCCGCGCCGCCCCCATCGCCAGCTCGAAGTCGGACCCCGGACGCGGCTGGAGCACGGCGTCGCACAGACCCGCCGCCTTGTGATGGACGGGGTCGATCAGCGCGAGCCGCGCGCCGCGGGCGCGCGCGGCCTTCAGGACCGGCACCAGGTGCACGCTGCTGACGGTCGGGTTCTTGCCCCACAGCAGGATGTGCCGGCTGTGGTGCAGGTCGAACAACGCGTTGCTGTCGCTGGTGCCGAAGTCGGCGAGCTGCGCCGCCTCGCCGGCCCCCGAGCAGATGTCGCCGACCTTGGTCGCGCACGGCCCGAACTGCTCGAAGAACAGATCGCCGAGGTGCTTCAGGATCCCGAGCGAGCCGCCGGAGCGATAGTGGAAGATCGCGGCCGGGCCGGACTCGGCGCGGATCGCCAGCAACCGCCGCGCGGCCTCGTCGAGCGCCTCGTCGAGCGTCACCGGCTCGAGCCGGCCGCCGCGCCGCAGCAGCGGCTGCCGCACGCGCGTCGGGCCGTGCTGCAGTTCCGGGTACCGGCTGGTGCGGAAACAGAGGAAGCCGCGCGTCACCGGATGCTCGGGATCGCCGGCCAGCGCGGTCACGCGTCCGCCGTCGACCGTGGCCAGGATGCCGCAGGCGTCGGGGCAGTCGCGGCTGCAGGCGGTGCGGCGGACTTCGGCGGCCATGGGCGCGCAGCTTAGCCCGCGGCCCCCGCGGCCTTGCAGGAGAGTACGCGCTGCGCGCCCCACGACCGCGGGGTGACCCCGCCTCGCCGGTCCGGTCGCCGGACGCTTCGGCCCGTTTCCATGCGCGCGGTTCGAACCCCAACATGTAGGGGCCGCAAGACACCTCACGCGTCGCCGACCACCACACCCCTGATATGCCTACACCGGATTCCAGGCGTCGCAACGGGAGGCTCGCGCGCGCGGACGGGCTGTCGTCATCACACCTCTCCACACTCAGTGCACATTTCTCCAGGTCTCAAGCACCCGTAGATTCACCGATTGGCACGTCGTCGACTCGTCTTTCCACCCTAACTGATGTTCGGGTGTCGATCGAAAATCCAGCGGATCGCACTTCTCCCCGGTGCACCGACCTACCTACGCTCCGCCCCCATCAGCCGCCCCGGAGGCGGGCGACAACCCCAACCGGTCAAAACAACCAACCCTGTCTTCGCCTCCGAGTCGACTGACCCTCTGACGATCCCACTAGGGAGGAGATCTCAACACCCATGTCCAACTCGATTGGTTCGTTGCTCGCACTGGCCGTCACCACTTCGATCGCGCTCGCCAACGGTGGCGAAGGCGAACGGAAGGCCAACCCGTATCAGTCCGGCACCGTGTCGTGGAAGCCGGGCTCCGGCATCGTCCTCGCCGACAGCGACGAGTTCGCGCTGAAGCTCGCCAACCAGCTGCAGGTGCAGTGGTCGTTCGCGGCCAACGACAACGCCGGCGACACGAACAGCTTCACGGTGCGGCGCGCGCGCACGGCGCTCACCGGCCACGCGTTCGGCCGCGACCTGATGTACCGCCTGCAGCTGGAGGCCGTCGACGACGGCGCCGGCGGCAACGGCGCCCTCAAGGACGGCTGGGTGCAGTGGGCGTTCAGCAAGAACGACGACTCGACCATCGGTCTGCGCGTCGGCCAGGGCAAGACGCAGCACGGCCTCGAGGCCACCGGCTCGTCGACCGGCCTGTTCTTCGTCGAGCGTTCGACGGCGACCCGGACCTTCGCCGATGTGCGCAGCCGCGGCGCCTGGGTGCACGGCAGCCACAACGAGAACCAGGTCCGCTGGGCCGCCGGCGTGCAGAACGGCGACGTCAGCACCGCGGCGGTGGCCGCGGGCCTCGACGGCGGCGAAGAGGCCGCCAACGGCGACAACGAGCTGACCTGGGTCGGCACGGTGTCGTTCGACCCGATGGGCGACATCACCGGCGGCAAGGGCAACGAGAGCTACAAGCAGGGCGACGTCGACCTGACCGCCGAGGAGCTCAAGGGCACCGTCGGCGCGGGCGTGATGTTCAGCAACAGCAACGTCGGCACCGACATCGAGTCGACCCAGATCAACATCAACACCGCCTGGATGTTCGGCGGCGGCCTGTGCGCCCAGGGCGAGATCTTCCTGCGCACCGACGATGCGACCGGCGGCGACGCCGACACCAGCGGCTGGTACGCGCAGGGCATGTACGTGATGCCCAAGTCGGGCGACAGCCCGATCCAGTGGGGCTTCGGCGCCCGCCTGAACATGATCGACATCGACGCCACGGCGGCGGCGCTCGGCATCGTCGGCACCGGCCTCGGCGCCGGTGTCCCCGGCGCCGTGACCGAGCTGTCGCTGGTCGCCGACGCGCTCTACCACGGCCACGCCTGCAAGACGCAGATCGAGTACACGTGGCAGGACACCGATCCGGACGGCGCGGTGACCAGCAGCACGAATCACATCATCCGCGTGCAGTTCCAGCTGCTCTTCTGAGCCAGGCTGGGCTTCGCCGCGCGCGGTCGCTCTTCGCGACCGGCGCGGCGAACGACGACGAGGCGGGCCGGTCCCGCCTCGTTTCGTGTACGGTCCGCGCCGATGACCGACTCCGAGCTCGACCTGCTGGTGGTCGGCGCCGGCCTCGACGGGCTGCAGCGCTGCCGCCGCGCCCTGGCCGCGGGCCAGCACGCGCTGCTGGTCGAACGGCTGCCGCAGCCGGGCGGTGCGGTCCGCACGCTGCGCAGCGAGGGCCACGTCTGCGAGCTGGGCCCGTTCGCGCTGCCGGCGGCCGAATGCGCGGCGCGGCTCTGCGGCCTGCAGCGGCCGCCGACCGCGCTGGCGCCGCTGCCGGCCGCGGCGACCGGCTGGCTCTGGGACGGCCGCACGTTGCACCCGACGCCGGTCGACGGCGCCCCGCGCACGTTCGCGGGCGGCAACGAGGACCTGGTGACGGCGTTCCGGCGCGAGCTCGGCCCGGCGCTGTGGCTCGGCCGAGCGGTCACCGCGCTGCGGCCCGACGCGGCGGGCGGCTGGACCGCAGACCTGGGCGGCGAGGCGCCGCGGACGCTGCGCGCGCGGACCGTGGCGCTCGACCTGCCGCTCGCGGCGACCGCAGGGCTGCTGGCGCCGTTCGAGCCCGCCCTCGGCGAGGTCGCGACGCGCCTGCGCACGGCGCCGCGCGGCCTGGTGTTCCTGGGCATGCGGCAGGACGAGCGCGCCGACGCCGCCCTGCGCGGCTACGGGGTGCTGGCCGCCACCGATCTGCCGGCCGATGCCGAACCCGCGCGCGAACTGCTGTTCTGCACCAATGTGTTCGAGCGGCGCGCGCGTCCCGGCACCGCCCTGGTCCGCGTCGAACTGGCCGGCGACCGGGTGGACGCGGCCGATCCGGACGCCCTGGCCGGACTGGCCGAATGCGAGCTGCGTCGGATCACCGGCTACGACGGGGCCATCGCGTTCCGCCGCGCACACGGTCGACCAGAACCGGTGCGGGATGGCGCTTGGACCGAGTGCCGGGTCCGCGTCCAAGCCCTCGCCGAGCGCCTCGGGATCGACCGATGCTCCGCGGCAAGCTCCGACCCGGAAGGAGGATAAATCGCCGGCTGCGCCGGGTGGGCACAGCCGGCGCGGTCGTCCGGACGGGCTGACACTCGACTCTCTCGGCTTCGCAGTGCAAGGGTGTCCGAAGCCGGGAGCCTGGTTGCAAAAACCCGCCGCGGAGACAGAAATCTTCGCCGGGCCCCGCCGTCCGGCGGCCGACCGCCGTCAGCGGACGCCGGCGTGCGCCGGCACCGCAGCGTCGGCGCCGCGCAAACAGCGGCGCTCGAACACCTCGAGGCCGAGCAGCGTCCACAGCCGCAGCTCCTCGCTGCGCCGCCCCGACCGGTGGTCCTGCAGCAGCCGCTCGATCCGGTCCGCGCGCAGGAACGAGCGCACGAAGCTGTCCGGCCCGAGCAGCAGGTCGCTGGCGAAGTCGCGCAGGCCGCTGCGGAACCACTCGTCGAGCGGCACGCGGAACCCGACCTTCTTGCGGTCGACGATCGCCGCGGGCAGATGCCGACGCGCGACCTCCTTGACGATCCACTTGCCGCTGCCGCCGCGGACCTTGAGCCCCGAGTCGATCCGGAACGCCAGCTCCACCAGCTCGTGGTCGAGGAACGGCGGCCGGCTCTCGAGGCTCGCGGCCATCGCCATGCGGTCACCGCGCTCCAGCAGGTTGTCGGCGAGCCAGGTGTGGCAGTCGACGTACAGCATGCGGCGCAGGTGATCGCCCTGGGCGCGCTCGTACTGGCCGGGGTCGCGCAGCGCGCCGAAGTCCGCGCGCAGCGCGCGCCGCTCGTACCAGGTGAACGGTGCGAACCAGCTCTGCATGCGCTCGCCGATCGAGCGCGCGGTCAGCGCGCGAGCGGCGGTGCGCAGGCGGTTCTTCGAGCCGGGCAGCGCCCGCTCGAGCAGGCGGAACGCGGGCACGCGCAACGCCGCCGGCACCGCCGCCAGCCAGCGCAGCTTCGGGTCGATCGCGTGCTTCGGGTAGCCGGCGAACAGCTCGTCGCTGCCCTCGCCGCTGAGCAGCACCTTGACCGTGCTGCGCGCGTAGCGGGCGATGCGGTGGATGGCGACGTCGGCGGGCTCGCTGATCGGTCCGTCGCGGTAGAAGCACAGGTCCGACCACAGCTCCTGGAAGTCCTGCGCCGTGACGTGCACCTCGTGGTGGTCGGTGCCGAGCGCCGTGGCCACCTGACGCGCGTACGGCAGCTCGTCGTAGCGCGGGTCCGAGAACCCGGCCGCGAACGTCTGCACCCGACCGCCGCGGCGTGCCTGCTTCATCAGCGCGACGCACAGGCTGCTGTCGACGCCGCCGCTGAGGTAGGCGCCGACCGGCACGTCGGCGACGAGCCGCAGCGCCACCGCGCGCTCGAGCGCCGAGCCGACCTCGGCGACGGCGCGCTCGCCGGTCAGCAGCTCGCCGTCGATCGCGGCCGGCAGTTCCGCCGGTAGGGCCCAGTAGACCTGCTCGCGCAGCCCGCCGTCGCGGCCGACGTGCAGCGCCGTGCCCGGCGTCAGCTTCTTCACGCCGGCGAACATCGTGCCGGTCGGCGGCACCGACCGGTACGTCAGGTAGTCGTCGACGGCGGCGTCGCACAGCCGTGGCCGACCGATCGCCGGCCACAGCGCCTTCGGCTCGCTGGCGAACGCGACGAAGCCGGGGCCCTCCGCGTAGTACAGCGGCAGGATGCCCATGCGGTCGCGGGCCAGCACGAGGCCGCCGGTGTCGAGGTCGAGGTAGGCGAACGCGAACTGGCCGTTGAGCCGGCGCAGGCCGTCGATCCCCTCGCGCCGCAGCGTCTCCAGCAGCACCTCGGTGTCGCCCTGGGTGCGCAGCGTGAGGCCCTGGTCGAGCAGGTCCTGACGCACCTCGCGGTAGTTGAAGATCTCGCCGTTGAAGGTGATGGCGGCGTTGCCGTTCGCCGACCGCATCGGCTGCGGCGAGCCCTCGAGGTCGATGATCGAGAGCCGCGTGTGGCCGAAGCCCGTGTCGCCGAACACGGCGAAGCCACAGCCGTCGGGACCGCGGTGCTCGAGCTGGGCGGCCATCGCGCGCAGCACGCCCTCGTCCACCGTCCGCCCGTCGAAGCGCCGGATGCCTACGATGCCGCACATGCGGGCTCCTTCTCGGCGCCGTGGCCGTTCGACAGGTCGTCGAGGATCTGCAGCAGCTCGCGCGTGCGGTCGTCCCAGGTCGCGCGCGCCAGCAACTGCGCGCGGTCGCCGGGCGCGCGCGCGCCGCGGACCACGGCGTCGACCTGCGCCAGGAAGGCGTCGCCCGCGCCCTGGTGCAGGAACTCGCGGTAGAACTCGGCCTCGGGGAACGGCGTCGTCACGACCTCGCAGCCGAGCGCCAGGTACTCCTTCAACTTGATCGGGTTGCAGGACCGGATCCAGTCGTTGTCGAGCCACGGCATGATGGCCACATCGAAGTCGGCGCCGAGCTCGGGGATCTCGGCGTACGGCCGGAAGCCGAGGAAGTGCACGTTCGGGTGGCGCTCCAGCCGATCCATCGGCAGCGTCGCGTCGCCGATCAGCACCAGGCTGTAGTCGGGCCGCTCGACCGCCAGCCGCTCCAGCAGGTCGAAGTCGATCACGTAGTCGTCGAGGCCGCCGAAGAAGCCGACGATCGGCCGCGGAATGCCGCGGCGCTCGAGCGCGCCGGTGCGCCCGCGCGCGGCGAAGTGGCGCAGGTCGACGCCGTGGTCGAGGAACCGCGCGCGATCGCCGGTCAACGCGCGCTCGGACTCGAGGAACGAGCGGCTGCTGTAGAGCACCGCGTCGCTGTGCTGCAGCAGCTGGCGCTCGAGCCCCTGGATCAGCGTGTTGTCGGCCTCGGAGAACGCCGAGTGCTTGTCGCTGCGGTTGTAGACCAGCGAGCTTCGCGTCATCTCGCGCGCCACGTCCCACGCGGTCGGCACCGTCACCACGATGTGCGGCGCGGTCATGCCCATCTTGCGCGCCTGCCGCTCGACCTGGCCGCGGATCATCCGCGCGTTGAACGCGCGCGCCTTGTCGCTGCCGTAGAACGGGAACAGCACCGGCGTCATGACCGCGAAGTCCGGCGTGTCCGCGAGCGGCCGTCGCACGTGGCGCAGCATGCTCTTCAGCTTGCGGAAGATCCGCCGGAACGGCAGCGGCGACCGCCCCGGCATCGGCATGCGCATGCCGATGCTGTTGACGAGCAGGACCTTGCGGAACCCGGCCGCGCGCGTCATCAGCTGGAAGTCGCTGTGCGCGCGGTTGTGGTACCACCAGTCCTGGCCGCAGAAGCAGATCAGGTCGGGGGAGGCGGACACGTGAGGCCTTTATATCGGGCGGCGGTGCGTCGGCGATGGAGGCGCGATCGTTAGGATCCGCGCATGCCCTTCGAACCTCGGATCGTCCACGGCGCCGTCCCGGCACCGATGCGGCTGGCAGCGCTCGGGTTGCTCGCGCTGCCGGCATTCGCGACGGGCCTCACCGGCCAGCAGCGCGTCGTCGACGGCGACTGGATCGGCGAGCACCCGGTGCCGGCGACCCGGATCTGGAGCCAGCAGACCCTCGAGAAGCAGGTGATCTGGCTGCGCCGCACGTTCCGTGTCGAAAAGCCCGTCACCGCCGCCCGCATCGTCGTGACCTGCGACAACGGCGCCGACGTCAGGATCGACGGCCACCTCGCGGTCCGAGGCGCCGCCAACTGGCAGGACGTCGTCGTCCACGACGTCACGGCGCGCTTCGCGCCCGGCGACGTCACGCTGGCGGTGCGCGCGACCAACGACGGCGGTCCGGCCGCGCTGGCCCTCTGGTGCCAGTGGAGCGACGCGGACGGCGACCACGCGGTGGTCACCGACGGCGACTGGCGCGTGTCGGACGCGGAGATCACCGGTTGGGAGCAGCCGGGGTTCGACCAGCGCGACTGGGCCGAGCCACGCGTGATGAACGAGATCCCGCTCGGCAGCTGCGCCTCGGGTGGGCCGCCCGAGCACGTGCTGCGCCGCGGGCCCGTCGACGACGCGATGGAAGAGGTGCTGGCCGCGATCGCCGCGGCGCGGACCTCGCAGGATCCCGAGCAGGCGCTGAAGGCGCTGGACCAGGTCGAACGCGCACTGGTCCAGGCGCGACAACACCTGTGGCGCGCGCTCGAACGGCGCCAGCGCGGCGACACGCAGGCGAAGTGAGCCGCGACTCAGCCGCCGCGCCGCAGCGTCGCCGGGCCTTCGTAGTTCCACTTGGTCGCCCGGCCGTTCGGGAACGTCACCGTGTAGTCGACGCCGGCCACCAGCGCCTGCCGCGCGGCGTCGTCGAACAGCACCGCGAGCAGGCCGCCGCCGCGCCACCAGACCCCCTGCGCGACCTGCGCGGTCACCGTCGCGCGACCCGCGGCCTCGAGCCGGAGCTCGCGGTCGACCATGCCGAGGAAGTCCTTCATCTCGTCGCCACGCGGGCTCTGGTCGTCGGTGTGCACGATCAGCCCCAGCGCGCCGCGCTTCGCGAACCAGCCGCGCACGTCCTCCGGCAACGCCGGGTCGTCCCCCCACGACAGCCCGGTGATCGCCGCCGTCGGTCCCTCGGGGTTGTCGAGCGCGCAGTGCGGCCCGAACTCGTCGCGGATCGTCAGGGTCGAGTAGGGATTGCGGCCGCCGAACACGTCGTCGGTGGCACCCCCGCCCTTCTGCCGGCGGCCGATGGTCTCCCACGCGCGCGCGTCGGCCCAGTCCGAGAACGTGCCGACGTGCGTGATCAGGCCGTACAGCTGGCGGTCGAAGATGCCCTGCCCGAGCCGGTCGAAGTTGAGGCGCACCCAGCGGCCGCCGACGAACACCTCGTTGAACGTGTGCGACGCCCAGCTGTGCTCGAGCTCCTGGATCGCCGCGGTCACCACGCGCCGCAGCCGATGGTGCTGCAGGCGCTGCAGCATCGCGCGCTCGCGTTCGTCGCCCGCGTCGACCACCGGGATGCACAGCACCGTGCGCGTCGGCACGCCGAGCGCGCGCAGGCAGCCGTTGAGGTAGATCGCCGACGACGTGCAGCTGCCGCGCGCGCCGTGCTCGAACATCCCGCGCGCCGAGACCTCGCGCGCCCACTGCTCGGCCAGCGCGCGACCGTGCTCGCGCTCGGCGCGGGCGACCGACGCCTCGAGCGCGTCCGGCACGAACGGGCGGCCGTCGCCGTCGAAC
Organism: Planctomycetota bacterium; assembly: GCA_050245995.1. Classification (GTDB taxonomy): domain Bacteria; phylum Planctomycetota; class UBA1135; order UBA1135; family UBA2386; genus JBFWWV01. The sequence goes on along the minus strand of JBFWWV010000013.1, from coordinate 25,973 downwards.
GCGGTCACGAACGACGTGTAGCCGTCCTCGACCTTCGCGTGCCGACACAGCCAGCCCGACGCCTGCTCGACCAACGCGCGATCGTCGAGCGCGCGCGCGTCGATGCCGTCCTGCCGCAGCGCAAGGAGCAGCGCCTTCTGCATCTTCGGCGTCCAGTCGTTGGTAGGGCCGGGCGCGGTCCACTCCTTCATCCGCGCGGCCGCGCGCCGCCAGTCGGGGTCGCTCTCGATCGCCGCCGCGCCCTGGAACGGATAGTGCACCACCTCGAGCTCGACATGGTCGTCGGTCGCGTCGAGAACGCGCGCGTCCTGGTAGTCGTCGCAGAGGTACTCCGGCGTCACCGGCCGCAGCACCTGCACGACCGTGCGGACCGTGTACTGGTACTCTCGCCGCTCGACCCAGTCGCCGTCCGGCACGCCGTCGCCGTCGCTGTCCGCCTTCTTCGGGTCGGTGCGGTACTTGTGCACCTCGTGGAAGTCGGACAGACCGTCGCGATCGGTGTCCTTGTCTCCCTGCGCCGGAGCCGCGCCGCAGAGCGCCACGGCGATGCCGATTCCCATCCATCGGTGCGAGGCCATACGGCCGAGCATAGCGGGCGACCGCGGACCGCTCAGCGATCCGCCAGCACGCTCGCCGTGTAGGCCACCACCGCCGCGCCGAGCGCCAGCTCGCGCTCGTTGACCGCGTCGATCGTGTCCAGCGCGCTGTGGTGGTAGTCGAAGTAGCGCTGGCTGTCGGTGACCAGACCGAAGCCGGGCACGCCCCGGCGCATCAGCGGACCGATGTCGGCGCCGCCGCCGCCGCCGGTCAGCAGCACGCCCGCGCCCCAGTCCCCGAGCGGGCGCAGCAGCGGCCGCAGCGCTTCGGCGTCGGCGCCGACGAACGTCGTGGCGAGACCGTGCGGCGTCGCGCCGCCGGCGTCCGTCTCGAGTGCGGCCACGTGCAGCTCGTGCACATGTGCGTCGGCATAGGCTTCACCGCCGCGCAGACCGTTCTCCTCGTTCATGAACAGCACCGCGCGGATCGTGCGCCGCGGCGCGATCCCGCAGGCGCGCAGCAGCAGCATCGCCTCGAGCACGTGGGCGCAGCCGGCGCCGTCGTCGTGCGCGCCGGTGCCGAGGTCCCAGGCGTCGAGGTGCGCGCCGATCACGACGATCTCGTCGGGCAGCTCGCTGCCGCGCAGCTCGCCTGTGACGTTGGCCGACATCACGTCGGGCCGCGTCTCGCAGCCGAGCTCCAGCGTGATCGTCACCGGCCCCGCGTCGAGCAGGCGCGACAACGCCTCGGCGTCGGCGGTGGCGATCGCCGCCGCCGGCACCCTATCGACGCCGTCCTGGTAGCGCATCGCGCCGGTGTGCGGGAACTCGTCGACGGCGGTGGTGACCGAGCGCACCAGCGCCGCCACCGCGCCGACCTGCGCGGCCTCGATCGCGCCGTTGCTGCGCTGCGGCACCGCGTCGCCGTAGGCGCGGAACGTGCGCGCGAAGATCCGCGGCATCGGCCGGTTGAAGAACGCGATCTTGCCGCGCGCCTGCTCGCCGAGCGCACGCAGCTGCTCGAAGCTGCGCACCTCGACGACCTCGGCGCGGAGTCCCCCGGGCGGCGTCGGCACGCTGCCGCCGAGCGCGGTCACGCGCAGCGGCCGCGCGTTCGCGCCGATCACGGCGGCGCTCTCCGCACCGCGCACCCAGCACGGCACCAGCACCGGCTCGGCCCGCACCGCGTCGAGGCCGAGGTCGCGCATCCGCTGCACGCCCCACGCGACCGCGGCGTCGGCGCCGGGGCTGCCGGACAGGCGCTTGGGCGCCGCCGCCAGCAGGTCGCGCAGCTGCGCGATCGCGCCGTTGTCCTCGAGCGCCCGCGTGAACAGCAGCCGCGCGCGCTCGACCCACCGACCGTCGTCGACTGCCGCGGCCGCCGGCTCACGCGGCGCCGCCGGCTCGACGCGCATCGGTCGGCCCGGGATCGACCGGCTCGCCGGCACGCCGTCCGCCTCGCGCTCGATCGACGGCGCCGAGCACGCGACCAGGACGAGCCCGCACGCGATCCAGGTCGCGCGCATCACCCGACCCAGTTCGGCTTGCGCTTGCCGAGGAACGCGCCCATGCCCTCCTTGGCCTCCGGCGTGGCGCGCAGCTGCGCGATCCACTTGGCCGTGACCGGTACCGCCTCCTCGAGCGACAGTCCGTTGACCGCGCGGATCAGGTCCTTGGCGCTCGCCACCGCCAGCGGCCCCGCGGTCAGCAGTTCGCCGACGACGCGCTGCACCTCCGCGTCGAGCTCGGCCTCGGACGGCAATGCCCGGTGCACGAGCCCCAGGCGCTGCGCCTCGTTGCCGTCGAAGCGCTCGCCGGTCAGGAACAGCGCCCGCGCGCGCCCGGCGCCGATCTTCTGCATCACGAACGGCGAGATCACCGCCGGCGCGATGCCCAGCTTGACCTCGGTCAGCCCGAACTGGCAGTCGCCCGTGCACAGCGCGATGTCGACGGCCGCGGTGAGCCCGGTGCCGCCGCCGAGCGCGTGCCCGTGGATGCGGCCGATCACCGGTTTCCGGCAGCGCGCGATCGAAAGGAACATCCGCGCCATGCGCTCGGCGGAGCGCTCGTTGGCCTCCGGTTCGAGCAGCGCCTGCTCCTGCATCCAGCCGAGGTCGGCGCCGGCGCTGAAGCTCTTGCCGTTGCCCGACAGCACGACGACGCGCGCCGCGTCGTCGAGGTCGGCCTCGCGGAACACCAGCTGCAGCTCCTCGACCAGCTTGCCGTTGAAGGCGTTGCGGACCTCCCCGCGGTCGAGGCGGACGCGCAGGATCGGACCGTCGTGAACGACATCCAAGGTCTCGTGGCTGCCCATGCCGGCAGGGTGCCGCGGCGACGGGCGCGAGTAAAGAAAGGAACAGGCCGCACCGCGCCGCTGGCGGCCGCCCGGCCGCCGGGCATGATGCCGGCCGTGTCCCCGGCCATGCGACTGCTGGCCGCCGGCGTGCTGTTCTCGCTCGGCGGCGCACTGATCAAGGCGTCGGCGTTCCCGGCGCTGCAGAGCGCCGGGCTGCGCTCGCTGGTCGCCGGCGTCACGCTGTTCGCGCTGCTGCCCGAGGCCCGGCGCTGGCCGCGCGGGCGCATGCTGTGGCTGCTGCTGCCGTACTTCGGCGCCACCTGCCTGTTCGTGGTCGCCAACACGCTGACCACCGCGGCCAACGCGATCTTCCTGCAGTCGACGGCGCCGTTCTGGGTCACCGTGCTGGCGCCGCTGCTGCTCAAGGAGACCACGCGCCGGCGCGACCTGCTGGTGCTGCTGTGCATCGCCGCCGGCATGACGATGTTCTTCGTGGCGCCGCAGGCCGCGTCGTCGACGGCGCGCGACCCGCGCCTCGGCGACTGGATCGCGCTGGCATCGGGACTGAGCTATGCCCTGCTGCTGCTCGGCTTCCGCGCGCTGGGTCGCAGCGGCGGCGACTCGGGGGGCGCCGCCACGGTGGTCGCCTGGGGCAACGTGCTGACGGTGCCGATCACCTGGGCGATCGCGCCGGCATTCGGCCAGGACTGGATCGCCGGCGACGCGCAGAGCTGGCTGGTGATGGCGGTGCTCGGCACGCTGCAGGTGGGCCTCGCCTACGCGTTGGTCGTGCGCGCGATGCCGCACGTTCCGGCGCTGCAGGCATCGCTGATCCTGATGATCGAGCCGGCGTTGAACCCAGTGCTCGCGTTCCTCGCGCACGGCGAACGGCCGCACGCGCTGGCGCTCGGCGGCGGCGCCTTGATCGTCGGGGCGGTGGTGCTGGGCAGCCTGCGCCGCCGCGCGCGCGCCGCGCCGCCCGCCGCCGCGGCCCCGCCCTTTCCCCGGGCGGCCGGTTCGGGTACCGAAGAGTGAACATGCCGCTCCGGTCCCCCCGCGCCCGCGAGGCCTGCGCGCTGCTGCTGCTGTTCCTGTTGCCCGCGTTCCTGCTCGGCGACTCGCTGTTCACGGCGCGCAGCTACCAGCCGTTCGACCTCGCCGAGTTCCCGCCGACCGCGACGACGATGGCGCCAGAACAGCTCGAGGCGCTGCGCGTGGGCGCCAACTACGACGCCACGGAGCCGCCGGTGCTGTTCGCGCCGGACCTGCGGTACGCGCGCGCCGCGCTGGCCGACGGACGCTTCCCGCACTGGACCCCGTACGTGCGGCACGGCGTGCCGTTCGCGGCGCACGGGCTGATGGGCTTCCTGAACCCGCTGCACTGGCCGGCGCTGCTGTGCGCCGACCCGGACGACGGGCTGCTGTACCTGACGTACTGCATGCTCGCGCTCGGCGGTGCGCTGATGTACGGGCTGCTGCGCGCGCTGCGGCTGTCGTTGCCCGCGGCGCTGTTCGGCGCGGTGGCGTTCGCCTGGTCGGGCACGATGACCGCGAACGCGCACTGGTACATGCGCCTCGAGCCGCTGGCGCTGCTGCCCGGCATGCTGTGGGCGCTGCTGGCACTGGCGCGCGCGCGCGGCAGCGCCCGCGCGCTGCCGACGCTCGGCCTCGCGGCGGCCGTGTGGCTGGCGTGGAGCGCCTCGTTCCCGCCGTTCGCGATCGCCGGCACTGCGGTGAGCGGCGTGGCGGCGCTGCTGCTCGCCGCGCACACGGGCCGCGCCGAGGGCGCCATGGCGGCGCTGCGCTACCTCGGGTGGGCGCTGCTCGCGGTGGTTCTGGGCCTGATGCTGGCGGCGCCGACGATCGCGCCGCAGCTGCTGTTCTTCCCGGTGTCGAACCGGCCGCTGGCGCCGACGCTCGCCGCCGCCGGCGAGCTCGCGTTCGACCCGATGGGGCTGCTCGGACTGGTGCTGCCCGACGCGTTCGCGCACCCCGGGGACCGCAGCATGCCCGGCGGCAGTTCGCCGCTGGCGTACCTGCTGTTCTCGCGCACCGACTGGGAGTCCGGCGCGATGCAGCTCCCCGACGGCAACTACAACTTCACCGAGTACGCGCTGTTCCCCGGCACCTTGCCGCTGCTGCTCGCGGCGCTCGGCCTGCTGGCGCGCGGCCCGCGCTGGCGGCTGTGGTGCGGCGGCGCGCTGGTGCTGCTGGTGCTGCTGGCGATGGGCGCCGGCCCGCTGCGCTTCGCCTACCTGCTGCCGGGGATCCAGTCGGTGCCCCCGTACCGGTTCGTCGGCCTCCTGTGCGTCGGCATCACCGCGCTCGCCGCGCTCGGCGCCGAACGGCTGTGGCGCGGGGACGCCGCGCGCGCGGCGCGCGTCACCGCGCTGATCGCCGCCGTCGGCGGCGCCACCTGCCTGTTCCAGGGCGCGCGGCTCGGCGACGACGGCGTCGAGGTCGAGGCGCGCTGGCTGCACGAGATCACCGAGCGCTACCGGCCGCTGGCGCAGCAGTTCGACCCCAACCTGCGCCCCGAGTTCGTCACCGAGGACCTGGTGCGGCAGCACCTGTTCACCGGCCGCGACGACCGCGGCCAGCCCGTCGACCGGCTGCGCGCGGCGCGCCTGCGCCTCTCGGACAATCTGCACCGCGGTGGCCTGCTGCTGTGCATGGGCGCCGCGTTCCTGCTGCTGGCGTCGCTGTGGCGCGGCAACCTGCCGGTAGGTCTCGCGGCGCTGGCGCTGCTGGCGACGGCGGCCGAGCTGTGGACCTTCGGTCAGCCGCTGAACCGCGGCCGCGTGCTGTACGAGCCCGCGGCGACGCCGGTGCTCGACTTCCTGCGCGCGCGCCGCGACGAGGACAGAGCACGCGGCGGCTTCGCCGTCGCCCGCGCCAACCCGGGCGGCGGCCACGGCTGGCACCTGCCGCCGGGCCCGCTGATGCACGAGCGCATCCGCGACCTGCACTTCTACACGCTGGTCGACAAGTACAGCACCGGCCCGTTCCGCGCGGTGTACGGCGACGACTTCCTGGTGCGCGGCTTCGTACCGCAGAGCCTGCCGGACGACGAGCGGCTGCGGCTGCCGTGGTGGGACGCGATCGGGTTGCGATACCTGGTCTCGACCGCGCCGATGAAGTTCGCGGGCGTGCGCACCGGCCCGGAGCTGCGCGGACCCGGCGGCGAGTTCTTCGTCTACGAGCGCCCGGGTGCCCTGCCGCGCGCCTGGGTCGTGCCGACCCTCCGCGCCGCCGGCGACGAGGCCGCGATGCTGCAGGAGGCGGTTGCGCCCGACTTCGCGCCGCGCGACTACGCGCTGGTGACCGACGCGGTGGCGCACGACCTGCCACCGCTGCCGGGGCTCGCGGCGGCGCGCGACCGCGAGGTGACGTTCGTCCACGAGGACGAGAAGCGACTGACGCTGCGCGTCGGCCCGGGGCCGAGCGGCTACCTCGTGGTCGCCGACACGATGATGCCGGGCTGGACCGCGACCATCGACGGCGTCCCGGCGCAGATGGTGCGCGGCAACGTGCTGATGCGCGTCGTGCCGGTGCCCGCGGGCGCGTGCGAGATGGCGATGCGCTATCGCACGCCGGGCCTGCTCGGAGGGCTCTGGCTCGGCGCCGCCGGCGCGGTCGCCGCCGCGGCCCTGCTGGTGCTGCACCGGCGCGGGCGGCGCGGCGACGTGACACCGCCGCCGCCCGCGACCTGAGCGCTACTGGCCCTTCGCGAGCTCGTGCTCGCGCGCGGCCTCGGCCTTCTGCCGCGCCTTGTTGGCGCGCTCGGCGGCGTGGAACGGCCGGCCATCGTCGAGGCCCATGTTGTTGTCGTAGAACGGCCGGCCGTAGTCGACGAACGACTCCATGTCGAACTCGTCCAGCTTGCGGAACGGCCGGGCGCGCATGCGCTCGTGCACGAGCAGGCACAGCGGTCGGACCTGCGGCTGACCGTCGGCGTCGAGCACCACCGCGTCCCGCGGCTCCGAGCGGTAACGGCCGAGCTCGTAGGCGCGGTCGAACGACTGCCACTGGCTGCGCGCCAGCGTGTCGCTCGACAGCCCGCGCTCGTGCACCGCGTGCATGCGGTCGAACATGCGCTCCTTCTGCGCGCGGTCCAGGTCGGGGTCCAGCCACAGCCGGTGCACGCGGCGCGCGAAGCGCAGCTCGGCCGCCAGGTCGTCCGGGTGCCAGAACCCCGGCATCACGTGCAGCACCGTCTCGTCGGGCGCCAGGACCACCAGCTGCACGTTGCGGCCGCCGGCGCCGTTGGTCGTGCCGACCGCGGTCTGGGTGCAGCGGTAGCCGTGCGACATGCCGACGTGCTCCTCCTTCTGGATGTTGGTCCAGCCGAGCACGAACTCGGACTCGAGCAGCTTCAGGATCTCATCGTTCGCCAGGGTCACGCCCCGGAGGCTCTGCAGCGCGCTTCAAGCGAAGCCTTCGAGGTCGCCGAGCGCGTGCACCCACAGGATCGGGCGCCCGGTCGCCGCCGAACGCGCGCGCGCGTCGAACAGGTCGTCCTGCCAGTCGAGCGCGGCGACCCGATCGACGCGCTCCTCGACCACCGCGCCGGGCACGCGCAACTTGCGGAACTCGTCGGTGCGCAGCAGCGCCTCGCCGTCGAGGTCGGGCATCCCCATCGCCGCGGCGGCGCGCCGCGCGCGGTCCAGACGCCGGACCTTGGCGGCGTCGTCTGCCTGCCACACGCCGGGGCCGGTCGGCCCGCCCACCGGCGCGGTCGCGGCCGGCCGCGGGCGCGCGTCGCGCTGCGCCCACGGCTGGGCGGCGAGCGCAGGGTGGTCGACGGGCGGCGGCACCACGGGTTGCGCGCGCGGCGCGGGGGGCGGGGTCGGGCGCGCGGCGGGCGCGGCCATCGGCCGGGCCTGCGCGCAGAGGGACGCGCCGAGGAGCGCCGCGGCAGCGACCGCGGCGAGACTGGCTGGCTGGTTCATCGTGCGACTCGATGGAAGGGCCGGGGGTCCGCCAACAGACCCCGGCCCCGGCGGGCTCGTCAGGGGAGAAACCGCGCAGGCGGCTCGAACGGCACCTCGATCCCGGCGAGGTGGCCGGAAGTCCGTGCCGCTCCGATCGAAGCGACCAACGGGAAATGGTCCCGTTCCGCGGACCAGACCTGCCTCCCCGGACGATCCACCGCGCCACCGGGGATCGGGATTGCCCGTCACGCGGAGCCGCGCGTCGGCAGACCGGCACCGGATCGACGCGAGGCCGTCGCCGCCCCTACCATCCGGAGACCTCGATACACTGCCCTCCTCCGGGGCTGCCGACTGCTGGGAGCGCACACCAATCGGTCCGAGAGTTGCGTGCGCCCCTCGCGTCCCGAACGCCCCCGGCTGCACGCAGTGGATCCATCCCGATGCGCATGACGTCGATGCTGTTCCCGCAGAACGATGCGCCACCGGCATCGAGGTCGGTTCCGCGACCATCGCCCGCACCCACATCGGCAGCCGCGACGCGCTGCCGTTGACCTTCGGCGCGCTCTCCTTGCGCAAGGCCCCCATCCAATCGCACCGCCCCATGCTCCGCATCGCCCTGCCGACCCTTCTCGCCAGCCTCTCCGTCGCAGCCAACGCGCAGTGCGAGTTGCAGTGGCAACCCGGACTCGGCGGCGACGGCATCGTCGGGGTCGCCCTCGCGACCTGCACCTGGGACCCCGACGGCCCGGGTCCCGCCGGCTCCGTGATCGTGGTCGGCGGACGCTTCGAGGCTGCCGGCTCCGTCCTGGCGAACAACATCGCCGCCTTCGACCCGGCCACCGGGCAATGGTCGACGCTCGGCACCGGCGTCGACCTCGGCGTGTTCAGCCTGCTGGCCACGAGCACCGGCGAACTGGTCGCCGGCGGGTCGTTCACGACGGCCGGCGGGGTCGTGACCAACGGCGTGGCGCGGTGGGACGGCACCGCATGGCACGCCTTCGGCAGCGGCGTCACCCAGGGACCCAACACGGTCTACGCGCTCACCGAGGTGCCGGGCGGCGACGTGGTGGCGGCGAGCTCGTTCGCCCAGGGCATCGGCGTGGCCAGCACCGTCGCGCGCTGGCGCGGCGGCGCCTGGCAGACGCTCGCCACCGGGATCGGCGGCACGGTCCGGGCGCTGGCCGCCACCTCGACCGGCGTGTTGGTGGCCGGCGGTTCGTTCACCGCGATCGGCGGCGTCAGCGCGGCCGCGGTGGCGACCTATGACGGCACCCAGTGGACACAGCTCGGCAACGGCCTGACCGGCGAGGTCCGCGCCGTGCACGTCGCCGCGGACGGCCGCATCTGGATCGGCAACGGCAACGGCGTGTGGCGCCACGACGGCGTGAGCTTCCCACCCGTGGGCGTGATCCCGGCGGCGGGCGGCACGACCGGCGCGGTCCACGCCATCTGCTCGCGGCCGAACGGCGACATCGTCATCGGTGGCGCCTTCCTGCAGGTCGACGGTCTCGCGGCCCGCTTCACCGCGCGCCACGACGGCACCGCGTGGCATCCGTTGAGCGCCGGCACGGACCGTCCGGTGTCGGCCCTCGCCACCCTGGCCAACGGCGACGTGGTCGCGGCCGGCGACTTCGCCGCCGCGGGCGACCTCGGCGCCCACCAGGTGGCACGCTGGGACGGTGCGTGGCACCCGCTCGGCGGCGGCACCAACGGACCGGCCCTGTGCGCGCTGGCGATCGGCGGCGAGACCATCGTCGGCGGCACCTTCACCCAGCTCGACGGCATCCCTGCCCGACGCATCGCCCGCTTCGACGGCACCTCCTGGCACCCGCTCGGCAGCGGCGTGAACGGCCGGGTCAACGCGCTCGCGATGCTGCCCGACGGCCGCATCGTCGCCGGCGGGCTGTTCTCGGAGGCCGGCGGCGTCCCGGCGCAGAACATCGCCGCGTGGGACGGCACCAGCTGGCAGGCGCTCGGCGCGGGCATGAACGGCAGCGTCGCCGCGCTGGCGGTCCGTCGGAACGGCTACCTGATCGCGGGCGGCGTGTTCACGACTGCCGACCAGCTACCCGCGCAGCGCCTCGCCAACTGGGACGGCACGCGCTGGACCCCGCTCGGCACCGGGCTGACGGGCGGCTTCTTGTTCACCGCGGCGACGGCGATGGCGGTCCTGCCGGACGACTCCGTCGCGGTCGGCGGCTCGTTCGCCTTCGCCGGCGGCATCCCGGCGGCCAACGTCGCCCGCTGGACCGGCTCGAGCTGGTCGTCGATGGGCAGCGGCCTCACCTTCGTGACCGCGCTCGCGATGCATCGGGGCAACCTGCTCGCGAGCAACAGCAGTCCGGTCACCGCCGGCAACCTCAGCTCCAATCTCGTGCGGTTCGTCGGCGGCGCGTGGACGCCGTTCGCGCCCGGCCTGTCCGACGGTGCACATGCGATGCTGTCGCTGCCGAACGGCGACCTGCTCGCGGCCGCCGTGCCGCCGAACGGCGGCCCGCGCCACAACGTCGTCCGCTACTCCGAGGGCGCAGGTACCTGGACGCCGGTCGACGGCGACGTCGACGGGACCGCGCGCGGCCTCGCGCTGCACCCCGGCGGCGACATCACCTGCGTCGGCGACTTCGCGCGCGCCGATGGCCAGCTGTCGGTCTCGATCGCGCACCTCGCACCGCCGTGCCGCGCCACGTCGACGCCCGCCGGCGCGGGCTGCACCACGACCACCGGCCCGCTCGCGCTCGCACCCGACACCCAGCCCTGGATCGGCGGCGCGTTCACCTCGACCGCCACCGGCTTCGCGCCCGACAGCTTCGCCGTCTGGGAGCTCGGCACCGGGCCGCTCAGCACGCCGGTGTCGGCGATCCACCCCGCCGGCGGCCCCGGCTGCACGCAGTGGATCAACCCCGACGTGATGACCTCGATCCTCTTCCCGCAGAACGGCGCCCTCACCGTCGGCGTGTCGCTGCCGAACGAGCCCACGCTCATCGGCCTCGTCCTCTGGCACCAGGTCGCCGGCATCGAAGTCGATCCCGTGACCTTCGCGATCACCCACATCGCCACCAGCGACGCGCTGCAGCTGACCTTCGGCGCGCTGTGACCCGGCGACGCGGCGCTCACAGCCAGCGCCGCACGGCCCGCCGGTATTGCGCGTAGGCGTCGCCGAAGCGCTCGGCGAGGAACTGCTCCTCGCGGCGGACGAACCGGCGATCGAGCAGCAGCGCGAACGCGACGACGATCGGCCACGGCCACGGCGTGCCGCTGCCCAGCGCCGCACCGGCCACGATCGCGATCAGGCCGAGGTAGATCGGGTTGCGCGAGAACCGGAACGGCCCCTGCGGCACCAGCGCCGTCGCCGGCGTGAACGGGCGCACCCCGGTGCCGCGGCGATGCAGCAGGCCCGCGCCCCACACCACGAGCAGCACACCGGCGAGCGCCAGCGCCGGGCCGGCCAGCCTCGCCTGGTACGGAACCCAGCGCGGGGACGGCAGCCCATGGTGCAGGCCGGCGACGGCCAGCAGCGCCAGCAGGAACCACATCGGCGGCAGGTCGCGCGGGTAGTCGGCGGGCACCGGCTCGGCCACGCCGCCGTGCGCGCGCGCGTGCGCGGCGACGCAGCGCGCCAGCCGCACGTCGCGCTCGGTGATCGCCGCGGCGTCGTGCGTGCGCAGCGCGATCGTCACGACGGCATACGAGTTCGACCAGTCCGGGTGGTGCTGCTGCGCCTCGGCGTCGTTCGCGACCGCGGTCACGAACGCGAACGCGGCGGCGAAGTCGGCGAACCGGTAGCGCGCGCGCAGCGCGCCGTCGCGTTCGACGAAGTCGGGCAACTCGCGCAGCGCCGCCGTTCGCTCGGCGGCGCCGAGCGCGGTCACGCCGAACCCTCGGCGCCCGCGTCCGGTTCGCGTTCGAGGACCGGCTGCAGCTCGCGGAAGCCGGACCGAACGCCCGGCTGCCACGGCCAGCGGCCGTGCTTGTCGGGATAGACGAGCTGCAGCATCGGCACGTCGACCGCGCCGCTCGCCTGCCGGACCGCGTCGAACTGCGCGGCGACCTGCGCCGCCGTCACGCGCCCGAAGCAGATCGGGTAGCCGACCAGCACGTCGTCGTAGGACTGCCCGGCCTCGAACCGCCCGCCGTCCGCGATCAGCTCGGCGATCTCCGCCAGCAGCTCCTCGGTGACCTCCGGCTCGAGGCCGAACACCACCACCTCCGGATGCCGGAGCCCGCTCCAGAGACCGAGCGTGCTCGACCAGCCGCCACGGCCGGCAGCGGGTTCGTGGTGCAGCAGTTCGATGCTGGGGCCAGGGGCATCCGGCTGGGGTCCGTCGCGCGGTTCGGGGTCGTGCGGCATGTGTGCACTGTGCCACTGCGGGGGCAGACGCGGAAGGGAAGGCGACCGGTCACCGTCGGCACCGTGACGAAGGCGTCGGCCGGCCGTCTGCCCCCTGCGCACTTCCGCAAGCTCGCCCCGACCCCTGCACCGGCGCCACTGGTTCCCGACGACGGCGAGGCGCTCGGCAAGGGAGTTGCGGTCGTGCGCTCCAGGTCGCACGCCGATCCTGCAACCCGAGGCCCGCGCCGGAGAATGTCGGGCACCAGCCATGAACCCCACACCCCGCCGTTCGCTGCTCCCGTCCCTCGCGGCCGTCGCCCTGTTCGCCGCCACCGCGGCTTCGCAGTGCGCCCCCCAGCCCCTGCCCGGCCTCGGCACGCCGGGCGTCGGCCTGTTCGACACGGCGCCGGGCGTCGTCCACGCCACGACCCTCTGGGACCCGGACGGCGCCGGTCCGGCCGGGCCGGTGCTGGTGCTGGGCGGGGACTTCAGCACGCTCGGCACGACGCCGGCCGCCAACATCGGCACCTACGACCCGTCGACCGGCGCGACCGCGGCGCTCGGCAGCGGCACCAACAACACGGTGCGCGGCCTGGCGGTCACCGCCGCCGGCGACCTGATCGCGGTCGGCAGCTTCCAGCAGGCGGGCGGCGTCGCCGCCAGCTTCGCGGCGCGCTGGAACGGCACCGCCTGGTCGCCGCTCGGCGCCGGCCTCAACGGCCCTGGCTACTCGGTGCTCGGCCTGCCGGGCGGCGACGTGGTCGTCGGCGGCCAGTTCACGCAGGCCGGCGGCGTCGCCACCAACCTGGCGGCGCGCTGGAACGGCAGCACCTGGTCGGCGATGGGCTTCCCGCTCGCGGGCGGCAAGGTCGCGGCGCTGGCGACGCTGGCCAACGGCGACGTGGTCGCCGGCAACGACTTCGTCTACCGCTGGAACGGGACGAGCTGGCTGCAGCTCGGCACCTTGTCGGGAGTGTTCTCGGCGCTCCAGCTGCTGCCGAACGGCGACCTCGCGGCCGCCGGCCTGGCGTCGGGCGTGCTCAATTCGCCCGGCAAGATCGCGCGCTGGGACGGCGCCAACTGGCTGCCGTTCGGCACCGACCCGAACGACGACGTGCGCGCGCTGGCCGTGCTGCCGAACGGCGACCTGGTCGCCGGCGGCGAGTTCACCCTGATCAACGGCGTCGCCGCCAACCGCATCGCGCGGTTCGACGGTGTCCAATGGCAACCGCTCGCCGGCGGCGCGACCTACGATCTGACGGTCGGCGTCCTGCCGGGCGTGTTCGCGCTGAGGACGCTGCCCGGCGGCGACCTCGCGGCTGGCGGCGCGTTCCGCTATGCCGGCGGCGTCCCCGCCGACAGCATCGCGCGCTGGAACGGCACCGCGTGGACGCCGCTCGCCATCGGCACCAACGGCACCGTGCTGCAGATCGTCGAGCTGCAGAACGGCGACCGCCTCGCGGTCGGCGACTTCACCTCGATCGACGGCGTGGCCGCCAACCGGGTGGCGCGCTTCGACGGCGTCCAGTGGCAGCCGCTCGGGAGCGGCGTCGACAAGCTGTGCCTGGCCGCGACCGAGCTGCCGAACGGCGACCTGGTCGTCGGCGGGTTGTTCCTCAACGCCGGCGGCCAGCCGGCCAGCCACATCGCGCGCTGGGACGGCGCGGCGTGGCACGCGATGGGCGTCGGCATCGACGGCGACGTGTTCGCACTGGCGACCATGCCGAACGGCGACGTCGTCGCCGGCGGCGGCTTCAACAACGCGGGCGGCGCGCCGGCCGGCCGCATCGCGCGCTGGAACGGCAGCGCGTGGAGCGCAATGGGCACCTTCGGCGGCGCGATCGCCGAGTTGCTGGTGGCGCGCGACGGCACCCTGTTCGCCGGCGGCTTCTTCCTGTCGGTGGACAACGCGCCGGCGATCCACGTGGCGCACTTCGACGGCACGACGTGGTCGCCGCTCGGCGGCGGCACAGACGCCATCGTGCAGGCCATGGTGCAGCTGCCGGGCGGCGACGTCGTGGCGGCCGGCGCGGCCCCGCTGCTCACCAACCATCTGTACCGCTGGGACGGCAGCCTCTGGACCAGCTTCGCCGGGCCGCTGCCGTCCAACTCCCGCGTCAACGGCCTCGCCGCACTGCCCGGCGGCGACCTGATCGTCGGCGGCCTGGGCCTGCCGGGGAGCACCCCCACGAACTCGGTCAACCTCGCGCGCTGGAACGGTGTCGCGTGGTCCGAGGTGGCACAGACCGAGGCATGGGTGCGCGACGTCGCCGTGCTCGCCGACGGCTCGATCGTCATCGGCGGCTCGTTCCACCTCGTCGACGGCGCCGCCGTCGCCTACCACGCCCGCCTCGTCTCGGCGTGCCCCGCGGTGAGCCTGCCGCTCGGCGCCGGCTGCAGCAGCAGCACCGCGCCGTTGCAGCTCGAGGTCGACGCGCTGCCGTGGCTCGGCAGCACGTTCGCGACCACGGCGACCGGCTTCGCGCCGAGCTCGTTCGCCGTCTGGGAGCTCGGCCTGTCGACGCTCGGCACCCCGATGCCGCTGCTGCACCCCGCCGGCGGCGTCGGCTGCACGCAGTGGATCAACTCCGACCTGCTCAGCTATCTGCTGCTGCCCAGCGGCGGCGCGGTCTCGGCCGGCGTGTTCGTGCCGGCGGACCCCGCGTTCGTGGGGCTGGTGTTCCACCACATGGTCGCCAGCGTGGAGGTCGACGCGTCGCTGCAGATCACGCGGCTCGCCGGGACCAACGCCGTGACGTTGACGATCGGTTCGTACTGAACTCGCGCACATCCACAACCGCATGCCCACACCCTCGAACCGCTGCGCAATCGCGAAGGCGCGTCTCCTGCCGATGGCGACGGTGATGCTGCTCTGCGCCGGCGTGGCCGCCGCGCAGTGCGATCCGCAGTGGCAGCCGGGTCACCCGCTGGCCGGCACCACGGACTCGGTCCGAGCCAGCGTCACCTGGGACCCCGACGGCGCCGGCCCGGCCCCGGCGGTGCTGGTCGTGGCCGGCCTGTTCGAGTTCGCCGGCGCCGGTCCGGCGCATCACGTGGCGCAGTGGGATCCCACGACCAACCAGTGGACGCCGCTCGGCTCCGGCACCGACCGACTGGTGCTCTGCCTGCACGTCACCGGCAGCGGCGATCTCATCGCCGGCGGCGCCTTCGCGAACGCGGGCGGCGTCGCCTGCGCCGGCATCGCGCGTTGGGACGGCAGCGCCTGGCTGCCGCTCGGCGCAGGCATCGCCGGCGTCGACCCGGTGGTGCGCGCGATCACCGAGCTGCCCGGCGGCGACCTGCTGGTGGCGGCCACCTTCGCGGTCTCGAGCGGTCTGCCGCCGCGCATCGATCGCTATGACGGCGTCGGCTGGACCGCGGCGGCCACGGCGAACGGGGCGATCGAAGCGCTCTGCGTGCGCCCCAACGGCGACCTCATCGCCGGCGGCAGCTTCACCCAGATCGGCGGCGTCGCCGCGGACCGGCTCGCGCGCTTCGACGGCGCCGGCTGGTCGCAGGTCGAGGGCGGGTTCTTCCTCGGCGCGGTGCTGGCGCTGGCCAACCTGCCCAACGGCGACATGGTGATCGGCGGCTCGTTCCTGCCGTTCCTGTGCACCTGGCGCGCGCCCGGACTGGGGTTCTCGTTCTTCCCGACCCAAGTGAACTCGACCGTCCACTGCATCGAGGTGCTGCCGTCCGGCGCGATGTACATCGGCGGCCAGATGACCTACGCCGGCCCGATCCCCACCAACTACCTGGCGTTCTGGAACGGCACCGACTGGCAGGGCGCGTACGACGCCGACGCGTTCGTGCGCACGCTGACGACCCTGCCGAACGGCGACCTCGTCGCCGGCGGCGAGTTCTCGCGCATGCAGAACACCCGCGCCCTGCACGTGGCCCGCCTGGACGCCAACGGCTGGCACGCGCTCGGCGACGGCATCGACGCCGCGGCCCACGCGGTCCTGCCGCTCGCGAACGGCGACACCGCGGTCGCCGGCGCGTTCACGACGGTCGGCGGCGTCGCCGCCAGCGCGGTGGCGCGATGGAACGGCACAACCTATGCGGCGCTCGGCGGCGGCATCGTCGGGACCGTCGAGGCCCTGGCCGAACTGCCCGGCGGCGACCTGATCGCGGCCGGCACGTTCCAGACGGCGGGCGGCGTCGCCGCGGCCAACATCGCGCGCTGGGACGGCGTCACCTGGTCCCCGCTCGGCGGCGGCGTCGACGACACCGTGCACGCCCTGCTGGCGCTGCCCGACGGCCGCCTGGTGGCGGCCGGTCGGTTCCAGACCGCAGGCGGCACGCCCTGTGGGCGCATCGCCGTGTGGGACGGCGCTGCGTGGAGTCCGTTCGGCACCGGCCTCGCCAACCCCGTCGGGGGCATCGGTCAGCCCCGCGCCGAAGCGCTGTGCCTGCTGCCGTCCGGCGAGTTCGTGGTCGGCGGGTCGTTCCAGACCGCCGGCGGGGTGCCGGTGAACCACCTCGCGCGTTGGGACGGCACAGGGTGGCAGTCCGTGGGTGGTGGCCGCCCGGCTGCGGTCCGGGCGCTGGCCGTGAGCGGCGGCGACCTCCTGGTCGCGTCCATCAGCACGTTCTTGGGCGCACACGTCACGCGCTGGAACGGCAGCGCGTGGACGCCGGTCGGCACCGGGCCCAGCGAGGCGCCGGGGTCCCTGGCGGTGCTGCCCGGCGGCGACGTCCTCGCGGGTGGCGCCTTCGCGCTGCCGGACGGCAGCCGCGGCCTCATGCGCTTCTCCGGCGCGACGTGGACCGCGGTCGACGGCGGCACCGATGACCTCGTGCGCGACGTCGCGGTGGCGCGTGACGGCAGCATCGTCGTCGTCGGCGAGTTCGCGATCCTCGACGGGCTGGTGTCCGCCGGCATCGCCCGGCTCGCCTCCCCTTGCCCGGCCACCGCGGTCCGATTCGGCATCGGCTGCGCCGGCAGCGCCGGCCCGCTGTCGCTGACCGCAGACTCGCTGCCGTGGCTCGGCGCCACGTTCGCGAGCACGACCAGCGGCTTCGCGCCGGGAACCATCGCCGTGTGGCAGCTCGGCCTGTCGACGGCGAACGCGCCGCTGTCGCTGCTGCACCCCGCTGCCGGTCCCGGCTGCACGCAGTGGATCGATCCCGACCTGCTCAGCTACCTGCTGCCGCTGCCCACCGGCGGCGCGGCCAGCGCGGGTGTCTTCGTGCCGAACGATCCCGCGTTCGTGGGACTGGTGTTTCACCACACGGTCGCGGCCGTGGAGTTCTCGCCGGCGCTCGCGATCACGCGGATCGCGGCCACGGATGCGCTGACGCTGGCGATCGGTTCGTACTGAACCGCAGCTCGGCGCGATGTGCAGCCGGCCGCGTCCTCACCGCGGGGCGGCCGTCACGCTCGGATCCACGCCGCCGAGCCATTGCCAGAGGAACACCAGGAGCAGCAGCTGCGCGGCGACGGCGGGTACGGTGACCCACCAGTACGCGTCGCTGCCCCGACCCATGACGGCCACCGGCCGCGGCCCGGCGGGACCGACCCGCAGCAACGCCGCGGCGGTCAGCGGCGCAATCGACCCGGCTGCGGCGAAGCCCATCGCACCGAGCAGGAGCTGCGGTTGATCCAGCACGGAACACGTGTGGAGGACGCGGCACGTGACCCCGATGCCCGCGGCGCACACCAACGCGTCGGGTAGCCAGCGCCATTCGTCCGCGCTCGCACCCGTTCGCCCGCCGGTCACGAGCGCGGGCACCACGACCGCCAGAACGAACGCGACACCAGGGACCGAGGCGGCGACGGAGAAGGCGGCTGCCCCGGGCCAGGCGGCGAGGCCGAGGAGCACGACGCCCAGGGTCGCGAGCACGCGCACTGGCCGCCCGCCCGACCGAGGCATCGACGGGTGATCGACGCCGACCGCCGACTCGACCCGTCGCCGCAGCGGCAGGACCACGAAGGCGCAGAGGCACAGTCCGTACAGCAGGCTCGTCATCCCGCGCCAGAGGTGCGGCCCGACCCGGGTCGGCTCCGCGAGCGACGCCACCGCCGCCGCGAAGCCGGCGCCGAAGCCCACCGACGCTGCGAGCAACGTCGTGCGCTCGAGCACCGCCGCCGCGCTCGCCAGTTCGTCGTCATCCGCAGCGCCGGAGTCGACGCCGAGGACCATGCTGCGCAGCAGGCGACCCGTGACCCGGGGCCCGCAGCGCGCCACCACTCCGCCCAGCGCGATCGCCGTCACGAGCAGCAGGCTGGGTGCGCACCATAGCCAAGCCGGATGCCCCCCTTCGTGGACGACCGCGACGAGGAGCAGGGCCGTGCCCGCGAGGGCGCCGAGGAGCAGACGGGCGTTCCACCGCATGAACGCCCTTCGACCATGCAGCGCGGGCGGGTGATCGGCAGGCGCCAACCGGCCGTGGCACCGGACCGTGCAAGGCGCGGCCAGCGAGGCGGGACCGCGCTCCCGGTCGATCAGACCCGATCGAGCGGACCCGGTCGATCAGACCCGCTGGATCGCGCGCGACCCGACGTGCCGACGCCGAACCTACATCCGGAACACCGGCGCCTGCCAGTCCGGGATCGGCGCGCACAGGCTCGCCGACAGCGCCAGCGCCAGCACCGAGCGCGTCTGCCGCGGGTCGATCACGCCGTCGTCCCACAGCCGCGCCGTCGCATAGAGCGGATGCCCCTCGGTCTCGTACTTCTCGAGGATCGGCGCCTTCAACTTGTCCTCGTCGGCCGCCGACAGCGTCTGCCCCTGCGCCTCGAGCTGGTCCTTCTTGACCTGCGCGAGCACCCCGGCCGCCTGCTCGCCGCCCATCACCGAGATGCGCGAGTTCGGCCAGGTGAACAGGAACCGCGGCTGGTAGGCGCGGCCGCACATGCCGTAGTTGCCGGCGCCGAAGCTGCCGCCGATCAGCACGGTGATCTTCGGCACGTTGGCGCTGGCGACGGCCTGCACCATCTTGGCGCCGTCCTTGGCGATGCCGCCGGTCTCGTACTTCTCGCTCGCGAGCCATGCCGTGAGATCGGGGCCATCCCCCCTCAGTGGACAGCTCTCCGTGGGGGACTCCGGCGGACACCGCGAGCGGCGGCAACCCGAGCTGTCGGTGCTCTACCGGAGCCTGCAGCAGAACCCGGAGACTTTCCTGGCGCGCGCCGAAGACCAGGAGTCCGGCCGCGACCTGCCCCGCTTCGTCGTCCGCGAGCTGCGCGACTGCCTGAAGTGCGGCATCCTGGCCCATGGCTTCTGCCGCGTGCACTGCGTGCGGTGCCGCCGGGACGAACTGGTCGCGTTCTCGTGCAAGCGCCGCGGCTTCTGCCCGTCGTGCGGCGCCCGGCGGATGGCCGACCTCGCCGCGCACCTCGTCGACCACGTCTTTCCCGAGGTCCCGGTGCGCCAGTGGGTGCTGTCGCTGCCGCACCGGATCCGCTACCTGTGCGCCTACGACCACGGCAGTTGCGCTGTGGTCCGCAGGGTGCTGGCCCGCGCCGTCAGTGGCTTCTACCGCAGCCGCGCCCGAAGGCTCGGGCTGCCGCGCCCCCAGGCCGGCGCAGTCGTGTTCGAGCAGCGCTTCGATTCGGGCCTGCGGCTGAACCTGCACTTCCACGGCCTGTGGATGGACGGCGTGTTCGCGCGCGTGCCCGGCGCGCAGGGCATGGGTTTCCATCCCCACCCCGACCTCACCGACGAGGAGGTCGCGCTCCTGGTACGCCGGATCCAGAGCCGCGTCCTGCGCGCGCTGCAGAAGCGCGGCAAGCTGCCCACCGACGACGCCGACGCGCCGTCCGATGACACGGAACCCGATCTGCTGCAGGACCTCTGCGCCGCTGCCGTCCAGGGCCGCACCGCCACCGGGCGCCGCCGCGGGCAGCTCGACCCGCGCCTCGGCCGCGGCACGGACGACCGGCCGTTCCTGAAGGGGCGGCTCTGCCAGGACCTCGACGGTTTCTCGCTCCACGCCGCCGTGCGCATCCCGGGTGGCCTCGTCGACCGCCTCGAGCAGTTGTGCCGCCACGCCGCCCGGCCGCCCAATCGTGCTCGATCGGCTCACCCGTACGGACGACGGCACCATCCTCTACAAGCTCAAGCGCCGCTACCGCAACGGCTCCACGCACGTCGTCTTCAGCCCGCACACGCTGATCGAACGCTTGTGCGCGCTGATCCCGCGGCCGCGCAGGCACCTCGTCACCTACCACGGGGTGCTCGCCCCGGCGGCCGGCCTGCGCGACCGCGTCGTGCCCGACCCGGTCGATCGCAGTGGTGGCGAGGACCGCGACCAGGGACCACCCGACTCTGCCATCCAGAGACTGGGCCTCGGCTCGCGGCCGCCGCCACCGGTCCCCCATGCCCGTCACGCCACCGCTTCCAGCGCAAGGCCTACACCTGGGCCGAACTGCTCCGGCGGGTGTTCCTGATCGACGTGCTCACCTGCCCGCACTGCAAGGGACCGCGACGGCTGGTCGCCGCCGTGTTCGATCCGAGGGCCATCGAGAACATCCTCCGCTGCCTCGGACTGCCCACCGATGCGTCGGTCGTCGCCGCCGCCAGGCCGCCGCCGCAGCAGCGCCTGCCGTGGTGACGGGTCGACAGCTCGCCGTACTCCGGGCCGCCGGACCTCGCGGGTCGGATCCGGTCTGCCCTGGTCCGGGCACCACGGCCTCATGCCTGCCCCAAGACCTCCGCCCGACCAGAATCAGCAGGGCTCCCGGCCCGGCGGATACCATCGACAACTCGCCCCGACCCGATCGGCGGGTCGGGACTCCCTTTTGGACTTCCTACAGCGCCGAGCGGCGGCCGATCTCCAAGGGTCGCCTGTTCGTCGACATGATCGTCGGCCAGGAGCCGAGGGCGATGGAGTACCGCGTGCTGTGATTGGCGATCCGACCCGTCGCATGCCGGCGGGCGGCTTGGCGGGTATCGTCGGGGGCATGAGGAAGGCGCTCTGCGCAGGCTGGTTGCACGCCGCCGCCGTCGTCATGGCCGCGGTCTTCGTGCTGCCATCCTGCTTCACGTTCGGGATCTGGCGCGGGGGCCGACCGAGCCAGGCCCGAGAGGACGTGCCGATCACCGCGGCGGACGACGAGGGCGCGGCCGCGACCCCGACGCTGCGGCTGGTCGTCCGCGTCGCCGGAGAGGTGGCGTGGCGGACCCGCGACGGGGGCCGCGCCGATCCGTGGACGCCGCCGTTCGCGAACGGCGAATGGCTCGCGATCGAGCCCGACGAACACGCGGCCGAGGCGGTGCGCCTGTGGCGCGAGGTCCCAGAAGCGTGCGCGCTCGAGGTGCTGCCCGATCCCCACCACGCTGGGCCGCCGCGCTGCTGGTTCGTGTGCTCGCCGCAACGGGCCCACACCAACAAGGTCCCGGACGGCTTCGCCGACCTGCCTGGCGTGCACCGCGGCACCGGCTACTTCGGCGCAGCGATCGACGTGTTCGAGGCCGAGTGCCGCCTGACGCCGTGCGAGCCGCCGCGCGCCGATCGCTCGCGGACGATCGCCGTCCATTCGTGCGGCCCCGCGAGCGGCACGCTGAGCCGCCTCGTGCAGACGCCGCTGACGCTCGTCCTCGACGCGGCGTTGTCGCCGTTCGAGCTGATGACGATCGCGGTCTGGTGGTGAGCGCGCGGGCTGCCCCCCCCTTCCATACCGGCGCCGAAGCGGCATCCTTCGCGGGCACCTCCGCCCTCCGCCGATGACCCTGGTCACCCTCGAGAAGATCACGCGCCGCTTCGGCGAGTACCCGATCCTCGACGGGCTGTCCCTGCGCATCGACGAAGGCGACCGCATCGGTGTGATCGGCGACAACGGTGCCGGCAAGACGACGATGGTGCGCATCCTCGCGGGCACCGACGACGCGGACACCGGCCAGCGCAACTGCCGCAAGGACCTACGCATCGCCTACGGCGCGCAGATGCCGAAGATGCCCGCGGGCACGACGGTCCTGCAGCTCGCGCGCCACGGCACGGGCGAACACCAGCAACTCGCCGCGCGCATGCGGGCGCTCGAGGCGCGCATGGCGACCGGCGAGGAGGCGGCGCTCGCGGAGTACGGCCACCTGCAGGCGGCGTTCGAGGCGGGTGGCGGCTACGACCACGACCACCAGGTCGAGAAGGTCCTCGACGGCCTGGGCTTCGACGCGGGCGGCCGCCAGAAGGACGTCGCGGTGCTCAGCGGCGGCGAGCAGTCGCGCGTGCAGCTCGCGATCCTGATGACGACCCCCGCGGACCTGCTCATCCTCGACGAGCCGACCAACCACCTCGACCTCGCGGGCATCGAGTACGTCGAGGACTTCGTGCGGCGCTATCCCGCACTCCGGGCCGCCGGACCTCGCGGGTCGGATCCGGTCTGCCCTGGTCCGGGCACCACGGCCTCCATGCCTGCCCCAAGACCTCCGCCGGGCCTTCAGGAATCCGTGTGGGTAGAGGGGCCTCGGCATCCGGCTCGAGAACTGCCGGTGGCGGCACGCCTCCGTTCCGTCGCCATCAGCGTCGGCCATTCGCTGCGCCACGGGGTGTGGCCGACGCTGATGGCGACGGAACCCCGGGGCGGCGACGACGGGCCTTGCGTGGTCACGCGTAGTAGTTTGGCGGGATGCAAGACCGCGACCTGTACGCCCGCATCCTCGGCCTCGTCGATCCCTGGGAAGTTCCGAGACGTCAAGCTCGACGTCGCCGGTGGCGAGGTGCGCGTAACCGTTGCCGCGAAGTCCGGTGCCCGGTTGACGTGCCCTGAGTGCGGCGAGGCTTGCCCGCGCCACGACGCTCGCGAGCGGAGCTGGCGGCATCTGGACACATGCCAGTTCAAGACGATCCTGGTCGCGGACGTGGCCCGGGTGAACCGTGCCGAACACGGCGTGAAGCAGGTCCGCGTGCCATGGGCGGAGCCCGGCTCTGGATTCACGGCGCTCATGGAAGCGGTCGTGATCGACTGGTTGCGCTCGCTCGCATCGATCAAGGCCGTCGCCGAGCAGCTGCGCCTGAGTTGGGACCAGGTCGACGGCATCATGGCACGGGCCGTGACCCGCGGCCTTCTGCGTCGGAAGAACGTCTGCGTTCGTAGCCTTGGGGTAGACGAGACTTCGTTCCAGCGCCGCCACGAATACGTGACGATCGTCACCGACCTCGATGGCGGTGTTGTTCTGCACGTCGCCGACGACCGCAAGCGGGAGAGCCTGGATGCTTTCTTCTGCTCCCTCACGGAGGAGCAACTCGCTGCGATCGAGTCCATCGCGATGGACATGTGGAGCCCCTTCATCAGCTCGGCATCGGAGCACGTGCCGGACGCGGACCGGAAGATCGCCTTCGACAAGTTCCACGTTGCCGGCCACCTCGGCGAGGCCGTGGACCGCGTGCGCCGCCATGAGCACAAGGCGCTGCTCGCACTCGGCGACGATTCGCTGAAGGGCTCGCGTTACCTCTGGCTGACCAACCCCGACAACCTCGATGCGGCAGGCACCGGGAGCCGCCTGATGAACTCGACTCAACTGGCCGCAACAATCTCGACCATGCTCTTGTGCACCGTGGCTGTCGCGCAGAACCCGGACCTGCCGGCCAGTGGCACATACACCTGGGAGCGCAACGACGGTTCCCTATCGAGGTGATCGACGTTCCGGGGACCAACTGGAAGGCTCCATCATCAAGGACAAGGACGGCAACGTGATCGCAGAAGTCGCCATGCACAACAAGCCGTCGGGTAGCGACGCGTTGGTCGCAGTGGCTTCGCCCATTCCAAACGGACCCGCTACGCCAACCCTGGTGCAGGGCGGCAACAACATGGATCCGCCGACGTACTCAATGGAGTGGGGCGACGCCGGGCTTGGCTCCATGACGCTTCAAGAAGACTGATGCCATATGACATTGGCCAAGATCACGAGGCGAGGTCTTGGCCTGCTGGCCTTCGTATTCGCAGCCACTGCAGTGGCGTTTGCTCTGCTTTCGGAACGTGCCGGGAGGCCAGAGGAAGGGCCTTCAGCCGGAGATCCCGAACACTCAGACCAAGCAGCGCTTCGAGGCGGGGCAAGCGGCGATGCTGCCAGCAGCACCGGTGAACGCACATCACTGGAAAACCGAGACTGGCTGCACGCAAACATCCGACTCGAGGCCCGTGAGCCATTGTCAGCACGCGTGATCCTGCTGAGGTCCGTGGATAACCAGTGGCAGGAGATCGTAAGGACTGATGACCATGGCCGGATTCGGGCATTCGTTCCCTCGCTCACACTCGAGGCTTACTACCTGAGCATCTACCCGCCAGGCGACCGCCACGCTCTGGTGTGCCGGGAAACTGGCTCACCGGAGTGGCCAGCCACCATGGCATCGACCGGCATTACGCTGGAACTGATCGCCCCCGCATTGCTTGGAGCCAAGGTCCTGGCGGGCGCCAGATATCATCGTTCACCATATCGAGTACGCGACGCTGGCTCTGATATCACGTCGTCTATGGTGAGCCCACTTGTGGACATCAAGGCGCTCCACAACATTGGCGTCACCTCGCTGACCTTCAGCACAGACTACGGCGACATCAGCCTGGAACTCGAAGACGCCCGCACCGACGCAGAGAACGACATATTGCTCACCCCGCCAGTTCATGGCGCGATTCGGGTTCGTTGCGATCCGAGAGCAGGAAAGGAGTGGCATGCCGTGGCACGACGTGAGGATGCCCTCCCGTCCGAAGTGCCGGGCAGGGGCCTCAAGGCCACCATCGACGGAGAAGGCTGGCTGTTCTCGCAACTGCCGCCCGGGGACTACTATCTGGAATGGTGGGTCCCGGGCAAAGGCATGTCCACCCGCTTTGAGCACCCCACAGTTATCACGGTCCATGCGAACAGGACGACCGTGGTGGACTTCAACCCAACCCTCCGACGCGAGTGGACGGTGGTGGTGACCAACTGGAGCCATCCATCTGTCCTGTGTCAGCCAAAATCACTGCAGATCGGGCTCACCAACATTGCACTCGACCCCGATACTGGGTTGGGTCACTTGGCGATCCCCGATCTCGTCCGGTCAAGCCAGGCAACTCTATTCTATGGTGATTCGGTTGGCGGTCCTGTTGACGCACCCACACAGTGGGATGATGCTCATTCCCTTGTCCAAGTGCGAATCCCATCCAGACATGAACTGCGTTCCTATCGCGTGGACCCGTTGTTGGGAGGCGCCGTTCGCATGGGCTACTACAAGCGAGGCCTGGGTAATCCGCGACTCTGGAACACGGTCATGCTACGGGACCAAGAGGGCATGTCTTGGTTTGCCCTCTCTTTGAGAAGCCCGATCTTGGTAGTCGAGTGGCTCGATGGCCTTCGTGCCCCTGTGTGCCGGGGCTGGATCCTACCTCAAGAGGCAGTTCTCGACAGCAACTCCCAGATACCGGAGACGCATGTGTCCCTGCCGGGACGCTGGGTCACGGTGCGAAGCACCCAGCAATCGGGCTACAGTATCCACATCCTGGGCCCCGGATCCCCAATGCCCTCGGACATGGTGGTAGACTTGTCCAAGGCACACATCGACAATCAGAAGTTCTGGCTTCCCGACAGCGCGATTGGCATTCTCGTCGATTCTGGTTCGGACTCACCGAAGCGAGTCAGCGCACACGACATTGGCAGCGTCCTGGTTGTCCAGCCTCGTTGATTCGGTTGTTGAGGCCGACTGCACACCCCGGGAGCCCGCGGGTACCCCCCGAGCAAAGCCAAGCCGCGGGCACCAGTCTCGCGATCTGCGGCGTGGATCGCAACGCCAAGAACGATGCGCCTTCCTCCGACACCCAGAGACGCGGCGCTAACCCAAGTTCCGCAGCTGGAGACGACTTTCGGCGATTCGCGACCCGCCGGCCCAGCAACGGCGCGGGCCACCCCCTCGAAAGTGCGTGTAGTGCCAACCCACTGGGTTGATCGTGCGGCGTGAGATCG